>NZ_CM186285.1:0-1960118 GCF_059772385.1 Prochlorococcus sp. MIT2302 | reverse complement strand
AGAAATTACCTAATGGATTTTGATTTTAGCGAGAACTTCAATCAGAAATTGTTAAATCTGGGAATCCAGTTGTAAAAATTGAATCGTTACATTCAAGAAGGTAAATTTCGTCATGGATCAGAAAAAAAAATCACATAAATAGGTTTATTTTTTTTTAAGAACAAAAATTAATCAGATGAAATAAATAGTAACTTAAACTTCAAGAACGTCGAAAAGACCTAAATCAATAACTATGTATAAGGTAGTTAAAACGGCAAGATTCAATAAAAGCAATAAACCAACTATAGTTTTAATGACAAGATGGCACGCTATCTTTAGATGTAAAAGTCGTTTATCCAAGGATATAGGGGCACTTCATGCAGCAAAGATCCAAGAAAAACTCACTAATCACACTATTCAAGTAGCTAAAGAGATTCAAAAAGATGGTCTCGCTGATGTAACAGTTGCCATCGATGGAATTGGAATTCAGGCAGCAAAAAAATGGGCGCTCAAAAATAAGATTCAAAAAATTGCGCTTCAAGGGCCTGGCAATCTAGGAACAAAAATGAAAAGACAGTTTTTAAAGACTCAATTTGAAAATACTATTTCTCACAAAACGATTCATAAACCTGTCCTATTAATTGGAACTGATTTACCATCAATCTCACAGTTTGACTTAATTCAAGCTATTCAAATACTTAATAAAAAAGAAATGGTATTAGGTCCCTCAAAAGACGGTGGGTACTGGCTTATTGGATTATCAAACAAACTCTTAAATCCACTATGCACCTGGCCATTTTCTGGTATAAAATGGGGAAGCGATAAAGTGCTTGAAGAGACAATTCGATTGGCTTCCTTAAATCAAATAAATTATCAATTACTTCAAACTAAAAATGATCTTGACAATATTTTGGATTTATCACCATGGCTAGATCACAACAATTTCCAACTCTCAGCATCGTCATACCAACTCTAAACGAAGCAGATCATCTTCCTCTTCTCTTTGCTGATTTAAATGAATGGCCTGATGCTTTTGATTTAACAATAGTGGATGGAGGGAGTACAGATTTAACTATTTCAATTGCAAAAATACAAGGAGTTAGTGTTATCAATAGTCCTAAGAAAAATAGAGGATATCAATTAAAAACTGGTGCCTCCAAAGCAAAAGGAGATTGGCTTCTATTTCTTCATGCAGATAGTAGGTTAGACAAAAGATGCGGAGAAACTTTGTTTAAAATAATTCAAAATAAAACATCAAAGAATTATGCATGGTATTTTGATTTTAAAGTCAAAAAAGATAGGTTAGAATACAGAATTTTAGAACTCGCTGTAGCACTTAGAAGTCATTTTTTACAACGTCCTTATGGCGACCAAGGTTTACTAATTCATAAAGACCTTTACCACCGATCAGGAGGGTTCTCATCCTTAAAAATAATGGAGGATCTCGACTTGATAACTAGAATTACGACAACTGCAAAAGTAAAGCGTATCGGTTTAAATTTATACACTGACGATATAAGATGGTCTAATTCAAATATAATTAAACGTGCTATTAAGAATGCAAGGTTAAGAAAGAAATGGCGCCAAGGCCATGGAACAGATAAATTATCAAAAGAATACTATTCATAATTTATCAACTGTAATTTAATCAATTAATTAGAATACCAAAAGGCACATTTATTCCCTTTTGGTTCTAGATTCCATCCTTGTCTTTTATAAAAAGTTATCACATCAGAATCAGCAAATAGAGTTACTCTAGTAACACCTTGCCTTTTTAAACTCCGCATTAAATATGACATAAGTTGTTTCCCTAATCCATAACCTTGATAAACAGGATTAATGGCTACATCCCATATTGTTGCATCAATAACTCCGTCTCCGGTGCATCTTGCAAATCCAATTAATCTTGGAAACTTAGGATCATGTTGCCATAGACCAATCTTAAGCAAGCTATTATCTAGAGCTCGTTTCACTCTTCGAAGTGGTCTTCTTCCCCATCCAACTGCTTGTAAAAGTTGCTCAAGTTCAATTAAGTCAAAAGATTTAGAATCACTAAAAACGAAGAGGGATGAATTATCTTGATTAAAGTATTGAACAGCTTGTTGTCCATATATATTTTTTAAGGTTTCATCTGCAAGAACATTTTGATTCCTCCAGCCTGACATTCCTAATTTTTTTGAACCTAGATTAATCATAAATTAGTACTATTCAGATAGATGCGAGACCTTTTTCTTGCAAATCAGATAGTTGGGCATAAAGTCCACCCAAAGCCCTCAACTCTTCATGATTACCTTGCTCAACTAGCCTTCCTTTTCTCATTACAAGGATTCGATCAGAAGATTCTATTGTTGCTAATCTATGTGCAATAACGAGCGCTGTTCTTTTCTCTAACAACCTATCAAGATCTCTTTGCAAAGTTGCCTCCGTTGACGGATCCATAAAAGCAGTAGCTTCATCCATGATTAATACTTTTGGATCTCTTATTGCAACTCTTGCAATAGACAAAAGTTGTCTCTCACCTGAAGAAAGATTCCCTCCTCTTTCCCTGATATATGTATCTAATCCATTTGGAAGCTTTCTCAATAAATTATCGAGTCCTAATTCACTGCATATATCTTTCAAGCCCTGATTATCTATTGAAGAATCCAAACGAAGATTATCTGCAACGTTTCCACTAAAAAGGAAAGTGTCTTGAAGAACTACTCCAAGTTGTTTCCTAAGAGCTTGAATAGAAATGTTTCTAATATTTTGACCATCAATGTATATATTTCCTTTTTGAGGTTCATAAAGCCTACATAATAATCTAATCAAAGTGGTCTTACCTGACCCAGTTGGGCCAACGAGAGCGACATGTTCACCAGGATTAATTTTGAAACTTAAATCGTTTATTATTGGTTCATCTTCTCTGTAAAAAAAACTAACATTTTCAAATAAAACTTCTCCAATTCGAGTTTCATTTGAATTGATTATCTTTTTATTTTCTAGCTTCTTATCAATTTGATCATAAATCTCTATTTTCTTTTCAAGCAGCTCACTTATTCTCTCAACTGCTGTTAGCCCTCCCTGGATTTGTGTAAATCTTTCTGCCAATTGTCTCAGAGGTTCAAATAATCTTTGTGAATAAAGAATAAATGTGGTTAAAGTACCAAGTCCCATAGCTCCTGCCGTAACCATATAGCCGCCCAAAGAAATAACCAATGCGACTGCTGCCAATGAGACCCATTCAATAAAAGCTGAAATACTGCTGTCATAAAAAATAGTCCCGTTTACCGCATTTTTATAATTAGCACCTGTTTTGGAGAATTTTTGACCATTTAATGATTGCCTTCTGAACATCTGAACAACTTCTAGGCCTTGTAAATTTTCCTGAAAGTTTGCATTCAGTTGGGAAAGTTCCTCTCTAACTTTATAGTTTTCTATTCGATAGCGTTTTTGTAACCAAAGAATAAAAGCTGTAACAGGTATTTGAACAATTAAAAGAAGCAAACCCAATCTCCATTCAATTAAAATCATAGTTATTGATATAACTATAAGGCTTACAAAATCAGCTAAAACACCAACAGCTCCACTTCCAAAAACTTCTGACAATGCATCAACATCACTAGTTAATCTTGTTAGCAATTTACCAACAGGCATTTTGTCATGAAAACGCAATGACAACGACATGGAATGAGAAAACAAATCATTTCTAATTCTTGCAGTCAGCCTTTGCCCTACAGCCTGTATATTGTATGACTGAAAACCCTGTAATCCAAGTCTAAGTAGTACTGTTATGAATAGAGTTATTATTATCAAACTAATTGATGATTGACCAGATAAATTATCAAAAAAAGATATCGTATCTTCTCCTCTTAAAACAGAGATAGCTTGCCCTACAAGTAGAGGTTGAATTGCACCGGCTAAAGCAACAGGTATTAGTATTAGAAGTATTAGGATTAAACGTTTTTTTTCCTTTTTTAAATACTTACCAAGTTTCTTAACTCTTCGAAAATCATTTTTTGCCATCAGGAGAGAGATTAATCTGAGATTGGATTTGAATTGAATCAATAATTTCTTGAAGTGGACCTCTATCTAACCTAAGTGATAGTGGATGACCAACAAGCCGAGCGCTTGATTTGAAAAGTTCTTCAATTTCTATCAGACCATTATCTCTAAGAGTACGGCCAGTTGCGACTAAATCAACGATTGCTTCAGCCATACCTGTTATTGGACCAAGTTCAACCGATCCACTCAAATGAACCAATTCAACAGGCAAATCAATTTGATCAAAAAATTTCTTTGCACAGTTTGTAAATTTACTTGCAACACGACAGTTAGGTGGCAAGTCAGAAGCACTCAAATAACCACTACTCGATTTAACTGCAACAGACATATGGCAAGCTCCAAAACCAAGATCAACTAAATTAGACACCTGTAATTTCTGCTCTCGTAACACATCAAAACCCACTATTCCCAGTTGTGCCTGTCCATAAGATACGTAAACAGGGACATCACTATTCCTTACTAAAAGGGCTTTAGCTCGTCCACAAACTGACGGAACCATCAATTGACGATTGCTATCTTCTAAAACAGCCGAGAAGTCAAGTCCAACGTTCAAAAACATTGAGACTGATTCTTTCAACAAGGCGCCTTTTGCTAATGCAACTGTAAACATGTCAAAAACCATTGAAATGGATGCCAACTATTTCATTACTTAAATAAAAAATGTTAGAGAAAGAAAGCGAATTCACTATTCATCCAATTACTGTTTTACAGGACAATATCGTATGGGTATGGGTCCACAATTGCAATGCGGTAGTAATAGATCCATCTATCTCAAGTCCGGTAGAAAAATGGCTTTTAGAGAAAAACCTATCCTTGAAAGCTATCCTTCAAACGCATCATCACGATGACCATATAGGTGGAACACAAAAGCTAATAAAAAGATGGCCGAATGCAAAGGTAATTGCTTCAAAAAAAGAACTTACAAGAATACCTTTTCAAACATTTTCAGTAGATGATAATGATATTTTTCATTTAATGGATGGTGAGATTAAAATAATTGAAGTGCATGGTCATACGAACAACCATATTGCCTTTTATGTATCAAAAGAAAATGCTAAATATAATATATTATTCCCTGGAGACACAATTTTTGGAGGTGGTTGTGGTCGCCTTCTAGAAGGAACGCCGTCTCAAATGTTTGAAAGTTTATATAAACTTAATTCCTTACCAGAAAACACAAAAATATACTCAGCTCATGAATATACAGAAAACAACTTAAAATGGGCATTAACTTTAGATTCAAAAAATATTTCTATTAAAGAAAGATTAGAGCTTGTTCAGAATAAGCTTCGAAATGGAATACCTAGTCTCCCATCAACAATCGCAGAAGAAAGAAAAACAAATTTATTTTTAAGAGCGCAAAATGTCGAAGTATTTACAAAACTAAGACTGCACAAAGATAGTTGGAAATGTTAAATTCTAATTTAACTATAATCTCTTAACACAAGCCTATACATTTATGAAAAGTTCAGATATAGAGCCAATCGAGACAGAATTCGCACCTAAACCAGTTGGCCCTTATAACCAAGCTGTATTAGTAGAAAACTGGTTGTACTGCTCAGGACAAATTGCTTTAGACCCTTCAACTGGGATAATGCTAGGGAATGGGAACATAGAGGAGGAGACTAGACAAGTTTTAAAAAATTTAATGGCAGTGGTTGAAGCTGCTGGTGGAAAAACTTCAAATGTAGTAAGAACAACTATTTATTTAACTGATTTAAACGACTTCGCAAAAGTGAATTCGATTTATGCAGAAACCTTTGGGGGAGAAGCGACGAGCCCAGCAAGAGCATGCGTGGAAGTATCAAATCTTCCAAAGGGAGGAAAAATTGAAATAGATTGTGTTGCTTGGCTAGGAAACAAGAAATAAAAACAACTTTGTGACTAAACAGAACATTGCCACTTTGCTAAGTGGCCCCATGATTGTCTAAATTAATAATTGATTAGCAATAGACAATGTCCACTGCCAAGTTGACTATTGGCGAACTAGAAGCAGGATACCCTCTGTACTGCAAAGCACTTAGGAGGCTCTTGCAACAAGGACGTACCGCTGATCAAATTCAAAGAACAGTTTGCTGGAGCCATCTAGAGACTCTCAATCGCTGTTTACCAGGGAGATATAAAACCCCCTCTTATCTAATGGCATTAATCAAAAGAGACCTAGAACAACCAAAAGAGGAAGATTAATTTTTTTCACTGATTATTTAAAAAATCTATATTATTCGCGAAATCAAAATCATCTTTTGATATTTCTTCTTTCTCATTATTTTCTACAGGCCTGATGGTGATGTTTGCATAAGTCTTCCCAAAACTTATGTCAGGGTAGCGATTTACCTTCTCGCAAAAATCACCTAGCTCATCTAGAAAATCTCTGTTTTCTTCATAAGATTGGAATTCAAACCTTTTTTCTAGACACTCTGGTCTTTTCTTTTGCCTCCACCCTTCCATAAAAAAAACATTTCTTTTATAAAAACTACTACATCGTGAATTGATTGAAGAAATAATTTATAAACAAAAAACTAATTAACTTCTTCTTTTAGCACCACTCCCTTTTAAAGCCGGCTCAACTTCGATATGTGGACGGGCAATGATGTGTGCCGCAACTAAACCATCCCCAACACGCTCACATGCATCAGCACCTGCTCTCACAGAAGCATTCACAGCACCAGTTTGACCACGAACCATTACTGTTACATATCCTCCACCTACGAGTTCCTTAACGATCAAATTAACTTCAGCAGCCTTAGTCATTGCATCTGCTGCTTCTATTGCGGGTACAAGTCCACGAGTCTCTATCATTCCAATTGCAATCCCTGATTTTGAATTACTTTTAAAACCTTTATTTTTTTTAATTGGAGTTTTTGTTGAGCCAGAACCTCCAGAGCCATTTAATATATTTTTAGCTCCAGGAATACTTTTATTATTAGATACTTTTTCATTCGAAGAGGACTTTATGTTGGAAGTAATTTTTAATTTAGTGCTTAAATTCAAGGGAGTAATATCAACAATCTGATCTTTATTTTTAATGCTTTTATTACCACTTTTTGGTCGTCGATTTGAAGAGTTAGTCATAATTTAGGAATTTATAAAATTTAGCTTTATTGAATAGTGCTGAAACTAATCATCAGGTGACCAATTGTCAATAATCCCACCAATAGTTAAATCAGTTTGAACATTTGGATCTGGGCATCCCCACCTTGCTGCGGTTCCTGTTGCAGTAAAGACCCAATTACCTTCTCGCGCACCGACAGGGTCAACAGCCACAAGTCTTTTACCTTTGTTATTACATAATATTCTTAAATGCATGTGTCCTAAACCTTCCACTCTCTGTGTACATACCAACCGTCCCATAACTTGCATGATCTCCATTATTTTGCTCCTCCTGAAATCTGTTGTTGTGTCTCTGGATCCCAATGATCAATAATCCCAACAATAGTTAAATCACTAGGATAAGACTTACTTCCAGCAGCTTCGCGAGCTGCAGAACTTCCGACACATATAACCCAATCATCTGGTTTACATCCAACAGCATCAACAGCAACTTTTTTTGAGCTACCGTCTAATACAACCTGTAAATGCTTATGTTCAAAGCCTGGGATACGATTGGTTGAGACAAGTGGTTTGAGAACTTTACAAATGAGCATTTAATGAGCCTCCTGAGTGACTGGATCGAGGGAAGAACCTACAACTTCTGCAGGAGCCTTTTTATCTCGATCTCGAATAGTAAGAAATGTGTGAAGTGAACCATTATCTATTAAATCTCGATAACGAGACTTAATAGCCTCATTAATTCTATGACAATCAGATAATGCTCTATTTCTAGCATGAGGGACACTACCTGAGTAATCAAAGCGAATGACAATAGGGATTGGTAAACTTCTCGAGATGTTGAGACCTGTAAAAATTTTCACTCCGACGTCTAGATCAGGAGCTCCTTGTTCAACAGTCTCCAAATGAGCAAAATAAGTAAGATTCCTTAAGTGAACTTCTTTAAAACCAATACCTACACCAATAAACCTCTCAGCATGACCTGCATCTTGGTAGCTTCCGGAATGAAAATTCTTCACATAATCAATTTGAGAAATATTATTAGAAATGAGTCTGGTAATAAACATAACCATATTTGGATCTGTTTCTCCAGGGCAAACACTTTTGATGTTTTCTTGAATCTTATGAAGAGCCTCCTCAGTAGTTAGAAATTGAGTCTCTTTGTATATTTCATTTGCACAAACCCATGACTTCAAATCAACTTCATTAGTTTTCGAAGGAGTATGAACTCTTATCGCATCTGTATCTGTGTCAATACCAATTAAAAGCAAATCAACAGATGCACCACAGCAAAAACTATTTTCGACTGCTTCCCTAAAATCTAGTAATCGCTGTAAGCCTTCTGATGCTGCCAACTCATCATTACTACCATGAGCAGCACATCCTTGGTGCGTTGGATCAACAGAACTAAAATGATAGATTACTGATTTTAAATATCTTGTTGGCTCAGTTGCAGAGTTGGGAGTTGACTCTCTATATCTACTATGTTCAGTTTTAATCCAACGATTAACTGTTTTTTCAATATCGAATAGTGCACCGGCATGAGAACGCCTCCTAACAGAGCTAAAAGGTATACGTAAAGCGTAAGAAATAGAATGAGCTAATCGTCCATCAGCGCAAGGAGTTATATCTAAAAGATGAAAGCCACATTGATAAAGAAAAGATTGAAAAGATTTGGCATGTTGACTATCCTCAGATCCCTCTATTGGATCTGAATTAAAAAATTCATTACTAGTCAATTGGTGTGATTGAAAAACACACCATGCAAACAAGGCACTAATATCAACACTCCCGATCCACGCCTTTTCAAGTATGTGCGATGGTAATTCATACCCTAATTCTGAGCGACATAAATTTTGAGCTCTTTCTACAAAATTTAAATCGTTTTGAAGACTAGAGACTCTTTTTAAAAGAGGGACAATATTATCAAATCGACCTTTAACCTTTTTTTCGTATTGATTTAACCTCTGATTTTCTTGAGAATTCGTTAATGGATGATCAGTTGAGAAAGAGCTAATAGTTTTGATTTCATCAGAGAAAGAATTAGTAGTCTTAATTACTTCAGGATTCAAGCTCTGGTTACCTAGATCGACAAATCTTTTCATAGGAGCTGTAGGCCCACGAAAAGATTTCTTGGCCAAATTTCGATAGGCCATCGGCTATTTAACCTCTTGCTCCACCAGAGAAAGTAACCAATTGACCTTCCCTTGTATTGCCACTAGATCCTGTGATCAAAAAGTCTGGCTCAGGGACTTCCTGATTCCTTTTCAATTCAGCTGCCTGCATTGCACTCATTGGACCTGGGCGAGAAGGATTACGTCTCTTAGCAGAAGCCCCTTCTGTTCCTGTTACATGTTGTCCTCTTGCCCAATCATCTCCAGTAATATTTAAACCAGCTGATTGGCCCTCGCCTGTGATTCGTGAGGTTGGTCTTTGCTTGGTCTCTTCGTTAACTACTTCATCAACTTTATTTTGCTGAGCATTAGATATTTTTTTATCAAATCTAAATTGTTCGGTACCAGTTACTTTATTAGCAGCCATGTCAAATGGGCCTGTAATTCTGGAACTATCTTCGTAGCTTGTTCCAGTAACACCTGACTTTAATTCTGTTTGAATATGAGCTTCCCTTGCTGGAGATTTCACACTAAAACTTGTCCAAGGTGCTTGTTCAGTATTTTCTTGATGCGCATAACCTGCAGAACTATTTGAAAGACCACAATTTTCGCTTAATTGATCACCACCAACATATGGTGTTCCAGTTAAAGGCTCGCAAGCACCTTTGTGAGCTCCTGTCATTTTCCCCCCTATACCAGGTTGCTGACCAGTCAATCTTGCCGCAGGAGTCCCAAGTTGCCGAGGGGTTCTAGCCTCTATCTCAGAAGAGGTAGCTTTATCACACCATTGATTTGCTTGTTCTAAACCTGCATATGGTGTTCCAGTTACTGCTTTACAAGTTCCAGGTTCATCTCCAGTTACAAGCTGAGATCTACCTGTCATTGTTCCACTTACAGACTGAGTCTTATTAGTCAGACTTAAACCAACCTTGGCAGGATCAGGCTCAGGTTTACCACCACAAAAAGAATCGAATTGCTTAGAACCTACATATTCGTCTCCTGTCACATTTTTACAACTGCCAGCCTCATTGCCAGTCACATTTTCTCTTCTTGACACATCAGTTCCAGTTACACCATTACCACGAATTGTTTTTAAGGAACCAACCTTTTCAGCAGGTCTTCCAGAAGGCAATGGATCAGCACCTAAATACTGGTCTCCAGTTAAATCCTTACCTGAGCCTGCTTCATTACCTGTTACCAACTCTGACCTTCCAGTCATGGTTCCACTTACTTTTCTACCATCAAGTGTATTGCTATAGCCAATCTTTGAAGGTGAAGGATTAACACTTCCGCAGTAGGCATTTGATTGATTAGCAGAAATATATTCAGTGCCTGTAAGATTCTTGCATGTTCCTGGCTCATCTCCAGTAACTTTTTCTGATCTACCTACCTCATTACCTGTGACTAAATTTCCATGAGTTGTATTTGTAACGGCTACCTTGGGGGGTTGACTTATGGAAGTATTAGCACCATTACAAAAAGAATCTATAACTTCGGAACCTAAATATTGAGTACCTGTAATCGAACGGCATGTACTTGCTTCATTGCCAGTAGTTTTCAGAGATCTATTTGCTTGAGTTCCTGTAACAAGTTGACCAGTAGAAGTTTGACTCATACCTACCTTCCAATGAGCATCTGGAGCACTGGCATTCTGTTTTGCTCCATTTTTATTTGGCCCACAAGGACGTGTTGCGGCAGTACGGTTTGTTCCAGTAGCGCCAGTTTTGCTTTTAAGCTCTCTTACTCTTTGAGCTATTTCCTTAGTAGTTAGATCTGGATTACCTTGTCTTGCAACAGATGCAGCTGATGTTGGTTGCTTCCCTGCAGATTTGCCGTGTTTTGACAAAGCCTCTCTTCGAGCAAGAACAAATGCTCTACTTGAATTAGTAATAGCTTTTCTTTTACCAGTCGAACGGCGATCCGTTGTTCTTTTATTTAAAGTCAAAGTAACTTCTGGTTTTGAAATTGTATTACTAGACTGCTCTAGAGCTTTTTCCTCACACTCTGGACAACAATGTTCAGACTTTTTTTCATTATAAGAGGGAGTATTTTTACCCTTTTTCTTCTCTACGTCGACCCGAGTTATATCTTTTGTATGATCAGCAGATTTACCTCTACGAGATAGGGCTTCTCGTCTAGCAATAACAAGTTGGCGACTAGAATGTGCTACTGAGCTTTTATATGATCTTGAACCTATTGAACTTCCAGAAGTACCTGATTGATAATTATTAGTACTTAAATGAGAAGAAGAATTATTTGAATTAGCTAAATTCTTTTTGGGCTTAACAAATGTTGAATCAGTTCTAGTAGCTCTCGCGTCAGCGGAAGAACGAACTCTATTAGGTGTTGAACCTTTAATAGAGGCATTTTTACCTCCTTGACTTAAAGCCTTGCGGCGATCAAGAACTAATTGTCTACTTGTTTGTTTAGCCATATCAATCCAATGGAGAGACCGAAGAAATAATTTTTTAATTCTCTAAGGAATTATTAGCCCCGAAAGCTTTTCAGGGCTAAATTTATCAAAGCCTGAAACTAGCGGCCTTGGAAAACTACAAAGCAAGTACCTTGGCTTTGTGTATAGGCGTCATATCCAACGATACGCACATGGTGGTCAGGATATGCTCTATGACAAGCTTCTAACTCACTTACTACGAGATTCAAATCCTTTTCACCAAAGAAAGGTAATTTCCAATAAGACCAATAGGTCTGCATTGAACCACTTGGATGAACATGCTCAATAACTGGGCTCCAACCCTGAGCAATGATATAAGCAATTTGATCGTAAATTTCGTCCTGGGTCATCGGCGGTAAGAAGCCGAATGTTTCCAGGGTGGCGACTGTCTGATAGTCACCTACTGTGCTCTGGAAAGGCATGGTGAACTTAGGTTAGTGAATGAATGAAAGTCGACTGAGTCATCGACTAGTGAATTTAAGAAAATTAGAGGTGAATCTTAAAAATCACCTCTATATTTTTTTACTGAACGTCGAGTTTATCGACTGTATCGAATTCGAACTTAATCTCCTTCCATGTCTCAAGCGCAATTGCAAGCTCAGGGCTATGCTTTGCAGCTTCAAGAAGGATATCGCGACTTTCTTTTTCGATTTCTCTACCTGCATTACGTGCTTTAACACATGCTTCTAGAGCTACACGGTTCGCAGCCGCACCAGCAGCTGAGCCCCATGGGTGACCATGAGTACCACCACCAAACTGGAGACATGAATCATCTCCAAAGATTGCGAGCAATGCTGGCATATGCCAAACATGGATACCACCAGATGCCACAGCAAATACACCAGGCATAGAACCCCAATCTTGATCGAAGAAGTTACCGCGAGAACGGTCTTCAGGGACAAAAGATTCACGAAGGTTATCGATATAACCAAGAGTTGTTTGACGATCTCCTTCTAGTTTTCCAACAACTGTTCCTGTATGAAGTTGATCTCCGCCTGATAGGCGTAAACACTTCGCAAGAACTCTGAAGTGAATACCATGCTGAGGATGACGGTCAATAACCGCATGCATAGCACGGTGAATATGAAGGAGCATGCCGTTCTTACGACACCAGTTAGCAAGACCTGTATTAGCTGTAAAACCACCAGTAATGTAGTCATGCATGATGATGGGCATATCGAGTTCTTTAGCAAACTCAGCACGCTCATACATCTCCTCAGGAGTAGTCGCAGTACAGTTAAGGTAATGACCTTTTACTTCACCAGTTTCCTGCTGGGCTAGCTTTACTGCTTCAGCTACAAATTCAAAACGCTCTCTCCAACGCTGGAATGGCTGAGAATTAATATTCTCATCATCTTTAGTTAGATCAAGACCGCCTCTTAGACATTCGTATACAACGCGACCGTAGTTTTTACCTGAGAGACCAAGTTTAGGCTTAATAGTACAACCAAGTAACGGACGACCGTACTTATTAAGACGATCACGTTCAACTACGATTCCGCTAGGAGGGCCGCCACAAGTTTTGATAAATGCCATTGGGAAGCGTATATCTTCAAGACGAAGATGACGCAGGGCTTTAAAACCAAAGACGTTTCCAACGAGTGATGTTAAAACGTTAGTTATAGATCCTTCTTCAAAAAGATCTAATGGATAGGCAATAAATGCATAGAAGGCATCCTTATCTCCAGGGACATCTTCAATGCGGTAACAGCGCCCTTTGTAGAACTCGAGGTCTACAAGTAGTTCGGACCAAACTGTTGACCATGTACCTGTGGATGATTCAGCCGCAACAGCTGCTGCAACCTCTTCCTTTGGTACACCTTCCTGACCTGTGCATTTAAAACATGCAAGTAGATCAGTATCTAGGGGGACGTAATCAGGAGTGAAGTAAGTATCTCTATACTCCTTAACTCCAGCATCATACTTTTTAGCCATTGATAGCTCCTGTTAATTAGTTTGGAAGGTTGAAAATTTGAAAAGTCCTCTCCTCTTCGGACTTACTCAAAAATCAGTCCTTCTGACCTAAGAAGTTACCGTTGCCCAAAGCTGGCTCAACTTCACGATGAGGACGAGCAATGATGTGAGCTGCAACGAGTCCGTCACCTACACGCTCACAAGCATCTGCACCTGCGCGAACTGCTGCGTTTACAGCACCAGTTTCTCCTCGAACCAAAACTGTTACGTAACCACCACCAACAAACTCACGACCAATCAAGCGCACTTCTGCTGCCTTGGTCATCGCGTCAGCAGCTTCAATTGCTGGTACTAAACCGCGTGTCTCGATCATGCCGAGAGCAATACCCATAGTTTCGCTAGCCATGTCCTATTTCAGTAAAGGGATGGAATGTTCAGGAGGGACAATGGCCCTTCAAATAGCAATTAGTCAAGGGGGTTCTTTAACAGCGCTGATTACAGTTTCTAGTCTTTTGTATAAGCTAAACTTATCACCCTTGCTATGACAGTTGAGTAACACTGTTCGTTCAATAGTCAGGGCATACTCATATTGCATTGCGTAAACACGTTCATGTAGTTATTTTTACCCAGAGACAGTTTCCTGGCCATGTCAGGGTTGGAATGTTCACCCAAAAACTGTCTCAAAATCATCTAAAAATTCAACGACTATTGTTTTTGAGTTCTTCCTGTAAGACTATATAGATCTGTTTGAATTATTCGATTTGGAAAAGCCACTAATAACAATTGCTAGTGGTAATCCGAAAAAGGTTGCCGAAATAGAGGCAATGCTTGGGCCACTCCCAATTGAAGTCAAGAAACAACCTAGCTCTCTGGATGTTGAAGAGACAGGAAAAACATATCTGGATAATGCAATATTGAAAGCAAAAGCAGCGGCAGAATTAACTAACAGTTGGACTATTGCGGATGATTCTGGACTTGAAATTGATTCTCTTGGTAATGCTCCCGGTATTTTTTCTGCGCGACTTGCAGACACTAATGAAAAAAAGATAGAGAAGATTCTCTCTGCTCTTGGTGACAGTCCTTACAGAAGTGCAAAAGTATGCAGCGTAATGGTGCTTTGCACAAACACCGGAGAAATTATCAAAAATACGATAGGGATTTGCTGGGGTGAAATTTTAAAAAAGCCTGCTTATCCAGATGGTGAATTTGAATCATTATTTTGGGTTCGTGAAACTAATTGCACTTATGGAGAATTAAATAATGCACAATTATCAAAACATGGGAGTAGAGGCAAAGCAGCTAGAGAATTAGCTCCTTACCTTTTGAAAGCCATGGGGATAAAAAGATAATTAATTTCTATTTATGTAATCAATAGCTCTCATTGCCGCAGCAGCAGCCTCTTCAACATCGCCTTCTTTTCCCGCCAAAGTCAGCCTTCCAAAAGCACCAACTCCTTTCACATCAACGATTGTGACATTTGATGACTTCTCTGCCTCGTTTGCAGCCATCAAAACATATCCCGCTGGTTCAGTCTCAAGGATGAACATACTCATGCCAGATTGAATCATTGAGCCACGTCTATTTTGGCGATTGATCAAAACAGCATGGTCAGGAGTAATAGATCGAATAACTTCAGTCCAAGTAACTTGAGGATTAGTTCTCCTATCGATTGTGCTTCCTATGGCATCTAAAACGACATCGCCAGAATGCAGTACTGTACTTTGATCTCGGTGATAAAGAGCAAGAGATCCAAATGCCCTCTCAACGATCATTTGGCCTAATCGCACGTTGCTGGCTTTTAGTGCTATGTCAGTAACCCTGTGCACAGCCATTCCAGGAGAAACCTCCATCCAAAGGCAAGCATCGCCAGGTATGGGTAAGAATCCTGAACTGGCAGTTCCCATATAAGCCGCAAGTTGAGGCTGCAATGAATCTAGGAACACATAGGTTCTTAATTCAATTTGTTTTACATGACTTGCTTGCCGAGCAACTAAAGATTTTTCCGAATCAGTTGTTATTACTCGCTTTGGATCGTCAGCAAGATATTCATTTACCTCTGCACCAGTAACTCTCAGGCTGCCACCTAGTCGCCTTTCATTATTTTCAAATGTGGCGAATCTTGTCATGGGCGGGATAATAGCTCAAAGATTGCCTTTTTAGCTAGCAATTTAGACTTGCATGCTGAATTTAAGCCGATAAATTCAATACATACTATAGATCTGCTTGAAGGATGTCTGTACCTCAGCCAAAGGATTCAAAAAACAATAACTCAAAAACTGATATCAATCCCGAGCAAGCGCTCGGTTTAGTCTCATTAGGTCTTATGCAAAAATTGTCCGACAAAGGTATTGATAATTTGAATTGGTTAAAAGAAGACGAAAAATGTGATACTTATGAGCTACGACAAAGACTTGAACTAACTTCTTTAGCTATTGAAACAGGAGCTCCTCTAAGCACTTCAGAAGTATCAAAACTTTTAGGCGTTAGGCCAGGCTCCTCAAAAGTTCAGAGAGGTGGACTAATTGCTAAGAAAATATCAAGAAATGTCTGGAGATTAATTAAGTCAAGCCAAGAAAATTCTCATTGGCGTAATTAGTAGAACCTAATTTAGGCTTTAAAATGAGCCTTAGCGTCATAAAGGGTTTCTTCGTTGATTTCTCTACAACCAGCTTGGCGAGCATAATTCTCTGTATTTCTTCTTACTTTACCTCTTACGAAAAATGGGATTTTCGAAAGTTCTCTTTCACCCTCATGTGTCCATATAGGATCAGCATTTGAAGTTGTTGAGTCACTTGAAACTGTTGTTTTAACTTCTTGATTAACATTATGGTTTCCTTTTCCACCTAAATGTCCTAGATGACTTTGATGACCATCAACAAATTCAAAGTCATGCTTAAACATTCCAATTAAATGTTCTTCAAGTCCCATCATTAGAGGATGCACCCAGTCGTCAAAAATGACATTTGCTCCCTCCCAGCCCATTTGAGGACTATATCTAGCAGGTACATCCTGAACATGCATTGGTGTGCTGATTACTGCACATGGTATGCCAAGTCTTTTTGCACTATGTCGCTCCATTTGAGTACCAAGGACTAATTCTGGAGAGGTTTCTTTTATCGCTTCTTCTACTTCTAAGTAGTCATTTGTGATCAATGCCTCTAAGCCAAGTGCCTTAGCGGCTGGACGAACTTTTCTGGCCATTTCACGGCTATAAGTTCCTAAACCAACAACTTTAAAACCAAGCTCCTCGTTAGCAATTCTTGCTGCAGCAAGAGCATGTGTTCCGTCTCCAAAAATAAAGACTCTTTTTCCTGTTAGATAATTCGAATCTACTGAGTTCGAATACCAAGTTAATTTAGAATGATTCGATTCATTTACCGATTTTGGTATTTCCATCCCTAAAACTTCGTGCAATTCTCGAAGAAAATCCTGAGTAGCCCCAACACCAAGAGGAACTGTTGTCGTAAACGGAATATTTAAATTTCTTTCAAGCCAAATACAAGTTGATTCCGCTATCTCTGGATAAAGGCAAACATTCACATCTGCATCTGGTATTCGAATGATATCTGCAGGTGATGCTCCCAAAGGTGCTACAACATTAACGTCTATACCGTGCTGAGCAAGTAGTTTTTGTATTTCCAAAATATCATCACGACATCTAAAGCCAAGCAAAGTTGGCCCAAGAAGATTTACTCTTGGTCTTCTTTTTTCTTCCTGCCAAGTTTGTTTTGATTCTTTCGAATGGTCTTTGAGTAAATTTCTTACTATTTGATAAAAAGTCTCAGAACCACCCCAGTTTTCCTTTTTGCTATAAGCAGGTAACTCTAGGCTAACAATTGGGATGTCAAACCCCATACCTTTAGCAAGTGAACCAGGCTGATCTTGAATTAATTCGGCTGTACAGCTTTCTCCAACTAAAAGAGCCTCTGGATTAAACCTTTCAACAGCTTCTTTTAAATGTCCTTTTACAAGTTCAGCTGTATCTCCTCCTAAATCTCTAGCTTGAAAAGTTGTATAAGTTACAGGTGGTCTACTACCACGACGTTCAATCATCGTGAAAAGAAGATCAGCGTAGGTATCTCCTTGAGGAGCGTGTAAAACATAATGTAATTTTTTCATCGACGTAGCAATCCTCATTGCACCAATATGAGGAGGTCCTTCGTATGTCCAGAGAGTTAATTCCATGAAATTAATTTGATGTAAGAGTTTTAGGATTTAAAATGTCATGCCTGCGAAGTGGCCTTGAGAACAATTCTGCCAAATCTGAAGCTTGGTCAATCCCGTGAATTGGGCTGAAAACCATTTCAATTGACCATTTAGTTGATATCCCCTCTGCTTCAAGTGGATTAGCTAGCCCCATTCCACAAACAACCAGATCTGGTGAACTATCCCTTACTCTGTCTAATTGCTTCTCTACATGTTGTCCCTCAACGATACGACAATCGGGAGGAAGCAAGTCTATTTCTGCTTTCATTAAATCTCTATTTAAGTAAGGCGTTCCTATTTCAACAATCTCCATTCCACATTCGTTACTTAGAAATCTGGCGAGAGGTATTTCTAATTGAGATTCGGGCAAAAGAAACAGTCTCTTTCCAGAAAGTTTCTCTACATGAGGAGTCAAAGCTTGCTTTGCCCTTAATATTAATGGATTTAAAATTGAATCAACTCGAGATTTCTCTATTCCAAATGAATTGGCAGCAGCCTGAATCCATAATGTACTTCCCGTAACACCTAATGGGAAGGGAGCTTGAATTATTTCAGCGCCTCTATTTTTTAGTTCTCTTGCCGTATCAGTTAAATATGGCTGCGTAAGAAGAACTTTTGTCTCTGGGCCGATTGAAGGTAATTCAGTTGACTGCCGGGGTGGAAAACTTTCTACATTGTCTATTCCAAGTCGATTAAAAATACTTGTAAGCCGATCCTCCACAGCATTTGCAAGAGTACCCACTAAAAGTAATTTTTTTTGAACGCTCTTCGGCATCAATGGAATCAACGCTTTTAAAGCTCCATCTTCGCCTTGCGTGAAAGTTGTTTCAATTCCACTACCCGAATAATTCAATACCGTTACTTGACCTTTAAGTTCAATATTCAGGTTTTCGGCAACTCGTGAAAGATCTATTTTTATTACTTCGCTCGGGCATGAACCAACTAGAAAAAGGGTTTTAATTTCCGGACGTCTTGCTAAAAGATTTTTAACTACCCTGTTTAACTCGTCATGAGCATCAGCTAATCCTGCCAAGTCTCTTTCTTCCAAAATTGCTGTACCAAAACGCGGTTCAGCAAAAATCATCACACCAGCTGCACTTTGAATCAAATGGGCACAGGTTCTAGAACCCACAACAAGAAAGAAAGCATCAGGCATTCTCCTGTGGAGCCAAACAATTGATGTTAGGCCGCAAAAAACCTCTCTTGGCCCAGATTCCTTAAGGAGCGTTGCACCGCTCATAGAAATAAATTTAATACATATATATATTCAAATTGCATCCAAAAAGGGTAACCCGTCAACAAACACTTAATCTCTTTCGCATTTAGTTACTTTTTAGCTACCTAATGTCTGACTACGGTGACTTTTGCTCTACCAACAGTTAGCAGTCCTTAGTATCGACAAAACATCTAAAAGGTAATTTCTTATCCAAAAAGCAAGTCAAAAACATGAGTAGAAATACGCGTTAGCCCTGTTCTATATGTATATGTTTCCATTTGAGGATATATATTTAATTTCAAATGTATCGAATTCGCTAAACATTTCCTAAAGAGATATTTGACTGCAAGAATATAAACAAGGACTTTCGAAAGAAAAAGATTAATGACTTCGACAATAACTCGTAAGGAGGACGGTGAAGGTAGCGTTCAGGTAAAACAAGATCCAAAAGCACAAATCCAAGAAGGAGCTCTTGTTATTGCCGTATATGGCAAAGGAGGTATTGGTAAATCAACTACTTCTTCGAATTTATCAGCTGCATTTTCAAAACTTGGAAAGAAAGTACTTCAAATCGGTTGCGATCCAAAGCATGACAGCACTTTTACCCTAACGCACAAGATGGTGCCTACCGTCATAGATATTCTTGAAGAAGTAGATTTTCATAGTGAAGAGCTGAGACCTGAAGACTTTATGTTTAAAGGTTTTAATGGTGTCATGTGCGTTGAGAGTGGTGGGCCTCCAGCCGGAACAGGCTGTGGTGGCTATGTCACTGGTCAAACAGTCAAACTTCTAAAAGAGCACCATCTTTTAGAAGATACTGATGTGGTTATATTCGATGTTCTTGGTGACGTTGTATGCGGTGGTTTCGCTGCTCCATTACAGCATGCAAATTATTGTCTAATTGTTACCGCAAATGATTTTGATTCAATTTTCGCAATGAATCGCATCGTCGCAGCAATAAATGCCAAAGCAAAAAATTACAAAGTTCGCTTAGGAGGTGTAATAGCCAACCGTTCTGCTGAATTAGATCAGATAGAAAAATTCAATGAAAAAACAGGTCTTAAGACCATGGCTCATTTTCGTAACGTAGACGCAATACGCAGATCAAGACTTAAAAAGTGCACAATTTTTGAGATGGATCCAGAAGAAGATGGCGTAGTAGAAGTACAAAATGAATATCTTTCGTTAGCCCAGAAAATGATAGATAACGTTGAGCCATTAGAGGCAGAACCTTTAAAAGACCGTGAAATATTTGATCTACTTGGATTTGACTAAATAAATACCTAAAGGTCTATTGCAGACCAACTAAACGCATAGACAATTCCCAAACTTTTCTAGAAGTCACTGGATCTGTCACTCTATCGGACAACTCTTGTGAGAATTGTTGTCTGTCCTTACGTTGTCTATTACCCCAGCTCCAATGGACACCTGAAATAGCAAATTGAGGGTCTGCAACGACTTGCGCTACTCTGTCACCAGCGAGCGCTTCACTGACAAAACCTCCAGTTATTAATTTCTGAAACCATGGGAACAACCATTGAAACAGTTTAGGAGTGTTTCTAAATAATCTTGTATTAGCGACACATCCTGGATATAGAGAACTAAAAAGAATTGGAGAAGAATTAAATCGCCTATGTAATTCTTGAGTCGTAATCATATTGCATAACTTACTGTCTTTATAGGCTTTCCCTGGTTTAAAACGTTTACCACTAGCCATTGATATTGGTTCGCAAAAACCCTCTTCAAAACCAGATAGATTTCCTAGATCAGCAGGAGCTGGTATTGGTATTTTCCCGCCTAACTCTTTGTTGTTGGCGGTCACTGTCCCTAAGATAACTACTCTAGATGATTCCACCCCCCAAGATCTTCCCTTCCAGACCGGTCTTGAGGACTTACTAAGATTTTCCAAAAGCAACTGAATCAATAAAAAATGCCCAAAATGATTTGTTGCCATTGATATTTCATATCCCTGTGGAGATCTCAATGGTTTTTTTAAACGAGGCAGATACACAGCAGCATTACAAACCAAAGCATCCAATGGTTTGTCCAAATCCTCTAGAAGACTTTTAGCCCCATTGCGAACGCTATCCAAGTCGCCAAGATCAATTTGTATATGTTTCAGTTGTCTTGGACTATTAATAGGTAAACCAATAGCTGAGGCCGAAGCTTCCGCTCTCAAAGAAGATCTATTTGCAGTAATAACTCTCCACCCCCTATTTACCAAAGACTTTGTTGCATACAAACCAACACCTGAGGTTGTACCAGTAATTAAAACAGTTCCTGGTGCCGCTTGTACTAGAGCCATCTTCTTTAGTAAAAACTATTTTTAATCAATTTTCAAAAACAAATCTAAGCCTAAGAGACGCAAAGTTAATCATCGCCAGATAACTCTGACACTATTTGGAGTAATCCACTGATCTTGCTCCTTAAAAAAACTTTGTTCTCCACCATTTATAAACATTTCATCAAAACGTAGTCTTAACTTTTGAAGTTTTTTGGATTCTCTTTCTAATAAATATGACAACTCCAGATTCCTATTTACACGTTGATGAGATGCAAGTCCTAAATTCACGAGACTTGTTGAAAATACAATCAATAGACCAAACTTCAAAATTAATCCCACATAGCTATATAAAAGCTCTCGCCTAATTTCTTCTTTCTGAAATTCAGAAACTTGAGTAAAAGCATCGATTTTTTTATTTACAGAAGGATTCCTCTTGATAATTTTCTTTGATCGCTTCCTTCTGAATGGTTCTTCAATCCATTGAGGTTGTCCCAAAATCAAATGAAAATCTCACATGTTTTCATGTTAACTTACTTAACAATAGAATCAATTCTTTCACTACTTTCAATGCTTTATGAATTCAAAAAAAAATAAATACGTAAAGGAGAATATAAAGAAAGTAATATTTTAAGAAGTCAAATAAATCTTTAAAATACTAGTTTGACTCAAAATATAATCAAATAGCTTTTACTATTCTTAGATTAAGTTTATGATGTTTGAGCTTCTACTTGAAAAGTTTTCATAACAAATAACTAAAAAGCAAAATGAATAATCGAGAAGAAGTTCTTTATTTAAATCCTCTTGAATTAAGTGGACCAGAACAAATGGCAATTGATCTCTTTTTGTTAGAGAAATCATTTACTGACCAAAAATTTAATATGGCAATACGTTTTTACACTTGGGATGGGGACTGGTTGTCGATTGGTAAAAATCAAAAAGAACTACCAAAAGGCTGGCTTAAACTTTTAAAAAATGAACAGTTAAAAATTGTAAGAAGGCCTAGCGGAGGGAATGCTGTTCTCCATAGCAGAGGGCTGACTTATGCACTCATATGGAAATATCCGCCAAGGAACAAAAAAGAATCATACCTAAAGACAACTGAATGGTTAATATGTGGTCTAAAAAAAGCTGGAGTGGATTTATCTTTCGGGACTGAACCTGTGCATTTATCTAATAGTAATTGTTTTTCAACTTCAACATTAGCTGACTTAATTGATAAAGATAAAAACAAGCATATTGGAAGTGCACAATACTGGAGGAAGGGACACTTGCTTCAACATGGAGAAATATTAATGGAACCGTCAAAACAATTATGGAAGAAAGTTTTTAATACTAATCCACCAAAAATAAAAAATGAAATCAAAGATAAAGGTAAGGTTATAAATATTTTAAAAGAGTCATTCAGCAAAATATGGCCTGGTTTAGAAATGTCTAATTACAAATTAGATGAAAAAGATAAAGAAATAATAAAACGTTTATCTATAGAAAATTTCAACAAGATCAATCATTTTTGACTGTCATCTAGATCACTCGAAGCCATTGAATTTGCTATTTGAGAAAGATTCAATCCTATTGGATAAATATTTTCTTGTCTTGCGACTTTAATTAATTGATCTGGAAGATTTAATCCAATTTTTTTTAGTACTGCTTTACCAATATCTACTCTATCAAGTGTTCCTAAAGGAAGGCCAGCACACGAAAGGACAAGTAATCTTGCGTCTCTTGTTTTTTCAATTTTTATTATTGCTTGCCATAAAGATTCTTTTTCATTAATCGATGGCAATTCATCTATTGGCAATGAAAACTCATAAAGAAACTTTTTATCCCAATTTTGTACAACAATATTTTGCAAGATTTTTTCATGCACATAACCAACCCATCTACCTTCTCTACACAAAAGAATCCAATCTTGATTAGAGCCATTATTTTTATTAAATGAATTAGATTTAGATAAAATTTTAACTGGCAAATTATCCTCTAGGACCCTGTATGAGCGACTGCATACTTGATTGACATTCAATTCAGATAATATCTTTTGTATTTGAATAATTTGGCTCTGTGACTTGGCTGAAGTAAAGATAAATAAACCAATAATAAATAAGCAAAATGCAACATAAAAGCTACCACTGAGCAAACTAAAAATGCCTACAAAGATAGCACTAAAAGAAATCAATCTTGCAGAGGCTATTGCAACTTTAATACCTGTTCTTTTACTACCAGTAAAATGCCAAATTAAAGATTTTAATATTACACCACCATCAAGAGGGATTATAGGAAGCAAGTTAAATAAGCCTATTAAAAGATTAAGGTTCCCAACCTGCTTAAATAAGTTCGAAAAAACAAGATTTGATACGGATAAATTATTACTTAATAAAATCATTAAAAAGGCTAAAAAAAGACTAACGATTGGTCCTGAAATTGCAATTTTCAAACTTCCTTTTGAAGTTTTACATTCTTTTTCTAGGTTTGCCATTCCCCCAAGAAAAAAAAGTGTTATGTCTCTAACTTTTAGACCTTCTCCAATTGCTACAAAGGAATGAGCCAATTCATGCAATAAAACAGATATGAACAAAAGAATCGACGTAAAAACACCTATCAGCAAGCCATCAAAAATAGATGCTTGACCATCCAACATTGTCTCAAACTGCTCTCTTGCTGACAAAGTAAAATATAAGAAAACCAAAAACCAACTAGGATGGACCCTTAAGGGGATGCCTTTGATTTTCATAACTTCCCAACTATCCAAGCTTAAATTCCTCCAAAATCTCAATAAATCTATTTCAATCAATCCTAATAAAAGTTCTGAAAATGATCAGAAAATCTCCTTCGATAAAATCAACAGCAATAAAAATTTGTGGGATAACAAATACTACGCAAGCAAAATCCATAGCTCAATTCAAAATAAATGCTATTGGGGTTATTGGCGTAAAAAATTCCCCTCGTTTTGTAGAAGAAGAAGAATGTGTAAAAATTTTTAATGAAGTAGAAAAGGTTTCTTCAGAAATTGAGAAAGTATTAGTTATCGCAAATGAAAATTTAGAAACAATAAAATTTATAAGTAACAGATCAATTCCACCATCAGTTATCCAACTACATGGGGATGAATCAGTTGATTATTGTCGTGAATTAAAGAATAAATTTTCACCAATTAAAATATGGAAAGCTTTCAGATTAAAATCTATTAATGATTTAAATATAATAAGCCAATACGAGGATTATGTTGATGCTATCCTCTTAGATGCGTGGGATGAAAAGTCACTTGGTGGAACGGGTAATAGAGTTCCAGTAGAGTTACTGGTTAACAAAAATTTTAAAGCTCCTTGGATATTAGCTGGTGGAATATCAGCCGAGATAATTCCTGAAATTTTTTCTAAACTTAGGCCTGATGGGGTTGACGCCTCAAGTCAATTAGAAATATCTCCAGGAATTAAAGATCTGAATAAAGTTGAATCTCTTGTGCGTAAAATAAGAGAACAAAACAACAAATGAGTTTTACTTTGATTTGACTAATTTAGAATGCACCTGCGGAGGGCATAAGTGTTATGTCCTCAATAATTTGATTAATTGGCTGATTAGCAAGATGTAAAAGCTGAGATGCCGCTTGATCAACTGAGAGCATAGAATCTCTATCAAATTGCATCCCGACGCTATCAGCATCCCAAAGAGATGAATTTACTGATCCAAGTGTAAGTGTGCATGCTCGTATTAAATTACTTCGTTCTTCTTCTGCTAAGCATTTAGTAAAACTTGCTAATGCTGCTTTGGAAACACAATATGCTCCCCATTGCGGGAAAACATTTCTAGCAGCATGGCTACTAACGTTGATAACTAATCCTCCTTTTTTTCTCATTAAAGGAACCACTTCAGAGCAAACCTGAAAGATACTGGTTAGGTTCATTTGCATGACCCATTCCCATTTCTCAAGTGGCATAGATAAAAGGTCTCCAGTCCAAGCAACTCCTGCATTATTGATCAATACTGAAGGAATCAATCCACTTTTCATCAATTCAACTATCCCATTAGAGATATTTTTGGAATTACTGAGGTCAATAGATTTGTACAAGACCTTGACTTTCTTATTGTCAATTTCCTGAGATAGACTTTCCAGTTCTTCTTCAGATCTAGACAATAGTAGTAAATCCCATCCAGAATCAGCAAAAGCTTTGGCAGTTGCCCTCCCAATTCCTCTAGAAGCACCTGTGATTAATACTGTTGACAAGAAAGTTAATAGCAAACATGAAAACTTTAAACTGAAATTTCACTTTCTATAGACTGAGTTTCCAAATATTTTCCCATTTCCCTAAATTTGGAATATCTATTGTCTCTCAATTCATCAGGGGATAAAGCTAATAATTCAGATAAATGCTTCTCAAGGGCATTTTTTAAAGTTTCTCCAGCCTGCAGCGGTGCCCAATTATTCCCACCAGAAGGCTCTTTTAAGACCTCATCAACAATTCCTAACTTCATAAGATCAGGACCAGTAATTTTCAATGCTGATGCTGCTTCAGGAGCCTTACCCGCATCTCTCCATAAAATCGAAGCACAAGCTTCGGGGCTTGCAACTGTATAAACACTATGTTCAAACATAAGCAACCTGTCTGCAACACCTATACCAAGAGCCCCACCAGATCCACCTTCTCCAATAACAGTTGCAATTATGGGAACTTTAAGCCTAAACATTTCTCGCAAATTCACTGCGATTGCCTCTCCCTGACCTTGTTCTTCTGCGATGAGTCCTGCATAAGCACCAGGAGTATCTATAAAACAGATTATTGGCAGATTAAATCGATCCGCATGATCCATAAGCCTTAAAGCCTTTCTATAGCCTCCAGGCTTTGCCATGCCAAAGTTTCTTGCAACATTCTCTTTTGTATCTCTACCTTTTTGTTGTCCAATGAGAAGAACAGACTTTTCACCGATTCGAGCTAACCCTCCTATGAGAGCTTGATCATCAGTTCCGTTTCGGTCTCCATGTAATTCAACCCAGTCCTCGCAAAACATTTGGATGTAATCAAGTGTGCTAGGCCTTTGAGGATGCCTAGCTACTTGAATCTTTTGAGCTGGTGTGAGTGCATTAAATATTTCATCTCGCCTTCTTGCAGCAAGAGTCTCTAATTGTAGAAGTTGTTGGCTTACATCAACCTCTGAATCCCTTGCTAATTCTCTGATTTGATCAATTTGATTCTCTAATTCAACAAGAGGTTTTTCAAATTCGAGAAGAAAACGTCTAGCCATAAAAAATAACCAGCTATTCAAATACTCAGACGGTTAGAGTCTGAATATTTTTTTTCAATCCAACAGCAGAAAATCCGTGCCTCTCAGAAGCTTGACCAATAAAATCCATCTTTTCAAGAGTGATATTGTTCCTACCCCAACTGAAATTTGTATGACAATTCTCGAATTCAAGAATCATTGCTTCAGCAAAACAAGCGAACATTTCCCTTTTAGGATTTTCCATCTCAGCCAACTCCATCATGCTCCAACCAATATCTTTAAAAAATTGAACTATTCCACCTTTTAAAACGTGTATACCAGGTCCTGAAAACTTCTCACCTAAATTTTTAGGGTAACCTCCATCAATCATCAAGCAGGGTCGTTTGATTTTGGATGGGTCAATTTCTAAGGTTTTGGGCATACTTGCGACCCAAATCACAATATCTGCCTCGGGTAAAGCCTCATCAAGGGTGAGAATTCTACCTCCACCAAGTTGAGATTGAAGTTCAGTCAAAGGTTTTTGTTGTCTAGCTACTAATAGAAGTTCTGATACACCCGTTCGACTTGTAAGCCATCTACAAACAGCACTACCAATATCACCAGTAGCTCCAACAACAGCAACTTTAGATTTACTTAAATCAATTCCTATTCGAGGTGCATTTTGCTCTAACTGCTTACAAATAATCCAAGCAGTATGAGTATTACCAGTTGTAAATCTTTGCCAATCAAGTTTTGTATTTCTAACTTGTTGATTTTGAAGCAAATTAAAATTCTCAAAAATTATTGATGTAAATCCACCAAGAGCCGTAATACTTATCCCTTTTTTTTGAGCCAACTCCATCGCATTCAATACTTTTCTTCTTGCAGTTTTGAAGCGACTCAGCATCTCAGGGACAAAGCATGAGTCTATATAAGCTCCCTCGATTGTCTTTCCGATTGCACTAACAATTTTTACATGCTCAACCAACTGAGGAGGAGCAGTACACCAGACGTCTAAATCCCCTTCAGCAATATGGTCATAGCCCAAGTCCAATGCCTTTCTCTTGGCATCGTCAAAACTTGTCGAATGTCCAATTAGCCCAAACATTTGGTTGAAAGCAAGTTCAAAATTTAAACAAAATATTTATCCAAGATTGAAGATTAGACCACGAAGGTCAAAAAAAAAAGAATTCCTCAAGAACTTTAAGTTCATGAGGAATCAATGAAGATATATAAATATAGATTTTAAATAAACTAAATCACTGCTGCAAGAGCCATTCTAGCAATTTCTCTATTGTCAAGGCCTATTTCCAAAAGGGAATCTTGGTAAGCAATCATAAATTCTTCCATTAACTCTTCCTTATCCATATGAAGTACTTCAGCATCATTTGAAACCTCATCAAGCATTGATTTGATCAAAGGCAAATTTACTTTATTAGCCTTCATAAGATCTTTCTTAACAGAATCAAGATTGGCCTTTAACCACTCTTGACCATAATTCAAATGTAAATATTCATCTTGAACAACACCTTCTGTAATTCTTTTAGCAAAAGGATCGGCTACGCCAATGTAAACGTTATATGCAGAGATTGCGAAAGATTCAATTAAAATACACTGAATCAAAAGGCACGTTGTAGTGTCACCGGCAGCAAAAGCTTCCAGGAAATTATTATGAAGTCTTGAGAAGAATTTTTTAGCAAAAGGCATATCCGGCTTGACGGCAAGATTCCTTCCACAGGCACAAAAACCGTGCATATGTTTTTTTTCCATCTTTCCAAGTCTTACAAGCTCATCGGCATGCTCTGGAATCAACTTGGCTAAATCGCAAAAATTTGCGTAAGCTTCCTCTTCACCCTCAATAACAATTGCATTGATCCTGCTGTATGCGTCTTTGTATGAATCTGATGCAAAATCTGGAAGAGCTTCAGAACTTATCTCTTCTTTTTCTACGGTTAGATTGTTGGATGCAAGAGCTTGCATAGATCTATTGGAAATTTATCAATCTGAGTGATCTTACAGAATAAAAAGCAAAATGGTAGTTCAGTTATCACATCTTAACTGCTAGAAACAGGTCTTTCAGACATAACTGGGGGCCATTCACTGTCCAAAAGGCTTATAAACATTGACTTCCAATGATCTATTAGTGCATTTTCCAAAGCTGCACCCAATTCAACATTTGAAGAGCTTGCATCACCAATAACACCAGAAGAACTCAAATCTTTTGTAAGCCATGCGCATGGAGAGGCGCCTTCAAGGCTCCATCCTTTTGGTGTAGAAATAATCTCCTCACTAGAAATCTTTTTATCTAAATAAGAATCATTTTGAACCAAATCTTTAGCCATATGCAACATAAGACTTGTTTCTGCAGTAGCTGCATGAAGTCCTTCTTCGACCTCTTTATCAGTCAAAAGATTTTCCAACCCAGGAACTCCACTCCATAAAAAGCAAGGCAAAACAGCTAATGAGGGGCATTGAATTCTTAATTGTCTTGAAACAGCTTGAAGTAATCCTATTTGTCCTCCATGTGCATTAAAGAAGACCAATCTATCGAATCCCATTTTTGCTATTTGCTGACCGACATCAGTAACCAGTGAAAGCAAAACATTTGCAGATAGGGACAAAGTTCCTGGAAAATCCTGATGCTCAGGAGAGAACCCAATTGTCTGGGATGGCATCATCCATATCGGCATTTTTTCTGGCAAACATTCAAGTGTCTTAATTAAAATATTCTCAGCAAAAAAAGTATCAGTAATCAAAGGTAAATGAGGTCCATGTTGTTCACATGCTCCAAAAGGCCAAACCAAGGTAGATCCTTTAGCAGAAGCGGCTTTAGATGCCTCAGGCCAGGTCAAATGCTCAAATCGGCGAGTTTGAAAAATGATAGAAATCTCCTAATAATTAAAAAACAACTTACCCTTGACTGTAAGAATGTTTAACTTATTACAAGGGTATTATGGCCGGGTCAGATTCTCAGCCTAAAAAAGCTACTCCCCCCAGGCCGGCAGCAAATGCTCCGCGCAAACCATTACAGGTTATGCACATCAGTCGAAAGACTGAAGAAAAAATAATTGACAAAGGATCATCTGAAAAAGAAATTTCAGATCAATCTAAAGATAAAAGATTTGATGAAAACGTTTTAGATCAAAAAGAAACTTCTCAGTTAACTAAAGCTCCTTCTATTCCCACAGACTCAAACGACAATCTCAAAACACAGACCATGGAAGATGTTCTGTGTTTTGAAAATAGTTCTGACCATAAAAATATTCAGACTTTTGATGATCAAAATATTCTTGACCAAAGAAGTAGAACAGTTGATGAATTTGATTTTGATGAAGACGAATTTTTAGCAGCCTTAGAAGAAAATCAACCAATCGGTACAACTGGAGAAATTGCAAAAGGTTCAGTTATTGCAATTGAAAGTGATGGTATATACGTAGATATTGGCGGAAAAGCACCTGGTTTCATGCCTAAAAATGAATGCGGGCTAGGGGTAATTACAAATTTAAAAGAACGTTTCCCAAAAGGGTTAGAAGTCGAAGTTCTTGTTACTAGAGAACAAAATGCAGATGGGATGGTAACAGTTAGTTGCAGGGCATTAGAACTAAGAAAAAGCTGGGAAAAAGTTCAAAACCTTGCAAAAGAAGGAAAAGTTGTTCGAGTTAAAATAAATGGTTTTAACCGTGGGGGTGTTACATGCGACTTCGAAGGATTAAGAGGCTTTATTCCAAGATCTCAACTTGAAGACGGAGAGAATCATCAATCTCTTGTTTCAAAGACACTCAACACCGCTTTTTTAGAGGTAAATCCAGAGAGAAGAAAGCTTGTTCTCTCTGAGAAGAAAGCTGCAATTGCCTCAAGATTTTCCGAATTAGAAATTGGACAGTTAATTGAGGGTAAAATCTTAACAATAAAACCCTATGGTTTTTTTGTTGATTTGAAAGGAGTCAGTGGATTATTGCATCATTCAATGGTAACCAATGGAAGCATGAGAAGCCTTGGAGAAGTTTTTCAAACAGGCGAATCTATTAAAGCTCTAATAACTGATTTAGATCCTTCCCGGGGACGAATTGGATTAAACACAGCCCTTTTGGAGGGTCCTCCAGGAGAACTTATTACTGACAAAGCAAAAGTAATGGAAGAAGCGGATGAGCGAGCAGTTAAAGCTCGCAATAGCTTGAATAAAGAAAAAGTTGATCCTCAAAAGGAAGATAAAGGCATCAACTAACCCTCTTAAATTTACTTTGAAGAAAAAAAATTGTGATTGCTTCAAAAAAATCTGATTTAAAAAAAGCAGACTGGGAAATAGACTTTTATTCCCGCCCAATAATTGATGAAAATGGGAAAAAAAGATGGGAATTATTAGTCACATCTACAAATAACTTCAAAGCCACGAAAACTTTTAAATGGGTAAAGATATGCCCAGCATCCAGTGTTAATTCTATTTGGTTAAAAGATGCTTTAGACGAAGCTATTGATACAGCTTATTCTCAAGGTTGGGATAAACCGTCCGTTATTCGTTGTTGGCGATCCTCTATGAAGACAATGATCAAACGTGCAGCAGATCAAATAGGTATTGAACTTGTTTCTAGCAGGAGAACCTATTCATTATTGGAGTGGCTTATTGACAGAGAAAGGAATTTTTATCCCCAGCAAAAAGGCTATATCGGCGTCAATCTTTCTCCTCCTTCAAAACCAATTGCAAACCAGGCTATCCCTTTACCAGAAGAGGTAAGAGGTGACTCTTGGAGCTTTGCTTCCCTAACTCTAGATACACTTAGAGAAGCCGATGAATGGGAAATAGAGTTTTCCAATTTAATCCCTATAAAAGATTCAATTAATCAAAATATTTCTATTCCAGGTATTAGGCTTTTTAGTTCAAAAAGATCTTTAGCACTTGCAGCTTGGCTTGGGGGACTTGAACCTGCAAAGCTTTTAATCGAAGGGACCCAAATAATATTAGAAGCAGGGCAAGCTGATAGATGGTTGGTGACTGATGTAGAAGAAGAATCACAAAAAGCTATTGAAAATAATTTTCTAAATACAAAAACAGAGGCCGATGGACTTCAATTTATTTCAGTTCAAAAAAGTCCTGAAGAAAATTCTCTAGATGGTTTTTGGATGCTAAAAGATATTGGAGAAATTTAACAGCAATATCGAACTAAACTATATAAGTAAGTTAGTTCCCCTTAATAAAATAAAATAAAATTGATTTTATCTAGCTGCAAAAATATTGATTTTTTCAGTCTAAATTATTAAAAGTATATGATTTAATACCTGCTTTTTCACTAAAATAACTAGCAATAATGAGCCAGCAAAATAAAAAGAGCAGCTAAATCTTACTTCTAAGATCAATCATCTGAAGCAAAAACATAGTATCAAGTAATTCAAGTTAATAATACATTTAATTCAAAAGAAAAAGTTACTGATTGTTTAACAAAAAAAGCAAGAAATCAAAGTCTATGGATATATACATCAGATTATATACCTATACATATCGCTGATATAAAAACAGGGACATCTCGTCTTTCATTGCGGATTTAAAGGTCTTGAATAGAAAATTATCACAAAAACTTTAAAACTTTTAGAAAAAATAGGATCTCATAAAAACAACTTAATTATTAAAATCACAGGTGAAATTTTTACGAAGAAAAATTCAAATATAAAAGCAATAAAGGAGAAAAAATAATTCCCTTATTCAAAAGACTCTAACCCTAATAAAATACTTTTTGACATACAAGGTACTGCTATCTCACAATTATATAAAGAAGGTATTAAAGAATATCAAATCAATACATATAGAATTTGCACACACTCAAATCTAAAACCGTTTAATTCTTACAGAAGAGAAAACATAATTCAAGACAATGGAGCTGCATATATTGATGATTATAGATAAATATAAACTATATATATCTATAATTAATTTAGCATTTATTTGTTGCTAATCCTTCATTTATGTATTCCTCCGCGATGTCAATATTGCTATCAAAAGGAATAACTTTAGCCACCAAGACACCATCGACTGAGCCTTTAGGTTTTAAATTTACTTTTGTATGTCTTGGCAGTTTTTTTTTGAGCCAATTAACTGATTTTTCTTCTAAATCAGGGTTGATTTCTGTGCAAGCTAACTTGACAGTATAGGTACGATTATGATCACCTATCAGCAACACAGACGAACTTGTAACTTGCAAAACTTCGGCCGCATCAACTTCCAAATAAAAACAAAAAAAAGAAATTAGTAATATTAAAATCTTTGTAAAAAATCTATTCATAAAAGTTTTTACAATTATGTTTTCATCTCAGGGATACCAACCATTTGAGCGTTACTTTTACCAGGTGGCACCATAGGATAACAATTTTCACCTTTTCGTACATTTACGTTAACAAGAACTGGGCCTTCACTACCCAAGGCTTCTTGAAGTTTAGGTATTAGCTGGTCTCTCTCAGAAATTACAATCCCCTCAATACCAAAAGCATTAGAAAGCGAAACAAAGTCAGGTTCCCCAAAGGACATATTAGATGCTGAATATCTTTCGTCATAAAAACTTTCTTGCCATTGCCTAACCATCCCTTGCCAATGATTATTGATAATAATTACTTTTATGTTCAACTTATATTGAGCAATAGTTCCAAGCTCCTGGATATTCATGAGGATACTTGCATCACCGGCAATACAAATTACTTGCTCCTTAGGTAAAGCAACTTTGACTCCCATTGCAGCGGGCATTCCAAAACCCATTGTTCCAAGTCCAGCACTGCTTATCCATTGTCTTGGTCCATTTAACAAGTATTGAGCTGCCCACATCTGATGTTGTCCAACATCAGTTGTAATGAAAGCATCTTCTGCCAACTCTCTTAAAGCAATTAATACTTCCTGTGGATAAATTTCTCCTTCTTTAGGGGGAATTATCAAAGGAAAATTATTTTTCCAATTATTAATTTTGTTAAGCCAGTTGGAGGTTCTTGGATTTATTTTTCTTTGATTACTGAGATCTAATAATTTAACAAGACTTATTCCTACATCTCCTAATACCGAAACTTCAACTACTCTATTTTTATTTATTTCAGCAGGATCAATCTCAAAGTGAATTACTTTTGCCTTAGGAGCAAATGTATCTAGTTTACCTGTAACTCTGTCATCAAATCTTGCTCCAATCGCAATCAACAAATCACATTCAGTCACAGCAAAGTTTGCAAAAGCTGTTCCATGCATACCAAGCATCCCAACTGATAAAGGCTCACGTTCATCAAACGCGCCTTTCCCCATCAAAGTTGTGGTTACGGGTATTTGAAATCTATTAGCAATAGCCGCGAGAGTTTCATGTGCCCCCGAAGAAATAACACCCCCTCCAACATAAAGGAGTGGTTGCTCAGCATTTTCAATTAAATCCAGAGCTGCACTTATGGCTTTATGTTCTGGCGCGAATGGTAGTTCAAAACCTGGTGGCTTTATTGAACCTGGTTCAACAGGAAGATAATTAAACATCTCTTGTCCAACATCTTTTGGTATGTCAATCAAAACTGGTCCAGGTCTACCCGATGAGGCAATAAGAAAAGCTTGAGCCACAACTCTTGCAATTTCAGATGGATCTCTTACTACCCATGAATGTTTAACAATTGGAAGTGTTATCCCAAAAATATCTGTTTCTTGAAAAGCATCAGTGCCTATTGCAGGTCTAGGGACTTGTCCTGTTATCACGACAAGAGGCACAGAATCCATCTGAGCGGTGGCAATTCCTGTTACTAGATTCGTGGCTCCAGGACCTGATGTACCAAAACAAACGCCTACTTTGCCAGTCGCCCTAGCAAAACCATCTGCAGCATGAGTTCCACCTTGCTCATGTCGAACAAGAATGTGTTTTAACCACCCCTCTTGCTCTGCTTTAAAAACCGCATCATATATTGGGAGTATTGCTCCGCCTGGATAACCAAAAATAGTATCTACTCCATGCCTACGAAGAGAATCCATCAAGGCATCAGCACCTGAGATCTCATTTTGAGTTTGTGCTCCTGAATCCCCTATTTGATTGGGCGCAGAAGTCAGGGTCACGGCAAAAGAAAATCTAAACTAACAATAAATCTTAGTGTGAATAATTTCAATTAATCTAAATTAAGCAAAGATTTAATTAAATTCTCTAAGTTTTAATAGGAAGCTTACTTATCAAATAAATTAACACAAATAATCATTTTAATTCTTCAAAGCAAACCTATTTGATGTAAAGGTCCACCACCAATTATTAATTCCACCAAAAAACAAAGAAAAACAATCATTGCAACTCTTCCATTCCAAACTTCAGAGCTGTTATTCCAACCCCACTGCCATTTCTCCTGAGGATAAAGTTTTACTCTTTCTGGCAATTTTGATGCTTCCTCTAAAGTTATCCCCGCACCGTTTAAGCAAGAAGAAACCAGGTCAGCCAATCCTTCAATAAACAAAGGATATGTATCAAGCGCTGGAACTCTTTTAAAATTAACAATTCCATTCTTCTCAGCAATTTCTTTGTACTCAATATCAATCTCCTGGAGGGTTTCAATATGCTCACTCACAAAACTTATTGGGACCACAACAAGTTCCTTTACGCCGGATTTGCCTAGTTTTTCTAATACTTCTTCAGTGTATGGTTTTAGCCACTCTTCTGGCCCAACTCTGCTTTGATAAGCAAGTGAGAATGAATTGCTATATCCAAGTGAGTTTTCAAGCTTATCAATAATCAAAAGTGAACAGTTTTGTATTTGATCTTGATAAGGATCACCGGCTTCTTCTACATAGCTTTTAGGGACACCATGTGCAGTAAAAAAAACGTGGGCCCCTTGGGGTAAATCACAAGCCAAGATTTCTTTCTTTATTAATTCAGTCATTGAGGAAACATAGGCTGGATGATCAAACCAGCTACGAATACAACGAATTGATAATTCTGCGAACTCAGAGTCACCATCTTTTAACCTTTTCAATTCTCTAAAACTTGATCCACTTGTACTTATAGAAAAATGTGGATAAAGAGGTAGAACAACAACCTCGCTAACACCATCAGCCTTCATATCCGCTACAGCCGACTCAGTAAATGGATGCCAATACCTCATTGCAACGTATGTTGTAGCGTCTATTCCAATATTTCTAAGATAGCTCTGAAGTTCTCGTGCTTGCTGCTCGGTAATACGGCGTAAAGGTGATCCACCTCCTATCGATCTATAAGCCTCTTGTGATTTACTGCTTCTTAATAAGCTTATAAGCCACGCTAGGGGTTTTTGGAAAGAACGAACTGGTAAACGAATTATCTCTGGATCAGAGAATAAATTATACAAAAATGGTCCTACGTCCTTAATCCTCTCTGGACCTCCGAGATTTAATAAGAGGACACCAACCCGAGCCATTTCAGAAAAAACTCCTTATAAAGGTTATATAAACCCTAATAAAAGTAAAGCTAGCTAAATTTACAGGATCATGGACGAGAATCAAAAGTTACTAGATATCAACCAAGACCTTGAATCAAAGGGAATCAATCTGAGAATTGAGAAAAGGGGTAAAGTTTTAAACATTCGAGGTTCTTTGCCAGATAAGAAATCTCATAATCTTTCCAAAGTACAAAGAATAAGTCTTAAACTTCCACACAACATTCATGGTCTAGAGGAGGCTAGAAAAGCTATAGAGTTAATTGATTTTCAACTCAAAAAAAATCAATTTTCCTGGTCTAATTGGATTAAAGAAAAAACCATAACAAAAAAGACTAATAAATCAGTGGTAAGCAATGAAATAGAAAACTTTAAAAGGCAATTTTTTTCTGACACATCCAGGAGCAAATCATCAGCTGGAATGATCAGCACCTGGCAGTCTGCTTACAAACCATATTTGAACAGATTAATGGGAGAAAGTCATAAATCTACTTTAAAATTAAACGAGGATTTTCTAGTGAAAATCCTTTTAAGTTACAAAAAAAACTCAAGGAGCAGACAACAATGTGGAATTGCTTTGGGTGCTTTAGCTAGATATCTTAAATTGGAGCTTCCAGAGAACTGGAAACAACTTCAAAGTGGTTATGGAATACACGAGTCTAATTTCAGAGAATTACCAAGTGACGAAGAAATTATTGATAGTTTTAAATTAATACCAAATCCAAAATGGAGATTTGTTTTTGGGCTAATGGCAACCTATGGGCTTAGAAATCATGAAGTCTTTTTTAGTGACTTATCTTGTTTAAAAAAAAGTGGGGATCAAATACTCCGTGTTTTTCCAAACACAAAAACAGGCGAGCATCAAGTTTGGCCCTTTCATCCTGAATGGGTTGGTTTATTTGAGCTAGATAACAAAATTAATACTTCAGATTTACTCCCAGATATCCAAACGGATCTCAAGGTGACAACTCTGCAACATATCGGAAGAAGAGTATCTGAACAATTTAGAAGATATAAAATATCATTTACCCCCTATGATTTAAGGCATGCATGGGCAGTCAGAACAATCTTAATAGGCCTACCAAATACCGTAGCTGCAAAAATGATGGGGCACTCAGTCTCAATACATACAAAAACCTATCATCATTGGATAACAAGAAGAGACCAACAAATTGCTGTTGATAGTGCTCTATCAAAAGTTAAATTTTAACAAGAAGAATAATTAATATTTATAGCCATATCATTCTTAGAAATTATTCTTTTATTAACTTATATAATTTAAGCCAAAGGAATGAAAAATAAGATTTCCGAAGAAGATTTAAAACTTAACAGCCTAGATAAGAGTGCAGACAAGATAGGAATGGGAGGTAATTTAATACCAAATATAACTGAAGAAAAATATCGAGAAAGGATGCAAAAGAGGAAAGAAGTTCAAACACAAAGATTACAAGAAAGAAATAAAGAAAAAGGTCTTATAATAATCAATACTGGACAAGGCAAAGGTAAAACTACTGCTGCTCTTGGGATGGGATTAAGAACTATTGGTCATAACCACAAAGTTGCAATCATTCAATTCATTAAGGGTGGGTGGGAACCAGGGGAGACGTTAGCCTTGAAAGTATTTGGGGACAAGTTAAAATTTCACGCCTGTGGAGAAGGGTTCACATGGGAAACACAAGATAGAAATAAAGATATAAATTTAGTTAAATCAAGCTGGAGAAAAGCTGTCTCTTATATTAAAGACCCAAATTATAAACTTATAATTTTAGACGAGATTATCGTAGCAATAAAACTCGGATACATAGATGAAGATGAAATTATAAATGGCATAAATTTACGCCCCGAGCTTACACATATAGTCTTGACGGGGAGAGGTGCTTCAGAAAAATTAATCCATTCAGCTGATCTTGTGACAGAAATGAAATTAATCCACCATCCTTTTAGAGAGCAGGGAATAAAAGCACAAGAAGGAATCGAATATTAGTTTATGATTGTGAAACTATTTCCATCGCAAGGGAACCAATACAGACATAAAGACGTTCTCCCAAGACTTGCTACTGTCAGTTTGTTATGAACTTTTAATGACATACTCTAGAGCACTTATAAAACTCAGTGGTGAAGCTCTTATGGGAGAAAAACCTTATGGAATTGATCCTGAGATTGTTCAGTCTATTGCCAAGGATGTTTCGAAAGCCGTTGAAAATGGGACGCAAATAGCAATTGTGGTTGGCGGTGGAAATATTTTTAGGGGTCTAAAAGGATCCGCTGCAGGGATGGATAGAGCCACTGCTGACTATGTAGGAATGCTTGCAACCGTAATGAATGCAATCACACTTCAAGATGGACTAGAAAGAGCTGGCGTACCCACCAGGGTTCAATCTGCTATTGATATGCAACAGATTGCTGAACCATACATAAGAAGAAGAGCAATAAGACATTTAGAGAAAGGAAGGGTAGTAGTTTTTGGAGGTGGGTGCGGCAATCCATTTTTTACAACTGATACCACTGCTGCTCTTAGGGCCGCTGAAATCAACGCAGAAGTTGTTTTCAAAGCCACGAAAGTTGATGGGGTTTACGATCGAGATCCAAAGAAATTCTCTGATGCAGTCAAATATGAAAATCTCACCTTTCAAGATGTATTAACCAACGAAATAGAAGTAATGGATAGCACTGCTATTGCTCTTTGCAAAGATAATAAAATCCCAATAGTTGTTTTTAATATTTTTCAACCTGGGAACATTGCCAAAGCTATTTCTGGCGAACAAATTGGATCAAGAATATCTAATTCAAGTTAAAACTAAATTTTTGAACCTTATTTAATAATCAATTCGCAATAACTTTATCTAAATGTCAAACCAAGAGCTAAAAACCACAATGAGCAAATCTGTTGAAGCAGCTCAAAGAAATTTCAATACAATCAGGACGGGAAGAGCAAATACATCTTTATTAGATAGAATCTCAGTCGAATACTACGGAGCAGATACTCCACTAAAATCACTAGCAACAATAACTACTCCCGACTCTCAAACGATAGCAATTCAACCGTTCGACTTAGGCTCATTGGCTTCCATTGAAAAAGCCATTGCTACAAGTGATCTAGGTTTTACTCCAAACAATGATGGTAAAATTATTCGTATCAATGTTCCACCTTTAACTGAAGAGCGTAGAAAAGAATTTTGCAAACTCGCATCTAAATATGCAGAGGAAGGAAAAGTCGCACTAAGGAATATACGCCGTGACGCAATAGAGAGAGTCAAAAAATCTGAAAAGGATGGTGATCTTTCCGAAGATCAAAGTAGAGATGAACAAGAAACAATTCAGAAAGAGACTGATACTTTTATTAAAGATATTGAAAAAAAACTTTCAGAAAAAGAAGCTGAGATTTTAAAAGTTTGACACTTTTAGATGTTGCCATTATTGGAGGGGGAGCATCAGGTACTACTACAGCATTTCATCTGGCTAGTAAAGGGAAAAAAGTATGTATTCTTGAAAAAAATAATTCCTCTCCAGAGAGAATCTGTGGGGGTGGAATGTCTGCTGCAGTGCAAAATTGGTTTCCGTTTGAACTGTTACCAATAGTTGATGAAGTCATAACAAATGTAGAGTTTAGTTGGTGCAATACCGACAAAGTAATCGCTGAACTCTCAGGCTCTTCTCCTTTTTGGATAGTTAAACGTGAAAAACTTGATGCATTCTTATTAGATAAAGCACTATCTTCAGGTTGTAATTTATTGACTACTTTTAAAGTAGTCGATCTAAAAAAAGTTTCAAATATTTGGCATATTACCGCTCTTGATGGGAGACAAATAGAGGCAAGAGCAGTTGTTATTGCTGATGGCTCTGAATCACCATGGCCTAAAACTTTTAATTTAGGTCCAAATCAACAAAAATTCGCCTCCACTTTCTCAGGAAGAATTAAAAGGAGGGGAAACTTAGGAAATCAAACTGCTAGATTTGAATTTGGCCTGGTAAAAAATGGTTTTGCATGGGCATTTCCATTAAAGAATGAAGTAAATATTGGTATGGGAACTTTTCTGGATAATACGACTTCAATTCAAGTTAATGACATACTTCAATCATTTCTGCCTGATTTGGGCTTAGACCCAACTGAAATAATCGGTCAGAAAAAAAAATTAAGGATATGGAATAGCCACAGCAAATTAAACGGGGAAGGAATTCTTCTGGTTGGTGATGCCGCCTCATTATGTGATCCCTTTTTAGCAGAGGGATTAAGGCCCGCTTTAATGAGTGGATTTGAAGCTGCAAAAAACCTTATCTATTGGTTAGATGGAGAAGTCAATTGTTTAGATTCATACACGAAAACAATGCAAGAAACATGGGGAAATTCGATGGCTTGGGGTAAAAGAATTTCTCAAGTTTTTTATCGTTTTCCAAAAGTTGGATATCAATTAGGTGTAAAAAGACCTACTGCTCCAAAAAGGATTGCACAAATTCTTTCTGGTGAGATGAGTTATGAAGACATCGCAAAAAGAGTAATCAAGAGATTACTCTTTCAAAATTCAAGTTCAAAGAGTTAGTGCAATTCCTCTTTCAATCAACTCAAGTCTTTCATTCAATTGATTTTCCAACTTATCAATTGCTTGGCTGAAACCGCTAATTCCTTCATTTAGTTTTTCCGTAGCCATTTTATCTCCGGCCATCATTAGTTCAAAAGCAGTCTGATCTAAATGAATCGTCTCATCAATCACTAAAGGGTTTTGTGCGTTTAACTTAATTGGCAAATCCGAATATGATTCATTAAGTTCCTGAAGCAATTTAGGGGAAATCGTTAACAAATCACATCCTGCAAGCTCAGTTATTTCCTCTATATTCCTGAAACTTGCTCCCATGACTTCTGTCTCATAACCATTTGACTTGAAATAATTAAATATTTTAGTAACAGAAACGACCCCTGGATCCTCAATTGCTGAATAAGAATCTCTTCCTGTAGCGGATTTATACCAATCCAAAATCCTGCCAACAAAGGGTGAAATAAGAGTTACACCTGCCTCAGCACAGGCAACTGCTTGATAAAAATTAAACAGCAAAGTTAGATTACAATGAATATTCTCTTTTTCTAGTACCTCAGCAGCCTTTATCCCCTCCCAAGTAGAAGCTATTTTGATTAAAACCCGATCGTTAGTAATGCCATCTTGGTTGTATTTAGCAATTATTTTCCTCGCTTTTGCAATCGTGGCATCAGTATCAAAGCTAAGTCTTGCATCAACCTCTGTTGAAACTCGGCCAGGAATTAATTTCAAAATCTCTTTACCAAATACAACACATAGTTCATCCAAAGCTTCTTTAACAACATTAGCTCTCGAGGCATTAGCTCCTAGCATTTCTCTTGAAGTGGCTAGCGCTTTGTCAATCAAACTTTGATAAGCAGGTATTTGTGCCGCCGCCAGGATTAAAGAAGGATTTGTTGTAGCGTCTCTAGGTTGAAATTTTTTAATCGCTTCAAGATCACCGGTATCAGCAACTACTACAGTCATTGAAGATAACTGCTTAAGAAGGGATTCCATAATAAAAAACGTCTTGCATAGAAAACAGACTAGCTATATTTTTTGTGGATTTCACCCTTTAATTTGCACTTTTGGAAAAATTTAGCCATCTCTTAGCTTTTGATAGCTAAATATTCTTTTTTAGAAATACTTGGTGGGATTTTTTCAATAACAAGCAAAGTCTCAATAATTTTTTTTGCCACAGGTAGGGCCACAGTTGATCCATAGGCATTTGGCTTTTGGGGTTCATCAATAACTGCTAAAACGACATAGCGGGGATCATCGATAGGAAGACTTGCAACAAAACTGCAAATTTTAGAACTATAATTTAGTCCATCCCTCGATTTTTGTGCAGTTCCTGTTTTTCCTCCAATTCGATAACCAGGAACATTCACCTCAATACCACTTTCATCGTAAAAAGACACAACAGTTTCCATCCAGCTAAGAACAGTATTTGTAACTTCAGGAGATAAAACTTGCTTAGATACAGACGGAGTATTGAAATACGACTCATAATCACCTTTCAGTCCTTTAGTGATGTGAGGGGTAACAAGTTTGCCTCCATTAGCAATCAAAGCATGCAATTGAGCTAGTTTCAGAGGTGTAATAGAAAAACCTTGGCCAAAGGAAGCTACTGCAGGCTCTATAGGGTGATTTACAAAAATCTGCTTTGATTTTATTTGGCCACCTACTGCACCTGGAAGATCAGTTTCTGGGATTTCATCTATCCCTAATCGCCTTAACCATTGCCAGTAATTATTTGCATTCAATTTATTCATAATCTTAACCATAGCGACATTGCTTGAGACTTGTAACACCTCAGGATAAGTGAGTATTCCATTAGGTTTTCGATTCCAATTCGAGAGAGGCCATCCTCCGACCGTAATTAGACCATCATCATTTACTTCTCCATTGGGAGTTATAACTCCCTCTTCCAATGCCAAGGCTAAGTTGATGGGCTTAAAGGTAGACCCAGGTTCAAATAATTCTTGCACAGACCACTCTTTAAAAAGAGATGGCGAATAGTCCCAATACTTATTGGGATCATAAGTTGGGGTTGAAGCCAATGCTAAAAGTTCTCCCGTATTAATATCCATTACGATTACTACGCCTTTTTTTGCATTCCACTCCTTTACTTGCTTGCTTATTTCTTTAACTGCTACTTCTTGGAGCCTTACATCTAAGGTTAACTGGAGATTCAATTGGTCCTCATCAAATACGCCACGCTGAACTCCTACAGGCAAAGGTGTTCCATCAGCTCCTCTCCTGATTACACTCGCCTTTTCAAGACGTTTAAGATCTCTATCTAAACTTAATTCGAGTCCAGCCTGGGGCCTTCTATCTAAATCCAAAAAACCAACCACATTCGCAAAAAGTGATCCATGAGGATAAAGCCTTTGAGGATAAACCTCCAAATCAATACCACTTATTCCAAGTTTCTTAATTGCATTAGCCTGCTCTTGTGTTATCCCCTCTGCAAGTTTTACCCCTGAAGAATAATTTCCTAATTTATTTAAAATCTCATCAACACTTTTGGATAGTGGAATAGAAAGAATTTTTGCTACTTCAACTGGCTTCCGAATGGTCCCATATGAATCACCAGGAAAATTAAAATATCTGGGATGAGCCCAAATCTTAAAACGCTTCTCATCTATTGCGACAAGCTTTCCATTCCTATCAAAAATAGATCGACGTGTTCCTAGAGGGTTCTTTTGTTCCGTTTGAACTTCGCGTGCCAGTGCTCTTAATTGATCAGCCTGAAATAGTTGAAGCCAACCTACTCTTAAAAAAAGGCCGCCAAGTCCAAAGCATAATAAAGCAAATACAATCCTAAACCTTGACTGAGATAGAGGTGAAAGAGTTTTCGCTTTAAAGGTCTTTCGCTTTTTTCTAGAATTAATTTTTCTCATCGAAATTTTTAATAACCTGACTTCATTGGGAAAGCAGATATTTGTGCTAATAATCTAGTTTTTAATGTTTTATCGAATGATTTCTTGGTTTTTAGTGTTTTTGGTCTATCTACATATATTAGATCTTCTGCTTTAGTAGGAACTAAATCTCTAGACAACTTTTGATTTTTCAATAGGTAGCCTTCAATAATTGAAGTTGATTCCAATATCCTTCGGTTCAAGTCTCTGGTTTTCTCAAGTTTAGTAAAAGACTTAGTCCATAAATATTGAGAGTGCAGAGCTACTGAAGACATGATCGCCACTGTTGTGAGTATTCCTATCAATGCACCATCTAAAGCGATATGAAGAGCAGCTTGAACTGGAAATTTTCTTTGAACCTGCTTAGATGAAAAAACACTGTTTAACAATCCTTGGGGCAACTTCTTTTTTTGAAATTGTCCTACTTTTCGTTTATATAGAGTACGACTAACCAAATCAAATTTCGAAAGTAATCCAAGTCAAACACCTTGATCAAGCAACTGCAAGAGCTGAAATAATGATGTTTTATTTATTTAATATCAAGCTACTAATAATAAGCTAATAAAAGTGACTCCATTCCAAAGAGAATGCATAAGAGCACAAGGGAACAACCTTCCGGAACTCAATCTCATTAAACCGAGACCAATTCCTAAAACAAATAAAGGAGGTAATTCTCCTACACTTAAATGAGCTAAAGCAAAGATTAAGGCACTCAATAAAACACCGCTGATTTTGCCAACTTTGGATACCAATACAGGCAGAAGAATACCTCTAAAAACTAATTCTTCAAAAACAGGAGCCAAAACAACCGTTGTAATCAAAAGTAAAAACAATGGAAAAATTTCATCACTGCTTAAAACAAGTTCCAACAAAGGATTACTGCCACCTTGATCACCTATAATCTCATTCATTAGCCACCCAATAAATAGCACTAAAGGCATAATCATTAACCATCCACTTATAGATTTAGAAAGTCCTTCTTTAATAGGTTTGATCTTCCATTGCAACCATCCTCCATCTATTCCCGTGGGAACTAGACCCATTAATTGATATCGAATAATAATTAAAGGACCTATAGTCATTGAACAGTAACCAATAAATACTCTTAAAGATTGTTTTAATGGAGAGGATAAATTGTTAAATAATAAATCAGTTATTGGTATTACTAGTGCAGGAAAAACAACTTCACCTATCACAACGAAACCACCAGAAATAAGTAGAATCATATCTAGGAATGATAAAGGTGGAGCTATAATTTCTGGCCAGGGAGTATTTTTATTTCTTAAAAAAATAAAAGCATACCTAACTAGTAATATACTCCCTACAAAGGAAGAAAAAAGTGGTAAAATTTGTGAAGTTAAAAGTCTTGTAGCAGCAACCGAGTTATATTTTTTATCAATACATTCTCCATCAGAGAATCCGAGAGTAGAGCATGAAATTTGGTAAAGTAAAGGGTCTAATTTAATCTCATCAAATTCAGGAAATTTATTTACTTCTTTTCCTTCTTGTCTATCCAATGTATAGGTTCGAACAGTTTCAAAGTTTTTATCCTTAAAATTTTTCATCAGGATTAATTTTTGCTCATCTTCAGACTCTTCCAGCATTGCCAATAACAGCCTCTGCCTATCCTCAAGTTGTTCTAAAGGAATCTCTCGAAGAGCTTGATATAGTTTTTCTTGAGGTTCTGACCCTAAAAATACATTTTGTATTTTTTCAGGTATGGATGAAGAAGCTGAAACTGCCATCTCAGTTTGCATCAATGAAATCTTTGGAGCGACGGAAGGTCGCTCAAAGCTTTCTTGCAAACCTTGCCGCCATATCAGAATAGTTAAAAGTAATGAAAATAGAGCTACAACCCATTTCCACCAAGTTTTGGCTTGTCTCATAAAATTAATTTGTGACGACTGACATGGAGAAAGACTTCTATCTTTACCAAAAGAACATTAGATTGCCTTCATGGCTAATACCATAATTATTTAGAAGACACTTTATTTAATGACATTGCGTCTAATTTTTGTCCGTCATGGATTGAGTAGTTTTAACAAGGAAGGGCGTATTCAAGGAAGAAACGACCTTTCAAAATTAACTAAAGAAGGTCAATTACAAGCAGAGGCTGCTGGAAAAACAATTTCCTCTATTCCAATAGATGCAATTTATAGTTCCCCTCTGCAAAGAGCCTCAGAAACCACAAAAATCATTATCGAACAAAACCAAAGTGAGCTTCAAGCAATTTATACGGACGAACTATTAGAGGTTGACCTTGGGCCTTGGAGCGGTTTAACAAAAAATGAAATAAAAAAAGACTTTCCACAAGAGCTTTCCGTTTGGCAAAAAGAGCCAAAAGAACTAACCATTAATAAAGACGACGGTACAAAGTTTCAGCCAATTAAAGAACTCTTATATCAAGCTGAACATTTTTTAAAATACTTATTTCATACCTATTCAGGCTCTAATAAAACTATTTTGATAGTTGCCCATAATGCAATTCTCAGATGCTTGATACTGAAATTAATTAATGAGCCATCAAAAGGGTTTAGAAGATTGAAGTTAGACAATACCTCAATCTCCATTTGTAATATTACTTTTAATAATTGGGAAGATAGACAAGTCCAAATTCAATGTCTCAATAATATCGCTCATTTACACCCTAAAATTCCCAAAAAAGGTAGAAAAAGAAGAATTATTTTAGTCAGGCATGGTGAAACAGATTGGAATAAACAGGGAAGATTCCAAGGACAAATTGATATTCCCTTAAATCAAAATGGTAAATTTCAAGCCAAGGCGGCGAGCGAATTTTTAAAAAATAATATTATACAAAAAGCTTTTAGTAGTTCGCTATCAAGACCAAAAGAAACAGCGCAGATAATTCTAAATGAACATCCCGGAGTCGAAATTTCTCTCAAAGATAGCCTCAAAGAGATCGGTCACGGTAAATGGGAAGGGAAGTTGGAGTCTGAGATCAGTTCCGACTGGCCAGATCTTCTTAAAACATGGAAAACCTCTCCTGAAAAAGTTCAAATGCCAGATGGAGAAAACATAACCGAAGTCTCAATAAGATCAATTAGTGGTTGGAATGAGATCTGCAAAGATCTAAAGGACGAAGAAACTGCATTAGTTGTGGCTCATGATGCAGTTAACAAAACGATTCTTTGTCATCTTTTAGGATTGATGCCATCAAAAATTTGGATGATAAAACAAGGTAATGGTGGCATTACAGTCATTGATCTCTCAGAAGAAGAAGGCCAACCAGCTCAAATCACCTGCCTAAATATCACTTCACATTTGGGAGGGATTATCGACTCAACCGCTGCCGGGGCACTGTAATTTATGACTAGTAGCTATTTCTTTGAAAATATTCAAATCCTTGAACAGGCTGGATCTTCTTTAAAAAGAGAACCAGTTTTAATCAAAGATGGTGTGATTAAAGCATTCGGCAAAAAGGCTCTTCAAAATGCAAAACTTTTAGGAATCAAGCCTCGGCAAGCCAAAAATATGCTTTTAGCCCCTTGTCTTGTTGATCCTCATTCATTTTTGGAATCTCCTTTTAATGGTAAAGAAGAAAATATCTACACACTTATAGAAAAAGCAACATTCTCTGGTTATGGCCAGTTAGGTATCCTCCCTAGAGGTGATTTATGGAGAGATCACATTGAGTCAATCATTTCTTTAAAGGCTATCAAAAGTGAGGTTTTAATACACTTATGGGGAGGCTTTAGTCTTAGTGGAAAGGGAGTTAACTTTTCAAAACATTCTGAGATACTACAAAATGGAGCCATTGGGTTAAGTGATGACGATTTCATGCCACCTATAGAGCTTCTTAAGCAAGGTTTTTCAATTGGAGAGATGAAAAAATCCCCTGTGCTTCTTGCACCAAGAGATAAATCACTGCAAGCAGGAGGAATGTCTAGACAAAGTGTATATACTCTTAGAGCAGGCTGGCCTCTTGATCCTGTTGAAAGCGAAACCATCCCTCTAGTCCAATTACTTGAACTTCATAAGCAATATCCTGAAATTTCACTAAGGCTAATGAACATTTCAACAGCTGAGGGCGTTGCAATACTTAAGAATGCACCCTCAAAGCCAATGGCAACTATTTTTTGGTGGCATTTAGTCAATGACAACTCAAGTCTTTCTCCTTTTGATATTGGATGGAGTGTAACGCCTTCGTTAGGATCCCCCATAGATAGAGCCTCACTCATAGAGGGTTTAGAGGAGAATGTTTTAGCTGCAATATCTGTTCACTCCACTCCCACAGATGACTCCGAGACCAAATTACCTGCAAATAAAAGGAAAAAAGGGATCAGTTGCCATAACCTTGTTCTACCCTTGCTTTGGGATCAATTAGTTAGAAAGTCAGGATGGAAAGTGGAGAAATTATGGGAGAAAATTAGCTTTGGGCCCTCTAAATTCTTGAACCAAGCTGAGGAAAAATTAAGTTTAAATAGTAACCGTTGGTTATTATTTGACCCCGACAAAGAATGGTACCAATCTAATGAAGAAAAAATTTTAACTACAGCAACTAATCAGCCGCTAAAAGACAAAAAAATATTAGGGAAAGTTATAGATTGTGGGCTTATTAATCAAGCTTGCCAAAACGACTAACAGGCCAAAAACGCCAGGTTGCTTTTCCAATTATTTCTGTCTGGGGTAAGAACCCCCCTGCTGGCCAAAAACGACTATCCCAGCTATTAGCTCTGTTATCGCCCAAAACAAACACATGTCCTTTGGGAACAGTTGTAGCAATGGAGCGACATATATTAAATATAGGTTTGCTTGGGCAGAAGGATTCAACATATGGTTCGTTGATTGATCTACTATTCAAAACAATTTCTCCCTTACCATTAATCAAAAGACGATCTCCTCCTACAGCAACAACCCTTTTGATATATGCATCACAAGCACGATCAGAGAGAGTGGGTATCCAGGAAATCAATGGGAAGGTCCTTAATGAGCATTCAAATTTAGACGGAAGTTGTTTCTTTCTCTTAGATATCAATATCTCATCAAAGGAATATGGTGAGTTAAAAACTACAATTTCTCCTCGGGAAGGAGACCGTTTGCGCAAAGAAAGTTTTTCAATAATTAGTCGATCATTCACTTTCAATCCTGGCAGCATCGAGCCCGAGGGTATATATCTAGCTTCTGCTATAAAATGACGAATACCTACATATAAAAGAAAAGTTAAAGAGATAGGTCCCCAAGTATCAAAAAAGGTGTACCACCAACAATTTTTAGTTTCCTTGCTGGAGTCTGAATTGTTATGTTGCACTTGTTTCTCAAAAATAAATATATAGTTTACTTTATTTGTAAAGACTACTTGTTTTCAGTCAATGAAAGTCCTCATGTGAATTTCAAAGTAATTTTTCAGCCCACTTTTCTTCTTTGAATCCTACTAAAAAGCATTTACTGGACTTATATAAAAATGGTCTCTTTATTAATCTAGGTTCCATACAAAGTTGATCAAACAATTCATTATCAGTCATTTTTTTAACAACATCCGAACCAATAGAGCGATATATAACCCCACTTGTATTTATAAGATATTTTCTATCACCGTATATTTCACTTGCTGAGATAAGCATTTCTTTAGACGGGGGGGTTTTTAAAAGATCAATTAACTCAAAGGCAATTTCATTGTTATTAAGCCACTTAATCGCTCTGCGACATGTTGAGCATGAGGAGTAACTAAATAATTGCAAGTTTTAAAGGCGTGTTAAAAACTATTTTATAGAGATAATAAATCTAAAATAGTTATTTACGTGTCATATCAGATTGATGTGCTTCTATGCAGCTGTTTAATAAGTCTTCAACAGCATTGTAGTCTCTCCATCCGTCTATTTCGATTACCCTTCCTTCTAAACTTTTGTAAGTTCTAAAAAACTCAGCAACATCCTCCAATTGGTTCTGAGCTATTTGCTTGATAGTATTGATCCCTCTTTGTCTTGGATCTGCAGTAGGTACACATAAAAGTTTGCCATCGTAAGCCCCGGAATCATGCATATCAAGAACTCCTATAGGTCTTGCCTTTATCAAGCAACCTGCAAAAGTTGGTTCTTCCATAACGACCATTGCATCAAGGGGTGCTCCATCCTCAGCAAGAGTATTTGGAATAAATCCATAATCAAATGGATATCTCACTGAAGAGTGCAAAACTCTATCAAGAGCCATAATCCCTGCAGAGCTGAAATATTCGTATTTATTTCTACTGCCAGCAGGAATCTCGACAACAAGATTTACTAATCCAGGCGAGGGTGATGGAGGCAGGTCACTCAGGTCCATTTTGATTTATTGAGGCCGGTAAGCTTTCCGTTGTTTCTGGTCTTTCACTAATGACAGCAAGTAATGGTATTCCAAGCATTACAAATACTATTGCTAAACCAATTAAAGATGTTGAGGTGCTATTAAAACTATAAGGATCTTCATCATTAGAAGATAATTGATCTGTTTCTTTTTTTAGCAATGGAGGATCTAGCACAGAAGATTGCTTGTCAATTAAATGTGGTTCTAAATCCATTTAAAATTAAGAATAGATAAACCATTAGTCAAATGTGAGAAAATCAATTAAAAGAAAAAAATTTAAATTATATAGATATTATCCCACATCTAAGAATAACTAAGCAGCCTTTCTATCAGTATCCTGTAAATGATTCGAAATAGCATGATTATTATCAGATTGTCCATCAAGTTTATTTCTTATCAATCTCAACTCATCAAGTATTGCATTTAAAATATTTTGAGTTTCGGATGATGGCGAATTAAATATTTCTACAGTTACTTCTTTAATTCTGAGTATCTCTTTTGCAAATCTAGCAACTTCATTGGGATGAAAAAGCAATTGATCTTTTTGATCACTTCTAAATTCAGTATTTAGTTTTCTAGGATTAAATGGAGGGTTTAAATTTCTAGTATCAGTGTTTGTATATCTATATACAGAAGCTCTAGATCTATTTAATGTTTTCTGGACTTCATCAATAGTCAACAATGAATCACTTGGGGTAGAAGCTGTATTAAATCCTTTACCAAAAGACTCCTCTGATCTTCCATTGGTTCCTGAATTTACTGACCCGTTAAACATTGCGAAAGAAAGCTTCTAAAAAACATGAGAGGAAGTTAGCAGAGGAATCAAATTAACACCATGTACATTTAGACACTTTTAAAAAACAACATGATTCCCGCACAATTAATATGGATATTCTTACGGCCATCGCTCAAAGTACTAGTCTCGTAAAGATTTAAATTTTAGGCTTATGCGCGTCTCCCGCCTAATGCTGATCACTCTAAGAGACGTCCCTGCAGAAGCCGATATAATCTCACATCAGTTATTGATAAGAGGCGGTTTCATTAAACGCTTAGCTGGAGGTATTTATACTTACATGCCATTGCTATGGAGGGTTATAAAAAAAATAAGCTTCATTGTTGAAGAAGAGTTATCGGCGAAAGGTTGCCTTCAAGCTCTTCTCCCTCAACTTCAGCCATCGGAAATATGGGAAAAAAGCGGAAGGTGGAAATCATACACAGAAGGAGAAGGTATTATGTTTAGCCTTAAAGATAGACAAGGCAAAGAATTTGGACTGGGACCAACTCATGAGGAAGTAATTACTCAAATAATTTCTCAAACTATTCACTCCTATAAGCAATTACCAATCAATATATTCCAAATTCAAACAAAATTTAGAGATGAAATAAGGCCAAGATTTGGATTAATGAGAAGTAGAGAATTCATTATGAAGGATGCTTATTCCTTTCATGAAAATGAGGGTGATCTTCAATCCACTTATTCTGAGATGAAAAATGCCTATCAAAATATATTTACTAAATGTGGTCTAGATTTTGTTTGTGTCGATGCCGATAGTGGGGCTATCGGAGGTGCAGCATCTCAAGAATTCATGGTTACGGCAGAATCTGGAGAAGATTTAATTTTAATAAGTTCTGACGGTAAATATGGGGCCAATCAAGAAAAAGCTGTATCCATGATCGAAAAAGGAGAGTTATTAGAACTAAATAAACCATCTATAATTAAGACCCCTAATCAAAAAACCATAGAGGAATTGTGCAACCACAACAATTTCCATCCAAGTCAAATTATAAAAGTATTATTTTATCTGGCGACATGTGACGATGAAAAGCAATATCCAGTGCTAGTTAGTATTAGGGGGGATCAAGAAGTAAATGATATTAAACTTTTAAACGAAATATCTAAAAACCTACAACAAAATGTACTAGAGATTAAAATCATTTCAAATGAAGATATACAAACGCAAAGTATAACTAATATTCCATTCGGATTTATAGGACCTGATCTTAGTGACAAGTTATTATCTAAAGCAGAAAGGTGGGAAAGAAAATTTATAAGAATTTCTGACAATTCCATACAAGATCTTAAAAGTTTTATATGTGGAAATAATATCAAAGACGAACATAAAATATTTTATAACTGGGATTTAATTAATACTCAACAGCTGATATGTGATATAAGAAAAGCAAAACCAGGAGACACGTGTATCCATGATAATACACAAACATTAAAAGAATGTAGAGGCATAGAAATAGGTCATATATTTCAATTAGGAACAAAGTATTCAAAATCATTAAATGCTACTTTCACTAACGATGAAGGTATAGAGGAACACTTTTGGATGGGGTGCTATGGAATTGGTATATCCAGGCTAGCGCAAGCTGCAGTAGAGCAAAATCACGATGATTCAGGTATTATTTGGCCAGTATCAATTGCCCCATTTGAAGTAATAATAATTATTGCCAATATGAAAAATACCGAACAAACATGCTTAGCAGAAGAGATCTATCAAAAATTAATAAAAAATCGAGTTGATGCTTTACTTGACGATAGGAACGAGAGAGCTGGCATAAAGTTTAAAGACGCAGACCTTATTGGTATCCCGTGGAGAATTGTTGTTGGTAGAGAAGCCAGTTCTGGACTAGTCGAGTTACACAACAGAAGAACTAAAACTACCGAGTCATTAGATTTAAATACGGTTTTTAAAAAACTTTCTGAAGAATTAAATACTAAAAAACAATAAATTCAGCCCAAAGGACTCTAGAGTCTTAGTTAACTGCAAAAAAAAAATGATTTCGGCCTTTCATCACCTCTCCATCAGGTTGGTGAGGGCAGCTTTGGCTATCTGCCTTGGCTTCTGCCTCATATTCTTCCAATTCGCCTCAGAAGTAAATGCAGCTAAAACACTCATGACTGGCGATTTTGCTAAAGATACTATTTCAGTCTCTTCGGTTCTAAAGGAGACCATAACTTTACCAAAAGAAGATAAAGGCCTGTCAGAGGAAGAAAAAGAAGCTGTTTTTCTAATAAGCGATTACATTTCAAGATATAGGAATCGGTCTCAAGTAAATACGTCCACGACCTTCACAACAATGCAAACTGCGTTAAATGCTTTATCAGGTCATTACAAAACTTTCGCGAATAGACCAGTACCCGAAAAGCTCAAAGAAAGATTAAATAAAGAACTTTCTAAAGCAGAGAAATTGGTACTTAGAGAAGATTAAAGATAAACTTTAATTCATTTCTTTGACTCAGGGTATGGCTATCTGCAAATGTTATCTCTTCTAAAGTAAATCGGTTTCGAGCCGAATTTTCTTCCTTGGCAAATGTTGTAGTCATAGGAGCGCAATGGGGTGATGAAGGCAAAGGCAAAATCACCGATTTGCTCAGCCGCTCCGCAGATGTAGTTGTTCGCTATCAAGGTGGTGTTAATGCCGGTCATACAATTGTTGTAGAGGATAAAGTCCTTAAATTGCATTTAATACCCTCTGGGATTTTGTATCAAGATACGATTTGTCTTATTGGATCGGGAACGGTTGTTGATCCAAAAGTGATGATTAAAGAAATAAAAATGCTTAAAGATAACGAAATTGATATCTCAGGGCTAAAACTAGCCTCAACAGCTCATGTAACGATGCCCTATCATCGTCTTCTAGACATGGCGATGGAGAAAACAAGAGGTCTCCAAAAAATTGGTACTACTGGTAGGGGAATCGGACCAACTTATGCCGACAAGTCACAAAGGAATGGAATCAGAATTATTGATCTACTGAGCAGAGAAAAACTTCAAGAAAGATTAAAGGTCCCGTTAGCAGAAAAGAATGGTCTCCTCCAAAAGATTTACGGAATTGAGCCATTAATCACTGATGAAATAGTTGAAGAGTATCTTGATTATGGGAAACAGCTAGAAAAACATATTGTTGACTGCAATAGAACAATTCATCAAGCAGCAAGAAAGAAGAAAAATATCTTATTCGAGGGAGCTCAAGGAACTCTTTTAGATCTTGATCATGGGACCTACCCTTATGTAACTTCCTCTAATCCCGTATCAGGAGGCGCCTGCATTGGTGCAGGAGTGGGTCCTACTCTCATAGACAGAGTTATTGGTGTAGCCAAAGCATATACAACCAGAGTTGGAGAGGGGCCCTTCCCAACCGAATTGCAAGGAAGTATTAATGATCAGCTTTGTAATAGAGGTGGTGAATTTGGAACAACCACTGGACGAAGGAGAAGATGTGGCTGGTTTGATGGGGTAATTGGTAAATATGCAGTTGAGGTGAATGGATTGGATTGTCTTGCTATCACTAAATTAGACGTTTTAGATGAACTTGATGAAATTCATGTTTGTGTCGCTTATGAATTAGATGGCACAAGAATTGATTATTTCCCAAGTAGTGTTGAAGATTTTGAAAAATGCACCCCCATTTTTAAAAAGCTTTCTGGCTGGAAAAGTTCTACGGAGAATTGCCGAAGCCTAGAGGACCTACCTCCTGCTGCAATGAGTTACTTGCGGTTCCTGGCTGAACTAATGGAAGTCCCCATAGCAATAGTTTCGCTGGGAGCTAATAGAGATCAAACAATTGTTATTGAGGACCCTATTCACGGACCAAAAAGAGCTCTTTTAAATTCTTAGGGAGCGAGTAATAATGCACTTATGTTTTTCAAATTTACTTGATGACCAATAAGACAAATAATCCCTCTCTTGACATAGTAGGTATTGGCAATGCAATTGTAGACGTATTAACAACTACAGACGATTCTCTCCTTGAAAGACTGTCTCTCAAAAAAGGGTCAATGACATTGATTGATGAAAATAAAGCTAAAGAACTTTATGAAATTACTACTAATAGAATTCAGAGATCAGGAGGCTCTGTTGCAAATTCATTGGCATGCATAGCGGAATTAGGGGGGAGGGCAGCCTTCATTGGAAGGGTCAGGAATGACAACCTAGGAGAAATCTTTACGGAAGAGATATCAAAAACTGGGACCATTTTCAAAACGCCCACATCATCCATTGGTCCGTCTACTGCAAGGTGCATTATTTTTATCACTCCCGATGCTCAGAGAACGATGTGCACTTATTTGGGCGCATCAGTTTTATTAGAACCTAATGATCTGGATCTCTCAGCAGTCAAGAAGGCAAAAATACTATATTTAGAGGGGTACCTTTGGGACAACTCAGCCGCCAAAAGGGCATTTATCAAAGCTGCAGAAATAGCTAAAAATTCAGGTCGAAAGGTTGCCTTATCCCTTTCTGATTCATTTTGTGTGATTAGACACCGCGAAAGTTTTGTAAAACTAGTGGCAGACTATGTAGATATTTTATTTGCCAATGAAGATGAAATAACAACTTTATATAAAACATCTTCTTTAAATGCAGCCATTGAGAAATTGAAAAACAAATGTGACCTTGCGGCAATCACAATTGGGAAAAAAGGATCAATTCTAATTTCAAATGGCAAAGAAAGAAATATAGATCCTTTCATTTTCGGGAAGGCTATTGATACCACAGGTGCAGGAGATCTTTATGCTGGAGGCTTCTTAAAAGGGCTTGCAGATGGTCTAGAGCCAGAAATATCTGCAAAAATTGGATCTATTTGTGCAGGACACATAGTTACACAATTAGGATCTAGATCAAATACTAATCTTTTACAATTAGTTAGCTCAAATCTGGAAAAATAAATATTTAAGACTCAAATAGAATTCACCCAATTATGAAATTTATTATTGGCTGAAACAGGGAAATAAATTATTTCTGGCACATCGTAACTGTGACAATCAGAGATCTTACCAATAACTTTATTTACATTTTCCTCTCTACACTTAATCAATAATTGTACCTCTTTTGCCTGAACAATATCACCTTCCCACCAAAAATGTGATTCGATATTTTTAAAAGTCACACAAGGTATTAATTTCTCGCTCAAGAGTAAATTAGCTATTTTAGTCGCATTTTTTTTATCTGCCTCAGTAGTTATAATTAAATAAAGTTTTTGATTAAAATCAGATAAGGACATGATCTCTAAATTCTTATTACTCCATATTAATAGATTTTAATCTTTTAATTAATTTTTCATAACTATCTATTGAATTAATAGATTTAAATTTAAAAGGTCTTTCCAACAACCAAAGATTGATACTCATACTTGAACAAATTTCTTGCCATAAGATTTCATTTTTCCCTCCTGATTGCCTGCAAACGACTCCATCAATATTCCATTTCCTAATAAGTGCTTTCTCAATTTTCCCATCACTAGAAACAGAAGGGTTTAATACCGCAAAATTTCCTTCTGGAATTGATGAAGACAAAGTCATTTTTATACTTTCTGGATTAGCTAAAACTCTTGCATAAACTTCAGCTCCTGAATCCCTTACAATAGTTAGTGCTTCTTTGAGATGTCTTACACCTACAGCGAGCAAAATAGATTTATTAGTTAGTTCATAATTTCCCAAATCAGTAAATTTTTTTATTAAAAATGCATTTAAAATATTATCAATAGCCCTTTCATACCTTATGAAAGGTTGATCTAGTTTTCTACAAACTTTTGAGATTGCCCCTGTAATGTTTATAGCGAACGGATGAGTCAGATCAATGACACAATCAAATCCATTGTGATTAACTCTTGCTTTTAATATGACATCCTGTATCTCTTGCTCAGTAGTCAAGGCCCCAACCAATATTTCCTCTAAGTTTAATTTTTCATAGGGAATTGAGGCTCTATCTGAAACAACGCTCACAGTAATTTTCCAGCCTTCTTTCAATAAAGACTTAGCAAAAATATGACCTTCGACTGTTCCTGTTAACAACCAAAGATGAGACTGGCATTTTTCCCTTGTATCAATCAAGATAAACCACAATAGCTAAAGGAAAAAAAAATGAACCATTGCATGCTTGAGGTCCTGGTAAAAAAAGCCCCAACAGTTCGTTTTACCCAAGACAACAAAACTCCGCTAGCTGAATTAGAAGTTGAATTTGACAGTCTCCGTGCTGACGACCCTGCCTGCGCACTAAAAGTAGTTGGCTGGGGAAAATTAGCAGAAGAACTTCAAAACACAGTTCAAGTCAATTCTAGATTAGTAATCGAAGGACGCCTAAGAATGAATACTGTTCCTCGACCGGATGGAACTAAAGAGAAGCGAGCTGAGTTTACTCTTTCAAGAATTCACCCTTTTTCTTCTAGTCCAAATGTTTCAGCACCTTCTAAAACTCAACAGAACCTACAAAGCGATTCCGCAAATTCTTTAAATAACGAAGGGGTTAAATGGGACAGTTCGCCGTTAGTACCAGATACTGATGACATTCCATTTTGAAAATCAACAATTTTCTTCAATGTATTCTGTAGCCCTAGTTAAAAGCTGACCTAATTCTCTCTCCAAAGCGGCCAGATCAGGTCTAAATTCAGGCCAGGTACCTCTATCTAATTGTTCAAGGATCCACGCTCTATCCTTGTTTAATTTCTCAACAAGTTCAGTTAATTCAGAAAATTGTTTTTGGTGTGAGGCCATGAGACTGTCTCCTGAAAACCCATCTGACCCAGATTTTAGCCAAAATTACACTCATGAATAAACTTCTTTCACCGGCAAGCCTCATCACCATAGGAGGAGCATCCCTTTCTCTAATTGGATTAACAGCCTATTTCACTGATGCAACAAATCTCAGTGTACCAACTTTCTTTTATGGAGTACCTATATTCCTTATAGGTATATCATTGAAAACCACGGAAGTTCCCCCTGCCCTAAGAGTAGTTCCTGCATCAAAGTTTGCATCAGAAAGAGATAAAGCTCCTGAAGAGCTAGGAAAACTAGTGAAAGATGTGACCAGATGGCGCTATGGTCAATCTTGCCAGCTTGAAGCATCTCTAAGAGTATTAAAGCTTTGGGATATAGACACTCCTCCCCAACTTAAAGAAGTAGAAGAATTGGTCAAAGATGGTAATTATGGAATACGAATGAGATTTGAAATGGCTGCTGTATCTTTAGAAAGATGGAATGCTCAAAAAGAGCGTTTAGGAAGATTCTTTGCTAAGGGTTTGCGGGCTGAACTATTTTGCCCCACACCCGGTGAATTAGATTTAACCCTACTTCCGCAAAAACAAGAAGAAAATCCACAAGAAAATGAATAAAGAAGAGCAACAAGCTAAATCCAGTAAGAATTCCAATAAAACTTTTTCCGACAAAGATTCAATACGAGTCTCTGTCTTAAGCGAGGCGCTTCCTTATATTCAGCGTTTTGAAAATAAAAGGATCGTAGTCAAATATGGTGGCTCAGCAATGACAGACAAAACTCTTCAAAATGCAGTTTTTAGAGATCTAGCTCTTCTTTCGTCTGTTGGCGTACAAATAGTAGTCATTCACGGGGGAGGACCAGAAATAAACCAATGGTTGGAAAAATTAGGAATAATGCCTGTTTTCCATGATGGTTTGCGAATTACTGATCCAAAGACCATGGATGTGGTAGAAATGGTTCTTGCTGGAAGAGTAAATAAGCAGATAGTAGGCGGAATCAACAATCACGGAAGCCTAGCTGTCGGGCTATGTGGAATAGATGGTGGACTTGTTGAGGCAAGAACGCTTGGAGACGGAAGTCATGGTCTTGTGGGAGAAGTTGCGAAAGTAAATATAAAGATACTTAGCCCTCTTCTTGAAGAAGGATACATCCCAGTCATTTCTAGTGTTGCAAACTCTTCTGATGGTAGATCACACAATATTAATGCTGATACTGTTTCTGGAGAGCTTGCGGCAGCACTTGGTGCAGAAAAATTAATCCTTCTAACAGATACTCCTGGCATCTTAAGGAATGAAAATGATCCTTCTTCCTTAATAGAAAAGATACGTCTATCGGAAGCCAGAGAATTAATTGATAGAGGGATAGTAAAATCAGGTATGAAACCAAAAGTTGAATGTTGTATTCGTTCTCTTGCCCAAGGGGTAAAGGCTGCTCATATCATTGACGGACGAACTCCTCACGCACTTCTACTAGAACTTTTCACTGATGCAGGTATTGGAACAATGGTTACGGGTAGAGGTTAAATGCCTGATATAGCTTCAGTTATAAAAGCTGCTGAAGCGGCCCTAGATAAAGGTGACTATGGTTTTTGCATAAAAATAGTTAATCCTCTACTCCTAGAATGCAAAGCAGAGACAGCAATAGGAGGACAGCTTAGACTAATTATAGTTACTGCCTACATGGGCAAAGGTGATGAACAAAAAGCGATTAATGTTTGCCAAACATTAATTCATAACAAAAAAGAAAGTGTCCGTCAACAAGCCAAACAGCTTTTATCAATACTCGAAGCCCCACAATTACCAAGGCCTTCAAACTGGTCGGTAGAAATACCAAAAATAGAGATGGAGCCATCTCTAAAATCGTCATTTAAAAGAGCGAAAAAGAAGAAAGAGAAAATTTACCATCCTCCAACTGGTACGACGAAAAATTTAGACTTTGGATTTTCAATAACAGCTTTATTAATTATTTTATTATTAACTTTTCTTCTTAGTGGTTGCGTCAACATGTCAACCAACTTGAGTATTACTGGTCCTGATCGACTCAAGTTTTCACTTGATATAGATAGCAATTCTGGTAAATTAATTCCATGGCAGATGGAATTTGAAGATAATCTTGCAAAAAAAAATAGCATTTTAAGACTCCATACTAAGGAAGGAACACAGCATTTTGAATCACCAACTATTCGTTTTGAAGAAGCAAATAAATTACTTCAACAAATAGCTTCAGTAGCCGCGAAAACTAGCGGGTTCAATATAAATAAACCTGAAATAATTACAAACAACAAAAACTGGTTAATTGGCACAAGTCAAAATTTTAAAATTTATTTTGATTTAAAAGAAATCCCAAAAATCCCTGGATTAAAAATAAACATAATCATTAACGACGTTGGTAATAAAAATAATTTCAGGACCAAACCTCTTGAAACCAGTTTTAAGGAAGGCTCAGCATTCTTACCTCTTGAGATTGGTGAGATTAACCAACTTGAAATTTCAAATTGGGAATGGAACCAAATTTCAATTGGGATTATCGTGATAATTGCTTTAACTTTACTGAGCCTATCCCTACAAAGATTCCGCCTCCAAATGGGTTTCGGTTTCCCAGAACTACCACCTTAATCAAGATAAAAACTCATAATTGTATCGGATCAGGATCAATAGAAAGATTTACTCCTTTTGGTAAATCTTTCCATAATTCAGGTCCATAGGCAAGTGGGATCTGACTTGATTGAGGACCGTACAAAAGAAGTTGCCAACGGCTTTTACCTGCAACTCTCTCAACCAATGAAGGTGCTGGGCCGACCAATTTCCAACCTTTTTGACTACAAGCATGATTGATTTTTGATAAGACATGAAATGCTCCCTTTGATGTCAACTCAGAAGATTCGCCAGAGAACCTTAACAAGCAGGCCCGACTGTATGGAACCATCGCAGCTTCTCTTCTGGTCTTTTCTTCTTTCTTCAAAAATTCTTCGTACCTTCCGTCAATCAAATGACGAATAACAGGATGTTCAGGACAATAAGTTTGCACTACAACCTTCCCAGGCTTCTCGCCACGTCCAGCACGACCAGCCAATTGCATAAAAAGTTGAAGAGTTTCTTCAGTAGCCATTAAATCAGGGCGATGCAATAAACCATCTGCCGCCAGGACAACGGCTAGAGTTACTTTTGGTAAATCCATACCCTTAGAGAGCATCTGAGTGCCAACCAAGATATCGGCGTCACCATTAGCGAATCTTTCTAACAACAATCTATGACCATCACGGCCTCTAGTTGTATCCCTATCAAACCTTAGTAGACTTATACCCTCAAGTTCTCTTTCTAGATGATCCATAACTCTTTGTGTCCCGGTACCAAACGGTTTAAAAGCATTTGAGCCACATTCTCCACATTTATTACTAATGCTCGAACGAAAGTCACACCAATGACAACGTAGCCATTCAATCCCATCTTTCGAACGATGTACAGTTAGCGCAACATCACAATGAGGACATTGAACAACCTCTCCACAACTACGGCAACTTAAAAAACTACTATATCCACGCCTAGGGACTAGAATGATGGCTTGATTGCCACTCTCTTTTGTCTTCAAAAGCTGTTGTTTTAGATATCTACTAATCAAACTTCGATTTCCAATAGCTAATTCCTCCCGCATATCTACAATATTGACAGTTGGCACTTTACGATTCAAAATCCGTTGGCTTAATTTTGCAACAACCACATTGCCATTGGGTTTTATATTTTTCCAAACATTTAGAGAGGGAGTTGCAGTTCCAAGTATTACTTTGGCTCCAATTCTTTTTGCCCGATGAATTGCCAGCTCTCTTGCATGGTAGCAAGGCATGGGAGATTGTTGCTTATAAGAGCTATCATGTTCTTCATCAAGCACGATCAATCCTAAGTTCGATAATGGTAAAAAGACAGCTGAGCGAGTACCTATGAATACACTTGGTTTTGTAGTCTGTAAAGATCTCTTCCATGCATGAATTTTCTCACCATTAGAACAATTACTATGGTACTCAAAAACATTTAATCCAAATCTTTTTCGAAAGCGATCAACCAATTGTGGCACCAAACCAATTTCAGGCGTGAGTACAAGACAATGTCTACTTTCAGACAACTCAAGAGCTACAGTTTGTAGGTATACTTCTGTCTTACCAGATCCAGTAACACCCCAAAGCAATAGAACTGATCCATTTGGAAGAGACTCATATTTTTCTTTTGCTGATTTTTGCTCTAAAGTTAGTAGTTGAGGGGCCTCAATATTCACCTTCATCTTTTCATTGGAGTCTTCAGCAGCAAAAGTATTTGAGAGAAACAGACGTTTTTCTCTTTCTCCGCAACCAGCCGAAACAAAATTTCTAATCAATAAAGAAGAAAACCCTTCAGCCTCTAAGTCTTTTTGCCATTTCCCTCCTCCATTTGTAAGTAAAATTTTCTTTAACTCAACCTGTCTGGGAGATATCTTTCCCTGATGATTCTTGTTCGCCAATTTCACCCACCAAAGTTTTTTAGGTCTATTCGATAGTTTTGACCTTCCCAACCAACCAGGAGGTAACGCGGTCTTAAGCATCTGGAAATCACTTACATACAATTCACGAGCCATTTCCTCTAACCACTCTCTCCATTCTTTTTTGATAGCTGCTTTTTGAACTAATGTTTCCACATTATTGAATGAAATATTTTCAGAGTTTCCTTTTGAATTAGTTATGCTTTTTTCCATCTTATTAACTACCAGCCCTTGCATGCTTCGCCCTTTCAAACGCACTGTTACGACATCGCCCAAATCAATTCCTAAATTATTTCCATCCCGATAAGAGAAACATCGTCCTTCACGACCTACATGCAACCAAATATCAAATATAAAAGGATTCATATCATTATTTAATACTTGCCGACTTCAGGAATTTTTTCTACCATTGGATTGTGAACAGCTTTAAAGCTGTTGTGGAACTTGCAAAATTCCACCCAGAGGGAAGACTAGAAGCTTTGTCAAGAATAGGAAAAATCCAATTCTTAGATAAGCCGGTCTGAGAAATCCCCTGACATCCTTGCTTATACATTTTCATTCCTCAACAAAACATCCTTCATAATTTGCAAGTCCAAATTGATGTCATGTGATTTTTCGCAAGATTTGTCACGATTGAGGACATTCTCAAATTAGAGTGTTTTTGTTCAATTTTTAAAAATTAAATAGTTTTTCCTGAAATATCATCTCTAGGAGATTCCACCATTTTTCGGGTAATAACCTGAGCTCTGCAACAGACCACAAAAACATCCGGAAAAAATCATGTTAAAGGAAAAAAAGACATCTAAAAATATTTCTCTTAATCAGGAAAGTAACAACAATTCCAAAAAAATTAAAAAAACAGCCGCTAAAGTAAACGTGACTAAAGAAACTCAAACTCTTCCTCAAGAATCTTCAAATGATCTAAAAATTGATTTAGATCTAGAGGCTGATAAATTAATTGCTGAAGCAAATAAAGTACCTGAAGCAGATATAGAACTTGATGATGATGACGATAATGCCTCAGTTCTATCTAGTGCTCAAGAAGCAGCAGCCAAAGCTTTAGCAAGTATCAAAATTGGTCCAAAGGGTGTTTATACAGAAGATTCGATTAGGGTTTATTTACAAGAAATTGGTCGTATAAGACTTCTCAGGCCTGATGAAGAAATCGAGTTAGCAAGAAAGATAGCTGATCTTCTTCAATTAGAGGAAGAAGCCGCGCAATTTGAAAGTGAGAATGGACATTTCCCATCAGTAAAAGAATGGGCAGCTCTTGCAGAGATGCCATTAACTCGCTTTCGACGGCGATTAATGCTTGGTAGACGAGCAAAAGAAAAAATGGTGCAATCGAACCTGCGATTAGTAGTTTCGATTGCAAAAAAATATATGAATAGAGGATTATCTTTTCAAGATCTTATCCAAGAAGGAAGTCTTGGTCTCATTCGTGCAGCTGAGAAATTTGACCATGAGAAAGGATATAAATTTTCAACTTACGCTACCTGGTGGATCAGACAGGCTATTACCAGAGCAATTGCAGATCAAAGCAGAACAATTCGTTTGCCTGTGCATTTATATGAAACAATTTCTCGAATAAAAAAAACCACTAAAGTTTTAAGTCAAGAGTTTGGAAGGAAGCCAACCGAAGAAGAAATCGCCGAAAGCATGGAAATGACAATTGAGAAACTTAGATTTATAGCCAAAAGTGCCCAACTACCCATTTCTTTAGAGACACCTATTGGGAAAGAAGAAGATTCTAGACTTGGTGATTTCATTGAAGCAGATATAGAAAATCCTGAACAAGATGTAGCAAAAACCCTACTAAGAGAGGATTTGGAGGGTGTTCTTGCTACATTAAGTCCTAGAGAAAGAGATGTTCTAAGACTTCGTTATGGCTTAGATGATGGGAGAATGAAAACCCTTGAAGAAATTGGACAGATTTTTGATGTAACTAGAGAGAGGATAAGACAGATAGAGGCTAAGGCTCTCAGAAAACTCCGTCATCCAAATAGAAACGGGGTACTCAAAGAATATATCAAGCTAAACTAAAATAATAAAACCATAAACTTTACATTTCTGAGCGATTACTAAGCCTAGAATTTGCTATTTGGTAAATCTCATTTCACATTAACCTTATTAAATTATTTTCCAAGAATTTTAATTTGGTAAGGTTGACTGCTTAAGGTAAAGAAATAGAAAATATTTGCTAATGACACTAGACCAACTGCGCATCGCCTCTCGCCGAAGCCAGCTGGCCATGGTTCAGACGAATTGGGTACGAGATGAACTCCAAAAGGCCCATCCTGATCTTGCTATCACTATTGAAGCAATGGCTACGCAGGGTGACAAAATACTTGATGTAGCCTTAGCAAAAATAGGAGATAAAGGTCTGTTCACTAAAGAACTTGAAGCTCAAATGCTTGTTGGTCGTGCCGATATTGCAGTCCACTCACTGAAAGATTTACCTACCAACCTTCCAGAGGGATTAATTCTTGGCTGCATAACAGAAAGGGAAGACCCTTCGGATGCGTTAGTCGTTAATGAAAAAAATCAAATTTACAAACTAGAAACTCTGCCAGAAGGATCTGTGGTAGGGACTAGCTCCTTAAGAAGACTTGCTCAATTGCGATACCATTATCCAAGTCTTGTTTTCAAAGATGTACGAGGAAATGTCATAACACGATTAGAGAAGCTTGACTCAGGAGAATATGACTGCCTAATCTTGGCTGCTGCTGGATTACAAAGACTTGGTTTTGCTAATCGAATACATCAATTAATACCAACAGATATTTCACTTCATGCTGTTGGTCAAGGAGCCCTTGGCATTGAATGTGTAAATGGTCAACAAGAGGTGCTAAATATTTTAAAAACACTTGAGCACGAATCAACATCTAAAAGATGTTTAGCAGAAAGGTCGTTCCTCAGAGAACTTGAAGGAGGATGTCAAGTTCCAATAGGCGTTAGAACTGAAATCAACAACAATGAATTAACTCTTGAGGGTATGGTTGCAAGCTTAGATGGAAAAAAATTAATTAGAGATATAAAAAAAGGGTCGAAAAGCTCTGCGGAGGAAATCGGAATAGAATTAGCTAATGAACTAAAAGGGCGTGGTGCTGGTGAAATATTAGAAGAAATATTCAAATCTGCACGTGCCTAAATAATTGAAAAATTTAATTAATTAATTTAGGGTCTATTTCAGATAAGTAACGCTCCTCGCAGGATTTAATAATCTGAACTGCTTTTTCTACATCAAAGAAACCATTTACAGTACAAGTTCCAGGTTTTTTTAGATCCTTATAATGCTCCCAATAATAAGTTGTTTCTTTGATCCAATGCTTCCCTAATTGTTCAAAGCTTTTTATGTGATCCATCCTCTTGTCATCAGCTATTACACCAATTACTTTGTCGTCAACTTCACCCCCATCATCAAAGGTCATAATGCCTATTATCCTTGCCTCAACAATTGAACCTGGGATCAACGGTTCAGTAACACCAACAATTTCAATATCTAATGGGTCACCATCTTCATCCCATGTCCTTGGGAGACATCCATAAGCAAAAGGATAGGCTAGGGACGAATATCCAACTCTATCAAGCTTTAAATGCCCAGTTTCAGTAATAAGTTCGTATTTATTTATGGTATTTGAATTTAATTCAACAATTGTATTGACTCTAAGTTCAGATTCATTGGCAAACGCAGGTAATACATGAAGCAGATTAGGCATTGATCTGCTAGGTGCTTGGTCAAGGTTAGCCATAGTATTTATTTATGTTCCTACATCGTAAATCAAAGAAGTAAATGTAAATGTGGTTCTGGTACATAATTTAGAAAAGTTTCAACAAAAAAATATGCAAAACTAAATTTTTATTTTATTCAGAGATTTTAGAAAGCTTTTCAAGTTTATTGTCTAAGTATTCAAGAAAATAATTTGGCGATAATGTCGTTCCTGAGACCTTTTCTACAAGTTCCTCGGAATCCAAACTTCTCCCATGATGATGAACATTTCTGCGAAGCCAATCCAATATTTTACTGATTTCCTTAGATGCAATTATATTTTCAATTTTTCCTAAATCTTCCTCCAGAGTTTTTGTTAGCTGAGCGCTAATAAGATGACCCAGCAAATAAGAAGGAAAATAACCAAACATCCCTTCACTCCAGTGAACATCTTGCAAGCATCCCTCAGTATCATTTTCAGGCGAAACACCTAAAAGGTTCCTATACCTTTTATTCCATTCATTGGGCAGGTCCTCTACAGAAAGCCCTCTCTCGAGAAGATCAATTTCCAAGTCAGTCCTAATCATTATGTGCAACCCATAACTAAGCTCATCTGCCTCTACTCGATTCAACCCTGGAATAAATGGATTTAGATTGATCCATAAATCATTCCCAGAGTGAATTGGAGCACCTGCATTCTCAAAATGATGCCAAAAAGACTTTGCAAATGAAAAGCTCCTAGCAATTCTATTTTCCCAAAATAAAGATTGACTCTCATGAACACCCATAGAGGTTGCTTGACCTAAAGGCCATGCAAACCATTGGTGACTTTGCGATGGTAACCCTTGTTCATACAGAGAATGTCCCCACTCATGTGCGGTAGCCAATAAGCAAGAAAGTGGCTGACCTTTAACTATTCGCGTCGTAATTCGATAATCATCTGGGCCCAAAGTTATAGAGAATGGATGAGGCGACTTGGCTATAGCTGTATTAGAAGGATCCCTAGACCAATCATTTAAAAGTATCTGACAGAGCTTTTCTTGATCGCTAATTGCTAAATCCCATTTCTTACTTTTTTTACTTGTTATTGTCGCAGCCTTCTGAATCAATTCGGGCAATCTTTTTTTTAAAGGTTCAAATAGTTCGCTTACACGATTAATCGTTAAGTTCGGTTCAAAAGGTTGGGCAAGTGTCTCCCAGCAACTTCTTTCTTCACCGAGCTGATTGGATTGTTCTGTTCGTAATAAAATTAATTTCTTGAGAGCTGGAGAAAAGCTTTTGAAATCATTATTTTTCTTGGCTTCCTGCCAAAACATATAACCTTCAGACTTTGCTGTTGCGAGCTCAACAACCAACTTCGGATCCAAACTTTTTTGTCTATTGAAATCTTGCTCAAGCAATTCAATATTTCTAAACCGATCTGTAATTTGTTGTGAATCAAAATCGTCTTTTTCTTTTAAATTTTGAAGTTCGAATTTTGCTTCTTTTATTAAAAGTTCGAACTGTTCAGAACTTTGTCTTGCATGAAGTTGCTTAGCCAAAAGACTTAATTGCTCTCCTCTCCAGGTCGAGCCAGCAATAGGCATGGATGTATTTTGATCCCAATAGAGAGTGTTTTGTATGGATCCCAATAACTGCGTATCCTTTAGGTAATCACCCAAAAGCTGCCAAGCAGACTTTGACAAAGTATTCCATTTGATATTTATTTAATCCTAATATCAAATTGATGAAAACAGATCCGTATTTGGTCAATTTAAAATAATTTAAATCATAATTTCTGATTTAAATTATTTATTCATGATTTGAAGATAAAAAATATATCTTTTTTTAATCAGCTCGAATTCAAAATACTTTATACTTAATAGAAAAGAACAAACCTGATAATATTTCATATAGTTTGCTTATACAGTTTATTAGGAATGGAACAGATTTTATCAACATTAGATTTCGAGACGAATGGACAAGGATTCACTGACATCACACAAGACATTAATCATTGGATCCAATGTAAAAAGTTTCAAAAAGGAATACTTCTTATTTTTTTAAAGCATACAAGCTGTAGTTTAATTATAAATGAAAATGCGGATATTAATGTTCTCAAAGACCTATCAGCATACATGCAAGCTATTGTCCCAGAGGAGGGATTTTATCCAAATAACAGAACCAGTCAAAAAATAAAATATCTTCATTCAGAAGAGGGATTAGACGATATGCCTGCTCATATCAGAACAATGCTTACTTCAAATAATTTAAACTTCAGTGTTGTGAATGGTAAATTAGAAATAGGTTTATGGCAAGCAATCTATATTTGGGAACATAGAACATCAAATAAATCAAGATCATTACAATTGCATGCTATTGGTGATTTTGATTTAAATTAAAATTAAATAAAAAAAACTCATGGTTTCCTTATTAGAGAAAAATCAACTAGATTACTTTATAAAAAACAATCCTTCTTGGATAATATATAACAATACGATAAAGAAAGAATTTAATTTCGATAATTTTATAGATGCTTTTGGCTTTATGAGCAAGGTCGCTCTTTTATCTGAAAAGATGGATCATCACCCAGATTGGCAAAATACATATAATAAAGTTAAGATCAATCTAACTACTCACGATAAAGGCGGTATTACCATTAACGACATAAAGCTTGCTGAGTCTATTGATAAATTAATCACCCCCTAACGCATCATTAATTACTATTATTAAAATGAAAACAACTAAAACAGATGATAAAAACAATACAGTCTCAAAAACCAATATTCCGATTACAATTATATCAGGATTTTTAGGTTCAGGAAAAACAACTTTATTAAATCATATTCTTACTAATCAGCAAGGTATAAAAACAGCTGTTTTAGTTAATGAATTTGGTGAGATAGGAATTGATAATGAGTTAATAATTAAAACTGAAGAAGAAATGATAGAGCTAAATAATGGATGTATTTGTTGTTCTATAAACGGCGAGTTAGTAGAAGCAATAGAAAAGTTAATTAATGCCAACAAGAGCCTAGATTATATTATAATTGAAACTACAGGATTAGCAGATCCTCTTCCAGTTGCTATGACATTACTTGGAAGTGATTTAAGAGATCAAACAAGACTAGACTCTATTATAACTTTAATAGATGCTGAGAACTTTAATGATGTCGCTTTCGAAAGTTCCATAGGAAGATCCCAAGTAATTTATGGTGATATATTACTTCTTAACAAATGTGACTTAGTAAATAATAAAGACATAGAAAATACCATAGATAAGTTAAAAGAAATAAAGAATGATGTGAGGATTTTAAAAAGTATTAAAGGAAATATTCCTCTAAATCTATTATTAAGTGTAGGTCTATTCGAAACTGATCTTATAAATCAAGAAGAATCATATCATGAAAACTCTCATGAACATGAACATGGACATGGACATGGACATGGACATGGACATGGACATGGACATGTTCACTCAGAAGAAGATAATAAAATTGAAGATTTTCTTTCTGTTTGTTTTCAAACTAAAGAACCTTTATCTCTTAGAAAATTCCAATATTTTCTAGATAATCAATTAAAAAGTAATGTTTTTAGGGCTAAGGGTATACTTTGGTTCAGAGAAAGCGAAAGAAGACATGTCTTCCACCTCGCAGGCAAGAGAATTTCCATTGATGATAGTGATTGGGGAGAAGAAAGAAAGAATCAAATTGTCTTTATTGGTAAAAAATTAGACAAATTGAAAATGCTCTCTCAATTAAAGGCATGTATTGACAAATAATCAAAAAATACCAACTTAAAAAGATAAATTGAACAACATCAAATCCACTTTAAAAATCTTAAAAAAAGAGAAAGGCATAAACTTTATCTATAAACTAATCGGATTGAGAAATAGTCGCTATATATTAAAGTTCTTAGTAGTCCTATTAACATTTTTTGTTTTATTGCCGTTATTCACCCTCGCAGGAGAGGCTTTATACGGTATTAAAAAAGGATCTATCTATTTGACGATAAACAATATTAATGAAATTAAAGGAACACTATTATTATTGATTTTTTCTCTAACTCTAGGAGGATTTTTAGGAGTAACTAATGGTTGGATTTTAGCCAATTGCCATTTCAAAGGGCGAAAAATTCTTAGAATTTGCCAGCTAATTCCTTTCGCAACTCCAGCTTATCTTTTAGCCGCTACATTCATTGACCTCGGCAGCATAAATTCCATCAGAATAACCGGATTGTTTTGGGGGGTATTAATAATGGCATTCACAACCTATCCATATGTATTTCTACTATGTTCTGAAAGTTTTGAGAAAGGTGGTAGAAAACAAATTGAGGCATGCAGAACCCTTGGGATAGGTCCTTGGAAAAGTTTTTTTAGAGTATCTCTGCCAATAGCTCTTCCCTCAATCACTGCTGGGTTAGCTTTAATGGCGATGGAAATCATAAATGAATTAGGTGCCGTTCAACTTTTAAATATTCCAAGTATTTCTGCTGGAATACTTGAGAGCTGGGTAGAGGAGGGTGAGCCCTCAGGTGCCATTGCTCTTGCCTTATTTGCTCTGATTATAGTTTTTCTATTAGTTGCAATTGAACGTAAATCAAGAGAGAGAAGTAAGCGATGGACAGACGGAGTAAGTAATGGAGACTCACCAAAATGGGAATTAAAAGGCATGAATTTATTACTTGCTCAAGTTATAACCTTTACTCCTCCAATAATTACATTAGGTATTCCAATTACATGGGCAACAATAAATATTGATCAGATGAATCAGGGCTTCAATACAGATCTAATTGGATTAACTATTAGGAGCTTTAGCTTAGCCTTGGCTGTTTCACTAGTAACGATATTCATATCGTTGATTTTATCAATTTCTAAGAGATGGCATAATCAAAAATGGCTAAATATATTGACCTTTTTATCCAGTATTGGCTATGCAATCCCTGGCTCTGTTCTAGCTCTTGCTCTTCTTTCCTTTAAAGGAAGTATTTGGCAAATAAATATACTAAGCTTACTGATATGGGGTTATAGCATTAGATTCCTAGCTGTTTCTAAAGGTGGTCTTGATGCTGGTTTTGAGAGGATTTCACCAAATATAGATAATGCAGCAATAAATCTTGGGAAGAACTGGTCAGATGTCCTCCTCAAAATACATCTACCACTTCTTAAAGGACCAATGTTGGTGGGTATCCTTCTTGTCTTTGTGGACACCATAAAAGAATTGCCTTTAACTTTTATTTTAAGACCTTTCGATTTTGATACTCTTTCAGTACGAATATTCCAATATGCCGGTGATGAGAGAGTGGCAGAATCTATTTTACCTTCATTGATAATAATTTGCTTGGGATTAATAGCCTCTTTAGCCTTAATACCCAGTCTAAACAACAGAAATGATTAACTCAGATATTTAAACTTTAAATAATCTTTTAACAGGGTAAACTAAAGCTGCAAGTATATCAGAAATTGTTGAAACAAGGCGATAGCAAAGCAATGCAGCTATCAGAGGTGCTTCTGGCAAATGTGATGAGCCAAGGCTAAATAGAATTACAGATTCAAACACTCCTAAACCTCCCGGGGCTGCTGGGATTATAAGGCCAGTAATCCATGCAAAAGAAAAGTAAGATATTAATTCACCATAAGAAATAAATGTCCCAATAGAGAATGCATTTATACAACATAAGAAGCCCAGGAAGCGAAAAAGAACAAATATAGTCTCCACTAACATTGGCTTATAGGGATAAAAAATCTTTCTTGTATTATTTTGATTATTTTGTGCTAATTTTATATCTTTAATATTATCATTATTATTAAAAATTTTTGCCTTCATTAGCTTCAATTTTTTGACTACAAACTGTCTAAATGCAGGCAAAAAAATGAGAGTGGTTGACCAGCAAAGTATATAAATAGCAATATTAAAACCTCTAAAAGGTATAAAAATAAAGCCTGCAACTAGCATTAAAATTGGCTCTAATAAAATAGATTCAATTGATTTTTCTTTAGAAAGCTCTAAACGCAAGTTATGATATCTAGATACAAAATGCCATATTCCACCTGGCAAATATTTATATATGTTTGTAGCTAAAAATAATTTTATAATATTCAACTTATATATATTACAGCCAATATTATCGATTAAAAGCTTCCATGCATAAGCATTAATAATTAAACTTAAAAAGCTAAATAAAAGCCCCCATATTAGCCATAATATTTTTTGACTAGTAATTGTTAGATTAGATAAAGACTCGGAATTTCCATATATTGAATTCCCAAGAAATACAAAGCAAATAAATGTTACTAAAAGTTTAATATTAATTTTAGATAATATCCAAAATATAAAACTGTTTATTTCAAGTTGAACCTTTTTCAAATTAAGCATCAATTCGACTGATCATCTAACTCAAGAAATTCTGATAATTCTAAAAATAATCTTTGGCGAATCTCTTCTATACCAATTCCTGTATCCAAAGATATTTTAGTCAAATCATCATGTTCTATTTTTATTGAAGTCTTGGCATTTGGCCTCATAATTTGTTTAACATTAACTTCCCCAAATTTAGTTTTGTAGCACAGTTTTCGTCTTGGAAGTATCCAGCGACTAATCTTATTTTCTCTTATTCCAATTGTTGTACTATATTTAAACCAAACTTCCCTGATTAAAGTTTGATGTTTTGGGTAGATAATAGCTTTTATGCATATACCTTTTCTATTTTTTTTCATATCAACCGGATAACAAATCACATCTATAGCACCAGCAGCTCTTAATCTTCCTATTAAAATTGCAATATCTTCTGGGGTAGAGTCATCGATCCAAGCCTCCTGACAAATTATGGTCTCATATGCAGGCTTATCATTATTTTCTTTATAAGCCTGGTGCGAATCTATTAGCAGAACCCGTAAAAAATTAGGTCTAGAAAGATTTTTACTGCCTAAACCAATACCAATCTTTTTAATGATTATATTATCTGGGCATCCTAATTTATCTACAAAGGTTGCCATCAATGCAATACCAGTGGGTGTTGTTATTTCACCAAGATATTCATCGTCTAACAAAATCAACGGGATTTTGAATTGTTTAGCTATCTCTAAAACTGTTGGGACTGGAACTGGCAAAGGGCCATGCAAAGTAGATACAATTCCTTTCCCAGAAGGTGGACTTGAAAAATAAATATTGTCTGGTTTTAAAAAATCTATAGCCGAACATACATTAACAATATCAACGATGGAACAAATTGAACCTAGTTCGTGAAAATGAACATCTGTAATTTGATTCCCATGAACAATTCCTTCTGCCTCGGCAAGAATTTCGAAAACCCTAATAGATTTTCTTTTCACATAATCATTCAAATTTGAATCAAGAAGTAGGTTTTTAATATCATTAAAACTTCTAGATAATTCTTTAAATTCACTTTCATTTCTTATGCAGACAATTCCTCTAAATCCGTTACTATCTCCTTGATTAAATTTTAATTTATAATTTTTATCTATTTTTAAACTTGCTAAGTTATTCAAAAAAAGAGAGTACGGAACACCTAAATCTAATAATGCTGATGCAAGCATATCTCCAGATATTCCAAGACAACAATCAATAAAAATAGATTTCATTTATGAGTATATTTATACACGGAATACATTTTTATAAATCAAAAAACTAATTTTTGTTGTCAAGTCTTTTTCTATTTTTATTATCCATATTTTGTTGAAGAAGTGGAGCTATAATTTGAAAATCCTCAACCAAAAGTTGATAGTCAAAACGACGAACATCAAGGCTAATAAAATGTTTTAAATATTTGATAGGTACTTCACCTTTAAGATTGAGCTTAAAAGGAATAGCTTTCTTTTTTTGATTTCTTGGCTTTTGACGGATTTTTACCACTAAATCCTTATCTTCTGGCTTAGTAAAAACCAATTCTCCTCTGATTGAGAAGTAATCATCACCTTCCAATAAATCATCAGAATCAGCTTTAGAAATTGAAGCTTCATTCAATTCATCTTTCTCATTAAGTTCTTTTTTTAAAGTGCTTGGTTCCCAAATACCTGTGATTTGTAAATGAAGATTTTTATTATTCCTACATCTTGGATATACAACCCACAGGTGAGGTTTTTCTAGAGAGACATGATTACGGATCAACGTTATAACTCTTCCAAGCAGGACTGAATCTATTTCATTACCTTCAGTATCAATGAGATTACCACGAGTAAAATTGTCATCATCTTGGGGCTTGTAAATACCTCTAACAATTCCAATTGCTCTGTATTGCAATGGATCAGTGACCAAGGGGATTGGGTGGTTCTGCATCTATTTAATAAATTGCCCATTAATGACCATTCTTAAATTTACCAAAATCCCTACAAATACTATTCTAATTTTATTCATTTGGGACATTTTCATAATGTGACTGATCAAATGCCTTCAGAGCTTCATCGAGTGCATCAGATGGAGTTGTTGCATCATCCATAGCCTCTGATTGCTTTAGACGATTCATCAAATCGAATGGATCGATAGGCAAACCTTGATCAATTTGACTTTCTGCATCAAAAGTATTGTAAATATTTCTTTTCTCATCGATTGAATAATTTTTTACTTCTGAAATTTTTGTAATTTTTAAAGAGGAAATAACTCGCCCGGCAGTAATTAAAATTGGTGTTAAGAAAACGAAGGTCAAAAATAATTGACGATGAATAATACTTCGAGTTTGATTCAAAACTTAACTTTGGTCTAAATTTACATGATAATAACTTAAGTAATAGAAATTTTAAGTCTTGCTTATCGCAACATGGAATGTAAATTCTATTCGTTCAAGAATAGATCATGTAAAAGAGTGGCTCATCAAAAACAACGTTGACATTCTTTGTTTACAAGAAACAAAAACAGAAGATCAATTTTTTCCAGTTGAAATTTTTTCAAATCTTGGATATGAGGTATCTATCTCTGGGCAAAAGTCTTATAATGGAGTAGCAATTATAAGTAAATTCCCGATTAGTGATGCACGGCTTGGTTTTGATACGGTAATTTCAGACTACAAAGATTTAGCTTTCCTAAGTCAGCAAAAAAGAATTATAAGCGCTGAAATAAATGATATTAGAATTATAAATGTATATGTTCCAAATGGATCATCATTAGATTCAGATAAATTTATTTATAAAGAAAAATGGATAAAAGGATTACATGCTTACCTTAGAAAAATAAATTTAAGTCATACACCTATATGTTTATTAGGAGACTTTAATATTGCTCCTGAAGATAAAGATATACACACACCAAGTAATTTTGAGGAATCAATTATGGCTTCTTCTAAAGAGAGAAAATTACTTAAAGATGCTTTAGGAGAAGAATTAGAAGATGTTTTTAGAATTTTTGAGCCCGGAGGAAAAAATTGGTCTTGGTGGGATTATCGCCATTCAGCCTGGGAAAGAGACAAAGGTTGGCGAATCGATCATATTTACTTAACAGAAGATATTCTTAGTTGTGCCAATAGTTGCTGGATAGATAAAGAACCAAGATCCAGAGAGAAGCCAAGTGACCATGCACCTGTAGTTGTCGATATCAGCTGGCCTCCAACAGAAATTGAAAATGAATTTTTCTTTTAAAAAAATTAGATTATTTTCTATTTTCATATCATCACAGAATTAACAAATCAAATATTTACAATTCGCAAAAAAATATTTTTTTCAAAGGGCATCGCCTCTTAAGAAGTCAGTCTGCAACTTGTTTTTAGGATCAAGCTCAACAAGAAAAATAACTCCTTAAAAGATTAAAAAAAAATAACCAGATGCTGAACAGATTCAAAAATTTAGACGAATCAGTCACTTTTAGGCCATTATGGCGGACTGTGTTTATGAGCTCATTAGCTGAGGTGCTGTGACAGACGCGTTGAACACAAAAAGATCTGAAGAAATTTTTGGCTCTGCCAAAAATTTAATGCCTGGTGGAGTCAGTTCACCTGTAAGAGCTTTCAAATCTGTTGAAGGGGATCCAATCGTTTTTGATCGAGTTAAAGGTCCCTATGCTTGGGATGTTGATGGAAACAGATACATCGACTATGTGGGTAGCTGGGGCCCAGCTATTTGTGGCCATGCTCATCCTGAGGTGATTGCGGCCCTTCAAGAAACACTGGAAAAAGGAACTAGCTTTGGCGCACCTTGTGTTCTTGAAAACCAACTCGCTGAAATGGTTATAGATGCCGTACCAAGCGTTGAAATGGTCCGCTTTGTAAATAGTGGCACGGAAGCATGTATGGCTGTTCTTCGTTTAATGAGGGCCTTCACCGGAAGAGATAAAGTTATCAAATTTGAGGGTTGCTATCACGGACATGCAGACATGTTTTTAGTGAAGGCAGGCTCAGGTGTAGCAACACTCGGTCTACCAGACTCACCGGGTGTCCCAAGAAGTACTACTGCTAATACTCTTACTGCTCCTTATAACGATCTTGAAGCAGTAAAAGAACTATTTGCTGAAAACCCTGATGCAATATCTGGAGTCATACTGGAGCCAGTTGTAGGGAATGCAGGCTTCATAACACCTGAACCAGGATTCTTAGAAGGATTGAGAGAGGTAACTCAAGAGAACGGGGCTCTTTTAGTTTTTGATGAAGTAATGACTGGTTTTCGAATCAGCTACGGAGGAGCACAGGAGCGTTTTGGAGTTACTCCTGATTTAACAACTATGGGCAAAGTAATCGGAGGAGGTCTTCCAGTAGGCGCTTATGGGGGACGCAAAGAAATCATGTCTATGGTTTCCCCTTCTGGTCCGATGTATCAAGCAGGTACTTTAAGCGGAAATCCTCTTGCCATGACAGCAGGTATTAAAACTCTTGAACTGCTCAAACAAGAAGGAACATACGAAAAATTAGAAGCCATTACAAAAAAACTTTTGGATGGAATCCTCACTGCTGCAAAAGAATCAAATATTCCAATTCATGGTCAGAGCATTAGCGCTATGTTTGGTTTTTATCTATGTGAAGGCCCTGTTCGGAACTTTGAGGAAGCTAAATCTGCTGATACTGAACGATTCGGTAAAATTCATAGAATGATGCTTGAGAAGGGTTTTTATTTAGCTCCAAGTGCATTTGAAGCTGGATTTACATCATTAGCTCACTCTGAAGATGATATAAACGCGACAATAAAAGCTTTTCAAGAAAGTTTTTCTGAAATCTAATAAAAAAAGTCCAATTAAAGGGATCTTTAATTGGACTTTTTTTATTAGGTTCTAATTACTATCTATTTTTTCCTCCTACAATAACTGGAACATTTCCTGAAGTACTGCCAGGCAAAGATGGAACAACTTGTGTCTCACCATTCCATTTATCTAAAAATAGTTTAAAAAGAACTTGATCATCAAGACTTTTATTTAATGTGTCATACCTGAGAGCTTCTTGCTCAGCGATTTTCACCTCAGTTTGAGCTCTCAATAGTTTTTGCTCAGCAATTTGTTTTTCTTCAATTGCTGCTCGATACTCATCTGCAATTGTTAAACCCGTTAAATCAAGAGATTGGACATCTACATAGTCAAACTTATTAAGCTCTTCCGCCACAGTTTTTTCTACTAATTCTGAGATATCACTCCAGGAACTTGCAATAGTTACTAATTCATACTTTGAGAAAACTGACTTAAGTGCTTTCAAAAGTGATGGTTGGATAATCCTATTGTAAATCTCTCTATCGTTGTAAGAAATTGTTTTGAATACTCTTCCAGCTTCGCTAGGTTTTAAAGCATACTTCACAGTTGCAGTTGCAGAAATAACCTGCAAGTCTTTAGTTAATGAATCAAACTTCTCAGGTCTAACCTGAGTCTGAACATTAAAAGGATAAGTATTTTGGACAAAAGGTACTTTGAAATTCAGACCAGGCTTACGAGATCCGCCACTCACTTTTCCTAATGTTGTCACAACTGAAACCTGCCCAGCAGGAACAACAAAAAATGATTGAGTAAGAAGTAAAAAGCCAGTAAAGGAGAGGACTAGTAGAAGAGTTGTTGTGCCACCAGGTCCATTCGGAGTCACATTACGAAATGGAGTTGTCATAAAAAAACTTGTCTATAGTGATTTTATGTTGATTTAGAGAATATTGTGAAGTTTGTTAGATAGAAAAAATAATCAACTTATTGTTTTAATTGATCAAGAAGAGTTCTTGTATGAATAAAAGCTCCATTTTCTTTACTTAAATCATCTCTTTTGCTGTTCTTAAAACCTCCAAATAAAGTTCTTCATCAATCTCTCTAATATCATATTCTGTAGGCATCATCCCGTGCTTATGTTCATGAACAATCATCCAACATGATCTTTCCAATTCTTTTTTTGACATGCCAGAAAATTCAAGTGATTTCTTAGCAAGTTTTTGTATAGTTTTTTCCATACCGAAGAATCATAAAAATCAAAGTTTTAATTTATCATTTTACTATCTATAATTTTCAAATTGAAGAGCTATTTCCAGATCCTCTTCCTGTTTCTTGAGTAAATTAATTGCGGTTTGCAAATCATCCTTATTTTTACCAGTTATTCTCAAACTTTCTCCTTGTATTGAAGCAGAAACTTTCTTTATATTATCTCGAACTAACTTACTTAGTCTCTTTGCAATTTCTTGAGACAATCCTCTTCTTAATAGAACATTTTGCGATACCATATTTCCACCAATTATTTCAATCTTTTGGAAATCGAAAATTTTTAATGATAAATTTCTTTTCGTAGCCTTCTGCAATAAAATATCCTTTACAGATTGAATCGTCATCTCACTAATAGAAACAATAGATAATTCATTTTCTTTAAGATCTATCTTAGTCTTTGAATCTTTAAGATCATATCTTTGATCGACTTCTCTTCTCAATTGATCAATAGCATTTACTAATTCCTGGTGATCAAATTCTGAGACTACATCAAAAGAATAAGAAGAAGGCATAAAACTTCAATTTGTTACCACCATTTTATTATCTAAAAGAGATATTGCTTGTAAATATATTTAAAAGATATTTTGAAGGCTTAAAAAATAACTATAAATAAATCATTATCTTTGATTTTAAATTAATCAAAAAACATAAGGCTGACAATCTTTCCCATATCTTCAGCACTATGACAACTACTCAATAATGTTTCACTGTCATGAAATGCGAAACAAATCAATTGATCACATCTATTAATGATTTCTTGATTACAAAGACTACTTGCCATTGGCAAAGGTAAATCATTATTTTCTTCTTTTTCTATTAAATGTAAAACGCTCCTAAGAAGATCCTTTACCTCTGCAGTCTGCCTATCGAGAGATTGAGGCAATAGAACAGTTAAGAGAGAGGGGTTAATATCTAAAACGGCTCTAATTACTGCCGCATTGACCCCTTGTGAACCTGATGTAATTATCGAATGTCCCTCCTGAGCCAAAGACCGTGCTATTAATTCGACTATGTGAATCGAAACAACTGGCACATGCCTACTCCCTAAAAAAGCAATCCTTCTTTTTCCCTCGTTTTTTAGCAAGGCCAATTCCTGAGCGAGAGTATCAACTCGTCCCAATGCAGGAAGATCGAGTGATCGACTCAAGGACATCCTAATTCAGATAATTTAAAGGTAGCACTATTCATGAAGTCAAAAAGAAATTCCTAAAGTTTTAAAGATTCGATCAAGGTCACAATGTTCTTGAACTAACCGAAAAGCATAAGTAGCTTTGACTGTTTCATGAAGACGAACATGACCAAATGCTTGCTCAATAACTTCAACTGTTGAGAGTGTATCTCTATCAACTTTTAGCAATGGAACATCTAACTCTTCGGATCTATTGATTAATTGTGGTAGTGGTTCACCAGCACCTGTCAAAATCAGACATTGAGTAGAGGCTTCCAAAGCTGCTAATTGGATATCCGTTCGATCAGCGCCAGTAACTACTGCCATATTACGCCTTCTTCGAAAAAATTCCATTGCCGAATTAACACTCATCGCACCTATGCTCAATGTTTCTACCATCAACTCAAGCCTGTCAGAGCAACAAACAACCCGAGCATTTAAACGTCTCACCAATTCTTCAACAGTGACACTCCTCAACAAAGGGGACCTAGGCATTACCCCAAAAACATCTAAACCTAGTGACTTAAGCGATGGAACTACATTATCTTTGATATCTTTAATTTGATCAGGGTTAACAGCATTTAAGATAACTCCACTTAAATAATCACCAAGTTGATTTTTAGCCTCCAACAAAGCTTCAACACTTCTACTATCTTGCCAAAAATGAGCGAGTATAACTTTAGCATTTAAACCTTTTGCAAGTTGACTGAGACTTAATCCATACAAGAGACCCTCATGCAAACTCCCTGCGGCCTCAAGAATATTAATATTATCACTAGAAGAATCGAGAGATAGCTTTAACTTATCAAATTCAATTCCAGGGTCTAAGCTCTTTGATTGAATTCTTTTACTAGCAGTGGAGGCACCCAAAAATTGAATCGAGGGAATTAAATTTTCGACAGACAGTTTTAAAGTCTCTCCAACAAACCTAACGTCATCATCAATCATCTCTTGAATGTCTCCTCCTTCAGAGACATTCAACTCAAGACTTGTCGCTAAGGGTTTACCAAATCTAACCAAATGATTTGAAGCGATTAAATTTCTTGCTATGCCAAGAACTAAGGCTGATTTACCACTAAATGGTTCACATGATCCAATTAGAAAGGTCTTGCTCATTAATTAAAGACCTGATGTGAGATTAATATCTTTATAAGTTTAGGCTTTTTGAGAAAGTTCTCAACACTTAATCTGAATAAAATTCTCATCAGACAAAAACTCTCCATCAACTCGTAATTTTTCGCAAGAGATACAATCAATACAACTCGATGAAAAGACTTGTACAAAAGCTCAAGGTTTAAGGGTTTGAAGATTGCCATAACTGGGGCAAATGGGAGTCTTGGCAGGTCTCTAATTGAAGAGCTGAAAGCACAAGGGGCGTATGTTGTTGGCTTAACTCATAACAAAAAAAACCATGAAAAATCTTTCAGGAAGAGACCAAACGAATGGATTTACTGGTCTTGCGGTAAAGAAGAAATACTTTCAAAAAGTCTTGCTAATATTGATATCTTGATACTTAATCATGGATTTAATCCAAAAGGAATGATTGATTCAAATGAAATAAATAAAGCCATAGAAATAAATTCACTCAGTCATTGGAGATTAATCGAAATATTTGAGGATTTAGCAATATCAAACACTGATTTAAATAAGTTCACTTCAAAGGAAATATGGGTAAACACATCAGAAGCAGAGATCCAAATAGCATTCAGTCCAGCATATGAAATAACAAAGCGTCTAATTGGCGAACTTGTAAGCCTAAAGAAAAGTAAATTATTAATGGAAAAAAGGTCTCAATTTATAATCAGGAAATTAATACTAGGTCCTTTTAAATCAAAATTAAATCCACAAGGAATTTTGAGTCCTGAATTTGTAGCAAAAAAAATAATTCAGAAAGCAGAAAAAGATAATTATTTAATCATAGTATCTCCCAATCCCATAACCTATTTATTAATGCCATTTGTTGAATTAATTAGAATATTGTATTCAAGATTTACAAAAAAAATATACTCCTAATGATTTCTTTCGAAGATAATCAATCTCCTCTATCAGTAAGTATTTCAAAACCGTTTTCCGTAACCAATACAGTATGCTCCCACTGAGCAGATAGATTCCCATCTTTAGTAATTACAGTCCAGCCATCTCGAAGGGTCTTACAGTATTTCGACCCAAAATTGATTATGGGTTCTACTGCAATAGTCATACCTTTTCTTAGACTGACATTTGGCAAATCATTAGTTCTAAAATTAAATACCGAAGGTTCTTCATGAAGATTCCTACCTACACCGTGACCTGTATAATCTTCAACAACACTGAAACCATTAGCTTTAACATAATCTTCAATCGCTCCTGCAATATCAAGAAGCTTATTTTGTGGTTTAATTTGTTTTATTCCAATTATCAAAGCTTCTTTAGCCACTCTACTTAGTTCAACTGCTTCGTCTGAAACATTTCCTACACAAATAGTTATACAACTATCTCCATGGTAACCATTATAAAAAGCGCCTGTATCTACTTTTAGCAAATCTCCATCATTAATAATTTTCTTCTTACTTGGTATTCCATGAACAACCTCGTTGTTTACGCTTGAACATATGCTACCTGGGAAGCCATGGTATCCTTTAAAACTTGGCGTGGCACCAAGATCTCTTATTCGTTTTTCCGCATATTTATCTAGATCTAAGGTAGACATTCCTGGTTTAACCAAATCTCTAATTTCACTTAGTACAGTTGCAACTATTTTGCTAGATTTACGCATAATTTCTATCTCTCTTGAAGACTTAATTTCAACTCCTCTCCTTTGTTTAATAACAGGACCATTATTGACAGGTATTTTTGAATTTGATGATGAAAGGAGATCAGAGAAAAGCTTCATTGTTTAAAGAAAAAGTAAAAACCACAAAAATTGACTTTTATTAACAAATTAATAATACGTAAATTATCAAATGGATAGGGACATTTTCATTAGAAAAATTCTTTTCTTTAATAAAATTTCTATATTAAACGAAAGGTTGAAAGACTCATTTTTTTTCTTTAACGATCAATCAATGGCTTAATAAATGCCAAATACGAAAATAATAAGAAGATTTGGATTAAAGAACCAATACATCAAAAATTTTAAATTTGAGAAACAAGCGGTTACAATATGAGTCCGGCCAAATCAAGAGTAATTGGTGATGTCAGTTGATTCTAAAGAACCCTCTACCGAAGAGGTACAAGTTGAAGTTGAATCAAGTACTCCAAAAGATTCTGGAGTAAAAAATGCTTCTGAAACAAAGCCTAAAGGAAAGAAAATTTCAATTAAGACTCTTTCTCCTGCAGCAATAATTAAAGCTTTTGAAGAAGAACAACAAACTAAAGATCTCCCCGATATTTATGTTGGTGATACTGTTCGTGTTGGAGTCCGCATAAGTGAAGGTAATAAAGAAAGAGTTCAGCCCTATGAAGGTGTTGTAATAGCAAAGCGACATGGCGGAATTCATCAAACAATCACAGTAAGACGCATTTTTCAAGGAATAGGCGTTGAAAGAATTTTTCTGGTTCACAGTCCTCAAGTTGCATCCATTAAGGTTGAACGCCGAGGTAAAGTAAGAAGAGCGAAGCTTTTCTATCTGCGTGAGCGAGTGGGCAAAGCCACACGCGTAAAGCAGCGCTTCGACCGCTGAGGTCTCGGCCTCCTCAATCAAAAGTCATTGGTTAACAATGACTTAAAGGGTATAGACAATGCGCCGTTAGTTCAGTTGGTAGAACGCAGGTCTCCAAAACCTGATGTCGGGGGTTCAAGTCCTCCACGGCGCGTTCGAAAACCCTTTTTGCAGTTACTTTTTTAAAGAATGGAGTTGGATCTTCAACCTGGCGATGTCGTAAAAGTTCTCGAGTCAGCCGCATTAGGCTGGGTCAGGGCTCGAGTTATTCGTGTAAAATCAGGTGGCCGTGTAGTAGTGCAAAGCGACCAAGGACGCGAGTTCACAGCTCGTGGTAATCAAGTTAGGCTGATAGAGCCTGCTGGTTTCCGTCCTTAAAAAATCATCTGATTTTTGGTTTTATTTCACTAGCGTCTTTCTCTTCAAAGGGATCTCGCTACATGAAAAATCATCTAAAAATAGTTCGAAAGTCAACAATATTAATCGTTGGTTGACTAGATGGCATTTATAGGATGATACTCTTTGGGTCAATAAAAAGGATTTCATTTGAAAGAAAGAATCCTTTTTAAAGCCTAAAACTGGGACCGTAGTTCAACTGGTTAGAGCACCGCCCTGTCACGGCGGAAGTTGCGGGTTCGAATCCCGTCGGTCCCGTATTTAAATCGAATTAGAGCATTGACAGTTAGGGTAAGACTGGCACCAAGTCCAACAGGAACACTTCATCTAGGAACGGCTAGAACAGCACTTTTTAATTGGCTATTTGCAAAAAAAAAAGGTGGCTCTTTTCTACTGAGAATAGAAGACACTGATACAGAAAGATCTAAAGAGGAATATATAAAAAATATCTATGAAGGTCTCCAATGGCTAGGGATAAACTGGGATGAATCCCCAACCATTCAAAGTGAGAGAATAAAAGAACATAAACAAATCATAGAGACTCTTCTCAATAAGGGGGTTGCCTATAAGTGTTACGCCTCAGAAGAGGAACTAGATGAAATGAGAGAATCTCAAAGGAGAAGTGGTTTAGCTCCTAAATACGATAATAGGCACAGAAATTTAACTCCAGAGCAAGAATCAAGATACATAGACGAGGGAAGAAAACCCGTTATCAGATTCAAAATCAATGATCAAAAATTAATTTCATGGAATGACTTAATTAGAGGTGAAATGACTTGGAGTGGTAAAGATTTAGGCGGTGACATGGTAATTGCGAGAAGAGCACCAGCAGATTTAATTGGTGACCCTTTGTACAATTTAGTTGTTGTAGCTGATGATTCAGCAATGAACATTTCCCATGTAATAAGGGGAGAAGATCATCTTGCGAATACAGCAAAGCAAATTCTTCTTTACGAAGCTCTAGATCTCAAAATTCCAATTTTCGCTCATACTCCTTTAATTCTTAATTCTGAAGGTAAAAAACTTTCAAAAAGAGATGGGGTTACTTCAATCTCTGAATTCAAGAAAATGGGTTACACATCTGAAGCAATGGCAAACTACATGACTCTTCTTGGCTGGTCTGTTCCAGAGGGGATTAATGAGAGATTCAAAATCTCAGAAATCTCAGAAATTTTCAGTTTTAAAAAGGTTAATAAAGCCTCAGCAAAATTCGATTGGGATAAATTGAACTGGCTAAACTCCCAAGTAATCCATGAAATGCCAGCCGAAACACTATTAGAAAATTTAAATCCTTTATTTAAAAAGAATGGATGGCACATCCCAAGTCAAGAATGGGGAATTCATCTCGTAGATTTAATTGGACCATCTATGGTTCTCATAAATGATGGAGTTGATCAAGCTAAACCTTTTTTTGAAGAGCCCAAATTAAATAATGACGGGAAGAAGCAATTGGAACTAAAAGAAGCAAAGGTAATTTTAAAGTTTGTTGTAGAAAAACTTGAAAGTTTAAATGCTTCACTAACTACCAAAGATGAAGCTCTTTCTTTAATCAATCAAGCTTCAAAAAGCTGCTCAGTGAAGAAAGGACTTGTGATGAAAAGTCTTCGAGCAGCACTTTTTGGAACTCTTAATGGGCCTGATTTAATTCAAAGCTGGGTTCTACTCTCAAGATTCAGTAAAGATAGAACCCGAATTAGTCGCTTCATTTAAATCTTTATCTTCATCTAATAAACCCAACATTTTTGCTAACGGTTGAGCTGTTAAACCTTGTATGCCAACTGTCATTAATATTGTCAAAAACACTAATCCCTGAAGTTTTCCAGCCCCTAAAACACCTGCCTGCTCCAATCTAATGGAAAACAAAGAAGCAACTGCTGCAGTAACTATTCCACGGGGAGCCAGCCAACCAAGAAACAATCTTTGTTTATTATCAAGAGGTAATCCATAGGTCGCTATCCATACAGCAATTGGTCTAACTACAATCATCAAAAAAAGCACGCAAGTGATACCTCCCCATCCCAAAGGGCTCAATTCCCCCCATGAGACATCTGCTGCCAACAAAGGGAAAAGCATAGTAATTGCTAACTGAGCTAATTCTCTAATTAATTTATCAAGTTCATTCGCCTCTGTAGAGGGCCTTTGTCCCACAACAAATCCTGCTGCAACAGATGCAGGCAATCCTGATTCAGGTAATAACCATTCGCATACTCCATAAAGCAAGAAGATGACACCAAGAGTTAGTTGCAACCTGATCCCGATATATGGTTCAGATCGTAAGCGTTTTAATCCCTCTGAAAGCAAAAGACCTGCAATTGATCCAAATAAAACTCCTCCTCCAAGCCTTGAAAGCAATCCAAAGAGTAGCTCTCTCCAGCCATGCAAATCACCAACAACAAGCTCTAACAACAAAAGTGCAAGCACTGCTCCAATAGGCTCGAGTATCAACCCTTCAGCTTCCAGAACATCACTTAGTGGTGATGAAAGTCGAATTTGTCGAACTAATGGAGTTACAACTGTTGGTCCGGTAGCAAGAACAATTGCACTGTAAACACCTGCTACTGACCAGCCAAGTCCAGAAAACCAATGAGCAGCAAAGAAGCCCGCTGCTAATGAAATGATTAATCTTATTGAAGAAATTCTTAAAACTATTGACTTGATAGCACCTCCAGGAAATCGAAGGTTTAAACCACCATCAAATAAAACAAGGCTTACTAGTAAACCTACTATTGTCTCCAAACCCTTTCCAAGATCTAATGGTTCAACTAATCCAAGACCTGATCTCCCTATCAACAAGCCAGATAGCAATAACAAAACAACCCCAGGAAGACCTGTTATGACTGATAACAGTCTTGCTCCAGCCCCAGAAAAAACTGTGATCCCCCAGAGTAAGCCAAGCCTCTCAGGAGTCATAAATAACTAGCAATGAAGGCATAAGAGGGTATCCATTAAATCTGCCTAAAAAAATAAATAAGTTAATAAGATAGTTTTAATTACATATTCTTCTACAATAGCAACACTTTGAATCCTTATATTGTTTATATATTCTAATTTAAAAAACACCTGACAAAACAATTTAAAATTTCTGGCCAAATGGTCTTAAAAATGATTCATTAGGCATATAAAGAGGATGCAAAGGGTTTCCTTTCTTACTTAGACCCAAACTTAATATACGTTTAGGACAATTATTTTCAGTGGACTTTAATTTTGAAATATGTTTAATCATTTCTAGTACCTCATGATCACGTCCATTTAATTGACCTTTATCACCCCAGCCCAGCCACAAATCACAATTAATATTTTTCTGCCAAAACTGTAATGTTGCTAGGGTAATTAAATCATTATTTCTGCCAATTGGATCTTTGCTTTTTGATAACTGTAAGGGAGACTTTGAAATTAATCCGAATAAATTTATTACATAAATATTCCTATAATTCCATCTTGAACAAAAATTAATTATCCTTGTGAGAGTCCTATCAGTCTTAGATGAATTAGCATTTGAAGGGTTTAAGCCGATAAAAACTACCGTCTTTTTACCAGTCAAAGACTCTCTTTTTAAGATCCATCGATAGTGACTGCATTTACTAAACAAGCAAAATGACAAAGAAACTTAACCCTAAATCATTACTATTAATTTAAATCATCTTTCTAGCTAGATAAAATCAAATTTGATCCTATAAGAATAGTAAATACAATAATCAAACCTGCAATAGCCATTCGACCATTCCATATTTCAGCTTGAGGAGTGAATCCTCTTTTCCAAGAATTAATTTCACTTGAGCTTGCAGGCCTAGTGGATTTATGTGTTTCATTTCCTTGATTTAAAGACATAAGAAAAAATTAAATCATCAAAGAATTAATTAAAAAGGAGGCTTGGAATCGTAAAGCAAATTAGATTTTTCTAGAGGCCATCGAGCTGAAACACCTAATTCCATTGAACTTTTGGTGCTATTTGAAGATAACCTTAACAAAGCTGCCGCCCCAATCATTGCAGCATTATCAGTACAAAATTCCATGGGGGCAAGCGCAACCTTAATTGAATTTTTAGATGCTTGAGAAATCATCATTTTCCTTAATCGCACATTTGCCGCAACCCCTCCAACCAAAACAAGAGAATTTAGACCTTGATCAAGAGCACAACGCAGACTCCTCTCGACTAAAACCTCAGCTACCACCTGTTCAAAGCTCGCAGCAATATCTTCTACTGGTAGTTTTTTGTTTTCCGACTTTAGCTTTTCTATCTGGCGAAAAACAGCAGTTTTCAAACCACTAAAAGAAAAGTCATATGGATAAAAACCACCGCCTGGCTTAGATACTCTACCTTTTGGAAATAAGAATTTTTTGGGATCTCCAGATTCAGCTTTTTTTTGAATAGCTGGCCCCCCTGGATAAGGTAGACCCAGAAGTCTAGCAACCTTATCAAAAGCTTCTCCAGCCGCATCATCATGACTTCTACCAAGACGTTGATACTTATGCTGAGCATCTACTTTGATTAATTCAGTATGACCTCCACTTACCAATAAGACTAGGAAAGGAGGTTGTGGATGATTTTCCGATAAATAAATTGATGAAAGATGGCCTTCCAAGTGATGTATTCCTAAAAATGGAATTTGATGCAAATTAGCTAAAGTTCTCGCCGTAATTGATCCAACTAAAAGTGAGCCTGATAATCCTGGAGTAACAGTTGCTGCTATCGCATCTATATCTTTTATCTGTAGTTTTGATTTTGCAAAAACTTTTTCAATTAAAAATGGAAGATTTTCCAAATGTCTTCTTGATGCAATTTCTGGAACCACGCCACCCCAATTGGCGTGTTCCTCAACTTGTGAAGCTATTTCATTAGCCAACAAATCAATTTTTCCTTTTTCATTAGAAACTAAAGCTGCCGCGGACTCGTCACAACTTGTTTCGAGGGATAAAATTATTGACATTTATCGCTAGTTATCCACTAAGTTTAATACTGAAATCCCATTAAAACAGGGCAACAGATAAAAATCTGAACTCATGAGTCGTCTTTTATCAATTCTGCTTTCAACATTCCTTTTCTTAGGAATAGCTCCAATAGCTAACGCTAGGCAAGGCCCAGCACTAAATGCTGACAGAGCTCCTACAGATTTTACAGCTTCTGCTCTAGTGCCTTGTTCTGAGAATGCCCGTTTCCAAGAAAGAGCAAGCGCAGCGACAACAGATCAGGCAATAAAAAGATTCGAAAGATACAGCAAAGCTCTATGTGGCGATGACGGACTTCCTCATTTAATAATTGGTCCTCCTCTTGAGCCCTGGGGTGCATGGTTTAACAGAGGTCATGAGGGAGATCTTCTCATCCCAGGAGTAATGTTCATTTACATAGCCGGAATTATTGGTTGGTCAGGAAGGGAATATGTAAGAGCTGTTAGAGGGAAAAAGAATGCTGCAGAATACGAGATTATTATAGATACCGATTTAGCTTGGCAATGCTTAAAAAGAGGGGCTGCCTGGCCTTTACAAGCCAATAGAGAGGGCAAGAATGGTGAGCTAAGAGAAAGAGACAATAATGTCACTCTTAATGGTCCAAGAGGATAAACAATTATTTATCAAATTAAAAATCACTTAAAAATTTTCAATCATGTTTCAATTATTCCGTACCAAATGGTTTAGATCCGCTCCAGTGGTAGCAACAATTTGGATCTTTATTACAGCAAGTATCATTGTTGAATTCAATAGATTTGTTCCTGACTTACTTTTCCACCCAATGTCTTTTTAAAATCTAATTAATTGGATTTAAGTTTTTAATCCCATTAAGCCTTCAATTTCCTTGAAGGCTTTTTCTATATCTTCATTGATAACTACTGCGTCAAACTCTTTTTTCGCAATAAGCTCTTTATTTGCTATTGCTAAACGATCCCTAATAGATTTTTCAGTCTCGGTTCCTCTCCCTCTAATTCTTTTTTCAAGTTCTGACAAATTTGGTGGTGCTAAAAATATTTGTAATGCCTCAGGAAAAGATTTTCGAATTTGTCGAGCACCCTCTAATTCAATTTCAAGAAGAACATTAGTTCCTTCTTCAATTTTTTCTTTAACTATTTTTTTGGGAGTTCCATATAAGTTGTTAGAGAATGAAGCCCATTCCAGAAAACCGTTTTTATCTATTATTTCTTGAAAATTTCTCTTTTCTAAGAAAAAATAATGCTCTCCCTCTACTTCTCCAGATCTTGGCTGGCGAGTAGTAGCAGAAATTGAAAGCCATACATCACTATGACTTTCGAGGATTTTCCTAACAATTGTTCCTTTACCTACCCCGCTTGGGCCAGTAATAACAGTAAGATTTCCTAAAGAAGACATAACTGAATGGTATCTAATTTACCTACCAAAGGTTAATTACATTATCTATTAAATTAAAAGGATGATAGATGAACAAAGTTCCAATTCAAATAATGGACTTAACAACCCTTAAAGCGGTTGTATTTGAACTTAGCCAAGATATAGTTCCAAGTCGATTTGAAAATGCACAGCAAATTGATTCAAATACTGTTCAATTAGGATTTAGAACCATTGAAAGACTCACATGGATAGAAATAAGTTGGCTTGCTGAATCCCCAAGGATTGTATCAATACCGCCTCCAATAAGATATGGTGAAAAAAGTACATTAGCGAAACAATTAAAACATTTATTAGTCAATTTAGCTTTAGTTGAAATAAAGCAAAATGGTTTCGAAAGAATAGTAAGGTTTAGATTTTCTAGTAGACCTGGGGAGGAAATAGAAAAAGAATTGGTAGTTGAACTCATGGGAAGGCACAGTAATATTTTACTTTTAGACAGAACAGGTAAAGTAATTACTCTTGGGAAAAAAATAAAAGAGAGTCAATCAAGATTAAGGCCAATAGGAACAGGAGATATCTATACTTCACCTCCACCTCTTAAAGGATTAACACCTGAATACTCTGAATCATTCTATTCATGGAAAAATAATATATGCTTAGTACCATCAACATTTAAGAATAGTCTTAAAGATACTTATCAAGGAATAAGTCCTGCTTTAACATTACAAATTGCAAGCAATAGTTATAACGATGCACTTAAAATAATAAATCAACCAGTAACAAGTATTGAATTAAAAACATGGAAAGCAATATATAAAAAATGGAAAAATTGGCTATTAGACATTGAGAATAATAATTTCACGATTAATTTCAAAGGCCCAACGGATTTCATTGTGTGGGGGCAAAGAAAATCAAATCATCAAGATACAAAAATAGGGCTAAAACTTAGTATCTATTATTCAAATAAGATCGCAGAAAGAAAAATAAAATCTATTAGAGAAAAACTAAAGCAAGATCTCGAGAAATCAAAAGTTGATGAAATAAGAAAACTAAATAATCAGGAATTCCTAGTTAAAAATATTTCTGAATATATAACAATGCAAAGCAAGGCAAGAAACCTTCTCACCTTACAACCTCCAACAAAAAAGCAAATAATTGAAGCTCAAACTCTGTTCAAAAAAGCTAAAAGAAAAAAAAGATCTAGGGATTCAATTTTAAATAGAATCGATTTCCACAAGAAAAAAATATCAGAGATTGAATGCTGTGAATCATTTCTTGATTCATTTCTATACGAAAAAAATGAGGATCTTAAAAACAAACTAGATTCAATTATTGAACTTAAAGAAGAAATAGAAGAATATGTTTGCATCAAAAAAAACAATTCTAAATTTAAATTAAATAAAAAGAAGGGAAGCTCATCAAACATAAAAGAGATCCAAAGTCCTAGCGGTCTAACAATTCAAATAGGATCTAACAACAGGCAAAACGAATTAATAAGTTTAAAGAAAGGGAAAAAAGGAGATATTTGGTTTCATGCTCAAGAAATACCCGGTAGCCACATTGTACTTAAATCATCAAATGGACTTGCAGATGAAAAAGATATTCAGTTAGCTGCTGACCTGGCTTCTTTTTGTAGCAGGGCCCGAGGTAGCAAGTTAGTTCCAATTATAATGACCCCAATTGAAAATCTACAACGAATTTCAGGAACCTTACCTGGAACGGTTAGCTATAGAGGAGGCATGGTGATTTGGGGCAAAGCAGAGCGAGCACAGAAATATTTCCACCACAAATGAACTTCAATGAATTAATATCAACTTCATTAGACAAGAAGAAAAATGATTGACTTTTTGCTGGGGACTCATGAATTTCTAGGCAATCATTCTTTCCCCGAATTTTTAATTGGATATGCATTTGGAGCAGCACTAATTATTGGGGCTCCAACAGTATTCCTTTTATTAGCATTTACCAGCGCTTTAATGAAAACCAATGGGAAAATGGGTGGCTACAAAGAATATGCTAGTTATGGTGAATCATCGCTGAATGATTGCCCTCCTTTCATATTGCCTGACCCAACAAAAACCAAATAAATTAATTTTCCCTTATGGACTAATAACCAAAAGTTTATATAATTAGTTTTTTTAAATATCTAGATAAAATTTATTACATGCTTGAAAACTCAATTTTCTACTAAAATAAGACTATTAACTAAATTAAACTGAATAGCTCCAACAAAAAAGAAAATATTTTTAAAGCTCCTCCTCCTATCAGGATAAAAGGGAAAGAGGGTTCAATTGAGCTATCTGATTCACTTGAGATGCCTTTAGTCGATCATCTCGAAGAACTTCGCCAAAGGATCCTAAAGAGTCTCATTGCAATTCTTCTATCTTCAGGTTTTTGCTTACTATTTGTTAGGAGACTTGTACAAGCATTAGAGATACCCGCAGGAAAAATACAATTTTTACAGGTAGCACCTGGAGAATTTTTATTTACTTCAATAAAAGTTGCAGGTTATGGCGGGCTTACTATTTCTCTCCCATTCATCCTTTACCAATTTTTAAAATTCATCTTTCCTGGTCTAACTAAAAAAGAGAAACTTCTCATAGCTCCCTCAGTTGCAGGTTCAGCAATTTTATTTTTCTTAGGAATTTTCTTTGCCTGGAAAGCTTTGATACCTGCAGCCTTGGGATTTTTAATAAGTTATGGTGCCGATGTTGTTGAGCCAATCTGGTCAATAGAAAAATATTTAGATTTTGTCCTTCTACTTATGCTTTCGACTGGGTTAGCCTTCCAGTTGCCTATTCTTCAATTCATTTTAGGTTTCTTTGAAATAATTTCTTGGAAAAAGATGTTATCTACATGGAGATTAGTTGTTATGGCCTCAGCCATCGCAGGAGCTGTTTTAACTCCATCAACTGATCCAATAACGATGCTTCTTCTATCAACATCGATAACTTTTTTGTTTTTTGTTGGAATTGGGTTAGTTGCTTTAACAACAAATCTCAAAGGACAAATTCATCCATCCTCGGATCCATAGGCAAAGGTAAAGTGATAGCTCTGCCTAGTCTTGGTTTTGCTTGAACATTTTTTAACCATTTCCTTACAAAATCAGATTGACCTGCTCGATTAATAATTTCTAAGGTTCGATTCAAATTTTCTTTATAGGTCTCTTCATCCAGCGGGAAAGATTGCTGTTCTAGGAACCCCCACATCATTTGTAAATAAATCCTGTCTCTTTTTACTAACAATCTCAAATCATATGTTACTCCCCAACGCCTTCTTAAGCACTGCATTACTTCTTCTGGCTCCAGTGGAGTTGAAGAAGAGGAATGACCAGAATTTGACCAATTAAATTCAAAACTCATTTCAAAACCTAGTCTTCGCGGAGATTAATAACCCTTTATGTGTCCATTCTGGTCTAATATCTACGTATAGGTGAACGTCTGTAATGACACAAATGACAACTGCAGATGTGCCCTCAATGGGCAGAAGGCAGTTCATGAATCTGCTTACCTTTGGAACGGTTACAGGGGTAGCTTTGGGAGCCTTATATCCAGTAGCCCAATATTTCACACCATATAGGGCAGGAGGCGGCAGCGGTGGAACGAATGCAAAGGATGAGCTAGGTAATAATGTAAGTGCAAGTGGTTGGTTAGCAACCCATCCAGTTGGTGATAGAAGCTTGGTGCAAGGACTTAAAGGTGATCCGACTTACCTTATAGTTGAAGGCGAGGATGCAATTACTAGTTACGGAATTAATGCGATTTGTACTCACCTAGGTTGTGTAGTTCCATGGAATAGCGGAGCAAATAAATACATGTGTCCATGTCATGGAAGCCAATACGATTCGACAGGGAAAGTAGTTAGAGGTCCAGCACCCTTATCTCTGGCAATAGCTCATGTTTCAGTTGAGGATGACCAAGTTCTCGTAAGTCAATGGACAGAAACTGATTTTCGAACTGGTACTGATCCTTGGTGGGGTTGATCAATAAATGAAAAAAAACTTCAATACTATTTCTAAAATCATGAGTCGTTCATTAAAACTTTTTCTCTTCTCTGTTTTTATTGGTTTTTCAATATTTATAGTTCCTCAACCAACTTGGGCATACCCTTTTTGGGCTCAACAAAAATTTGAAAATCCCAGAGAGGCAACGGGAAAAATTGTTTGTGCTAATTGTCATGTGGCAAGTATGCCTACAAGAGCTGAAGTGCCTCAGGCAGTTGCTGCTGATAGTGTTTTCAAAACAGTAGTAGAGATACCTTACAAAAAGGACTTGCAAGAGATTGGAGCTGATGGAAGCAAAGTTCCTCTCCAAGTTGGAGCAGTTGTAATGCTTCCAGATGGATTTAAGCTTGCTCCTCAAGAGAGATGGACTGATGAAATAAAAGAAGAGACACAAGGTGTTTACTTCACTCAATACAGCGAGGACCAAGAAAATATACTTTTAGTAGGTCCTTTACCTGGAGATCAAAACAGGGAAATTGTATTCCCTGTTTTATCTCCTGATCCAAGAAAAGACAAAAATTATAATTTTGGAAAGTATTCAATTCACGTAGGAGGGAATAGAGGAAGGGGGCAAGTTTATCCGACTGGTGAAAAAAGCAACAATAACTTATTCACTGCAACAAATTCAGGGACAATTACTTCAATAGAGACTAATGAAGATGGAACAAAAATAATTAATCTAAACAATGAAGAAGGCGAAAGTTTCACTGAAAATCTTCCTGCAGGGACTTCATTATTAATAAAAGAAGGTGACACTATTGAGAAAGGTGAAAGATTAACTGAAGACCCAAACGTTGGAGGTTTTGGTCAACTTGACAAAGAAATTGTTTTACAAAGTAAAGCAAGAGTTATTGGAATGATTATTTTCTTTATAGGAGTTGGGTTATCACAAATAATGCTTGTGCTTAAAAAGAAACAGGTAGAAAAAGTACAAGCTGCAGAAGGAATATAAATTCAAATAATTAATGGAGAATATATTAATAGCGCTTAGATCGCCTGGGCCGGAGTTGGTTCATTTAGGCCCTTTTTCATTGAGGTGGTACGGTTTGTTAATAGCTATTTCAGTTTTGGTAGGCCTTAATCTATCTGGTGAATTAGCAACCAGAAAAGGATTAAAAAAAAGTCTAATAAATGATTTACTCCCTATTTTAGTTCTGGCTTCAGTAATCGGTGCAAGAATTTATTATGTAGCATTTGAATGGAAAAACTACACAGGTAGAAATTTCTGGAGTTCAATTAATTTTCTCAATTTCAATATACCAATACCAACTGCTTTGGAGATATGGGGAGGAGGAATCGCGATTCATGGTGCTCTGATAATGGGCACATTATCTGTAATATTTTTTTGTCGTTGGCGTAAAGAATCTTTTTGGGATGTTATTGATGTTTTAGTTCCTTCAGTTGCATTAGGCCAAGCAATAGGTAGATGGGGAAATTTTTTTAATAACGAAGCTTTTGGAATTCCTACTAACTTACCCTGGAAATTATTTATACCTTATGAATTTAGACCTGAAATATTCTCTTCACAGACTTATTTTCACCCTACCTTTCTTTATGAATCATTGTGGAATATTTTTGTTTTTGGAACATTAATTTTTCTTTTTAAAAGGTCAAATAACAATGAACTTAGGTTACCCTCTGGCAGCCTAAGTTGCATTTATCTAATAAGCTACAGCTTAGGAAGAGTTTGGATAGAAGCCTTAAGAATAGACCCTCTCTGCTTAGGAGGAACAGCGCCTTTTTGCGAAGGCGGTGTACGAATGGCACAATTGATTAGCTTATTTTTAATGAGCTCTGGTTTGTGGGGAATATGGAGACTTTATATTTCAAAAAAAGCACTTCCCGATCCTTCATTAATTAATGGGAGAAAGAAATGAGTTCAATTTCAATTGTCGGAGCGGGGCCAGGTGCTTTAGACTTGATGACAATCAGGGCTCAAGAAAGGTTAAAAACAGCTGAGGTTTTAGTTTGGACAGACTCTCTAATTCCTATAGAAATAACAAAAATTGTTAAAGATGATTGTGAAAAAATAAAGACAAGTTCATTAACTCTTGAGGAGATCATTTCAATCTTAATTAAAAAGCACAGGGAAGGTAAAAAAATTGTTCGTTTGCATGATGGTGATCCTTGCTTGTATGGAGCAATATCAGAACAAATATGTAGATTAAATGATGAAGGTATTGAGGTAGAAATAGTTCCTGGATTAAGTGCCTATCAAGCAACAGCGGCAAAATTAGGATTCGAGCTAACAATTCCAGATTTAACACAAACAATAATACTCAGTAGAGCAGATGGCAGAACAGGTAAACCAGAGAAGGAAAGCCTTCAAAAGCTAGCATCTATTCAGTCTTCTTTATGTCTTTACCTAAGTGCAAGACATGTAGAAGAAGTTCAATCTATTCTTATAAAGTATTACCCTGCTAATACTCCTGTCGCTATTGCTTATAGAGTAACTTGGCCAGACGAATGGATAAAAGTTATACCTTTGACTGAAATGGCAAAAACCTCTAGAGAAAAAAAATTAATTAGAACAACGTTATATATAATTAGTCCAACATTAAAGCTAGCTAATCAAAGATCAAAACTTTATAGTCCCACACATTCTCATTTATTTAGGCCTAACTAAAGTGAAAGAAGTAATAAACCTATTTCATAAGTATTCAAAGATAAATTAAAATTATCTTTTCGAGATGTAAGACTTTACAAACCCTTTAGAATAAAATTAACAACAAAAATTTTTTTTTAATTGGAAAAAAGTGATGGCATCAAAAGCGATAAATCCTATATCGCAAATAAAAAATCTCCCTTACAAAAAGTTGGTGAATTCCTAAGGGAAGCAAGGCAAGGCAGAAATCTTTCAGTAGAGGATTTATCCTCATCACTTAGAATTGGGAAAGAGCAATTGGTCGCACTTGAAGAAGGTGATGAACAATCACTTCCTGAAAAGGTTTTTATAAGAGCAATGGTTCGACGGATAGCTGAGAAATTGAACTTAGATACAAGTTTTGTTCTTGATGAACTGAATGACAAGAAAAAAAATGTAGCGAAGCCGACTCCATTAATTAAAAAGAAAAATGCAAGGAAGAAAAAAAATTTCAGCCCATTTGTTTTTATGTTTTTGTCTGGATTCCTAGGATTATTTACTTCATTAATTGCACTAAAATACATACAAAGTTTTCAAAATGATTCAATTAATAATCCCCAGCAAAGTAATATCTTTTCATTGGAAAGAAAAACATATTTTTAAAGTATTTTAAAGTATATTTATATCAACATCTTTAACTTTTTTTACTAGTAAAAGTGCCTTCTTAAGACTCCATTTCTCAAGATCTAAATTCTGACCTAATTCATTAGGAATCAATTCTATATCAACTTTGTTATTGTTAGTTTTAATCACTATCTTTGATATCAAAGGTTCTGGTCTTCTATCCAAAGCGCATGAAAGGCGAAGAAGTAAAGACATTTCATTTACTAAGTTTTTATGTCTTTCATATATCAAAGATTGCCAAGATTCATGTCTTTTTTTAGGAAAACTTTTCCTGTGATACCTAGCAATAGCGGCGACCATCAAATGCTCAGCTTGAGAGTAACCCAAGAGCTCTCCATGCCTTATTAAATACCACGAATGCTTATGATAAGCTCCAATATTTATATGTTTACCACAGGCATGAAGCCTGGCTGCTGCCCACAAAAGATCTCTACCTTCACCATTATCATGATGCAAAACCCCTCGGGTCTTATCATAAAAAGTAAGAGCAAATTCCGAAACTCTTTTTGATCTTTTTGAGTTAACACCAAATCTTTTTGATTGATGTATGACTGTTCTTTCTCTTATTGACCCTTGAAAGCTCAACTGATCTTTTAAATAATTATTACGACACATCCAATCAACTACCAAACCTTCACGAAGAGCTCTTTCACTTAAAACAATCTCATTAACATTCACCATATTCATTATCGTTTGCAAAATCAAAGCCCCCGGGACAATAATCTCAGATCTTCTTTCACTTAATGAGGATAAATTACTCCTCTCAGAAGGTGTCATTTTTATTAATTGACTTACAATAATATCTAAATTTTTTTTGGAAATTTTATAACCTTGCAATTTTGACTGAATATGATTTTCTTTATTAGAGATTAATTCCCCAATAGCCATGGCAGTTCCACTAGTTGCCACTAAGACGGGTTTTTCTCCTACTTCAATTCTCTTAGATATCTTATCAATTGCTGACTCCATAGAGCCTCTAATAAATGACCTTAAAAATAATTCAGTCTGAGAAGATATCGGATCTTTTTTAATAAATTCTCTTTGTAATCGTACTGCTCCAATCTTTGTACTTGTTAATGCTCTTGCCTCAGATCTATCAGCAAGGATTAATTCTGTCGAACCTCCTCCAATATCAAGAACTAAATGGGGTTTATTCCCAAATTGCATCCCGGAAAGGACACCTAGATAGATCAATCTTGCTTCCTCTGCTCCGCTTATCAATTCAACATCTAAGCCTATCTTATTTTTTATCTCAGATATAAAGATTTTTCCATTTGGTGCTTCTCGTACCGCACTTGTAGCAGCAATAAGAAGGCTCTCAACTTTATAGCTTTCTGATAAGTCCTTAAATCTCTTTAATGTTGAGAATGCCCTAGTCATAGCAATGGATGTAAGTTCTCCATTGACAGGATCTCTCTCTCCAAGTCTTGTCGTTGATTTCTCAGCAAGTTCAATACTAAAAGTATTTAATTTTGGCTCAAGCTTTGCAATTAAGAGATGCGTTGAGTTAGTGCCAATATCTATTGTTGCTACACGGCATAACTCACTATCTTGATTCTCCCCAAGATCCAATTCGATAATATTCCGTTTAGAGGAATTATCTATTGAGTCACCTAACATATATTAGTAGGTTTAACCTCAATACTCTGACACTCTCAGCACCCCATTGAGAAGGCCTTATAAATGATTATCAATTTAAATTTTCGTGAGTAATCTTCTTACAAAAAAAATGAGATATTATTTTCAACTTCTTAGATGGAATAAACCCAGCGGAAGATTGATACTTCTAATTCCAGCTGGCTGGTCTCTTTGGTTAACCCCCTCAGCTCCCCCAACCATATTTATTTTGATATTGGTAATTTTAGGTGGATTATTTGTAAGTGGTGCTGGATGTATTGCAAATGATATTTGGGACAGACAATTTGACAAAAAGGTGAGGAGGACAAAAGAACGACCATTAGCTAATGGGAAGGTATCTCTTAAGGCAGCATGGATACTATTAATTTCAATGTTGTTTTTTAGTCTTATCGTAGTTCTATATATCCCGACAGAAAGTAGAAATTTATGCCTTCAACTTGCAACACTCTCATTACCTTTTATTCTTCTGTATCCATCAGCAAAAAGATGGTTTAAATTTCCCCAACTTATTCTCTCAATTTGCTGGGGGTTTTCAGTTCTGATTCCCTGGGCAGCAAGTGAATCCTCATTAGCAGGAGGGCTCCCATTGTTGTTTTGTTGGTTTGCAACAATATTTTGGACTTTTGGCTTTGATACTGTTTACGCGATGGCCGATGAGATTGACGACAAATTAATTGGTCTAAACAGTAGCGCTATCAGTCTTGGGAAAGGATCAATAAAAACCGTTTCTTTTTGCTACTTTTCAACCTGTTTCCTTTTAGCTTTTGGTGCTTTCAAAGCAAATTTAGGATTAACGTTTTGGCCTTTTTGGTTGATAGCAGCATTGGCAATGCAAAGAGAAGTTATCTTATTAAATTCAAAACCAAAAGGTATTAAAAGTTCAGGTTCGCATTTCAGTAATCAAGTTCGAATTGGCAGCTTTTTACTTCTCGGCATGGTGTTAAGCAAGCTTATTTAATCAATCTCTTCAGTGATATTCGCAAATGACTGCCCCTCTAAAAAAAGGCGATCTTTTCCACATAGTTGCCGCAAGTTCGCCAATAAGTAAAAAAGAAGATCTACTATCCGGAATAAAAGTCCTTGAGGATTGGGGGTTAATATGCAACGATTTCGATGCAGTAGATAGATCATGGGGATATTTAGCAGGCAATGATGAAGTTAGATTCAATAACTTACACTCAAATAATCATTACCCTCTTTTAGCTTTTGCTAGAGGTGGCTGGGGATCGGCGAGATTACTTGAAAAAAAACAACCATGGAGAGAAGGTTGGTTGATTGGATTTTCTGATTTAACTTCAATACTTCTTGCACGGCTCGCAGGTGGGTTTCAGGGAGGAGTTCATGGTCCCCTTATTACAACCTTGGGTTCCGAACCAGACTGGAGTAAAAACAGACTTAAATCAATTTTGTTTGGTAATTCTGTACCAGATATTTATGGAGACCCATGGGGAGGCGGCATCTCAAAGGGGCACCTAATAGTTGGCAACCTCACCGTACTCACTCACTTGATAGGGACTCAACATCTACCAAATTTCAACAAATCAATACTAATCATCGAAGATATAGGAGAGGCTCCGTATAGAATCGACAGAATGCTAACTCACTTAAGATTGGCTGGAGTTTTACAACAGCTGTCTGGCCTAGGTTTTGGCTCTTTTACTTATTGTGATAACGAGGTAGACGTCGAGGGAACCAAGACGTTTGAGCTTCTTGATATTTTCAAAGATCGAACACAAGATCTTAAAATTCCAATTGTTTCAAATTTGCCAATCGGACATTGCCGTGGGAATGCATCACTTCCACTAGGTAGGCAAGCTATCTTGAATGGCGACTTAGGGAGTCTTAGTCTTTTAAAGTAGACAATAAAGACTCTGCAATCACAAGATCAAATGGAGTTGTCACTTTAATATTCGAAGGTCCAGCATCATATATTTTCACTGGTAATTCCAAGCGTTCAAATAAGGATGCATCATCGGTTACATCCCACCCTTTTGCAATTGCCTCACTATGTGCATGCTTCAGTTTGTTTACGGGAAAACCCTGAGGTGTCTGAGCAGACCACAAATCTGAGCGAGGAGGGCTCTCAATAATCTCACCATCTTTATCAACCTTTTTAATTGTGTCCGTTACTTTTGACGCGGCAATAACAGCTTGGCCCTTGGAAACAATCTTTGAGATTTCATCGAAAACAAATGATTTCACCAAGCATCTTGCTCCATCATGAATCAGGACAGACTTAGCATCACTGGGAAGAGCAGCTAATCCCAACTGAACTGACTGCTGTCTTGTTGATCCCCCATTAATCCATTGAATTGACTTTACTGAGTTATCAAAAATTGAACATATTGAATTTTTGTCTTTCGGTTGTCCAATAATTCCAATCCAAGTAATTGTTTTAGAGTCGAAAGCTGCTTTCAAAGTCCACTCTAAAACCGTTTTACCTGCAACCATCAAAAGGAGTTTATTTCTATCAGCACCCATTCGATTCCCACTTCCTGCAGCGGCAATTAACAAATGCACAACTAATTCCTCTCTATTGATTATCTATTTAATATATTCGACGGCAAAAATGACTATTTTTAGTGTCTTAGCTTAAAGTCTTTTCAAAAAGCAAGTGACTCAATAGTAAGTTAAATAAAATAAATATTCGATTCTAACAATCTTAAAACCATAAAATTATGACATTATCAAATTTACTTGAAGGTCAGACTGCAATTGTTACTGGAGCCAGCAGGGGTATTGGTAAGGCTATTGCAATTCTTTTAGCAAAAGAGGGAGCAGAAGTAATCATCAATTATTCTTCATCTTTGGAGAATGCAAATAAAGTGGTAGCAGAAATAAGTTCTTTTGGAGGGAAGGCATACCCTCTTCAAGCTGATATTTCTGATGAAAATTCAGTAAATGAATTAATCAAAACAGTTTTGGGGAAAAATAATAAAATTGATGTTTTGGTCAATAACGCAGGTATAACTAAAGATGGACTTCTAATGAGAATGAAAACTAACGATTGGCAGAAAGTTTTAGATCTTAACTTGAGTGGTGTTTTTTATTGCACAAGAGCTGTGTCTAGGCAAATGTTGAAGCAAAAAAAAGGAAGGATTATTAACATAACTTCTGTGGTGGGGTTAATGGGAAACCCAGGGCAAGCAAATTATTCTGCAGCCAAGGCAGGAGTAGTAGGTCTTACACAAAGTGCTGCGAAAGAGTTCGCAAGCAGAGGAATTACTGTAAATGCAGTCGCACCAGGTTTTATTTCAACTGATATGACAAAAGATCTAAATAGCGGATCAATTCTTTCTGCTATTCCGCTTGGACGATTCGGAAATCCTGAGGACGTTGCAGGGGCAGTTAGATTTCTTGCAGCAGATCCATCAGCAGCCTACATAACCGGCCAGACAATTCAAGTTGATGGTGGAATGGTTATGAGTTGAGCTAATTTCAATTTTGTATGGGCTGACCTAATTCATCTCTCAATCTTCTTATCCTTTGCAATAATTTTAGTCTTCTACTTCTCGCCGTAGCCGTAAGAAATATCCTCAAAGGGAAATAAATCAAAGTCATAGTCCCGGCCAAGCCAGCCATGAGAATAAAAAATAAAGCCCCAGGGTCATTCATATGTTGACACTAACTACCTTCTGCAAAAATTGGGAATAATTTATGATTTACGATTCGGCTTTCCCCACTTATTTAGCCTCCCCTAATGTGTGTTTCCTATGGGAGATTAAGATTAATTCAAACCAAATATGGCAAAACTTCTAAGTTTTTCGGACGAATCACGTGGTGCTCTAGAAAAAGGAGTAAACAATTTAGCTAATGCTTTAAAAGTCACAATTGGACCTAAGGGTAGAAATGTAGTTATTGAAAAAAAATTTGGAGCCCCAGATATCGTTAATGATGGAGTAACTATCGCTAAAGAAATAGATCTTGAAGATCCTTTTGAAAACATAGGAGCAAAGCTTATTGAACAAGTTGCTTCAAAAACGAAAGAAAAAGCCGGCGATGGCACAACCACTGCAACAGTTTTAGCTCAATTCATGGTTCAAGAAGGGTTGAGAAACACTGCAGCCGGAGCAAGCCCAATCGAATTAAGACGGGGCATGGAAAAGGCAGTAGCTCAAGTCGTTAATGATCTTAAGGAAAAAAGCAAATCAGTCAGTGGTGATGCTATTAAACAAGTTGCAACAGTGAGTGCTGGTGGAGACGAGGAAATAGGTTCAATGATTGCAGATGCAATAGACAAGGTCAGTTTTGATGGAGTAATAACAGTTGAAGAATCCAAGTCTCTAGCTACTGAGCTAGATATCACTGAGGGGATGGCTTTCGATAGGGGTTATAGCTCACCATATTTTGTTACTGATGAAGATCGCTTGATTTGTGAATTTGAAAACCCCTCAATATTAATAACTGACAAAAAAATTTCATCCATCACCGATCTCATTCCAGTTCTGGAAACTGTTCAGAAGAATGGAACACCCTTAGTAATTCTTGCCGAAGAAGTAGAAGGTGAAGCATTAGCTACGCTTGTAGTAAACAAAAACCGCGGGGTTTTACAAGTGGCAGCAGTCAGAGCCCCCTCATTTGGCGAGAGGAGAAAAGCTGCCCTTGGAGATATTGCTGTGCTTACTGGCGGTACATTAATAAGCGAAGACAAAGCAATGAGTCTTGAGAAAGTTCAAATCTCTGATCTAGGTCAAGCCAGAAGGGTAACGATTACAAAAGACAGCACAACAATTGTCGCAAATGAGAATCAAACCACAGAATTATCTAATCGCATTGCCTCTATAAAGAGAGAGCTTGATGAAACAGATTCTGAGTATGACCAAGAGAAGTTAAACGAGCGAATCGCTAAGCTTGCAGGAGGTGTAGCCGTAATAAAAGTAGGAGCTCCTACTGAAACTGAATTAAAGAACAGAAAGCTGAGGATTGAGGATGCTCTAAACGCAACTCGTGCAGCTATTGAGGAAGGGATTGTTGCAGGCGGTGGAACAACTCTATTAGACTTAAGTGAAGGGCTTGAAGATTTATCCAAAAAGCTTGAAGGTGATCAAAGAACCGGAGTTGAAATCATAAAAAGAGCATTGTCGGCTCCAACTAAACAGATAGCTATAAATGCTGGATTTAACGGAGATGTTGTTGTCTCAGATATCAAGAGATTAGGTAAAGGCTTTAACGCACAAACTGGAGAGTATGTTGATTTACTTGAAGCAGGAATATTAGATGCTTCAAAGGTAATACGTCTTGCTCTTCAAGATGCTGTTTCAATAGCCTCACTTTTAATAACAACTGAAGTTGTTATTGCAGACAAACCTGAACCACCAGCAGCACCTGGTGCTGAAGGCGGAGACCCAATGGGCGGTATGGGCGGTATGGGCGGTATGGGCGGTATGGGCGGTATGGGCGGTATGGGTATGCCAGGAATGATGTAAGGAAGTGAAAAGGTCTATACTTTTAAATTAAAAAAGATCAAACATCAAATTAAACTTATTTTCTTAATAACCACTTCCTGAGATAACTATATTTAGGTTTTGGTGGTAGAGGTATCAAAGCTTGAATCTCAGAATTAATTTTCTTGTCTATGATTGAACTCTTAGACTTGTATTCATCATTTTCTTTATTAATTATGTCATAGGATTTCATTTTAAACGATTCATCAATCCCATCCTCAGTTGGCTTAAGTTCTTTGGTTTTGATTTCTTTTTCTTTAGTATCGTTATTATTGATATTATTTGGTTCATCAGCTTCAAAAGAATTTTCTTCTAGTTTATCTATGTTTTGATTATTTAAATTATTAGGTTTTTTATTCAACTGGTTTAAGTCTAGATTTTCCAATTCTTCCAAACTTTCGACTCCAAAACGATGTGCCCATTGAGATTTCAGGAGGGTGTATAAATTACTGTCATTGGCCTCTAGAGCGTCTATGATTTGTTTTTGTAGGTGATACTTTCTAGACTCCAAGGTTCTTCTGAATCGCTAGAATAAGATTATCAAGCAAGTTTGCGATTTAAAAGAGGTCTAATAAGAAAAAACAACCCTATTGTAAGAATAAATAGAATTAATAAGCAAGAATATCCATTTATTTCTCCATAGGGAGCGTTGATTAAAACTAAATTTAGATCTACAGAATTTTTATATGCCATTCGTATCGGTTCAATCGCAAATGTTAATGGATTTATTGATGCCATCCATCCAAGCCATTTAGGCATGAAAGATATGGGGGCCAAAGCTGTGCTTGCGAAAAGAACAGGTAAATTAGCAATAAAGATAATCGCAATTAGCTCTATATGTCCAGGCAATATAAAGGCCAATCCAAGACTTAAACCAGTTATTGCAAATACCAATAACAATAGGGTTATTGCTATCAGAAGGAAACCTCCCAGACTTGGCCAGCCATAACCTAAAAGAGCAGAAGTTGCCATTATTGCGAAACTCTGCAAAAGGCTAATAGAAGTTATATAGATGACTGAAGAAATTACAATTGAACTCCTACTTGTCAATGGAGCAACTAACAATCGATTAAGGAAACCAAATTCTCGATCAAACATCACAGGTAGTCCTGCATTAAGAGCTCCACTAAACGCAGTAAAGACTATTAAACCCGCGCCAAGAAATTCTCCATAGCTACTGTTCCCTGGCAAAAAATCTATGGGAGCATTAGAGAATAACGCTGCAAAAAGCAAAAGCCATATTAAAGGCTGAAGGATTCCTGCAAATAATGTTGAAGGTCTTCGAATTAGTTGAATGAAAAGCCTCCATGTCAATGCAGAAGTCTCTTGTAACATTTCATTCAAATCATTTCTAGATTGCTTATCCTTAGGAATTGATGGATTAGTAGTGATCATGTTTTTAATAATTTAGGAGTAATACAATCAATTAACGCATCGATTTCTTTTTCTCAAGATTTAAATCTCTTTTACCAGCAAGTTCTAATTCAGCGTCCATAAGAGTTTTACCAGTTGCTTGCAAATAAACATCATCTAAGCTTGGTCTACTGTGAGAAAGTGCAAAGACTTCAAAATTTTCTTTTGAAAGATGACTCGACAGATTTGAGATAACATTATTACTTTTAACTAAAAAATTTAAAGAATATCCTTGCTTTTGATTCACTACTACATTTGATACGCCATTGATATTTTTAATTAATCTCCTTACAGATTCAGCCTCTACTTCATCACTAAATTCTCGAACCCTAAGCGTAACTCTGTCACCACCAAGTTCTTTTTTTAAATCATCTGGTTTTCCACATGCAATGACTTTTCCTTTATCAATAATAGCCATCTCATCTGCCAACTCATCTACCTCCTCGAGATAATGACTACTTAAAAGAATAGTAGTTTCCTTATTTCTAAGTTCCTTCAATAATTCCCAAATAACTGATCGACTTTCTATGTCCAACCCAACAGTAGGTTCATCAAGAATCAATAATTCTGGTTCATGCAACAATCCTGAGGCAAGATCAAGTCTTCTTTTCATTCCTCCCGAAAAAGAACCACATCTTCTATCAATCCATTCATGCATATCTAGTCTCTGAATTAATTCGTCAATTCTCTTTCTCTTACGTTTGCTGTCTAGATGATAAAGGTCTCCTTGAAGCTGCAGCAATTCTCTACCTGTAAGTATTTTATCGATTGCAACATCTTGAGCGACATAACCCAATTTGCGCCTAATTTCTTTTTCCTCAAGCAAAGCATCAAGTCCCCCAACCTCAACATGACCAGAATCAGGGGAAAGAAGAGTACAGATAATTCTAATTGCAGTGCTTTTCCCTGCTCCGTTTGGGCCCAACAAACCATACAAAGAACCTTTTGGAACTTCAAGGTTAAGTCCATCTAGAGCCCTGACAGGACCATAAGACTTAAATAAATCTCTTAGTTGGATGAAAAACATCTAAAAACAGATTGCCTAAAAACAAGTTAATATCACCTAGCAAAGTCTAATTAATATCACTAAGCATGGTTATAAAGTTTTTATTTTAATTTTATAGATTTACGAAAATATCATTGAAGAGTCTTTAATTAAAGCTATCAACTGATCATTAAAAACAATTGATACCTCTAATCTACTAATAACAAGCAAAAAACAAACTCCAAACATATAAAGAATAGACCACCTAAACAAACCCTTAGCCCTATCTAAGTCCTCTGGATCATCTCTTAATCTGGAGACCAATTGAAGAAGTCTTGAATTATAAGGTAGTAATAACATTCCATATAACAAGCCTCCTGCGGGCAAGACAAAGCACCCTAAAAAACTTAGAAAGACTGTTAGATAGCCATAAACAGATATAGCTTTTGCCGTAACGAATGGGCCACTTACTGTTGGGAGCATAGGTATACCAACAGATCTATAGTCCTCTCTTAATAATATGGCCAGAGCCCAAAAATGTGCTGGAGTCCAAACCATTACCAAGGAGAATAGCCACCAACCACCCAACCCAATATGGCCTGCTGCTGCCGAAGCTCCTACAAGAGGGGGAATTGCTCCAGCGACTCCTCCGAAAACTATATTTTGAGAAGTTCTAGGTTTTAAGAATGCTGTGTACAGGAGAACATAACTACAAAGTCCTAAAAGAGTAAGTCCTGCTGCTAAGCAGTTAACTCCACTTACCAAAAGAGTTGAAGCAGCAAGTGTACAAGCAATTGCTCCAATAAAAACAGAAGACTGAGAAAGGCGACCAGAGGGCAATGCTCTATTACTAGTGCGTTTCATTCGCTTATCAAGGTCTTGCTCCCACAAGCAATTAAGAGCTCCTGCGGCTGCAGCCGCAAGAGCTCCTCCACCCAAAGTGCATGCCAATCTTGGAGAGGGTAATGGCCATTCCTCCGAAAGAGCCATTCCACCAACAGTGGTTGCCAGTAATAGAGGAATTAATCTTGGCTTGGCAACCTCTAACCAAGCTGGAAGTTTAATACGCTTTCTAGAAGGAACAATTTCCTCGCGATTAACGGGCTGTGAAATTACATCTGATGTAGAGCTAACCATGACATGTCTCCAAAGTTGATTGATTTAAAAGAAATGATTGAGAAGATTCATCAATTCCTCTACCTTTAAAATTCAATGCTGCTATTACGGCCACTAACAAGCAGGCAATTAGTTGATGACCAATTATAAGACCAGGTTGACTCATGCTTAGATGAATAGAAAAAACACCTAATAAGATTTGTAAGATGATCAAAAAAACAATTGTCAAAAGATAAGGCCACTGCTTAGCAAGAACATCTCTCTGAAAAGATGAAACAATTACGAATAAAATCACCAAAAAGCTAACTAGGACAGCACTAGTACGGTGCATTCCTAAAAGATTGCAAGAATCTCCAAAAGCCAAGCATCTTTGAGCTGACCACGAGGTTGCCACCCGACTACCTAATAAAGACTGAGCTACAACTGAAAAAAGAGATAAAAATCCAAAGGAACGAAGCCAAAGTGGAAAAAGTGACTTACCAGGGTTGAGTAGTTGTTGAGTCACGCTACTCATAATTGCAACAAGAGTGAGTGCAACTGCAAGATGAGCCATGACGATTAAAGATGGCAATAGCTGCAGTACCGTCAAAGCACCTAAAAAACCCTGAAAAGCAACCAATAAAGTTAAGAATCCATAGGTCCAAGGAAGCCATGTAGGTAAAGTTCTTGCCCAGCGTAAAGACAGCACAAATTGAGCAATTAAAGCAATCCCTACAAAAAATGCATCTAAACGATGAAACCATTCCAAGAAGACTTGTAAGTTCATTTGCCTCCCAGGCAAAAAAGACCCATAACATAAAGGCCAGTCTGGGCAAGCAAGGCCAGCCTCCATAACTCTTGTTGCACCTCCAATCACGACAAGAGTGATCAGTGCAACTACCACATGAGCGGCAAGTTGGCCCAATCTAAAGAGTGGCTTTGTTGGATAAATAACCTGCACGTATGCAAAAATCCATCAAGATCATTATTAATTCAACGTAGCGATTACTTTGTACACGTCACCTGAATACAAGGACTGCAACATAAAGATTGTCTTTTAAAAAAAATTATTCATCTTGAATTAACAATTAGCCGATACATTAGTTACTTTTGCCCATAACCTATAAATAGAACAGGAGATCTTCTTGCCGAAACTGACGGGCATCTTAACTCTAACGTCAAGTTTAATTCTTGGCGTAGCAGGAGTTTGGATGGCGTACAACGTCAATATGCTTCCCGTGAGCGCGAGCGATAATGCTCCTGTTTATGATGAACTATATCGAGTCCTATTCATTATTGGCTGCATACTTTTCATAGGTATGACTGCTTTAGTAATTTATAGTCTTATTCAATTCCGTCGCAGGCCTGGAGAAACTGGTGACGGGATTGACTTAGAAGGTAATATTTCTTTAGAAATCTTTTGGACAGCAGTTCCTGCAATTGTTGTTTTATTTGTAGGTTTATATAGCTACGATATTTATGATCGAATGGGTGGCATGCAACCTTTAATGCATGATCACAGTGGTCAAATGGATAATCAAGCCGGGAGGTTTTGGGGAGGTATAGGTTCTGGGCCAATTGAATCTTCATCCACAAAAAATTCATCTTCATTACCAATTGAGTTAACTGCAATGCAATTTGCTTTTATTTTTCACTATCCAAAAGGAGATATTATTTCTGGCGAACTTCATGTTCCTGTTGGAAGAGAAGTTAATTTAAGAATGGAGTCTAAAGATGTAATACATGCTTTTTGGGTGCCTCAATTCAGACTCAAGCAAGATGTAATTCCAGGCCAACCAACGATTTTAAATTTTACTCCTACAAAAGCAGGTAATTACCCAATTGTTTGCGCAGAATTGTGTGGCCCTTATCATGGTGGGATGAGATCAAACGTAATAGTTGATGAACAAGAAGACTTTGATAATTGGTTAAAAGAAAACTCTAAAGAGTCAATTTAGATTTATGACTATTTCACTTAAACCAAGTAACTCGCCTCCAGAGAAGCTCCAACCAACTGGATGGCTGAAATATCTGAGTTTTAGTCTCGATCACAAAGTCATAGGTCTTCAATACTTAGTTTGTGGTTTCTTGTTTTATTTAATTGGAGGATCTTTAGCTGGAGCGATAAGGGTAGAGCTCACAAGTCCCCTCTCAGATTTCATGCCTAGAGAGGTTTACAACCAAGTTTTGACGCTCCATGGCACAATCATGATTTTCCTATGGATCGTGCCTGTAGTAAATGGTGCATTTGGCAACTATTTAATACCTTTTTATGTTGGGGCAAGGGATATGGCCTTTCCAAGACTGAATGCTGTTGCCTTTTGGCTAATACCTCCCTCCGGGTTGATGTTGATAACAAGCTATTTCATAAATGGAGCAGCACAATCTGGGTGGACAGCATATCCACCTTTAAGCATTACGACTCCAGCCGCCGGTCAAATAATTTGGATACTAAGCGTATTACTTTTGGGTGGAAGCTCAATTTTTGGTGGTATTAATTTCATCGCTACAATCCTCAAGCTAAGAAGACCTGGACTAAAATTAATGCAATTACCCATGTATTGCTGGGCAATGCTTGGTACAAGTATTCTCGTCGTTTTATCAACTCCTGTTCTAGCAGGTACTTTAATATTGTTGAGCTTTGACATAGTTGCTCATACAGGTTTCTTCAACCCAAGTCTTGGTGGAAATGTAATTGTTTATCAACATCTTTTTTGGTTTTACTCTCATCCTGCTGTTTATATCATGGTCTTACCTGCCTTTGGCTTGGTAAGTGAAATACTACCAATCCATAGTAGAAAGCCACTATTTGGCTATACAACAATGGTCTTTTCAATTATGGGAATAGTTGTTTTAGGCCTAGTTGTTTGGGCTCATCACATGTTTACGAGTGGAACTCCTCCATGGATGCGCTTATTTTTTACAATCGCTACTGCTTTTATAGCTGTCCCTACAGGTATAAAATTTTTCAATTGGGTTGCAACCTTATGGGGAGGGAAAATATCACTTAATGCGGCCATGCTATTTTCCTGCGGATTTATTATTAACTTTGTCTTAGGTGGAATAACGGGAGTTGCCCTAGCTCAAGTTCCTTTTGATGTTCATGTGCATGATACCTATTTTGTTGTTGCTCATTTTCACTACATAGTCTATGGAGGTTCAGTCTTTGTTATCTTCTCTTCTATTTATCACTGGTTCCCAAAATTTACCGGAAAAATGCTCAATGAAAATCTTGGGAGATTCCACTTCATAATTACTTTTATAGGCTTTAATCTTTGTTTTGCTCCTCAACACTGGCTAGGTTTAAATGGTATGCCTCGACGAGTTGCTGAATACGATTCACAATTTCAATTAATCAATCAAATAAGTAGCGTAGGTGCATTGTTAATGGCTCTAAGCACTATCCCTTTTCTATGGAATATTTTTCAAAGCATCCTCTACGGGGATGACGCTGGTGACAATCCATGGAATGCATTAACACCTGAGTGGTTAACAAGTTCACCTCCTCCTGTTGAGAATTGGGAGGGAGAAGCCCCACTAGTTCTAGAACCATATGGTTATGGAGAAAAAAATTCAAATAACACTCAGGAGGTAATTACATGACTTCGATAGTTCCAAAAGAACAATCTTCAGAGAACAAAATCTCAACTGAAGAGCATGAAGATTTTCGTTTGTTTGGTTTAATAGCTTTTTTAATCGCAGATGGAATGACCTTTGCAGGTTTTTTTGCGGCATATCTAACTTTCAAAGCAGTCAATCCCCTTGGTCCTGATGCTATTTACGAACTAGAACTGCCATTACCAACTTTAAATACAGTCTTACTTCTAGTTAGTAGCTTTACATTTCATCAAGCCGGGAAATTCCTAGAAAAGAATGAAGCAAAACAATGTCAAAAATGGCTTCTAATAACAGGCTCTTTGGGAGTGGCATTTTTAATCAGTCAAATGTTTGAGTACTTTACTTTGCCTTTTGGATTAACAGACAACCTTTATGCAAGTACTTTTTATGCATTAACTGGCTTTCATGGGCTTCACGTAACACTTGGATCAATAATGATTATGATTATTTGGTGGCAAACACGTATTCCATTTGGTCGAGTGAATAATGAAAATAAGTTCCCATTTGAGGCAGTAGAGCTCTATTGGCACTTTGTAGATGGTATTTGGGTTATCTTATTCATCATCCTTTATCTGCTTTGAGAGGTAAATATTGATACTAAGCAAGAAACTTTCAATTAATTTGTTGCACAATTCTACTTATTGGTCAGAATTATATTAAATAAAACAGTCTGAAATGCTTGTTGGAAAAGAACTCCTCGATAAAGCAAGATCTTTGAGCAGCCGTCCAGAAGACGAAATAGCTAAAGGATGTGGTTATGTCGGCCCAAGCGGGAGAGTTTTACGTAAAAGTTTTTACCGTGCTCTAGTTGAAGCCAAGGGTTATAAACTTCGCTCAAATGGTCCTGGCAGAGCAGGCAATAGATCTTCAAGAGGAAGACAAGCAGAATTTCGAACTAAAGTTCATGGTAATGGCAATCTTCTTATAGGACATGCCTATACGAAAAAACTAGGTCTAGAGCCTGGACAGGAGTTTCGTATTGATGTACGAAAAGACTCTGGAGCGATAAGTTTGTTACCACTAAAGAAATAATAAATCTTCTAAAGAAATTTATATTTAATAAATATAAATTCCTAGTTCCAACCTTGCTCATTAAGCCACTGAGAGCTAATTAATGGTGGAGTTTTTGAAAAAGAATCATTATTTTGTACCTTTAAAAGTTTTTCTGCATACTTTGCCATCAAGTCAACCTCTAAATTAACTTTTTCGCCAATTTTCAAATACTGCAAGCATGTCTTTGTCCAAGTATGAGGTATTACAGCTACTGAGAATTCACACCCACCATTACATATCTCAGAGATAGTAAGACTAATTCCATTCAGGCTAATACTAGCTTTATCGCACATATACCTACAGAAATTCATATCATCCCAAGATACTTTCAAATTCCAGGAGTTTTTCAAATTTTCAATTGAAATAATTTCACCTAGACCATCAATATGTCCGCTAACAATATGTCCACCTAACCGATCAGACAAACGTAATGCTGGTTCAAGATTTACATAACCATTTTTCTGAGCTTTTTCTGCAAGATTTGTTCTCTTAAGAGTCTCTTCACTTATATTTGCGAAAAAAGAATCATTGATTAATTCAGAAACTGTTAGACAAACTCCGTCTACAGAAACACTATCTCCAAGATTGAGTGGAGAAAAAGGATTACATCCATCAACAATTACCCCCAAATTATTTTTCTTGATCGTGCCAATGGACTGAACTAAACCAGTAAACATTATTGTAACCGCCACTTTTAGAATGCTAGTTATGGTATTTAGAAATGTCTCGAAAAAGTTTATTTGGATTTCATATGTAGTTTGTTATGAATTATTCCAATATAAAGCCAAGGCTTTTTTCTCATCAGAACTAAGTATTGGCAATGACCAACATTTATTCCAAACACTCTCTTCTGGTAGAAAGATAGATTGATACCTTTGAGAAACATTTATATTTTTTCTCCTCAAGTCAGAAAAGCTAGTTGGTGGCAAATAACCTTTACTTATTAGACGTCTTAAATAAGTAGCTCCCCACAACGAATCAACCCACTCAATAGGGAAAAACTCTGGAGGAAGCGAGGGAGAAGCAAGAACCGTCCAATCAAGCGGACTTCCCTCCTTAGGCAAAAGGACAGACAAGCGAGGATCTTCAACAAGAGCTTTAACACAGTTAGATAAGGGTAAAACTGCTGCATTTGCTCTACCTGAAACGACCCAATTTAAAGCATTCCTATCATCATAAGTTTTAGCTTGACTCTTGATTTTCAAGAAATCGTTAACTAAATCTATTTTTTGTGAAATAGAAATCAGAAGATAAGGACTACGAGGAAAAACTATCTGATTTGCAAGTGAATTCGAAAAAATAACTTCCCAAGTATCCTTATTTTTTAAAGCAAGAGAATCTTCATTTCTGAAAAGTATCACCCAAGGACTAACCGCTAACGGTAAAAGCTTTTTTTTATAATCCTCGCCTAACCCTTCGAGAAAAGAATTAGTCTGCTTGCTGAAATTATTTCTAATATTATCTACTTTGATTTCTTGAAATGAATCAATGGCTAACTCAGATATCCAACCATCATTTAAGATTAATAAATCTGTTTTTTCTTGAAGAGTAGAGTTATAAGAAAAATTTTTTAAGTCGATATCTTTTATCGGGAAAAATTCCCAACCTGAAGATAAACTATTTACAAATTCATTAGGAAAGCTATTAGAAACACCTCTCAAAGCCAATTTCTTTTGAGACGTTGAACACCCAGATAAGAAAAATAAAGAAGAGATAAATCCATATTTGATGAACTCTCTCCTACCAAATTTATCAATATTCATATTATTGAAATCCCGTGACAAGTTATTTCGTTATTTGACTTAAAAAGATTAGCAACCTCTAAATCACACTTTTCAACCATTTCTCTCTGAGTCAATCCCTTGATTTGCGCAAGCAACGATAATGCTCCAGCACCAACACCCTCTTTAACATAACCAATCTCATAATCTCTAAGAACTTTTTGATTACTATCATTAAATCTATAACCACTAGCTAGACCTAGGATATTTACTTTAAAATGATTGGCGACATGATTCATTAAATGAATAAAAGAATTTCTATTTTTTGCAGTAGAAAGTGATTCATCTACTAACCATGATGTTGTTCCTATTAAAATTTTTCTAGTAACTTCAGAACGTAGTTTAGGCTCAATTTCATTTAATGCTAAAGCTAGTACTGCCAACATTTGACAACCTCCTCCTAATAGAACATCTTGACCAGATTCTATAGCTCCCATCAAAAGACCAACTGCAATTGGTTGAAATGGATCCCCGACTGCTGCCATGAGATCAACAGAAGATGGATTCTTCTTTAATTTTGCAGCTTTGAGTCCTTGGTTAACTAATTTTGCTTTTAATTCTGAAGGTGGATTCCTATAACTTCCGCTTATAAGACCATTAACATCTATTCCTAATCCTAAAAGAACAGCAAAAGCTGTAGAGGTACCTCCTGGAACACACTCCGTTATTAAAAGAGATTTTTTTAACTTCTTACCTATCTTAAATCCACCATCTAGTAAAAGTTTGACTCTAGTTCTTTCCATTGCACTACCTGAACTCAAGCATCTAGCAGGGCCTATCTCGGGTGACTCTAAGGCTACATGACTAAATGGGGGGGGGTGTAGCAGTCCTGCCGATATAATTGTTGGCTTAATTTTCAAGAACCTTGACGCAACGTAACTAAGCAATGCAGGCGAGACACCTCCAGCTAAAGGAGGTAAAGGCCATCTTTTGGGAATCAAAGGACCTCTTAATAAAAGTTCGGCGTCTGCAACGGCTGTATAACGTCTAGAAACAGGAGTCGAACCAGCCGCAGAAATACCCTCAATCTCTGCAGTTTGAGATCCAGCAAGAATTAAAAAGAATTCCATATTAGTAATATTTTCTTTCAAAATTTTTAATCTTTCATTAACATTTTGCTTTTGCAGGCCATCCCCAAAAGCCAATACTCCTGACGGCAATAAAGTATAGTCAACTCCTTTCATTTTCAATCAATTAGATTCAAGAGAAATTAAATTCTCTAGGAATGCAGGTGGCTCGGGTATAGAGGATTTGAGCCTAGGGAAAATCCAATAAGCCAGCGCATGCAAACAAAGAACGTAAACAATTTCTTGAGTTATAATTAAAAATACTGCAACTATTTGAACTTGTCTCATATCCGGAGTAAAAGAAAGATTAAAAACATCTATCCCTTTGGCGAGTAATCCTGCTCCAGCACGAGTAAGAATTACCCACAAATTCTCACCAACCAACATAGATAAGACAAAGACTCTAACAAGAAAACCCATAGTCCCTATAAACACTCCAACACTCCAACTTAACCACCAATTCCAACCTTTTTGCCAACTATGTCCTAACCACAAGGACAGTAATCCATAAGGGAAGAGCACTAAAGGGCCTCTTAGCGGACCCATCAGAGCAGTTAATAACAATACACATACTGTCACTCCCTCAACCCCTGTTTTAATACCTCTCCGCATTTGAAGAAGAGCCAAGGGCAAGGGCAATGCAAGACGAAATACAGCTCCACCAATCGGCAAATAATAAAGAGCTATCCAAATCAAAGCCGATGCAGCAGCGAAATAAGAGGACTCAACAATTTTCAAGGCTTGTCTCTTGCTAAGAGGAGATTTATAAAGAGAGCTGCTTTTAAAAAAGTTTTTATTATCTAAAGTCAAAATTATTTTCTTTTTAGAGATCTATCATTTGACAACTCCCCGTTATCAAAACGTTCGATTTTTTCCACTTCAAACTGGACTCCTGCTTTCCTTAGAGCCTTTGTAACAGTCTCAGCTGGTGCAGAAGGGTTTGCGCCTGACAATCTTAATATAATTCTGTATGGCTGTGGCGTAAAAATTGTATTCTTTACTGATTTAGTTGATTTTTGACTAAGTCTATCTTTATTAGATATTGAATTCTCTTTGATAATTTTCCCTAAGTCTTTTTCATTTTTTTTCTTCTCAACTTTAATTCTTGATGTGATCTTTGGTATTTGATTTTGTTTTATTGATTTAATATTTTTATCTCCTGAAACTCTTGGATTCTGCGGGGTATCAAAACTATTTTCCAACTTCTCACCAATTACAGTATTTGAACATGATTGAAGTGGAATTAGAATAACTATTAGAAATAATCTAATAAACATTTTCTCAACAAATACTAAAATATCCAAAATTTTATTTAGGTTTAATTACCCTGACCTTACTAGCTCTTGGACGTCCTGCTTTAGCTGTGGAAGACGATTTTCGAGAAGTACTTTTTTTTGAAGATGATGAAATCAAATCTTTCTTATTAGATTTTACTGTCTTTTTTATAGAACTTTTTTTCTTAGATGTTGTTTTTTTACTTGATTTTTTAGCTGCCAATAGTTGAATAGCCTCATCAATAGAGATATCTTCAACGGTTTTTCCCTCTGGAAGAGAGGCATTGATTTTTCCCTGTTTAACATATAAACCATATGGTCCATTAAAAAGTTGGATAGTTTCTGTTTCTCCCTCTGGGACACCAAGTTCTTTCAAAGCGGTTCTTCCACCTCTTCCCCGTTTAGGAATAGATAAAAGCTCAAGGGCTCTTTCTAGGCTTATTTGAAGAACATCATCTTCGCCCTTAATTGAGCGATAATCTTTTTCACCATCAGTTTTACTCCAAACAACATACGGACCAAACCTACCCAAACTTGATTGAACCTTGCCTCCCTCTGGGTGCTCTCCCAATAGACGTGGTAATTGAATTAATCCAAGGGCTTCCTCAAAGGTCAAGTTCTCGGGTTTTAAGTTCTTTGGTAATGAAGTCCTTTTTGGGTTTGGAGCTTTTTTCAAGGATTTATCATCTAGGTATTCTATCGCTTTTTGAACATCAATCTCATCCTCTTTTATATTCTCTGGCAACAAGACCTGAACCTTTGATGAATCCTGCTTCAAATAGAGTCCATATTGACTACTTTTGAATAAGCGAAGATTCCCTAATTTTTTCTTGCCTTTTGGAACTCCAAGATCTTTCAATTCAACAACTAAACCTCGTTGAACAAAATGACCATATCTACCATTCAATAGATATAAATTCTGTCCACTATCAGGATCAATTCCAAGGGACTCAGGTCCCTCAGCTTTTTGTTTTAAGATCATTTCTGCGATATCTTCATCTAGATCTGCGGGAGTAATCTCCTGTGGGAGAGTAGCTGTTATGGGCTTCCCATTTTCACCTAGTTGCTTTGATTCCAAATATGTTCCAAATTTACCCAACCTAACAAGAGACGAAAGTCCCTCCAAAGAAACCGACCGGAATTCCCCTCCATCTATGTCTCCTTCTCTTTGTTGAACTTGATTTTCCAGCCCAGTATCACCTTTATAAAAATCCTTGAGGTATGGAAGCCAACTTACTTTCCCTGTTGATATCTCATCCAGTGTTGATTCCATTCGAGCTGTAAAGCTAGTATCTACAAGGTCAGGGAAATGTTCTTCAAGAAGAGCAGTAACAGCAAATGCTGTAAAACTTGGAGTCAAAGAATTATTATTAAGGACTGAATAGCCTCGATCTACAATTGTTCCAATAATGCTGGCATATGTTGAAGGACGACCTATACCCTCTTTCTCAAGCGTTTTAACTAAAGAAGCTTCGCTATATCTAGCAGGAGGTTGAGTCTGATGCCCAAGTGCCTCAACCTTCTTAGCCGTTAGAGTATCTCCGACATCTAACTTAGGCAAAAGCACTTCTTGACCTTCAAGAGCACTATCAGGATCATCCGTTCCTTCAACATAAGCCCTAAAGAAACCTGGAAAATCAATTCTTTTACCACTAGCCCTAAAGGACACATCCGATGCTTGCAATTCCACTCCAAGCATTGTCAATCTTGCATCGGCCATTTGACTGGCAACTGTTCGTTTCCAAATCAGTTCATACAAAGAAAGATCTCTTCCTTGTAAATTGGAATCTTTGGGTGTTTTAAAGCTCTCACCAGAAGGACGAATTGCCTCATGAGCTTCTTGAGCATTTCTCGTCTTATTGGAAAATTGACGGGGCTTATTACTTAAATATTCAACGCCATACTTTGATTCAACACACTTTCTTGAAGCATTAATTGCCTGATCGGACAAATGAACAGAATCTGTTCTCATGTACGTAATAAAACCTCTTTCATATAACCCTTGGGCACATCTCATGGTCTCCCTAGCTGATAATCGAAGTTTTCTATTAGCTTCTTGTTGTAATGTGCTTGTCGTAAAAGGAGGAACTGGTTTTCGAATTGACGGTTTTTCTTCGACATTGATAACTTTCCATTTATCAGTAATTAGTTTTTTAGCAAGTTCATTAGATTCCTCCTCGTTCAGTAATTTTACCTTTCGACCAGATTTCAATAATCCAGTTGATTCATCAAAATCACTACCACTGGCTATTCTTTGTCCACCAATTGAGGTCATCTTCACCTCAAATTCACTGCCTTCTTTTTCTAATTTTGCTTTCAAATCCCAATAACTTCCACTTCTGAAAGATCTCCTTGCTCTCTCTCGCAAAACCAGCAATCTTACTGCAACTGATTGGACTCTTCCAGCAGATAAACCCCAAGAAACTTTTTTCCACAGAAGAGGAGACAAGGTATATCCAACTAACCTGTCTAATATTCTTCTTGTTTCTTGAGCATGAACTAATTCCATATCAATTTCTCTTGTTTTCGATAGAGCTTTGGAAATAGCCTCTTTTGTTATCTCATGAAAAACCATCCTCTTAACAGGGATTTTTGGATCAAGTACGTTCATTAAATGCCAACTGATACTTTCACCCTCTCTGTCCTCATCAGTGGCAAGCAACAATTCACTAGCGCCCTTCAAAGATTGTTTTAATTCCTTGACAATTTTCTTCTTATCTTTTGGGACCACATACAAAGGATCAAAATCAGCAGTTGTATTAACCCCTATCGTTGCCCACTTTTCTCCCTTGTGCTTCGCAGGGATCTCGGAGGCATTATTAGGCAAGTCTCTAATATGCCCCATTGACGCAAGAACTTGAAAATCCTTAGGCAAAAACCCTCTAATGGTCTTTGCCTTTGTGGGACTTTCAACAATTACCAGAGTATGGTCAGTGGGCATCAGCTCAATTTTCCTTCTTCTTATCTAACGTACTGAATAGTAAAATGCATAGCCCAAAATGATAAAAAAGGCATATTTTATAACTTCGCTAAAGTTATAAAATCAGACACAGCTTCAAAACAATACATAAATGGGAGAACTTTTGTCTTTTCAAATATTCATAAACGAGCCTGTAGAGCTTTTAAATCTCTCTTTAAATGCTAAAGCCGTTCTACCCGAGGCTGCAGTCCTAGTGGCAATGTTAGGGACTCTTTTGGTGGACTTGGCTGGCGAAAAGATTTCAGCCCGCTGGTCTCCGCCTATCTGTTATGCAGGTCTTGGAAGCTCCTTGTTTTTACTACTAATGCAATGGAATGGAGACACTCAAGAATCTTTCTTAGGCGCATTTATTGCAGACAATCTTGCTATTGCTTTTAGAGGGGTAATAGCTCTATCAACTCTCATCTCTTTGTTAATTAGCTGGAGATATGCTGAACAAAACGGGAGTCCCATTGGTGAATTTGCAGCAATATTGTTAGCTGCCACTCTTGGAGCGATGCTTCTATGTGGTTCAACTGATTTGGTAAGTGTTTTTGTTTCTCTAGAAACACTCTCCGTTGCAAGCTATTTGCTCTCTGGGTATCTAAAAAGAGATTCGAGAAGTTCTGAGGCTGCTCTGAAATATTTATTAGTTGGTTCGGCTGCTGCCGCTGTCTTTCTATATGGTGCATCTCTGCTTTATGGAATAAGTGGATCAACAAATTTAAAAGAGATAGGGATAACGTTAATTAATGCTCCAACCCCTTTATCTGCGTTAGCGCTTGTTTTCGTATTATCTACAGTGGCTTTCAAAATTGCTGCAGTCCCATTTCACCAATGGACACCAGATGTATATGAGGGTTCTCCTACTCCTGTAGTTGCCTTTTTATCAGTGGGATCCAAAGCAGCAGGTTTTGCTCTGGCAGTAAGAATACTCGTAGGATGTTTTAGCGCTTTTGACACACAATGGAAATTGCTTTTTACTGTTTTAGCAGTCCTAAGTATGTCGCTGGGAAATGTTGTAGCGCTAGCTCAAAAATCAATGAAAAGGATGCTTGCCTATAGCTCAATTGGACAAGCTGGATTTGTAATGATTGGATTAGTTTGTGGAACTGAAGATGGTTTTGCCGCGATGGTTCTATATATGGCTGCTTATTTATTTATGAATCTTGGTGCTTTTGCCTGCATAATACTTTTCTCAATTAGAACTGGTAGTGACCAAATATCAGATTATGCAGGACTATACCAAAAAGATCCATTAATAACATTAGGATTGAGTTTATGCCTTCTATCTTTGGGAGGCATTCCTCCAATGTTGGGATTCTTTGGAAAGATCTATTTGTTTTTTGCTGGATGGGCAGATGAGCAATACATACTCGTGAGTGTTGGCTTAGTCACTTCTGTTATTTCCATTTACTATTACATATCGGTTATAAAAATGATGGTAGTGACCGAACCCAAAGAAGCTTCAGATGTTGTTAAAGCATATCCGACTATAGAATGGTCAATACCGGGAATGTCTTCTCTCAAAGTAGGGTTGATTTTTTGTGTTCTTGTAACTGCAATTGGTGGAATCATTTCAAACCCTCTCTTTAAATTTGCCGATAGTGCGGTAAACGGAACTCCTTTACTTCAAGAAGCCCTTACTCTTGCAACTAAAAGTTCAATTGGCTAACAAATTAAAATCATTGAAAAAATCTGTTGCTCGTCTAACGAATGTAAATAAATTTTATGGGGAAGGATCGGTCAAAGTGAAAGCTCTTGACGAACTAAATCTTGAAGTTTATCAGGGTGATTATCTTGCAGTTATGGGTGCAAGTGGGTCTGGTAAAAGTACTGCAATGAACATACTCGGATGCCTTGATCGTCCTACTAATGGGACTTATGAATTAAATGGAACTGCAGTAGAAAAACTTGATGATGACTTACTTGCAGATATTAGGAATAAAGAACTTGGTTTTGTTTTTCAGCAATTTCATCTGCTTCAAGAGGTTTCAGCACTAGAAAATGTAATGCTTCCAATGATTTATGCATGCGTCCCCGCTTTAGAAAGGAAGAAGCGCGCTGAAGAGGCTCTTGATCGAGTTGGGTTAGGCAACAGGCTGACCAATCTGCCTAATCAATTATCTGGTGGCCAACAACAACGAGTTGCCATAGCAAGAGCAATAATCAATCAACCATCACTATTATTGGCAGACGAACCAACTGGTGCTCTAGATTCCAAAACTACTGAAGATGTTTTAAATCTTTTTGATCAACTGCATAGTCAGGGAATAACAATTGTATTAGTAACTCATGAAGATAATGTCGCTCAAAGAGCAAAAAAAATAGCAAGATTTAGAGATGGTAAGGTAACAGAGATTACTGAAAATTAACTCAGGTAATCATATTGAAGTTGACAAAAATTTCTCTGTGTTTTCCTCAAAAATAATCAGTCTACCAATCGAGTCTATACCTTTGATATCCCACTGCTTGCCAGTTTGATTATCAATATATTTTTTTGACCACAACCTTTCTTCTACTTCACTGCATAGAAGATTTTTATTTTCTAAAAAATCTAAAGATCTTTCTATTGCAAGTAAAACTTCTGAAGACCAAAAATTGATATTCATATTTTTATCTCCAACAATTTGTTTAAGCGAGATCCCTTCTTTAGGAACATTGTTAAAAACGTTTAAACCTACTCCAACTCTCAATAATCGAAGTTCCCCACCTCTAAAAAATAGTCTAGGTAAAATTCCAGCTAATTTTCGACCATCAACTAGTAGATCATTCGGCCATTTAATACTGACATTAACTCCTATCTGTTCAATTCTCTTAATCAAAGCCAATGCCACAGCTAACCCATAAAGCTGTGAATTATTTTCATACGGCCCCTCTCTCTTAATAGCTGCACTAACCCAAACCCCTCCCTTTGGTGCTTGCCAAATCCGACCAGCTTGACCTTTACCAAATCTTTGACAAGAAGCAAACATTGCTTTTGGCTGATTTTTTTTTACTGGTTTCTCTGCAATCCAATTCGACAACTCTATTTCAGTGCTAGCACAAATAGGTTTTAACATTAATCGCCATGATCTTGTAGAGGAGTTATTTAATTTGTGATATCTAGAAATCAACCCTACACCGCTATAGATTTTTTGATTACTCATATGGCAAGGTCATTTATTCTTAAAAAAATCAAGCCTTATCCATTGACTTCTTCAGCTCCTCTAATTCAATTTCGACTTCTTGAATTTCTACAGTCTTTACTTCATCAACATCTAAATCGGATGGAGGCAAAGCTATTGCCTCAACTCCTGATTTTAATTGACTCCTCAATGTCTCTAATTCTTTTTCTATATCACCTCCTCCCTCCAGGGCTGCGAACTTACTTTCTAGATCCTCGCCAGCCAACTCTAAGGCTGCTTGCCCAGTCGCTTCTAATGCCTCTACTTTATCTTCCATTCTCTCAAATGCAGCCATAGCAGACTTGCTACCCAAATCTCCGACCGCACTTTGAATTTTTTGCTGAGCTTTGGCAGCTTGAGCTCTTGCTTTGAGCATATCTTTTTTCGTTCGGGCCTCCGCGATCTTTCTTTCTAATAACAAAAGACTTTTTCTAAGTTTTTCAACTTGACCAATTTGTGTTTGAGATTGAGTTGTTAAAGATTGAAAGGTTTCCTGAAAGGTTTTTTTTCTACTTAATGCTTCTCTAGCTAGATCATCCTCTCCTTTTTTCAAGGCTAATTCCGCTCTAGACAACCAATTTTGAATTTGCTCTTGTGCTTGATTTGCCTGATTCTCTAATCTTTTTTGACTCGCAATGGCAATAGCTACCGCCTGACGAAGCTTCACCAAGTCATCTTGCATATCAGCAACAGACTGATCAAGTATTTTTGTTGGATCTTCTGCATCACTCACAAAAGAATTTAGATTTGCCCTTAGCAAGCGACTTAACCTATCTAATAATCCCATTAGGATTTTTCATGCAATCTTAAAAATATTAGCTAGATTTAAGCACTTACTCATCATTAGTGTCTATTTTACGTTGATTTTAGAAGACTTAAAGCATAAAACAAAAGCAAAAAGGGAGAAATCAATATATACATGCTTAGAAGAAATCAAGTCTTCATGGGAAGGAAATGTAGGAGGCCTTATTCAAGATTGGGTAGAAATAGCAGGTGAGCAACTAGCATTAAACTGCACGCCACTTAACATAAAAAATAAAGTTCTAACTATTGGAGCAAGCCATCCACAATGGAGACAAGCGCTTTTATATAACCGTTTGGAGTTAATTGAATCTTTAAAATCACATGGATATCAAATAAAAGAGATCCGGATTAGACAATATTATCCAAGTAATTTAATCAAACGAGAAACTGAAAAAGAAATTTGGGAAAATCATCCAAGCAGAACTGACAAAAATGGAATCACCAATTGTCCTTTTTGCAAGGTACCGTCTCCTAAGGGAGAAATTAAATTGTGGGGTAAATGTAGTTTTTGTAGAAGAAAAGAATTGAGAATAGATTGAGCTATTCAACTTAGGCTTCAAGTAACAAAATTCCCATTTGCCCTATTGCTAATGTTTGATATTCTGCTTTCTTGAAGCCAGCAGAAAGTGCTAATTGAATTTGTTTTGCCCCTGAGGGGAAATTAACTAAGCTTTTTTTTATATATAAATATTCCTTTCCTAATCCAAAGAGTGATGCGATTGGAACGACATAAAGACTTAGATAAATTTTTTGGAAAAGACCTTGCATGGGATATCCTTCAAAAGATCGAAAATCTAATATTCCTGCCCTTCCACCTGGTTTCAAAACTCTAAAAGCCTCTCTAAGCCCCTCATAAGAACTAGAAAGATTCCTTAAACCATAAGCCATCAATAGCCCATCATATTCATTGGATTTGAGATTAGTTTGGAGAGCATTAGCATTTATCCATTTAATTGAAGAATATTTTTTTTTAGATCTTTCTCTCGCAACTAATAAGGCTTTAGAAGCTGTATCTACCCCTGTAATATTTTTCGAACTTTTCATATATCTAGCCAAAAGTATTGACATATCTCCAGTTCCACAACAGAGATCTATCCATTTCTCACCAAAAGTCGGATTAAGAATATCCAACAATTTTCTTTTCCAAAACCTATGTAATCCAAAGCTAAATATATCATTTAGAAAATCATATTTTGAAGAAATTGAATTAAACATTTCCTCAATAGCCTTAGTATTACCAGGTCTCATATAAATATAGAAAAATATTTAACTTCCATAAAACATGAACTCATAATTTTTTTTATCAGTGTTTTCATAAAAATCTTTATCATTCTATTGGTCTTATGGATAAATTCTCTTTAATTAAATATTCTTTTATTTCTCTGATAGTTAATTGTCCATCATGTAAAAGGGAAGCTAACAGAGCAGCTGAAGATTTTCCTTGAGTAAAGGCCTCTTTGATGTGTCTCAAGCAACCAGCACCTCCTGAAGCTATTACTGGTATTGGAACTTTCTCCGAAATTGACCTAGTAAGTTCTATGTCATAACCATTTTGAGTTCCATCACCGTCCATTGAAGTTACTAGGATTTCCCCTGCACCAAGCTGAAATACTTTTTCTGACCATTCAATGACATCTAAACCAGTATTTGTTCGTCCACCACTTACATAAACGTCCCACTTATTAGGAATATCTTTGTTCTTTTTTGCATCTATCGCAACAACAATGCATTGAGAACCAAAACGATCTGCCCCTTGAGAAATCAAGGAAGGGTCTTTAACCGCACTTGAATTTAAACTAACTTTGTCAGCTCCTGCTCTTAATAATTCATTTATTCCATTCAATGAACTTATGCCTCCTCCAACAGTAAAAGGAATGGTTACAGCCTCGGAAGTGCGTCTAACCATTTCAACCAAAGTAGATCTTTTTTCGTGTGTAGCTGTTATGTCAAGAAAGACCAATTCATCAGCCCCAGCCTTGCTGTATCTGCATCCCAATTCAACTGGATCCCCCGCATCACGCAATCCAACAAAATTAACACCCTTCACTACTCGACCGTTTGAAACATCAAGACAAGGAATCAATCTTAAAGCAACCATGATTTTTAAACAGAGGAACTGTTAGGGTGCCCGAAATTAATCAATTTAATTCCATGGCTAAGCCAACCTCCCTTTCAAGGATAGGTTCAAAAATTAAGATTAATATTGAACGTGTAAGAGATCGCATACCTTCTTATTTGATAGACCAACTATCAGAGGACCCTCGAGGTACTGTAATTGACTATAAAATGACTGATGGGAGGGGTGGAATTGGAGTGGTAATTAAAATGAATGATGGAAGCAAGCATTGGTTCTTTGAAGATGAAGTTTCTTAACCCTGAGATAAAAAAGTGAGTGATGCAAGGCAACTCCTTGGAATAAAAGGAGGTTCTGAAACAAAAAACATCTGGAAGCTTCGTTTGCAACTAATGAAGCCCATCACATGGATTCCATTACTTTGGGGAGTCATATGTGGAGCGGCTGCTAGTGGCAATTTCCATTGGGAATTAAGCAACGTTCTGGCTTCGATAAGTTGCATGCTCATGAGCGGGCCCCTTTTAACTGGATACACGCAAACAATCAATGATTACTTCGATAGAGAAATAGACGCAATTAATGAACCTAATAGACCCATACCCTCAGGGGCGATTTCCCTTTTTCAAGTCAAATTACAAATTTGGGTTCTACTAATAGCTGGTCTAGGTGTTGCTTATTTATTGGATTTATGGGCACATCACACAATACCTTCAGTCCTATTTCTAGCATTGGGTGGATCATTTGTAAGTTTTATTTACTCAGCCCCTCCTTTAAAACTAAAACAAAATGGATGGCTTGGAAACTATGCACTTGGTGCTAGCTATATAGCTCTACCTTGGTGGGCGGGACAGGCTCTATTTGGACACTTAACCTGGACAACAGCCATACTAACTCTTGCCTACAGCTTGTCAGGCTTAGGAATTGCTGTGATAAATGATTTCAAAAGTGTTGAAGGGGACAAAAGCCTAGGACTTGATTCACTCCCAGTTGTTTTTGGTATCAAGAATGCAAGTCGTATTAGCGCCGGAATGATTGATATTTTTCAGATAGCCATGGTCGTAGTCTTAATAGCAATTGGACAACATTTTGCATCTGTCATTCTGGTTTTACTTATAATCCCGCAAATAACATTTCAAGACATATGGCTATTACGTGATCCATTAAAATTTGATGTTAAATACCAAGCCAGTGCACAACCATTTTTGATTTTAGGAATGCTTGTAACAGCAATAGCTATAGGACATAGCTCCTTAATTAGTTTATAAAATCATGTATAAAATTTAAGACTATCTAAGATTTTATTTACTTCTATATATTTATGAATTTTTAAATTTATTTAAAACAGCGACATAAAATCCATCTCCAATCTCTTCTTCTCCTGGCCAAATTTGTTTTTCATATTCTAGTAAAAATTCAGACCTTAATTGAAGAAAGTTTTTTATCTGATTAAAATTTTCATCAGGATGAATAGTGCAAGTGGAATAAACCAATTTGCCGCCACTTTTTAACAAAGGAGATAACGAATTTAGTAGCTGACTTTGAAGCGAAACAAGCTCCTGAATAATTTCTTTGTTCATTCTCCATCTTGCATCAGGATGGCGGGCAAGAGTGCCTAGTCCAGAACATGGAGCATCGATTAGTATTCGGTCGAAAAACCCTATCCATTCAGGATGTTTTATTAACAATTCATTAGAATCAGCAACCATTAGTTCTAAACAACTGATTCCAAGTCTCTCTGCATTGGCGGATATTTTTTTAGATCTTCGTGAGGATCGATCAATAGACCAAATGCTGCCATTATTATTTATTAATTCAGCAATATGTGTTGTTTTACCGCCTGGTGCAGCACAAGCATCAAGGATCTTTTCTCCAGGCAAAGGTTTTAACAATGGAGCAATTAGTTGTGAAGATCTATCTTGAACACTCCATTTCCCTTCGTCATAACCTGGCCATTTTTTAGGCTCACCAATACCAGCAGGAACCTCCAATCCATAAGGACAGCCTGAAATTAATTGATTTTTAATACCAAAGGCATCAAAAATTTCCTTCACATCTTTTATGTCTGCACGTAATTTATTAACTCTGATATCAATGGGACTAACACTATTAAAAGCTTGCGCAATCTTTTGAGCATCTTCGACTCCCTTCCAAGCAATCAATTCATCTGCCAACCAAAGAGGTAGAGACTCATTTTTAGCTAAATCTAAACTAGGGTTTTTAGACTTGGGTAGTGATTGCCCTCCGTTTTTACTTCGAAGAGCCGATCGCAAAATACCATTAACAACAGGAGCAAGCTTTTTCAAATTAAGAGTTTTAGCAAGCTCTACAGTTGTGTTGATAGCAGCAGCTGGAGGTATTCGCTCCATTTTCAAGATTTGATAAAGCCCAAGATGTAATAACCATCTCAACATCGGAGGTTGCTTTTCAGCAGGTACTTTTCCTAAGAAATCTATCCAGCGATCTAAAAAATATCTTTGACGAATTGCACCATAAGAAATTTCAGTTATTAAAGCTTTATCAATCGACTTGAGCGAATAAACTCTAAAAGTCCTATCTAATGCAACATCTGCAAATGCTCCTCCACCAACTGCTTGAATAACTTCCAAAGCAGCTTTTCTTGCTTCTAATCCTTTTATCTGCGAAAGATTGTTACTCAAAAGCAATTATTCAAAACCAGCTAACAGTAATCCATAAACGAAATCAATTTGGCTCAAAAAATCAAGAAATCATTTATTGCAGACACTTTCAAAGGAAGTGGTCACGTGGTACAACCAAAGAGGTGTAACATAAGATACTTTTAAACTTGTCATAAGAGAGTTAGGTTTGAATCATCTTCTTATATTGTGAGGACACAATGAAGCTTTTTCAACGTTTATTAGTAGCTCCTGCTGCCTTGGGCCTAATGGCTCCTGTTGCAGTTAACGCAGATACTGCATTCTCATCTACCACATCTCTTTCTGGTGGTGCTTATTTCACTGTCGGTTCTGTTTCTGACGGCGGAACAACAGACACAGAAGAAGAGCTTTATATGCAATATGCATATAGCCTTGATGTATCTTCTAGCTTCACAGGCGAAGATCTTTTCTACGCAGGTATCGTAGCTGGTAATGCTAGTGGCCCACTTGCAAGCATGGATAGTGCTGAGACAGGTGATCTAGATGTTCAGTCTTTATTTTATGCGTTCCCTGTTGGCGATCTAGAAGTAACTGCTGGTCCTTTAGTTGATCAGGATGATGTTGTTGCTGCAACAACATCTGCTTATTCAGATGCTTTCAGACTAGGTGCTATGCCTTACTCTTTGGCTGGCAACGAAACTGGCCCAGGAGTTGGTATTGCTTACTCTAACGACAACGGCGTAGTTGCTTCTGTCAGCTTTGTATCTGTTGGTGGTACTGACGCAACCAAAGGTATCAATTCTGATGATGCTGATGATGTTTCAACTTTCACTCTTGGCTACAACGGTGACGGCTTTGGTGGCGGTCTAGTAATCGCTTCTAACGACGGCGATGCTGGCGCTGGATACGACACATTTGGTGGTGGTATCTACTACAGCCCAGAGTCAATTGATGCGACATTCAGCATTGCTTATGACACAAATGATCCAGAAACTGGTGCTGATGCAACTGATTTGTTCATCGGTGTTGACTACGAAGTTGGTCCTGGAACACTAAGTGCTGCTTACAACACAACTGATGTTGATGGTAGTGATACTTTAGATTCAACAGGATTTGAAGTTTCTTACACTTATGCATTGAACGACAATGTATCAATCACTCCTGGTTTCTTCACAGTAGAAGATACAAGTACTGGTGATGATGATTCTGGTGTTGTTGTTGAAACTGCATTTAGCTTCTAAGAACATAGAAACTTAAATTTCTCAAGGAAAAAGCTCCTGTCCAATGGGCAGGAGCTTTTTTTTGTGTAATATTTTAATTAATAGTTTTTTTTTTAATCAAGTTGTTCATTTTAATTGATCCATAAAACAATTAAAACTACCCATCCAATTAAAGAGCACCAACTCTCCCTATAAATAGTTAGAAATGCCTCTATTGCCTAGACGTTTTGAGCGTCTAAAATCAGTGCTTAATAAAAGAATTTCTGATCTTACTGTCTTAATTGAAAATGTCGAAAAGCCTCATAATCTCTCAGCCATAATCAGAAGTTGTGACGCTGTGGGTGTTCTTGAGGCATATGCAATCTTTAACAAAGAAAAATATTTAACTTTTAATAGCACCGCTCAAGGAAGCCAGAAATGGGTCAAAGTAAACCAATATAAAGAGACTACCGAAGCAATAAAAGTTCTTAAAAAAAAAGGTTTTAAATTGTATGGTACCAACTTGAATCCTAAATCAATTGACTACAGAAAATGTAATTTCAATGGGCCAACAGCATTTGTTCTAGGTGCTGAGAAATGGGGTATTAGTGAGGAGGCGACGAGTCTAGTAGATAATCATATACATATTCCAATGAGAGGAATGGTTGAATCGTTGAATGTATCAGTCGCAGCGTCAGCATTATTGTTTGAAGCGATTAGACAACGACAAGTAGCAAATATAATTCCTGAAGAAGGGGAGGGCATGAGCAAAGAAACATACAAAGAAAAGATCTTTGAGTGGGCTTACCCAGAAGTCGCAAAATGGTATAAAAGAGAAGGTAGAAAATATCCAGATCTTAATGAAAAAGGAGAAATTATAGACACTCTCCCAAGAACAGAAAAAATGAGATATTAAATCAAGACTTCAAATACAATTAATTCTATTAGCTAGTTTCGCTTATTAATTTCTCTAAGCCTTCTCCAATAAAGGATAGCCCCAAGACCAGAACGAACATAGCGATACCAGGATAGAGCGCTGTCCACCAAATACCAGTAGGCAATGCAACTAATGCCATATTTAAATCACTTCCCCATTCTGGAATATTTTCAGGAAGACCTAATCCAAGGAATCCTAATCCCCCAAGGACTAATACAGCATCCGCAGCATTTAGTGTTAAGACCACAGGGACAGAAGTAAGAACATTTTTCAGAAGGTATTTTCTTATTACCCATAAAGGGGAAGCCCCCATTGATATTGCCGCCTCAATATAAAGTTCTGATTTAACCTGTGAAGTCTGGTTTCTAACAAGTCGAAAATATTGAGGGATATAAACCACGCACAATGCTATTGAGGCATTTAATATGCCTCTTCCTAATAAAAATGCCATCACCACAGAAAGGAGGAGAACAGGGATGGTATAAAGAGTGTCCATAAGAAGGACTAAAATTCTATCCAAAACCCCACCAATGTAGCCACTTACAAGTCCCAAAGGTATCCCTACTAAAACGGCAAGGGAAACGGCGACAAAAACCACTTGTAACGCAACTCCACTCGCAGCCAAAGTTCTAACACAAACATCTCTTCCTAGTCGATCTGTTCCACACCAGTGACCCAAAGATGGGGCTGAAAAAATCGGATTCCCTAAGCCAAATTGACCATTAGGTACAATCCTAAGAGATATCAATAAGGGGATAAAAAGAGAAATCACTACATACACGAATAAAATGATCAATCCAGCGAACAATAATCTTGTCGACATATCCCTTCGTCCTAAAAAATCTCTTGTATTCAATGATCAAATAATAAGACCTAATTAAATTTAGCTTTAAAAGGTAGAAAATAAAAAAATAATTGCTTAAATAAAAGAATACAAACAATTTAAGATGAATTTAAAAAATGATGGTCTCACTGTTGGTGAGCTTTCAATAACCATTGCAGCAATAATAATAATAGGTTTTATATGGACAAATCTAACCAAAGACAAAGGAAATAAGGAAGTCTCTTATTTTATAAATAATTCAAGCGAGGTCAGCTTAGGCTCTATCCAAAACAAACAAAATCATAAAAATATCTATTAATCATTATTTAATTTCAAGACAGCCATAAAAGCCTCTTGGGGAACATCGACTTTCCCCATTGACTTCATCCGTTTTTTCCCTTTTGCTTGTTTCTTTAACAACTTCTTTTTCCTTGAGATATCGCCTCCATAACATTTAGATAAAACATCTTTTCTTAAAGCACTAATACCTTCACTTGCAATAACTCGACTACCAATTGAAGCCTGCAAAGGAATCTTAAATTGCTGTTTTGGAATAAGTTCTTTTAATTTCTCAACAAGTCCTTTACCAATACCATAAGCGTTATCTTTATGTACAATTGTCGTTAAAGGATCTGCCCGCTCTGAATTAATTAAAACGTCTAATCTAACTAGATTATTTGGCCTATAGCCAATCAAATGATATTCCATAGAAGCATATCCTTTAGTTCTACTTTTCATTTGATCAAAGAAATCGGTTACAACTTCTGCAAGGGGTATTTCGTAAATAAGCGTAACCCGATCAGTCGTTATGTATTTCATATCAATAAAGTCTCCTCTTCTTTCCTGACAAAGACCCATTAAAGTTCCGTTGTAATCATTAGGAGCATAAATTTCCATCCGAACGTAAGGTTCTTCTATGGTTTCACGGTTTTGAGGATCTGGAAGTGTAGCTGGATTATCAATCATCAAGACTTCCCCATCAACCATTTTCACTTTATAAATAACTGAGGGTGCCGTAACAATTAAATCTAAGTCGTATTCACGTTCTAAACGCTCTTGAACAATTTCCATATGCAATAAACCTAAAAATCCACAACGAAAGCCAAACCCCATTGCACTACTTGTTTCAGGTTCATACTTCAGGGCTGCATCGGAAAGCTGCAATTTATCTAGAGCCTCTCTTAGATCTGGATATTTATCTGCATCCGTAGGGAACAACCCACAAAAAACCATTGGCTTGGCTTCGGTATAACCTGGCAAAGCTTCTTGAGCAGGCCGATCCTGCAGAGTGATCGTATCTCCGACTCTTGCATCAGCTACTGCTTTGATTGATGCAGCTAAATATCCAACTTCACCTGCATGGAGAGAATTTACTTTTACCTGATCAGGAGCCATAACACCTATTTCATCTAACTCATAACTTTTTTTACTAGCCATAAGTAAAACCTTGTCTTTCTTATTTATGCCACCACTCATGATTCTGAAATAAACAATCACCCCTCTATAAGGGTCGTAATAAGAATCAAAAATAAGTGCTTTTGTAGCCTGATCAGGATTATCTTGAGGAGAAGGTATTCTATCTACTACCGCTTGCAGTATTTCTTGAATGCCAAGTCCTGTTTTAGCAGAACAGGAAATTGCTTTGGATGTATCTAAACCAATAATTGATTCAATCTCACTTTTGATTTTCTCAGGATCAGCACCAGGTAAATCAACTTTATTAAGCACAGGAATAATTTCCAAATCATTTTCCAAGGCGAGATAAACATTGGCCAAAGTTTGTGCTTCAACTCCTTGACTAGCATCGACGACCAGCAAGGCACCTTCACAAGCCTGCAATGATCTACTCACCTCGTAGGAAAAATCAACATGCCCTGGTGTATCAATCAAATTCAAGACATATTCCTCTCCATCATCAGCTTTATAATTCATACGAGCAGCCTGTAATTTTATAGTTATCCCTCTCTCTCTCTCTAGATCCATATTGTCCAAGAATTGTTCTTGCATGTCTCTGGAGGAGACAGTGCCAGTATCCTGAAGAAGTCTGTCTGCCAAGGTTGATTTGCCATGGTCAATATGAGCAATGATGCAGAAGTTCCTTAAACGAGAAATGGGAACATTAGTCATTCGAAAGCAATTAGAGGAACAGGATCTTTGTTTATCAATTCAACTTTGAATAAAGATTAAATATAACTCACTAATACTAAAGTTTTAAATTAATTTAAGTAAGAAATCGTTTCTTTTGCGAATTGCCAAAAGTGCTTCTTGATTTGAATTAATATTTGACCCAAGACTTGGAAAAAGCTCTAACATTTTATTTTTCCATTTCCTTGATTTCATTTTTTCAGACCAGCAACGGTTTAAAACTTCAAGCATGATTGTTACTGCTGTGCTAGCGCCAGGAGAAGCCCCAAGCAAAGCAGCTAAAGACCCATCCGAGGAGGTAACAACCTCTGTCCCCATTTTTAAAACGCCTCCTTTTGGGGTTTGTTTTATGATTTGGACACGCTGTCCTGCGATTGAAAGTTTCCAATCATTTGGTGAAACCATAGGGAGAAATCTTTTTAAAGTTTCAATTCGATCTTCATTTGTTTGTGTTAATTGATTTAACAAGTATTTTCCTAAATCAATATTTCCAAATCCTGCTTGCAACATAGAAAAAAGATTAGTTGCTTTAATCGATCTAAATAAATCCAATTTTGACCCATATTTTAAAAAATTTGAACTAAATCCTGCAAATGGACCAAACAAAAGAGACCTTTTCCCGTCTATCCATCTTGTATCTAAGTGAGGCACAGACATTGGTGGAGCTCCAACTGCTGCGTTTCCATAAACTTTTGCATTATGTGTCTTTGTTGATTTTTCCTCTTCACAAATCAACCATTTGCCGCTGACAGGAAAACCTGCATATGACAATCCTTCTGGAATTCTCGATTTTTGCAAGAGAGTCAAAGCTCCTCCTCCAGCCCCAAGGAAAACAAACTTTGATCTAACAATTCTATTGTTCTCTACTCCTCCTTCCAAAGATAAATACCAATCTCCTTCATTATCTTGTTGAAGATTTTCAACATTAGTGGAGTAGTTAATCTCAATAGAATTTGCCTCTTCAATTTGCTTGATATATGAGCGAGTTAAATTACCAAAATCAATATCAGTTCCTCTTTGAATTCTTGTCGCAGCAATCTTCTCACTCTGTTTCCTACCTTCCATAATCAATGGAATCCAATTTTTTAATTCACCATGATCCTCAGTAAATTCCATTTGTGCAAAAGCGGCATGAGAACTAAGTTCAGAAAATCTTTTTTTCAGCAAAGAAATATCTTTATCTCCAAAAACAAGACTGATGTGTGGCAACTTATTTAAAAAAGTTTTTGGCATCAATTTCCCTTTTTCTGTCAAAGATGCCCAAAATTCCAAACTTTGCTCAAAGGATTTATTTATTTGAAAAGCTTTGCTAGTACTAATAGATCCATCCTCTTGGCTTGGAGTGTAATTAAGCTCACAGTTAGCAGCATGTCCTGTTCCAGCATTATTTTTAGCGCAGCTACTTTCCAAACCAGCAGAAGGTAATCTCTCAACTAGCAGCAATCGTAATTCCGGCTCAAGTTCATGTAGAAGGACTGCAAGAGTAGAGCTCATGATTCCTGCACCGACTAGTATTGCGTCATAAGTATTTGCTGAATCTGAGAAACTGGTATTAGGCAAAATCTTTATCAAGATTACATATAGACTATCCTGCAATTAACTAAGCTAAGCAAAATCAAATTAAGGAAGTTAAAATGACCGACGAAACTCTTGCACTAACTACAGAAAACGTTGAAAAGGTTCTTGATGAATTAAGACCTTTTCTTATGGCTGATGGAGGTAATGTAGAGATAGCTGAAATAGATGGGCCAATAGTCAAAGTTAGACTTCAAGGGGCTTGTGGGAGTTGCCCTAGTAGCACGATGACCCTAAAAATGGGTATTGAAAGAAAACTCAGGGAAATGATTCCAGAAGTTAGCGAGGTAATACAAGTTTTATAAATTTATTTAATAAAAAATCTTTAGTTTTTTAATTTAGAGAACTTAATTCCCTTTCAATTGCAGACTTATAGTTAAGACAATCCAAAGGAAGACCGTTATAAATTAGATAGCCGATTGGTGCTATTAAACCAACGGTAAAAATGAGATTAGAGATTTCTAAACCTATTTTTCCAAGCAAAAAAGTTATCGCATATAGACCTAAGAGGTAAGCATGAAAAATCAGAAAATCCTTTGTATTTTGAACAGGCCATCTAAAGATTGAGCCTAAGAAAAACAAAACACCTTTCATCACTCTTATTAATAGTTGAATGATCATACATAATCTTTAATCATTTTCACCAATAAGTATGTATCTAAAGACGAAAAATGATGTATCAATTAATTTGTGAATTTTGATTGGTTTTTAGAATATTCTTCCTTAAGTTTTTTCATTCTTCTTGCCCATATCACTGTCGCAATAACAACCCATAAGAAGAAGCCACCCAAAGCAATAAGGCTAGCTGTGTAATGCATGAAAAAAAACTTTTAAAAAGTCAGAATCGAAGTCTTTTGAAGCCAAAATATTCCTGTCACTATTGATAATGCTCCTATTGATCTCATCAAGAAAGGATAAAACATTTTATTCGCTTTACTAGTAGCAAAAGATATACCCAAAACAACGCATCCCATTGCAAAAACTGATCCAAGTAAATATGCAAAAAGATAAGCAACAGCTCCAAACAAAGGTAGAGCCAATGCGGGAATAACCGCCACCAAATGACTTGCCCCAGCGAAGCCGTGCAAAACACCTAAACCCGTTGCAGCATGTGTATGACTTCCCCGAAGCTTATTTCCAGGAGAATGGAAATGAAAATGTTTATGAGTTTTTTCTTCTCCATGCATATGCTGATGCATGTGAATGTTTACTTTTAAGGAAGTACTTATAGCTAGAAACCCCACAATTAGAAGACTTATACCAACAAGAAACTCTGCATATGAAGACATTAATTCAATATCTATTAAATCCTTAGCCAAAATCCCAAGTATTGAGAGGATTAAAACCCCCGCAGAGTGTCCGACCCCCCATGCCAGGCCATCAATTAACGCCACTTGAGGTTTTCGAATCGATGACGGAGCCATTGCGACCATGTGATCAGCACCACTTACTACATGCACAGCTCCAGCTGCAAATCCAGTTACTACACTTATCAACATGAGTATGTATGGGTTAAAAATTCTTTAATTAAGTAGATATTCCCCTCGAACAAAATGTTTTCATAAGACAGGTTTCTCTAATATTACATCTCAGTACTTTGTTATTTGAAAGTAAATTTGTATAAGTGAATATTTATCAAAAATAAAAAAGTAGCCTATTTAGTTTTTAGGAAATTTGATCTTTTTGAAGTTTTCCTGACATCTCATAGGCTTCTGAACTACCTCCATGTCCATGTGCAATTCCCAGTTCATGCATTTTGGCATGCTCATCAATGGTATCTCTAAGCTCTTTTGATCCTGAACCGAATGTTGAATATACGCCATAGGCTACTGAGCCAGCTAATAGAACAACTATCCCCCCTATAAGCATTAATAAGGTCGGATCAGTAGTTGAAGTTTCCATGCGTAATCTTTATTTTCTGGATTCTACTGTACGAATTCCGACTTTGAGAGCCACAAACAGAAAGTATCTCAATTGTCCTATTATTATGTTTAGCTAGATGGATAAATAAATCAAAGAACGTTAGAAAACTTACAATAAACAATGTAATTACTAATGTTCAACAGTAAAATATCTAATTTTATTTACCTAACGAGATGATTTTATTTTTAGATTATTAATTAAGACTACATTAAAGAGTGGAATTGTAAGCTAAAAGGCCGAAAAAGCCCAGTATCAAAAGGATGCTAGCAATTCTGCTAAAAGTTATGGGGCCAAAATCGATTTTCATATTGAGACTTGAATTAGGACTTACTATAATATGAAAACCTACAAAAAGTGAGGCACTTTTCATAGAAAGCAATTTAAAAGTTCAGCAAAAATATAATTTTCACTAACTTGCCAGATCCTAGCAAAAGCTAATCACTATACGCTTTTTTGATTGTTCACTTCTAAATGGTGCTCATGAGCATCAATCTCTTTCTCACTTTTTTTTATTTGCCCATCAAACATAACCATCCATTCTTGGGCTTTAATTTTTTTTTCTTTTTTGATATTCATAAACTAATTAAAAAATAATAACCATCATACTTGAATAACATATTTTTTGATTTAAAATTACTCCACAATGACCTTAAGGAAGTTAGGCATTAAGGTTGAAATCGCTAGATAACATAATCAAATTGGTAAGTTAGCAAAAAAAAAGTATTCTTAATTACCACAACTTAAAGAAAAAATATGGCACCCGTATTGTTTAAAGATAATATGCCCGCTTTGCAAAATAAAGACTATTTCAATTATGGAGGTCAAGGCCCACTCCCAACTCAATCATTAAGTGCAATAACTTCGAGTTGGCAAACAATTCAAAATTTAGGTCCATTCACAAATAATGTTTGGCCATACATTACGAAAGAAGTCATAACCACAAAAAATCTTATAGCGGAGATGTGCTCAGTTAATCCAAAGAGAATTGCATTTACTGAAAATGTCACCTCCGGATGTATCTTACCTCTACTAGGACTGCCATTTATTGATGGTGATAACTTGTTGCTTAGCGATTGCGAACACCCGGGGATAGTCGCGGCATGCAAAGAACTAGCTCGAAAAAAAAATCTAACAATCACAATACTACCCGTATCAAAATTATGCAATGGTAACGACAAGAAAGATGAGACGTATAACAGAGTAGTTGGATTAATAGATGAACATCTGCAAAAGAATACAAAGCTCGTCGTTCTTTCACATCTTCTCTGGAATACAGGACAAATCATGCCAATTGAACTTATTTCCAAAAGACTTAAAGAACATTCAAGTAAACCTTATTTATTAGTTGATGCTGCTCAAAGTTTTTGTCACATACCACTGAAAGGTGCTTGTGACAATGCCGACATCTATGCATTTACAGGACATAAATGGGCTTACGGGCCTGAGGGGCTTGGAGCTGTTGCTCTTTCAAAGAGAGTTTTAGAAGAGTCAAGTCCAACATTAATAGGTTGGAAAAGCTTAAAAACTGAAGAAGGAATATATGTCGATAATAAAACTCCTTTTCATTCTGATGGTAGACGTTTTGAGATAGCAACTTCTTGTGTACCTCTTTTGGCAGGCCTGAGGAGCTCTCTAAAAATGCTTAGGGATGAAGGTAATGAGACGGAACGCTTTTGTAAAATTAAAAATCTCAGCGCTATCCTGTGGAAAAAACTAAACCAAATCAAAAAAATTAAACTTGTTTTAAATAGTCCTCCACCTTCAGGAATTATAAGTTTTACTATTAATGGAAATGATTCTCCTGAAGAGGTTGTCAATTATCTTGGTCAAGAGAATTTATGGATAAGAGTTCTCGAAGATCCCAAATGGCTTCGTGCTTGCGTTCATGTAACAACAGATTTACAAGAGATAGATAACCTCGTCTTTGGCTTAAAGAATTTCATCTCTACAAAATAATCAATATGAATTTTTTTTTAAAGATAATGCTTTTTTAGCTTGTTCACGATCGTCAAAATGAATTGTCTGATCTTTTAAAATTTGATAGTCTTCATGACCTTTCCCTGCTATTAAAACAATATCGTTTTTCTGAGCTTTTGCTACGGCTAATTGAATTGCTATGGCTCTATCTGGCTCAACAGAAATTTCAGAATCAACAGTTATACCTTTTTCAATATCTCTGATGATTTCGATTGGGTCTTCTTGCCGAGGATTATCAGATGTCACAACTATATAGTCTGCAAACTTAGCAGCAACTTCCCCCATCTCAGATCTTTTACCTTTATCTCTATTACCACCACAACCAAATACACAGATTAATTTTTTTTTCGTCAATGATCTCGAGGCTATTAAAGCATTTTGCAAGCCATCCGGCGTATGTGCATAATCCACTATCACTCGTGGATAGCCTTCTTTGACTTTAAATCCATCCATATTAATCAGCTCCATTCTCCCTGGTACTCCAGGGAACTTCTCTAAAGCTGCCAAAAGTTCATTCAAAGGTAATCCCCTTTGAACTAGGACTCCTACTGCTTGAAGAGTATTCATTAAATTAAAATCACCAATAAGTGGTGAAAAGAATTTCTCTACCCCATAGGGCGTATGCAATTTCCCTTTGCATCCATCTTGCATAATTTGAAGATTACTTATATGTAAATCTGGTTTCTCTCTGGTTTGAGAATTCTCTTTTAATGAGCATGTCCAACATTTTTTATTTAGCTCTTTTGCTAATAATGCGCCCCATTTATCGTCTATATTAATTACTGATCTAGGGCAATCGTCTTCTATTAAATGTGAACGAAACAAACTAGCTTTAGCCTCAAAATAAGATTCCATTGAATCGTGATAATCTAGATGGTCCCTTGAAAGATTTGTAAATATTGCTCCACTAAAATCACAACCAGCAACTCTATTCTGAGACAAAGCATGTGAACTTACCTCCATTACTGCATATTGAACCCCGGCCTGAACAGCGTTACTAAGTTGAGCCTGCAAAGGGACCGCAAAAGTAGTTGTGTATTTTGAAGTTTCCTCATGGTTAGGCCATCGATTAATTAACGTTCCAAACAAGGCGGATGGATAGCCAAGCGAAGCAGTCAAAAACTCAATTAAAAATGAAGTAGTCGTTTTACCGTTAGTACCAGTCACGCCTATTAAACAAATCTCACTAGATGGTTTACCCCAAAAATCTGCAGCCAATTTTCCCATAAACAGTGATACAGGATCCGGAATAATAACTACTGGGTCTTCATTAGTTGGTGGACTCAAAATAGATGCATTTCTACTGATAATGGCTGCACAAGCACCTCTCTCAATCGCTTTTGCCCAATAAATCCCTCCATCAACTTTTTCACCTTTTAAACCCAAAAACAAATCACCTTTTTCGATTGCCCTAGAATCAAATGAAAGATTTTTTATTTCTGGATTCGCTAAGCCTGAAGGGACTTGAAAATCAATTGCCTTTAATAAAGTGTGCAGATAACGCGACAAAACAAACCTCTGATGATGAAAAATCAATGAAGGATCAGTTCAAGTATAAAAAGATCTACATAAATTTCACAATAAAATAAATCTACTTATGATTCAGTAATTAGAAATTAATTCAATCTTTTTTATAAAATAACTTTATCTACAAAAACAATAAATTATGTTTGTCTCTTGGAAATTAACAAAGTAGTTTAATAAAATAGGAGTTGATTATTTTCTTAAGCTGTTTGGTAAAAAATATTCAAATTCTTTTGTATCCAAGATAAAAGCATTTCTTCCTTTAAACGAGGAGAGACCCTAGGTAATTCAATCTTTTTCGATAGACTAGCTGAGTCAAGAACTATTACTGGAACTTCGTTTGTATACTTAATTTGAATATCTAAAGACACTTTTTCACAATCTATATCAACAATGGAGAGCACTATAGAAGGTTTTAAATTTTCTAAACATAAATTAGACAATTTTTCTTCAAGTGTTTGACACAAACAGCACCCTTTACGTGTATATAGAATTAATACCTCTGAGTTCATTTATCTGGAACCGGGTCACACCCACAAGGAGTAAAAGGATGACATTTGCTTAACCTTTTCAAAGTCAGCCATCCACCTCTCCAAGGACCATGCTTATTAACAGCTTCTATCCCATAAGCACTGCAACTAGGGATAAATCGACAACTGGGTCCAACCAATGGTGAAATCCACTTTTGATAAAAGGAAATTAAACCAACAAAAACAACTGCAATCGTTTTATTGATCTTTGTGAGCATCTTTATATAGAATAAAAAACTGGAGAATAAGGTGCTAATGGATTTACTTCCAGGTTACCCTTTCCAGTAAACGTTTCCAGATTAAACCCCTATGTCTAGATACCGCGGACCTCGCTTGAGGATCACGCGACGCTTGGGAGACCTGCCTGGTCTCACCCGGAAGGCCGCAAAAAGGTCTCATCCCCCAGGTCAGCACGGCCAAGCCCGTCGCAAGCGCTCTGAATACGCGATCCGACTCGAAGAAAAGCAAAAACTTCGATTCAACTATGGTATTTCCGAACGCCAGCTTGTTCGTTATGTAAAAAAAGCTCGTGCTCAGGAAGGGTCCACAGGAACAAATCTTTTGAAGCTTCTGGAAAATAGACTTGATAATGTTTGTTTTAGACTTGGATTTGGACCTACCATTCCAGGTGCAAGACAACTAGTAAACCATGGACATGTAACTGTTAATGGCAAGATCACTGACATTGCAAGTTACCAATGCAAGGCTGGAGATGTCATTGCTATTAGAGATAACAAAGCTAGTAAGCAATTGGCTCAAGCTAACTTAGAATTTCCAGGTCTTGCCAATGTTCCTCCACACCTTGAACTAGATAAAACAAACCTCTCGGCAAGGATATCTGCAAAAACAGATAGGGAATGGGTTGCTATTGAAATTAATGAATTGTTAGTTGTTGAGTATTACTCAAGAAAGGTATAGGGCTATACATAGCTTCTTTCTCATTAAATTTAATTATAGAGCCCCTTTTTTTAGGGGCTTTTTCATGTTTTTCTATAGCCTATAGAAAAACAACTCAAAGGATATGGGATCAGTAAAAAAAAGAGGCAAGGAGTTCAGCACTGGAGTAAACACAAGAGTCATTCATCACAAAGAAAATTTTTCTGGAGAGACAGGATCAATAATGCCCCCGATATTCCCAACCTCAACGTTCGTACATGGCAATCAAGGTGGTTTTGACTACACTCGTTCAGGAAATCCAAATTTTCGAATTCTTGAATCAGTTTTGTCTGATCTGGAAGAATGTCAGTTCGCGAGTGTATTTAGTTCTGGAGTCGCTGCAATTACAGCAATAGTTTCCTCTCTTAAGGCTGGAGACTTAATCCTTTGTGAGGAGAACCTTTATGGGTGCACGGTGAGATTATTTGAACAAGTTTTTAATCGCTTTGGATTAAAAACGCAATGGATAGACTTTACGAAATCCAATTTTCAAGAAGTCATTTCAAATCACAAACCCGCGATGATTTGGATCGAAAGTCCAACTAATCCACTTCTTAAAATCATTAATATTGAGGAAATTTGTCGGTTCTCAAATAAATTGCAAATTCCTGTTGTTGTAGACAACACTTTTGCAACTCCTCTATTACAAAAGCCTCTTAAGCTTGGAGCGACTTTGTCTCTGACTAGCACGACCAAGTATATCAATGGTCACTCAGATGCACTTGGGGGTGCGGTTTGCACCGAGAGTAACGTATGGAGAGACAAGCTAAATTTCGCTCAAAAAGCTCTTGGCTTAAATCCTTCTCCTTTTGATTGCTGGCTTATTACTAGAGGGATCAAAACTCTTCCACTCCGCTTAGAAAAACAAATTAATAATGCATTTAAAATAGCTAATCAATTGGCCGAGAATCCAGCAGTAAAATTAGTTAGATATCCCTTCAGAAGTGATCATCCACAACGTGAATTAGCACAAAGGCAAATGGCTATGGGAGGAGCAGTTGTTACTGCCACTTTAGAAGCAACTCAAGCCCAAACTTATTCATTTTGTAAAAATCTTCATTATTTCAAAATGGCAGAGAGTCTCGGAGGAATTGAAAGCCTTGTTTGCCACCCAGCGACAATGACCCACGCTTCAGTTCCCCAAGAAACAAAATTAAAGATTGGAATTACTGATTCACTTATTCGATTTTCCGTCGGATGTGAAGATATTGAGGATCTAAGTGCTGATTTAAATCAAGCATTAGGGAACATCTCTTGACTGAACGAAATTTACTTAATGACCCTTGCTGGAGTGCCAAAGACTTAGGGGAGCCTCTTCCTAATCGGCCACATGCCGTATCTGTCGCCTTGCCAAGATGGGAAGATGTCATCGCCTACGAAGAAAAGGTTCCAGCCTGCATAAATTCATTAAAAGCAATCTACCCTAGATTTGGATTTAATCCTTTTGTTGCTGAGGTGGCCAAGAAATCACTTTTATTTCATAATGAATCTCATCAAAGTAGCTGGCCTTATCCCAATAGCGTCTCTGCTTTAAGTGCACAAAAATATTGTCTTCAGAAAGATTCTGATTGTTTTTCAAAAATAAAAGATTTTCTTGGTATTTCCTGTCTAATTGTTGACCAAAGAAGTGATCTTGCTGCGAAAGCCTTCTGGCAACACACTGGTCTTGGGCTGTCGTCACGTGAAGCGGCAATTGCCCTTGGGAAAGAAAAAAAACCCTCCATTTCTGAAGGTCATTACGCACGAGAAGAGATTCTTAAGCGATTAGCAAATATATATAATTGCGATAAAAGTCTAATACGACTACATCGTTCAGGCATGGCTGCCTTAACGACTATTCTTTCAGCAATAAGTTGTATTAAAGGAACTTCTTCGACACTACAAATAGGCTTTCCATATGTTGATGTACTTAAACTGCCTCAGATCATTTTCCAAGGAAGCGATCTCATCGTAAAAACAAAATTAAGCAACATAAGAGAAGAGTTAAATAAAAAAAATCCAGCTGCATTAATCATAGAGATCCCTAGCAACCCATTATTACAATGCGTTGATCTCATATCTATTTCTAAGTTAGCTCAAGATAAGAATATACCAATCATCGTTGACGATACGATCGGTTCATCTCTAAATGTTCATCTAACTCCTTATGCAGATGTTGTTTTTAGTTCACTTACAAAAAGCTTCGCTGGAAGAGGAGATATTCTTGCTGGCAGTACTGTCGTAAGTCCTTATTCCAAATGGAAAAAAGAATTAGCTGAGATAATTCCTAAAGTTGCGTTATCTACTCTATCTGATTCAGATGCTATCGAGTTAGAAAAAACCAGTCGAGACGTAAAGGATCGCTTGCAAAGATTAAATATATCTTGCTTAAAGCTCAAAGAAAAATTAGAAACAAAAAAAGAAATTTCAAAGGTCCTACATCCTCAATATTGCAAAAATTTCAATTCACTATTAAAGAAAGGAGGTGGTTATGGATGTCTATTATCATTTGAACTTAAAGGTGGGATTGAAGAATCAAAAAGAGTTTATGATTCATTAAGAGTAAACAAAGGGCCAAGCTTAGGTACAAATTTTACATTGGTTTGTCCCTATGTTCAGTTAGCTCACTATAAAGAATTGAAATGGGCTGAAAGTTATGGAGTCTCGGAACACTTATTAAGAGTGTCAGTAGGGCTAGAAAATGAAGATGAATTATGGTCAAGATTTAATTCAGTAATATAAAAAAATCACTAATAAAAATTGTATAAATAACCAATTAGCAAATTTTTTATATAGATTTAGAGTATTAGTTAATTAAGTCATTTAAAAAAATGTCAAGAATCTATGAAGACAATAGTTTTGCTATTGGTCATACACCATTAGTCAAACTTAATTCGATCACAAAAAATGCAAAAGCGACAGTACTTGCAAAAATAGAAGGCCGTAACCCTGCCTACAGCGTCAAATGCAGAATTGGAGCAAATATGATCTGGGATGCTGAAAAGAAAGGTTTGCTCAACAAAGACAAAGTCATTATTGAACCCACATCTGGAAATACTGGGATAGCCCTTGCTTATACAGCTGCTGCGCGAGGTTACAAGTTAATCCTCACGATGCCTGAATCTATGTCAATTGAACGTCGCAGGATGATGGCTGTTCTTGGTGCTGAATTAATACTTACTGAGGCAGCAAAAGGAATGCCTGGCGCCATTGCGAAAGCGAAAGAAATAGCAGATGGCGACCCTCAAAAATACTTCATGCCAGGACAATTTGATAATCCAGCCAATCCAGAAATACATTTCAAAACAACAGGTCCTGAAATTTGGAATGATACCGATGGTCAAATAGATGTTTTAGTCTCTGGCGTCGGGACCGGTGGTACAATCACAGGTGTTTCTCGTTACATAAAACAAGAAAAAAATCATTCATTATTATCTGTTGCCGTAGAGCCCACTCATAGCCCAGTAATAACACAAACTCTAAATGGAGAAGAAGTAAAACCAGGACCTCACAAGATTCAAGGCATTGGGGCTGGTTTTATTCCTAAAAATCTTGACTTATCCGTAGTCGATCAAGTTGAGCAAGTCTCCAATGACGAGTCTATTGCAATGGCATTACGCTTAGCACAAGAAGAGGGTCTGCTAGTTGGTATATCATGTGGTGCTGCTGCTGCTGTAGCTGTAAGGCTGGCTGAAAGAGAAGAGTTCTCAGGAAAGACAATCGTTGTAGTTCTACCTGACCTTGCCGAAAGATATATCTCATCCGTAATGTTTGAGAATGTTCCTACAGGCGTTATCAAAGAACCATCATTAGCTTGACTTTTGATTTTATATAACTGACTCCGGTGTTATCAACATCGCGTCTCCATAAGAGAAAAATCGATATTTGTTATTAATAGCATGCTTATAAAGTTTCAACATACGTTTTCGACCAATTAGAGCGCTAACTAAAAGTAATAGAGAACTTTTAGGTAGGTGGAAATTAGTGAGCAATCCATCAATGACGGAAAATTTAAATCCTGGTTTGATTACCAAATCCACTTTTCCTTCATACGGCTTCAAAGTTCCACTTCCTGAAAGGTAAGCAGCCTCAAGGGCTCTCACACTTGTAGTGCCAACAGCAAAGACTTTCCCCCCATCCTCCTGACAATTAGTTATCGCTTTGATGGTCTCTTCAGTAACCTCTATCCACTCACTATGTAAATGCAACTGAGATAGATCTTCTTTCTCTAATGGTCTAAAAGTTCCTAAGCCCACATGCAAAGTAATTTGAGCAATTTTAATACCTCTCGTTTTTAAATTTTCTATAAGTTCATCACTTAGATGTAATCCCGCTGTGGGAGCAGCTATGGCTCCTGGTTTCGAAGCAAATCTAGTCTGATAGCTTTCCTCATGACCACTAGATTTGTCCTTATCTATATATGGAGGCAATGGGACTTCTCCACATAAATCAAGTAAATTTTCCATTTCAGTCCAACTAGTAAACTCATTTGAAAATTGAATAATTCTTCCGCCTGTTCTCTCATCCTTATCAATAACTTTCAAGATTAAAGAATTATCCGATGACGTATCTAACCACAATTGATCACCTCCTCTCATACGCCTAGCAGGACGACCAAGACAAAGCCATCGTCCATCCCCCCTCGGTTCCATTAGCAATAATTCACCTGCCCCTCCTCCTGACAATCGAATTTTCAATCTTGCTTTAACAACTCGCGTATTATTAACAACTAAAAGATCGCCAGGCTTCAAGATATCCTTTATGTCCCATACCTTTGCATGCACAAGGTTTAGAGAGTCATCGAGGCCATCTTTAACAATCATTAATTTGGCATCATGCCTACTCTTAGTAGGTGATTGAGCAATTAAGTCAATTGGTAAATCATAGTTATATGAGCTTAAAAGATTATCTTTTTGATCTAACACATCAAATCAGATTAAAGTAAGAAAAAACTAACTTGTGGCTCAACTAATTAAACTCAAGACGAGAGGCTATAAGGTTTCTTTTCGATTAAGTATGCCAAATCCTTCAGGAATAGTGCTCCATCAGCTCCATAGATCACTCTATGATCAGCGGTGAGATTTACTTGCATCTGCTTTTTGATTGAAATCGAACCATCTTTAGAAGCAACAACTTTAGACAATGAGGCTCCTACCGCTAAAATTGCCCCAGTCCCTGGGGGCAGAATTGCATCAAAACGATCCACACCAAACATACCTAGATTCGAGAGTGTAAACGTTCCACTGCTATATTCTTGCGGTTCTAATTGCTTATTCCTCGCACGCTTAACAAGATCAGCCCATTGCAGGGATAAATCAGCAAGGCTCGTCTTATCAGCATTTTGCAGCACTGGAGTTATCAACCCTCCGTCCTCCATCGCAACTGCAACGGCTACATTTATTTGTGAAGGATAGGCAATCCCCTCAGAACTAAAAGCCGCATTCACCTGAGGGTGTCTAGCCAGGGTTAAGCCAACTGCTTTAGCAAGTAAAGCAGTCATAGTTACTCCATTCGGTTTAACCTGTTTATAAAGATCATCCAATTCATCAGTAAGAATTGAGTATCCGACTCTGAAACAAGGATTATTCAAACTTTCCTCCATGTTCCGATTTACAGCTTGTTGAAGAGTATTGAATGCAATTGTTTCCCCTCTAGATCCAAAACTTTTCCCTGGAGCAGGTGGCTTACCAGAGTCAACAGATTTTTTTTCTATGCGAGGCACGTCAGAAACGATTTTTGCTGGAGCATTACTTTCTGCAATCCAAGGAACGCTTATGGGTTGCCCTTTTGCACTTTGAACATCCTCAGCTTGTATTCGTCCATGAGGTCCTGAACCCCTAACAGTTGCCAAATCTACTCCCATTTGAGAAGCAAGTTTTTTGGCTCTTGGGGAAGCGACTATTCGACCATCATTTAAAAACTGATCCTGATTTACAGAGGATTCTGAAACAAGAGGTGCTGGAGATGCATTTGTAACTACTGTCGCTTTAGGAGGTTCAATAGAGGCTTGTTTTTCTTGAACTTGAGGCGATGAACTCTCTTTTTCTTGACTACCTGATTGAGGGGAAGGAGAAGGTGCATTTGCTTGAGCTGCAGCGATCTCATCTGCTGTCTCAACGATCAATCCGATTGTCTCTCCAACAGGTGCAGAGCTGCCTGCAGGCATCACAATCGAAGCAAGAAAACCATCTTGGAAAGACTCAACATCCATATCAGCTTTATCTGACTCAACAACTAAAACGGACTCACCTCTTTCAACTTTATCTCCAGGTTTTTTTAGCCACTCAACTATTTTGCCCTCAGTCATAGTTGAACTTAAAGCAGGCATAAAGATGTCATGAGTGGCCATAATTTGTTCCTATTTCCTTTATGGAGAGTTTGTAGCAAGGCTTCAAAACTTTCTGGAAGCTTTGCAAGTATCAATACATACCAATGTTAGTTCTACATGAGTGTCCTTACAACGATAGTTTTTTTTATGTGGATTTCTTCTTAATATCAAAAATTATTTTTGGATTAATTGTAGTTCGACCAAATTTCAATCTTGATCAATTGCCTCTACTAAGCCATCTCTGACCAAAATACTCACACCCATTTTACTGACTAAGTTATCACCAACTTTTAAATCACAAAAGCTGTCAATTTGTCCTTGCTCGACGATTTGTTCCATCTCCAACTCACGAACTTGAGATTGCTGTGACAGAAGATTTCTTTTTTGTTCCTCAAATTCTGATCTCTTAGAAGCAACTTGATTCTGAACTTGAGCGACTTGCTCTTGAACTCTTGGGTCAAGAGGATTAGCGCTCTGACGTCTGATACCATCAATAATCTGTTGTCCTTCTTTTTCTAATTCACCAAGTTGCTGATCTATTGCTGATATTGCATTGCTTAATTCACGTTCAGCCTCCTCTTTCCATGAAGGTGTTACAACTGCTCTGACAGTTATTGAACGTTTTATAGAAATTGAGTCCACCTGATCAATAAATCATGATTCGACCCATACAGTCTCAGTAAAACATAGTATTGGTCAATTTAATTGGCCAAACAAACAAATTACAAACCATATATTTCATTTATAAGTTTCAAATCACGTTGGATAATTTTTTCACGTTTTTGCTTAAGAGTTTGCGTTAACAAGCCATTTTCTATTGTAAATGGCTCTACCAAGGCAATTGAAAATAATCTCTCTTCTCTTCTAGATCCGATACGATTTGCCAGAGCTTGATTCATTGCCAATTTTAGAGATTGTCTTAATTCATAATTTTCAGAAGATATTCCAAGAACAACTTTTGAATTCACACTCCTTTCTGCCAGCCATTCTTTTACGTGATCAATTCTTGGAACAATCAAAGCAGCAAGATATTTTTGATCTTGACCCAATAGCAAAGCCTGCTCAATTAATGGACTAGCAATCAAACATTCCTCCAAAGGTCCGGGCTCAATATTTTCCCCACTACTTAGCACAATCGTATCTTTTGCTCTTCCAGTCAGGATTAGGGATCCATCAGAAAGCAACATCCCTAAATCTCCAGTATTAAACCAGCCGGTAGCATCTAAAACCTTCTTCGATTCAGATGGTTTTCCTAAATAACCAGACATTATTTGAGGACCACGGGCAAGAACCAAACCTTTTTGACGCAGTTTTTTTATTTGGAATGTTTCAGGATCTACTATTTTTATCTCAGTCTCTGGCAATGGTTGACCTGCACCCCCGCGTATATTTCTCCAAGGCCGTCTACATGTCAAGACTGGACTAGTTTCTGTTAAGCCATAACCAACTAATAATTCAACACCTAAAGCCTCAAAGAAAGAATCAATATGAGGAGCAATTGCACCTCCACCACTAATAGGGAATCTCAATTTTCCTCCACAAATCTTGGTAAGGATTTTTGGCCATAAATAAATAGAGGAAATTCTATGAATGGGGTACCGTAAAAGAATCTCTATACAAGAGATAATTTGTTCAAAACTAGAAACCCTCTCAATAGTTAAAAAATAAAGTTTTCTTCGTGCCAATTTATATGCCTTACTATTAGAAATCGCATTTTTTATTAAGGTCTTTCTCAGTCTCGGCATTTTATCCACAGCATCCTCAAACCCTAACTTTATTGACTCCCAAAGCCTTGGTACTGTTGCCATTACTATTGGCTTAACCTTTGGCAAATCTTCCTTAAGATGCCTAATTGATGTATATGTTTGAGTACAACCACAAGAAAAAAAATAATATTCTGCACTACGTTCATATGAATGCCAAATTGGTAAGACACTTAATACAGGCGAGGCTGGAGAAGGGTTCGCTACGCAAGCAAGAGACCTAATTTGATGTAATAAATTAGAATGTGTTAGTGGAACTCCTTTAGGTTTACCAGTCGTTCCAGAAGTATATAAAATGGTTGCTATTCTTTTTGTTTGCCTATCAATTATTTTCTCCTGTTTGCTTACGTTTTCCATATTTAATCCTTTCTTCAAAAAAGTCTCCCATTCAAAAACGCCTTCACAAGCTTTACCCTCAAGTTGCAGAACAAATTTCAAACTATTGATTTGATCATCATTAAGCGAAAGTCTTTCCCATACATCGGAATTTTGAACAATCAATCCAACCGCATTTGAGTCTTCAAGTATATATCTAAGTTCACTTGGTGGAGCAGTCGCACCTCTAACAGAGTCTGTTGCACCTATTCGCATAAGACCTTGATCGGCGATGAGCCATCTAGGACTATTTTCGGCAAAAAGAGCGACCACCTCATCAGGTTCTACTCCGATCTGAGAAAAAGCAGATGCTGCCATTGAAATATTGTCTGCAAGTTCTTCATATGTAAAACTTTCTGGGTGGAAAGTATGTGGTGAATCAACCGCCAATACCTCCCCTAACTGAATTTTTAATATTTCCCAAATCTCGTCAACTTGAGTGATCTTATTAAGATGAGATCTTCTATTAATTGCTTGTTCCTCTTTACTATTAGGGATCCAAAAAGCCAAAGCATCCTCAGAAGACAATATATTTTTTTGTGAGTTAGTTTTTGTCATAGCCAAAAAATAATTTGTTATTTTTTTAGTGATCTTTAAAGAGGTTGATTTATTTTTCCCAGTTCAATTTAAAACGTCTCTTAACAGATTCTCTTAAAAGAGGCGTAACGTCACAGACTTTGATGCCAGGTATCCAATCACTCAATTTCCCTACTTTCACTTTATCTAGTCCACAAGGAATTATCTTTTCAAACCCAATTAGATCACAATCTACATTTAGTGAAAATCCATGCTGAGTCACCCATCTCTTGCAACCAATTCCTATCGAACCAACCTTTTTGTCTTCACACCAAACTCCTGTTAAGCCATCTAACCTCTTCCCCTCTATTCCCAACAAGTCAAGGACATCAATCAGCACTTGCTCCAATTCTCTCAAATACCAAAATAAGTCTTTTTTGTGAAGACTTAAATTTAGAACCAAATATCCAACGATCTGCCCAGGCATGTGATGCGTAACTTCACCTCCTCTATCAATACTAAAAACTGGCAAAGGAGAATTATTTTCTTCGAACAACAAATTTTTTTTATCGCTACCTCTACCCAGTGTGAAACAAGAAAAATGTTCAAGAAGCCATACTGCTTGGGGTGAGAACGGTTCCTCAATAAGGTTTTTTTGAAAATTCTTCTGCCAACTTAAGGCAGTCTCAAATGGCACAATATTTTTAGGTTCAAAAAGAAAAGCGGAAGAAGATTGTGCAAGTTGAGGGGTTAGATCTAAGTTGATATTAGGCCCTGACTCAGGCGAAACAGAATGAAGCTTCTTATCCATGGACGCAATCTTGAATTAACTCCATCACTTCGTGATTACACCAAAACAAAAATTGATAAAGCAACTCACAATTTCCAAGAGATGGTACAAGAAGCTGATGTCCACCTCTCAGTCGCTCGAAATCCTCGCGTGCCACAACAGACAGCTGAGGTAACTGTCTTTGCAAACGGAACGGTAATAAGAGCCCAAGAAAGAAGTGAAAATCTTTATGCAAGCATCGACTTAGTAGCAAATAAACTTGCACGGCAATTACGTAAGTACAAAGAGCGACATAACAGTCACAATGTTCATAATAATCAGTCAATGAAATCAGTCCAAAACGAAGAAACTGAAAATTTTTCCTCCTCGGATCATTCGCTCATTGAAGGTAAAGAACCTCATTTACCTAGCCCAGGAGTAAGACGCAAATATTTTGAAATGAATCCTATGACAATTGATCAAGCAAGAGTCCAATTAGACTTGATTGATCATGATTTCTATTTATTTAGAGAGGAAGAAGGGTCAGCTTTACGAGTTATTTACAAGAGAAATCATGGAGGATATGGCGTAATCCAAGAAAAAATTTAGAAACTATTAGTCAAATGAGTATTAACAGCTTAGAAGAAGCTCATTCCAATATTGCTAATGTGATTTATCAAGCAGTTTTAAATCCTCATTTTGATAAAGAAACGATTGTTCAAGTTTGTGATGCATCCAAGCAAAATGGCTTTGCAGGTTTATGTACTAGTCTTTCCAATCTATCAATTGCACGTGAAAGGTTAGGCAGCAAAAGTACTACAAAATTAATCTCAGTAATCGCCTTCCCTTTTGGGTTTATCCCAACTTCTAACAAACGAAAAGAAGCCGAGTATGCACTAGAGAAAGGAGCAGAAGAGTTAGATCTTGTTCCAAATTATTTTGCTTTAAAAGAAGGCAATATAGAACTATTTGCTGAGGAAATAAATCAAATCAGTGAACTTGGAATTCCCGTAAGAGTAATAATGGATGCAAATATAATCTTACACTTATCAAAACTTTCCTTAGCAATTGATGCATTAATTGATGCGGGCGCAATTGGAATTCAAATAGGTAATGGTTTTGGGCCATCTTTCTCAAAGGATCAAACTAATCATGTCTCTAAAATTGTTAAAAATCGCTGTTCAATTAAGACTGTCGGTGGTATTAAAACTTTTGATAAAGCAATAGAAATTATTGAAGCAGGGTCAACATATATTGGAACAAGTTTTGGTTTTGAAATTACTCAAGAACAAAAGAAAAAGGAATAATGAATTCAAATCAAAGAATAAAAGGTCTTTCTTTAAAAGTTGGTCCACTAGGTGAAAATGACAGGCTTTTAACGATACTTAGTGAAGAAAATGGGATATCACGTCTCGCAATACCAGGAGCAAGAAAACCGAAAAGTAGACTTGGAGCCACATCACCGTTTAATTTTTTAGATTTACACATAGTCGGAAAAAAAAATCTTAGACGAGTTACACAAATAAAAATTATTAAGAGTTATGGAAATCTTGGAAAAAACATCGAAACACTTTCAGCCGCACAAGCAATTTCCGAGCTGATTATGATTTTAGTTGGGAATGAAGACCCGCAAAAAGATTTACTGAAACTAGTTTTAATCCATCTAGATAGACTAAATGAATTACATAAAACAAAATTTGAAACATTAGAAGCTCTAGCAATAAGTATTCAATCATGCATTCATTTATTGGCTCTAGGCGGATATTGCTTACCACTTCAAAACTGTTGTTACTCAGGCTCCAAGCTAATACCCCCTATTGGCGAGTGGAGTTGGAAATGTAGCTTTATTCCTGCAGAGGGTTTTGCAATTGGAAGAATTCCTAATGCAATCACTGAGCTTAATCCATCTGAACTTGCTTTACTTCAGAGACTACTACTAGAAAAATTACCTTTTCACAGTAATGGAAAATTATTAGGTCCTAAAAATGTCTGGTTAAAACTACTAAAAATTGTTGAGACCTGGATTGAAACTCATTTACAAAAAAGAATCACATCTCTTCAAATGATGAGAGAGGTAATAATTTGCAATGATCTAAATACTAATTAGAACAACATATTTAAAAGAAATTATTATTTATGAATTATTTAACTATTACAATAGTTAGAGAAGAAACTTATGATAGCTGCTAATTTAAAATACCGATTTTTTTAGAGTTGACTCATATCGCCTGGCTAGGCAAAAAAACACCTTTTTGCGGGAACGTCTGTTACGGGCTTAGCACGACTGAAAAGCTTAGGGAGAGGGGATATCAAACAAGTTTTATTCACTTTGATAACCCAACAAGAGATGGGAATAATAAAACTTCCCTATTGGCCAATGATCCTGATGTAAGTCTTCCTTATTTAATTAAATCTCAGGTTTACACAATCCCTTCATTAAATGCTCAAAGAGAGCTTAGAGAATCTCTTTCGAGACTTAAACCTGATTTAGTTCATGCAAGCCTGACTCTTTCTCCTTTGGATTTTCGACTACCTGAGCTTTGTCATCAACTTAATTTACCCTTGATCGCAACTTTTCACCCTGCTTTCGATTCGAAACTAAGAAATCTGACTGCTAATACACAGCAACTTACCTACCAACTTTATGCACCATCATTAGCCAAGTATGACAGAGTAATTGTTTTTTCAGATTTGCAAGCAGAGGTACTTGCCAAACTAGGCGTTAAAGAGAGCAGACTCGAAGTAATCCCCAATGGAATTGATATAAAGAAATGGAACCCGCTGAAACCAAGTAATTCACAAAACGAGCTTCAACATGCAATAAAAAAGAAGCTCGGTTCTGAGAGAATATTTATCTATATGGGTAGAATAGCCTCTGAAAAAAATGTTGAAGCCTTACTACGAGCATGGAGATTCGTCCAGCCAAAAGGATGTCGACTAGTAATAGTAGGAGATGGGCCACTAAGGCCAACGCTCGAAAATCATTCAATGTCTAATAAAGAAGATAATGTTATTTGGTGGGGATATGAGGCCGATCAAAATAAAAGAGTTGCTCTTCTTCAAATCGCTGAAGTTTTTATACTCCCAAGTCTTGTAGAGGGATTATCTATCGCCTTGCTTGAAGCCATGGCAACTGGAACAGCATGCATCGCGACAGATGCTGGAGCAGATGGAGAAGTGCTTGAAAATGGAGCAGGAATAATACTTAACACTGAGGGAGTTACCTCTCAATTAAGGACCCTTTTACCTGTATTACGTGATCAACCAGTACTTACAAACGAATTAGGTAGACGTGCTCGCATGAGGGTAAAAGAAAGATATACACTTCAACAAAATATTGACTCACTTGAAACTCTATATGCGGACGTACTTAAATCATCTAACTCGAAATCTCCTCAGCCAATTGACGACTCTTCTGAGCAGCTAAAACAACTGCTTCAATTAAGGCGGATCTCAAGCCCGCAAGTTCAAGGTGTCGAAGAGCGCTGATTGTAGTACCTGCTGGAGAGGCAACCATATCTTTAAGTTCAGCAGGGTGCAAACTTTTTTCTCTTAATAGCGATGCAGTACCTGAGAGGGTTTTATGAGCTAATTGATTGGACAATTGTCGTGGTAATCCTGCTGCCACAGCACCATCAGCCATTGCTTCAAGCACTAAAGCTAAATATGCAGGTCCTGAAGAAGTTAAAGCCAAAAAGGCATCAAGCTTTTGCTCCTCTAACTCATAAATGTCACTAATAGGTTCAAAAATCTTTCTAACGACTTCCTTCTGATCCAAAGTTATACTACCCTCCCAGGCCAAGCCAGTAAGACCTTGACTTACAAGACAAGGAGTGTTTGGCACTGCTCTTACACATGTGTGTAAGGGGAAAGCTTTCTTAAGAGTTTTCAATGTTATTCCAGCTAAGACGGAAATTAACAATGGTTTGGGGAAGAGAGCTTTCGATTGGAATGTTGAATCTGATTCTTTGATTTTGCTGAATTGTTGAGGTTTTACAGCCAAAATTTTCAAAGGGGCATTCCATATCTCTTTCGAGAAAGAATCTTCACTCGATACGACTTTTATTTCTTTTGGAAGATCTTTTAACGCAGGCTCAATACTTGAGCTTTTACCAACAATTCCTAAAACATTTTCAGGTTTGTATTCACCTCTTTCCAAAAGAGGTGAGACAATAGCTTTAGCCATACTGCCAAGGCCAATTATCCCAATAGAAATTTCCAATCTATTTAATCACTCAAAGAGCTGTCGCTACTGTCTCCCCCCACGCAGGCTCAGGAGCAGGAGAGGTTTCCTTAGACATCAAGTCATGACCTTTATTAGTCATATTTGAAGGGGAAGCTTCCTCTTGGAATGAATTAGTTACTGTCACACAAGAAGGCGCAAAAAGGAAAATACTTTCTCCAACTCTTTCTTGATGTCCATCAATAGCAAATGTTCCACCTGCAACAAAATCAACCGCCCTTTGCGCCTGATCAGGCTCCATCATTGTGAGATTTAAAATAACTGTTTTACGCTCTCTCAAAGCTTGGATTACTCTCGGCATTTCATCAAAGCTACGAGGTTCCATCAAACTAACTTCAGAATCATTTGTTGAAATCCCAGGCATACCTATGACATTTGAAGAACTATAACCACCCCTCCCATCAAAAGGATTGGGCTGGGAGATTGTTGCCATTTCTCCGTTTCCTACTTTGCTCCCTTTATTAAAATTCTCAAATTCTTCACTTGTGTCGTAATCGAGCTCATCAAAATCACTATCTAAAAAGTCATCACCAGCGACGACAGCACGAAGACGGGAAATAAGCGACACCAGTTAATCCTCTCGGGATGATTTGTTAAAAGTTGGATAAGCCAACATCGGATACATCTTCAACGAAATGAAGGATGAACCATATACTTAAATAACGAACCTTATCTAAAGGGGCAAGCTTTTTTATTAGTTTTTTCATATCTTCGACAATTTCTCTAAGTTCGACGTTTGCCAAACAAAAAAGATCCCAAACGAATCCAAGTAGCGCCAACCTCAATAGCCTCTTCCCAATCATTGCTCATGCCCATTGAGCAATCCTTTAAACCCAAATGATTTGCAAGGTTTCTACATTCATGAAATAAATCTTTTCTTTGATAGGAATCAAGATCAATTGGTGGAATTGTCATTAGGCCGATCAAATTAACATTTTTCAAAGCAATAATCTTAGACCAACTGTTCAAGAGATCTTCCTTTGAAAATCCCCCCTTTTTGGGATCATTCCTAAATTTCACTTGTAAAAATAAATTTGGAGTTTTTTGCTCTTCCAACGAAATTCTAGAAATTCGCTCAAGCAACGACAAAGAGTCAACAGAATGAATAAAGTCGAATTCTTTAATAACTCCTCTGACTTTATTTTTCTGCAATGTACCGACAAAATGCCATCGGAGTTGCTTCAGATCATTCAGTTCGTTTTTTTTGGGGAGAGCCTCTTGTAAACGACTTTCTCCAAAATCCACCTGACCATAACCAGAAAGTTTACGAATGGATTCTTGATCATGTCCCTTGCTCACTGCAAGTAAACTCACCTCTAAGGGTAGTGAATTTATTATCGACTTAAATTCATGAGAGTCAATTACCATCAAATCGACCAAATTTACAGAAAAGTTTGATTAAATAATTCCTTCCAAACGTCAATGTCTGATGATTTTTCTCTCTTACATTTAGACAAATGCATTTCTGAATAATGCCGAGCATCCATATATGGAATAACCTCAAAAGTTGCTCCTCTAGGTTGCAAAGTAACTAAAAAAAATATTTTTTGCGCATATAAAGTTGCATAAACATCTCTACCATTAGTTGCTGGTGAAACCAAATATAACATTCCAAAAGTTGGGTTATTCAGATAGCGTTCAGCGTTCAAATTTTAATTCTTTTTAATTAAGATGTACCATACATACAACGTAAGACAATAGCTATCAAAAGCACAAAAATCGAATTTAAATTAACCCACAAATATCTAGGATTAACAACAATACTAGGTCGTAGTTGCTGGGATGACAGCCAAAGCCCCTCTCTTGACATTAGAGAATCAGCTCCCTGTTCTGCTCTGAGCAAAATATTTGACAAAAGTCGTTCGCCTAAAGTTACAAGCAAATCTAATGAACTTTTTAATCCCAATTTTCTAAATTCAATTGCTCTCACACCGACGGAACGAAAGAGGTTTTGGAGCTCCTCTTGAACCAAGGGTAAAAATCGCAAAGCCAAAAGAAGTTGAAATGACAATTTTTCCATAGGGACTCCCAATGAAGCCAAAGGAGAAAAAAACCACTTGATTGCCCATACAAGATCTTCAGGAGGTGTTGTGATTAACATCAAATTCACACTATGAATTACAGTAAAAATTAAAGTCGAAGTTTTAATGCCTAATTCTGCAGAGCGACGATCAACAATTAATGGCCCTAATGAAATACCCCCAAAGTTAAATGGCCCCAGCTTAAAAATCTCCCATGATTGAGTCATAACAATTGCTCCTGGTATTTCATCAGGTGATCTTATGGTCAATTCACTTGATGCTTCACTCGCAGGTAAAACAATCGATAAGAATCCGATTATTAAAGAGAAAAACAATAGAAATATCAGAGACCTCCACCAAATGCGAGGAGGTAGGAAACTAAGAAACGTAATAAATAAAAGAAACAAAGCTATTGAAATTCTCCAGATGGAATTAGCTAAAATAGGAGATAACAAAAACACCAAGATCCAGGAAAGTTTGATTCGAGGATCAATACCACGAAGCCAGCTAGATTTGCCAGAGACATATTGACCAATTGGAATCTTTTTTAGCCAATCCATAAAAATTACTAATTTCAGCCCCCTTTCTGTTCGCGTGCCAAGTCTTTTTCGACATCACGTTTCTGCTTCCCTCTCCAAAACAATTTTATAGGAGTCCCTTCAAACCCAAGTCCCTCTCTAACTTGTCTCTCAATATATCTTCGATAGGTTTCCCCAAACAATCTAGCTTCATTCACAAAAAGAGTAAAGCTTGGAGGATTAATAGCTACTTGAGTACCGTAATAAAGACGCCCTTGTTTTCCTCCTCTTGTGGTAGGGGGACTTCTCCATTTCAAAGCTTCAGTTAGGACCTCATTAACAACTGATGTACTAACTCTTCTTCTACTCTGATCAACTGCCAAAGTAGCTAATGCAAAAATGCTTTCAACTCTTTGTCCCGTCAGCGCAGATGTAAAAATCATCTCGGCCCAATCGAGGAAATATAATTTCGAACGAATTTCTTTTTCCATTGCAGACATTGTGTGACTATCTTTTTCAATGGCATCCCATTTGTTTACGACAATTACACATGCTCTTCCTTTCTGCTCAATTTTACCTGCAAGTCTTTGATCTTGTTCTGTCACGCCATCCAAAGCATCAATAACCAATACACAAACGTCACTTCTTTCTATCGCCTTAAAACTCCGATTAATGCCGAAGAACTCTGGACCATAGTTAACACTTCTACGTCTACGGATTCCCGCCGTATCAACTAATTTCCATTGTTTACCCTGATGAGTTATTCGAGTATCAATCGTATCTCGAGTCGTGCCCCTAATCGAACTAACAATTGCTCTTGTTTCTCCACAAATAGAATTAAGAAGACTTGACTTTCCTACATTTGGTCGGCCAATGATTGCCAATTGAACAAGAGAATCATCGACTTCATCTAAATCTTTTGAGGGGAACAACGTAACCACATGATCAAGCAAATCTCCGGTCCCTACTCCATGTATAGCAGAAATTGGATATGGCTCACCGAGACCAAGCTTCCAAAATTCTGCTGCCATTGCTAACCCTTGCTCGGGTGATTCACATTTGTTAACCACAACGAGTGTTTTACAAGAATGAGACCTCAAAAATTCAGCAATCGATTCATCAGCTGTAGTAACCCCCTCTTGGCCATCAACAATTACTAATGCAACGACGGCTTCTTCAAGCGCAAGATTAGCTTGCTCTCTTATTTCAGGAAGAAACTCAGTATCGTCATCAAAAACTAAACCCCCAGTATCTACAACTTTAAAATCTCTATCCCTCCAAAATCCATCTTGATAAGTTCGATCTCTAGTTACCCCTGGTTCATCATGAACAATGGCTTCCCTGCTCTGACATAAGCGATTCACCAATGTAGATTTCCCAACATTTGGGCGTCCAATTATTGCGACTATTGGCAGCGGCAAAATTCTCTACCTTTCATAAGATTATTTAACCTTTATAGGCCAAAATCAAGATTAATTCTTCATACTACAAGTCTGAACAAAGAGTTATATTAGAAAATGAGGTTTAGAAATAAAACTGACCCAAAAAGATTAACAAAAAAAAGGATTCACGACCAAACTATCCTTAATATCAACACTTCTGGTTTTGATAGCATTTCTGAAAGTGCCGTTTCCTTAAGAGCATCATTTAGCATTTTTTGCTTATTTTTTGAAACCAAAAACAAATCAAACTTTTCTTTTTCTAATGACAAAGGAAAATTCAAACCTACTTTAGAGATGAAAGTGTTATCTCCGATTTTATTATCAGGGAATGGAACTTCTAGATCATTAAACTGTCCAGTTATTCAATCCCCACTGGCAGGTGTTAGCGATCAAATCTTCAGAAAGTTTGTTCGTAGATGGTCTCCAAAAGCTTTGCTTTTTACAGAAATGGTGAATGCTAAAAGTCTTGAGCTAGGTCATGGGGAAGAAAAAGTAATTGAGCTTTCAGAGGAGAGTGGTCCAATTGGTGTTCAACTGTTTGATCATCGGCCAGATTCAATGATAGACGCAGCTATCAAAGCCGAATCATCGGGTGCATTTCTCATAGATATAAATATGGGTTGCCCAGTAAAAAAAATTGCGCGGAAAGGGGGCGGAAGTGCTCTATTAAAAGAACCAGAACTTGCTCAATTGATCGTCAAAAAGGTTTCCAAGGCAATATCAATTCCATTAACAGTAAAGATTAGGTTGGGTTGGGATGAAACCACCAATGATCCTGTATCTTTTGCTTTAGGGCTACAGGACGCTGGGGCACAACTAATAACTGTTCATGGCCGAACGAGGAAGCAAGGATTTTCTGGGAATGCAAATTGGGAAGCTATTTCAAAAATAAAAAAATCATTAGATATCCCTGTCATTGCCAATGGTGACATTAAAAATTCTCGTGATGCCATCGAATGTTTAAAGATTACGAATGCCGATGGGGTAATGATAGGGAGGGCAAGCATGGGAGCTCCATGGCTGGTTGGACAAATTGATGCGGAAATCAAAAATCAAAAAACTTTCATACCACCTGACGCAAAGATGAAAATCAGCTTATCCCTCGAACATCTCAAATTACTTATTTTTAAAAAAGGTAATCATGGACTTTATATTGCCAGAAAACATATGAATTGGACTTGTAGAGGCTTTCAAGGCGCCTCTACGCTACGCCAAAAATTAGTTAGAGCAACTTCTCCAAATGAAGCTATAAAGCTACTCGAAGACGAGCTAGTTAAATTCAACTAAAACATTTCAGGGCATAATCAAAGGCCACCTTTGTCTAATCAATAGCATTGAAAAATATGGCCTAGCTGCTATGGAAAGATCAGATGCTCTAATAATTTGTTGATCTGAGTATCCTATTCGTTCTGCGAATACAGATCTTTCTATTAGATCAAGTTCTTCAAGCAAAGGTTTGACCCATTCCCATTTTTTACCAAGCTTGAGCAACACAACCACCCTTTTCATCAGAGCTGCATCAGAAAGAATAACCTTTAGCTCGTTATGCGAGTCCGGGACAGGTGCTACAAGTAACTGTTCCTCTTGAAAAGCAAGTGGTAATTTACTTTTCGCAGCAGCAGCCGAAAAAGATGTAACACCTGGAATTAATTTAACGAGACAATCTGGATGATATTTTTCTATCGCCTTTGCAAGATAAGAGCCTGTTGAAAAAAGCGAAATATCTCCTTGAGAAAGGAAAACGACTCTTTCACCCTTGTCAACCATCCTCATTAATTTATTCCCGGCAACTCTCCATGCATTTTTTAATATGCTCTGATCATTAACCATAGGAAAATGTAAAGGAATTTTTTTATGATCTTTGCTTATCCATTTTGAAGCAATTTTTTCCGCAAGACTTTCTCCTCCTTTACGAGAGACGGGATAAGAAACAACTGTTGAATGTCGAATAGCATCAACTGCTGCCAGAGTCAATAAAGAGGGATCTCCTGGGCCTACACCCGCAATAGTTAAAACTTTCATTTAATTGGGGGGACTTCTATCTACTTAAAAATAATTAACTATGCATTCTTGGCTCATGATACGTTTTAACTAAAGCATCAGATTCGACCTTAGCTAATTCTTTCAACCTCAAGTTAATAGTATTCCTCTCAAAACGTTCATCTGCCAACTTCCAATAAATCCCAAAATGCCTGGCTTCGCTCTTTAGTAAGTCGGCGTACAGATTGCTAAGTTCAATGTCAGGAGAATGTATAGACAACAATTTCATTCTTTCATGACTCCTTGCCTCGATAAGACCCGCCACCAGAAAGCTATCCAACATTCGCAAAGGTTCATCTTTGCGAATGTTTTTTGCCAAAATCGCAGCATATGGAGGAGATTTTAATTTTTGAAGTTTTTTCCCTCGCGCATTCAAAATTGACAAAACCCTCTCAAAATGTTCAAGTTCCTCTCGTGCTAATGGGCTTAGAACCTCTGAAAGACCAGGTTCACTTAAATAACGAAACATGAGTTGAAGAGCCACGCCAGCCGCCTTTCGCTCACAATGTGCATGATCCAAAAGTATTTCCAATGGGTTAGAAATTGCAAGATTTATCCAATCTTCATTAGTTTTATTTATTAGACAGCGAATGTTTGATTGCCCAACGACTTGGGATTTTGAATTATCCATAGGCCCCTCAGACTCTCTTTAAGTAAGAAACTATTCCTTTCAACGCAAGTTGATAACTATTTACTCCAAAGCCACATACTAAACCCAATGCTTTATCTGAAAGAAATGATTTGTGGCGAAATTCTTCCCTAGCATAAATGTTGCTTAGATGTATCTCCACATAGGGAATAGCAACTCCCAATAAAGCATCCCTTAAAGCTATGGAAGTATGAGTATAAGCACCTGCGTTAATCAATATTCCGTCAACAAAGCCAGCGCTGTTTTGAATGCAATCAATCATCTCGCCTTCTGAATTACTCTGAAAAAATTTAAGCTCTGCGCCAAGCTCGCTTGCTAAAGTTAATAATTCATCTTGAATATCTAAGAGCGTTTGCGTGCCATATATAGTTGGCTCCCTTTTCCCAACAAGATTCAAATTCGGTCCATTAATTAGTAAAAGCTTCATATTCCTGCCAAATTAAACATCTTTTATGATCGTATCGATTCCAACCTAATTGGACCAACAAATCCAAGAAAAGTGGAACCGTTTACTGTTAATCTTATTAAGTGGATCGGGTCGGTGCCCGAGTGGTTAATGGGGGCGGACTGTAAATCCGCTGGCTACGCCTACGTTGGTTCAAATCCAACCCGGCCCATCTTTCCACAAGCCCTTGTAGCTCAGCGGTAGAGCACTCCCTTGGTAAGGGAGAGGTCTCGGGTTCAAGTCCCGACGAGGGCATCGTCGGAAGCTTAACCAGGGCAAGTGATCTGAGGCACTAGGATCACAAATCTTTGAAAGTGGACGTCCAATTTGGGGTCCACTTTTGTTGTTTTAGACCATTTTTGCTTGATGCATCTGACCTGATGCAACCTTAAAAAATGGCAACGATTAGAAGAAGCGGGAGTGGCTGGCAAGCACTGATTCGGAAGAAGCAATATCAAGGCCAAACATCCAAAACTTTTAGCTCTAAGGCAGCTGCAAAACTGTGGGCAAATGCTGTTGAAAGTTCTCTTAAAACGCCTGCAAAACTTGATCTAAAACCACCTCAAATCTTCCAAGAAGCAATTGATTTGTATATCCAGGGACCAATGCAAGATCACCGCAGCGGTTCTAACGAGCAATATCCCTTAAAGGTGTTGGCCAAAAGCTGGATGGGTGGAGTTCTTTTAGAGGATCTGTCCATCAGGCATTTTGCACTCTGGCGAGACGAACGATTGATCAAGGTCAGGGCAAACACAGTGATGAGGGAGTTAAGGATCCTACGAGTGCTCTTGGATTGGGCCAAAAATGAACTGGGATGCCAACTGAACTCCAATCCAGCAAGGGAATTGAAAGTTAGAGGAGCAAGTGATGCCAGAGTTCCTTACATCACACCATTGCAAAAAAAGAAATTACTTACGGCTTTAGGGCAATCCAGAAACCCCAATCACAAAAGGCTGACGCAATTGGCTTTAACCACAGGCATCCGTCGCTCCGAGCTACTTAATCTGAAGTGGAGTGACTTGAATTTAGACAACAAATTGGTGCACCTGAGCCGCAAAGATTTTGCAGTAACAGGATTAGCAAAATCAAAACGGTTAGTCCCCTTACCTTCTAAATCAATTGAACTTCTCAAGAATTACCCTAAGACCACTAACACAGTGATTGACCTCAGTACTGGAGCTGCTCGTCATGGATTTAACAGGGCAAGGACAATTGCTGGTCTGCCTAATCTGAGGTTCCATGATTTACGCCACATTGCGATTAGCTCGATGTGGGCAGATGGAATGAATGCATTGGAAATTTCAGCAGCCAGCGGTCATAAAGATCTAAGGATGTTGATGCGATATAGCCACTATCAACCGGGGCACCGGGGGTAATCTTGTCCCCTCTCTATACGTAATTGGACTTCAGACATTTTTGTTAAAAATTTAATTAGCCATAGACAACTGTTTCCACAAGAAGCTAAAACAAGTTCACTAGATTTTCACCTCTTGCCTATATCAGTAACTTCTCCTTGTCCTGAGACCACTATTGAGGAACTAGGAATTAAAAACTGGCCAATCTGGACGTGTGAAGCAAGTTCTTTTGATTGGACATATGACGATCAAGAGACTTGCTTATTGCTTTAGGGTGAAGTCACAGTTACTCCTGAAGGAGGAGAACCTGTGAAATTTGGTGCAGGGGACTTAGTCGTTTTTCCAGCTGGTATGGACTGTAGATGGGATGTCCATAAGGCAGTCCGAAAGCATTATCAATTTGGTGGTTAAACTAGATAAGCACTATCAAATAAGATGAAAAACATATCTAAAGTTATTGCAATCGGTATCGTTGCAATTTTTGTCCTTTCTGCCTTTGCGGGATTGTTCGGAACTCTTTTATCAAGCTAACCAATCTCGTCATGATTTATAAAATCGTTCGGCATGATAAAGAATCTGATGATATTACCGACCAATCATTTAGCAGCTATGACGAGGCATACGATCTACTAGAAGAAATTTATTCTGATGTTTGTTGTTCTGATGCTGATTATGGAGACCGTCCCTATTATGAAATCATCGAGGTAGAAGAATGAAACTTATAGACAAGCATAAGCAACTAATTGCTTGGTATAAAAGAAAGCTTGGTCTGACTGATTATGGATTACTTTGGCTTGTCTTTTTTAAAGGAGTATTTGTAGCTCTATTACTAGAAAGATTGATTGTTCACTAAATGTTTAATCAAGAAGTCCTATTGGAATATCTAAGTTCACCTGAGGGGATTAATAAAATTATTGTAGGGATTATTATCGTTGGAGCCATCAATGCAATCTTTATAACTTTTAGCGTTAGGAGTACTTATGGAGCTGCAAAAATAGAAAGAGAAAAACTAAAAAATCAACAAGCTAAAATCGATAGATTATCCCCTACTAAACAGGAATAGAATATATGCCTTTTATAAAACTGTGGAGAAGAACATCAAGAGGTAGACGTCTAAATATTAAACGTGTAATGTTTTTTCCTTTAATTGTTTATTCAGTCTATTTACTACTCGATAGTTTTATGCCGTTGTTTATGGTTGGATTTGTGATTTGGTTGTTGTATAACTGGACTGGTAAAAGAAAATTTTGGTGATGAACCAATTAGATTCATAGAAATGAACAAGTGAAAATAATCTTTTTGATTGCTATTCTTTTTGGTCTTACTTTCCCTAGCGTGCGAATAACCATTGCAGCTTTATTGGAAGGGACATCTGACTATCTATATGATTCCGCGAAGAAGGAAAAGACTTTTATTCCCTATTGGCTGAAGAGGGTAAGAGATAACTAATCTTCCTTCTTCTTGTCGTAAACTTTTTGGTAATCCTTCTTACAGTAATCGAGCACATGCTCAAGGTACTTGTCAGTGCATTCTTCGCACTTGGCTCGTTCAAGGATATAGAACATGATCTGATCTAATATTTCTGATCTACTTTTCATTTAGTTTTAGGAGTTCAATTTCTTTTATTATCTCTTGTATGGAATCATCTGAGTGGAAACCTACAGAAGAAGAACGGGAAGTGATGGAAGCAGTTTGGATGCAAGTTAAAGGTGCATGTGAGAAATTAAAAGAAGAAACTAATGCCAAAGATAAGCACATCAGAAAAATGCTCAAAGAGATGGCTGATCGTTATTACTCATAAATAATGTTGAAGTCTCTAAAAGTTATGACGAGAAAAATCAAAAAGACATATGAATCTAACGGTTAATTCTAAACTTGAAATACCAGCCAACGAAATACAGTGGAGATTCTCTAGATCATCAGGAGCCGGTGGACAGAACGTAAACAAGACAGACAGTCGAGTTGAAATTGTATATGACGTATTTAAATCAAAAACATTAACTCCATATCAGAAGCATAGGATCTCAATTCAGGATGAGGTTAAGTTAACCAATGGATGTATTTGTATAGCTGTTCAGGATAAGAGAACTCAATATCAGAACAGACAACTTGCTTTAACCAGGCTTGCTTCAATCTTACGAGAGATATTAAAGCCGCCTCCAAAGAAGAGAAGGGAGACCAAACCAACACGCTCCTCTAAAAGGAAGAGAGTTGAGTCAAAGAAGAAAAGAGGTGAACTAAAGAAGAGCAGACAATCAAAAATAGATTACTGAAAAAAATAATAAGATCGAGGAAGAAACTTCTTCTATATTCTTTACTCCTTACATCTCAGAAGTCTAAGCAGCCTCTGGACACCATCCAATCTTTCTCTCGAGTCGCTGCATCCAACACTGACACTTTGAAGTTAGATGATCTCCATGAGGAATTAGACGTTGATGGAGATGACAAGTAAGAATTGTTCTGCAATGCCTGTCGGAGCAATAATTGAAATGTTGACATGTCATGCAAACGCTAGCTGAACGTATGTGCTTAAGAGTGTCTTCTTCGAGATAGTCCCAATCCTCTGCTGGGTTTTAACGCTTCTGGGGTAAAACTTTTTGGGTGCGATACGAGGACATTGCCTTAATCCAATAGGTTCTGCTACCACTGAATTCCAATCTGATGCACGAAAAACGGCATAGGGTGAGGACGATGGAGTCATGTGTTTGTAGCAGTACATCTGTACTAGCAATGGTAAGGAGGTGTTGTCAAGTAACTGCTGAATCCACCAATTAAATTGATCAAAATTATTTATCTAGAAAGGCGCGCAAATCTTTCTTAATCTCTTCCAACTTAAGCTTGAGGCTATTGTGATCATTAATCTTTTGTGGATTAATCCGTTGAATCATTAAGACCAATTCCTTAATCAAATTATTTTCTACGGAAGGATTAACCTCTAATACCTTTTCATATCTTTTCTTTGTTTGAGGACCAGATGATTTTGTATCTTTTGGAAATTGTTTTTGAATCTCTTCTAATTCTTTTTTGGTTAATTGTTTATTTGCACGATCAGGGTTGTACGACTCCCAATCTGCAAATCGCATCGCCTCATAAAACCCAGTCTCACTAATACAACTTAAGACATATTGAGATGAGACGAGGAAAGACTCCACGAAGTCAACAGCCTTTCTGACATTCTTATGTTCACCTCCTCTACCATTGGAAAGCTTGCTTTTGAGATTATGAATCAGCTCAGTAGCACCAATTATTTTACTGGCATTGACAGGTTTAAATCCCAAGTCCTGAAGCATTGGTTGCAAATGTGCTCTGAGTTTCTTAGATCGCCATCTCCATTTATTAGTTAGCTCATCTTCATTCTCATTATGTATGAAATGCGTTCAAAGAAAACATGACAGAGCCTAAGAGCAACACATCAATATTGATTTTCTAAATCAGTTGTCTTCTGCTTAAAGTCCCTCAAAGTATCAATAGCCTCAGGAGCAATCTGTTCAATGATCCATTGTTGATCTTCTTGAAAACGATCATCCATCTGACCATCTTCTTTTGCTGGTGCAAGTACTTTTGTTATTTCTAAGTTCATTTTGTATGTTCGATTTCCCTAAGGAAATTATGAATAACTACAGCAAGTTGGTATCTTGTCCTGACTAACGGTAGGGATCCATCTCTATTTAAAAAATATTTATCTTCTCCCTCTATACGTGACGACTCGCTCTCTTTCCTGTATACATGACGACCCGCTCTATCTCCCTGTATAGGTGACGAACCGTTCTAAACTTATTATGATTGCTGGTGTCTAATCTTTAGTTGGTAGCGACATAACCTTATCGAACTAATTCATCAAATACGATTGCGCCTTTTGCTTTTTGACCAATCGACGGTGGCGAGCAGTTATCTAAGACAGCAGCTAAACAAGTGATCCAAGCACTACCCTCGCAAACATGTGCAGCTTGGCAAATGTGAGTTGGTGCAATTTTTAGACAACCTTGCGAACGAGAAACTTTAATACTTTCAATTTGAGTATCTAGCTCTATCTCCAGCATCTGTAGTTCATCCTTTGTCATCTCTGAGCCTGAGGAATAGCATTCAAGTAATAATTGATAATTCATTTATTTTTCTTCTCTGTTTTCTGCTCAAAGCCATCCTTAAAATCAGAGCCTGATTTGTTAAACCAAGCAAGTAAGGCTGCTATGGGTAGCCCTATTAAAAGAGCTAATAGCCATTGAGAAGTATCTTCCATTATGTAATTTTAAACTCTAGCGACTGAAGTAAATCCTTTTTCTCATTACTATTAATTCACTAGGAAGTAGTACTTGAGTAAAAGCCGAGGTGTTGAAATCACAAGAAATCAAGTAGAACATATTCATCCGATCAGGAGGTTTATGAAGCTCAGAACCCCATTTTCAGTCATCAAAAACGCGTTTAGTGATATTCGAGGCATGCATGATTTTAATTACGAAGTCCCTGCTGAAACAAGAGAAGAGTTTTGGAAAGAAGAATGTGAAATCCACCCAACTTCGTCAACATGCAAAGTCTATGAAGACTAATAAAACAAACATTTAATGGATCCTCTAGATCCTGCTCTTCAAAGTACAGCCGTATCAGGAGTTAAGCCTTTACTGACTCTGGCAATTTTTGCTGGATTAGGCTCTTTTTTCCTTGGGGCACTTGTTACTGCTATCAGAAGAGGAATAAAAGACGACGGTTGGTTCAAGTTCAACAAAAAACAAAATGAGCAAGACTGACCAATTTCTTTTTTAAGTCTCTAATCTGAACAAGACAAATTGGAGTCAATACAGATATATATGGAATTCTTTGATGAGTTCGAAATTTTTGGTGGGATCATTCCTAACTTGATTGGCTTAGCAGTTTTTTGTGGGGTGATTATTTATTTCGATCAAACTAGAAAAGCAAAAGTCAGACGAGGAGAGCAAGTCCCTCCTCATCAATAAAAATGATTCTCTTTGCTAAAGCTCAAATCATCGGTGGAATTGTTCCGAATCTGATTGCTTTTGGTTTGTTCCTTGGAGCAATTGGATACTTTGCTTTAACAGGAAAAATGGCTGAGATGTTCGGCGGGAAAAGGAAGTAGAACCCACAATCACCAAGAGGCAAAAGCTCAAGGGGGACCAGTGAGGGACCTTTTGTGTCTTCTCATTAAAAAAGACAGACTGGGAAACCTGTCTCTGACTGATAGGGGACGACAGGATTCGAAACTGTGAGTTCGCGCAACTAAGCACTAAAAAAGGCCTCTTCCGTAATGACAGAGAAGAGGCCTTTTTATTAGATTTTAAGAATCAGAATTACACAATTCCTGGGATGATCCAGCCTGTTATTCCGTAGTTAATGACTGCTGCAAAGAAGCCCATCATTGCTAGACGACCATTCATTTGCTCTGCTGTTTTCCAATAATTAGTTGCTTTGTTCATTACACGAATCCTGGAATAATTTGACCGGTTGTTGCATATGCACCGACTAGAGCAATGCATCCAAACAATGCTGCATAGCCGTTAAGTCTTTCAGCAGTTACCTTTTCAGGATCAATGTTTCTGCTGTTGTTGTTGTTTTGAGTAGTCATTAAACGACACCTGGAATAAGTTGACCGGTTGTTAGGTAGATACCTGTTAGAAGAACGAATGCCATCATGGCTGGTCTTCCGATGCTTCTTTCTAGGATTGTTTTGTTAGATGGTTGCATTGTTATTGGTAGTTATTGATTTAGAAAATTCCAGGAATGATTTGGCCTGTTGTGAAATAAGCACCTAAAAGACTAACCATGCCGATCATTGCCCAACGGCCATTTGTCTTTTCTGCTTCTTCTGGATAGCTGGTGTAATCCTCGACAAGCTGAGGCTGTGTTTCACGAGCAAAGATGTTTTGCTTGCCGTACTCAGTGATTACCTGAGATGAAGATGACGTTGTCATTACTGGAATTGAATTGATGTGAAGTAATGTAAAGTATGAATTTTCAAAGTGATAGATACGGTCAGGTACGGCTTCTTCTAATACTTAATAGCCTTAGACCTCAAACAGTAAATACAACAACTAATTAGAGAGATATTAATCCAATGATTAGATCTATTGATAACCCTCATAAGTATAAATAGCCCGAACATGAGTGAGTTTACCCACCCTTAATATTTTGATTGCAGGCTATATTTTAGTCATTAGAACCACACCAAATTATTCATTTTTCATGAGTTCCGATCCTGATAATTTACAAATACTTATCAGCAAGTACAGAACTATGGATATCAATGAATTAGAAGCAAATATCGATAATTGGAATAAAGAAAATGATTGCCCAACTCAAACTCAAAACCTTGTTATTGCAAAAAACGAACTGGAAATTAAATATAAAGAGAGACAAGAACAAATAGATCTGTTGACTAAATCCCTCACATCTTCTTCACGAGCTGGGAGATGGATTTCTAGCATTAAAGCCGTCATTAAACAGCTTTTAAAATTCAAGAAGTAAAAGCAATATCACCTTTCATGAGTTGCTGTATTAGTTAGTCCCACGTTGAAAGATCAGTAGTTCCTTGAGATCTTTGCATCCATGAAATTTTCCAGATGCCATCAATTTTTTTGAAAATCAATGAATAAGTAGATAAATCATTGTTCCGCTCTCCTTTATAGCTAAATGCTTCTTTCAAGGTGAATGCAGCAAAGCCCCAATCAGAATTAGCCTCTAGCCGATGAATCTTGACTAATTCAGAGAGTTCGATCACCAAATCTGCACTGTCATACATTCCTGCAAGAGCCTGCGCGGTTATGGGGTTTCCACTTGGTCTAATAGCCAAGAAATCATTTGTAGTGTTAGCTGGCAAAAATGTCTTGTTTTGAGCCCTATCCGTAAAGCCATGAATAAGTGCTTCTAGTTGCTGTGAATCAGAAGACAATGTTTTTTAATGTATTTCGCTAGAGCATCTCACAATTCGAATAATCTGTATCTGCCATTTATGTATTTGAACAAATAGGAAATGAATTGAGAAGTGGATAAAACGCACTAAAAAATGGACTTACAACAGATCACAGCACTCCCTAAAAAAGATTTGGCAAGTTTTCTTATCGGATATATATTCGATTGGCGTCAAGCAAAGATGCCACGCTGCGTGGAAAGAAATCGGGTCGGTGCCCGAGTGGTTAATGGGGGCGGACTGTAAATCCGCTGGCTACGCCTACGTTGGTTCAAATCCAACCCGGCCCATCTTTCCACAAGCCCTTGTAGCTCAGCGGTAGAGCACTCCCTTGGTAAGGGAGAGGTCTCGGGTTCAAGTCCCGACGAGGGCATCGTCGGAGGGACGAAAGAGACACTCAACTGCATTCAAGAGACCCCAATAGGGGTCTTTTTTAATGCCAAGTCGTTGCTATTAGAGGGGATTTGCGACCAGATAACCATCAGGGACTATCAGCATACTTCAATAATTCAAAATCAAAAGTCCCCAAAAGATCCCCAAGAAAGTTCTAAAAGTCCCCAAGATTTTCAACTTGTTGTCCATAGGTGTACGGATCAGGAATGAAGTAATACCAGATTTACGAGTTCAGATTTCCTCATACTTGAAATTGATTTCACACCAACCAACATTGCCTTTAATTCTTTATTGGTCTTTTGCATCAGGAGCGACTTCTGATCTACAAATATTCCTTTCTTGAAGATTGAAAAAAGCGTCAAAGATTATGAGGGTTGCAGCGATGCAAAAGATCACCACCCCATCTGTAATGGATGTCATTAGATTTAGAAATTCTTGTTAGCGTCGATGGAGGACTCATGCCCTTCGCTTTCGACAAACTAATTCTATGAACAGACTTCTCTCCAGTAAAAGATCTAAATGGATATTTGTAATTGGACTTGTTGCTATAGGTGCAGGTTTTTCAGCAAAGAATGTGATCTCATATCCATCTGAATGCACCACTCCAGATATGGTCACGATGAGATGATTTACGGAGGAATTTGTAGAGTGGCGAACCCATCTTTATCTGGAGTAACGAGCGTTCTGATCAGTCGGATCCTTTTCGACAGACTTCCAATGGAACAGAAAGCAACATTTGAAAAATACAAGGATGTCTATAAAAAAGATTATTTGGGATTTGACGATGAAGACGGGAGATACTTTGAGGATTTAGCAAAAGATTTAGAAGGAAAGCATGTCAGTTTTGAGTTATTAGATCTTGAAGAATATGGAGTTCTCTATTAGTTGAAAAGGGATTGAAGATTTAATTATTTGATTGGACGATCGATAACCCAAATGTCTTCCTCTTTTGTATCACCATGAATCCACTCTTTAAACTCTTGATAAATTGCAACTTGATCTTTCCTATCAAGAGTCATTGATCTCTCTAAAATCTTTGTCAGAGAGGAACTAATTAAGTCTTCAATATGCTCTTTTTTTCTCATTGATTAGAGTTGAACCAAGTGGTTAACAAACCAAACGGCAAATATAATTTTTCCCCCAATAAGAAAAGGGAGAACCTTAAACGACTTCTTTTCAAATGATGCTTTGCTAGTTGAATTCATTAAAGAAACCCTCCTAGAGGAGGGTTAACTAAAATTGTGAGGATGTTTTGAAGGGAAAAGGTTGAACATTCCACCACTTCAGATTCTCAAAAAGTGCAGACCTAATGAACTTTTTTGAGTAGCGAAGAGAGGACAGGATTTCACCGACTGTCCCCCGATCTAATTTGATGGCGCTTCCGTATTACGCCATCAATCTTCAAGTAATTTAGAGAGAACTTCTTCAGTCTTGCTGTTCGGTTGAGGTAGTGCTTTCCTACAAATTCCATTAAATAAGGGAGCGAGATTTTGGTCGCTCCCTTTGAGTCCATCACTCCAGACCTATTGAAGTGCGTTGACTCCTGAATCTTTTGTAACCCATTAAAATAATTAAAACTAGGGGTAAAAGCACCAGAGTATTTTTACTAAATTATGGATATTAATTATCACTTACTCATAGATATTATTCTTGTTTCAGGAGCATTATCTTTTGTCTTAATCGCAAGAAAAATGAAAAAGAAAAACCCCTGAAATGAATCAGGGGTTGGGGTTGTTCCGACCATTGCAGAGACCGCACGAAAGGTGTTCTCTGTCCACTACAGGAGGTGTGAGATTCCTCCCTAGAGTCAATGCACATATCCCCTTTTTAATATCTTCGAGAGTGCTATGACTCTTGATTTATTTCTACTCCTAATACATGAAAATATCTATGGTATTTACCACACTTAAGCAGCATCAACACAAGCATTGAATTGATGTTGCACTAACTTCCAACCATTACCTATGAGTTCATTCCAAGTCTCATGAGACGATAGGTAATCAAGTCTTCTGGTGTTCTTCAATTTGGTTGGAATACCTTGCTCTGTGCAGTACCAAAGTTGAGTAAAGACAGTCGGAAATGCCATTGCAGATTTCGGGTCACGCATAAAGAGCAAACAAAAATCTTTGGCAGGTGCAAGTAACCATCCTGATGGAGTGGGTTTCATTTCTCTTGCTGGTTCGTTCATGTAACTGATGTCAGATGGTGGGGTCATCAATAAGAAGAGACAAAAAGCACCTGCTCACTGGTGCTTCCTTTGTTGTTTGTGATGGGGATTAAACTAGTACAAATATACTGCTTTTGTCTAGGTGGTCAAGCATATGAATCTTTCGTTGAGGTAGAAGCAGGAGAGATTTAACGTATTAGTTTCCAATGATTCATGTCTCCTTCTGACATGCTTCCAAAAAATCTTTCCAAATAGGCAGAAGAAATGATTTCTTTCCAGGTCTGCACAAACAAATCTTTTGTACAGGTCATTGAACCGTGCTTTTCCTCAACCAACTCTGCTATGTGAGAAGTCCAAGCAACTCTTTGCCAACCTGTGAAAGTAACACCTCCCCAATTAGACCCCTTTCTCAACCGATCCAACATTCCAGGATTACGTGATTCCAACATTTCATCAGTAAAACCATACTCTTTCCAGTATTTCAGGACAATCCACTCTCTTACACGGATGGCTACCTAGGAAAGCATCGCAATGTTTTTGTGCCTCAATAAAGTCAATATTACTTCCGTAAAAGAGGAGACATTTGCAATGAATTCATCAGAGCAAACGATGCTCTAAAGCAAAAAAGAGGTAGAGAATCCACAGTTTTTCAGTACACAGCCAGAACCCTTTTTAAACAATCTTTTGAATCTGTTTTTATTCAGCACGATTTGAGCACTTTGATAAAAAATAAGTTTTTATTATAGCCTTCATCAATATTCATAATTGATTCACCTAAGCAAAAACCCACAGTATCGACATTTTTTCTTTATATTTTTTTTATATTTCTATTTTTGTTATGACTCCTGAAGCAGAAAAGTTTAACGGTTGGGCAGCAATGCTTGGTTTCGTTGCAGCGTTTGGCGCTTACGCAACAACTGGTCAAATCATTCCTGGCATTTTTTGAATGGAACTCAACCCATTTAAGCCTTATCAACAATTCTTTCAAAATTTATTGAAAAGATCTAATAAAAGTTTTTAACGGTCTGGTTAAAAACTTTTTTTTTTGGTGCAACTATAGTTAATTGATCACGCCTACTATCACAAAGCCATATGCTTAATATGGTGTACAAAAATTTTTTTATTGTCTGTACACATAAATTTAATTTTTAGTTTTTAAAGAATAGGAAACCAAAAAAGCCCCTATTGCAATAGCAGATAAGAGGTTTTCTGATCAGTTTTAAAATAGTATCAAACTATTTCTGAAACGATCCAGCCTTTTATTCCGTAGTTAATGACTGCTGCTAATAAACCCATCATCGCTAGACGGCCATTCATTTGCTTTGCTGTTTTCAAGTAGCTAATTTCCTTGCTCGTTAAACAACACCTGGGATGATTTGGCCGGTTGTCAGATATGCGCCGACAAGGGCTAGGCAACCAACAGATGCAGCTAGACCATTGAGTCGTTCAGCAAACACTTTGCCTTCTTCTAGTCTTGGCGTTTCAGTGGTTTGGTTTTTCATTAAACGAAACCTGGAATGATTTGACCGGTTGTTGCATATGCACCGACTAGAGCAATGCATCCAAACAATGCTGCATAGCCGTTAAGTCTTTCAGCAGTTACCTTTTCAGGATCAATGTTTCTGCTGTTGTTGTTGTTTTGAGTAGTCATTAAACGACACCTGGAATAAGTTGACCGGTTGTTAGGTAGATACCTGTTAGAAGAACGAATGCCATCATGGCTGGTCTTCCGATGCTTCTTTCTAGGATTGTTTTGTTAGATGGTTGCATTGTTATTGGTAGTTATTGATTTAGAAAATTCCAGGAATGATTTGGCCTGTTGTGAAATAAGCACCTAAAAGACTAACCATACCGATCATTGCCCAACGGCCATTTGTCTTTTCTGCTTCTTCTGGATAGCTGGTGTAATCCTCGACAAGCTGAGGCTGTGTTTCACGAGCAAAGATGTTTTGCTTGCCGTACTCAGTGATTACCTGAGATGAAGAAGACGATGTCATTACTGGAATTGAATTGATGTGAAGTAATGTAAAGTATGAATTTTCTAAGGGGTAGATACGGTCAGGTACGGCTTCTTCTAATACTTAATAGCTTTAAACCTCAAACAGTAAATACAACAACTAATTAGAGAGATATTGATCCAATGATTAGATCTGTTGATGACTCTAGTAAGTAAAAATAGCCCGAACTGGTTAGCCCTACTTCAGCCGTCCTACCATCACTTGAAACCTTCTTTTAATGTCACGCAAATCTTTGATGCGACCCAAAACCTTTAGTCATGTTTGCGATCGATAAAACTACTGCTGTAAAACTAATTGTTTTTTGGAATCTTCCTGCACTTCTTTTGTCAGATAGTGCTTATGAAGTTGATAATTTCGTATTTACTTAATTAAAAATGACATCATTAAAAAGGACTTAAAAGGAGGAGTCAAAGAAAACACAAAAAAACCGCCAGTTTTAACATGGCGGTTTTTTTGAAGATCAGTCGCAAGTGTTTCCTTGTTTCCACTGCGGAGGATCTCAACTCCTCACTGAATTAATTTAATGGAAATAAAACCAAGGAAAACCCTTTGCAGGCGAGTTTAAAAATTGGCACATGCATTCAGTCACTAAAAAAGCATCCTGCTCAAAGAGTGGATGCTTTTTTGGCACAGAACTATGTGTGAGGAGTTGTTCTGTTAAACCTTTCTAAACCATAATGCACTAAATTGCTGAGAACAGAAATATTCTCTTAAACATATTTGAATTCCAAGTGAGGACTTATTTACACCACTTCACTTCTCTATTGACAAAATTTCAACCTATCCCCTCAAACCTAATATAAATCGAAGTTATACGAGAAAAAACATAAAACAAACTCAAACAAAGAGGTAAAAAAAAAATTAATCAGCAGATAGCCTGATCGAGTCTTTAAGAAATTTATGTTGTTGAATTGCTTCTGATGGTTCTATTCAAACAAAAAGGCAACAGAATTTTCATATGACAATAACTTAGTTCTGATAAAAAGGAATCTATTTAATCAATGTTGGCAAGACAACTCGTCAGACTTAATCGATCTGATACTCTTTCATCTTTATTCCCATGGTTTTCTTTCCTTGTGATTTCCTTAGGGAAACCTGCTCCTCTTGTGCATAATCGCATTCAAGTAAAATATTTTGTAAAGCAAAAATGATTTTTTATGTCTATGGATAAGTTATAAAGAATAAAAGATAAAAAAATTACTTACCACGCAAAGACAGTAAGCTTTATGTAACAAGCTGAACACCCATAAGAGAATCTTTCGTTTAAGATTATTTTTGTAGCAATTACTACTAAAACGTTCACCTCATCGATTGATGAGCCGCAGTTTGACTCAAGCCAAGGAACGGGGACTTGAGCATATTTCGGAGCAAAAAATGTCTTTAACCTACAGAGGTCTTAAGTACAACCAGCAAAAGTCAGTCGCTGAAAAGCAGCATGTACAACTTACTTATCGTGGTAAATCTTACCAAAGCTAGCCACGATTAGTTCATTTACAAAAGCCTTTAAATTTAAGGGCTTTTGTAAAACAATAAAGTCACTTGATAATCTTGGATCTTTTGTTCAAATATATATTCATCATAGCCAAGGCAAAAATTATAAAAAAGGATATTATAAATAGCAAAAGATAGTTTCCTGAAATCATATTTATTTCACCATTTAATATTTTTTGTAGGAAATTTTTTAAACCTATATCCTTAATTTTTCTTGCAGCAAAACCACTAGCAACAAAAGGAGAATCTGAAATTATTATACTAAAAACAAGAGCAGGCATAAACCTCTTCCAAGTTATTTTTGTTAGTCCTATTGCATAACAAACGAAGTCAAAGAACCCAGACATTAAAAGCGCAGTCATCAGAAAATAATTATTTTCAAGATAATATTGGCTAATACTTTCCACTCGTTTCATTTGCTTTGAGCCAAGCAACTTACCAACAAAGTTTCTCCCTAATTTTCTAGATAATAAAAATGATATCGAACATGATACAAAATCAGCAAAAAATATAATAACTAACCCTTGGGTAAAGCCAAACTGAAAACCTGCAGCAACTGAAAATATTGTTCCAGGCAAAACTGGTATAACAATACTTATTGATCTTAATGAAAACAACAAGAATATTAATATTAAACTGGAAAAACTATTTGTATTTAAACTACTAACAATATCATAAAATAAATCACTAATAATATTAACATCAAAACGAACAAGAGAGATGCTTAAAGTAATAACAAAAAAAATTAGTATTCCATACCTAAAATATTTACTACTTATTGACTTATTATCCATAAAATATTTTCTCAAACAAAATCGAAATTTATGTTCAAATTATAGTATGTAATTTTTAAAAAATTTCTATAAAAATTACTAATTCTGCTCAAACTTAAGGCTGCAAAGCGTATTAGCCTCTCTTAGAGGCATTTCTCCAGAGTTCCATTTCTCATATACACATGTATAAAAAGGTTCATTTATGCTAGTTAAATCATTTTTTTGATCTATTAATTCTCGGAGATATTTAGCTTTCGCCCGAAGATAATCTTTCTTATATGACCAGTACATTACTTCGGCAACACCTATAAAAGCCAAAGAGAATGCAAAAATAACTAACAAATGATAAATCAATCTTTCATTACTAAGAAATAATATTTTATTGTCAACATCATACAAAAGTAACTCGTAGATAATACTCAAAGTTCTTTCCCTTCTCTTTTAATAAAAATACTGATTAGCACCTTTCATAGATTTCATTACTAATCCAATTAATCATCACAAAACCGTATCTAACATTGTAGAAACAAAAATGTCAAACACCTCAAAAAGTACTTAGGGACTATCTTCACATGACATAACCCTCAATTAATGATTTATTTTGTTAGAAGAAATAAAATCTTCAAAGTTCAATGTCATCAAAAAATTTCCTACTTAATCAGTTACAAGAAATAGTTTTGTCCGGCATGACAAGAAGTGAGAAATGGCGGAGGAAACAGCTTCACGTCTTATCAAATTTATTAGAAAATCATCAACAGCAAATATTAAATGCTTTACATCAGGATTTAGGGAAACCTCCTACAGAGGGTTTCTTTGAAATTATTGCTGTCAAACAAGAAATAAAATTGGCACAGAAAAATTTATCCAGCTGGATGAAGGCGAAAAAAATAAATGTCCCTATATCTTTACGGCCTGCTCAAGCACTTGTTCAGCCAGATCCGTTAGGCTGCATTCTGATAATTGGTCCATGGAATTATCCTTTTTCTCTTACCCTTCAGCCGCTAGTAGGAGCATTGGCAGCTGGAAACACTGCAGTTTTAAAGCCTTCAGAACATGCACCCAATGTCTCAAATCTAATAAAAAATCTCATAGAAAAGTATTTTCCGCCTGAGATCGCTCAAGTTGTTGAAGGTGATGGAAGTACTGCTGCTGATTTAATAACTCAAAAATTTGATCATATCTTTTTTACCGGTGGAGAAAATATAGGGAAAAAAGTAATGGAAGCGGCTTCAAAAAATCTTACTCCAGTAACTTTAGAGCTTGGAGGGAAAAGCCCAGCCTTTGTTATTAATGGTGCAAATCTTGAAGTAACTGCAAAAAGGATCATATGGGGAAAAAGTCTAAATGCCGGTCAAACATGTATTGCACCGGATCATTTATTAGTTGAGCATAAGCTTGTTGATTCTTTAGTCTCTAATTTAAAAAATTCGATCAATAATTTTTATGGAACTACTCCTCTAGATTCACAACATCTAGGGAGAATAATCAATAAAAACCAATTTGATAGGCTTAATAAACTACTAAAAGAAGCTAAAAAGAATGGCCAGATAATATATGGAGGAGATAGTAATGAAATAGATAGAAGGATTAGCCCTACTCTTATCAAAATCGAGAATCGAAATGATCCACTAATGAAGGAAGAACTTTTTGGACCATTGCTACCTATTTTGCCTATTAAAAATCTCGACGAGGCCATTAAAGAGTTCAAGTCTTTGCCTAAACCCCTTGCCCTTTATCTTTTTGGTGGGGGTGGCAACGAGCAGGGGAAAATACTTGCAATGACTTCTTCTGGAGGTGTTTGCTTTAATGATGTAGTTTTACAAGCAGGAATACCAGAACTGCCATTCGGAGGTGTCGGTTCAAGTGGAATAGGGAAATACCACGGCAAAGCAGGTTTTGATAACTTTACTCATTACAAATCAGTCCTAAAAAGACCTTTTTGGCTAGATCTTAATTTCAGGTATCCTCCCTATAAGCTGGATTTATCTTTACTGAATAAGTTAATAGGTTAAAATTAGCGTAAATTTATGAGATGGATTATTAATTGCGATAGAAATGATCACAAAGATAAAAACAACTGTTAATCTGTTTTATCTTAATAGTATTGTTTTATTCTTATCAACATTTGCCATACATGTTAACGCAGAAACAAAAATTATTGCTAGAAGTGACGACACACTCTTAAAGATATCTAGTCGATATGGAGTGTCTTTGAAAGAGCTAATGTATAAAAATAATTTCAATGATGCAACCCAAATAATTGCAGGTAAAGCGATAGTAATACCTATAAATAATAATGATAAAGATACAAAAGTTGACAACCTTGTTCATGAAGTTGTTGAAGGAGATACTCTTTATAAAATCGCAAGAGAATATAATGCAAATTTAAAAGATCTTATTTCTATTAATAATTTAGGAAATAATTCTTTCCTCGAACTAGGTCAAATTATCATACTGCCGAGAGGATCAAACTATAGAGAAGTAGTTAATGATAAAAGTACCAACTTAGCAAGTAATAAGGTTTTTTACCATCAAACCTCGAAATCAGAGGATATTTCGTCAATTGCGAAGATACACCAAGTCCCAATAGAAGAAATTAATATTTTGAATAACTTGAAAAACACTTCAAAAGTCAATCCTAATACAAAATTAAAACTAAGAAAAAATAAATCTTCTAAATGGCTAAAATATGGCTCATTAATCATCAATTGGTCAGACTGGACATATCTTGATGGTAATTATATTGCTCTAGCAAAAACAAAAAATAATAAATCTTTTTACTTAGCTCTTAACTGCAAAAAAAGAACATTAAATAATACATTAAATAATTCTTACTGGACAAGTTGGTATTTTCCTGAGACCGATTTTGAATTTAAATTACTCAATGATTTTTGTACTCAGGATTTTAGAATGTGAATTATTTATTCATATCAAGGGAAGGAGGATCCAATCTTTCAGTGTCTTCCTCAACAAGTTGCAATCTCAACCTTTTCCCCCCAGAAAGTTCTCCAAGAGAAACTCTTATAGTTGAACCAGTCAGAGTTTGAAGCGTATCTAAAAGCTCTCTTAAATAAGGAGTGCTACTGCCAGACTCGACCCATAATCTCTCTTGCAAACCCTCTAATCTTTTCCAAGCAGAGTGAAACTTCAAGATAGAGCTCTCTATAGTTTTTGCCTGTCCAAAAGCATCTGCAAGCAATCCTAAAGAATCCAACCTGAGCGCTTCTTGAGTGGCTTTATCTAAATCTAAATCCTTATTTTGAAAAGCTCTTAAAGCTAGAGAAGCATCTAAAGACTTGCCGATCCATTTAGCAGTATTCGTCATGTCTTTGACCGAATCAATTTCAGGATTTTCTCGTAAAGTTTCACATATTTCTTCTTGCTGAATAGGCGATAACTTAGATAATTCTCTTACCAATGGAGCAACGAACTTGGCTGGTAATAGATTTGATTGTGTTTTTTCTCTAATTTCAACAGGCAAAAGAGAACTGGTTGCGGCCATAAATTCGTCAGTAAGACTCTTTACTTGTCTTCTGGTTATATCCTTCCCTTCATTGGCAGCTTCAGAAACCATATATTGAATCTCAGGCGCAGCTTGCGCAGTTTCAATAAAAGCTCTTTTAGAAAAATTATTTACACTTGATTCTTCAAGAATTCCATCACCCACAAGATTATCTGAGGAATCAGCTAACTGGATAAGGGAATATGCTTTGCTTTTACTAATTTCCATCTCTCTTAACCACTGCAAAAAACCTGTACCTCTTCCATCGCCGCCTCTCTTTTCTCTATCTCTAACAACACGTAAAATCCTTCCTCGCCAAATTTCAGTTTGCAAATCGAACTGTTCGCATAGAGACCATGCATTTTCTAATTTCTCAATGAAGTCAATATTGCTTAAATCATCTTGATCAGGATCAGGCAAATCAAACGATATAGAAGATGGGTCTAAAGATGGTTGTGATATCACAAAAAATAAAATCGTTATAAGGTTAATATTTCAAAGCTAATTGAAAATTCGTCCGAAAATCAATATGAACTATTTTTATCTGAAAGTAAAAATCTTTAATAGCGATCTACTTTTCAGGATAGCAGCGACAGTCTGTGACACATCTACAAATATTTCCAATTTTGATAGATAATAATAATATAAAATCAATACAGAGAAGTCAGATGAGCTTTGCAAGAAAAGATAAGGTGCGCATTTTGCGTCAAGAATCCTACTGGTTCAATCAAATTGGAGAAATTGTCTCTATCGACAAATCTCCAGCGATGAGATACCCAGTGACTGTCAAATTCGAAAAATGTGATTTCAAAGCTTTTAGCGGTGTTGATGGCGGGGCCAACACCAGCCAATTTTCAGTAAACGAGTTAGAAGCTGCTGCAAGTTAGCAGTATTATTACTTTTGCCAGAATTACCTGAAGTTGAGACAGTTAGAAAGGGACTTGAGAAACATCTAAAAAATTTTTATATTCAAAGAATAGAAGTATTAAAAGAACGTTCAATTGCAAGTATTGGAGGATCTAAAAATTTTATTAATAATATTAAAAGTAGCTATTTAGGTAATTGGGAAAGAAGAGGAAAATATTTAATAGGATCTTTACAATCACAAAACAAAATAAGCAAAGGTTATTTAGTCGTTCACCTTAGAATGACAGGCCAATTTATATTACTTGAAAAACATATAAACCCTTGTGCTCATACTAGAGTTAGGTTTTTAGAAAAGAATGGCAAAGAACTTCGGTTTATAGATATCAGAAATTTCGGACAGATGTGGTACGTGCCGTCGTCAAAATCGGTGTCAGAAATTGTTTCTGGAATTAAAAAATTAGGCCCAGAACCATTTAGTGAAGCTTTTAATAGCAGTTATTTAGAAAAATATTTGAAGAAAAGAACTCGTTCAATTAAATCATCATTGTTAGATCAAGAGACTGTCGCTGGTGTTGGGAATATATATGCAGATGAGGCATTATTTGATGCATGTATTAATCCAAAAACTGAAAGTAGAAATTTAAAAAGCTCTGAATTAAAAAGGCTTTGTAAAAGTCTTGTCAAAATTTTAACTATAAGTATTGGAGAAGGCGGAACAACTTTTAGTGATTTTAGAGATTTAGAAGGAGCAAATGGAAAATATGGTGGACAAGCCTTCGTATACAGAAGAGGTGGTAAAAGTTGTAAAAAATGTGGAGAAAAAATAGTGCGAGAGAAACTCTGTGGCAGGAGCACACACTGGTGTCCTAATTGCCAAAAATAATTAAGCATCAAAAAAGGGTTCTTGTATGAACCCTTTTTAAATAATTTTACCTGGCATTGAGCTATTTTCTCAGGGGGCTACCCCCCAAATATCTTCGCCGCTGATGCGTTTCACAACCGAGTTCGAGATGGATCGGAGTGGTTCCACATCGCCATGAACACCAGGAAAGTGTTGTTTATGAACCCTGAAAACTGCATAGATATTATTAAAAATAAATTGAAAGAATAAAACAATAATTTGAATAAAAGCAAAAGAAGGTCAAGCCCTCGATCTATTAGTACTCCTCCGCTGCATCTGTTACCAGACTTCCACGTAGAGCCTATCAACGGGTGTTCTTCCCGTGATCTTACTGGTTTAAACCATGGGAATACTCATCTTGAGGTGGGCTTCCCACTTAGATGCTTTCAGCGGTTATCCACTCCGCACATGGCTACCCAGCGTTTACCGTTGGCACGATAACTGGTACACCAGAGGTGCGTTCCTCCCGGTCCTCTCGTACTAGGGAGAAATCCTCTCAATATTCCTGCGCATACACCGGATATGGACCGAACTGTCTCACGACGTTCTGAACCCAGCTCGCGTACCGCTTTAATGGGCGAACAGCCCAACCCTTGGGACCGACTTCAGCCCCAGGTTGCGATGAGCCGACATCGAGGTGCCAAACCTCCCCGTCGATGTGAACTCTTGGGGGAGATCAGCCTGTTATCCCTAGAGTAACTTTTATCCGTTGAGCGACGGCCCTTCCACTCAGAACCGTCGGATCACTAAAACCGACTTTCGTCCCTGTTCGACTTGTAGGTCTCACAGTCAAGCTTCCTTCTGCTTTTGCACTCGACGACTGATTTCCAACCAGCCTGAGGAAACCTTTGTGCGCCTCCGTTACCTTTTAGGAGGCGACCGCCCCAGTCAAACTGCCCAGCAGATACTGTCCGTTTCCCGGATAACGGGTAAACGTTAGATCTCTAGCTCTGAAAGAGTGGTATCTCACCGTTGACTCAGTAGCACCCAAAAGCACTACATCAATGTCTCCCACCTATCCTGCGCATTCAGAGCCCGAGAACAATACCAACCTGCAGTAAAGCTTCATAGGGTCTTTCTGTCCGGGTGTATGTAGTCCGCATCTTCACAGACAATTCTATTTCGCCGAGCCTCTCTCCGAGACAGCGCCCAGATCGTTACACCTTTCGTGCGGGTCGGAACTTACCCGACAAGGAATTTCGCTACCTTAGGACCGTTATAGTTACGGCCGCCGTTCACCGGGGCTTCAGTCACTAGCTTCGCTTACGCTAACCGGCTTCCTTAACCTTCCGGCACTGGGCAGGTGTCAGCCCCCATACATCGTCTTGCGACTTAGCGGAGACCTGTGTTTTTGGTAAACAGTCGCCTGGGCCTCTTCACTGCGACCAGCTTGCGCTGGCATCCCTTCTCCCGAAGTTACGGGACCATTTTGCCGAGTTCCTTAGAGAGAGTTATCTCGCGCCCCTCGGTATTCTCTACCACCCCACCTGTGTCGGTTTCGGGTACTGGCAGTTATGCCTTAACGGGTATAGGGATTTTCTTGGAAGCATGACATCACCAACTTCGCTGCCGTGGCAGCTCGTACTCACGCCTTAGCTCAGAACGTTTTCTCCGTTCCTCAAAGCCTCGAACGCTTGAACCAGTAACCAACATCTGGATTGGCTAGCCTTCTCCGTCCCCCTTCCCAAAACATAACTGGTACAGGAATGTTGACCTGTTATCCATCGACTACGCCTTTCGGCCTGACCTTAGGACCAGACTAACCCTCCGCGGACGAGCCTGCCGGAGGAACCCTTAGGGTTTCGGGGCATGGGATTCTCACCCATGTTTTCGCTACTCAAGCCGACATTCTCACTTCTATGCAGTCCACGCCCGCTTACGCTAACGCTTCACCCCACATAGAACGCTCCCCTACCATTTATAAATAAATCCGCAGCTTCGGTACAACACTTAGCCCCGTTCATTTTCGGCGCAGGATCGCTCGACCAGTGGGCTATTACGCACTCCTTTGAGGATGGCTGCTTCTAAGCAAACCTCCTGGTTGTCTGGGCAATCCCACCTCCTTTATCACTTAGTGTTGATTTTGGGACCTTAGCTGGCGGTCTGGGCTGTTTCCCTTTCGACTATGGAGCTTATCCCCCACAGTCTGACTGCCTAGTTACACACAGGGTATTCAGAGTTCATCACGATTTGGTACCGCTCTCGCAGCCCGCACCGAAATGGTCGCTTTACCCCCCTGCTGGAGCACTAGACGCTACGCCTCAACGTATTTCGGGGAGAACCAGCTAGCTCCTGGTTCGATTGGCATTTCACCCCTAACCACAGCTCATCCGGTGACTTTTCAACGTCAGTCGGTTGGGACCTCCACTTGGTATCACCCAAGCTTCATCCTGGCCATGGTTAGATCACCAGGGTTCGGGTCTATAAACACTGACAAAACGCCCTATTCAGACTCGCTTTCGCTATGGCTCCACCATTCTCGGTTTAACCCGCCAGTGCCTATAAGTCGCCGGCTCATTCTTCAACAGGCACACGGTCACCCGATAAGTCGGGCTCCCATTGCTTGTAGGCTCATGGTTTCATGTTCTATTTCACTCCCCTCCCGGGGTTCTTTTCACCTTTCCCTCACGGTACTGTTTCACTATCGGTCACACAGGAGTACTTAGCCTTACGAGGTGGTCCTCGTAGATTCACACGGAATTCCACGTGCTCCGTGCTACTCGGGATACAGATAGGCCAACTCTCCTTTCGATTACGGGGCTTTCACCCTCTGTGGCACGCCATTCAAGCGTTTCTTCTAGGTTTGTTGGTCCACATTTCTGTCCCACAACCCCGATAGTCGAAACTATCGGTTTGGGCTATTCCCCGTTCGCTCGCCGCTACTTAGGGAGTCGTTATTTACTTTCCTTTCCTCCAGCTACTAAGATGTTTCAGTTCGCTGGGTTGGCTCGTGCCAGCCTATATATTCAGCTGGCCGTTCTAAGGGTTGCCCCATTCGGAAATTCCCGGATCAAAGCGTGTATCCAGCTCCCCGAGACATATCGCAGGTAACCACGTCCTTCATCGCCTCTGTGTGCCAAGGTATCCGCCATGAGCCCTTTGTAGCTTGACCTTAATACAATCACAAAATCAATTGTGCTCGGCTATTACTCAAGAATTAAACATGTATTTTGAGAAAAATAATTTAGTTATTACACTAAAAAATCAAACCAAAACAATGCATCCATGAGATGCTTTATTCTTTCTAATCTATGCAGTTTTCAAGGTTCTACTGAATTCTCACAGAATAAATCCATGGGAGCCCAGCATATTATCAACTTTAAATAGATGATAAGAAGCTAGGTTCTTTCAGGTAGACAATTCTAAGTCACATCTAAGAGTTTTCTCCGGAAATTTTGTTATCAGGATAGGTTTCAGTGGAGGTAAGCGGACTCGAACCGCTGACATCCTGCTTGCAAAGCAGGCGCTCTACCAACTGAGCTATACCCCCAACAACGAATGGGCCATCCTGGACTTGAACCAGGGACCTCACCCTTATCAGGGGTGCGCTCTAACCACCTGAGCTAATGGCCCAGGAGAAACCTTTTGTTGGGTGTGACCTAGACAAGTTTAGGAACTGAAATCAAAGAATTAAATATAAATTAATCCAATAATCTGAGGTACCGATCGACCTTGAGGTGACAGGATTGCGGCCTAAGAATAAATCACTTAGACATCACAATCTATTAATTGTCTCCCTGTTAGGAGGTGATCCAGCCGCACCTTCCGGTACGGCTACCTTGTTACGACTTCACCCCAGTCATCAGCCCCACCTTCGGCGTCCTTCTCCACAAGGGTTAAAGTAACGACTTCGGGCGTGGCCAACTTCCATGGTGTGACGGGCGGTGTGTACAAGGCCCGGGAACGTATTCACCGCAGTATGCTGACCTGCGATTACTAGCGATTCCTACTTCACGTAGGCGAGTTGCAGCCTACGATCTGAACTGAGCCACGGTTTATGGGATTTGCTAGCTCTCGCGAGTTTGCTGCCCTTTGTCCGTAGCATTGTAGTACGTGTGTAGCCCAGGACGTAAGGGGCATGATGACTTGACGTCATCCACACCTTCCTCCGGTTTATCACCGGCGGTCTTTCTAGAGTGCCCAACTAAATGCTGGCAACTAAAAACGTGGGTTGCGCTCGTTGCGGGACTTAACCCAACATCTCACGACACGAGCTGACGACAGCCATGCACCACCTGTCACTGCGTTCCCGAAGGCACCCTCTAATTTCTTAAAGGTTCGCAGGATGTCAAGCCCTGGTAAGGTTCTTCGCGTTGCATCGAATTAAACCACATACTCCACCGCTTGTGCGGGCCCCCGTCAATTCCTTTGAGTTTCACACTTGCGTGCGTACTCCCCAGGCGGAACACTTAACGCGTTAGCTACGACACCGAAGGGGTCGATTCCCCCGACACCTAGTGTTCATCGTTTACGGCCAGGACTACAGGGGTATCTAATCCCTTTCGCTCCCCTGGCTTTCGTCCATGAGCGTCAGTAATGGCCCAGCAGAGCGCCTTCGCCACTGGTGTTCTTCCCGATATCTACGCATTTCACCGCTACACCGGGAATTCCCTCTGCCCCTACCATACTCAAGCCAATCAGTTTCCACTGCCATGATGGAGTTAAGCTCCACGCTTTAACAGCAGACTTGAAAGGCCGCCTGCGGACGCTTTACGCCCAATAATTCCGGATAACGCTTGCCACTCCCGTATTACCGCGGCTGCTGGCACGGAATTAGCCGTGGCTTATTCCTCAAGTACCGTCATATCTTCTTCCTTGAGAAAAGAGGTTTACAGCCCAGAGGCCTTCGTCCCTCACGCGGCGTTGCTCCGTCAGGCTTTCGCCCATTGCGGAAAATTCCCCACTGCTGCCTCCCGTAGGAGTCTGGGCCGTGTCTCAGTCCCAGTGTGGCTGATCATCCTCTCAGACCAGCTACTGATCGAAGCCTTGGTGAGCCATTACCTCACCAACAAGCTAATCAGACGCGGGCTCATCCTCAGGCGAAATTCATTTCACCTCTCGGCATATGGGGTATTAGCGGTCGTTTCCAACCGTTATCCCCCTCCTGAGGGCAGATTCCCACGCGTTACTCACCCGTCCGCCACTAACCCGAAGGTTCGTTCGACTTGCATGTGTTAAGCACGCCGCCAGCGTTCATCCTGAGCCAGGATCAAACTCTCCGTTGTAGTCAGGCCCTATTGTAAAAAATTGATTTTACTCAGTCTGATTTGCTTCTCCCACAAATGACAGCACTGGCGTACTGTTTGTGATTGTTGCCACCTTATTTTCATAAGGGTTCTAAAGAGTGCACTTAGTTTTATCTTCGTGACTTTCCCGGATCTCAGATCCGTCGTTGCCTTCTCTTGTAGCTAATTAAATCGATTTGAGCCGTGAAACTCAAATTGAAAATCGCCGCAAGATTATGCAACTAATTTCTTTTGACGGGACCTCACACCTTTATCGCAATACATCCGATTCATTACGAACCAGACGCGATAAAAGCGTCAGTTCCTAAACTTTTAAGTTGTCTAGGTTCTGTCTTGACCAAAATAGCCAAAACATTTTCGATCTTTCGACCGTTTTTCAGCTTACAGCACAGAAGGGTTTAGTCTTCAAATGTTGTAAAACTCCCATCTAACAAAAAAACTTTCGTAATTTTTGCCAAATGAGTACGCTCAAGATTAACTTTCGCGCAGAAAAATATTGTAGACCCTAGGAGTACTTACTTGCAACAAAGTTGCAATTGAAATGTTTTACCTCTTACTATGAAAAGCAAATGAGTAAGCCATAACTAGCTTTTAGCGATGGCAAGAGATTATCTTAATGCCCGCACGTTTTAGCCAACAGCATAAAAGGGTACGTCCCAATTCAAATGAAGATAAAGTTGTTGCAAGAGCTAAGGAGCATTTTGAAAAAACTCTAATTGAAATTTCTGGAGATATCGCAGGAAGTGTTGCGGCCTTGGAGCACCCAACAAAAAATGATGCCCTCAATTACGGAGAGATTTTTTTAAGGGATAACGTTCCAGTCATGATCTATCTGTTAACGCAAAAACGATTCGACATAGTCAAGAAGTTCTTGACAGTAAGTCTAGATCTGCAAAGTACTACATATCAAACTCGAGGCGTTTTCCCAACAAGCTTTGTTGAAGAAAAAGGAAAATTAATAGCAGATTATGGGCAGAGATCAATAGGAAGAATCACCTCTGCAGATGCCAGCTTATGGTGGCCAGTACTTTGTTGGCTATATGTAAGAAAAAGTGGCGATCAAAGTTTCGGAACAAGTCAACAGGTTCAAAGAGGTATCCAACTTCTTCTTGATTTAGTTCTTCATCCAACTTTTGAAGGCAATCCAGTTTTATTCGTCCCAGATTGCTCATTCATGATCGATCGACCTATGGATGTTTGGGGAGCTCCTCTTGAAGTGGAGGTTTTGTTGCATGCATGTCTAAAAAGTTGCATTCAACTAATGGAGTTAAGTAGGAAACATCAAAAAAGTCGATTACTTGATCAAAGACTTGTTTTAACAAATCAATGGGTACATGATCTTCGCCAATTTCTTTTGAAGCATTATTGGGTTACAAGCAAAACAATGCAAGTCCTTAGAAGAAGACCAACCGAGCAATATGGTGAAGATCAACATCAAAATGAATTTAATGTCCAGCCACAAGTAGTCCCTTCATGGCTTCAAGATTGGCTTGAGAATAGGGGTGGATACCTTATTGGAAATATAAGAACTGGTAGACCAGATTTTCGTTTTTATAGCTTGGGAAATTCCTTAGCATGTATGTTCGGAGTACTAACTGCCCCACAGCAGAGAGCATTATTTCGCCTTGTATTACACAACCGTGAACACCTTATGGCACAAATGCCAATGAGGATTTGTCATCCACCAATGGACATAGAGGAATGGCAAAATAAAACCGGTTCAGACCCCAAAAACTGGCCATGGAGTTATCACAATGGAGGGCATTGGCCTAGCCTTTTATGGTTTTTTGGCGCTTCCATTTTGCTTCATGAAAAACGTTACCCAAAAGCCGATGTTTTACTCATGGGGCAAATGAGAGCTCTTGTTGAAGAATGTTATTGGAGTCAATTAAATCAACTACCAAGACAAAAATGGGCAGAGTATTTTGATGGGCCAACAGGTACATGGGTTGGTCAACAATCAAGGACTTATCAAACTTGGACTATTGTTGGATTTTTGTTAATGCATCATTTATTGAGAGCTGAACCCGATGATGTATTGATGCTTGATTTAGATTAAAAATTCTAAAACAAACCTAGAGTCAAAGATTTATCAATAGGTAAACAAGCTCCTATGCCTAGATACATAGTTAAAACTGTCCCAAAGAGAAAGAATGACATTGCAACTGGTCTTCTAAAAGGATTGGCAAATTTATTGATATTCTCAATAAAAGGAAGAATCATCAAGCCCAAAGGTATTAATGTTTGAAGGGCGATGCCAAGTAACTTATTAGGAACTACTCGTAGAATTTGAAAGACTGGATACAAGTACCATTCAGGGAGAATCTCTAATGGAGTTGCAAAAGGGTTAGCTTTGTCTCCTAAAAATGCAGGATCAAGAACTGCCAAGCCAACTACACAAGCTATGGTTCCAAGAATAACTACTGGGAAAATGTACAAAAGATCATTGGGCCAAGCTGGTTCTCCGTAATAGTTATGACCCATCCCTTTAGCAAGCTTTGCTCTTAACTTGGTATCTGATAAGTCAGGCTTTTTAAGAGTTGACATGATTTAGGAAAATTTTGATTTAGAGATTAAAAATTATTATTTCTTTTACTATAAAGGACCAGAAATACCCTGTTTCCTAATCATAAGAAAATGCATGAGCATAAAAACTGCTAGAAGCCAGGGCATGACAAAGGTATGGAGGCTATAAAACCTTGTCAAAGTAGTCTGACCAACACTTTCACCACCTCTAAGAAGTTCAACCATGAAGTCCCCAATAACAGGTATCGCAGCTGGGACACCAGAAACAATTTTCACAGCCCAATAACCAACTTGATCCCAAGGCAATGAATATCCAGTAACACCAAAAGCAACTGTTATAACTGCCATTACCACACCAGTAATCCATGTCAGTTCTCTTGGCCTTTTGAAACCTCCAGTCAAATAAACACGAAAAACATGCAGAATAAGCATCAGTACCATCATTGAGGCACTCCAGCGATGAACTGATCTAATCAACCAACCAAAACTTACGTCTGTCATCAAATAGCTCACTGAGCTATAAGCTTCAGTTACTGTGGGTTTGTAGTAAAAGGTCATCGCGAATCCAGTCGCGAACTGAATCAAAAAACAAACCAGTGTTATCCCACCAAGGCAATAAAAAATGTTGACATGTGGAGGTACGTATTTTGAGGTGACATCATCAGCTATGTCCTGAATCTCAAGACGTTCCTGAAACCAGTCATAAACCGGTGAAGAATTCGCCATCCAATTATGATTAGTGTTTCCAAATATCTTACTCGATGTGCTCCATGGTCGCTGCAAAAGATCAATCCAATGTTTTCATCTGTTAAATCTTTGACTAAATCACTGCAAAGAATTTTTGCATTTTTAATTAGTTTCGGAATTTTCTTTCAAGTTTTAATAAAACCAGCTTTTGCTCTGAATGATGGACAAATGCTTGTTATTGAAGCCTGGAATTTAGTAAACGAGGGTTACCTGGCACCTAATAAATTTGATGAAATTCAATGGAAGAAACTTCGTCAAAAAGCCCTTGAAAAACCAATAAACAATTCTCAGCAAGCCTATTCAGCAATAGAAGCAATGCTTCTTCCTCTCGGTGACCCTTACACGCGCCTATTGAGACCTAACGATTACGAAGCAATGAAAAAAAGCAACATAGGTAGTGAAATCAATGGTGTTGGGCTTCAATTGGGAGCGAGAAAAGAGGATGGTGAAATAGTTGTCATTTCTCCCCTTGAAGGCTCTCCCTCCGCAGATGCAGGCATAACAAGTGGAACAATCTTAAAAAAAGTTAATGGGCAATCTCCAAAGCAACTGGGACTTGAAGCAACGGCAGCAAAATTGAGAGGGCAAACCGGAACTCAAGTAATTGTTGAATTAGAGCAACCTGACAATGAAATCAAAGAAATTTCTTTAGAAAGAAGAAGTGTTGATTTAAGACCAGTTAGAACCAAAAGGATAAGAAATGAATCTCATACATTTGGTTACTTGAGAATTACACAATTTAGCGAGGGAGTGCCTGAGCAAGTCAAAGAAGCACTGGAGGAACTGACTGTTAAAGAAATAGATGGACTGATTTTGGATTTACGAAATAACTCCGGAGGTCTTGTAAGTTCAGGACTTGCCGTTGCAGATGATTTCCTCAGCGACATGCCGATTGTTGAAACTAAGAAGAGAGATGCAATAAATGATCCTATCGGCTCTGGGATAGAAACCCTTTATGACGGACCTATGGTTACGCTTGTAAATGAGGGTACAGCTAGTGCTAGTGAAATTCTTGCTGGGGCCTTACAAGATAATAAAAGATCTGAACTTATAGGCAGTAAAACTTTTGGCAAAGGCCTAATACAATCTTTGAGCAATCTCAGTGACGGTAGTGGTTTAGCGGTAACAGTTGCCAGCTATTTAACTCCAAGCGGAAGGGACATACAGAATCTTGGAATAGATCCTGACCGACTCTTAGAGATGCCTGAGCCCCTTAACCCAGGCTCTGATGAAGACAGGTGGCTTTCAGATGCTGAGCTGATCATGCAAGCCACATTGGACAAAGAGGAAGTCTCAGAGAAATTATTAAAAGAAAGTCTAGAAAAAGAAGAACAAATAACTAGCGAATAAACGAGCAAGCATGCCAATAAGAACTTATTACGATCCTCTACATCAATCAATTTCATTAAACAGCTCAATCCCTGAAGAAAAAATGGTGATGGAATTAATAGATTCCTCCCCCTTTCAAAGATTGAGAAGAATTAAACAACTAGGTCCTGCATATTTAACATTTCATGGTGCAGAATCAAGCAGATTCACTCATTCTCTTGGCGTATTTCATATTGCAAGAAGAGCAATAGATCATTTGTCTGTATTTAATTCTAAATTAAAAGAGCACAAATTCATTCTCTACGGTGCAGCTCTTTTACATGATCTAGGTCACGGACCACTAAGTCATACAAGTGAGGAAATATTCAAAATTAAGCATGAAACATGGACGGCAAAATTAATAAATTCAAATCAAGAGATTGCTACGATACTTAATAAATATGGTAAAGGAAATGCAAAAGCAATTTCAGATTTAATCCAATCAAGGAAAGCATCAGAAAAATCAATAATTGCCTTAATAAGTAGTCAGCTTGATTGTGATAGGCTCGACTACCTAATGAGAGACAGTTATACAACAGGAGCAAGGTATGGACAGCTAGATATCGATCGAATAATCTCAGCAATGATAATTGCACCAGATGGAGATTTAGCAATTCAGCCTAAAGGTTTAATGGCAGTTGAACATTATTTAGTAATAAGAAATCTAATGTACAGGAGCGTATATAATCATAGACTAAACGAGGTTTGCAATTGGTTATTAGAGCAAATCATACAAACAGCAAGAAAGATTGGCCCTAAAAAACTATGGGCTGATGAAAACATGTCTGAATGGTTATGGAATCATGAAAAAATGAGTCTAGAATGTTTTTTATCTAATGATGACATAGTGACTGGTTACCATATCAATAAATGGCAAGAATCTGATTCGGATAATCTATCTAATCTCTGCAAACGTTTTATAAATAGAAATTTATTAAAAGCATTAAATATATCCTCCTTCTCATTAGAGACAAGGCTAGAAGCTCTAGCAAAAGCTAGAATATTATCAGAAAAATATTATATTGAACCAGATATTTCATGTGGATTACGAGAGCAAATAGTTAAAAGCTATCATCCTTATAAACATGGTCTTCGTATATGGGATGGAAAAAATCTACAGGCTCTAGAGAAAGCATCACCATTAGTTGAAAGATTAATTGAGCCTAACCAATCTTCATGGTTAATCTATCCAAAGGAAATAGAAAGTGACTTAAAAATAGAAATAGAGAAGATCAAAATCAAACATAATTAAAAATGAACTCAAAACCTCAAAAAATCATTATCAATATCAAAGATCATAAATATTCAGATTGGATAATTTGTTTAAAAAATAAATTGAAAATTTTGAACTCAAGAACAATAGAGATCGATTGTAAAAGTTTAGATCTTTCATGTAAAAATATAATGGAAGTAAACGCAATTGCTAATCACTACAATTGTAAAATAATTGGTTTTTGTTCAACATCATCAAAAACAATAGTAAGCTCTCAATCACTAGGTTACAATTCTCAATTCATTCTTGAAAATAATTCAAATCTACCCTTGGAGATAAATGAAAAAATTTTAACTTTTTCAAAAACAAACTTTCATCAAGGAACTGTCAGATCAGGGGAATATATTGAAAGCCCTGGGGATTTGTTAATACTTGGAGATGTTAATCCAGGGGCAAAAGTTAGTGCAGAGGGAAATATTATTATTTGGGGAAGACTTCTAGGAATTGCCCATGCAGGCAGCGAAGGTAACTCTAAAGCAACTATTTCCGCACTTCAACTCAGACCTGTTCAACTCAGAATAGCTAAAAAAGTAGCTAGAGGACCCAAGGAGAAGCCTCAACTTGGTGTCGCAGAACAAGCAAGAATATATGCCGAAGAAATTATAATTTCCCCTCTCGAGACAACATAGTTCAATAAATCAAAGTAACTAAAACTTACAAACAGAAACAAGAGGAAATTCCTCCTTAAAACCTGAGAGATGTCTTCAAAAGCAAACCCAATGCAACCGATCTCACAATAAAGCTTTTTTCTTCATCAAAATCGAACTAAAGTTTGACGAATCCAAGGAGGTCCGTGGCGACAGATACGCGCGTCATTCTTATTTGCTCAGGGAAGGGTGGGGTCGGCAAGACAACCCTTACAGCGAATCTAGGAATTTCACTAGCAAGGCAGGGTCTAACCACTGCTGTTTTAGATGCAGACTTTGGTCTGAGAAATTTGGATTTACTATTAGGTCTTGAGAATCGAATTGTTTATACCGCACAAGAAGTTTTAGAGGAGGAATGCAGACTTGATCAGGCCTTAGTGAAGCACAAGCAAGAGTCGAACCTCTCTTTACTTCCTGCAGGAAATCCAAGAATGCTTGATTGGTTAAAACCCGAAGATATGAAGCGTATAGTCGAGATGCTAAAAGAACAGTTCAACTACGTTTTAATAGACTGCCCGGCAGGAGTTGAAGATGGATTTAAAAATGCTATGGCTGCTTCTCAAGAAGCAATTGTAGTTACCAATCCTGAGGTATCAGCGGTAAGAGATGCAGACAGAGTAATCGGCTTACTTAATACAAATGCCATTAAACCAGTCCAGTTAGTTCTTAATAGAGTTAGGCCAAAGATGATGGCCAACCAAGAAATGCTTTCTATCGATGATGTTACTGATATTTTAGCCTTACCTTTGCTTGGCCTTGTACTTGAAGATGAACAGGTAATTGTCAGCACCAATAGAGGGGAGCCTCTAACTTTAAATAGCGTTAATTCACCAGCAGCAAAATGTTATTTAAATATTGCCAAGAGATTACAAGGAGAGGATATTCCACTTATTGATCCCGCAGAGGAGAATTCGGGAATTGGGGCGAAATTTAGAAGACTAATGCAAACAAAAATTTTCTAAAGAAATGGCAATGACACTAAGAGACATTATCAACAAGCTACTACGTAGACAGCCTGCGAGCGCAAGCACAGCTAGAGAAAGGTTACAACTTGTTTTAGCTCATGATCGATCCGATCTCAGCGCAGAGCTTTTAGATCAAATGAGAAAAGAAATACTAGAGGTAGTAGCCAAATATGTAGAGATAGACGTAAATGAAGGCGCAGTCAGTCTTGAGACAGAAGATCGCATGACCGCACTAGTTGCAAATCTCCCAATAAAAAGAACTATGACTGGTCAAATTAAACTTAAAGAGACCCTGAATCAGTCAGAAGAAAATTCTAAAGAAACTGAAGATACAGAGTAAAGTTCCTAACCAATTAAAAGATTTTACTAATTTGTTTGATTAGATAAAAAGATCTTTTAAAAAGTATTTTCAACAAATTTCCTACCTGGATCAACTTTTAGATTCCTTTCTTAGGTAAGATACAAAAATTGCCGGCTTAGCTCAGCGGTAGAGCAGCGCTTTTGTAAAGCGAAGGTCATCAGTTCAAATCTGTTAGCCGGCATTCCAAAATTCTAGAGAGAACATCTATTTGGCTTTACCACTGATCATCCAGATCAAAAGAGTAGCAATAAAAAGATTTAAAAATTTCAATTGAGAAATCCACTCAAGACTCATTATGGGGTACATCAAGAGCCACCAGAAAAAAGACTGCAAAAATAAAACTGTTGCCAGCAAATAAAGCATTGGTTACTTTTTATTCAGAATGACCGAGCCAGACCTCAACAAATTCCATTTCCCTTCCTTCCATTCAACAACTGTGCTGGCTATTCCAGAAGACTTTGGCCAAGGAACAGGAGCAAGTCTGGGAATTCCAGGGAATTGAATCGAAGCTTCCAGTGCATCTCTAACAGGAGGTTGTCCAGAAATATTTGCACTTGTAGTAGCTAGAGGACCAGTTTGCATTAGCAAATCTCTTGCAAGTTTTAGAGCTGGGATTCTTAGACCTAAAGAATTTGAATTACAATTCAGATTCTTAGAGAAATTGCCTATTGTTGGAAGAACAATTGTTAACGCTCCGGGCCAATAATTTTTTGCCAATTTCAAGCCGTCTTCAATAGCTGAAGGTTTAACAAACTCAAACAAATCATCCAAGCAACCTCCCATCAATATAAGCGGCTTATTTGAGGGCCTTTTCTTGATAGTCCATATTTTCTCGGAGAATTGAGGGTAAGCACAAAGTGCTGGTAAAGTATCTGTAGGGAATAGAGCTAAAGATCCCTTTTTTAACTTCGAGGCCAAGTCAGGAATTTCAAATTGATCAGTACTCATTTTTATTTTTTGCGACAAATAGCATATCTCTTAATACCGCCTAAATCTTTTTCAAAAGAGACTTCTTCCATTCCAACATTCTTCATAAAATCAATCATCTTTTCACTTTGATCATAATGATGTTCAATAATTAACCAACCTCCTTTAGCGAGGCCAGTTAATGCTCCAAGAATTATTTTTTTTGACGCATTCATTCCATCCTCTCCACCATCTAAAGCGATAAGTGGCTCATGATTTTTTACAACTGGTTCTAACTCTTTTATTAATTTTGATGGTATGTAAGGAGGATTACTTAAAACCAAATCAAAACATCCCCACCATTTTTCTAAAGGTTCCCACCAATCCCCCAAAGAAAAACTCACATTCGAATTAGGAGATATAGTTTTTAAATTTCTTTCTGCTAGCTGTAAGGCATCTTTACTAATATCAGAGGCATGTCCATTCCAATTGGGAAGAGCTTTCGCTAAAGATACAGCAAGAGGTCCAGAACCTGTTCCTAGATCAGCCCACCGACCATAATTAATATCAGAAACTTTTTTCAAAGCAAAATCAATCAAAAATTCTGTTTCTTGCCTAGGGATAAGAGCACAGGTTGAAACCTCTAACTCAAAATCTCTCCAAGGACACTTTGAAATCAAATATTGAAGTGGAGTTTGATCTCTTAAATGAGATTTCCAAAGAACTTCTAATTCTTCAATTGAGATTTCTAAAGAAATGTAATTCTCTGGATTCAAAATTATGTTTTGTAATTGACTCCAAGAAACTCCTGCTGCGATATCTAAAAGCCAATCAAAATCTACTTTTCTACCTCCTTTGAGCATCATGTTTCTTCTCCAATGAAGAAAAGTATTACCAGAAATAGAATTAACAACCATTTAAATAGGACCTTCTTCTAGAAGTAAAAAAATTTTCTTAATTTCAGGAGGAACTTGTCTTACTAATTTTATTGAATCTTTTTCTTTTCTGACCAGAACTAATTCCATCAATGCTTCTGCCCCAATATCCCCATTTACTTTTAAAAACAAAGTTTTACACTTAAGTTTTATTTTATTTACAAGATTAAATTGACTTTTTAACAATAATTTTTCACCATGTGTAAAAGATATTTTATATTTAATCTGAGCTGAAATCACAGGTATTTCAAATCCTTTTTTAGATAATGTTGAATATGTTATTCCAACTTTATTCAAAGCATCAATTCTCCCCTCTTCTAGGAAATTAAAGTAAGACCCATGCCACATAACTCCTGCATGATCAGTGTGCTGAGGAAGAATTATTTTAGTTAAATTCCACTCTTTTTTTTTAGTAAATTTTTTCAAAAGCAACCATTATCTACTAAGCGCATAATTAGATAAAAAAATTTTTACAGCAATAACTCATAAGCAAAGCTCAACAATTATTAGGATCTCAGGCACTTACCCGAAATCATCATTCTTTATCAAAAAAATTTCTCTATTACTTTTTAGGTTCAGGGCTCAATCTACCTTTACTTGAATCTGAATAAAAGCTTGATTTCTCACCTTCGCTGGTGGAGACAAATAAACCAATGAGAAAGATGGTTGGTACGCCAACAAACAAAAGACTTGCGGCAAATCCAAAACTAGTGGTTTCCATAACCGAGGTTTTTACTCAGAACAATTTTACTGAAACAAACTATATATCCCTTCAGCAATAAAACTGAGATTTGGATCAAAGAGATGGAGATTTTGTAATTTGCCGAAAAATTTTGTTCTAAAAACTTCGAGATAAATTTTTTTCACGCGTATTTGATCGAAAAATTTCAGTTTTTGAAATTGGGTTGATACAAAAACGGCTTAAAATTACAAAATCACTTTAAATTTGAAAATTTCTTTTTTTTCTTTTCTTTTTACTTTTTTCTAGTCTATCACTTGATATTCAGCAATATGAGCGACTAAAAACGTGCAAGATTTCATCCAAGAGTGTCAAAAGTCATTTCAGGTCTCTACATCCTGTGCATTAACTCAAGCAATACCATTTACGATCATGCGAGTCTTGCTGCATTAAGCAGCTTCGTTATACGAACCTGACCCATGGGATTGCCCTGGTATCGGGTGCACACAGTCGTTATCAACGACCCTGGCCGCCTCTTGGCCGTGCACCTCATGCATACTGCTTTGTTAGCCGGCTGGGCCGGCTCAATGGCCTTATATGAATTGGCCATTTTTGATCCTTCTGATCCAGTACTTAATCCAATGTGGCGCCAAGGCATGTATGTCATGCCCTTTATGGCCCGCCTTGGAATTACAGGAAGCTGGAACGGATGGGATATAACCGGTGCAACCGGAGTAGACCCCGGCTTTTGGAGCTTCGAAGGGGTTGCTGCAGCTCATATAGTTTTCAGTGGTCTTTTGATGCTTGCTGCCGTATGGCACTGGACATACTGGGACCTTGAATTATGGGAAGATTCACGCACTGGTGAACCCGCTTTAGATCTTCCAAGAATATTTGGAATTCATCTTTTCCTAGCTGGCTTAACATGCTTTGGTTTTGGGGCATTTCATTGCTCAACCGTTGGCATATGGGTTTCTGATCCATATGGATTAACTGGGCATGTAGAAAAAGTCGCTCCAGTCTGGGGTGCAGAAGGATTTAATCCATTCAATGCCGGAGGAATTGTCGCTAATCACATTGGGGCAGGACTTTTAGGAATAATTGGTGGAATATTCCATATCACCAACAGACCTGGTGAAAGGCTTTATAGAGCTTTAAAGCTTGGAAGCTTAGAAGGAGTTCTTGCAAGTGCTCTTGCAGCTGTTCTTTTTGTATCCTTCGTAGTTGCTGGAACAATGTGGTATGGATCAGCTACAACTCCTGTCGAATTATTTGGTCCTACTAGATATCAATGGGACTCGGGGTATTTCAAAACTGAAATCAACCGTAGAGTTCAAGATTCTATGAATGATGGGGCTTCAAAAGCGGAAGCTTACGAATCTATTCCTGAGCAACTTGCTTTCTATGACTATGTCGGAAATAGTCCTGCTAAAGGCGGTCTATTTAGAGTGGGAGCAATGGTTAATGGCGATGGAGTGCCAAGTGGATGGCAAGGTCACATCTCATTTACAGATAGCGAAGGTAATGACTTAGAAGTTAGAAGAATTCCAAATTTCTTTGAAAACTTCCCTGTCATTCTTGAAGACAAGGATGGAAACGTTAAAGCTGACATTCCTTTCCGTAGGGCTGAAGCTAAGTATTCCATTGAGCAAACAGGAGTAAAAGCTACTGTTTATGGTGGTGAATTAAATGGACAAACATTTACTGATCCAGTAATTGTTAAGCGTCTCGCCAGAAAGGCTCAACTTGGAGAAGCCTTTAAGTTTGACAGAGATCGTTACAAGTCTGATGGTGTTTTCAGAAGCTCTCCCAGAGCATGGTTCACCTATGCACACTTGTGCTTTGGCTTGTTATTCCTATTTGGTCACTGGTGGCACGCCGCAAGGACTCTCTTCGGCGACAGATTCTCAGGTATCGATCCAGAGCTAGGCGATCAAGTTGAATTTGGTCTCTTCAAAAAACTTGGAGACGATTCAACACGCCGAATTCCTGGTCGGGCCTAAGTCAGGATTCTTTACCCCTTTTTACCGAGAACTTAGATGGAAGCTTTCTCCTACGTGCTAATACTCACTTTGGCACTTGTAACCTTGTTCTTTGCTGTCGCATTTCGCGATCCTCCAAAGTACGACAAGTAAAACATAATAAAAAAGCCCTGACGTTAAGTCAGGGCTTTTTTATTATGTAATTTTAAATCAAAAGTTATTTTGATTTAATCTTTAAAACATACATTTTTTCTAAATAAAAAATATGTTTATTTATTTTGCCCCTTCTCAGAAGCCAAATAAATGTTTAAAGTTGGTTAAATTATTAAAAAGGGCTGCATGCAGTGCCCATCTTGTCAAAACACAGACAGCCGAGTTCTTGAATCTCGTTCAGCTGATTCTGGAAGAAGTGTAAGAAGAAGAAGGGAGTGCTTAAATTGCGACTTCCGATTTACTACTTACGAGAGAGTAGAAACAATACCAATCACTGTTTTAAAGAAAAGCGGGGCAAAAGAATTATTTAATCGAAGTAAAATAATCAATGGTTTAAACAGAGCATGTGAAAAAACACTTATAAATACATCTAAAGTTGAATTTATTGTTGACGAAATAGAATTAGAACTCCATAGAGGTGTTCGCAAAGAGGTTAAAACAATTGAGATTGGAGAAATGGTTCTTACACATTTAAAAGATATTAATGAAGTTGCCTACATCAGATTTGCCTCAGTTTACAGACAATTTGATGGAATAAATGATTTCATGAAAACCCTTGAATCACTAAAACCAATAAAAAAAGAACAATTGGCATCAGTTCTTTAACTAGAAAGACCTATCAATAAAGTAGAATTTAATTTCAATTTGGTCGGCGGGCCATTTTGTATTTCTATCGCACTGTCTTAAAAAGGCAGACCGCCATTCAAGCATGTCAGAAAATCCAGCAGGTAAAGCTCAAGAAACAAATCCTGAAAAAGAAACATCAATACATGAAGAAAGCTCTACAAATTCCTTAAGTTCAGAATTTGAAGAAAATTCCACTAATCAGTTAAAAGAAGAAGAAGAAATCCCTAAAGACATTCCAACTGCTGACAATTCTTCAAGCAGAGTTACTAAGACTGATCTTGAAAGTGCAGGTTTCACCCTTGATGAATTTGCATCTTTACTAAGCAAATATGACTACAACTTTAAACCTGGCGACATAGTTAATGGAACTGTGTTTGCTCTTGAATCCAAAGGAGCAATGATTGACATTGGCGCCAAAACAGCTGCTTTTATGCCAATGCAAGAAGTATCCATTAATAGAGTAGAAGGGCTGAGTGATGTTTTGCAGCCTACAGAAATTAGAGAATTTTTTATAATGACTGAAGAGAATGAAGATGGACAATTATCTTTATCGATTAGAAGAATTGAATATCAACGAGCTTGGGAAAGAGTTAGACAATTACAAAAGGAAGATGCCACAATTTACTCAGAGGTTTTTGCTACTAATAGAGGTGGAGCTCTCGTTCGAGTTGAAGGTCTTAGGGGATTTATTCCTGGATCACACATTAGTACTAGGAAAGCCAAAGAAGAGCTAGTAGCAGACTTCCTACCATTGAAATTTTTAGAAGTTGATGAAGAGAGAAATAGACTTGTTTTAAGTCATCGAAGGGCCTTGGTTGAGAGAAAAATGAATCGCCTTGAAGTAGGAGAAGTTGTTGTAGGAGCAGTAAGAGGTATCAAACCCTATGGTGCATTTATTGATATCGGAGGTGTAAGTGGACTTCTACATATCTCTGAAATAAGTCATGAGCATATTGAAACACCTCACTCAGTATTGAATGTTAATGATCAAATGAAAGTAATGATAATAGATCTGGACGCTGAAAGAGGCCGAATTTCTCTTTCCACAAAAGCCCTTGAGCCAGAACCTGGAGATATGCTGACAGATCCTCAGAAAGTCTTTGATAAAGCGGAAGAAATGGCAGCAAGATACAAACAAATGCTTCTTGAGCAAGCGGAAGAAGGAGAAGATCCTATTGCAGTAATGACTATTTGATTATTTACATTTACTGAGATGGCAGAATTATTTATAAGAAATAACTCTGTTGGTTTAATTAAAGGAATAATATTTGACAAGGATGGAACTTTATCAAATAGTGAACAATGCTTACTAGAGCTAGCCAATACCAGAATAGAATTTGCTGGTAAAAAATTTAGAGAATTAAAAATAAACAATCTTAGAATTACTTTATTAAAAAGGTTACTTAAATCTGTTTATGGATTAAAAAAACAATCTCTTTCTGCTAATGCAAGTCTTGCAATTGCATCTAAAGAGAATAATATTTTATCTACTGCAACAATTTTTACATTGTTTGGTTTTGATTGGTTTAAATCACTTTCAATAAGTGAGGAAATCTTCGATGAAGTAGATATTTTCCTTTCTACTAATAGACCTAGAATGAAAAAGCATAGAACTTTAATTTCTGGGGCATTTGAACTATTAATTTCTCTAAAAAACAAAAAAGTAAGCATTGCATTAATGACAAATGATACTCAAGAAGGAATTGAAGAATTTATCATCAGGAACAAATTAGAGGGTATCTTTGATTATTTCTGGAGTGCAGAGAATAAACCTTCCAAACCCAAACCAGAAGCAGTTATAGAACTTTGCAAAAAAATGAACTTACAACCATCGGAATTTGCCCTTATTTCAGATGCAGATACTGATTTAAAAATGGCCAAACAAGCTGGTATTCCAATAGTAATAGGCTTCACTGGTGGCTGGGAAACCCCCCCGATTCTTACTGAAACAAGATTTCTTATAAACAACTTGAATGAATTAACAATTCATTCAAGCTACTAAAATAATTAAGATTAATATTTCAAATGAGTAGATACGTTTTCACATCTGAATCTGTTACTGAAGGGCATCCAGACAAAATCTGTGATCAAGTAAGTGACGCAGTTTTAGATGCATGCTTAACTGCAGATCCAACCAGCAGAGTCGCTTGTGAAGCAGTTGTCAATACTGGTTTATGTTTAATAACTGGAGAAATAACCTCTAAAGCAGAAGTAGATTTCAATAAGCTTGTAAGAGAAGTAATCAAAAAAATAGGATATGAGGGTTCTAGTGCAGGGGGATTTGATGCAAATAGTTGCGCAGTCCTTGTAGCACTTGATCAGCAATCATCTGATATTGCTCAAGGAGTCGATGAAGCAGAAGATCATTCAACTGATCCGCTAGATCAAGTTGGTGCTGGAGATCAAGGAATTATGTTTGGATTTGCGTGCGACGAGACTCCTGAGTTAATGCCATTACCAATCAGTCTTGCTCATCGGTTAGCTAGGCGACTTGCATTTGTAAGGCATCAAAAAATAATTGATTATTTATTACCTGATGGGAAAACCCAAGTAAGTGTCTCTTATGAAAATGGAGTACCTTCCTCTATAGACACAATATTGATTTCTACCCAGCATCAATCTGAAGTCGATGGATTAACTCTTGAGAAAGAAATTCAGCAGAGAATTTCAAAAGACCTATGGAAATTTGTTGTTGAGCCTGCTACTGAAGACCTACCTCTAAAGCCCTCTCAAGATTCAACTCGTTTTCTTGTTAATCCCACTGGGAAGTTTGTGATTGGAGGTCCACAAGGCGATGCAGGCCTAACTGGAAGAAAAATAATTGTTGATACCTATGGTGGGTATGCTCGACATGGAGGAGGTGCTTTCTCAGGGAAAGATCCTACAAAGGTTGATAGATCTGCAGCTTATGCAGCAAGATTTGTTGCGAAAGCATTAGTTGCAGCAAATCTTGCAAAAAAAGTTGAAGTTCAATTAAGTTATGCAATTGGAGTTGCCAAACCGATCTCAATACTTGTGGATTCATTTGGGACAGGGAAGATTTCAGACAATGAGCTAACGAAACTTGTACAAGATCAATTTGATCTGAGGCCAGGCGCAATTATTAAAACTTTCAATCTTCAAAACCTACCAAGTATTAGAGGTGGAAGTTTTTATCGAGATACTGCTGCCTATGGTCATTTTGGCAGAACTGATATTCTTCTCCCATGGGAGGACGTATCTCACAAAGCCAAAGAATTGAGAAGTCAGATATGAAACAAATAAAAATTAAATTTCAATGCTGATCAAATCTCTTGTACTTGGCATAGACCTTGGTACAACAGGTTTAAGAATAGCAATAATTAACACTAAGAAACAAATATTGCACACATCCTCAATGCCATACTCTACAGGTCTAGAGATATGTGAAGACTGGATATATTGCCTTAAGAAACTAATTCAAGAAGTCCCAAAAGATCTAAAAGAAAAATTAGTTTCATGCTCTGTAGCAGGAACATCTGGAACACTCTTAGCATGTAGAAATAATGGGATTCCAATGGGGAAGGCTCTACCTTATTTCTTATCCTGTTCAGAATATAAAAATGAAATTCACAATCTTTTTTCAAAAGAATGTGCCGGCTCCAGCTTAAGTGGAAGTGTTGGGAGAGCATTAAGGCTCTTAGCCATATATGGTGACGAAATCATCTTGAGACACCAAGCAGATTGGCTTAGTGGATGGCTTTTAAATAATTGGGAGTATGGAGAAGAAGGTAACAACATTAGGATGGGTTGGGAAGTAGTGAATAATTCATGGCCAAAAAAATTCAAAAATTTAAGCTGGCTAAAATGTCTCCCTAAAATAATTCCTTCAGGTCAATTAATGGGAACTATATGCAATAAAAAAGCAGATGAATTAAATTTACCTAAAAATCTAAAAGTAATAGCAGGAACAACAGATTCAAATGCAGGCGTTTTAGCAACATGCCCTAATAAAAATGATGGGATTACAATACTTGGAAGTACAATAGTTATTAAGAAGTTTGTCAAAAAGCCCCTTGCAGGGAAAGGCATATCAAATCATAAAATATTAGGCACTTGGCTTTCTGGAGGAGCATCTAATGCAGGCGGTGCAATTCTACTCGATTTTTTTAATCGGGAATATATCAAAGAATTAAGCAAGCAAATTAATCCCTATAAATCAACAGGAATAGATCTTCTTCCATTATCAAAAAAAGGAGAGAGGTTCCCCATCGATGATCCAAATTTACAACCTAAACTTGAACCAAGGCCAATTAGTGATTCTCTTTACCTTCATGCATTATTAGAGGGATTAGCAAAAATTGAAGCTAGAGGGTGGCAAAAACTTCATGAAATAGGCGCTGATCTACCAAGGCAAATAATTACTATTGGAGGAGGTGCAAAAAATATTACTTGGAAAAAAATAAGAGAAAAAGAAATAGGTATCCCAATAAAGATTTGCAATAGGCCCCCTGCTGCTGGAGTGGCTAGTATTGCATTACAAGCCATCTCATCATCAAATAATAAAACTCTATAAATTTTCTAATATGTTTTTATTGCAACCTCACTATCCTATTCATTAATTCTTAAATCAATTATCAAAAAACCTATGAATTCTGAACCTATTACGAAATTATCGAGTACAAGAATATGCAATCATATGAACAAAGATCACCAAGATGCAGTCAATGCCTATGCAAAATATTACGGGAAAATAGAAACTTTTAGATCAGCAAAAATGATAAGCCTAAGCGCTGAATCAATTGAGCTAAGAATTGATGATCTAACCATAGACATCCAATTTGATCATGTTCTTCAAGACTGCTCAGATGCTCATAAAACATTAGTAAGGATGATTAAAGACATTCCTTCTAAGACATGAAAGTCTCTTTCCCATACCATTTAAATTCATCATCATTTCAAAGTTACTTTTAAAAGGAGGGAAAGAAAATTAAGGAAATTTCGATTTGTTTTTCAATAAGGTACTAACGAATTGGTAGATTATTAGAGTAATAGGCCGGGATAGCTCAGTTGGTAGAGCAGGCGACTGAAAATCGCCGTGTCCCCAGTTCAAATCTGGGTCCTGGCACCATCTAAAATTGGAATTTTTGGATACTGAAAGCACCTCAATAGGTGCTTTTTTAGTCTCTATATCAACACTTTTATAGTTTTCCTATAAACACAAAGACATATCTTTTTGTTATTGGAAAACTTCTAGTCAACGGCGCAGCCAAATAGTATATTTGTACTATGTCGACTTGCCTTGCTTGGGGCAAAGAAGTGAGGGGGTGAGAAGAATGTTTTTCGTCTATTCTTTTTGGAATAATCCTCTGCCGGGATCAATCACATGAACCAACAAATTAGAGAAGCATTGCCAACTTCAAGAAGATGATTATTTGCGCCAACAAAGATTTTGTCTGTTCTTTATTAGTGATCAGAAGTCTGTAATGGTTTCTCCGACAATTGTCAATCAGCTTTGATATTGCACTAAAAAAAGAATTCCAACAAAATAAAAAAAAGAGGCAATTGGATTTCGAAAATGACCATGAGGCTTGAAACGAACAGCAAACTAATGATTGGAGATTAATTGAATATCAGATCAATAATGCTATTTCTTGAATGAAGTTAAACCATGGATATTTTCAACAAATCTTACTAAAGGGTTTATAAGACAAGCGCCTTTTTCTCTTTTCAACGAGTAACAATGAGTCTTGGATTTAAGCCTTGATCAAACCAAATTAAAATTCTTTGAGTGAGCTAAAAAAAATTCAAGAACAGCTTAAATATTACAAAATCGCATGAGGTTTGAACCTGAAAGCTAGAAAAAGAAAAGATCATTTCTATATTGCGTTAGCATTATGGAAATTAGAAGTAAAGAAATGATGAACCTTTTACTTGGAGTTCAAAGCACTTTTGATTTATCAAAAGTTGATTTCTCGTCAGGTCTCGGCATCAATTCACCTGATCTTGCCGGAATATCCTTTTTAATGGTCATTTTTGCTGGAGTTCTAGCTTTGAGGCTTGGAACAACTCTCAGAGATAATTAATTTCCAACACTGGCAAGAATCAAAAGACAACCCTTATACCTAAACAGATCACTTGATTTAATAAAAAATTTTTTCAAGTGAAAACACGGATTATTTATTTCGATTTTCTTCGAAGGCAGTTAACGATCACGATAAAAATCACAATCAATAAAACTAAAATATCGTTTAAATCTGGCAAAATCAACATCTCGCGCTGAACCACATCCTAAACAAAAAATATTAATTATGTTAGGTTTTAAAGCATTTATCCTCAAATTCTTTAATATGCTTATTTATCTAAGAACTAATTTAAACTAGGGGTTATCAAAAAAATTAAACAATGATTACATAAATCCATAATCTTACCTATTTTTTATATTCTTATTAAATATTTTAAATCATATCCTGCCCTGATGAATTTAGAAGCTTCTAATGGAAATTCATATAATAATGCTGACAGCTTTGCAATGGCATTTGATGCAGCATGGAAAGATTGTGACTTAGAAAAAAATAATAATATAAGTATTGAAGATAAACTAAAAATAACTTTTGAAAAAATTAAAACACACCCTTTCCTAATTGAAAATCCAATACAATCAAAAAATTTAGCACTATTCAGAATAAGGTTGTTGGGCCTTTCATAACTTTCAATTCATTAAAATAGTTTAATTGATATAAAAAGTAAATAGTTGCTTAACTACTTTCTTTTTATAAATTTAATTTTTCCCGAAAATATTCTCTAGTAATTTTCAATCCTTCCTTAAATATTATTTTAGGTTGCCAATTTAATTCTTTTCGTGCAAAATCAATTGAAGGTTTTCTTCTACAAGGATCATCTTCAAGTTCATTTAAGAATTTTAAGTTTACTTTTTTTATAGAATCACTTCTTATCAGATTAGCTATTTCTAATACCGATAGTTCTTCTGGATTCCCAAAATTCATAGGACCTAAACTTGAAGAATTCATGAATAGAATCAAACCATCAATCAAATCATCAATAAAACAAAAGCTTCTTGTTTGATTACCATTGCCATAAATAGTCAAGTCCTCTCCATGTATAGATTGAACTAATAAATTACTAATAAGTCTTCCATCACTTAATAACATTCTAGGTCCATAAGTATTAAATATTCTTGCAATTCTTATATCTATATGATGCATTCTCACATAGTCGTAACATAACGATTCTGCGACCCGCTTACCCTCATTGTAACAACTTCGAATTCCTATGGGATTTACATTACCGTTATAGTTTTCTGGTTGAGGATGTATTTCGGGATTTCCATAAACCTCACTAGTACTAGCAAATAATATTCTAGCTCCAACACTCCTCGCCAATTCAAGCATATTGTATGTTCCAATAAAATTAGTTTTAGCTGTTTTAATGGGGTTAAATTGATAATGAATTGGAGAAGCTGGACAAGCTAAATGCCAAATCCTATCAACATCAAGTGTGATTGGCTCAGTAACATCATGATGTATAAACTCAAAAGATCGATGTCCAATCCAATATCTAATATTTTCTTTACTCCCAGTAAAAAAATCATCTAAACATATAACTTTTTCTCCAGATCTCATTAAACGATCAACCAAATGAGACCCCACAAAGCCAGCTCCCCCAGTAACCAAGTTTCTTAAAGGAGTTGTGGCCATCAGATTTCAAATTTTAATTTGTTTAGTGTCTTGCAAAAATTCATTAAATTGATATTTTATAAGTCACGTAAATCTTTGTGGATTAACTTAAATAAATACATTTGAAATAGGATAATTAAATCAGAAATCTTTTAAGAGCTTATCCTCTATAGCCAGGAGTTCAATTTGAAAAAAGAAAAATTAAAGAAAACCCTTCTCATTGCATTATTAATAAGTGCTTTCATTTTACTAGTCTTTTTAATTCAGACCTATGGAATTGAACCATTAAGAAGTGTCGTTAAAGAAATGGGCATTTGGGCACCTCTTGGAATTCTTATCCTTCGAGGAATAAGTGTGATCCTTCCAGCATTGCCTAGTTCTGTTTATTCACTTTTGGCTGGATCATTGCTTGGTTTTAAAACAGGCTACCTAACTATATTCGTATCTGACCTAATTTTTTGTCAGTTAGCATTTTTTATAGCTCGAAATTTCGGGCGTGCCCCTGTTCGGAAATTAGTTGGGGTAAAAGCCATGAAAAGAATTGAGGGTTTCAATCAAAATCAACTAGAAGGAAATTTTTTTCTAATGACTGGACTCCTAATGACTGGACTTTTTGATTTTTTAAGCTACGCACTAGGCATAGGGGGAACACGTTGGAGAATTTTCACCCCTGCCTTAATAATTAGTTTATTGATAAGTGATTCAATTATTGTTGCTGTTGGAGCAGGTGTAAGCCAAGGCGCAGGTTTAATGCTTGGGGGAGCTTTACTTGGAATGTTTGCACTAGCAACAATAGCTGGTTTCAATAAAAATAGACTCTCGGGAACTCAACAGAAAAGTCAACGAATTCGAAACAAGTATTAAATATTTAGACAACTAAAAAGAAAAAATTTATATTTATTCTATTTATATTGTTAAACTTGCTCAGTACTCCATATGGATATGTCAAGCATTCCATTTAAAGCGCACAAAATAGGAGGGGAAGCTATAAATGAAAATCCAGTTAAGTATAATAAAAGTAGACTATCAGGAAGTAAAAAAATATTATATGGATTACATATGAGGGGTGTATCTATGCCAGGTCAAAAAGAAAAATTCACAGTCACATCTAAAACCAAGCCTGAACAATTTGAAAACTTAATATATAACAAAGTTATGAGCAGTTATAGAAGAGAAAAGATTGAAAGTTATAACTACAAAATAATAAATAATGAAAATGCAGAAATAAATAAGCTTCAAATCAATGAATTTGTTCCTAATGATGATGATGCATTACTTGTAGCAACAAATGCATTATATAAAAACATCTTTGGGAACTTATCTTTAATGCAATCAGAGCGACCAATTGATATTGAAAGGAAACTAAGGAATGGTGACATCACAGTAAGAGAATTTACAAGAAGAGTTTGTAAATCAACTATTTATAGAAATTTCTACTTTGATAATATTAGCCAATATAAATCTATCCAGCTAAGATACAAGCATATCCTTGGTAGGCCCATCAAAAGTCAAATCGAATTGACTGAAAGTTATAATATTATAAATAAACTAGGTTTTGGAGCTCATATCGATTTTCTAATAGATTCTGATGAATACAATCATGTTTTCGGTGAAGATATAGTTCCATACATTAGGTCATGGAATTCTCCAATTGGTTTTAAAACAAAAATTTTTCTCGAAACCTCATCCCTAACAAAAGCTTTTGCAACAAGTGATATTTTGAAATCATTTAATTATATAAAACTAAATTAATCACTATTCAAATGAAGTAGATGAATATTGAAGAATTTTTCTTAAAGAGTGTTGGAGAATGGAACTCTATGAGAAGCGGACATTCATTAGCATTTCAAGAGTTTGAAGAAATAAGAAGCAGAGTAAGAATAATTCCTGTTAAAAGTAACGATTCTAGAGTTAGAGAGTTATTAAAAGATAATCTAGCAACTACATATCAAGGAAATCAAGCATTTCTAATTAATTGGGAAGCAAAAAGTGAATGGGGAGAAGAGAATCAAAAAGAAAAGATGTCTGGCGAAAGTATACTCATTCCAATAGAGGTCTCTAGAACAGAAGGAAGAATAATCAGAAGCGTTGGCTATACTGAAGAAATACAATTAATATCATTATATAAATTTCTTGATGATGGAACTTTAATTATTCATTCAAACTATAATCATATATGTACAGAAGAAAGAATATGGTTTGTCTCCAATAATTTAAGAAGCAGATCTTCTGTTACAAGAGCAATAAATTCATCAGCCATATTACAAACATCTTATGCATCAGAAATTCGTTTTACAAAAAAATAAACTATATACTGAAAGATGAAAAACGAACATATACTAGAATTTGCAAAGATAATTTCAGGTATATTTAGTAATAAGGAACAAGCTTTAGAGAATCCAAGAAATTTTGCACATATTGAAATACATTTTCGACCTTTATTTTTTAAAACTTATAAATGTTTTTCTTTTTATTCAGAACAAAGATATCAACATGACATATGGAATCCATATAGACAGTGTATAAATAAATTATCGCAAGAAAAAGAAGTTTTTATTTTAAGCAATCATAAAATTCAGGACAAAGAAAGATTAGCTGGAGGTGCACTAGATATGTCTATTTTAGAAAAAATATCGAAGTATAAATTATATAAGCAGCCTGGATGCTCTATGCATTTTAGAGAAACTCAACCCGGTAATTATGAAGGGAGTATAGAACCTGGTAGGAATTGCCATCTACAGCATCATAAAGGAATAACTTATGTAAAAAGTAATGTTATATTAAATAAAAGCTCTCTTATTTCTGAAGATTCTGGATACGAAATAGAGACTAATAAGAAAATTTGGGGATCAAATTTTGGACCATTAATATTTAAAAAAATTTCTAATTTTGATCATTTTATAGATAGGAATTGGGCTAAAGCTTAATCATTATATTTCCATAAAAAATTAACTAAGAATTAATTTCTTTCGCCTTTAACCTGACGAATCGATGATTATCATTCAAAAATAATTTAACCAATCTCTTTTTTATATTAATTTCCTTTTTTTGTAATACAAGCAATGCTGCATATCGATTTTTCCAATATGGAGTATGCCTATCATCTGCATATTCATCTATATTATTATAGAATTTATTCTCATTTAAGCATCCCAAAACTTCAATAGCTGAAGATTTAAATTTCATATGATTAGGCCAACTATCTGATAATAAAAATTCAACTTTTTCTAAAATTTTCTTATCATACAATTGCTTATCTAATAGTAGTTTATATGCATTTATAAAGAAATATATTGCTCCATAATCTGACTTGGCTCTATCCCAATTATTATTTAGATAATACAAAACTTCTTCTAAAGGAAATTCCCCTAATTCTTTCATTGATTGATAACATCTATTAAAGTCTGTATGAAAAAGTTGCTCTATCAAAAAAATTAGATCTTTTTCAAAACCATCAATCTCTAAAGTATTTATATCTTTCGGATTATCAATAATGACTGAGTCAAGAGATTCAATCAGCTTTATATCTTTCCAATACACTGTTTCATCAATCCAAAGAGAATCTATTGCCTTTAATTTAAATGATGGAGAAATTGGAGCATTAACTAAATAAGGTAAAACAGATAAATGACCAGCATTTATAATATCCTGAACTGCACAATGTCTATCATTTTGATTAGATAGTCTCAAGAAATCCTTTAGGGCATTAAGTTTATCATCCTCACCAGCAAGTTTTATCAATGCCGCCAGAGAAGCTCCTTTAATTCCATTCGAGGACTGCTTTTCTATTGATAATGATCTAATCTTACCAATTTCTTTTCTAACTCCTAAACTAGTTAATGCTTGGATTACTACTCTTTTATTATTAAATTTTTTATGTAATATTGAACAAATGTTGTTAATGACATCAATATCATTACATTTAAGTTTACCTAATGACCAAACAGCACTCTCAACCAGGTAATCATCATTGTTGTTTAAAAAACTTGCAATGATTGGTATCGCTTTTTTACTGCCAAATATAGCAAGTACCTCTATTGCTTTTCTTTTTGCTATCTTATATTCAAGTTTCTCATAGTCATATTTAATAAAATCAAGAAGTACTATTTCTGATTCTTCACATGGAAAATTGGCTAAGTGGAAAACGGCCTTATAATAATCTGCTAAAATCTTTACTTCAGAAATTGGTCTGCGAAGAATATTAATAGCATCTCTTTTATTGATTTTAGGTAGATTATTAAATGGGTTGGATTGCACTTTGAATATTAAAAAATCTGTATTTAGTAAATCGATTGAAATTACTACATTCACTATAAAATTTATGATGAATATAGTAGGATATTATTTATGAAAATACAATTAATAAGATTAAATGATACTCATTAATCTTATTATACAATGTGGTTTGAAGTTGATAATAAAAAAATGGATACTCACATCAAAAGTAATGCGAAAACTGAAGAAGAAAAAGTAGAGAACAAAGAAGGCAAACACAACATAAGTATCAAGAAAAAATCAGATCAACACGAGATCAAGCTGTTAATAAAAGGACTTGGTGATGAAAATGGTTTAGTTAGAAGAAGTCATGCACAAGCATTAGCTCAATTTGGTTCAGCAGCTTTACCTGAATTGATTAATGTTCTTCTGAATAGTGAAAATGTACTTCAGAGAAGAGCAGCAGCAAAGACTTTAAAGCTAGTTGAAGATCCAACAGCTTTACCTCATTTAATAAAAGCACTTACCAATGATTCAGATTCTGTAGTGCAATTTTCAGCAGCTGGTGCCATTGCAATTTTTGGTGAGGCTGCTGTAAATCATCTAATTATTGTCTTAGAGAGTAAAGAACATACAGAAATTCAATATGGTCTTGCAGCATGGTGTTTAGAATTTATTGGAGCAAAAGCACCAAATGCAATAAAAAAAGCAGCCAAATCAAAAAATACTAACGTTAAATCAGCCGCAATTTCAGCACTTGAAGAACATATTAGACAGTCGCAAGATCAAGAAGCAGTAAAGTTGGTAGAAACTGCTATCAGTGATAATGCTGAAAATGTTCAGATTGAAGCTATTAAATTAGTTGGCAAACTATATAGAATAGAAACCTTAATTCCTACATTAATATCAAAATTAAAAAATAAAAGCCCAGATATTCGGAAAGCTTCCATATTGACGATGATGCAACTTAATATTAATGAAGCTATAAACCCACTCAAAGAACTCCTTAAGCTTGAGCAAGATAAAAATGTTAGATCAATAATTAAATTAGCTATAAAGAAAATCGATCACTAAAAAACCTAAGAAATAATCTATGATATTAAAATATTTTATCTGTTAGTATTTCTTCTTTTATCATTGGATCAATAGTTTTATCATTTAATAATTCATCAAATAAATCATCAACAGTCTGATCTTTCATTTCTAAAAGGGCACTAATAGAGGCTTTGGCTCTTAATAAGTCTTTATCTCTACAAGTTTTCATCAATATATTTCTACCAGTTTTCCCTAATTGCCTTAAAAGAGAAATAACAGTCAATATTATTTCAGGTTTGTCATCTTTAAGTGCTAAATCAACTACTAACATTTCTTCGGGGGATAATTCTTGTAAGTTAAAATTAACTACAACCTTTATCATCGTTTTAAGGCAACTAACTTTAACCGTTGGATTTTTAGTATCTATATATAATGAAATGATCGACTTTAATATTTTTTCTCCAAAGCACCCCAAAGCTAATATTGATTTTCTTCTTATAAATACATCTTCTTCCTTGAGATTAGCTAGAAGATTATTCATAAATTTAACTTCAAATTCTTTTTTTAAGCTCAGAAATGCTTGGGAATTAATATTTGGATTTGGATGCAAGAAATCTTGATAAAGTTCAATATATTTATTTAAATCTAAATAATTAACCATAACCAATTTTAAACTATTAATTAAAATCTATAAAAAATATTTTGATTAACCTAATTTTTTTAAGCAAGTGCGTTTATCAAATAATCTAATAATCCTTTAAATTCTGTTTCGGCCTGCTGACTCATAACATCATTGATCTTAATTTCATCTCGGATAAAAATAAATGCTTCTACGTATGCTGCAGTTGGTAATAGCTGGATACGAATAATTTCTCTCATGCCTGATATTCCCCATTCATCTAAAGGACCAGTACCACCAGTTACCAAGCAATAATTAATAAGACGCAAATAATGATGAATATCTCTTACACATTTATCTTTGTTAGCTTGCTCATATGAACCATTTTGATATACAGCATCAACCGCCAGATTCGTAAACTTATCAAGACAAGAAGCAAGTTTTTCTGCAGCCTCTAAACGAGCTTGGGCCCTATCAAACGAACCTTTCACAGACTCAAAATCACTCATACTAGGAAATCTTCCTGCTGCATCGGCTGCGCTAACAACGGTTGTAACTGCAGATTTCATAATGACTTAATAAGAATTAGTTTGAAGTGCTTTGAGAGGAATTTAAATCCAAGTTGTCTTGTCAACTTAAAGCCTCTATTACAAGATCAAAATAGGATGCTGCCTCAGCCGCAATATCTTGACATTGTGCTCCTGAGCCAGAATTAATTCCTTTAAACATTTTTCGTCCTGTATTTGTCTCAGTCATAATTGCAACTGTCGCAATCTTCATTATTTCAACTGCTCTGATAGCATTAGACGTTGGGACTCCAAGAGCCAAATAAGTTTCTTTTAAACCATTTAGACATCTATCTTCAAGAACAGAAGAATCGCCTGCGAGAAGTGCATAACTAACATATCTAAGTATAATTTCCCCATCCCTTAAACAAGCTGCCATTCGACGAGTTGGATAACAATGTCCCCCTGGCTGAGTAAGTCCAGTATTTTCACAAACCATTCCTGCTACTGCATCTGAAGCTATGCAAGAAACGTTTTGAGTTATCGCAAGGGTTGCATCAATTCTTTTATTTGCATCTGCAACGTACTTTCTTAAATCTGCAAGATCTTCACTTCCAATTGCTGCACCCTTGGCGTCAGCACTTACAACTTTTCTAGAGAAAGCATCAAGCATCTTTTGACTAACTAGCCTCTTTAAGTAAAAAATCGATCAAGTAAGGACTTAATTAAGTCATCACTTAATTCAACTTAAGACTTACCGTCAAATTTCACTCAAAGAGACCTAAGAACGAAATGCTTCTTAACTGTATCAAAGATTTTTTGCTAAAAGCATCAGGAAGATATCTCAAAAAGCTTATAAGTAAAGAGGATATTACTAATTTGAGCTATTGTTGAGATAAAAAATGCGAAGTCCTACAGAAGAAGAGTTAGAAGAATCGATTAAAAAACTAACCGAGTACAAAAATCGTTTAGAGAAAGAAGTGGTAACTATTTCAAATAAGCTAAAAATGCCTCAGAAAAAAATCAATACAATCATCGACTCGCATTCAGAGCTTAATCAAATAAAAATAATACTTTCCAAGCTAAATAAACAAAAAGATAATTTAGCCTCTAGCTTGATCTCATAAATTTATTTAATTACATAATTAATATAAAATGGTCTCTATTAATATCTCAAAAACTAAATTCAAAACAATGTATTTTCAGTCTATAAAATGAAAAAATCAAATAATATTTTTTTAAATGGATTAAATCAGGCTCAGTCTCAAGCAGTTGATCATGTTCATGGACCATTATTAGTTATAGCAGGAGCAGGGAGCGGAAAAACCAGAGCTCTTACTCATCGTATTGCACACTTAATTATTGAATATAATGTTGATCCAAGCTCTATTCTTGCAGTAACTTTTACCAATAAAGCTGCAAGAGAAATGAAAGATAGGCTTGAATTACTTTTAGCAAAAAGATTAGCAAATATTATTCATGGAAAGCCATGGACTGCTTTACAAGTAGCAGAACAAAGACAAATTCGTAATCGTATATATCGTGAAATCAGCCGTGAATTATGGATAGGAACTTTTCATGCTTTATTTGCAAGATTATTACGCTTTGACATTGACAAATTCAAAGATCCTGAAGGATTGACATGGACTAGACAATTTTCAATATACGATGAAACAGACGCACAAAGTCTAATTAAAGAAATAGTTACACAAGACCTACAATTAGACCCTAAAAGATTTGAGCCCAAGAGAGTTCGTTGGGCAATTAGTACCGCCAAAAATCAATGCTTGCTGCCTGATGATTTGTTAAAGAGTCAAGAGGGTCAAAGAGGTAAATTAGTTGCTGAAACTTATAGACTTTACAGGAAAGCTTTAGCAGCTAATAATGCATTAGATTTTGATGATCTCTTATTAATACCTGTTCAATTACTACAGCAAAATGAGAAGATAAGAACTTATTGGCATAATCGTTTCAAACATGTTTTAGTTGATGAATATCAAGATACGAATTGGACACAATACGAATTAATTAAACAATTGGTTACCAATGGCAAAGATCCATCTTCTTTTAAAGATTGGAATAATCGATCAGTTTTTGTTGTTGGCGATGCAGATCAAAGTATTTATAGCTTTAGAGCTGCCGACTTTCGAATACTTATGGGATTTCAAGAGGACTTTGGAAAGAAAAACCTAGAAAATACAAACAATTCCACTCTCGTAAAACTGGAAGAAAATTATCGGTCAACTTCTACCATCCTCGAAGCTGCCAATTCATTAATTTCTAACAATAAAGAAAGAATAGATAAAGTTCTTAGAGCAACCAGGGGAGAAGGCGAGCCTATTAAATTAACAAGGTGTGACGACGAGATAGCAGAGGCAGAGGCAGTTATTCATAGGCTAAGAATTTTAGATGCCTCTAATCCAGAATTGAATTGGGGAGATATGGCTATTCTTTATAGAACTAATGCTCAATCAAGAGCAATTGAGGACTCATTAGTCCGCTGGAGTATTCCATATATTGTGGTTGGAGGATTACGTTTTTATGATCGAAGAGAAATTAAAGATCTATTAGCATATTTAAGGCTTTTAATTAATCCATCTGACAGTGTCAGTCTTCTTAGAGTTTTAAACGTTCCTAAAAGAGGGATTGGTAAAACAACAGTTCAAAGATTAAGTGATGCTGCTAGTCAATTGAAGATTCCTCTTTGGGAAGTTGTAAATGACCCCGAAGCTGTCAGATCTCTTGCTGGAAGATCAGCCAAAGGTCTTTTGAATTTTAGTGAGCTTATCAATGAATTACAAAGTCATCTTCTTTCATCTAGCCCTGCCGAGTTAGTTCAATTGGTTTTAGAAAAAAGTGGCTACTTGAGTGAATTAATTGCGACAGGAACAGATGAAGCAGAAGAAAGAAGACGCAATCTTCAAGAATTAGTTAATGCCGCTCTGCAGTATCAGGAAGAAAGTGAAGATGCAAATTTAGAGGGTTTTTTATCAACTGCCGCTTTATCCAGCGATGCAGATAATAAAGACACTGCTCAAAATCGAGTCACATTAATGACTCTTCACAGCAGTAAAGGCTTGGAATTTCCTGTTGTTTGTCTTGTGGGAATGGAGCAAGGCTTATTCCCAAGCTATAGATCACTTGATGATTCATCTTCACTAGAGGAAGAAAGACGACTTTGTTACGTAGGACTTACAAGAGCGAAAGAGAAACTATTTCTTTTTCATGCATCTGAGAGAAGAATGTGGGGTGGAATGAGAGAACCTGCTATCGCATCTATTTTCCTTTCCGAGATACCAGAAGAGCTTGTAAAAGGGGATATTCCATTGTCTGGTGGGGCTACCTTGAGAAGAGAAAAAAATCTAGATAGGCTGACAAGAATTGATCGACAAAGTAATAAAAAAAGTTTTCCTAGTAAAGCTGAAAATGCAGTAAGGAAAACATACTCAGGTCCCTCGCCTGGGAAGAGCTGGTCAGTTAACGATAGAGTTGAACATTCCTCATTTGGAGAAGGGAAAATAACCCATATTTTTGGTACAGGAGAAAAAATTTCACTCGCTATAAAATTCTCAGGAATGGGACCAAAAATATTAGACCCAAGACTAGCTCCGTTAAAATTAATAGATGAGTAATGTTCAATCTTAAAAATCCTGATTAAATAAAATCATATATCTCATGGAATTATTTGATAAATCTACAATTGAAAAAGAGATAAAAGAATTACCCAGTGGAATTTTAGCTGTTCTTCTAGATGTAGCTAACTCAGTTGACATAAAATATATTGCAATAGTTGGTGGAGTTGTAAGAGACTTAATAACAAAAGCAAATAATAAAGATTATAAAATCATCTTCAATGATCTAGATTTAATAATTGAAGGGGAAACAACAAGCTATGTAAAAGAATTGCAAAAAGTTCTTGGAGTAGAAAGAGTAAAAATTATTCGCCATAACACAACTTATAAAACCTCAGAAGTAATAATTGATAGCTTAAAAGTTGATATAGCATCAGCTCGTGAAGAAACTTATCCTATACCTGGAGAAAATCCAACAGTCGAATTATCAACAATCAAAAAAGATCTAATAAGGAGAGATTTTAATATTAATGCAATGGCAATTGAACTCAAAGATAATAAATTAATAGATTTATTTTCAGGATCAGATGCAATTGTAAATAAGAAAATAGACTTTTTGCATGAAGCTAGTGTTTTAGAAGACCCAACTAGAATTATTAGAGCTTCTCGCTATTCTGCTAAATTAAATTTTAATCTATCGAATCAAGCCTTAAAGCAAATAAAAGATACAATAAATCTTTGGTCATGGAATTGGCATATTGGAGATAATATTGATCTAGCCCCTTCAGCATTATCAATAAGGTTAAAAATGGAGCTAGAGTTGCTACTAGAAAGCAAAGATTGGAAGAATGCATTAAAAAAACTACAAGCTTTTGAAGGGCTAAAAATAGTAGACTCAAAATTACAGAACGATCAGCGAATCATTGAAAAAATTTTCATTGCGAGGAAGTCACAGATAGAACCCTTAACAGCATTAGTTTATGAATCTAAAGATCCTATCTATCTAGCAAGAAGATTACACTTAAATCAACAGCAAAAAGAAATAATAGAAGGTGCATATCGATTAAATAAATATCTAAAAAACATAACAGTTAATCATTTATATAAAAATTGGTCTCCATCAAAGTGGACAACAACCCTAGAGGAAATAAATGCTAATGAATCATCTTTCATACTTGAAATATGCAGAGGGAACCCACTGAAAGAATATTTAAAATCTTGGCTATTTAAATGGAAAAATATAGATTCTCCAATAAAAGGAGATGAATTACTAGCTAAGGGTTGGAAGCCCGGCCCAGAAATAGGAATAGAAATAAAACGACAAAGAATGAAATTAATTGATGAAACAATTACTTAAATATTTCATAAGTATTTATTCAGAAATAAATCCTATCCTAGTCCAAGGTCCTTGCTTTATAAGTTTTTCTGAATAAATAGATGGGCAACTAACAACTAAAGGTCCACAAGTTTGTGGGTCTATTAAAATTTTTAACATGGCAATATAAAACGATCTATCAGATTTAAATTCTTGAGATATAAGCTCAAATCTTAAATTTTTATCTCCATCAATATTTTTTAAAAAAATTTCATTTGCTGGGGATAAAGTACTTTCAAATCCTTTATCTAAAAGTTCTTTTACACCATCATAGACTGGTATATGATCGAGCTCAAGAATAATTTTCAAGGGTGCTAAATTCATTTTTAATTGATCTTTATTTGTAGATTCCAACATCTCAGACAAATGACCTAGCAAACCAAAACCAGTTATATCAGTACATGCATTAATTGTTCTTGAGTGTGGATTTATATTTGTTAATTGATTAATATGATTTATAATATCATGCTGACTTTTATTCATCTCTTGTAAAACAGAATCAATTACATAAGGCTTTACTTGACCATTCATAAATGCAGAAAATACTATTCCAGTGCCTAAAGATCGGCTAATTAGAATGTGATCTCCTTTTTTCATTCCACCCTTAGGCCAAAAATATTTTTTATCCTCGATAATTCCATTTACAGTTAATGAGCTTTCAATTCCTAGAGCGAAAGGCTCTTCCAACATTTTTCTTGATTCCAATGTATGCCCTCCTATCAGTTTTGCGCCCTGAATATTTAAAGCAGAATTAATACCTTCCAATACTTGATATAACAATTCTTTTTGCAAATTATTAGGTAAGGATGGCAAGTTCACAACTGATTGTGCAGAAATAACAGTTCCTCCGCATGCCCAAATATCAGAACAAGAATGAAAAGCTAAAAGCCTACCATTTAGCCATGGATCACTTATTAAAGAAGGGAAACCATCTACACTTTGTATCAAGGTCTGACTAGAAGAGAGTTTTGCTATATCAATAGAGTCATCTTTTGAAGGTTCTATTAAATCTAATTTTTTCAACGCTGAAATTAATGGAGTAAAAGCTATTTTTGCTGCACATCCTCTACATTTAATCATCTCTTCATCAGCAAACATTGACGAATCTTTATCTTTAATAAGATAAAACTTAGAGACAAATTCTTTATCAATTGATTCTTTCAATCTTGATAGGAAACCAAAAGGGCCAATGATCAAGTCACCCCAGGATATAAAAGCTTTGGATTCCTTATTTATAAAATTGCTATCTAAAAGTTGTATCGCTTTTCTTTGAGGGTTCCATTCCTTAAGCTTTAGACCTTTACTCATAGACTCTAAATTCTTTGCCAGTGGTTTTGATGAACGTACTGCCCATACTCCAGAGGCAGGGCGGGGATGATCCTTGATCACTCCACAATCACCTACTGCAAATAACTCTGGATAATTAAAAACTTGAAGAGTTTTTTTTGTTAATATCCTCCCATCTTTATCTATAGGTAAACCACTATCTTTAATCCAGTCAAATGATTTATTACCTGTACATATTAATTTGGGATAATAAATAGATGGATTCTTTTGTGTGATCTCAATCTTTAAATCTTTTAATTTTTTAAATAGATTTTTACTAAGTGTTCTTCCTGATCTAACTTTTAAGATAATAGACCTATTTGGCCATCTTTTTCTTAGAGAAAAAGCTAATTCAACCCCAGCAAATCCGCTTCCAACAATTACAAAGGGTTTTGCAGAAGAATTATCCTTATGGATATCTTGATCTAAAATAAATTTATAAGATTCAGAAAAAGGTTTAATTGGAACAGCTAAATCTTCATCTCCTTCTGTTAGAAATTCAGATTTTAAGTTAGTTTTTGATCCTACATTCAACGACAATAAAGAATATTCAATTTCTGGGCGTCCTGCTAAAAGTAATTTTTTTTTCTTAGATTCAATACCTTCAATTTCAGCCATCACAAATGAAACTCCTGCTTTTGCAGCAAGGTTCCTTAAATCAATTAGTATTTCATCAATCTTATATTTACCTGCTAAGACACCTGGAAACATCCCAGAGTAAATCGTAGTGCTTGCTTTATTGACTAAAGTAATCATTCCAGCAGGCTTCAATTTTGGATTCATTGCCCATCTGCGCAAAACAAGGGCATGACTATGACCACCACCAGCTAGAACTAGATGATCACTGAACATGATTTTTTGAATATTTCTGGGACACAATCAGATGCCTATGATTTCAAAACAGCAAGATTAGGAATTATTGGCGGAAGCGGACTATACAGGATAGAAAATCTAAAAAATATAGTCGAGTTAAGCTTAGACACTCCCTATGGAAAACCCTCTAATAAGTTACTAATGGGCAATCTTTTTGGCTTAGAGATTGTTTTTCTAGCTCGCCATGGAGAAAAACATACTTTAAATCCAAGTGAAATCCCATATAAAGCAAACATCTGGGCTATGCGCTCATTGAATGTTAGATGGTTAATATCTGCATCAGCTGTGGGATCATTAAAAGAAGATATCAAACCTTGCGACATAGTTATTCCTGATCAATTTATTGATCGAACTCATCAAAGACCATTGACTTTTTTCAAAAATGGAGTTGTAGCTCACATAAGCATGGCAAATCCTTTTTGCGAAATTCTTTCTCAAATACTTTCGCAAGAAATAGAAAAACTTTTAACTAAAGAAAAAAAAATGCACATTGGAGGAACATATCTTGCTATGGAAGGACCAGCATTTTCAACAAGAGCAGAATCAAATTTATATCGAGATTGGGGATGCTCAATAATAGGTATGACAAACCACACAGAAGCTAGGTTGGCAAAAGAAGCTGAAATTGCTTACTCAAGCCTGTCCATGGTTACTGATTATGATTGTTGGAATCAAAATTCCGAAAATGTATCCGTTGAAATGGTCATTGAAAATCTTATGGAAAATGCAAATTTTGCAAAATCAATAATCTCTGCTGCCGCTAAAAGAATCTCATCATTAAGACCTTCAAGCTCTTCTCATAATGCATTGAAAAATGCTTTAGTTACACCAAAAGAGCACGTACCAAATAAAACTAAAGGCAAGATCAAATTATTTACAGATAAATATTGGAATTAAAAAACCAACCGACAATAATTGTCAGTTGGTTATTAGGTTATTTGAGATAAATAGTATTTTTCTAGTTAAAACTAACCAGCGTTACCGATACCAGTGTATGAACCGTAAAAGAAAATACCAAGAACAAAAATAACAGCTGTTCCACCTGCAGTCGCTACTAACCATAGAGGAAGTGCTCCCTCTGTCCACCGTCTTTCCCAGGAGACTGCAGGCGTACCATTTGGTAGACGATCTCCTGCTCGTCCATCAGGTCCTTTTAATTTGCTCATGATAAAGAGTTTTAGTTAAAGAAGTAACTGGAAAAAAGAATTCCCATTACAAAAACAAGTAAGAGTCCAAGATAAAGACTTGTTCGGTTTAATTCAACCGGAACTTTATTTGGATTTGGATTGACTTGCATGGATAATAAAGCAATCAGATGAAATTTGGTTATTTCAGACGCGTGTCAAGTTCAGCCTTGGAATCAAAGCGCTGAACAACAACAGGAGCTTTGCTTTCTCCAGCCTGAAAATACGTATCTGGTCTAGGAGTTCCAAAAGCGTCGTAGGCAAGCCCAGAAGACACAAATAGGAATCCTGCCACGAAGATCGCAGGAAGTGCCACTGCATGGATGATCCAATAGCGGACACTTGTAATGATCTCAAAAAACGGGCGTTCCCCGGTAGAGCCGGCAGCCATAGCCTCACTTAATCAGCTCAGTGATCTTATCAAGCGAAATCAAAAGAAACGAACAGTGTTGCAAGGTGGTTACACAGAGTCACGGAAATCATCAAAAATTAATGATTTCAACCCTGCCATCGCAATAAATTGCCCCTTTCCCCGAAGACAAAACCCTTCAGACTGTCACTATTAGAATCGTCCACAAACAAGATTCTAATGAAATTTGTTGGAACAAATTCACCAACAGGATCTTTTTCCCAAGTTTGTCCATCATCATTGCTGACTAATAAAGTTCCACTTCCTCCAGCCGCCCAAATGGAATTAGATGGATCCCAAGCAAGATCTTGATAGTTGTAACCGTTCACGATTGGGATGATGGGCTTTGACCAGGAGTCGACATCATCAGAGTTTGCATTAAATCTGATTTCAGCACCTCTAGAAAGCATCCATAAATCACCATTTGGCTGCTCACCAACACTTTGCACTCTCTTGCTACTTGCTCTTTGATGGGGACTCCATGTTGTCTCGCCTGGATTTAGAACTGAAAAAAAGTTGCCAAGACTACTAACGCTTAAATAACCACCGCTGTTTGTACGTCTTAATTCTCTTACTCCTCCAGAGCCGGAGGTATCAACAACTATTGCTTCCCAGTTGGTACCTGCATCAGTTGTTTTATAGATTGCTCCAGCAGTAGTTGCCAACTCAGCAGAATCAGTATCAATTGTTGTTATCAAATATGGATCTCCTGGCAACTTATTTCCCAAATTGAGTCGAGTCCAATTTTTCCCTCCATCAGTTGTATGAAGAATCAAACCTGGTTGGCCTGCAATCCATCCTTCTTGGCCCTTAAAATCAACGCTTATCAGACGAAAATTACCTTCGCTTGGAATATCCAAATTTCGTTCTTTCCAAGTAATTCCTCCATCATTTGTCTCAAGAATCAACCTATTTGTACCAACCAGAAACCCATTCTTATCATCTACAAAGTCAACGTCTAATGGGTTTGCTTCAGTATTGAGGTCAACAAGTGACCAAGGACTTGACGAGCCCATTGAAGCGTTACTAACAGTACAACTACTAAGAGCTATTCCAAGTGTGAAGACAAGAGTCAAATTGATGACATTTGAAAACAGACGTTTCATTTCAAAGAATAAAGAGAGAGAAAACAGGCAGCGGCTAAAGCCAGGCTTCCAAAGATAAGAACGTTTTTCTGGCCTGAAGGAAGTTTATTAAATCCAAAGCCATAAGTAAGGTTTTCTTCAAATCCACTAGGCTTTGATTTAGGTCCAATATCCTTATATCCACCAAATCCTACTCGACAGACTGGACATCTAAAATTGTCTCTATCTATGTCTGGGAATGCCGTTCCAGGTTCAATATTTAGCTTTTTGATACCTTCATCGGGGTCATAAATAAAACCGCAGCTCATGCACTCGAAGCGATTTAATTTTGGATCAAATTCCTCGGTTGAGCTTTTTGGTTCAAATGAAATTATTTGATTTTGTTTTTCATTAGAATTGAGATCTTCAAAAGGATTTGATTTTGTTTTTGTGTCTTGACTCACAGTTTTCACTTTCACATATAACAACTCTATGGCACAAATCCATAAAATGACTGTCAGAATGATATTGAAATCAGTAATTAATTCATGTTTTCCCTTCAGGGTTATGAGTATTTCTTAGGATTTCTTCTGATTTCCGGAGCCGTTCCCATTCTTGCTCTTACAACAAACAAGCTAATAGCGCCAAAAAGCAAAGCTGGAGAGAGACAACTTACATACGAATCAGGGATGGAGCCCATTGGAGGTGCATGGATTCAATTTAATATTCGTTACTACATGTTTGCACTTGTTTTCGTTATATTTGATGTTGAGACAGTGTTCCTTTACCCATGGGCAGTTGCATTTCACAAACTGGGGTTATTAGCATTTATAGAAGCACTTGTTTTTATCACAATATTGGTTGTGGCATTAGCATATGCGTGGAGAAAAGGTGCCCTTGAATGGAGTTAAATCCCTTGAATAAATCTCCCTCTTCCGAAGCAGTAAGAAATCTTAGAGAAGCTTCCTGTGGACCTGTAGGAACACCTGCAGTAACTAACGATCTAAGCGAAAACATAATCCTTACTAGCCTCGAAGATCTTCACAATTGGGCAAGACTAAGTAGTTTGTGGCCGTTACTTTATGGAACTGCTTGTTGTTTTATCGAATTCGCAGCTCTAATTGGATCTAGATTTGATTTTGACAGATTTGGATTGGTACCAAGAAGTTCTCCAAGGCAAGCTGATCTCCTAATAGTTGCAGGCACTGTCACAATGAAAATGGCACCTGCTCTTGTAAGGCTTTATGAGCAAATGCCAGATCCAAAATACGTAATTGCCATGGGAGCTTGCACTATTACAGGTGGGATGTTCAGCGCAGATTCAACTACAGCAGTAAGAGGTGTTGATAAACTAATCCCAGTTGACCTTTATCTTCCTGGGTGTCCTCCAAGACCAGAAGCAATATTCGATGCCGTTATCAAATTAAGAAAAAAAGTTGCCAACGAATCAATCTCTGAGAGATCGATGATTACTCAAACTCATAGGTATTTAACCATTCCTCATAAGATGAGGAGATCCGAGTCCAAAGTCAACGGGAAATATCTTAAAGCAAAAACACAATTGATTGCGTTAAACCCCTCTCTATCAGAGGAATTTGATCAATCTTTAAAAGAGGTTCAAAAAATATCTAAAGAACTTTCAAGTAATTAAACTCATCCTTAATAAACATGACAAATGACTCAAAAATAATAGTTGAAGAAAAAAACTCTGGCCCCATAAGTGAATGGCTTTCCAAAAATGGACTTGAGAACATTCCTCTCGAAAATGATCATCTGGGAGTTGAAGTTATAAAAATCATTCCAACCAATCTCCTAGCAACAGTTGAAGCATTAAAAATTGAAGGATTTAATTACCTCCAATGTCAAGGTGGATACGACGAGGGACCTGGTTTAAATATAGTCTGTTTCTATAATTTAATAGAAATGAGTGAATTTAAAAAAGATATTTCTCCTCGCGAAGTAAGACTAAAAGTTTTTCTTAATCGTGATGGGGATATGACTGTTCCAAGTTTGTATAGTCTTTTCAGAGGGGCCGATTGGCAAGAAAGAGAAACATTCGATATGTATGGTGTTAATTTCAAAGGGCACCCTCATCCAAAAAGACTTTTAATGCCAGAAGACTGGAAAGGTTGGCCACTAAGAAAAGACTATGTTCAGCCAGATTTTTATGAAATGCAAGATGCGTACTGATTTATTTCTTTTTTTTGTATCTTCTATAAAATCTCATTATTGCTAAAGCTAGACTTCTTGGATCATGCCTCAAAGTTGGATTAATCTTTGAAGATTGAAGAGCGGCAAAATAAACCTTATAGCCTCTAGATGCAAGATCGATCTTATTGCATTTTACTGGTTCAGACCCTTTTGATTTGTAGTAATCAATCAGTGGAGAAGGTTCTAATTCATCTTGAGCAAGGATTGAACTAAATATTTTACTTGTAATTCCAATGGATGCCAATTGAGCTTCAATCGCCCTTACATGCCCTGAAACATCAAGTCCATCAGTTTCACCTGGTTGAGTCATTAAATTGCATATGTAAAGTTTTGGGGCTTTGCTTTTCTCTATCGCTTCGACTATTTCAGGAACAAGCAGGTTAGGGAGGATAGATGTGAACAAACTTCCTGGGCCTATCAAAATGATTTCCGCATTTCTTATCGCTTCCAAAGCTCTAGGCAAGGCTGGGGGGCGCTGAGGAAAACAACCAATTCTCATTATTGGTGCGCATGCTTTCCCAATAGCCGATTCACCATCTATTCGGTCACCATTTTCAAGTTCAGCCCACAATTGAACATCTACATTAGTTGCTGGTACAACTTGACCCTGAACAGCAAGAACTTTACTTGAGGCAGTAATTGCTGTCTCTAAACTTCCAGTTATTGCAGTTAAAGCAGAAAGGAAAAGATTTCCAAAACTATGTCCCTTAAGTCCACTTCCAGCAGGAAATCGATACTGAAAAAGACCTGTTATTAGTGGCTCTTCCGTTGCCAAAGCTGCTAAACAATTTCTAATGTCGCCAGGAGGCTGAACTCCAAGCTCTCTCCTAAGAACTCCACTACTTCCTCCATCATCTGCAACAGTAACTATTGCTGTGATTCGACTGCTATATCTTTTTAATCCTTTTAATAATGAAGATAAACCTGTTCCTCCCCCAATAGCAACGATATTCGGACCTCTATTTAATTTTTGTTTAGCTCTTAATGCATCAACTAAAAAAGTATCTTTCTTGGAACCTAACGCCTGCTTAATAGATTCAAAACTTCTTCCTTGTCCCCAAATCAACAGAGATATGCCTATCAAAAAGACTATTGGTCCTGAAATATTTCTAGGGATGAAAGTGGTTATGAATCCTAAAAACAAAAAAAGCATTTCCACAACCCAATAAATTGGACGCAGATCAGCCCATATTGCAGCTCCAATCAAAGCAATTAACAAGCCCAAACCAGATGTAATCATCCACCTCTTCACTACTAGACCTGGCAATAGCCATCCAATTGCTCTTTTAAAGCGCGTATAAAGTTGAAAAGACAAACTAGCGAAAAAGGTTTTACGCAAAGTAGAGCTTTTAAAATTTCTTTTTCTTCTTTTTTTCAATGGATTTAAGTTAGAGAAGATTTCAACAAAGAGACCTAAATAATTAATTCATATAAACTCTAATTAAGCTTCACAATTTACGTATCTCATACAAAATGAGATATGTAAACAAACATTAGGAGAGAGTGTGCCAAAAAACACTCAAGTAATGTTGATGAAAAATCTCAGTGTGGAGCTGGGATCAAAGAAAGTTCTCAATGAGGTTAATCTTGCCATGAGTGCTGGTGAGAGACTGGCAATTGTTGGTCCATCCGGCTCAGGCAAATCAACAATACTTCGTTTACTAGCGGGATTACTCTTACCTTCCCGCGGAAGCCTTCAAATATCCGGCATTGAGCAACAATATTTAAGGCTAGATCAAAATACACCACCCGATGTGAGATTAGTTTTCCAAAACCCAGCGTTATTAGCATCTTTAACTGTTCGGGAGAATGTAGGGTTTTTGCTTGAAAAACAACAAATTTTTTCTAAAGAGATTATTAACCAAAAAGTCATAGATTGTTTACAAAAAGTAGGCTTATATGATGTCGCAGAAAAATTTCCCAATCAACTTAGTGGGGGAATGCAAAAAAGAGTAAGTTTTGCCCGTGCTTTAATTAGTGACTCCAAAAAAGTGAAAGGCTCAATTCCACTTCTACTATATGACGAACCAACGGCTGGTTTAGATCCAATAGCTTGTACTCGAATTGAAGATCTAATTATGAAAACAACTGATGCTGCTGATGGCTGTTCAATCGTAGTTAGTCACGTTTCAAGTACAATTGAAAGAACGGCTAATAGAGTTATTTTGCTTTACGATGGGAAGTTTAAATGGGATGGATCTATAGATCAATTTAAACAAAGTGAAAACTCCTATGTAAAACAATTTCGCACAGGTAATCTTCAAGGACCAATGCAACCTGAGGACTTTTAAATTTATGCGTAGAAGTTTACGAGATGCATTTGTTGGATTTTCACTATTAGGTGGATTGGTTATCTTTTCAGGAGCAATGCTTTGGTTAAGAGATTTTCGTTTAGGCTCAAAAACATGGGAAATATCTGCGAGCTTTAAAGATGCAAGTGGTCTTGCCAAGATGTCTCCAGTTACTTATCGGGGAATCATTGTTGGTTCTGTTCAAAAGATAAATTTCACCCCAAATAACGTTGATACTAAAATTAAATTAAACAATGATAATCTGATTTTGCCAAAACCTGTAATAGCTAAAATAGTTACAAGCTCTATGCTTGGAGGAGATGCGCAATTATCATTAGTTTCAATGGGCAAGTCATTAAATAGAAAAGAAATCATTACAGTCAAAAAAGATTGTCCTAACAAAAGAATTTTATGTTCTGGAGACAAGATTAAAGGTGTAGAGATGACAAGCATATCTAATTTGACGGAGGGTATAAATGGAATAATTGATGAAGCAGATAGACAATCAATCGTCAATAAAATATCAGAATCTATTCAACAATTTGATAGAACTCAAGCCAACCTTGATGAACTTGTTTTATTATCTAAATCAGAACTTCTAAGAGCAAAACCTATCATTTCTGAATTAACAAAAGCTTCTATTCATTTAAATAATATTCTTGAAAGTCTCGATAATCCGAAGACCCTTAAAGATATTCAGGAGCTTGCCGCAACATCTACTTCACTAACAAAGAAAATTGATCAAATGAGTTCAGACATGGGAAATATTATGGAAGACGAAGAACTCTTAGATGCTTTAAAAAGGGTAACTATAGGTTTGGGTAAATTATTTGATGATATATACCCTTAAAAAAACGAGTTTCAGGTGACGCTATTAATTGCATCCATTGCAATTGAAGCAATAGCTTTATCACTTGCCTTGGGTAATTGAACATATTTGCCACCAGATGCCTCAGCCAAATCTTTTCCCATCCCACTTGCAATAAACTTTCTTTCTGTATCAATCACTAGCAACTTAATGCCAAGTGCTCGATAGCGAGAAGCAACATCAAGAACTTCTTGCTTCAAGTCAGGAGGTTCTTCTCCCTCAAGAATAGGTTGTCCTAGTGAAGTACTTAATGGAACATTTCCTCTTCCATCAGTTATTGCTACGACGACAACCTGGCCGAGATCTCCTGTTGCTAAAGCATTTGCTCCTACTCGTGCAGCTTGAGTCAAACCATGCGCAAGTGGAGACCCTCCCCCACATGGCATTGCCTCAAGTCTTCTTTTTGCAGCAGTGATTGATCTTGTAGGAGGCAGCAAAACTTCTGCTTGATCTCCTCTGAAAGGGATAAGAGAAACCTCATCTCTATTTTCATAAGCTTCAGTTAGCAGACGAATAACAGCTCCCTTGGCACTCTGCATTCTATTTAGAGCCATTGAACCACTTGCATCAACCAAGAAAATAACTAATGCACCTGCCTTGCGCTGAAGTAATTTTGCACGCAAATCACCCTCCTCAACAATAACTTTTCTATTAGGTTCTCTTTCTCTTCTAGCTTTTTGATAAGGAGCTGCAGCTCTTAAAGTTGCGTCTACTGCAATCCTTCTAACAGGACCTCTTGGAAGAATTGGTTTTACATATCTTCCTCGGTTATCACTTAAAACAGCTGACCGACTTCCGCTATTTCCACTCTTTGATTTAGCAGAAGAAAAAAGCAACAAATCAGGATCAACAGCACATGCTTCTGGGTCAAGCATAAATTCTTCAGGAATGGGAGGGGACGACTCTTCATCTTGCTGCTCCTCCTGATCTTCTTCTTGGTCTTCTTCTTGCTCGTTATTGTCTTCCGAATCTTCTGGAGGCGGCGGCGGCGGAGTCTGATCTTCTGGCGCTGGGGGCTCCATTTCCTCTTCTGAGGGCATTTGCATTGCCCTCGGAGCAATTACAAGTCTTACTGCCGCCTTTAAATCTTCTGCGTCAACTGAATCTCTCCCGCACAAAGCAGCATGAGCCTTTGCAACTCTAACTGCATACAGCTCTGACCTATGACCTTCTACGCCTCCACGAATAGCCTCAACAACTAAGTATTCAATTTGATCCTCACTGATTTGAACATCTGGAAGCCATTGCCTTGCCAAAAGTAATTGCGTTGATAGAGATTCTGTATCTTCAGCCCATTTCTTAGAAAAAGCTTCGCTCGACTGCCCATGAGAAATAGCAGACTGGGTTATTTCGACTCTTTGTTCATTTGTAATTAATTGATCTGCAGACAGCACAATTGCAAATCTGTCCAAAAGATGGTCCCGCAATGCCCCTTCTTCAGGATTGTAAGTGGCAATCAATAGAGGACGACATGGGTGACTTAGACTCAATCCTTCTCGTTCAACTTTATTTTCTCCTGCCCCAACCGAAGCTAGAAGAAGATTAACAATGCCATCATCCAATAAATTCAATTCATCTATGTACAAAACTCCTCTGTGAGCTTCAGCTAGCAGTCCAGGCTGAAATACTGGTGTTCCACTTGATAACGAAGCAGCAACATCCACAGCACCAACAAGCCTATCTTCGGTTACTCCCAAGGGAACCTGAATAAAAGGAGCAGGCACAACTTTTTTAGGGAGATTTTCTAAGTCATTGGTATTTTCAAGATTGCCAATATTTTTTGTAAATAGCTTTTTAGTCAAATCATCCCACTCTCCTGAAAAAGAAGGATCTAAATTTCTACCCGCTGGATAAATAAATGAATCATCAACACCTTTAATATTAGTTAATTTTTCTAAATCAATTATTTCAATAGGTGGGAGAAGTGCGTGCAACCCTCTTGCTAAAACCGATTTACCAGTGCCACGACCACCCGCAATGATCACACCTCCCAACCCGGGATCCACAGCCGCAAGCATCAAAGCAAGCTTTAAAGTTCCATGGCCTGTAATTGCAGCCAAAGGGAAGGATCGATTGGCTCTATCCATAACAGCTATGTCTTTTTTAGCCGAAGACATATTATTGTTTTTCAATCCGCTGGAAACCATAGGGTTGGATAAATCAAGCAAATTTTTAAAAGTCTTTTAATATTCGCATGACTTATGCAAAACAAAAACTAGAATTGAAACTCGTCATCTCAATAGGCGCGAATATCCCTGGCATTCTTGGAGATCCCATAAATACAATCGTTGCCATAAGGCCGCAAATAGAAAAAAGCATACTTGAGTGGAATGTTGATTTTAATTATCCAGAAAATCACTCTCAAAATATTGATAAGTCTTTATCTTTTCAATGGGCTCCGCTGTTTGAGACTGAACCTCTCGGGGTTAAAATTAACCAACCTAAATTTATTAATACTGTACTAGTTGTAGAAGGGAAAGGATTCGCCACCGTTAAGCCAAACGAAGAAGCAGCTATCTATTTAATGAAGAAATTTTTAGAATTAGAAAAAGTCGCAGGAAGAAAAAGAGAGAACACAGCATCTTTATGGGGGCCAAGATCTTTAGATATTGACTTCATTTCTTGGGGAGAACTGCAGGTAGATAGCAGAACTCTGATTTTGCCTCATCCAAGATTAAGTGAAAGAAACTTTGTTTTAATTCCCCTTACAGAAGTTTTATCAAAAGCTCAAGGGAAACCGACAAGAATACATTCTAAAAACATTTGGCCTGAATAAAACTCGTAACAAAAATCACCAACCTTTTTTCAAAAAATCAGTCATCCTATTACTAATAAAAAAAATGCATGTCTATTCCAGGACCTGAACCATCAGAAATTATTGAGACAAAAGCTTGTCTTGATGCAAAAAAAATTCGTTTTGAAATTAATAAATTTCTTTTACCTAATTCAATGGAGGGCGAATTTGGAGTCATTCGTCATCCAGGAGCTGCATTGGCAGTACCCATAACAGATTCTGGAGAAGTTGTTATTCTTCGTCAATACAGATTTGCTTGCTCGAGAAGAATTCTTGAATTTCCAGCTGGAACATTAGAAGCTGGTGAAAGTCCACTTGAATCAATTAAAAGAGAAGTTCAAGAAGAAAGTGGTTACTCTGCTAAAAGATGGGACAACCTTGGAGAAATGCTTCCATGTCCAGGATATTCAGATGAAACAATTCATCTCTTTCTTGCAAGAGATTTAACTAAACTTAACCAGAAGCCTGAGGGCGATGCTGATGAAGATATTGAAGTATTAAAAATTGCACCCGAAAAGTTAAATGAAATTATTGCAAGTGGAGAAGAATCACTGGATGGTAAAACTATTACTGCATGGTTCAGAGCATGCCAAATCTTGAATAAAAAATGACACAGTTTCGATCAATATTTTGGCATAGAAGAGATTTAAGAATTGAAGACAATATAGGTCTATTTGAAGCAACTATAAATTCAAAAAATCTCGTAGGACTATATATTTTAGATCCCAATCTTTTAAATCTAAATAGAACTACATCTGAGGCTAAAAATTGGTTTTTGGGCGAAAGTCTTTTAGAGCTTCAAAAAAATTGGCTAAAGAGAGGAAGCCGTTTATTAATATTGAATGGAGATCCTATTAAATTAGTTTCTAAATTAGCTGATTTAATAAAAGCTGAATGTATTTACTGGAACGAAAATATTGAACCCTATGAAATCAATAGAGACAAAATAATCACAGAGCAGCTTAAAAAAGATAAAATAAAAGTATATACATTTTTAGATCAATTAATTGTTAATCCAATTAATATAAAAACAAATAATCAAGAACCTTATAAAGTTTATGGACCTTTTTATCGTAAATGGATTGATATAATCAATCAGACAAATATAACCAATAAAAATTCAATAGATATATCAAGAACATCTGAGAAAATTCGAGGTCTAGATGATAAAGAATTGTCACTAATTAAAAGCTCGGATTTAAACTATTGCATAACAAAAGAAAGTAAGCCTATTCATGATTTACTCTCTTTAAATAGATTCAAGGATACTAATCTTTGTCCTTGTAAACCAGGAGAGTCTGAATCAATAAAGCAATTAAACTTTTTCATAAATTCAGGAACTATAAATTCATATAATGAAGCAAGAGATATTCCATCATTAGAATCAACTTCTAATCTAAGTGCTGCTTTAAGTCTAGGGACAATAAGTTGCAGGGCAGTATGGAATGGAGCTCAACAATCAAAAAATCTAGCGACAAACCAATATCAAATAAACTCTATTGATACATGGATAAAGGAACTTGCTTGGAGAGAGTTTTATCAAAATGCTCTTATTAATTTCCCAGAGCTTGAGAAAGGTCCATATAGAGAAAAATGGTTAAATTTTCCATGGCAAAATAACTCTGATTGGTTTGAAAGATGGGTAAATGGATTAACTGGTATCCCAATCATTGATGCTGCGATGAGACAACTTAAGCATTCTGGATGGATGCATAATCGTTGCAGGATGATTGTTGCTTCTTTTCTAGTAAAAGATCTTTTAATTGATTGGAGATGGGGAGAACTTTTCTTCATGAAAAGCTTAGTTGATGGCGACTTGGCATCAAATAATGGAGGTTGGCAATGGAGTGCAAGCAGTGGTATGGATCCAAAACCTATGAGAATATTTAATCCATTTAGACAAGCTTCTAAATTCGATGAAAATGGTAATTATATCCGAAAATGGATTCCTGAGTTATCACATATTTCAACGCCTAATTTACTTTCAGGCGAAATAATTTCTGCGGAGAGAAATGGCTATCCAAAACCTATAATAAACCATAAAAATCAAACATCAATCTTCAAAGAATTATATTCGAGTATTAAGTAAATTATTTCTTAAAAATTTCCTTTATTTTATCAATTACATATGATTGCTCAATATATTTCAACTCGGGGAAAATAGGTAAACTAATCACCTCACTACATACTTTTTCAGTGATAGGAAGAGACCCTTTCTTATAGCCTAACTCTTTATATGCAGGCTGGAGATGTATGGGTATTGGGTAATAAATTATTGTATTTACTCCAAGCCTTTGAAGTTCAGATTTAAATAGATCTCTACTAAGAATAGAGAGAACATCCTTAGAAGAAAATTGAGTGTTTTTAACAAAAGAATTGTCCATTATTCTTATTGCAAATTGATTCCAAGAATGACTAGAATTATTGTGAAAAGTATAAGATGGTAATTTAATTGAATCTATAGTTAATAATGTATTTATATAATTCATTGCTATTACTTTTCTTTGCTCAATCCATTTATTTAATCGAGCTAACTTAACATTTAAGATTGCAGCTTGTAATGAGTCGAGTCTACTATTGTATCCAATTCTTGTATGAAAATATCTCTTTGGCATCCCATGAATAGCTAATTCCCTAATTATTTTTGCCAAATCATAGTCATCAGTAGTTATGGCTCCTCCATCTCCTGCTGCACCTAAGTTTTTAGTGGGAAAAAAACTAAAACAACCCACATCCCCATAACTTCCTACGGGTTTACCTCTCCAACGAGCACCAGCTGCTTGCGCACAATCTTCTATAACCTTTAGATTATTTAGTTCAGCAATTGCAATTATTTTATCCATATCTAGTGGATGACCAAACAAATGAACAGGCAAAATAGCTTTTGTTTTTGGAGTTATTGCTTCTTCTATTAAATCCAGATCCATAAGATAATTTTCAGGATTAATATCTACAAAAACCGGCCTAGCTCCAACACTCGTAATTGCTTCTGCAGTAGCAAAAAAACTAAATGATGAGGTAATAACCTCGTCACCTTGTCCGATATTTAATGCCCTTAAAGCAAGAATTAATGCATCAGTTCCACTATTACAACTAACTGAGTAAGAAGTTTCTGTAGATAAGGCAAAAGCTTTTTCGAAGGAAGTTACCTCTTCTCCTCCGATATATGTTCCACTTCTAAAAACTTTTATTAAAGCTTCTTCAATCTCTTCTCCAATTTCAGAAATTTGAGCGTCAAGGCTAAAAGGAGGTATTTGCATAACTATTTAAATTAAGTTGCAAGAATGAACAATCAAAAAGAAGCTCATTAATTCATCCAAACCACTCAGGCTCCATACCAGGATGCCATTTGATGTTGCAACCAATAGAAGGTTTTTGATGAGATGAAATATCTTCTCCCTTTAGTAATGATCTGAGTGCTAAACGAATATCATCACCAGAAACAGGTATTTCATTGCCTGGACGACTTTCATCCATTTGTCCCCTGTATCTCAATGTTGAGCCTCCATCTAAAGAAGGCCAAAAAATATAAAAATCAGGCGTACATGCGGCTTTAAGCGCCTTTGCTAATTTTTGATCAGAATCGAATAAATATGGAAACTTCCATCCCAGTTGATTAGCTTGAGAAGCAAGGAATTCTGGCGCGTCTTGCGGGTGTGTTTTCACGCTATTGCTTGAAACAGCCAAAAATTGAACGTCTTCACCAAAAGAATTGAATAACTTTGTGATTCCGCTTTCTACATGTTTAACAAATGGACAATGAGCGCATATGACCATCAAAAACAATGGTCTTTTTGTTAATTCAAAACTACTGATATGAGTAAGACCTTTTAAAGAATCATCCGGAGCAAGGTTCACGCCTGAAACCACATCTAACTTAAAAGCGGGCAACTGCGTTCCTAATGGAAGCATTGTTGAAGCTGTTCGAACCATGATTCTTATACTTATAGGGGTGAAAGGATTACAGAACTTTTAACTATATATTCATTTAACTATGAGTCTTAGCCCTAAATAGGGGACAATTAGTAATACTAACCAAATGAGTCCGAAAGATGCTTCTCGATCTTAGTGGCAAAAAAATCCTTGTTACCGGAATAGCAAACAACAGATCAATTGCCTGGGGCATTGCACAACAGTTAAAAGCAGCTGGAGCTGAACTAGGAATTACATACTTGCCCGATGAAAAAGGTAGATTTGAAGCAAAAGTAAAAGAACTTACGTCTCCTCTAAATCCAAGCCTGTTTTTGCCACTTAATGTGCAAAACTCTTCTCAAATTGAGGAAGTTTTTGAAGCCATTAAAAATCAATGGGGACAGATTGATGGACTAGTTCATTGTCTAGCGTTTGCGGGGAAAGAAGAATTAGTAGGTAATTACAGTGCGACTTCTTCAGAGGGATTCTCCAGAGCCCTAGAAATTAGCGCTTACTCACTCGCCCCACTATGTAAATATGCAAAACCTCTCTTCAGTAAAGGTGCAGGCGTAGTCACCTTGACGTATTTAGGAGCAGAAAGAGCGATTCCCAATTACAACGTAATGGGAGTTGCCAAAGCAGCTTTGGAGGCATCCGTTAGATATCTTTCTGAGGAGCTTGGTCCTGAAAAACAGGTTCGAGTAAATGCTATCAGTGCTGGGCCAATAAGAACTTTAGCGAGTTCAGCCATAGGAGGAATTCTGGACATGATTCATAACGTCGAAGAAAAAGCTCCCCTCAGAAGAACCGTAACTCAAATCGAGGTAGGTAACACCGCTGCTTTCTTGCTTAGCGATCTTTCGAGTGGTATATCAGGACAAACTGTTTATGTTGACGCAGGTTATTGCATAAATGGAATGTAATTCCAAACCAACACAAATTGCTAATCAAATATGAAAAAAACTAGAGCAGGAGAGATTAGTCGGAAGACTAAGGAAACTGACGTCTTTGTGAAGATTGATCTTGATGGTTCTGGAAAATGCATTGCAAATACTGGGATTGGTTTTCTAGACCATATGATCCAACAATTATCTAGTCATGGATTATTTGATATTGAAGTAAGAGCTAATGGAGATACTCACATAGACGATCATCACAGCAATGAAGATGTGGGGATTGCTATTGGACAAGCTTTGTCAAAAGCATTAGGTGATCGAGTTGGAATAAAGCGCTTTGGTCATTTTTTAGCTCCACTTGATGAAGCTCTTATTCAGGTTGTGGTTGATTGTTCCGGTCGGCCACATTTAAGTTTTAATTTAGATATTCCTTCTCAAAAAGTCGGCACTTACGATACTGAGTTGGTTAAAGAATTTTTCGGTGCTGTTGTTAGTAATGGTGGCTTAACTCTCCACATCAAACAACTCTCGGGAAACAATACTCACCACATAATTGAGGCTACTTTTAAATCTTTTGCAAGAGCTCTTCGGATGGCTACTGAAATTGACCAGAGAAGATCAGGTCAAATCCCAAGCAGTAAAGGAGTTCTTGAACAGGCTGGTCAATAGAAAGTGCCTATTTTAATAAATCATTTTGACCTTCAGCTCGCAAAAGTAAAAAGTTTAAGCGAAAATTAGGTTTTCAAGCAAAATAGTGGCAGTTAGTTATTTAAAAAGAGAATCATCACCACAGCAAACAAGCTTCAACAAAAAAGATTGGTCAAGTGCATATTGCAATGTTGACAAAGAATTAGATCAGGCTGAACTCAAACTGGTAAAAGGATCTATTCCTGAGCAAATTTCTGGTACCTTTTATCGAAATGGGCCAGGCAGATTAGAGAGAGGCGGGAGATGGGTCCATCATCCATTTGATGGAGATGGCATGATTGCTGCCTTCAAATTTGAAAATGGGAAAATACGCCTGACAAATCGTTTTATTCGTACAAAGGAATGGACAGAAGAAGAAAAATCTCAGAAATTTCTATATAGAGGTGTATTTGGAACTCAAAAAGAAGGCGGGGTATTAGCTAATGCTTTTGATGTAAGGCTAAAAAATATTGCTAATACTCACGTAGTAAAACTTGGAGCTGAATTACTAGCTTTATGGGAAGCCTCCAGTCCATATTCACTTAATCCAAATACACTGGAGACCAATGGCATATCTGATTTAAATGGAGTTTTAAAAAAAGGTGAGGCGTTTAGTGCTCATCCTCGATTTGACCCTGGCCATCATAAAAGTCAAAGAATGGTCACTTTTGGGGTATCTACAGGTCCTAAAAGCACAATTAGATTGATGGAATTTTCCACGGAGGGAGAAAATATTGGCTCTCTTTTAAGTGATAGAAAAGATTCATTTAATGGATTTGCGTTCTTGCATGATTTCGCCATAACTCCAAACTGGGCAATATTCCTGCAAAATGCTATTAGTTTTAATCCTCTCCCGTTCCTACTTGGACAAAAAGGGGCCGCACAATGTCTAGCTTCCAAACCCGATGGAACCCCAAAATTTTTACTAATTCCAAGGGACTCTGGGAAATTTGCTGGCCAAACTCCAAAATCTGTTAATGCCCCTAAGGGTTTTGTTTTTCATCATCTAAATGCTTGGGAGGACAATGAAAAAATCAATGTTGAAAGTATTTTTTATGATGATTTTCCTAGCATTGGACCCGAGGATAATTTTAGAGAAATTGATTTTGATCTTTTACCAGAGGGAATTTTGAAAAGAAGTGAAATCAATCCAATAGAAAATACATTTACATGTTCAACCATAAGCAATCAATGTTGTGAATTTGCAATGGTCAATCCTAATTTTGAAGGACGAAAGGCACGCTTTAGTTGGATGGCAACTGCCGAGCAAAAGGAAGGTAATGGGCCACTCCAAGCTATAAAAAAAATTGATTTAATAGACAATAAAGAAATTAGTTGGAGTGCTGCTCCAAGGGGTTTTGTAAGTGAGCCAATATTTATTCCTTCCAAAGAATCAAAATCAGAAGAAGACAATGGATGGGTAATTGTATTGGTTTGGAATAGCATCAGATCTGGAACTGATTTAATAATTCTTGATTCTAAAGATCTTACTGAAAAAGCTATCCTTGAGGTTCCTATTTCAATCCCCCATGGATTACACGGAAGCTGGGTTGAAAACTAGTAAGAAAAAAATTTTTTACAGCACTAAATCTACTTATTTATTCAATTTAATAGCTTTTTCAATTCTGGTATGAGCAATTTGAATGCATTCCCTCTGTGACCAATCTGCTTCTTTTTTTCGTGATCCATTTCCGCATAAGTCTCACCTAATCGGGAAACTTCAAAAATCGGATCATATCCAAAACCATTTTTCCCTTTCGGGGACAAAGTTATTAAACCTTCGCAAAAGCCTGTGACTTCTATCAACGCTTTAACCCCACTAGCAATACATAATGCACATTCAAATTTAGCTTTTCTATTTTTAAAAGGTTTTAGCTCTGCTAATAGTTTTTCAATTCTTTCCTCATCTGAATTTGCGTACCTAGAAGAATAAATACCTGGAGCCCCTCCAAGAGACTCCACACTTAACCCAGAGTCGTCAGCAAGAGACAAATTACCTGTTGCCTGACTAACAGCAATCGCCTTAATTCTTGCATTTTCCATAAATGTATTTCCTGTTTCCTCAATTTCAAATCCAACAGGTTGAGTCATTAAACTAAATGGAAAATCGTTCAAAAGTTTTTTAAATTCTGCGATTTTACCTTGATTGCCACTCGCAATTACTAGAGGGAGCTTATCCAAAACTATTGTCTAAAAGTTGCTTTGCATAATACAAAGTTGACGTCACTTCTTTGCTGGATGGAGCCTCACAATAAATTCTTAAAAGAGGCTCTGTTCCAGAGAAGCGGAACATAAGCCAATGACTTTTATCAAGTACAAGTTTTATTCCATCCGTTGAAATAACCTCTAAAACTGATTTATGACCTATTGAAGATGGAGTTTTCTGTTTCAAAAAATTTTCCAAGTTTCTTCTCATTTCCATATCTTTGAGAGTTAAATCAATACGTTCAAAATGACTCTCGCCAAAACGAGCATGAAGAGAATCTATTTTCTCACCCAAGCATTTACTATCAGCAACCATTGACTCCATCAAAAGCAAAGCAGTAAACAAAGCATCACGTTCTGGCAAATGATGTCCAAATCCAACCCCCCCTGACTCCTCTCCACCAATAAGAACTTCTCTCGAAAGCATTTCTTCAGCAATATATTTAAATCCAACTGGCTTCTCGAGCACTTCTCTCCCCAAATCCTCCGCAACAAATCGCATCAAGTCAGAGCCACTTACAGTTTTAACTACACAACCTGGCATATTTTTGAATCTTGCTAGATGATCTATCAGCACAGGCATTAACAACTGTGTATTGCAATATCTACCTTTTTCATCTATCACCGCGATTCGATCTCCGTCTCCATCAAAAACTATACCCATGGACAACTTACCCTCTTTAAACGAGTCCTTAACTTTTTGTATTAATTCAGATAAATAAGCTTTCATAGGTTCTGGTGGATTCCCGCCAAAACAAGGATCTCTGTTTGTTCTCAATTCATAAATAAGCTCATTACCATCAGAGCCGAATAATTCAGACATGCAGCCCGCAGCAGATCCGTGCATTGGATCAACAAATATTTTCACATCCAATTTTCTTAAGCCATCAGCAATCAAAGGGATATCAAATTTCTGACTAATCCCCAATAAATGTTGTTTTCGAAAATCAACTCTCTCTGTTGCGTCTTCAATTGGAATTGATATCCCTCCAGCGTTTAATCTTTTTTGAACGGAGTCGGTGAAAGAGCTATCAACTGAGCCTCCAAAAGGACCTTTGATTTTCAAACCCAACCATTCGCATGGGTTATGACTTGCTGTAATCACAAGTGCACCAAGTGCATTTTCTTCAACTATTCCCCAACTACAAGAGGGTGTTGGCAGCGCAGAACAAGACAACAAAGGTAATAAATCTACTCCTCTAACTGCAGATGCAACCGCCTCAGCTAGCTCCTCTGCGAGGAAACGTCGGTCATAACCAATTATTATTTTATTATTTTTTTTCTCTTTCACATAAGCAAGCTCTTGAGCTGCTGCTGCTGAAACTTTAAGTAATCTTTCCAAAGTAAAATCAACGCCTAATATTCCCCTCCATCCGTCTGTTCCGAAAGAAATATCCTTTTGAGCGAGATTCAACTTTTTCTTTTTCATCTTTATGTTGGCAAACTTTGTTCTTAAAGAAATTCAGATTAATCTCTAAGTATGAAATGTAATAAATCCAAACCAATTAATGATCACCTTTTAAGGAATTGGATTCGATGCAGAAGAAAGGCGTGGCTCGAAATTTATGGTGATAGACAAAAAAAGTTGTGGACCGCTCACAGCACACTTCAATTAAATCATCAAATCGACTGCTTTCATAATCTCTCACAAAAAAGTCATGGGATAGGAATTCAAGCTTGCAAAGAGGGGAAAAATATCGCCTATGGAGTCAGACTTAAATATCCGTTTATTAACAATAGAATTATCAAAGGAAACTTACCGATTCTAAAGAAAACATCAGGAGAAAGTATTTGGGGTAATTTTTCTTACCAACCTATTTTAGCTAGGCAAGGTAAAAAAATCACGCGAGAGCATAGATTAATATTTGCAATGCAAGGCTTATTAATAAATAATTTACAAAAATTTCAAGTCAAAAAAGGATTAATCTTACACAAAGAACATAACATTGTTAAAGTCGAGAAGATAAGATTAAGTGAAAATATGAATAAAGAATTAATCGATTCATTATTTAATCTAGAGAAAGATATCGAATCAAAAACTCCTCCACCAATAACCTCTAATAGAAAAAAATGTACAATATGCTCTTGGAGAAAAGATTGTGATGCAATATCAAGCAAAGAAAGAAGTCTGAGTGAAGTTAGCGGAGTTGGAGTAAAAAGAGAACTTTTATTAAAAAAAATTGGTATAAAAAATATAGATGATTTAGCAAGAATTAAGCATTATAAACTAAAGGAAAAGCTTGACAGATTTGGCACACAGCATGGTGATATTTCGAAACAAATTATTTTACAATCGCAATCTAAAATAAGAGACAAGGCAATCAAACTAAATCCTAATATAACACTCAGTAATTTAAAGGAAGCAAAAGGTTTATATATTTATGATATAGAGTCTGACCCAGATATTAAACATGACTTTTTGCATGGATTTATTCGATTTCCTAAAAAAATTAACAGCGAAATCAGCTTAGAAAAAACTAAATATTCACCATTACTTAATCTTGAAAAAACCAATGAAAGTTTTCTCTGGAAAAGAATAAATAAAAAGTTAAGTCTTAATAAAGACTATCCCATTATTCATTATGGTGAAACAGAGCAAATAGCTTTGCTAAAGCTTGCATTAAGGCAAGGCGCAAGTCCTCAAGAAATTGAAGTATTAAAAAAAAGATTTATTGATATACATTTATTAGTTAGAAAATTCTGGTGCCTTCCAGTAAGAAACTATGGGCTTAAATCAATCGCAGAACTAATAGGATTCAAATGGGAGCAATCCAATACTGATGGTGCAAGAGCTCTTTTATGGTGGAGACAATGGAAAAAATCTCGTAAACACCATAATAATTACTCTAAAAATCTAAGTTCGATATTTAAATATAATCGTGATGATTGCATCGCTACTTTAATGATTGCAAAGTGGTTAATAGATCATGATTGAGAATATCTAAATAGATCAAAAAGGATTAGTAAAAGAGATTGTTTTTTTTATAGTTATGGAGTCACCATTTTCAGAAAAACAAACATCCTTATCAATAAAATTATTTTTGATTAAAGCAAGTCCATTAAAGAAGTTATCTTCAACCTTAACTGAAGAAGTAACAACTCCTATATTTTTCTTTAATCCTTCATCTTTATTAGTGCTAAAAAACTTTTTACCAATATCAAACTCATTAGATTCTCCATAAGCTTCCCAATAACGTAGTTGATATTTTAGAAATTTAGACCTAAAAACTCTTGACATTGCCTCTTGACCAAGATAGCAGCCTTTATCAAGATTTATAGTATCTGCTAATCCTAATTCATAAGGATTTGTTTCTCCATTGATCTCTCTATCAATGCTAGGTATTCCTTGTCTTATTTTCCAATTCTCCAATTCTTCTTTAGTAGCTTTTGTAAAGTTAGTTATTTCTCCTAGAATTAAATCATTATCATCAATCCATCTAAAATTTGATTCCTTCCATGATTTATTATTATTTATTTCTTGTCTTCTTCTGATTGGATCTATAACTTCTAACCTCACTTTATCAGCTGGAAATATCACTGACTCAAATCCATCTCTTATAGAATTAACTTCACCACTGATAATAAGTATCTCAGCCATATTATTTGAAAGTCGAATTTCCAATACAGCTTTTAAAGATCCTTTAGTCGATAGCCAACAACTCATGAATATTTGGTCTAATTCTTTCTTTGCAAAAACATCTGCAGTCGTTTGACCATGCAGAAAAGCAAAAGCACCCTCCCCTTTTAGAAGTAATGCAGGGAATTTCTCGTCCCAAATCAATGATTTAGTTTCTGCCATTACAAGCTTTTAGCTCTTCCAACAATCTCTTTTAAAAAGAAAAGACTATTTAAATTTAAATCAGCTTTGGCCATGGCATCTGCACCACCTTCTTCTCTATCGACTATTGCTAATACTTGCTTAACAAAATAACCTTGACTTCTAAGTTTTTCAACAGCTTTTAAAGAGGAACCACCAGTAGTCACAACATCCTCCAGGACAGTAATCAGAGAACCCTTTGGAGGCAAAGGGCCCTCAAGCCATGCTCCGGTACCATGTCCTTTGGCTTCTTTCCTTACTATTAAACCGCTTAACTCAATACCTGATTGGGCTGCCAACATCACAACGCCACTAACAAGAGGGTCCGCGCCCAAAGTCAATCCAGCTACGCCACTATCACCTTGATTTATTTGTTTGAGGAATAGTGAACTTATCGACAAGAGACCTAGACCAGAGAGAGAGACCGGCTTGCAATTGACATAATGAGAACTTTTTTTCCCGGAAGCCAAAGAAAAATCTCCAAACCTATAAGCTTTTTGAGCCAATAATGTTAAGAGATTTTCTCTTTCGCCATCTAATGAAGGATTCAATGGGGTCATATCTTTGTATGCAAGTTTAATTATTAAACATCTTGGTGGGATTGGATATATATTTACTTTAGGCAAACAAATTAACTATTATCAAAAAAAGTTTTTGTTCTGCTTTTTTGGGGGTGTAGCAATCTGGTGAATGCAGCGAACTCATAATTCGCCTTAGGCGAGTTCGATCCTCGCCACCCCCATAGAAATTTATTGATGAGTTTATTACTTCTTTTTATATTGCTTGTAATACCTGCATTTTTTAATGCAGGTCAATTTGCTATTTTGCGACTTCGTTCAACCAAGGTTCAAAGACTGATAGATGATGGACTACCAGGATCCAATTCCATAATTCGTCTGCAGAAAAGGCTTAGAAGAACCCTATTAATAGCAGAGTTAGGAATAACTATTTCATTAATTTCAATTGGTTGGATCTGTAAAAATTTAGCATCTCAATGGTGGGGAAATAATGCTTCAATTAACTATTTTTTAGATCTAGGACTTTTTATTACTGTTGTACTTTTGGCAACTCTTATATCAGGTCTTCTGCCAAAAGCACTTGTTCTTAATCAACCAGAGAATTCTGCTCTAAAATTATCACCTTTAATTGAAGCAGCAATAAAATGGATGTCTCCATTCCTTTCTTTGCTAGAAGGACTTGCTTTACTAATTCTTAGATTGTTTGGACTCAATACTGAATCAGAAAGTCTTACAACAGCTGCATTCTCTGCAGGAGAATTAGAAAAATTAATTGAAACTGGTGGCGTAACAGGATTAAAACCTGACGAAAGAAACATACTTGAAGGTGTATTTGCTTTAAGAGACACCCAAGTCAGAGAGGTAATGGTTCCCAGGTCAGGAATGGTTACTCTTCCGAAGGAGGTTTCCTTCTCACAAATGATGGAAGAAGTTCATAAAACTCGTCATGCAAGATACTTAGTAATTGATGATTCACTCGATAATGTGCTTGGAGTTTTAGACTTAAGGCAACTTGCTGATCCAATAGCTAAAGGGGAAATGCAAGCGAACTCTTCTTTAAAGCCTTATATAAAACCAGTTATTCGTGTTTTAGAAACTTCTACTTTGGCCGAATTACTACCCCTAATAAAACATGGGAACCCACTCCTATTGGTAGTTGATGAATATGGAGGAACTGAAGGATTAATAACATCAGCAGACTTAACAGGTGAAATCGTTGGTGATGAAATTCAATTTGATAATAAAGAATCTGAGCTAAAACCTATTGATGACTTGAAAAAAATCTGGATTACTTCTGGTGAAATAGAAGTAATAGAACTAAATAGAGAGCTTAAATTAGAATTACCAGAAGCAGATGATCATTACACTCTTGCAGGATTTGTTTTAGAAAAGCTGCAAGAAATTCCCAACTCAGGTGAAACTTTCGTTCATAATGAAATTGTATTTGAAATTATCTCCATGAAAGGTCCAAGAATAAACAAAGTCAAAATTATCCTTCCTAAATAATAATTAACTAGAAAGTAAGCATGAAAAAACTAACCAATATGAACGAAAATATTATTCCTGTAAAAGTTGGGGTAATTGGCATTGGAAATATGGGTTGGCACCATGCGAGAGTACTTAGTCTTTTAAAAGATGCTGAGTTAGTAGGAGTTGCAGATTTAGACAAAGAAAGAGGGAAGCTAGCTATGGAACAATTTAATTGTAATTGGTATAAAAATTACAAGGACTTATTACATAAAGTAGAGGCTGTATGTGTTGCTGTACCTACGTTGTTTCACCATGAAGTAGGCCTAGAATGCTTAAACTCTGGCAAACACGTGCTAATTGAAAAACCGATAGCAGCCAATCAAGAAGAAGCGTCATCATTGATTAATGCATCAAACAATGCAAAAAAGTTATTACAAGTTGGCCACATAGAGAGATTTAATCCAGCTTTTAGAGAATTAACAAAAGTAGTTGCCAATGAAGAGGTTGTAGTCCTTGAAGCCAGAAGGCATAGCCCTCACCCAGAAAGAGCAAATGATGTTTCAGTCGTATTGGACTTAATGATTCACGATATTGATTTAGTTATTGAACTTGCAAATTCAAAAGTGATTAGGCTGGCTGCAGTTGGAGGATGTAGTGAAGATGGACCGATGGATTACGTTAACGCGACACTCGGATTTCAAAATGGGGTGATTGCAAGTCTGACTGCAAGCAAAATGAGTCACAAGAAAATCAGAAGCTTGAGCGCTCATTGCAAACAAAGTCTTATTGAAACAGATTTCCTAAACCACAATATTCACATACACAGAAAGGCCCATGAATGGTACTCAGCTGATCATGGAGAATTACTTTATAGAAACGATGGTTTTATTGAAGAAGTTAGTACAACATCAATTGAGCCATTGTATGCAGAATTGGAGCATTTCTTACAATGTGTTAGAGGTAAAGAGAAACCTGCCGTCGGGGGGCTTCAAGCCTCTAGAGCACTGCATCTGGCTGATTTAATCGAAAAAGCAGTTTCAATGCCAAGTGAAGACATTCAGCTGGGAGAAGGAATTTAAATTAGCTAGATGAAATATTCAAAAAAAAAACTCTTCCCCGATGTTTTACTTCGAGCAAAAGTTTTATTTTGTTAAGAACCTTGAATTGATTACTTAAATTTTAAGAAATCAGAAGAAAAACTTCTTTGTTAACGAAAGCCAACTGCCGCTTGCCAAACAAAAACAAGCAGAAAGAAGAAAAGAGGTATCAGCGGAAGTACATCCACTGTTGGTGCAAAAGCCTGGTAAGCAACCGGAAGTTCAGCTAGTAAGTCGAGATTAATCAGTGCCATCCCTAAAAATAATGGACGTATTAAGCACGCACGCTACCACGTATGACGCGCTTTAGAGTCACTCTGCCACGGAGCGAAATCCTCTGAAAAACAACCATCAATAATTGCTTGCCTCATAGCACCTGTAAAACGGATCAAATGCGTGAGATTGTGCACACTCAAAAGTGTAAGACCAAGTAATTCTTTGTTGCGAATTAAATGATGAATATATGCCCTTGTATACCCACTGCAAGCCTCACAATTGCATGATGAATCTAATGGTCTGAAATCATCTTTAAAACGAGAATTTCTTAAATTCAATGTATCCCCACCAACCAATGCGCTCCCATGCCTCCCCAAACGAGTGGGAATCACACAATCAAACAGATCCACACCATTAGCTACTGCTATGGCCATTTCCCTTAAGGTTCCAATTCCCATTAAGTATCTAGGTCGATCAAGAGGTAACAAAGGACAGGTTTCTCGAACAATTTTGTGTATTTGATTAATTGGTTCACCTACACTTACTCCTCCAATAGCAATTCCCGGCAAATCGAACTCTGAAACAATTTTCGCACTCAATTCCCTCAAATGAGTGAAACATCCACCTTGAACAATACCAAATACTGCTTGATCATCTTTGGTATGAGCATCGAGACATCTCTCCAACCAGTGATGAGTCCTGTTACAAGCCTCCTCAACGTCTGATTCACTAGAAGGGTATGGAGGGCATTGATCAAAAGCCATTGCCACATCAGAGCCTAAAGCCATTTGTATTTGAATAGCTTTTTCAGGTGTCAAAAAAATATGTTTACCATCTCTGGGACTTTGAAACGAAACCCCTTGATCATCAATTTTATTCAACTTTGCCAAACTAAATACTTGAAAACCTCCTGAGTCAGTAAGTATTGGCTTGCTCCACCTCATAAATTTATGTAGTCCACCTGCATCTTGAACAATCTTTTCTCCAGGCTGCAGATGGAGATGAAAAGTATTTGCAAGAATCATCTCTGCTCCTGTCATCTTTAGCTGCTCAGATGAAACGCCCTTTACTGTCCCTAAAGTCCCTACTGGCATAAATCTAGGAGTATTTACAATTCCGTTTGGAGTTTTAAAAGAACAAACACGGGCCAATGTCTTTTTACATCTGCTTTTTATTTCAAAATCAAAGAAGGGCTTTTTCAATTATTCCTAAATAAGCAATTACTTAAATTAGTTATATAACTAATTTAGAACGTAAGAAACAGTTGAGGTTGTAATTCTGATTTTTAAGAACTGGCTAGGGGACCTTGCAGGTGCATGGGTTTTTTACACAATTTTGCCTCAATGCCCAATAGTTAAGCCAAGCTTCAAAAGAATTACTCGTTTTGCCCCTTTAGTAGGAGTTTTCATTGGCTTTTTACAATCGCTTTCTTGGCTTTTATTGAATTACCTTAATTGGCCGATTACTTCTATCGCATTGGTATCTATTGCAATCAGCATCGTCATCACTGGTGGCCTTCATATGGACGGTCTAATGGATACAGCTGATGGGATTGGAGCAGGTCCATCAAAGAGAATTGAGGCAATGAAAGATAGCAGAGTAGGTGCAATAGGTGTACAAAGTTTAGTTATCATTTTGATCCTTCAAATAGCAGCAATAATCAAACTTGGATTTTATGCTCCCTTTGCCTTCCCTATGGCTGCCTTTTGGGGAAGACTCTCACAACTTTTTGCAATTGAAAACTATGAATACATTTCTAATAAAGAATCAAAATCCATTCATCATGAACACTGGAAAGGCCTCTCTAAAGAAATAACACCATCAGTAATTGTAGTTTTTGCTGGAATAATGCTTTTCTTAACTTTAACTAACTTAAACATATCTAATACTTATTTATTGATATATTGTATATTTTCGGGTTTAATTTCTTCCGTATCAATACCAAGTTTAATAAATAGATATTTAGGAGGTCATTGTGGAGACAGCTTTGGAGCAAGTTTAGTGATAACAGAGACAACTAATTTACTGTTATTAAGTATCATTTTGGTTCCAAATTAAATACAAAAGCATTCCCTGATTCAGGTAAAGAGTTTTTAAATTTCTTCGGATTAACAACTAATTTCAAATCTCCACCTAATTGGAGAGCCAAATCTCTAGCAAGAGCAAGACCTATTCCACTACCTGACATTTTCGAACCACTTGCACCCCTAAAACCTTTCTCAAAAATCTTCTCTCTTTCTTCTTCAATTATAGGGATGCCCTCATCCCAAATGCATATTCCCCCGTCAGCCACTTCAATACCTATGGATGATTTAGGAGGACTATAACGAAATGCATTTTCCAGAAGGTTCGCGACTATTTCGGCAATGACCCCTTCTGAAATTGATCTTGATTCCATCCACTCTGGCCACTCTGAAGGACTAAACCATTCTCTTCCTTGTAGATTTGCTCTTGCCTTTGCTCTCTCTATCAATGGCTCTATCAAGCTTTTTACACTTATCAAAGTCTCAGTTGGCAAGAGCGGAGGCAAAAGCAATCTGTTTGATCCATCATCAGCTTGAGGTAATTTGACTTGACTTAGCTGATCAAGCGCAGAGAGGTATTTATTAACCTGCGCTTGCTCAGTCATAAGACCTTTTACAAGATTCTCATGCTCACTTTCAGGTCCAATTTTTCTCAAAAGCAGTTTTGCATAAGTCCCTAGGGCAGCCAATGGATTCCTGAGTTGATGAACCATTAAAGATATCTGTTCCTTTTGATCATCTAATTGATCTAATAATCTTTTTCTCTCAAGCTCCGATGAAAGAGCGTTAGCCAATAAAATTGACATAGATTGCAATCGCTGATCTAGAGACTCGGGCCATTCTTCAACAGAATCAATTCTCTCAGCACGAATAACGCCTAACAATATCGAACCTTCTTGTAACGGGTACCATCTTCTATTAGATGAAGGCGTTCTAAGGGCAGTGTCAGTTTCTACTGGCTGTAAAACTTTTTCAGACTTCGGCCACTGACCAACAACCTCCAATGTTGGGGATCCAGTGTCTCCAGATCTTGCTACATAAACAACAACATGCTCAAGCTCCGGATCAGCTTGATAGTTCATCAACTGCTGCTGAACAAAATTTAAAAACCTTTCTGAATACTGCATTGAGCTCATTGTGCAATCTTAGACAAAGGAAACGAAGTACTCAAAAACTTGAAAAATTTGAAAAAAGTATTAAGATGTTAATAAAGATTTTAGATCAATTGTAAGGAGGCTATCTCAAATCTAATTCAAAAGTGAGCACTTTGAGTGACTTTGAGGCTATTGCAGAGATTGATGGGTAACCTCTGTAGTCAACTTTTGTGAATTTGAGAAAAACTCCATATCAGTTTCAACTTTTTTCAAATGACTCTTGTTTTAGCAAGAGTGAATAAAAAAGTCTCTAACATTCTCCCCCACGTACAAAGCTTGGTTTTTCATGTCAAAGAAGCGTAAAAGAATTAGCAGACGCAGACTCGCAGGTCAGCGAGTCATGTCCCATGTTCCTATTTATCATTTAGGAACTGGTCAACATAAGCCTGTAACCGCGGCGAGACGCTTCATAGCTGAAGAAGGCTTATTTGCACCCGCCATATTAAATGTGCGTCGCAATGAACACACTACTGATCGCTTCTTCTGGGGAGAGAAAGGTTTGTTTAGTGCTCAATATGCTGAAGAGAATCACTTTCTTTTTCCTTCGCTAAGAGTTATTGTTGAATTTCTTGGTGAGGACAAAATTTTTGCTGGTTTAGAACTTACAGCAGATGATTGGGAAGAGATTGAAGAGTACGAATACGCTTTTGTTTAGATTAAAAATTTTTCTTTAATTGTTCTTCGGCAATGATCAATTGGATCATTGCTTATTTCATGACCTCCATCAAAAAAATACAACTCTGATTTAGCTCCATTTTTTAACAAAATATCAAAGCTTTTTTGAGAAGCTGCTTTAGGCACTACTTGATCAATATTTCCATGGTAAAGAAAAATTGGTGGCATATCTTTTAAAGGTTTCCACTCCGGATGTGGATATGAGGAAAATGCAAAAACAGCCTGAAATTTAATTCTCGTAGCAACCTCTAACGCCATTGCTCCCCCCTGAGAAAACCCCAATAACAATGTTTTGTTTAAAGGTATGTGTTTAAAGCAAAGATTATTTAGTCTCTTTTCAAGATCCAATACTGCATTTGGAACCTCCTCCCATTTATGAGGATATAAGGGATACCATTGCATCCCTGCTCCACTTGGATGAGGTTGAGGGGCAGAGAAAGAAACAATTTCAAAACGATCTGTTAACCCTTCGGTTAGCAATTTACCGACTGACAACAAATCATGTGCATCTGCTCCCCAACCATGCAGTAAAACGATTCTATTTGTTGCGGATTCAGAATTTAATGAGAGAACTTCAGTCATCTTGAATGCAATATCACTCTTTGATGCGTAGGTTATCGATGAGAATCGATCCTAAACGATAAAGATGTCACCCATAGCTCTGCTAAGTGTCTCAGACAAAACTGGTTTAATTCCTCTAGCTAAAGCATTAGTTAATGAATTGGGATTCAAAATTATTTCAAGTGGCGGGACTGCAAAATTACTTGAGAGTGAGAATCTTCCCGTAACAAGGGTGGCAGATTACACAGGATTTCCAGAAATTCTGGGAGGGAGAGTGAAAACACTAAACCCAAAGATTCATGGTGGAATATTGGCTAGAAGAGATAAAAAATCTCATTTGGATGATTTACATAAACAAAACATAAATCCAATAGATTTGGTGGTTGTCAACTTGTATCCTTTCGAGAAAACTATTTCAAAAGAAAATGTTTTATGGGATGAAGCTATTGAGAATATTGATATTGGAGGCCCAACACTGATCAGAGCAGCAGCAAAAAACCACCAAGATGTTCTTGTAGTAACGAATCCACATCAATACCAGGGATTAATAGATGCATATAAATCAAAAGCCATAACTGATGAATTACGAAAAAAATATTCACAACAAGCTTTTGAGCATACAGCCATTTATGACCTAACTATAAGTAAATGGATTGCTAAAAATATCTCTTACAAAAAAGCCTCTTGGTTACAAGGCTTACCATTAAAACAAGAACTTAGATATGGAGAAAATCCACATCAAAAAGCCTCATGGTATGGAGAACCTAAGAAAGGATGGAGTGGCGCCAATCAATTACAAGGCAAAGAATTAAGTACAAATAATCTTCTAGACTTAGAGGCTGCATTAGCTACTCTTCGTGAATTTGGATATGAAAACACTTTTAAAAGTGATTCATATCAAAAGGCAGCAGTGGTAATAAAGCACACAAATCCTTGTGGAGTCGCTATTGGAGATACTCCATATTTAGCTCTCAAAAAAGCATTAGATGGCGATAGAGTTAGTGCGTTTGGTGGAATTATTGCTATCAATTGTCCTTTCGATAAAGCTGCAGCCAAAGAGCTCGAAAATATATTTATTGAATGTGTTGTGGCTCCATACTTTGATGACAATGCAAAGGAAATACTATCAAAAAAGAAAAATCTAAGGCTCTTAGAGTTAAAACCTGAGTCTATTCAAAAAGCATCTAAACACCATATCAGAAGCATACTCGGTGGTTTATTAATACAGGATTTAGATGAACCAAATACTGATCAAAAAGAATGGAAAAATGTTACAAAGCTAGTACCAAACCAAGAAGAAATAAATGACTTATCCTTCGCATGGAAAATTGTAAAACATGTACGATCTAATGCTATAGCTGTCGCACACAATAAACAAAGCTTAGGAATTGGAGCAGGCCAAATGAATAGAATAGGTTCGGCAAAACTTGCTTTAGAAGCTGCTGGAAGTAAATCAAAAGGTGCGGTCTTAGCTAGCGATGGTTTTTTCCCATTCGACGATACTGTAAAAATGGCAGCTGATTACGGTATTAGCTCAATTATTCAACCCGGAGGAAGTATTAGAGACGAAGATTCAATAAAAGCTTGCAATGAATTAGGTATAAAAATGGTAATAACTGGCAAAAGACATTTTCTACATTAATATTATTTCAAGTTTACTTTTTAAATTATATATTTATTTTGAGCTTTTAATTTAATCTCAATTATGTACCTTTTGGATAATAAGTTATTTTATTTGATTTCCTAAAAAGTGATAGCCTGCCTGGACCAGCACATAAAAAATAAAATGATATTGCTGCGTAAATAGCTGACAATTCAAATATATAATTGTGATTCTCTACAACCGCAAAAGGAAATCCTTCTAAACCAGTGTCTATAAAGTGGAAATACAAAGCAAATACCATTGTTGACAGAAGACCCAAGGAGGATAATCTTGCCAATACTCCAGTTGCCAAACCTATAGGGCAAACTATTTGAGTTACAGCAGCCATATAAGTCCAAATCACAGGGTCGCCAGGAAGAAAACTGAAATATTTGCCTACTACAAATTCAGCGAATCCACCTGGATCATTTAATTTTTCCAAACCGTGATGAACCATCATCAAACTAAAAATAACTCTAAGAACTAATATGGATAGTTCTCCAAAAATATTTACTTCCCCTTCGGGGCTCTGAACAACGACTTCTACTTTTTGTGAATCAGGATCTTTAAGATTAGATTTGTTAGCTTGAGTCATCTTCCACTAAAAACTAAATCTATCCTACGAGAGATTGGGACAAAATTGTGTTTTTTTCTTATCAAAAATTTTCGCTTAATTTCATTAGCTTGTGAATAACATCTTCAACCACTCTGTCAGGAGTTGAAGCCCCAGAGGTAATGCCTACACTAATATTTCCCTGTTGAAGAAAAGTTGCCTCAGTTAACAATTCACCTCCTTCTAGTGGCATATGGGTAATGGTATTAGTTTCTTCACCAATTCGCTCTGGAGTATCAATATGAAAAGAACGTATTCCACGACTTATTGCGATTTCTTGAAGATGAGTTGTATTAGAAGAATTAAATCCTCCAATTACAACCATAAGGTCTAAAGGTTCATCAACAAGAGAAAACATTGCTCCTTGCCTTTCTTCAGTAGCATCACAGATGGTATTAATAGCTAAAAAATGTTCATTCAATTGGGCTGGGCCAAATCTTTTCAACATTGTTTTCTCAAACAATCTTCCAATTTCCTCAGTTTCGCTTTTTAACATTGTGGTCTGATTAGCAACTCCAACTTTTTGCAAATCCTTATCCGGGTCAAAGCCTGCTGAAGATGCTTTTGAAAATCGATTTAAAAAATCTTCTCTATTACCCTTGCCTAAAATATAGTCTGCAACGTATTTCGCCTCTTCAAGGTCGAATAGCACTAGATAAGTCCCTGCAAAAGAGCTGGTAGCTAAAGTTTCTTCATGTTTATATTTGCCATGAATAATTGATGTAAAAGTATGTTTTTTATGCTTTTCAACTGTGTGCCAAACTTTTGAGACCCATGGGCAAGTCGTATCAATGATATGACAACCTCGATCATGTAATAGTTGCATATCTTGCACAGTTGCCCCAAATGCAGGAAGAATGACAACATCTCCATCTTTAACTCCGGAAAAATCTTTAATCCCTTTCTCTTCCGCTATGAAAAGAACATTCATTTTCCTTAAATGATCATTCACAGAGGGGTTATGAATGATTTCGTTAGTTATCCATATTCGTTCATTGGGGTAATGTTTCCTTGTCTCATAAGCCATTGCAACTGATCTTTCTACTCCCCAACAAAATCCAAACGCTTCCGCAAGTTTTACTTTTAATCTTCCATGCTCCAAAAGATTTCCATTTTCTCTAATCGATCCAATCAATCCACTTTGATAGGCTTCAGCAAGGGCTTGTGCTCGCTTATTTGCTGAACCAAATCCTCTTCGGTTATATCTATCTGATTTATGAAGAGTTTGCTTAAAGGCTTGAGTATCCATTTCAATTAAATAATAAAAAACAAATGGATAGAAATCTCATAACTATTAAACCACACTAAAAAAGCCCGGATATATTCCGGGCTTTTTTAGATTTAATGTAAGACAATTAAACAAGGAAACTAGCTAGAGGCAAAGTCAGGATAAGCCTCCATTCCATGCTCTCCAATATCTAGGCCCTGTATCTCTTCTGCTTCGCTAACCCTGATACCTCCAAAGAAGCCACCAATAATTTGCCAAGCAAGCCAACATGTAACAACAGTCCAGATACCATAAGCAGCTGCACCTAGTGCTTGAATTAAGAATTGGTTAATTCCTCCTCCATTGAGAAGACCAATTCCTGCAGCACCTGGGTCCATTCCATCAACGCCCCAAAGGCCGATAACAACAGTTCCCCAAACGCCGCAAACACCATGAACGGAGAAAGCACCAACTGGATCATCAATACCTGCCGAATCTAAAGCAGCTACTGAAATAACGACGATAATTCCACCAACTGCACCAGCAAGCCAAGATCCAGCAAAAGTCATGTTGCCACATCCAGCAGTGATACTAACTAACCCAGCAAGAATGCCGTTTATGATCATAGTTAGGTCTGGCTTACCAGAGGTAATCGTAGAGAATACAGTCGCTGCAATTGCGCCACCAGCTGCTGCTAAAGTTGTTGTTACTGCAACATAAGCAACATATTGATCCATAGCCAATTCAGAGCCTGGATTAAATCCATACCAACCTATCCAAAGGATTAGCGCTCCCAAAGTAGCTATAGCCATGTTGTGACCAGGCATGGCTTGAGCTTTGCCATCAACGAATTTACCAATACGAGGTCCGAGAAGCATTGCCCCAACAAGTCCTGCCCAACCTCCAACAGAGTGAACAATAGAAGAACCTGCGAAATCAATAAAACCAAGTTGAGATAGCCAACCACCATTCCACTGCCAGCTCCCAGCAATTGGATAAATAAAAGCAGTCAAAACTAGGGAGAAAACAACAAACTCACCAAACTTGACTCTTTCAGCTACCAGTCCAGAAACGATCGTTGCAGCGGTACCTGCAAAAGCAGCTTGAAAAAGGAAATCAACTGCTGGAACAAGTTGAGAACAATCTTCCTCAAGGCCAGCGGCGCAAGCTAATGCCCCAGAAGGATCAGGGTCAACAAAAAGGCCATTAAAATAAAGCCAACCGTCAACTACTGAGCCGCCATACATTAGAGAATATCCAACAACCCAATATGCTGTTACGGCTAAAGCAAAGACAAATAAGTTTTTAGCAAGAATGTTCACCGCATTTTTTTGACGGCACATACCTGCTTCAACCATGGCAAATCCTGCGTTCATAAAAATAACGAGGATAGTTGCCACAAACAGCCAAAGGTTATCTGCCAAGAAAGAAGCGGCCTGAGCCCCAGATAAATCCCCTAGGCTAACTTCTGCACGGGCAGAGAAAGTGAACACTCCTAAACCAAAGAGTGCCAAAGGAACTGTGGCTAGCCAGGTCAATGATTGACTTCGTCTTAAGCCTCGAATACTTCTTAAAAGAAGCATTGGACCATTCAAAAGATTTACGTCTTGAAGACGAGAATTAGTTCGCCTTGGTGGCGATTGCAAAGCAGTGGTCATAAATGATGGTTACTGCGAAGAAAGAAATGGATAGTTAATCCAAAAGTTATACATTTATGAATATGCACGCAAAACCGGAACTAAAGATGTAGGTGTTGATACAGAAAAAGACTTTGATATTTAGAAAGAGTATTAACTATTACATTTTCCTATGTTCATTAAATAACTTTCGCTTCTCAAATAAAAAAAATAAAACAGGCTAAGGGCTCTCAATAATATGAATGCATTTAAAAGGTTCTATTGAAAACTCCTAAAAGGCTTCACCCCCTCCCATGTGATGTGATCATTGAAGAAACCAAACGAGCATGGAATCACCTCTATCCCATTAGACAAGGCCTCTCTAAAAAGATCACCATATTGTGGATCAGCGGAATCGGCAGGTGCAAAAATATCCATATCTGACCTGCTAATACAAGGAATTAATACTGCTCTCGATTCAGGGCAAACACCAATCAACTCCCTCAGATGTTTTTGGCCTCTTGAAGTTACAGTATCAGGAAATAAAGCTAATGAATCATCACACCATGTTGTGTTTTTAACCTCTACGTAAATTTTCCTATTATCTAAATTGCTGGATTTTGGCTCAAGCAATAAATCGATTCGACTTTTACCTTCTAAACCATATTTAACTTCAGGCTTGATATTGGCTATCAAACCCAATTCCTTCTCTAAGTAATCGGCCTCAATCAAAGTCCTAATTAATTTATTAGGCAAAGATGTATTGATACCAACCCAGCATTTCCTCTCCTTATTACGGCTTGGTACCTCAGCTTGCTCCCAAGACCAATCTAATTTACGTTTAGGTGAAGGAGAATACCTAAGCCTGACTCGACCACCCGGCCACAAAACCCCCTTCATTGGTCCTGTGTTTGCACAATGGGCAGTTACAACTTCTCCATCATCCAACTCAATATCCGCCATAAATCTCTTATATCTCTTAATTAAAACTCCCTCTACAAGAGGTAGAAACTCAATAATTGGTTTTCCAGTTTGTATCACTTAATGAACATCCTAATAAAACAAGAACTACAAAATATTTTAAACAAAACAGTTTCTTATCCTCAAATATAACATGTCTAAATCAATAAAAGAAATTGCCTTCGTCGTCAGCCTAGGGACTTTATTGAGCAAATTTGGAGGCATGGTAAGGCAATTAGTTATTGCTGGTGCTTTTGGGATCAATGCAGCATATGATGCCTATAGTTATGCTTACATTATACCTGGTTTTTTCTTAGTTCTTTTAGGAGGTGTTAACGGACCATTGCATAACTCAATGGTTAGCCTATTAGCAGAGAAAAACAAAGTTGATAGTAAATTATTTATCAATTCAATTAATAATATTTTGTCGCTAATATTATTAGTAATTAGTTTATTTATTTTCATTTCTTCTGATCTATTAATTAATCTAGTTGGACCAAATTTAACCCCAGAAATAAAAGAAATAGCATCCTCACAATTAAAAATAATGTCTCCGATAATCTTCATATCTGGATTAATAGGCATAGGATTTGGATCATTAAATGCCAAAAAAGAATTTTTCATTCCCTCTATAGCCCCACTAATTTCAAGTCTAATGATCATAATTTCGATATCAATCTTTTGGATAAGCAAAGAAAACATCACGGATATATCTCAATCAGATCTAACAGGAGGAATGATTCTCGCCAAGGCAACATTAATAGGAGCTCTAACACAATATTTAATTCAAATACCCTTCTTAATTAAAAAAGGTATATTTGCAATAAGTTTTTCAATCAAATCAAAATATTCCGAAATAAAAAGAGCATGGAGAATGATTGCTCCTGCTTCACTATCTTCAGGAATGATTCAAATTAATGTATTTACAGATTTGTTCTTCGCATCAAAAATAGTAGGCGCAGCGGCCGCACTAAGTTATGCAAACTTTTTAATACAAGCTCCTCTTGGAATATTATCAAGTACTATTTTAATACCATTATTGCCTGTTTTTGTAAGTTTAAAGGCAAGAGAAAATCATATAAAATTAATAGAAAAGATTCATCAAGGATTGACGCTTTCCATGGGCTCTATGATATTTTTAGGATCTATATTTATTTCACTTTCTACTCCAATTGTTTTATTAATATATGGAAGAGGGGCATTTAATCAAAATGCAATAGATATAGTAAGTCAACTATTAATTGCATATGGAATTGGAATGCCTTTTTATCTATCTAGAGATCTATTAGTTAGAGTTTTTTATGGCATTGAAGATGCCAAAACACCATTTAGAATTTCAACCATAGCAATATTTCTAAATTTATTTTTCGACTGGTTTTTAATAGGAGGATCAAGTCCTTGGGGTGAACTTTCACCTTTTAATCTAGGTGTAAATGGATTAGTATTCTCCACTACATTTGTCAATTTTTTTGCGTGTATCCTTTTACTGTTAAAATTAAATGAAAAATTAGACAATTTCAATTTATCTAGAATTCTCTCGGACAATCTTAAAATTATTTTAATAGGTTTTATTTGTGGACTTAGCTCATTTTTTATTTTTAAAATAATTGATTTGCCTTATGGCTTTTTATCTTTATTATTCAAAGTTTTAGTCTCTTCTGGAATAACTCTGACTATATTTAATTATCTAGCAACTATTTTTAAGATTGACCACATAAATTATTTCAATAAATTTTTAAAAGAAAAATTTATTCGTCTTTAAGAAAAACATCTTTTTCTGATCTAACTTTTAGAGGAATTTCCAAACAATTCATTTCATCAGTCTTCAGTCCACTCACTGAGAGAATTCTTGCTTCGATACCAAACTCTTGAAAAGCTATTTCCATCTCTTTAATTAATTCCTTCTCAACCTGGGCATCAGCATCAGTAACTTTACCTATAAGTCTCTCACCTAAACGACCAATTCGCTGCCTTACAACATCCCTGGCATTAGTCACTTGAATTATCAACAAGATCAATAAAGCAATTGATCAAATCTTATCTGCAATAGGGTTCTAAAATCTCTTCAAGGTCAAAAAATTGATTTGGTGGAATTAATCTTGATAATGGCAATATGGTTTTGCCTCCGCCAAGTTTCACCTGAATCCCCTCAAGACCTTTTCTAGCTGCAATATTTGCCCCTTGGTCAAAGTAAGCCTTACATTCTATAGCCAAGTCCTTTGCAAGGCCAGCATCTCCTAGATAAAGGTTCCACCCTCCAACTTGAATAAACAATCTGTCAGCTAATGAGACGGCAAGCTCATTGATTTGCGATGAATCGATAGAAGTGGTCATAAAAAGATACGGGTTTTTTACTATTATCAATAAGCTTAGATAGAAATTTGTTGCTATCTCTAATTGAAAAAATTAATGAGAAAATAACTTTTTAGCTTTCTCAATCAAATTTAAATGAATTTTCAGACAAAAATACAAACATATTTTTCTATTCTTTGGGAGTTGATCTGATATTGTTTTTTTGTGCGCCTGTAGCTCAGCGGATTAGAGCATCTGACTACGGATCAGAGGGTCGGGAGTTCGAATCTCTCCAGGCGCGTTTAAAAATATCTAAATCCTTATATAAACAGAAAATAAGAGAAAGTTTTCCCTCATTGGACTAAACATATGCTTACTATCACAACATAAATAAAAGAATAAAGTGACCATTAAATCCTCATTATTGGAATGTGATCCAAGTATTGCAAAACTAATAAACAATGAATTATCAAGACAAGAAACTCATTTAGAACTTATTGCAAGCGAGAATTTCGCCTCAAAGGCTGTAATGGAAGCCCAGGGATCAGTCCTGACAAATAAATACGCTGAAGGTCTCCCCAGCAAACGTTATTACGGAGGATGTGAACATATCGATGAGATTGAAAAGTTAGCAATAGAAAGAGCAAAAAATCTTTTCGGTGCCAAATGGGCAAATGTCCAACCGCACAGCGGAGCACAAGCAAACTTTGCAGTTTTCTTAAGCCTCCTAAAGCCTGGTGACACAATCATGGGAATGGACCTATCTCATGGAGGACACCTCACACATGGTTCACCTGTCAATGTCAGTGGTAAGTGGTTTAAGACATGCCACTACGAAGTTGATCAAAGAACCGAAATGCTTGACATGGATGCAATCAGAAAAAAAGCAATTGAAAATCAACCTAAACTAATCATTTGTGGATTCTCTGCGTATCCTCGGAAAATTGACTTCCAGGCTTTTAGATCAATAGCTGATGAGGTAAACGCTTACTTATTAGCTGATATTGCTCATATTGCAGGTTTAGTTGCAAGTGGTCTGCACCCAAACCCAATCCCATATTGTGATGTAGTTACAACAACCACTCACAAAACTCTTAGAGGCCCAAGGGGGGGACTAATTCTCTCAAAAGATGAAGAGCTTGGCAAAAAGCTTGATAAGGCAGTATTTCCAGGTACTCAAGGAGGTCCATTGGAACACGTAATAGCAGCTAAGGCTGTGGCATTCAAAGAAGCTTCTGAATCGGAATTTAAGATCTACAGCCAAAGAGTAATCTCAAATGCACAAGTTCTTTCTAATCAACTACAAAAAAGAGGTATTTCAATTGTAAGCAAAGGTACTGATAATCATATAGTTCTTCTTGACCTTAGAAGCATTGGAATGACGGGTAAAATTGCTGATCAGTTGGTTAGTGATATCAAAATAACTGCGAACAAAAATACCGTGCCTTTTGATCCCGAGTCCCCGTTTGTTACGAGTGGTCTAAGGCTAGGTTCAGCAGCCCTTACAACTAGAGGTTTTGATGAACAAGCCTTTGAAGATGTAGGCAATATCATTGCCGATAGACTGCTTAACCCGCATGATGAAGACATAAAGGAAAATTCAATCAAAAAAGTATCTGAGCTTTGTAACAAATTTCCTTTATATAGTGAAAACATCTAAAGAAATTAAGATAGACAAAAATAATTCATTTGGAGCAGAGATTTTATGCATTGGAAGTGAACTTCTTCTAGGAAACATTGTTAACACTAATTCTCAATGGATCGCAGAGCAATTAGCAATTTTAGGTATTCCACATTTTAGACAAACCGTTATTGGAGATAATCCTGCAAGATTAAAAGAAGCAATACTAGAGTCATCTAATCGATCTCAACTTTTAATCACAACTGGTGGTCTTGGACCAACACCAGATGATATTACGACAAAAATAATTGCTGATACTTTTAATACGCCCCTGGAACAAAGAAATGATATTTTAATTGAATTAAAAAACAAAATGAAGAATAAGGTTAGAAAATTATCTGAAAGTCAGAAGAAACAATCTTTTGTCCCCAAAGGAGCTAAAATTATAAATAATTATTCAGGCACAGCACCAGGTATAATATGGAGTCCTAAAAAAAATTTTACAATAGTAACTTTTCCTGGGGTACCAAGTGAATTAAAAGAAATGTGGGTAAAAGAGGCCTCAAAGTTGTTAATTAGTAATAATTTCTCAAAGGAAATTATTACTAGCAAAGTATTACATTTTGCAGGTATAAGTGAATCCCTTCTAGCAGATGAAATCCCACATTTACTTAAAGCAAGCAACCCTACTGTCGCAACTTATGCAAGCACAGGGGAAGTAAAGGTAAGAATCACAGCGAAAGGAGATAATGTTAAAGAAAATAATAAATCTATAAAACCAATTGAAGAAGAATTAACTCAAATGACTGGATTAAAATGCTTTGGTACAGACAATACGACTCTTGAAGAAGTAGTAATTAAATTATTACTTAGCAGAAAAGAAACAATTGCTGTTGCAGAATCATGTACCGGAGGTGGTATTGGCTCTAAACTCACAAAAATTCCTGGATCTTCAAAAATTTTTTATGGAGGTGTCATCGCATATAATAATTCAATCAAACAGAACATATTAGAAGTCCCTGAAGAGATAATTAATAGCTATGGAGCTGTCTCAAAGCCAGTTGTTGAAGCAATGGCGAAAGGAGTTCAAAAAAAATTCAAAGTTAACTGGGCTATATCTGTCAGTGGTATTGCAGGTCCTGCTGGTGGCAGCGAATTAAAACCAGTTGGTTTAGTCAATTTTTGTATTAAGGGTCCGAAAACCCTTATTTCATGGGAAGAAAGATTCGGATCTAATAAGACAAGAGAAGATATTCAAAAATTAAGCGTTTTAAATGCTCTTGATAGATTACGTTTATCTATAATCATGGAAAGTTAATTCCTAATTATTGTATTTGAAATTTGAGTTCTGGAACCCTCTACGACAAAGTTTGGAACTTCCATCAGGTAAAAGAACTACCTGGGGGATCAACTCAACTTTTTATTGGCCTTCATTTAATTCACGAAGTTACGAGTCCTCAAGCTTTTTCCGCTCTTGACGAAAAGAATCTTGAAGTCAAGTTTCCCAATCTCACAGTCGCAACCGTTGACCATATAGTCCCCACCTCAAATCAACAACGTCCTTTTAATGATCCTCTTGCAGAGGAAATGTTGGCAACTTTAGAAAATAACTGCAAAACTCATGGGATAAAATTTCATGGAATTGGAAGTGATTCGCAAGGTGTAGTTCATGTCATGGCTCCAGAATTAGGTTTAACGCAGCCTGGTATGACAGTAGCTTGCGGAGATTCACATACCTCAACTCATGGAGCATTTGGAGCAATCGCATTTGGCATTGGAACTAGTCAAGTTCGAGATGTTTTAGCCAGTCAAAGTTTGGCAATGAACAAACTAAAAGTAAGGAGAATATGGGTAGATGGTGCATTACAAAAGGGAGTCTATGCAAAAGACCTAATTCTTCATATTATTCGTCATCTTGGAGTTAAGGGAGGAGTTGGATTTGCATATGAATTTGCTGGACCTGCAATAGAAAAACTATCAATGGAGGGGCGAATGACTATATGCAATATGGCTATTGAAGGTGGTGCAAGATGCGGTTATATCAATCCAGATGAAACTACTTTTAGATATATCAGAGGGAAAAAACACGCACCCAAAGGTCCAGAATGGGATAAAGCTGTTTCTTGGTGGAAAAGTTTAGCTAGTGATTCAAAAGCCACATTCGACGATGAGATTCAATTAGATGGATCATCAATAGAACCCACTGTTACTTGGGGTATAACTCCTGGGCAAGGAATTTCAATCAAAGAAACAATTCCAAATCCTGAGTTGTTACCTCAAAATGAGCAACAAATCGCTAAAGACGCATGCAAATACATGAATCTAAAACCAGATGAACCCATTGAGGGGAAATCAATTGATGTTTGCTTTATAGGTAGCTGTACCAATGGAAGATTAAGTGATCTCCAAGAGGCCTCTAAAATTGTTAAGGGTCATTCAGTCGCTACAGGCATTCGAGCATTTGTCGTTCCTGGTTCTCAAAAAGTCGCTAAGGAGGCGAAAGAAAAAGGAATAGATAAAATATTTCTCAAAGCAGGTTTTGAATGGCGAGAACCAGGTTGCTCAATGTGTTTGGCGATGAACCCTGACAAACTTGAGGGAAGACAAATCAGCGCTAGTTCAAGTAATAGAAATTTCAAAGGGAGGCAAGGATCTGCAAATGGGAGAACCTTGTTAATGAGCCCTGCTATGGTTGCTGCTGCTGCAATAAATGGGAAGATTACAGATGTAAGAAATTTCCTGTAAGAGTAAAACTAAAAATAAACTTATTGAAATATGAAACAAGAGTTCCCAAAAGGTGAAATCAAATCAATACAAGGCCGTAGCTTTACAATTAGAGGCGACGATATTGATACTGACAGAATCATTCCTGCAAGATTTCTCAAATGTGTAAGTTTTTCCGCATTAGGAGAACAAGTCTTTGCGGATGATCGGAGAGAGCTAAAGGGTAATCACCCATTTGATCTTGATCATAATAAAGGAGCCAATATCCTTATTGTGAATGACAATTTTGGCTGTGGTTCCAGTCGAGAGCATGCACCTCAGGCTCTTATGAGATGGGGGATAAGATTACTTATTGGGGAAAGTTTTGCTGAAATTTTCTTTGGGAATTGTCTTGCTCTAGGTATACCTTGTCTTACAGCCACAAAAGAACAAATAGTAAAATTGCAAAACCTAGTTGAAAAAACTAGCAATCAAACTTGGAATTTTAATCTTAAGAATCTATCCATTTCTAATCAAAAAGAAACATTCAAACTTAATCTTGATGAAGGCCCCTACAATATGCTTTTTTCTGGCAAATGGGATGCGACCTCTCAACTATTAGATGAAGAAGAAAAAATAAATAAAACATTTAATAATCTGCCGTATCTAAATAATTTCAAGTTAGACGTCTAGAATATTGGTTCTACATAATTACTAAATTTGAATCCATTTAAACGAAAATATATTCCTCCTGCATCATTATTTGGATGATAGTAAATTCCAAATTCATAAGCCCTTCTATGACATAAAAGGCCTATCTTCGTATCATAATATTCCCCATAATTCTCTGAACCATTATCAATATTTAAATTAGAACTAATATCAAAAATTATAGGTCCATATATTTGTTGCATAAAACCTATATTTAATGTTTTCAAGTCAACGGCATTATCAAACTTAAATGGACTATTTCCAGATTTAAATTTCACGCCTGGCATAACAAATATTTTTGTATAATCAAGAATATTTCTCTCTAACTTCCCTAATCTAATTTCAGGACCAGCACTGAGCTTAAGAAAACTCTGTACGCTAATATCTTCATATTTAAAATAAGCTGTTTTAAGATTAGTTCTAAAAACTAATTCAGGATTAACTAAAATAGGAGATAAAAGCATCTTTCTATTCTGATCAATTTTTTTTCTATTACTCTTCCATATTTGATATTCACTGTCTAAAGAAGCAAAAAAGCTAGTTCTCCAGAGACTCTTAAGTTTAGTATTTTTAAGTTCTTCTGCTTCGTATTTAGCAGATCCAAATCGAATATTTAAATTTTGTTTCCCTTTAGCAGCTTCAAAAGAATATGTCTTATCAAAAAAACCTCCAAATGCTGATTTAATTTCAGTTTCTCCTATTGTTCCATTCCACGCTCTAGACCTATAAGTAGTAAAAACATTAAAACTCGATTCATCTAGAATTGGCAATTCAAAATATTTTCTTAAAGAGGATGAATGTCTAAGGCCACTAAAAATCCTTTTTGTATTTAGTGTACTCAGATCATTTACACTATCAAAATCCCAATCCTTATAACTTGCATTTAGTTTTATATTCAAACCAAACATATCCGAATATTTTACGTCTTTACCTTCTTGACTTTTATCACTATTGTAACTATGTGTTTTATCTAAAAGAGATCTACTAATTAGAAACTGAGGCTGAAACTCAAGTTCTAAGTTATTAGTCAAATTTATTTTATCAATTCTTCTTATTAAGACCAATCCATCACGATCTTTGCCATCAAGTATTAAACTATATTTTCTCTTTTTTTTCGTCCCTCTAAATATTCTTTTACCAATAGAAATTTTCGTTCTATTTTCTAGAATTAAATTTGTTTTAGACGTTGTAATTAGTAATTGACCTTCATTGTCTTCTTCTGCTATGACATCTATTCCCACAAAAGCAATTTGATGAGGATCTAATGGATCATTCGTAAAATCTATTCTGTTAGATTTCCAGCCACTCTCATTAATAGTTATTAAATCAGATTTAAACCTCCAATTATTAATAGACCCTTTTGATTTATCTGACAAAGTAATTTTATTTTTTGGCAATTTAATATTGCCAAAAACAAATTCTATTCCATCATTATAAGTATTTTTGAGTATATTATTAGAACTATTTTCATTTGAATTAGCATCGAATTTTAAATCATTCAAAACGTTTTGAATATCCAATATCCCGTATACATTTTTAATACTTCCTTCTTGCTTTAATAAATTATATTGAAATTCCTTACCTCTGAAATATTGCCTTCTTTTTCTAAATCTAATATTCCCCTTTGCAGTTACAATACCAGTAGTTTTATTATAACTTAGCGAATCAGATCTTAAGACCCAACCATTTATTATTGCCTTAACGTTTCCCTGAGCTAAATAAATATCCTGATCGTAATCATATTGCTTATCTGAGAAAATCTTGAGAGTTAAGAAAATATTGTCTTTTTGCTCTCCTTTTAACTTTTCTACAGGTGGGTGTTTATCAGTATCAACAGTTAAATTTTCAAGAAGATTCTCTTTCCCAAAAGCAACGTCAAAAAAATAGGCGAATGAAGCAAACCCAAGGAAACCAAGGTTTACAAAAAAGAAATATTTTCTCTTCGCCGCCAAATCATTTAAGCCGACGAAAAGATAATACTGAAAAAAGAAATTACAGGAGCTTGTTTAGTCCAGTAATTAGCGTGTCATTTTTAATCCTGAGGACTTTCCAAATCCTTTCTATTTGGAGTCCTTGTTGGATCACTTGCCAAGAAGCCAAATAAAAAGATCCCGACAAAGAAAAAGACGACCGTATAAACGGAAATCTTGAGGGCAAGCATGAATCCTAACCTAGTAATTAGAGGTTAAACCTATCCTATGAAGTCAATAACTCCAATGAAAAAAGCAAAGGTGTTACAGACTTTTGGAAACTTGAAAGTTTTTTTAATTTCGATAAAGCTTAAAAAGTCAATCAAAGCAAGGAATATAGATAGAGAGATTAATTTTTTTCCTCATTCAAATTTCTCAAATCCTTAACTTTCCTTGTTTTTGTATTTATCTAGTTCTTTTTCTTTTTCAGCTTTTTTCAGCTTTTTTCAGCTTTTTTCAGCTTTTTTCAGCTTTTTTCAGCTTTTTTCAGCTTTTTTCAGCTTTTTTCAGCTTTTTTCTAAGCATAATTCTTAAATATCATATTTTTTTAGGTCATTCCATCACAAGTTTCTACAGTCTCTTCTTCTTTTGGACAAGTTCTCATACAATATCGGGACTCATACAAATCTGAGCTAAGAGAACCGACATGGGACAAAAAACAGCACTTGGATCTTTGCTTAAATCCATTGGCAATTCTGGACAAGGAAAAGTTGTACCAGGATGGGGAGCAGTACCAGTAATGGCTTTTATAGGAATTTTGCTACTAATTTTTCTAGTTATAATGCTCCAAATTTATAACCAATCACTTCTCCTACAAGGTTTTTCTGTCGACTGGAACGGCTGAATTGATTAAATTCTGAGTAGTTGAATTTTGCTCATGAATATTTTTGGGGTTGGTTTACCTGAAATAGCTGTTATTGCTGGATTAGCGCTTGTTATTTTTGGTCCAAAACGTCTTCCTGAACTTGGAAGAACTATTGGTAAAACCCTCAAAGGTCTTCAGAGCGCCTCTACGGAATTTGAACGTGAAATCAAAAACGCTATGACAGAAGAAGAGTCTTCAAATGAAGACATTTTGGAGAAAGAAAATTAATTTCTCCAAAATTAAATAAATATATTTAACTTTTAGAATCAACTGAGATTCTATCTACTTGATATGTTGGGCAATAACATAAAATTATTAGTTGGTTTAGGAAATCCAGGAGTTGAGTACAAGAAAACTCGACACAATGTTGGTTTCATGGTTTTAGAAGAGATTTCAAAGAAAAATAATTGCAGCTTTCGTGAAAGCAAAAAATTATTTGGTAGGACTTGTGCTTATGGCTCAGGTATAGAACAAACAAGACTCTTAATGCCTAATACATATATGAATGAAAGTGGAAAATCAGTTAGATCAGCAAAGGATTGGTTTAATTTTGAAAATCATCAATTAATAGTCCTAGTAGATGATATGGATCTACCTCTAGGAAAAATAAGAGTCCGCTCTAAGGGTAGTTCAGGCGGTCATAATGGATTAAAAAGTATTATCAAACATCTAGGTACTGCTGAGTTTAAGCGATTAAAGATTGGGATAGGACCCCCAAGTGAGATTCAACAAGACAGAAAATCTAAAACTATATCTCATGTCTTAGGTAGATTTTCAAATGAAGAATTTATAGTATTAAATTTGATCATTCAGGAAATTATTAGTTGTATTGATTCAATCACATCAAATAATTGGGAAAATATAACTACTCGACTAAATTCTTACAAGCCTGAGAAATCATAACTGTTTGAGAATGAATAACAAACCATCAACTACTGCATATCTTCAAATTCATAAGCAATGCTTTAATGAACAGAAGGTTGAGGGGATTGTTCGTGCAGGGGATTTCGAATGGAGTTTTATTTGGGCGTTTCACAGAGGACAACTTTTTGTAGAACCACCACTTGGAAGAGCCTTAATCAAAGATGCCTTAGAGAGGTATTTAGTAAAAGCTGATTACAAACTTGAGTCTGGCGGGGATTACATTTTTACAGTTAGGGCCAAATTTTAATATCTAGTTTCTCAGGCCAGATCAATGAAGATTTTAAAAAATCTTCCAATAAAATCAAAGCTACAATGGCATCAAGATTGTCAGGAGGGAAAAGGATTTCTTTCGGAAGCCAACGAATAAAATAATTTGGAGGCCAAATTTCCCAATATCTAAACCTTGCTCGTAAAGTTGATCCTTTTTCATTCACATAATTTAGATCAAAAAATTTTTTTCGTTTTAATTCATTCTTTATATACTTACAATTTGTTCCATCACCAATGATTATCTTACTAATTTCATAATCTTCACTCCAAAACGAAACTAAATCAGGAAATTTATTTAACGAAGTTATCCCTGCTTCAATTACTTTTCTGGACTTAATATCAGCCAACAATAAGCCACATTTTTTATTACCTGGATCTATTGATATGTAAAAACTCATTTAACTCTTGCTTCTAATAATTTCTTCTAAAGACTTTAGCTCTAATGATACAGAGACTTTATCTGCACTTTGATGCGTATCAACAGCTCTAGCTATTATTTGAAATTCTCCCTTTCTTTTACTAACTAGATACTTTCCTAAATTATTAATTTGATTAGCATTAATTTGCAACTCAGAACTTAAAGAACCTCGTCGCCTAACCTCTGCCAAAGTTGAAGCCATTAAAAGATTAATCTTTTTACTAATCGATTCAGAGTCAGAATCAGATAAAGATATATTTTCTAAAGCAATAACCTCTCCTTTGCTTGTAATAATTTTATTTAATGTGACCTCAGGAAATGCATAAACATAATTTTCACCTCTAAGTATATTTCCTGCTGATTTAATTCTAACAACCCAACTTCTGTTATCAGATATTTTACTCTCAAGCTTCTCAATATCATCTTTACGAACTAATAAGATCCTTCTATAATTAGATTGATTTGTTTTTACTAAATTAAAAGCATAAAGATTAGCTTGCTGCAACAAACTTTCGATAATTTTTTTTATATCACTATTTTTATTTAATTTAATGGTCTTAGTTACTAAAGTCTGGCCACTAGTTATTACTACATTTCCACTTCTAAAAGCATATAAATTTTTTTCTAATTTTTTTAATTCTTTTTCACTATCTATAATCTTTTCTCGAATATCCTCTAGTTGAAATAATCCGACCCTTAAATCCCTATCAAATATAATCATTGTTGCAAATGAAATAGCACTAATAATACTTCCAGTAAAAACAGTTATTAAAACAGCAGTACTTTTTGGTCTTAATTTAAAGATACTTAAACGAGCCTTACCAACTCTAGAACCTAAGCGATCACCTAGAGTAGATAGTATTCCACCTAGGATTAATATCAAAAGAATTTTCAGCCAGACTGTCACAGAAAGAAGAAGTGGAATTAAGCAAACCTCTTAAACCTTAGTATGTAATGGGCTTCAATTAAATCTTTTTGCTAAGGCTATTGGATCGAATATAGTTATCTTTTTCCTATCTATTGCCAACAATGATGAACTTTTTAACTCACCAAGCAGTCGTGTAATTGTCACTCTGGTTGAACCAATAGCTTCAGCAATAGCTTGATGTGAAAGTCTTAGGTCAATTGTTACACCTTTTTCCCCAGGTACACCAAAGTCCCTGCACAAAACCAGCAAAAAACTGGCAAGCCGAGAAGACATATCTCTATGAGTTAAAGTTTCAATCATTGTCTCAGTTTGAAGTACTCGACTTGATAGACCTTGTAGAAGAAGCAAACCAACCGAAGCATCTTGCTCAATTGCATTCCTTACCGAAGTCGCGGGGGCCGCTACGAGTTCCACACGAGTAAATGCAACTGCATGATAAAAACGATCTGATCTATTCCCTGTCAATAAAGATAAAACTCCGAAAAGACTATTTTCCCTCAATAAAGCAACTGTAATTTCTTCACCTGTTTCATATACCCTGCTCAAGCGAACAGCACCACGCCTAATCAAGTAAACCCTTTCTGCTGGATCGCCAGGGAAAAAAATTGTTTTTGACCTATCTACGACTTCGGTAGAGACACCATCTAAAGACTTAATTACTTCCAACAAAGTGTTGGTTGGAGGCAAAGAATTTGATGATGAATTAACAGCCATATGGCTATTTTTTTGTTGGTTGAAACGGGTAAAGCCACGAAACGAAGTGACCATATTTAATTGATCGTTCTGAGAACATTAATAAGTTGTGAAAAAACGATATGTAGCCATGGCGACTTTTTTCACCCTTAATCCCCATCTCAATTTCTTTCCTCGTTCTGAATTCTACTATTTAAAATCCGCATGCTTAAAATAGACTTGAAAACATTCAAGAAATAGATCTATAAATTTAAACTCCTTCAAAGCTCCGAAGAATCTTAAAAGTTAAAAAAATTTACCTCATACACCACAGATAGTGTTCTTTGGTTGATTACAGATTTTAAAGGCGCTAGATTAAAATTTAGACGTTAAGATCGAATTTGAGATGAATGCAGGATCAAGCATCAATGCTCAACGAGAGGACTTGTCACTAGCCAAAGGGCCTTCTCTTAGGGCTCTTCCAGATAGAAAACCTTTACAACTAGTTAAAACACAAGGCCAATTACAAATACACACCTCTCCTTTTAGAGGTAGTTTTTCTATTGTTTTAAGCGAAGCGCTACGATCTGCAGGCTTGGGAAGCAAAGTGTTAATATCTCAATTCTTGAAAGGCGGAGTCAATCAAGGTCCCCATGGAGCAGTAAATCTTTGTGGTCGACTGGAGTGGTTAAGACCAGCTATTGATACTTGCTTACCTGGAGAGTTGCCAGAGGAAAATTTATCTTTTAAGAAAAAACATGAAGAGAAAGCAATTAAAGAAATATGGGAATTTTGTAAAAAACGTTTAATTGAAAAAAAGTTAGACAAAATCGTACTTGATGAAATTGGTATGGCAATTAGCCTTGGTTTTATAGAAGAAACTGATTTGATTTCTATGATCAATAACCGCCCATCATCTACAGATATTATTCTTACGGGACAATCAATTCCTCCTAAAGTGATTGAGATGGCTGATCAAATCACCGAATTACGCTGCAATTAAATGTTAAAGAACGATCGTTGGATTTCACAGCAAGCTTCTTTAGGAATGCTTGAACCATTTCAAGAAAAACTAATAAGGCATCTTGAACCTGAATCAAAAAAATCACCTGTTTTAAGCTTTGGTTGCTCATCTTATGGATACGATCTGCGTCTATCCTCAAAAGAATTTTTGATTTTCAAGCATGTTCCAGGAACAGTAATGAATCCAAAAAAATTTAATCCTGCGAATCTAGAACCTACCGATTTAAAAGAAGATCAGGATGGTAAATATTTTATTTTACCTGCTCACTCTTACGGTCTTGGAGTGGCATTAGAGAAAATGAAAGTCCCGCCAAATATTACTGTTATTTGTCTTGGTAAAAGTACTTATGCTCGCTTGGGAATAATTGTCAATACAACGCCTGCAGAAGCAAGCTGGGAAGGTCATCTAACACTTGAATTTAGTAACAGTTCTGGGGCGGACTGCAGGATTTATGCTGATGAAGGAATTTGTCAATTACTTTTCTTTGAAGGTGACCCTTGTGAGACTACTTATAGCGATAGGCAAGGCAAATATCAACATCAAAAAGAAAAAGTTACCTTAGCAAAAGTTTGAATATGAGTCTTGTTCAATTAATAACTTCTACACCAGATGCTGAGAAAAACATGGCATACATAGCCAGAGTTAGTAATCCAAAAAATCAAGATAATGAAGATTTTAGTAAATTATTAGCATATTGCATCAAAAATGAACATTGGAGTGTCTTTGAGCAAGCTTATATGACTTTACAAATAGAAACCACAAGAGGAATTGCAGCACAAATATTGAGACATCGATCATTTACTTTTCAAGAATTCTCGCAACGTTATGCAGATAGTAGAGCACTTGGAGAAATACCCCTACCTGAATTGAGAAGGCAAGATAATAAAAATAGACAAAATTCAATTTCAGATTTATCAGAAAAAATTATAAATCAATTTAATGAAAAGATTAAACGTCAATTCAATCTAAATAAACAACTTTATGAAGAAATGCTAGAAGCAGGAATAGCAAAAGAATGTGCAAGATTTGTACTTCCACTTGCTACACCAACTAGGATTTACATGACAGGTTCATGTCGGTCTTGGATTCATTACATAAATCTACGAACTGGCCATGGGACCCAAAAAGAACATATGGATATTGCAAAAGAGTGCAAAAATATTTTTTCGCAAGAATACCCAGTGGTTTCATCAGCTTTAAATTGGCTCAATTAACTATGGTTTCTTGGAGCTTCAGTTTTAATAATGTTATTAAAACTCTCTTCCTTAGAGAAAAATTCTGATGACAAATTGCTTGAGTTTGATTCTGTAGTAAAAGATGGTAATTTTGAATTATTAATTAAAGAGATAAATATTTCATTAAGTTCATTATATTTTCTAACCCCTAATGAAAACCCCTTCATAACACCTTTATCATCAAAAAAAATCAGCTTAGGAATACCATATACATCATATTTTTCAATCAAATCAATCCATCTAGAATTATCAACATTCAGTAAAACAACGTCGACTTTATTGTCATTTTGTTTTTTTGCATCAATCATATCTGGAGCCATCTCCTTACAAGCTTCACACCAATCTGCATAAAATTCAAAAACTGTAGGTTTTCCATTTAACAAGGCATTTTCAGGTAAAAGGGAGTTTTTAGCTAATCGATCAAGCATTGCATTTTCTTTAAAACCATTGCGAATAAAGAGTAAAGCAATCACTAGAAAAAAACTTAGAAAAGCTAAAAAATATTTTTGAAAATCACTAAGGTCTTTGCCTGCACTAGTATTATCTTTCATAATAGATACGCATTCCTATAGTTAATTATATATAAAATACTTCAATTCAAAAAGCATACGATTATATTAATTATAAATCAACTTAATTTATGAATAGAGTACTATTTCTAATATACATCGCTCTATATATTGGTAAATTCTGCTTAAGAACAAATAATTCCCTGTCTGTTGTTACCTCATAGGGATTTTTTTCAAGCCATTTTAATCCTTTTAAAATTTTTCTATCAAAATAAATACTCTCATCAATAATATTAGTCATATATTCAATTAGTTTGTATATATCGCTTTGTATGAATAGTTCACCATCCTTACTTATAGATCGTGCAATCGAATTAAGAAGACTTTTTGTTAAAACTCTCCTTTTAAGATGTTTTCGTTTAAACCAAGGATCTGGAAATTGAATCGAAACTCTTTTTAATTGATTAAGATCTAAATCTGACAACCATTCATCTAAGCTAATATTCACATTGCAATATAGGAATTTTAAATTTAACAATCCCAATTGTTTTCTTTTTCTTTCAGATGAACTAACAAGAGGTTCTCTTATCTCGAGTCCTAAAAAATTCCAATTGGGAAATTTTGATGCCAATTCTATTAAGAATTCTCCTTTAGCAGAACCAATATCTAGATGAATTGGGTCATGAGAATTTTTGAAAAGAATAGAATTACTTGGCAGTGATAAAGGTAACTGAAAAAAATGGCTTAGAGGATTTACATGCTGTCTCACAAATGAAGCCTGATATTAATAAGTTAAAGTTATATCCTAGCAAGTTAACTTCAAATTCCTGATCAAAGTCTCAAGAAGATAAACTTTATTATTTATTTGCTACTAATTGTCAATAAAAATATAGAATAAATTCTATTTCTGAGTCAGGCTTTTTCTGTGAATATAGAGAAAAGTCTTTAATAATTGGGAATAAAGATGAAAACAATCGATAAAGGCTGATAATACATATGAATGAGATTATTGTCTTGACTGAACCTCAATTCCAAATTCTAGTTTGGCTCTCATATCGTATTGCAGCCACTTTTGCATTTGGTCTGCCTTTGTTTCTCTTTATTTGGGCAAAAATTTCAAATTCAAGCTCTATTGATCGATTGTTATCAATTTATTGGAAAGTTTCTAGTCTTTACGCAATAAATATTCTGTTTCTAAGTAGTGAGAGCCAATTAGGCCTATTCATATCTCTAATCTCACCAATACTAATGATTTCTTCTATTTGGTTTTGGGTTGATCTCAATGAAGAAATTGATGAAATGTATATATACAATCCAATTTCATTAACAACAAGAATTTGGCGTTGGAGCTTATCCTTCTGGGGAATTTTAAATACTGGACTGCATATCATTAGTTGGAGATGTTTAAACTCGATAACAGGAAACTATTGCGATACTTGGAGAGAAATCCCATACAATACATTTATTACAACAAAAATCATTATAAAATTTATTTTAGATGGTAATTGGACTACAACTTTAGCTACATTTTTCGCATATCTAGCTCTGATAATATATTTAATAGGTTTACTCCAATGGCTTGTGATCCAATTCCCCAAAAATGGACGTTTTGCGGGTAAGTTTTAGACAATAATTAATTTATATTTAAATAGCCAACACTACTTCTTCACATCTAGTGCAAATCTTTGGATGGTTTTGATTTTGGCTCATTTCAACTTCGTAGTGCCAACATCTTTCACATTTAAATCCATTGGCTTTAGCAATATCCACTGATGCAATATCATTATCTTCACTGACTAAAACCTCAGCCCAAGGCTCTCCTCCAATTTGCAAAGATGAAACAAGGAACCAATCTCTCAAGACATCTACCTCGTTAGATTCACTATAAGATAACCATTCGATAGCACCTTTAACTTTTTCATCAAAGATATCAACTCTTACTGAAGCTTCTAAAGAGGAACCTAATTCTTGATTATTTCGACAGCTTTCCAACATACGATTAATAACTGTTCTAAGTTTGCGTAATTCAGAAACATGAATATTTAGACTATTATTTCGCCAAGAGTCAGGGACTTTAGGCCATCCTCTTTGAAAAACGGATTTTTCCTCTAAACTGTACGGAATGTTTTGCCAAATATCCTCTGCCATATGACATAAAACAGGTGCAATTAAGCCAGATATTTTCTCAATAACCAAGGATAAAACTGTCTGACAACTTCTTCTTCTAAAGTCAGTTTTAGAGCTCACATACAACCTATCTTTTGCTATATCTAAGTAAAAATTTGATAAATCAACTACACAAAAATTCTGAATTGTTTGGAAAAACTTAGAGAATTCAAAATTGGAGTACGCGTCGGTTATCTCATCAATCACTTCAGCTGTTCTATTCAACATCCATTGATCTAATAATGGTAGGTTTGAAATATCAATGGAATCTTTTCTGTAATCAAAATCATAGAGATTTCCTAATAGATACCGAGACGTATTTCGAACCTTGCGATAAACGTCAGAAATTTGCTTAAGTATATTTGAACCAATAGGAACATCTGCTGAGTAATCAACAGAACTAACCCAAAGCCGCAAAACATCTGCTCCATAAGCAGGATCTAATTTTTTATTTGTACCACCATTAATTATAACTAAAGGATCAATAATATTTCCTAAGGATTTGCTCATTTTCCTGCCATTCTCATCTAAAGCAAAACCATGTGTAAGGACTTTTTTAAAAGGTGCATATTCATTGACTGCTACCGAAGTCAATAAAGATGACTGAAACCAACCCCGATGTTGATCAGATCCCTCCAAATACAAATCTGCTGGATAATTTAGTTTTTCTTTCTTGGAAATAACAGAAGACCAACTAGAGCCTGAGTCGAACCAAACATCCATAGTATCAGTGCCTTTTTGCCATCGATCTGCCTCGTTTAAATAAGACGGAGGTAATAGCTGAGAAACTTCGTATTCCCACCAAACATCTGCTCCATGAGTAGAGAATAAATTAGTTATGTGAGCAATAGTTTCTTGATTAAGTAGAATTTCTTTCCCATTCTTTTCATAAAAAACTGGTATTGGTACTCCCCATGTCCTTTGTCGTGAAATACACCAATCTCCTCTTTCTCTAACCATAGAATGAATTCTATTTTTCCCAGATTCAGGGAGCCAAATAACATCCTCTATTGACGAAAGTGCTTTATCCCTAAACCCTTCAACAGAAGCGAACCATTGCTCTGTAGCCCTAAAAATAGTTGGTTTCTTAGTTCTCCAATCATAAGGATACTTGTGCTCATATGGAATTTCTTTAATCAAAGATCCAGTATTAATGAGATCATTTATTATTGTATTATTAGCATCTTTTAATACATTTAGGCCTTCAAATTTTCCAGCTTCCTTAGTTAGAAAACCTTTCGCATCTACTGGACAAGAAATTGGTAGATTATATTTTTTACCAGTATTAAAATCATCAACACCATGGCCTGGAGCAGTATGTACTAATCCAGTTCCAGAGTCAGTAGTTATATAATCTCCTCCTATTACTACAGGACTTCTTTTATCAAATAAAGGGTGATTATATAGAATCCCATCTAATTTCGATCCATTGATTAATACTCTTTTTTCATAATTAATTCCTACACTTTCAGAAACATCTGCCAAAAGATCATTAGCAATAATTATCAAAGATCTATCAGAGCCTTGTGCAATTACATAATCTAATTTTTGGTTAACAGATATTGCCTCATTTGCAGGAATTGTCCAAGGCGTAGTTGTCCATATAACAAGTTTAACTTCTTTTAATTGTCCTTCAGAATTAAAAAGATCTGGTGCTTGATTATAAATTTCTTGAGTTAATATTTTTGGTATTTGATCAACTTTAAATCCTACATAAATACTTTTACTAACATGACCAGTGGGGTATTCTAATTCCGCCTCGGCAAGAGCAGTTTGAGAACTTGGACTCCAATGAACAGGTTTTAAGCCTCTATATATGTATCCTTTAAAAACCATTTCGCCAAATAACTTAATCTGAGACGCTTCAAACTTTTTATCCAAAGTTAAATATGGTTGATCCCAATCTCCCCAGACTCCCCACCTTTTGAAACCATCCATTTGCTGAGAAACTTGCTTTTTTGCATAAGCAGCTGCTTTTTTCCTCAATTTAATAGGGGTAAGTTCCGCCCGTTGAGTTTTATCCAAACCTTGAAGAACTTTCAATTCAATAGGCAACCCATGGCAATCCCATCCCGGGACATAACAAACTTTTTTACCTCTCATAGTTTGAAATTTATTAATTATGTCCTTCAATACTTTGTTAAGAGCATGGCCCATATGCAGCGTCCCATTTGCATATGGGGGGCCATCATGCAAAGTAAAAGTCTCTCCAGTATTTTTTAAGCCTAATTCGAAATCTATTTTTTCTTTAGCCCAAAAAGCTTGTAACTCAGGTTCTTTTTGGGTTGCATTAGCCCTCATCCCAAAATTTGTATGCAGAAGGTTGAGAGTGTCTTTGTAGGTAGGGCGATCCTTTTGAGAATCTTTATTTACATTATTCACTTTGAGAAATATCCAGTAGTCAACTTGGTTACTTTAGGCCTTTTAACCTTATCAAGAAGTCTCTTCATTTTCAGGTAATTCTTGATTTATGATCTTATTGGAACCATTTGGAACAGATTGTTCAACTACTTTCTTCTTGACTTCTTCTTTCAACTCTGGATGAACCCATTTTTTTTCTTTTAAAGGTTTTTCAGATTTGTTCGTAAAGCTTGTAATAACCTTTAAGAAGCCATTACTTAGTAAAGCAAAACTTTGACCGAGCTGTTTAAAAGATTCAAACCATCTTTGAAAAGATCCAATCCGCTTTATTTCTTCAGGGCTTAATTTATACCACCTATTTTCAATGATTTCTAATATCATTTTTCCATATAAAATCGCCATAGAAATAACGAGTAAATTTATCGAACCTCTTAAAAGATCATTCTCTACTAGGAGAAATAATCCTAAAAATAAAAAAAGTCCTCCCATTAACCAATCTCTCGGCCTACTTAGTTCGACAAGCATTAAAGGTAAAAATAATGTCAAAGATCCAACAAAAAGAAATAAATATCCAAAAATAGAAACAACCATATTTTTTTCAATATGAATTTCGTTTTTGGTGGGAGAAGCTTCTTAAGCAACTAAAATCATGCTTCATAAAAAGAGAATTACCAATCTCTCATATATCAATATAAAAATTACATTAATCTTTTTACGTTCACGAATCAAAAATAGTCTTTAAATAGCCATCAATGAGCTGCTAGAATTATTTGATTATCGGTGAGAACCTAGGCCCACCTGGCGGAATTGGTAGACGCGCTGGTTTTAGGTACCAGTGACTTTAGTCGTGGGAGTTCAAGTCTCCCGGTGGGCATTTTTTAATTAAGCTGTACAAGCTCATTTATCTACATCACATCAAGCAATGACCCAGTGCTTATCGAGGTCTGACAAAGATAAGGCAACAAAAAAACTGAAGTCATTACGAGACTGGCAAAATGAAATCCAGGACTATCTTGATCCACCTAAGCCCATAAACGTAACTTTAGGGCTGTTCTTTGGTGGGTATTGTCTTGCAATAATTAGTATTTGGCAGTGGTATCAAGGGAATTGGCCTTTACCAATATTAGTCGCATTAGCTTTTTTGGCTCTCCACATGGAAGGAACCGTGATTCATGATGCCTGCCACAATGCTGCCCATCCAAATAAATGGATCAATCAATTCATGGGGCATGGTTCGGCCATATTACTTGGTTTTAGCTTCCCAGTTTTCACAAGAGTTCATCTCGAACATCACAAATACGTTAACGACCCCAAAAACGATCCAGATCATATAGTTAGTACTTTTGGCCCTATTTGGTTAATAGCTCCAAGATTTTTTTATCATGAATATTTTTTCTTTGAACGAAAACTGTGGAGAAAATTTGAACTAATGCAATGGGGAATTGAGAGGGGAATATTTATTTGCATTGTAATTGCGGGAATTAAATACAACTTTATGAATGTTATTTATAATCTATGGTTTGGCCCAGCCTTAATGGTAGGAGTAACTTTAGGAATCTTTTTTGATTATCTTCCACACAGACCTTTTCAATCCAGAAATAGATGGCAAAATGCAAGAGTTTATCCAAGTAAATTAATGAATTTGTTAATAATGGGGCAAAATTATCATTTAGTTCATCATTTATGGCCATCAATTCCCTGGTTTGAATATAAACCTGCTTATGAAGCGACAAAACCTCTATTAGATCAAAAAGGTTCACCTCAAAGAATGGGTACTTTTGAAACTAAAAAAGATAGTCTAAATTTTCTATATGATATTTTACTTGGAATTAGAAGTCATAAAGAAAGAAGAAGTAAAATGAGATCCTTAGCAAGAATATTACCTAAAAATAATTGGAGAAAAAAATATATAAAATTAATTCATAAAACTCGTATAAAAACAGAAACCAAAAGGTAGTTTATAAATCTAAAGTATTTTAGGAACTCTAAAAAAATCACCTTCTCTTTGAGGAGCTTGATTAAGAATATCTTCTCTTGAGCTATTAACTTTAACAAAGTCATCCCTCATTGCATTAACCACTTCGACAGCTCTTGAAGTAGGGGGAATATTATCAGTATCTATTTCTTGTAGGTGATCAACATATGAAAGTATTTCTTCGAGTTGCTTTGTATAAGTTTCTATTTGATCTTCTGGCAGTTCTAAACGAGCTAACTGCGCAACCTTACGAACATCAGACGAAGAAATTTTAGTCATATTTTTTAGAAAATTTTGAAGATCTTTATTTAATTACAAGGAAACCTTATTAGCAAAGATCTTAGTGATTTCGGTTAGAAAATTCAGTTCATCTACCATTGTGCCATCTAAATGCATATTGTGGAATCCTAAGTTCTAGTCGATTGATAAGAAATTGGAGAAATCTATTATTAAATGAGTAATATGAATCAAAAGAAATAGTAAGCAAATCTCAATTCTTACAAAAGAATTCTTCTCAAGGCCATCTCATTTGGTCGCTCCGAACTTAATCGGCTGTTTTTTAATTAAGCGCTTATCAAAGAAAAAGTATCTTGCTGGTGTAATTGTTGAAACTGAGGCTTATTCTCAAGAAGAAAGCTCATGCCATGGTTTCTCAGGCAGAACTAAAAGGAACGAAACACTTTTTGGAGAACCTGGTAACTTTTACATATACCTTTCATACGGAATTAACAATTGCGTTAATATCGTTACCGGGGAGAAAAATTGGGCAAATGGAGTACTTCTTCGATCAATAGCAATAAAAGGGGAAAACGAGAGAATTGCCTCTGGACCAGGATTATTAGCAAAAAGGTTTGGATTAAATCGGAATTTTGACAATTTACCCCTATCACCTGCAAATGATTTTTGGTTAATGCAGGGAGAAAATTTTACAAGGACGGAAAATATTGTTCAGACCACAAGAATTGGCATATCTCAAGCTAAAGATATACCTTGGCGTTGGTACCTTAAATGTAGTAGGAGTGTTAGCAAAAGGGTTAAAGGGGATCGAATTCCTTCGAAAAACAAGTGTTGGTCACCACCCACATTTGAGGGATTATGAATAATTGGACACAAAATCACATACTTGATCTGTCTACTTTTTCTTTAGAGGATTACAGCACAGTTTTAGAACTAACAACAAGATTCAAAGATGTCCATAAATCAAGTTCTAGAAAACTTCCTGCACTTCAAGGAAGATTGATTACTAACTTATTTTTTGAGCCAAGTACAAGAACACGATCTAGCTTTGAACTTGCTGCAAAGAGACTATCTGCTGATGTTCAAAATTTTTCTGTATCAACAAGTTCTTTAAGCAAAGGAGAGAGCCCATTAGACACAATCCTCACATACGTCTCCATGGGTGCTGATATTTTAGTAATTAGGCACGAGTCTACAAATGTGCCCGCGGAGTTAGCTAATTATCTAGATACAAATAACATAAATACATCTATTCTTAATGCAGGAGATGGATTTCATAGTCATCCAAGCCAAGGACTTTTGGATCTGTTTACACTAGCTAATTTCTTTAATCCAAGCGAACCATCCACTAAGAGTCTTTTACACAAAAAGATTACAATAGTTGGAGATATTCTTCATTCTAGAGTTGCCCGATCAAACCTTTGGGCCCTTACTGCATGTGGAGCTGAAGTAACGCTTTGTGGTCCTCCAAGTCTACTTCCAGAAGAATTCATTGATTTTGTTCTCAATCCTCCGCCAGGACAAAAATTTGACCCCATCAAGAAGAGAGGTTCTATTTTTATAGAAAGATCACTAAAAGATGCCTTGAAAAATAGTGATGCTGTTATGACACTTCGATTACAGAAAGAGAGAATGAAGCAAAATATGCTGACAGATCTAGATAGTTACTATGCAAAATATGGAATAACACATGAAAGTTTAAAATGGTGTGAAAAGAAAGTTCCTGTCCTACATCCCGGACCAGTGAATAGAGGAATAGAAATAAGCAGTAACCTAGTGGAAGATAATTCAATCAATCTTATAAGCAAGCAGGTAGAGAATGGTATTCCAACAAGAATGGCCTTGTTGTATTTACTAGGGTTAAGTAAAAATAATTAATTGCACTTATAACAATTTTAATCCCTCTGAAAAAAGGCCATAAGCTATTCCGAGTCTAAACATGTCTATGACCCAAACAAGAATTTTTGGCTTTTTTGACTTTAAAAAAATAAATCTAGCTTTAATTAATATCTCCAAAAATACTAATACTATAAATGCGCCAACCGGGTCCATTAAAGCAAGTACTCCATTTATCATACCTAGGGAACTACCAAGAAAAAAACCTATCAAAAAAATAATTACCAACAATGAATATCTTCTCCATGGGTTTGCAGCCCAATTTGCTAGCCTATCAAAAATCTTTGCAGATGATTTATATAAAACTGTTTTCTGCGTTCTTGGAGGCATATGGAAAAAAACAAAAAATTACTTTAGATTTTTCTCATTAGTAAATTCTCTAACATATACATAATAAAACAAAGATCACATAAAGCAAAAAAATTACTTCTATCAAAATATAAATAATCAAATTTCTTTGATAAAATATAAATTATTTAAATTTAAAAAATATCTTTTAAAGGTCTATTTAAGATAAAATCTACATATCATGAATAATTCAACTTTATCTGGGAAAAAAATATTAGTTGCTGTCACAGGAAGTATTGCAGCAGTAAAATCTCCTGCTTTGGTTAGTCGTCTAGTAAAAGCTGGGGTAGAGGTCAAATGCGTCATAACGCAAAGCGCAGCTAAGTTAGTTAGCCCTCTATCTTTATCTACTTTAAGCAGAAATAAATGTTATCAAGATAAAGATCAGTGGGATGATTCTCAGACTAAGCCCTTGCATATTGAATTAGCAGAATGGGCAGAGCTCATTATTGTTGCACCTATGAGTGCCACATCTTTATCCAAATTTACTACTGGAAATGCTGATGGGCTTTTGGCGAGCATTCTTCTAGCCAGTCAATCACAAATACTTTTTGCTGCAGCAATGAACACCTCAATGTGGGGAAATCAATCAGTAAAAAAGAATTGGAATTTCGTAAAGACAATAGACCAAATTATCAGCCTCGAGCCTAGTGAGGGACTTTTAGCTTGCGACAGAGTTGGTGATGGGAAAATGGTAAATTTAGATATTATTGAATTAGCCTCTGAAAGTGCATTGATTTTCAAGGCAAAAAATAAATTTCTCACCAAAGATCTAATAGGCATAAGATTTCTCATATCAGCTGGTCCTACAGTCGAAGATCTTGATGCTGCAAGACAATTAACAAATCGAAGTAGTGGGAAAATGGGGGTTTTGATAGCTCAAGCTGCAAAATTAAGAGGTGCACAAGTCGACTTAGTACATGGCCCAATAAGGGTTCAAGAAGATCTTTTAGAGGGGCTTAATACTTACCCAGTAAGAAGCTCAGCTGAAATGGGAGCAAAAATTGATAATTTGCAACCATCTGCTCAAGTTATTGTTATGGCTGCAGCAGTATCAGATTTCAAAAAAAATAATCCATGTGAACAAAAAATTTCCAAAGAATTTTTTTTAAAGTCCCTTTTTGATGGTTTAGAAATGACTGCGGACATAATTAAAAAACAAACAAGCAAGAAATTAGAAAATCAAATTTTCCTTGGTTTTGCTGCTGAGACTGGAAATGACAGTGAAATTATTGAAAAGGGGGAGAAAAAAAGAGTTTTGAAAGGTTGTGACCTTCTTATGGCCAATCCCATTGACAGATCTGGGCAAGGATTTGACGAAAACTTCAACAGTGGTTTCTTGTTAGGTCCGAAAAAAATCGTCAAAAAATTATCATTATCGACAAAACTTTCAATATCTCATCAACTTTTAGATGAAATTCGAAATCTCAAATCATAAATTTACAGATTTCTTGAGTATTTATTTTTTTTCAATAATCAGCGTCAAAGCTTTGGAAACAACTGCTGCAAATGGCTTTTCGAGGAAATTTGAGTGTTAAATGCAACAAACAAAAAGCTACGGGTTGTATAGAGCTGTCAAATGCTTGTGATAAGAAGTATTTGACACCTGTAATATCCCAACTGAATTAATTGGGCGGTTTCGACCGCAGTCATCTAGCCCTCTCATGCGATTTCGTCCTCTGCTGGCTTTGATGCTGGCTTTTTGTCTCACCTTTACAACTCTCCCATCTAGCGCATCTGCAGCTTTAAAAGGGCGCGAGCAAGGCAACGCTCGTTTTGGCAATGTTGTTAATACTGGCCAAGCTGATGCTTGCACTGTTTTACCAGCTGGTTCATCGGGTTCTATCAATGCTGACGGCCAATTTAAAAGTTTATGCCTTCAGCCAACGGAAGTTTCAGTAAAACTTCCAGGTAACAAGCGAAATAAATCTGATTTTGCAATAGCAAAAATTATCAGTCCTCGCTTCAATACAAGTCTTGATGAAGTTTATGGAGATCTCTCTGGAGGTAAATTCACTGAAAAAGGTGGTATTGACTTCTCTCTAATTACAGTTCTTGCTCCAAATGGAGAGGAATTTCCTTTTGCTTTCTCTGTTAAAGAGATGGTTGCTGAATCCAAGCAAGGAAAGTCAATTGAACCTGGAGCTGAATTTTCAGGTCCAACAACAACTCCCAGCTATAGATCTGCAGACTTTCTTGATCCAAAGAGCCGTGCTAAATCAACTGGTGTTGAATATGCTCAAGCTCTCATTGCTCGTGGGGGTGATGATGAAGATCTTGCAAGAGAAAATGTTAAAGATGATCTTGGCGGTAAAGGTGAAATAACACTTACTGTCAATGATGTTGATGCAGATACTGGAGAATTTGGCGGCGAATTTGTTGCCATCCAACCTTCAGACAATGACCTTGGATCAAAGGATCCAGTTGATATCAAAATTAAAGGTATCTTTTATGGTCGCAAAGCCTAAAAAATTACTATCTTAATCAAAGGAAAAAAAGGGGGTTAAAACCCTCTTTTTTTTTTGGCAAAATTTAATCCAAACAATTTCTCAAATATGGGCCCTTTGTCTGGGAGAATTTGCCGGGTTACTTCACGGGAAAATGACTAGCAAGCAAAGTTCTAATAGAAATCTCGAAGGTTTGATCAAACCTTATGGTGGAGAACTTTTAAACCTTATGGCATCTGATCAAGAGGCAATAGAGTTAAAAAAAAATTCTTTTAAAACTTTAAATTGTACAGATAGAAATGCTTGTGATATTGAGCTTCTTTTGGTCGGTGCTTTTTCACCTTTGAATGGGTTCATGAGTGAAAAAAATTACAACTCAGTTGTCAAACATAATCGAATCGAATCAGGTCTGCTTTTTGGATTGCCAATTGTGATGGATACTGATAGAGAAGATATAAATCCAGGAGATTCTGTTTTACTAAATTACAACAATCAAAAACTGGCGATTTTAGAAGTAGAAGAAAAATGGACACCTGACAAAGTCATTGAGGCCCAGTTTTGCTATGGAACAACTTCTTTGGAGCATCCTGCGATAAGAATGATCTCTATGGAGAGAAAAAAATATTATTTAGGGGGCTCTATAAAAGGTCTCGAATTACCTAGAAGAGTTTTTACTTGCCAAACCCCTTCTCAAGTAAGAGAGAAACTTCCACCTGGAGAAGATGTTGTCGCATTCCAGTGCAGAAATCCTATTCATAGAGCCCATTACGAGCTTTTCACAAGAGCCTTAGAAGCAAACAATGTGAGCCAAAATGGTGTTGTTCTTGTTCACCCAACTTGTGGACCAACTCAAGAAGATGACATCCCTGGATCAGTAAGATTTCAAACTTATGAAAAACTTGCCTCTGAGGTGAATAATCCAAAAATCAGATGGTCATACCTTCCTTATTCGATGCATATGGCTGGGCCAAGAGAAGCTCTTCAGCACATGATTATTAGGAGAAACTATGGATGCACTCATTTCATTATTGGAAGAGATATGGCCGGTTGTAAGTCCTCTCTGAGCGGAAAAGATTTTTATGGTCCGTATGACGCTCAGGATTTTGCAAACAAGTGCTGTGAAGAATTAGAGATGCAAACAGTTCCATCATTAAATCTAGTTTTTACTGAGGAGGAAGGATATGTAACCGCCAATTATGCAGAAGAAAAAGGATTACACGTAAAAAAATTAAGCGGCACTCAATTCAGAAAAATGCTTAGAAGTGGGGAAGAAATTCCTGAATGGTTTGCATTTAAAAGCGTCGTTGATGTACTAAGAGCCGCATAGTTGGACCTGATCCTATTAAACTCTTATCAGATATAGAAGAACATTGAACAAACGCTGGAGAAACATAGGCCTCTATGTCCTAATTGTTGTTGTAGTGATTTTTGTTGGAAGTGCTTTTTTCGATAAGCCAAGTCCGACTAAAGCATCTAGGACACTTAGATATAGTGACTTCATAGAAGCTGTTCAAGACAGGCAGGTAAGCAGAGTACTGATTTCTCCAGACAAAGGTACAGCTCAAATTGTTGAAAGTGATGGAAACAGAGCTTTGGTTAATTTGGCTCCTGATCAAGAATTGCTGCAACTTCTAACCGATAATGATGTCGATATTGCTGTACAACCAACTACTCAAGCAAACCCACTTCAACAAGCAGCTAGCAGCCTTATTTTCCCAATTCTTTTACTTGGAGGTCTATTTTTTCTATTTAGAAGAGCTGGCTCTGGTGGGGGTGGAAATCCAGCTATGAGTTTTGGAAAAAGTAAAGCAAGATTACAAATGGAGTCAGAGACAAAAATTACTTTTGGAGACGTTGCTGGAATTGAAGGTGCAAAGCTTGAACTTACCGAAGTAGTTGATTTTCTCAAAAATCCTGACCGCTTTACAGCTGTCGGGGCAAAAATTCCTAAAGGTGTTTTATTAGTAGGCCCTCCAGGAACGGGAAAAACTTTGCTTGCGAAAGCAGTAGCTGGTGAAGCTTCTGTACCATTCTTTTCTATCTCAGGTTCTGAGTTCGTAGAAATGTTTGTTGGAGTTGGTGCTAGCAGAGTCAGAGATCTTTTTGAACAAGCTAAAAAGAATGCTCCCTGCATAGTTTTTATTGATGAGATAGATGCTGTAGGTCGTCAGCGTGGAGCAGGCCTGGGAGGAGGTAATGATGAAAGAGAGCAGACACTAAACCAGTTACTTACAGAAATGGACGGATTTGAAGGAAATACAGGAATAATTATTGTTGCTGCGACCAATAGACCTGACGTGCTTGACTCTGCACTAATGCGACCTGGGAGGTTTGACAGGCAAGTAACCGTAGACCGACCTGATTATTCAGGGAGATTACAAATACTTAAAGTCCATGCAAGAAGTAAAACTCTTTCAAAGGGAGTTGATCTCGATCAGATAGCTAGAAGAACTCCTGGTTTTACCGGGGCTGATTTAGCAAATCTGTTAAATGAAGCTGCGATATTAGCTGCCAGAAGAGAGTTAACTGAAGTTAGCAACGACGAAATAGGTGCCGCAATAGAGAGAATCATGGTTGGTCCAGAGAAAAAAGATACAGTAATGAGTGAGAAGCGTAAAAGGCTAGTTGCCTACCATGAAGCTGGTCATGCCGTAGTTGGAGCTGTAATGCCAGATTATGACCCAGTACAAAAGATCTCAATAATTCCAAGAGGACAGGCTGGAGGTTTAACTTTTTTCACTCCCAGTGAAGAAAGAATGGAATCTGGTCTTTATTCAAGGTCTTACCTACAAAATCAAATGGCTGTTGCACTTGGAGGAAGAGTTGCAGAGGAAATTATTTATGGAGAAGATGAAGTAACTACTGGTGCATCAAACGATCTAAAGCAAGTAGCTTCAGTAGCTAGGCAAATGATTACGAAATTTGGCATGAGTGACAAGTTAGGGCCAGTAGCTTTAGGTCGATCTCAAGGGGGCATGTTCCTTGGTAGAGACATTTCTGCGGAAAGAGATTTTTCAGAAGATACAGCTGCCACTATTGATTCAGAAGTGTCAATTCTTGTTGAAATAGCATACAAAAGGGCCAAAAAAGCTTTAAATGAAAACCGTCAGGTTCTCGAAGAGTTAACATCAATGCTTATGGAAACTGAGACCGTCGATTCTCTTGAGTTCCAGGATTTATTAATTCGCCATGAAGTTAGAGTTGCAGAGTATGCTTAGTCAAAAAATATAATTTTTGGAAATCAAGCAAAATAATTTAATAAAAAGGCTGAAATCACAGCCTTTAATAGTTGTTATCAGGCTAGAAAATCAATTTTTTAAGATATCAAAAAAAAGAGAGAATTTATTTTTAAAAATCGAAAAACTATATAAATATGGTATTAAAAATATTGAAATAGGATGGGATTCCAATGCAGAATGGGTTTATTTGATATCAGAGATAAAAAAGAATTTCAAATCAATTAATCTTGGTGCAGCATCAATTGAATCAAAAGAATCTTTAGACTCAATTCTCTCATTAGATCTAAATTATTCGATGAGTCCATCATTTAACAAAGAAATTCACCTCAAAGCTATACAAAATAATCAACTAGTTATTCCAGGAATATCGAATATTGAAAATTTCAAAGAAGCAATTAATCTAGGATATAAAATTGTAAAAATCTTTCCTGCATCAACATTAGGAATTAATTTTATAAACGAATTAAAAAAGATAACTCAAAAGGATATGTTTTTTATTGGTGCGGGTGGAATTAAAAGTAGAGACTTAAAAATATTTATAAAACATGGATACGATGCATTAGTTATCGGAAGAGAATTACGAAATCAAACTCTCGACAAAGATCTAGAGATTTGGCTAAAAGATTATTCAAGATCTACTCTAAAAACCAATAATTAATTATTGATTTTTAAATTCAGCACATTGTCCTCGGTGCCTAAGTAAATGATCGGCTAAAACCAACGCAACCATTGCTTCAACCATTGGAACTGCCCTTGGCAACACACAAGGATCATGTCTTCCTTTTGCCTTGAGAGTTACAGCATTACCATCCTCATCAATAGTCTTTTGGCTTTTCCTAATTGTTGCTGTAGGTTTAAATCCAACCCTCAAAACTATATCCTCACCATTAGAAATTCCTCCTTGAATGCCCCCTGAGTTATTCGTAGCAGTTTTCAATTGATCAGAGTCCGATGGTACAAAAGGATCATTATGTTCACTGCCTTTCAAATAAGTACCTCCAAAACCAGAACCTACCTCGAAACCTTTAGTGGCAGGCAAAGACATCAATGCCTTTGCTAAATCAGCCTCCAACTTGTCAAAGACAGGCATACCAATGCCGACTGGAGGATTACGAACAACACATTCTATTACTCCTCCGCACGAGTCTCCTTCTTTCCCAAAAGCTTCTACTCGTTTAATCATTAAAGCTGCTGCTTTTTGATTTGGGCACCGAACAATATTTTTCTCAATCTCATCAAAAGTAACTTCATTGGGTTGAATATCAGCTTCAATATCATGAATTCTCTTCACCCAGGCAAGTATCTCCGTATTAGAAGACTTAGTGAGAAGTTGCTTTGCAACAGCACCAGCCGCGACTCTACCTATCGTCTCTCTTGCGGATGCTCGTCCTCCGCCACTTGAAGATTGAATTCCATATTTTTTCTGATAAGTAGCATCAGCGTGAGATGGCCTAAAGGCTTTTTTAATTTCAGAATAATCCTTAGGCCGATGATCTTTATTTCTAACAACCATCGCAATTGGTGTTCCCAAAGTTTTGTTCTCTAAAAGACCACTAAGAATTTCAACTTCATCACTCTCGTTTCTGGGAGTAGTGATTTTGCTTTGACCTGGTCTCCTTCTGTTTAGATCATTTTGTATTTCATTGATATCAAGCTCCAACCTTGGTGGACATCCATCAATGATTACACCAACACCACCACCGTGAGATTCACCAAAAGTGCTGATATTAAAAAGTTTTCCGAAACTACTTCCCATAAATAAACCTATCTTCAAAATGTTAATCAATACTCACTAAAAAATAAACCAATAAATGCAATGCATAACTTGAAAAAAGCAAAAAAAAAAGCCCTCGAAAAGAGGGCTTTAAAGAATCAAGTTAAAGACTTAACCGATTGCAGGTGCAACAAGAGCTACAGAAGTAGACTCAGCAGCTGCTAGGTCAAGTGGGAAGTTGTGAGCGTTACGCTCGTGCATTACTTCCATACCAAGGTTTGCACGGTTAAGTACATCACCCCAGGTTGGTACAACCTTGCCTGAAGTATCTACAACAGACTGGTTGAAGTTGAAACCGTTCAAGTTGAACGCCATGGTGCAGATGCCCATAGATGTCAACCAAACACAAATTACTGGCCATGAAGCCAAGAAGAAGTGAAGGCTGCGGCTGTTATTGAAGCTTGCATATTGGAAGATCAAACGACCGAAGTAGCCATGAGCTGCAACGATGTTGTATGTCTCTTCTTCTTGTCCAAACTTGTAACCGTAGTTCTGTGAATCAAGTCCTGTGGTCTCACGTATAAGTGATGAAGTAACCAAAGAACCGTGCATTGCAGAGAACAAAGCACCACCGAACATACCTGCTACACCAGCCATATGGAATGGGTGCATCAAGATGTTGTGCTCAGCCTGGAAAACGAACATGAAGTTGAATGTTCCAGAAATTCCTAGAGGCATACCATCAGAGAATGAACCCTGACCGAATGGATAAACAAGGAATACAGCGAAGGCTGCTGATACAGGCGCTGAGTAAGCAACACAGATCCATGGGCGCATACCTAAACGGTATGAAAGCTCCCACTGACGTCCCATGTATGCAGAGATACCGATAAGGAAGTGGAAGATTACAAGCTGGTAAGGGCCACCGTTGTATAGCCACTCATCAAGAGTTGCTGCTTCCCAGATTGGGTAGAAGTGAAGGCCGATAGCGTTACTTGAAGGAACAACAGCACCAGAAATGATGTTGTTTCCATACATGAATGAACCAGCTACTGGCTCACGGATACCGTCGATATCAACTGGAGGAGCAGCGATAAATGCAACGATGAAACAAGTTGTTGCCGCAAGAAGGCAAGGGATCATCAATACACCGAACCAACCGACATATATACGGTTGTTAGTGGAAGTAACCCACTCGCAGAATTGTGGCCAACCTTTGAGCAACGACGAGCGCTGCTGCTGAATGGTGGTCATGAGGACGAATGTGTATGTCCCTAATGGGACGGGTAAATAAGAGCAGCTAATTAGACTGCCAGCCGTGATAATAAAGGAGAATGATGCTTTCTGTGGCCAATTTGTAGGACAATTTATTAAGAGAATCAGCAAGTTGTACCTGAAGAGAGCTTAAAACGTCTTAAGATTCTTTTAAGATTTAGCCTTAGAGGTCAGCAATTGGTTCTTATAAAGTGGCTCATTAACGGTCATAGGGCTGAAGAGAGGGTTCCTTTGTGTGATGCACGTCATAGGAAATATGAATTAGAAGCTCAAGGGGCAGTTGTTTATTGGAGCGAAAGAACTTACTTTTGATTTACTAGCTCTATTAGTGATTGTTTCCATTCTTTTTTTACATCCCATAATTCTTTTTTGGTAAAGCTCATAGCAATATTTTTTTCCGCATAAGCTGCTTCATTAATGAAAACAGGAATATATGGTTCATCCTCTTCATACCTAATTATTTCACCATTAAACTTAAAAAATAATTCATCGTTTTTCTTTAATTCTTGCCAATCCTTTGACTGCCTAAATGAATGTACATAACCATCGATATTACCTTCTTCATCTCTTGGAAAATCGATACTTTTAATATGCCTGTGAATTATCAATTTATCAGGAAAAAAGAAATTCATATTCTTAATTTGATGAATTTGTTCCATCAAACTTTCAAGAATTAATTTTGTCTGTGAAATAATTCTAGAATTCAATAGACCCTGACCTACCGGTCCAATTTCAATAACAAGTCCACAAGGCCAAGATTCAACTAAAAAACCTGTTTGTTTTTGATCAGATTCATGTAGATAAATTGGCAAACCTAATTTATTTTGAATTAAAGAAGCCAAAGCTAAATCAGAATATCTTCTTCCATAAACAACTAAGCAACTTCCCATGGAGGCTGTGGTTGTATGAAAATCTAATGCTATTTGACAGGGAGTTTCACCTGACTTTCCATAAAGATTTACCAATTCATTCGCTCTGTTTCCCTCGAAATTTGAAGAGTTGATAAATAAAAATGATTCTTCTTTAAAACTACGATTCAAATCTTGATGAATGTATCTTTTCCCTACCTTTTTAGCCTCAGGGTTTCCAATCACCTTACAAGTTTTAATCCCGTAAGTATTTATTAAAAACGGTAATTTTTTCCATTCATCAAAAAGCCAAATACCATTTATTTCATTACCATGCGTACCAGCCACTAGGAGTACTTGTAGCTGCATCATTATTCACTAACCATAGATATAAAAATAACCCTAAATAAAGTCATGGCCATACCACCAATATTTGTCAAAGCTGCGAGAAACATATGGAGTTTTGAATGGAGAATTTTAATGAATGGTCTTGCACCATCGGATTCTAATGGAAATTACAAGAGGCCTATAAATCTTCAACAACAAATTCAAATCCCTACAAAGAAGGATTTAAAAAATAGAGCATCAACTCAAATGCCAGGTTTGATTGTCAGCAAAAGTTGTCCTTGGGCACATAGAACATGGATAATTCATGAGATCAAAGGATTAAAGAAATCAATCAATCTTCATATTGCTGAAGTAGACACAGCTGGAGGAAGGTGGATATTAAACCATCCAATACAAGGGTGTAAAACCCTTCAAGAGCTTTATCGGAAATGCGGAAATTATCAATTAAGACGAGCAACAGTACCAATGCTTTTCGATCCAGGCAATGAACCCGAATCAAAATTAAGACTTATAAATAATGAAAGTGCTGAGCTTGTCGAAATATTAAATAATTGGCCTATATATGATCACGAAATAGACCTTAATCCAAGCAAATACAAAAAACAAATTATTTACTGGCAACATCTAATTCAAGAAAATATTAATAATGGAGTTTATAAATGTGGATTTGCTAGAAATCAAAAAGCTTATGAAAAAGCCTCTGAGAATTTGTTCTCAGCTCTAAGAACCATAGAAGAAAGTCTTCAATCAAGAGGTCCTTGGCTTTGTGGAAAGAATCTTTCGATTGCTGATATAAAACTTTTCCCTACCCTAATTAGATGGGAAGCAATTTATTACCCACTATTTAAATGTAGTAATAAACCAATTAAATCTTTCCCACATATAATTAAATGGAGAAAAAAATTTTTTAATATGTACAATATCAAGAAAACATGTGATGTTGATACTTGGAGAAAAGATTATTTTGGAGCTTTATTTCCTTTAAACCCAAGTAGTATTATTCCTAAAGGAGAAGATATTACAACAACTATCAACAATTAATTATCAACTATGAAAGAAGAATATTCTTACTTTAAATCCTCAAATCCTATTAATGGAGTCTATGGTGATTTCATAGTTACTTCAGATGATAAAAAAGAAGTTCTATTTTACCGATTATCAATTCTTTTCTGTGGATTATTCTTTTTAATAGGAATAGCTCAATGGTTTTTCAATGGATCTCATCATATATGGATTTGGCTATTATTTATGTCAATAAGTATAGGCTTAAGTCTGAGGTGGATACATATATATTTAAGACCCTTACATCAATTACTAACAATTTTCTGGTTACTAGGTTGTATTGGATTGTTGATACTTTTATATCATTTCGGAGTAACAAATCTCATCTATGGCCTCAGAGAAAATCCAAAATCGATATTACTTATAGGTCCACTTTTTGCCTCTTTAACTGGGATAGGTTTCAAAGAGTTTTTTTGTTTTAGAAGAATTGAGGCAATAGGTATAACAATTTTTATTCCAATTGCTTTAGTTGGATATTTAACTGAATTAGCTAATGAAAGTTTTACTTTTGCAACGCTAGTTGTTTCGTCCTTGCTATTGATATTAATGGGAATAAGGAAATTCAATCTGCCAGCAGAAGCTGACATAGGAGATAAAAGCGTTTTTGATTATTTAGAAAGCCAAAGAAAAGAAGCTAAAAGTATCTGAATAGTTGAATAAATCAACAAATTATCAATTCAACAAAACCTACAAAAGATCTTTTTTGTAGGTCTTAAGTCAGGGAATGGTGAGGAAATCCAACCAAATTTACAAACCACGTGCAATATTCCCCCGTCATTATTATCGTGTTAGTCATACGATCCTGCTCTTACAAGACGCCATGAAAACTATTGACGAGCATATTCAAAAGGATGAATCCGAGATTCAAGAAGCAAAAGCTCAAGGGAATGAATCCAAGCTCCATCATTTAGAAGATGAACTTAATTCTCTAAAGGAATACAAGGAACATCATCCTGAAGACAAGCATGATCCAAATGCACTGGAACTATTCTGCGACGCCAATCCTGATGAACCAGAGTGCTTGGTATACGACGATTAAAATTTAAAAATAATTAACAGCACAAAAAAAGGGGAAGTCGTTGACTCCCCTTTTTTTATTATGAAAACTTTTAATAATCCATATTAAAATCCGAAGGGCTTCCAGTTAAAGAACAAACAACTGCCTCCTCATTTTTCATTTGACGTACTTCAGCGATAGGTCTCCCCATTTTTTTTAAAACATTAATCTCTTGATCAGTCTGACAGCGAGCAATAATTTCTCCTTGTCCATCAAAACAACTGTAAAAATCCATAATTTTAATAACTCTCTTTAGTTATGACCAAAAATTAACTGCAAGACAAGTAGGTATGATTCACTCATAACAATTAATTAATATCCAAGTTCGTTCCAAATAGAAGTCAACAAATCATCCAGACCAAATTTAGTTACTGCAGAAATTATATGCACCTTTTTCATAGTTAGTTTCTCAATATTATTTAGAAGTTTTTTAATTTCATTCTCATTTAATAGTTCTTTTTTATTCAGAACAAAAATTCTTGGCCTAGAAATCAAACCATGACCGTACGACGTTAATTCCTCATTAATGGTTTTGAAATCATTTATCGGGTCGGTTGATGCTGAGTCAATTAAATGAAGTAAAACCTTTGTTCGTTCAATATGTCGAAGAAAATCATGCCCTAACCCTATACCTTTTGAGGCTCCAGCAATCAAACCAGGAATATCTGCAAAAACTGTTCCATCTCCTGAGGGTCTTCTTACTACTCCGAGATTAGGAATTAAAGTTGTAAATGGATAATCAGCAATCTTTGGTCTTGCAGATGAGAGTACAGAAATCAAAGTACTTTTACCTGCATTAGGCAAACCAATAATTCCAACTTCTGCTAATAGTTTCAATTCCAATTGCAATGACCATTCTTCACCTGCTTTACCTTCTGTAAATTTTTCTGGGGCTCTATTGCTATTTGATAAATAACGAGCGTTCCCAAAACCTCCTTTTCCACCAAACGCGACAATAAGTTGTTGGCCTTTATGAGTTAAATCACCAAGAATAATATTTGTAGAGAGATGTCTTACCTCCGTTCCGCATGGAACTTTAAGTACAGTGTCATTTCCTGATGCTCCAGTGCATTTGTTAGGGCCACCTCTTTGACCATTCTCGGCAGAAATTAATTTCTGAAATTTGAAATCCAAAAGAGTTTGTAAATTATCATCAGCCTCTAAAACAACATTTCCTCCTTGTCCTCCATCTCCTCCCGCAGGACCACCTGCAGGAACATACTTTTCTCTTCTAAAAGCAGAGATACCATCACCACCCGAACCTGCTTTGACATCAATAATAGCCTGATCAATAAATTGCATTTAGAAATATCTATAGTCAATAAACTAAATAATAATTCTTACATTCATCCTTTCTAAATTAAAGAACTAAAAACACTATTTTCAACTTTCACCTCAATTTCAATCAACCATCCACACAACACTACATCCAGGGCCGCCATCATGAGGTTCAGCATCGACTACTTTTTCAATATATGAAAGTGAATCAAACCACTTCCTCAAACCTTTTTTCAGTTTTCCAGAACCAATTCCATGAATAACCCATAAAGCTCCGGAACAATTTCTCAATTTTTCTTCAATTACCCCCTCCGCTTCATGCACGCGTAAACCTCTTACATCTAAGGTATTTGTTTTAGTACGAACTAAAGATAAATTCTTTCTTACTACCCGCGAAGTTTTTACTTGCACACTTCGATTTATTTCGGCTTTTTGACCATCAAGACTTTCTACTTCAGACAAACTAACTTTGCTTCGAAATACACCACACAATACTGTTAATTGCATTCCATCATCTGAGAAAGAAATTATTGCACCTGCTTTACCTATAGAAGACAATCTAACTTTATCCCCAATTTTGGGAACCCATCCCGGCAAAGGAGGGACCCGCCTATCGCTTCGATATCCTTTCTCCATTTGCCGTAATCGTCTACCAGCAAGTCTTGCTGTTTCACCACTAGCATTTTGATCGCGCAAACGTTTAATCAAATGTCTTACTTCTTTTTGACCTTCTCGAATTGATGACTCCAGTTTAAACCTTCCTTGTTCATTAAACTTCTCCGTTTGTTGACGTTGTTTCTGCCAACTGTCAAGTAATTCTTCATGTAATAATTCAGTTTTTGCTAATAAAGCGGCAGCATCTTCAGCTGCTGATTGCTGCCGCTCACGTTGTTTTTCTAAACCTTTAATAACTTGATTAACATTATCAACGCTTGCAGGATTGATAAACTCTTGAGCACGTTTTATCACTTCCGAATCAAGACCAAGTCTTTTTGAAATCTCAATTGCATTACTCCTACCAGGAATTCCCCATTGCAAATGAAAGGTTGGTTTTATTGTTTCACTATCAAAAGAAACTGAAGCATTTTCAAATCTTGAATCACTATATTTTAGTGCTTTTAATTCTCCAAAATGAGTAGTAGCAATAGTTAATCGTGCTCTATCCGCAATTGTCTTTAACAGAGCCATAGCCAAGGCTGTACCCTCAGAGGGATCAGTTCCTGCTCCAACTTCATCTAAAAGAACGAGAGTCGTACCTCGGAAAGAAGTTATGGCATTAAGTATTCGACTTATACGAAGAATATGTCCACTAAATGTAGATAAATTTTGCTGTAATGACTGCTCATCACCAATATCAGCTAAAACATTTTTACACCAGGGTAATCTTGGCGAACCAGTACATGGTAAAAGTATTCCTGCTTTTGCCATTAAAACTGCTAGACCAATACTTTTTAACGCAACTGTTTTGCCTCCAGTATTAGGGCCTGTAATCGCAACAACCTTTAAATCAGAAGGGACATCAAAACTAGTTGGTACGACTGTATTTTTCCTCTCATGGAAATCATTCCATACTAATAAAGGATGGCGAAAGTCTTTAATCTCAAATAGTGTATTTTCCTTTTCATCAAGAATTGCTGGCACCCCGTTAAGCCATTTAGAGTAACGTGCTCGTGACAATGCAAACTCAATCTGTAAAAGAATCTCTCCTAAATGAGCTATTACATCGGCATTTAACCCAACCTCCTTACTCCAATTAGCTAAAAGTCTCCTCTCTTCATTAAAGATTTCAGAATCTATTTTAGCCAAACGATTCCCTATTGATATGACAACTTGTGGCTCGACATAGATCGTATTTCCTGACGCCGAACTATCATGAACCATTCCCTTAATCTGATCGGAAGTCCCAGACTTAAAAGCTAAAACAGGCCTTCCATACCTCTCCGAGATAATATTATCTTGAAGTAATCCAGCATATTTCCGAATAATATCTTGAAGAATATCTTTTCTTTGAAGACGTACCGAATTCCTATGGCGTCGTAATTCAGAAAGTTTTGGACTAGCACGATCAGCAATTCTTCCACCTTCATCCAGGCCAAATTCGAGGAGTTTTTGCAAATCAGGCAACGTTGCAACGTCTTTGATTAACTCAGAGAGTCGTGGACGTATTAATTGATCAAATATTAGTTTTCGTAATTTTCTAGCAGCTCTTAAAGTATCAGCAACTTTTAATAAATCCTCACCTATTGCAACACCACCTTTCGAGCATATCAAAAGAATATTTTCCAAATCATGAACACCTTCAAAAGATATTCCTCCATCAACAGAAATATCTAATGATCCAATTTCTAACGTTTGGGACAATAGCTCCTTGCTAAGAGATATATCTAGTGGCAAATCAAAGCTTCTACATTTATTACGACCTTGTTGGGTAACCGCGAATGTAGACAAATGGCTACAAACAGTTGGCCATTCAAGTAACTCCAAAGATTCTAGAATTATTTGTGTCTTTTCTGAATCATCCTGATTTATTGAAACTTTCATTCGTCTAAAAAAATTCTATTGATTTGTTGGAATTCCTGTTGATGGGTGATAAAGCATTTCCAACCAATTACCTTCTGTATCTTTCAAGTAAAAAGAGGAAGTTCCATCTCGATGATCATGCAAAGCACCAACCTTTACACCTTGATTTTTTAGAGATGTATGAATGCTTTCTATTTCATCCTTATTAGTGAAATGAAATGCAAAATGTGGACCAGCCGCTTTGTAGCTCGGTCCAAGCAAAGCAAGGCCATCTTTATTCTCTCCTGTCTCTAAGTAACACCAATCAGGATCATCCCAAACAAGCTTCATCCCCAAGCTCAAATAAAACCTTTTAGCCCTATCAACATCTTCCACTCTTATAGCTACATGGCCGAGCCGATTAACTTCTTCAATATTTAATTCAGACTGTTTTTCTAGCATTACTTTTAATTGAAGATTGAAATTTTAAATAATGTTCTTAACTCACTCTATTGTTCTTTTAACCATCCTGCGGCATCACACGCATGATATGTAAGGATCAGGTTTGCCCCAGCTCTTTTGAAACTCAATAAAGTTTCTAAGACAATTTCCTTTTCATCAATCCAACCTCTTTGAGCAGCAGCTTTGACCATTGAATACTCTCCACTAACGTTATATGCAGCGATTGGTAATTCTGATTCTTCCCTTAAACGATAAATAATATCTAAATAAGCCAAACCAGGTTTAACCATTAGGATGTCAGATCCCTCTTGTTCGTCAAGTTGAGCTTCTGTTATAGCTTCTCTCGCATTAGCTGGATCCATCTGATAGGTATTTTTATTTTTCGGGATAGGCTTATTTGATAATGATCTGGGAGCAGAATCTAAAGCTTCTCTAAAAGGACCGTAATAGGCAGATGAATATTTTGCAGTGTAACTAATGATTCCTACATGTTCAAAACCTTCATCATCTAAGGCTTCTCTTATAGCTCCTACTCTTCCATCCATCATGTCACTTGGTCCAATTAAATCTGCTCCCGATTGTGCTTGGACCACTGCTTGCTTACATAAATAATCAACGGTTTCATCATTCAAAATTATTCCTTGATTACTAACTATTCCATCATGACCATCACAAGAATAAGGATCCAAAGCGACATCAGTCATGATACTCATTTCAGGTATCTCTATTTTCAACCTTTCTATAGCCCTTGGTATTAAGCCTTTTTCATTAAAACATTCAGCTCCATCTTCTGTTTTCAGCTCATCTGAAACTTTTGGGAATAGAACGACACATCTAATTCCTAAATTCCAAGCCCGTTTAACTTCATCAACCAATCCATCCATTGACCAGCGAAATGAACCTGGCATCGCTGGTATCTCTTGAATATCTAAACCTTCATGAACAAAAAGAGGATAAATAAAGTCAGAAGCAGAAACATTGTTCTCTCTAACCATCTCTCTCAAAGAGTTTGTTCTACGAAGGCGACGGGGCCGATAAGTAAGATGCATATTGACCAATAGAGATAACTACATTTTACTTCCTTTAAGTCCTCGCCTGATCAAACCAGCTTAATCGGGGTTCATCTATTCGAACAGATCTAAGCTTTTCAATAAGTCTCAACTCATCATCTGTCCAGTTTTCTGGTAATTTTAATTTTAGAGTAAATAACAAATCCCCTTGGGTGTCTAAATTATGAAATCCTTGCCCTTTTAATCTGAATTCTTGCTCAGGCAAACTTCCAGAGGGAATTGATAAATATGTATCTCCTCGAGGAGAGGCAACCAAAACATTTGCTCCCAAAGCTAATTCATCTAGAGAAATAGGTAAGTCCGCATAAATATCTAAACCTTTGACTTTCCAAATTGGATGGGATTTGATAGATATTTCAATCAATAAATCTCCTCTTTTCCCTTTCCCAGACTGTATGTTGCCCTTGTTCTTAATACGTAAGATTGATCCTGTTTTAATCCCTTTTGGGATGTTCACCTCGATTCGTTCATCATTTACCAAAAGATTCTTTTGAGCGCCATTCAAAGCTTCTAAAAAACTAATCTGCAAATTAAATTCAGCATCAAGATTTAATGATTGAGCCTTCTTCTCTGAAGATATATTCGAGTAAATTTCTTGACCGACCTCACTAAATTTTCCAATTAAATCACTCAAAAAATCATCAAAGTTTTTATATTCATCAAAGCGCTTGTCATTTTTGTCTCTAGCAAAATCCCTAGACTTTCCATAACTATTTTTATACCAATAACTTAGATATTCCTCATAAGACTTTTTTTTATCCACATCAGAAAGAATTTCATAAGCTTCATTGATCTCTTTAAATTCTGATTCAGCCTCATCATCATGTGGATGCAAATCAGGATGAAATTGTCTAGCAAGTTTTCTGAAGGCACTTTTGATTTCTTTATCGGTAGCATTTCTACTAATACCAAGGATTTTGAAATAATCCTTAAAACCTTTTAATTCCATGAAAATAAAGCTTTTTCAGGTGCTAAGAGTCAATCTTTGAATGATTTTTACTAAATCTAGTATTTAAAAATTGAGAATGCCGAACGTAATTGAACCTTGAAGAGATAGGCTTATTTAGTGAATTCAAGTAAGGAGAGTCGATTGGCGTTAATTAATGGCTTTCACCTGAAAAATATAAGAGGTGATGTATTAGGTGGCTTGACCGCTGCGGTTGTAGCCCTACCGTTAGCTTTAGCGTTTGGTAATGCGGCACTAGGCCCTGGAGGCGCTATCTACGGCCTTTACGGAGCAGTCGTAGTTGGATTTCTCGCCGCATTGTTTGGAGGAACTCCTGCTCAAGTAAGTGGTCCGACTGGGCCGATGAGCGTAACAGTTGCTGGAGTGGTTGCTAGCTTGGCGGCTGTAGGAGTCCCGAGAGATTTATCTGCTGGAGAAATTCTTCCTTTGGTAATGGCTGCTGTAGTCATTGGGGGATTATTTCAGATTTTATTTGGCCTACTAAGGCTTGGTAAATACATCACACTTGTCCCTTATTCAGTCGTTTCAGGCTTTATGTCTGGAATTGGAGTAATCATAATTACTCTCCAAATAGGACCTTTACTTGGGATATCAACTCGAGGAGGAGTAGTAGAGTCTCTTTCAACTTTAGTTAATAATTTCGAACCTAATGGGGCTGCAATAGCAGTTGCAATAATGACACTTGCGATAGTATTTCTGACCCCACGCAAAATCAGTCAATGGGTCCCCTCTCCTCTCTTAGCATTATTAATAGTTACTCCTTTATCAATAATTCTTTTTGGCGATAGTTCAATAGACCGAATAGGAGCAATACCAGAGGGTGGTCTTTCTTTAAGTCTCCCAGATCCAAGTCTTGGCAATTTCTTCCCAATAATTCTTAAAGCTGGACTAGTCCTTGCTGTTCTTGGTGCTATTGACTCCCTTCTTACATCTCTCGTAGCAGATAATATCTCTCAAACCAGGCACAATTCTGATAGAGAACTCATTGGACAAGGTATTGGAAATGCAGTAGCTGGTCTTTTCACAGGTTTGCCAGGAGCCGGGGCAACCATGAGAACAGTAATAAATGTCAAATCTGGAGGTTCCACGCCAATTTCAGGAATGGTTCATTCAGTTGTATTGCTATTTGTCCTTGTTGGTGCAGGTCCTCTAGCAGCGCAGATTCCTACAGCTCTTCTTGCAGGAATCCTAATTAAAGTTGGTTTAGACATTATTGATTGGGGCTTTTTATTAAGAGCTCATCGCCTTTCTCTTAAAACAGCAAGTGTGATGTATGGCGTCCTTTTAATGACAGTTTTTTGGGACTTGATATGGGCTGTACTTGTTGGTGTATTCATCGCAAATATGCTGACAATCGATTCTATTACGGAGACTCAGTTGGAGGGTATGGAAGCAGATAACCCATTTGATTCAACATCAAACAACAATGCAGCAAATTCACAACTTCCCTCAGATGAGAAAGCACTTTTAGATCGCTGTGCTGGAGAAGTAATGCTATTCAGATTAAAAGGGCCACTTAGTTTTGGAGCAGCAAAAGGAATTACTGAAAGAATGATGCTTGTAAGAAACTATAAAGTTCTAATTCTTGATATTACTGATGTACCTAGGCTTGGAGTTACTGCAACTCTCGCAATAGAAGATATGGTTCAAGAAGCACTAAACAACTCAAGAAAAGCATATGTTGCTGGTGCAACAGGAAGAGTAAAAGACAGACTTGCTAAATTTGGGGTTGATGTAATTGGCACAAGAAAAGAAGCTCTAACAGCTGCAATTGACAGCCTCAACGGTTGATAGTCGATAATATATTTAATCTGATTGATTGCTTTAAAAACTAACGAGAAATGGGACAAAACCTTTTCATCCAAAATGCTTTAAGTCCTCCGATACTTTTTTTCTTTTTGGGTGCAATTGCCTACGCATTAAAGTCTGATTTTGAGATACCAGCTCCCCTTCCAAAATTATTTTCTTTATATCTTTTACTTGCAATAGGCTTCAGAGGAGGAATTGAGCTACAAAAAAGTGGCTTTGGTTATCCAGTTCTTCCAACTGTGATAGCAGCAATATTAATGTCACTATTTATCCCTCTTATTTGTTTTGTAGTACTTAGATTTAAGTTTGATGTTTTTAATGCAGCAGCAATATCAGCTGCATATGGATCAATAAGTGCCGTTACATTCATAACTGCTGAAAGCTTTCTCGAAAGTCAAAATATACCTTTTGATGGTTTTATGGTTGCAGCATTGGCACTAATGGAGTCACCAGCAATAATAATTGGTCTTCTCTTAGTCAAATTTGGAGCGCCCAAAGATAGGCCCATAAAAAGAAAAATGATGTGGGGATCAATTCTTCATGAGTCAATGTTAAATGGTTCTGTCTATTTATTACTCGGAAGCCTTCTAATAGGTTTTTTAACATCAGCGATTGATCCCTCTGACATAAAGAAAATGGAACCATTCACCGCTGATTTGTTCTATGGAGCGGAGTGTTTTTTCCTTCTTGATATGGGAATTGTTGCTGCCCAACGCCTCGCTCGCATCAATAAAACTGGTGCATTTCTAGTGATGTTTTCAATTTTCATGCCAATCGTTAATGCTGTACTTGGATCAGTAATAGCCAGATTTCTAAATTTAGATCCAGGCAATGCTCTTTTGTTTGTAGTTCTTTGTGCTAGTGCGTCATACTTAGCTGTACCAACGGCAATGAGAATGACTGTTCCTGAAGCTAGACCTAGTTATTACATTTCGACCACTCTTGGATTAACTTTTCCTTTTAACATCATCATTGGCATACCAGTATATATGGGCTTAGTAAACACAATGATTCCATCAATTGGGTAACTGAACATCATGAAAAGACTTGACTTGATTTTTAGTGAAAGAGAATTAAATGATGTTCTATCAGCATTAGAAAAAGCTGAAGTTCCTGGCTATACCGTTATGAAACATGCAACTGGTAGGGGGCCAGAAAGAATCGTCACTGAAGATATGGAATTCACAGGATTTGGGTCAAATGTACACGTAATTATTTTTTGCGAGCAAGAGATAATAGATAAAATACGAGAAAATATAAAATCTGTGCTTAGTTACTATGGAGGTGTGGCCTATGTTTCAGAGGCAACACCTCTTTAAAAAATACTTCTGTTTGATTATGCTAAGCGTGAACCCAATCAACACGTATTGATTTACGACTATTTAAATATCTATCTATTGCCATAGCAGCAATACATCCATCCGAGGCTGCAACAACAGCTTGCTTAAAAGGAGTATTTCTAATATCCCCAATAGCCCAAACCCCTTCGACTGTTGTCGACATAAAGTCATCCACCAAAACACCCCCGTCCTCTTTAAACGCGACCTGTTCACCTAGAAAGTCAGTAATAGGCTTTGAACCGCTCATATACACAAAAACTCCTTCAAGAGCTATATCTTGATTAGGATCATTTGAACGATTTTTAACCTTAATACCTGTCACCCCAGAATCATTACCTTCAATTAGCATTAACCTCGTCTTACTCCAATGTTTCACATTAGGTTTTGATAACAGATCTTGTGCATGATGATCGTCTGATTTTGGATCATTGGATGTTATCCAATGAACCTTAGAGGCAAATTTTGTCAGAACATTTGCTTCTTCAATTGCCTCTTTATTAGTACCAACAACGGCGACTTCACGATCTCTATAAAAAGCTCCGTCACAAGTCGCGCAATAACTCACTCCTTTACCAAGGAATTCCGCTTCTCCTTTAAATGATGCTGGTCTTCCCATTGCACCACTCGCAACGACAAGTGCCTTGGCTTTAAAAGTTCCCTCTGGGGTGTAAATCGTTTTCCAGTCACCAGTAGCATCTATTCCAAAAACTTGAGCTCTGCGATAATCAGCCCCGTACTGAGTAGCTTGATCTCTCATCAATTTCAATAGGGCCTCTCCGCTCATTTCACTAGAAACACCTGGATAATTGGCAATTTGATGTGTTATTGCTAGCGCACCTACATCAGGATTTTTATCGAGAATTACTGTTTTCAAGTCTGCACGGGAAGTGTAAAGCGCACAACTGCAACCAGCAGGCCCACCACCAACTATGACAACATCAGTTTCAATGGTTTCCAATGGAAAATCTCTTAGTTAGGTTTTGATCTCTCGAGAGGAGAAAAGAATGTTTTGAAATCACTTGGGTTAACAGATTAGATTTTACCCCAAATCAAATCAAATGTTTGTACTCTTCAACTCTAATGAAAATATTCTAGGTTGAGTGATAACAAACAATCTTCTAAATAGATTTAATTGATTAAGTGCAAATCTGCATATAGCCAGTCTCAATCTGAAGACACAAAAAACCCTGGATCTTCTAAAGTGAAAGCTGATTAATTAGATTATTGAGCGATTCAGAAATACTGCTTAAAGCAGCCATAAACCGAATAGCAGCTCGGATAACTAAGAAAGTGATCCATTCTGCCCAAGAATTCACCGAAATTGCTGAGGAATTGCCACAAATACTCCAAAATGAATGGGATAGCTTTAAAGAAGAGGTTATAGAAGAATCTGAACGTTTAGGGAAAAAAACTAATTCATCAAAAGAGAAAAGTTCTAGGGAAGAGTTAAGTAAAGAAGATTTAATTCAAATTAAAATAGATAATCTAAGATCAAAGGTTATTGACATCAACAAAGATATTGAGGGAAAAAATTGATATTTCTAGTTAGTCAACTTCAAAGATTTAGAAGAGCCATTAGAATTTGGGTAATATTATTAGGATTACTTTTCTATTTATGGTTTGATTCTAAAAAATGGACTTATTTAAATGGTTACACCGCCACAAGAAGAAACAGAAGAAATACTTCAAGAGCAAAATGGCTTACGAAAGAATTAGTTAATCTGGGATCAGCATTTATAAAATTAGGTCAACTTTTATCTGCAAGAGCTGATGTTATTCCATCGGCATGGGTAAAAGAACTTACATCTTTGCAAGATAGAGTTCCACCTTTTGAATTTGAAAAGGTGGAAAGTATTTTAAAAGATCAACTTGGGAATTCATACAAAAAAATCATAAGTATTGATGAAACTCCAATTGGCTCAGCATCGCTTGCTCAAGTTCACAAAGCTAGGTTAATTGATGATAAAAATGTTATTTTCAAAGTCCAAAGACCAGATATAGAAAAGTTTTTCAGGCTTGATTTAGATGTAATGAATCAAGTTGCTAAATTAGTACAAAGAATAAAGTCCCTAAGTCGAGGTAATGACTGGATAGGGATTGCAAAGGAGTCTAAGAGAGTATTGCTAAGAGAACTTGATTTTCGCATTGAAGCCCAATATGCAGCAAGATTTAAACAACAATTTATAGATGACTCAGATATTTTAATTCCAAGTGTATTTTGGGATTTAAGCACCAGTAAGGTTTTGTGCTTGGAGTATTTATCAGGAATTAAGATTAATGACATTCAATCTCTAAAGAGTAATGACATTGATACAGCTTCAATTGCAAAGATTGGAGCTACAAGTTATTTAAAACAATTAGTTAATTATGGTTTTTTTCATGCAGATCCTCATCCAGGCAATTTAGCTGTTTCTTTGGGAGGTTCACTTATTTACTATGATTTTGGGATGATGGGTTTTGTCTCTGAGCGTATTAGAGGCAGATTAAATTCAATGATCAAAGCCGCAGCGCTTAGAGATGTTAGTGGACTTGTCAAAGAGCTTCAAATTGCTGGTTTAATAGAAAAAGATATCGAAATAGGTCCAGTTAGAAGGTTAATAAGAATAATGTTAAATGAAGCTCTTACACCTCCATTTGACTCTCAAATTATAGAAAAGCTCTCTGGGGATTTATCTGAACTAGCTTATGGGAAACCCTTTAGAATACCTATTGAGTTGATTTTTGTTTTTCGAGCGTTATCAACTTTTGAAGGAGTTGGAAGATATTTAGACCCCGAATTTAACTTAATAGCCATAGCAAAACCATTTCTTCTCCCTCTAATGACTTCAAAAAATTCAGATCCTAATGACTTATTTAATGAATTAGGAAGACAAGTCACTGAAATAGGAAGTAAAGCTGTTGGATTACCAAAACGCTTAGATGAAAATCTAGAGAGACTAGAGCAAGGGGACTTGCAACTTCAAGTGCGCATGGGTGAATCTGATAGGCAACTCAGAAGAATGATTAATGCTCAACATTCATTGGGGAATTCTGTTCTCCTTGGCTCACTTGCAATATCATCTGCTTTACTAGCTTCAACTAATAGACCTTTTCTATTTCTCATACCAGCAACGATTGGATTTCCGATAGCTATAAGTTGGATTAAATTGAAATTTAAGATGAGAAGCGAAAGTCGTTTAGATAGTTTCCAAGGAAGAAAAGGCTTTGAATAGTGATAATCAAATCTTAGATCTTCCTCTTGGTCCCAAGCCTACAAGTCCAGCATATGTCGCTTGACTACCTAACTCATCCTCAATACGAAGTAATTGATTATATTTCGCGACTCTTTCACTCCTACTTAATGAACCTGTTTTAATTTGACCTGATTTAGTTGCTACTGACAAATCAGCAATAGTTGTATCCTCAGTTTCTCCGCTCCTATGACTTATTACAGTTGTGTAATTCGATCTTGAGGCAAGCTCGATAGCTTCAAGTGTTTCAGTCAGAGAACCTATTTGATTAACCTTAATTAAAATTGAATTTGCAATATTCTCATCAATACCTTTTTGTAAACGAAGTGTGTTGGTGACAAATAAATCATCTCCAACTAATTGCACACTTTTGCCAAGCTTTTCCGTAAGCAAGCTCCAGCCATCCCAATCATCTTCAGCCAATCCATCTTCAATAGAAATGATTGGAAATGCATTTACTAACCCAGCCAATTCCTCAACCATTTGCTCGCTGGAATAAGAATTTCCTCCATAAATATATTTTCCCTCCTTATAAAACTCTGTACTTGCAACATCCAATGCTAAAGAGATTTGCTCCCCTGGTCTAAATCCAGCATGTTCAATTGCTTGCATTAAAAGGTCACCTGCTGCTTTATTACTCTCAAGATTCGGAGCAAATCCTCCTTCATCTCCTACAGCAGTTGACAAACCTTTTTGGTTCAATAAATCTTTAAGCGTGTGAAAAACCTCAGCTCCCATCCTTAAGGCTTCTCTGAAGCTTTCAGCACCATGAGGAACCAACATAAATTCCTGAAAATCTAAATTATTTGCAGCATGTTCTCCTCCATTGATGACGTTCATCAATGGCACTGGCAATAAAGATGACATTGGTCCACCTAAATACCTGTATAGAGGTAACCCCAAACCTTTAGCTGCTGCTCTTGCTGTAGCCATGCTGACAGCAAGAATTGAATTTGCACCAAGATTTGATTTGTTCTCTGTATTGTCAAGTTGTTTCATTACAGAATCAACTGTGGCTTGATCTAGAGCAGAAAGGCCACATAAAGCAGGAGCAATAGTTTCTTCTATGTGACCAACGGCCTTGATAACTCCTTTACCCAGATAACGTTTTCCACCATCTCTTAATTCATGAGCCTCATGGGCTCCAGTACTGGCGCCACTTGGAACAATCGAACGTCCAATAGCTCCTCCTTCTAAAAGCACTTCAGCTTCTACCGTTGGATTACCACGAGAATCCAAAACTTCTCGGGCCATAATGGTATCAATAACTAGTTCTAGAGATTCAGCCACAAATTTAAGATGATTTTAGATCTTATGAACTACATTATTCCCATATGTTCCTCAATTGCTAATCTAGCTTGCTTTCCAAGACCTAATCAATCAAATTTGTCTTAACAAGAAATAAACGTATCGATAAAAAGGTCTTAATCAAAATTTAGAAGGCAAATGACCAATTTCAATCAAATTAATCGAAAATGAATGGAAGTCTCACAACAGAACCAGATTCTTTTAGCGATGAAGCTTGGAGTCTTTTACTAATAGCTGAGCAATTGGCCAAAAGATGGCGTCATCAGAACTTAGATGTTGAACATCTTATTCAAGTTCTTTTTAGAAACAAAAAATTCCAAAAATATACAAATTCCCTTCCTGTTAATCATAGAGAAATAAATCAAATTTTAGATAACTTTATTGCTGAACTTCCACTAAACAATCAATCAGACTTATTTGTTGGAGAAGATTTAGAAATTCTTCTTGAAACAGCTGATGATTTTCGCTCTAGATGGGGATCTAATCAAATAGAGATATCTCATATCCTCATCGCACTTGGTAGAGACAATCGCTTAGGAGAAGATCTTTTTTATCAAGCAGGTCTGCCTAGTGAACTTCTTGAAGCAGAGTTGAGACGACTACCAGCACCAAAATCATTTAAACAATCAAAAAGAAATACAACTCACCAAAAAGAAGATAGACCACACAAAAATTCCAGGCCGTCTGTAACTCCCCAAAAAAATTCAAAAAATACTGCCCCAGAGTCACTTGCTCCTATCACCAATAAGGAGATCACCTCAAAAGAACAACCTTTAAAACTTAATGAAACGCCAAGTGCATTGGATTTATACTGCAAAGACCTTACAGCCGAAGCTGAAGACGGGAAATTAGACCCTGTGATCGGCAGAGAGTCGGAAATCAAAGCAATTACAAAAGTTTTATCTAGAAGAGGCAAAAACAATCCAGTACTCATTGGTGCTCCAGGTGTGGGGAAAACAGCAATAGCAGAATTATTAGCACAAAAAATAATAGCCAACGAACTTCCTGATTCTCTTCAAGGTTTAAGACTGATTTCACTTGATATCGGTTCATTAATAGCTGGAGCTAAATTCCGAGGGCAATTTGAAGAACGATTTAGATCATTATTAAGTGAAATCAGCAACAGCGAAAAAGGAGTGATTCTATTTATTGATGAATTACACTCAATTGTAAGCAAAGACAGATCAAATACAGATGCTGGCAGCTTATTAAAACCACTATTAGCCAGCGGAGACTTACGTTGTATTGGTGCAACTACTCCGGACAATTATAGACGTACGATTGAAAAAGACCTAGCCCTAGATAGACGATTTCAGCAAGTATCAATCAAAGAACCAAGTCTAGATTTAAGCTTGGAAATCCTAAAAGGACTTAGAGAAAATTATGAGTCTCATCACGGAGTGACTATTACTGAAGAAGCTCTAATTACAGCAAATCGTTTGTCGGATAGATATATAAGTGACAGATGCCTACCTGATAAAGCTATTGACTTGATTGACGAGGCTTCAGCTCAAGTGAAAATCGAATCTACATCAAAACCAAAAATCATAGAAGAGAAAGAATCTCAAGTTATTGATATAGAGTCTGCGATCAAAAGTGCCAACAAAGAGACAACATTAGAAACTATACATAATCTTGAAGAACAGAAAGAATTTCTACTCTGTGAAATAGCTCAGATCAAACAAAAATGGCAAGATCAAATCGAGAAATCAGCTGAATTACAAGAACTAAAAGTAAGAGCTGAAGAATTAAAAAATTTAATAAGAGAAGCGGAAATCTCCGGTGATACTGAAGAAGCAGAAAGACTTAGCTATGAACAACTTTTTGAAATCAAAGAACGCATAAAAGAAATAGAAGCTTGCATTCAAGAAGATAATGAATATGGAAATTCTTTGCTAAAAGATCAAGTTGACCCAGAGGATGTAGCTGATGTTGTCTCAAGATGGACAGGGATTCCTGTTAGCAAAGTTTTATCAGGTGAGAGACAAAAGCTTTTACAGTTAGAGCAAGAATTAGAAAAAAAAGTTATCGGTCAATTAAATGCTGTTCAAGCAGTTTCAGCAGCAATTCGTAGAGCAAGAGCTGGGATGCAGGACATAAGAAGGCCTATAGGATCCTTTCTTTTTCTGGGCCCTACAGGTGTTGGAAAAACTGAACTAGCTAAATCACTGGCAAATTCATTATTTGATGAAGAGGACGCTTTATTGAGACTTGATATGAGCGAATATATGGAGAGAAATGCTGTTTCAAGGCTCTTAGGTGCACCACCTGGATACGTAGGTTATGAAGAAGGTGGGCAATTAACAGAAGCAATTAGAAAAAGACCTTATGCAGTTTTACTACTTGATGAGATAGAAAAAGCTCATCCAGAAGTTTTTAATATCCTTTTACAGGTTTTAGATGATGGAAGACTTACCGATTCTCAAGGTCGAACAGTAGATTTTAGAAACACAGTTATTGTTATGACGAGCAATCTTGCTAGCCAGGCAATCTTAAATAATTCACTTCAAGTACGAAGTGAAAGTTCAAATAAAAATATTCTTGCAGAAGAATTAGATCAAAAAATCAATGAGGCACTAACAAAACATTTTCGACCAGAATTCTTGAACCGCATCGATGAGGTAATAAGATTTAGTCCACTTAAGCCTGAGAGTTTAGAACGCATTGTGTGTCTTCAACTTGAAGAACTCAAGAAGCTTCTCAAGCACCAAGGTTTAGATCTTTATGTTGACGAAAACACCATTAAGACTCTTGCTGATGAAGGCTATGAACCTGAATACGGAGCTAGACCACTAAGAAGAGTAATCCGAAAGAGATTAGAAAACCCACTGGCAACACAAATTTTAGAGGAAGCTTTTGAAGATGCGAAAACAATAAGGGTTAAGATTAAAGATGATGAGTCAAAAAAACTTCTTTTTTTAATAGATAACTAATCCATCAAACATAAGTTAATCTAGGTTCACAGCAATTTTTTTTAAAAGTACCTTCCTTTTAATCTTCCCAAAGTGACAAGCCCAACCTCTAAAGAGGATCAAGAAAAGGTAATTCCTAAACAACAGGAAAAGACTGCCTTAAAAAAAAGTTTTTTATCCTCTACAATTGATGAAATGAAATTAGTTGTATGGCCCTCACGCCAACAACTGTTCAGTGAATCTGTTGCTGTGATTTTAATGGTCACTCTATCAGCAGTATCAATCGCAGCTGTAAGCCGTTTTTATGGATGGGCCTCTACTCAGATATTTCGCTGAGTTCACTAATCTAAATTTCTAAACCTCTCACAATTTTTTCCAGTGTCAGATATTGAAACCACTCCTACTAAAGATTCAAAAATAATCGATAGATCAGAGCACATTGAGGATGATCAATCACATTTTCCAAACCAAACAATAAAGACAAATATTGCACGTTGGTACGCAATTCAAGTTGCCTCAAGTTGCGAAAAGAAAGTAAAAGCGACACTTGAACAAAGAGCAATCACTCTTGGTGTTAGTGACAGAATTATAGAGATAGAAATCCCTCAAACACCTGCAGTTAAGCTAAAAAAAGATGGTAGTAGGCAGACCACAGAAGAGAAGGTATTCCCTGGATATGTGCTTGTTCGTATGGTGTTAGATGAAGACACAATGATGGCGGTAAGGAGTACTCCCAATGTAATTAATTTTGTTGGTGCAGAAGACCGAAGAGCTACTGGGAAAGCCAGAGGACATATCAAACCACGCCCTCTTAGCAGGCAAGAGGTTAATAGAATTTTCAAACGAGCAGCTGAGAAGAAAACTGTTGTAAAATTGGATGTAGAAGAAGGTGATCAGATTGTTGTCACTTCAGGACCTTTTAAAGATTTCCAAGGAGAAGTAATTGAAGTTTCTGGAGAAAGAAACAAACTAAAGGCACTATTATCAATCTTCGGAAGAGAAACTCCTGTTGAACTTGAATTTTCTCAAATAACCAAACAAAATTGATTTTTAATTACCTTTTGCTGTCTGGTCAGTCTAGGAGTTAAGTTTATTAGATAATTTATCTGATTCGTTTCAGGTTTCCGCATTAGTTCAATCCTCAGCCGATGGCAAAGAAAGTAGTAGCCCTGATCAAGTTGGCCTTACAGGCTGGCAAAGCTAACCCAGCTCCTCCAGTTGGGCCTGCGCTTGGTCAACATGGGGTAAATATCATGGCGTTTTGTAAGGAATACAATTCGCGCACCCAAGACAAAGCTGGCTTTGTTATTCCTGTAGAAATATCAGTTTTCGAAGATAGAAGTTTTACTTTCATAACAAAAACCCCTCCTGCTTCTGTTCTAATAACTAAAGCCGCAGGCATTGCGAAAGGTTCAGGCGAGTCAGCGAAAGGAACTGCCGGTTCGATTAGTAAAAGTCAACTTGAAGAAATTGCTAAAACAAAACTTCCAGATCTCAATTGCACCAGCATCGAATCAGCGATGAAAGTTATTGAGGGGACAGCCAAAAATATGGGGGTTTCCATAAAGGACTAATAAAATCGTAAAATCATTCAACGTTCTCTTGAGGGGGAGACGGAAAGTCGATTGAACCCCAATTTATTATGAAAAATTTTTCAAAAAGAATGACAACGTTACTTTCCAAAGTGGAAGAACGTACATACTCTCCCATCGAAGCAATAAAGCTAGTCAAGGAGAATGCAAATGCAAAATTCGATGAGACTATAGAAGCTCACATAAGACTAGGCATAGATCCAAAATATACTGATCAGCAACTTAGAACTACAGTTGCTTTGCCAAGTGGTACCGGTCAGAACATAAGGATAGCGGTAGTGACACGCGGTGAAAAAGTTTCTGAGGCGACGAAAGCGGGCGCTGATCTTGCTGGGGAGGAAGATTTAGTTGATTCAATCAACAAAGGAGAAATGGACTTCGACCTGTTAATTTCTACTCCGGACATGATGCCCAAGGTTGCAAAACTTGGAAGAGTGCTTGGACCAAGAGGACTTATGCCTAATCCAAAAGCAGGAACAGTTACAACTGATTTAGTTGGAGCTATTAAAGAATTTAAAGCAGGAAAGCTTGAATTTAGAGCAGACAAAGCAGGAATTGTTCATGTCCGATTTGGTAAAGCGAGTTTTTCTGAAGATGCTCTTCTTGAAAATTTGAAGACATTGCAATTAACAATAGATAAAAATAAACCTAGCGGAGCAAAAGGAAAATTCTGGAGAAGCTTTTTTATTACATCCACAATGGGGCCATCGGTAGAAGTAGATATCAACGAATTACAAGACTTGCAGAAAGAAAAGTGACCCTTTTTGTTGTAAATTAACGGAGTGGTTTAACCACGAGGGCATGCGCCCAGCCAAAGACAGCAGGTCTGATTTTATTAAACCTTTGTTTTAATAGAATTTATAATCCCAGCCGAGGCATTCGCAAGGTTTTATCTTTTGGATTGAATCGTAAGCGGCCTCGATTCCCCAAGGGGAATATGGCCGTATGTCCAGTCCTTCCCCGATTCGATCCAATTATTATGGGCCGCACGCTGGAAAGCAAAAAACAGATCGTTGAAACGATAGAGGATCTACTGGATAACTCTGAAATGGCTCTAGTTCTTGATTACAAGGGCTTATCCACAAAAGAGATGTCTGACTTGCGCTCAAGATTGCAAGAAAGCGATGGCATCTGCAAGGTGACTAAAAACACCTTGATGCGTCAAGCCATAAAAGGAAAAGATTCCTGGACTGGTTTGGAGTCATTGCTTACTGGTACTAACGCCTTTGTTTTAATCAAAGGAGATGTTGGTAGTGCTGTTAAAGCTGTACAAGCATTTCAAAAGGAAACTCAAAAATCTGAGACTAAAGGAGGTCTTTTCGAAGGCAAACTTTTATCTCAAGATGAGATCAAAGCGATTGCAAAACTTCCTAGCAAGGAAGCACTTATGGCGCAAATTGCTGGTGCAATGAATTCCATAACAAGCAAAATCGCTATTGGTATAAATGAGGTCCCATCTGGACTTGCAAGGTCTCTTAAACAACATTCTGAGAGCGGCGAGAGCTGATACTCATTGCTAAACAATTTGTTTTCTACTTACTTAGTTGCTGATTTAAAACATGTCTGCAAAAACCGATGAAATCTTAGATTCATTAAAAAGTCTCTCTTTGCTTGAAGCTTCAGAGCTTGTTAAGCAAATAGAAGAGGCTTTTGGTGTATCTGCTGCCGCATCTGCTGGCGTTGTCATGGCAGCTCCAGGAGCTGCTGCTGGTGGCGATGGTGGTGAGGCTGCCGAAGAAAAAACTGAATTTGAGGTAGTTTTAGAAAGCTTTGAAGCTTCATCTAAAATCAAAGTCCTCAAAGAAGTTCGCAATGCCACAGGTTTAGGCCTTGGCGAAGCAAAAGCCCTAGTTGAAGCTGCTCCAAAAGCAATCAAAGAAGGAGCGTCAAAAGAAGATGCTGAGGCGCTAAAGAAAGCGATTGAGGCTGTTGGTGGAAAAGTAACTTTAAAGTAAATATTGTTACTGGATAAACACCAGTTTTCTGCTTATATGAAACCGGTCTAATCAGACCGGTTTTTTTTATGAAAACTGAAGAAAAATTTGCGATTTCTGCAGCAACTGATGGAGCGTGTAGTGGAAATCCAGGTCCCGGTGGCTGGGGGGTGTTAATTAGATTCCAAGATGGAAGCGAAGTTGAATTCGGTGGATATAGCCCTGATACAACTAATAATCGAATGGAATTGCAAGCTGCATTATTTGTTCTGGAAAAATTAAAAGAAATAAAATTTCACCCTTCGATAACCATTAAAACTGATAGCAAATATTTAATTGATGGGATGGGAAAATGGATGTCCAACTGGAAAAAGAGAGGCTGGAAAACAGCCTCGGGCAAACCAGTTCTCAATCAAGACTTATGGAAAGCTCTTGACGATCCTTCTCTACCAAAAATCAAACTTCAATATGTCAAAGGTCATAGTGGAGAAAAAGATAATGATAGAGTCGACGCTATTGCGGTAGCTTTTTCCAAAGGTCGAAAAATACAACTAAAAGATTTTGTCAAAAAATAAAAAAAGCGACTTATACAATATCCTGCTTGGCCAGCTTCTATCTCAGGATGAGGGTGTTGATGCGGAAATACTTACTAATTCAGCTCTTAGTGCAATTAAATTAGCATCATTAAATAGAAATTTTCCAATAATTTCTAACATCCTTAAAAAAGCATCGAGTGGTCTTCAAAGAAACAATTCCAGCTTAAATCAATTTATTTTTGGCTCTCAATTTAAAAACCCTTTAGGACTTGCTGCAGGATTTGATAAGAATGGTGTAGGAGCAGGTCTTTGGAACTATTTTGGATTTGGTTTCGCCGAATTAGGGACAATTACTTGGCATCCCCAAAAAGGCAATCCAAAACCGAGACTTTTCAGAATTGCCAAAGAAAAAGCTGCATTGAATCGAATGGGATTCAATAATGAAGGAGCAGAGAATTTTTTAAAAACTTTAGAAAAGCAAAAACTCCCTGAGCCCGGAAATAGACCCTGTGTACTGGGAATAAATTTAGGAAAGTCAAAAATCACAACGCTTGATAACGCTCCAAAAGACTATTCTCAATCCCTAACCCTGTTGGCTCCATTAGCAGACTATGCAGTAATCAACGTTAGTTCGCCAAATACCCCAGGTCTTCGTTCACTACAAGGAACAAAACAAATAAAAAAATTAATAAGAACTCTTAGAAAGGTATCGAATTGTCCGCCTTTGCTTGTAAAAATTTCACCAGATCTTTCCAATGAAGCAATTGATGAAATTGCCAAAGTTTCTATGGAAAATGGAATTGATGGAATCATTGCAATCAATACAAGCTTAAATCGATTTAATTTAAAAACACTAAAAATCAAAACTGGAAATACTTTAGAGCGAGAAAGTGGAGGATTAAGTGGACTTCCCTTACAAAAAAGAGGACTCGAGGTTATGAAGAGACTTAGAAGAAGTACTAATAATGATTTACCGCTGATTGGCGTCGGTGGAATTGACTCAGCAAAAGCGGCATGGGAGAGAATTACAGCTGGAGCATCACTAATTCAAATTTATACTGGTTGGATATATGAGGGGCCAAATTTAGTCCCTGATATTTTAGATGGATTAACATTGCAAATGGAAAAGAACGGATTCAAAAATATTAAAGATGCAATCGGTTCAGAAGAACCCTGGAAATAATGAGACAAATGAATTCAGCAAATGATTATGAGTGAAACTGGACATGATATTGTCTCAAATATCATGAAAATTGACTTTGATAATCATGGAGGTAATATTGAAAAAGAAGCACGAAAGTTAGGACTTTCAACAAAAAATATCATCGATGCAAGTGCATCAATAGTACCATTTAAATTACCTAAAAAATTAAATAATTATCTAATTAATAGTATAAAGAATGGATCTATCAAATCATATCCTGATAGAAGTTATTTCGAAGTTAAAAATGCTATTTCAAAATGGCATAATATTGATCCTTCTATGATTTTACCTGGAAATGGAGCCTCTGAATTATTTACTTGGGCAGCAAGAGATGCAAGTTTATATGGCCTAAGTTCTTTACCCTCTCCTGGGTTTGGAGACTATAAAAGAGCTTTAAAATGCTGGAATGCCCCCTATATTCATAACCCTTTACCCTTATCTTGGAATAATAGAAATCCTCAATCATTTCCAATTAAACCAAAAACCCAAGTATTGTGGATCACAAATCCGCACAATCCAACTGGGCAATTATGGAGTCGTTCATCTCTAGAAAGTATATTAACTAATTATAAACTGGTTATTTGCGATGAAGCATTTATTTCTCTTGTACCTGGAGGTGAAAATCAATCAATAATTGACTTAACTAATAGGCACAAAAACCTTATAGTAATAAGGAGTCTAACTAAATTTATAGGTATAGCTGGATTAAGGGTTGGATATGCCGTAACTAATGCAGATAGATTATTACAATGGAAGGAGATAAGAGATCCTTGGCCCGTTAATACCCTAGCTATAAATGCAACTAAAATGATAATGAAAGATTCAAAGATGCATACAAAAAGATTAAATAAGATCCATAAGTGGGTAGACAAAGAGGGGAAGTGGTTGCATGAAAATTTATCAAAATTTTCTACTATTAAGCCTTTGCCTTCAACTACTAATTTTCAATTAATTAAAAGTGATAATTCTATATTAAATCTTCTTGAAAATTTAAAAAAAAGAGGAATTTTATTACGAGATTGTAGGTCATTTACAAATTTAGGTGAAAATTGGATAAGAATAAGTTTTCAAAAAAGAACAGAGAATATCCAAATTATAAATACATTAAAAGATTACATTAACTAATCAAATTTATAATATCAAACAACTTATTTTTCGAATTAATACAATTGTAATTATTCATATTTAATTTCATTTTACTGAGAGAATCAGAGTCTAGCAAATTAGATAAAGTATTTTTTAAAATAGACTTTTCTGGATCATGTTGATTAACTATTACAGCACCTCCATATCTAGCCATATAAGCAGCATTTAACTCTTGATGTTGATCGGTAGAAGCTGGAAAAGGTATTAAAATTGATGGGGTCTTAGTTGCCATTAATTCACAAATTGCACCAGATCCCGCTCTACTTATTGCAAGATCAGCATGGCGCAGTAAGGCCGAAATTTCATTACTGAATTGTCTTACAACCAAATTAGCGTGCGTATTGACCTTATCTAAATTTTGGTAAAAACAATCATTATGACCGGTCAGATGAACAACTCTACAACCTTTCTCAAGCAACCAAGGCATGATATTCCTAACCATCTCATTCATTTTTATTGCTCCTTGACTACCTCCCATAACCACAATTAATAAACCATCTCCGATCGGCACCCAATGAGGAAGAGATTGATCTAAAAAAAATTCTGACCTTACAGGCGTTCCAGTAAAACTTGTTTTACATCCTTGCAAATAATCCGATGCCGATGGGATGCCTAGCGCTACATGGTCACAAAATCTACCCAATAACCTAGTTACTTTTCCAGGGATAGCATTAGATTCATGCAAAACGATAGGAATGCCAGTTATTTTCGCTCCGAGAATACTTGGAGCAGATATATAACCACCAGTAGTAAAAATAACGTTAATCTTTTTTTGACGTAATAGAATAGAAACTTGGATAGAAGAAAGGAGTAATTTACAAATTTCAAACATCTTTCTAAAAATATTTCCTTGTAATCCTCCAACTTTTAGCTTGATTAGATTGTATTTTTTGGGAACTAGGTCAATCTCTAGCCTATTTGGCACACCTAGCCACTCAATTTCCCAAGAATTTGAGAGTGAATCAGCGAAAGACAATGCAGGATAAATATGCCCACCTGTTCCGCTTGCAGCAATTAAAAGGCGAGGCATAAATTAAATAACCTTATTCATAAAGGCTAGGTTATATTGAGTAAAAAAGGTAGGCGTGCGACATTCACTCATAGTTAAATCAATAATATTTTTATTACTACATCCCCTAATGATCAATTCTACTTTAAGTAAAAACATAGATAAGCAGTTGCTAAGTAATAAATTGGAGGAAATTCTCAACCTGAATAATGATGATTTACTAAGAGATTTATTTCTAAAAAAATCATTCAATCAATTTAATAAGCGCTACAAAGCTTTTCAGGAAAAATATAAAAATGCTAAATGGTCAATTCAACAAGTTAGAAATGAAACAAATAAATCATTACTAAATGTCAAAATAATATCTACAAGAGAAATTAATGATCGAATTTATAATCTCAATACTAAACAGACTGTTCAATTAGAGACCTACAACAATAAAATCAAAGGATATAAAGTTATTAAAGAAGAATCAATTTTAAGTAGTCAAAAATCACCTTTAATTATAAAAATTCTATCTCCAGACAAAGTTTTTACTGGTCAGAAATACGAAATAAATTTAGTCATTGAAAATCCATTAGACAATGCATTGAATGCTAGTGGAATGATTTTACTTAAAAACGAAGATAATATGAATTTATCAAATGATATCTTTGGGATTAAGCCTAATCAATCAGGTGGTTTATTTAAATATGTTCAAGCGCCCTTAAATCCTGGCTCTCAAACTTTTTCAGCAATCATTACTCATCCTGAAGGTATTTATTCAGTAACAAAAAAAATAGAAGTAGGTCCATAAAAACCTACTTCTAAAAATCATAAAGCCAGATTCAAATTCTTAAGCATCATCTAGAGCAGAAACTCCAGGAAGAACTTTACCTTCCAAAAGTTCAAGACTGGCACCACCTCCAGTAGATATATGAGACATATTTTTAGCTAAACCAGCTTTCTCAACTGCTGCTACTGAATCTCCACCTCCAATAATTGTGCAGCAACCTTGGGAACTTAAATCAGCCAACGTATTAGCTATTGAATTGGTTCCATTTGCAAATTTCTCAAATTCAAAGACACCCATCGGTCCATTCCAAATCACAGTTTTGGAATCTTTCAAGGCGTTCTGAAAAAGTTCAATTGATTCTGAACCAATATCCAATCCCATCCAGCCTTCAGCAATAGAATCTATTCTGGAAACTTTACTGTTTGCATTAGGAGAAAAATCATCAGCCAATACAACATCACTTGGTAACAGGAACTCAACTCCTTTGTCTCTCGCTTTCTTCTCCAAAGCACTTGCCAATTCTAACTTGTCTTCCTCGACAAGACTGTTACCAACAGATAATCCTCTGGCTTTATAAAAAGTAAATATCATCCCTCCACCAACGATTATCTTGTCACATTTATCAATCAAAGATTCCAAAACACCTATTTTGCTGCTTACTTTAGAACCGCCAACTATTGCAGCCAATGGTCTTTTAGGTTGATCTATCGCTCCTTGAAGGTACTTCAATTCTTTTTCCATTAAATAGCCAGCGACACAAGGACTAAGGAACTTTGTAACACCCTCAGTTGAAGCATGAGCACGGTGAGCGGCACCAAAAGCATCGTTTACATATACTTCTGCCAAAGAAGCTAATTCTCTAGCAAATTCTCCATCGTTTTTTTCTTCACCAGCAATAAATCGAACATTTTCCAAAAGGACAACATCGCCATTAGACATCGCATCTACTTTTGACTTAGCTTCAGCTCCTATACAACTTTCTGTTTTTACAACTGTTTTACCAAGCAATTCACTCAGTCTTTGAGCAACAGCTGTCAAACGCATTTTTTCATTAACCTCTCCCTTTGGCCTACCAAAATGAGCAGAAAGAATAACTCTTGCACTCTTCTCAAGAAGGTCATTAATAGTTGGTAAAGCAGCACGAATTCTTGTGTCATCAGTTATCTGCCCCTCATCTCCTAATGGGACATTAAAATCAACTCTCACTAAAACACGTTTGCCGCATAAGTCTTCAGCGCCGAGACTTGACAGGGAACGCTTAGACATAATTTATAGAATTCAGAAAGGAAACTGAGTGACCATAGCTCTTGGAAGGCACCAATTGGGTAATTACTAAGACACAGAAAAAATCTACCTAAACCCTTGAGGAACCAAAAACGATATTTTAAATATTAAAAGCCTTTATTGAAAATAATTAATTACCCCTCAAACAACTGCAGTTACTAGAGAAATAATCTTACAGCAATAAGTTTGGAAATAATTTTTTTTAAAACACGAAATATGAGAGATGTTTTTTCTATGGCTTGTTATTAAATATTGTAATTCTACCAATCTAGATTGATCAATAAAATTGATTTCCCGTCAGGATGTTTAGAATAAATCAATGATTATCATTAACTTACTTAATCATTTCAGATGACACGTTGAACTTAGAAATTTCAAAAATAACCACCCAAAATAGATCAAAATTAACTTTTTTAATTTCGAGATAAATCAATTTCAACCAAATTCTTCTAAATTCCGTGAACAAGCAGCTTATACAATGGTACCCAGGTCATATTGCAAAAGCAGAAAAACAATTAAAGGAACATCTGAATAAAGTTGATCTAGTTTTCGAAGTGCGAGACGCAAGGATTCCTCTCTCAACTTCTCATCCATATCTTCAAAAATGGTTAAAAGGTAAGAAGCAAATATTAGTTATTAATAGAAGAGACATGATCAATATAGATGCCTATAAAGCTTGGGATAAAAAATTAAGATTAGAAGGGAGAGTCCCATGGTGGTGTGATGCAAAAGCTGGAACAGGCGTTCTTCAAATAAAACAAGCTGCCATTCGTGCTGGGCAAGAGTTAAATCAAAGACGTCTCGATCGTGGAATGAAAAATCGTGCGATTAGAGTACTAACTCTTGGTTTCCCAAATGTTGGAAAATCTGCTCTCATCAACAGATTAGTTAAAAAAAAAGTTGTCTCTAGTTCAAGAAAGCCAGGTGTAACTAGAAGTTTGAGATGGGTAAGGTTGGGACAAGATCTGGATCTATTGGATGCTCCTGGAGTTCTTCCACCAAGATTTGAAGATCAAAGTGCCGCGTTAAAGCTGGCCATATGTGATGATATCGGTCAAGCCGCATACGATACGGAACAAGTAGCCATTAACTTTATGAAACTTCTTGAGACATTAGCAAATAAGCAAGAAGCCGGAATCAAGCCAATGTGTCTTCAAAATAGATATGGCATATTTATCAATGAAGTCAATAAAGATAAATCTTTATGGCTATTGTCAGCAGCAAAACGTCACACTTCCGGAGATACTAGAAGAATGTCTCAAAGACTACTTGATGATTTTCGTAAAAATTTATTGGGAAATATTTCTCTTGAACTCCCCTAATGGATAAAGAAATCAGGCTTGAATTTGGGCAAGGCCCAGGCGAATTATTTGAGGGTAAATACCAAAAGCCTTTACCTATGAGGCTAGACAGATGGCTGGTCAGTCAAAGATCTGAACAAAGTAGAGCTCATATTCAGAAATTTATCGAAGCTGGTTTTGCAAAAGTGAACGGTAAAACTGGGAAAGCAAAAACGCCCGTTAGGCCAGGCGACGTAATTCAACTTTGGGTTCCACCACCGGAACCTCTTCCTTACTTAAGACCAGAAGACATTGATTTAGACATACTTTACGAAGATAATCATTTAATAGTCATCAATAAAGCAGCAGGAATAGCAGTACATCCTGCACCAGGTAATAAATCTGGAACTTTAGTCAATGGATTAATCAATCATTGTCCAGACTTACCTGGAATCGGAGGCAAATTAAGGCCTGGAATAGTTCATCGCTTAGATAAAGACACAACTGGGTGCATTGTCATAGCAAAGTCTCAAGAGGCTTTAGTAAAACTTCAAATTCAAATACAAAAAAGAGTGGCCGCAAGACATTATATTGCTGTTGTACATGGAGCCATTAAAGAGAATGAAGGAATGGTTGTCGGATGTATTGGTCGACATCCAAAAGATAGAAAAAAATATGCTGTAGTTAATGAAGATTCAGGTAGATATGCTTGCACACATTGGAAGTTAATTGAAAACCTAGGAAATTTTTCTCTTCTTAAATTCAAACTTGATACAGGTAGAACTCATCAAATTCGTGTTCACAGTGCACACATAGGTCACCCTATTATTGGAGACCAAACTTATAGTAGATGTAAAAAATTACCCATTAATCTTAGCGGCCAAGCCTTACATGCAATTGAATTAGGTTTGATACACCCAATAACGCTAAAGAGAATGAAATTCACAGCTCCATTACCGCAAGATTTTGAGAGACTTTTAAAAGTATTAAAGTCAAACAATAATATTATTTCGGCAATCGAGGGCAAGCCTTAACCATCTTTTGTGTCAGGTGTTGTTGAGGATTATCCAACAAATTTTTACCATAATTCTCTTCAATAATTTTTCCTTTATCAAATACTAATACTCTATGGCAAAAGCCTGCTGCAACTAATAAGTCATGAGTTATAAATAACATGGACAATTTTAATTTTTCTTGTAAAGAGCGAAGTAACTCCAAAACTTCTGCTTGGATTTCTGCATCTAACATACTGACGCTTTCATCACAGATAAGTATTTTAGGGTTAAGTGCCAGCGCTCTTGCAATAACCACTCTTTGCTGTTGTCCCCCTGAAAGTTGAGAAGGTAAACGTTGTTCATACATTTCTGTGGGAGTTAAACCTACAAGGCCTAAAAGATTACGAGCTTTCTCTCTAGCTTGAGATCTAGTTAACAACTTGTGGATAAGAATAGGATCTATAATTGCATCGAGTACTGACATCTTAGGGTTCAAAGCAGTAGAAGGATCTTGAAAAATAATTTGAATAAATTTACGTAATTGTCTCAAAGATTTCTTATTGTAATTTGAAATATTAGATCCAAGAAAAAAAATACTTCCACCTCTTATAGGCAATAAACCAGTCAAAGCTCTACATAGAGTGCTCTTACCACATCCTGATGGACCAACGACGCCAAGAGTTTCACCTTCATGAAGCGAAAAGGTAACTTCATTAACAGCTTTAAGCCAAAAAGTATTGAAGGGCCAAAAGCCTATATTATGCCAACATCTTAATCTATTCACTCTCAATAATACAGTCCTTGTATTCAATATTTCTCTCTCAGAGCCTTCTAATATTCTGCCTGAATCAACTAACCTTTGAGCGATATGAGTTTTTGGATTAGAAATTATCTCCTTAATATTTCCAGATTCTACTATTTTCCCATAATCAAGTATTGCAATTTTATTACACCATTTATATGCCATAGATAAATCATGACTAATTAATAGTAAAGCAGTCCCAATTTCATCGCAAAGAAAACTCAATTCACCCATGATCTGGTCAGCAACTATTGTATCCAAGCTAGTTGTAGGCTCATCAGCAATTATCAAAGGAGGTCTTAAACAAATTGCCAAAGCAATTGCAACCCGTTGTCGCATCCCTCCACTAAATTCATGAGGAAAAGAATTAAATCTCAAAGGATCTATTCCAACTTTATCTAGTAAGCTCTTAGTCTTATTTACTAAAGTACTATTTGTTGCTGACTTATCATGAGCTCTAAAAGTATCAACCAAATGATCGCCAACAGTCATTAAAGGATTTAAACGTGAGATTGGATCCTGAAATATCAATCCAACCTCTGTTCCTCGAATAGTTTGCAAAGAAACCTTATCTTGCTCCAATACATTTTTCCCATTTAAAAAAATCTCACCCTTACAAATACATCCAGCAGGAAGAAGCTGCATTACAGCTTTTGCAACAGTACTTTTCCCACATCCTGATCTACCAACTAATGCAAGCCTATCTCCACGATTCATATTCAGATCTAGTCCGTTTAATATGGACTTAGAACTATTGGGATAGATAGCATTTAGTTTATGTATCCTTAAAACTTCTTTTGATGAATTATTCATAAAAAGGTAGCAAGAAATGTTGAGCTTGAATAAGATAAATTAAGCGCCGGTGCTGATGTCTAAAGTTACCTCTGCACGCAATTCAACCCAGACCAATGTTGTCTGTGATGAATTTTTTGATGGCAAGCCGCAACTCCGAACTCATCAGATTAAAAATATTGATGATTACGAAATTATTTTGCCAGAATGGTTAAAAAATTGCATTAGAAACATTCCCCCTGGGATAGGAGCAAGTTGCCCAAGAGATTCTGAAGCTTTATTAGTTGCTGCTTTTGATCTTGCATTTCAATTACATAAAGGTCAATTCAGAAAAAGTGGGGAGCCTTACATAACCCATCCAGTTGCAGTCGCAGACTTACTTAGAGAGATAGGTGCAAGCGCTAGCGTAATTGCAGCAGGTTTTTTACATGACGTCGTCGAAGATACAGATATAACCCCAGAACAACTCGAAGGATATTTTGGGAGTGAAGTTAGATATCTAGTAGAAGGAGTTACTAAATTAGGAGGAATCCATTTTAATAATCGCACAGAAGCTCAAGCAGAAAACCTACGTAAAATGTTTCTAGCTATGGCTAGCGATATTCGAGTAGTACTAGTGAAGCTTGCAGATAGGCTACACAATATGCGTACTATTAGTTACCTAGGGAAAGAAAAACAAACTCGAATAGCGAAAGAAACAAGAGAAATTTATGCTCCACTCGCTAATCGTTTAGGAATAGGACGTTTTAAATGGGAACTTGAGGACTTAGCATTTAAACTTTTAGAGCCAGATCCCTTCCGAGAAATTCAACAACAAATAGCTAGTAAACGTAGTGAAAGAGAAGAGAGATTAAATACAACTGTTCAATTACTCAAAGATCGTTTGAATTCAGCAGGACTTAATCAATGTGAAGTTAGTGGAAGGCCAAAGCATTTATATGGAATTTGGAGCAAAATGCAAAGGCAACAAAAAGAATTTCATGAAATTTTTGATGTTGCTGCTCTAAGAATACTTGTCTCTGATGTCGAGACATGTTATCGAGCTCTTGCTGTTGTCCATGACACATTCAGACCAATACCCGGACGTTTTAAAGACTATATAGGCCTCCCAAAACCAAATGGGTACCAGTCGCTACATACAGCAGTAATTGGCAGACACAGACCTATTGAAGTGCAAATCAGGACTCCGGAAATGCATAGGGTTTCAGAATTTGGAATTGCCGCTCACTGGAAGTACAAAGAAGGAGGATCTCCTGCCAATCCTGATTCAGAGAAATTTAATTGGTTACGTCAATTGGTTGAATGGCAACAAGAAGATGGCGTAAATGATCATAATGACTATCTTGCATCAATTAAAGAAGATTTATTTGATGAAGAAGTGTTTGTTTTTACTCCAAAAGGAGATGTTTTGGGATTAAGAAATGGTTCAACCGCAATCGATTTCGCCTATCGGATTCATTCTGAAGTAGGGAATCATTGTAATGGTGCGAGAATCAATGATCGCTTATGCGTGCTATCTACACCTCTAGAAAATGGAGATTTTGTCGAGATCCTTACTCACAAGAGTTCCCATCCAAGCTTGGATTGGTTAAACTATGTAGCCACACCCACAGCTAGAAATCGTATCAGGCAATGGTATAAAAAAAGTCATCGTCAAGAAACAATTTTAAGAGGTAAAGAACTACTAGAACAAGAATTTGGTCGTAAAGGGATTGATAATCTACTCAAAGGTGAAGCGATCACAAAAGTTGCTGAAAGATGTAATCTAAAGTCTACGGAGGATTTATTAGCTGCACTTGGATTTGGGGCCTTAACCTTACATCAAGTAATTAATAGGTTTAGAGAAGAGATAAAAATTCAAAACCAACTACCTGAGAACAAATTAAGCGATATCGAGATAGCAAACCAAATTGGATCACAAACAAATCAAGTTTCCAATAAAACAAAAATATCTCAAACAAAATATTCGCCCATACTTGGCCTGGAAGGACTTGACTATAGACTAGGTGGATGTTGCAGCCCTTTACCAGGAGAATCCATACTTGGGACAGTTGCACTTGGAAATCATGGGATCACTATACATCGAACTAATTGTGTCAACATACAATCAGTTCCCGATAATAGAAGACTTTCAGTAAAGTGGAATAGCAATACATGCATCAGAGAAAAGAAATTTCCTATTCAATTAAGAATTGAAGTTATTGACAGAGTCGGAGTGCTTAAAGATATATTAATGAGACTCTCTGATAGAGGCATTAATGTAATAGATGCCAGAGTTAAGACATCTCAAGGTAAACCAGCATGTATAGATTTGAGAGTTGAACTAGAAAGCGTTAATCAATTAGAAATCACTATCAATCAAATACGTTCGATGGTAGATGTCTTAGACATCGCCAGAACAGGAATTAATTAACATTTTAAAGAATCCGATGAAGTGCTACAAAATAGTATTTGAAAGATATAAATTTATTTTTTATCAGAAAGTTTTTTGAGTAAAAAATATGAGCCGAGCCCACCAATAACTCCAGTCAGAAGCCCCATACATATCGAGCCAATTATCAATCGAGAACTTAGGTACCAACCCTGAGACCACAACTCATTTGTAGTTATATGGCTAAAATCTACTATATTTTTATCTTTATTAATGATTAGAGAGCCTATTCTATAATTAAAATAATATAGAGGCACATAAGTCAATGGGTTGCTAATCCAAGTCCCAACAGCTGCAAAAACACTATTCCCCTTGAAAATTTTTGCTAAAAATACTCCCATCAAAGTTTGCAAACCAAAGAATGGAAAGCAACCACTAAATATCCCCACACCCAACCCTAGTGCTCTCTGTGAGGGAGAACCTTCCTGCTTCCAGAGCCAAGAAATAAATTTACGAATTCTTTGTATTAGATTGAGAAAGATTTTTCTCATATTTTAAAAAATCTTGGTCATAAAAAAGAAAACTAAATTTGATCTTAGTGAAGATTGCATGATTATTGCTTCATGAATTCGTTTTCCCCTACTGAAGATACAATTGCTGCAATTGCAACTGCCGTTTCTCCCGGCCAGGGAAGTATCGCTGTCATTAGGATCTCTGGCTCCACAGCAATTGAGATAACTAAGACTATTGTTCATATTCCGGGAAAGCATGATTGGGAAACTCACCAGGTGCTTTACGGACATGTAACCGAATTAAATCAAAAAACATATATCGATGAAGTACTCGTGTTAATAATGAAAGGGCCACGAAGCTTTACAGGTGAAGATGTAGTGGAAATTCATTGCCATGGTGGAATCATTTCAGTCCAGAGGATCTTGGGAAGAATACTTGACAATGAAAACGTTCGAAGAGCAGAGCCAGGCGAGTTTAGCCAAAGAGCAGTTTTAAATGGTCGTATAAGCCTGACTCAAGCAGAATCAATTAGCGAATTAGTGTCAGCAAGAAGCCAAAAAGCTGCAGAACTCGCGATTAATGGAATTGAAGGGAATATTCAAACTACGATCCAATCAATCAGGAAAAGACTGATAGAGCAACTAACTGAAATTGAAGCAAGAATAGATTTTGAAGAGGATCTTCCAAATTTAGATGAAAAAAATGTAAAAAATGAAATTCTCGCAATCAAACAAGATCTTAGAGAACTAATTGATAATGCTCAAAGAGGATGCTGGTTTCGTACTGGCTTAAAAGTTGCATTAACCGGGAAACCTAATGTAGGGAAAAGCTCCTTAATGAATAGGCTTTGCAAGAAAGAAAAAGCAATTGTTACTGACCTACCTGGAACGACAAGAGATCTTTTGGAAAGTGAAATAATACTAGAGGGAATACCAGTAACTTTGATTGATACAGCAGGTCTAAGAGAAACTGAAAATATCATCGAAAGAATTGGTATTTCAAGAACTAAAAAAACTTTAGTTCAAGCTGATCTCATCATATTGATCTTTGATTATTCAAACGGATGGACTAACGATGATGAAATAATACTAAAACAGTTACCCTCAAATATTCCACTCTTAATTGTTGGAAATAAATCTGATTTAAAGAAGAATTATCCTTTTAAAAAAGTTCGAAAAGAGTTATTAGGAAAGGAGAATCTAGTGATCATAAGTGCAAAAACCGGCAATGGAGAAGACGATTTAATTAATTACCTATTAAAAATATGTGGTTCTTCTCAAGCGCATGGTTTAGATATTGCTCTTAATGAAAGACAACTTGATCTAGCAAAGTTAACGATGAAATCACTAGAAAATATTGATCAGGTTTTTGATGAAAACCTCCCATGGGATTTCTGGACGATCGATTTAAGACAAGCTATTAATTATTTAGGTGAATTAACAGGTGATGATTTAACAGAGAGTTTACTTGATAATATATTTTCCAAATTCTGTATTGGTAAGTAATCAAGCAATTTATATGTACTAGTTATTATCGATTGTAAAAATGTAATATAAGTAATAGCAAACTCCTCCAATCAATATAGCAACCATAATGTTAACACTATGAACTACATCCACTTGATCCAAGCAGTAGAAAGTAAATTTATTAAAGCATATTGTTCGCTTACCACAAAGAAAAAATTTTAAAAAATTTCTATTTTCTTTAGGATATTTTAAGCAAAGATAAGTCGATGAATTAAAAATAGAAACAGATATTTTTTTAAATGGTTTTAGCGTTGGTATAGTGATAAATGTATTTGATGTATTGTGGATCTTCGCTCACCAAAGCTGCATAAAATATTAGACACCTGGATTGAGGAAGATCTCGGTGATGGAGATCTCACAAGATTTGTCCTAAACGACAAAAGTGCATCCGCTCATTGGGTCGCAAAAGAGGGTGGGATTTTTTGTGGAGGTGATTTAGTCAAACTAATATTTAGAAAAATTGATCCCCAAGTGGATATTCAACTTTTAATAGAGGATGGTCAGAAATTTGAAAAGAATCAGAAACTCATAGAATTAAAAGGGGCATCCTCTTCCTTAGTAACAGGAGAGCGAGTAACTCTAAATGTAGCAATGCATCTTTCTGGGATTGCTACATCAACAGCTTGCTTGGTAACTACACTATCAGGATCTAATGTGAAGTTAGCAGACACTCGTAAAACGACTCCGGGGCTGAGAATATTCGAAAAATATGCTTTTCATTGCGGTGGTGGAATTAATCATAGACTTGGATTAGATGATGCTGCGATGTTGAAAGAGAATCATATTGAATGGTCTCAGGGAATTAGCGAGAGTATCAAAATCTTAAAAAACACTCTTCCATGGACAAAAAAAATAATTGTCGAAGCAGAAACCCCCTCCCAAGCGAAAGAAGCTGTAGAGGCAGGCGCTGATGGAGTTTTACTTGATGAAATGTCTATTCAAACCATAGAAAAATTAGTCCCAGAATTACGTCAACTATCAAGAACCAGCAATTCCAAATACGTCTCACAAAATATTGTTATTGAAGTTTCTGGAATCGACCCAAGTAATGTATCAGATTATATTTACACAGGTATTGATCTAATCTCAACTAGTGCTCCAATCACTAAAAGTAAATGGATAGATTTCAGTATGCGCTTTGATTAAAAAATGAATAAAAAGTTCTCTGACAACATCCTAAAAACAAAAAAATCTAAAAAGTATCTACCTAAGCATAAACATCATGCTTGAAATATCCGCCAGATTAGAAGAAGCCCTCAATAGAGCTTTCACCAAAGTATTCCCAAAAGAGGATAGAAGTTCAAAAACTTCTTCAATACTTACAGGTTCTAATTTAGTCCCCGCATCCAAGCCGGAATTTGGAGATTTTCAAATAAATTGTGCTTTAGCACTGGCAAAAGAAATAAAACAACCTCCTCGTGATATTGCACAACAAATAGCTGATCAACTACAAAAAGATAATGATTTTATTAAATTATGTAATCCGCCACTCATTGCAGGTCCAGGTTTTATAAACCTATCTATAAATTCAAAAACACTCATATCGGAAATTTATTTTCGTCTAAATGATAAAAGATTGGGAGTCCCTCTAAAACAATTCAGTAGTGAAAAAATAGAAGATGGAAAAAGCAATAATCGCGTAATTATTGATTTTTCCAGTCCAAATATTGCTAAAGAAATGCATGTTGGGCACTTACGATCAACAATTATCGGAGACACGTTAGCTAGGGTTCTTGAATTCTGCGGTTATGAAGTCCTACGACTCAATCATGTGGGAGATTGGGGTACACAATTTGGCATGCTCATCACTCATCTGAAAGAGGTGGTACCAGAGGCTTTACATACAAAAGATGTCGTAGAAATAAGTGATCTCGTAAATTTCTATCGTCAAGCAAAAAAAAGATTTGATGAAGATCAAATCTTTCAAAATAAATCTAGAAAAGAGGTTGTTAATTTACAAGCAGGTGATCAAGAAAGTCTATTAGCGTGGCATTTGCTCTGCAATCAATCTAGAAAAGAGTTTCAAAAGATCTACGATCGACTTGATATTAAGCTGACTGAAAGAGGTGAATCCTTTTATAACAAATTTTTAATAGATGTTATTAATGATTTAAAAAATAAAAATTTATTAGTAAACGATCAAGGAGCTCAATGTATTTTCCTGGATGGAGTAGTAGGAAAAGACGGAAAAGCTCAACCAATAATTATTCAAAAAAGTGACGGAGGTTTTAATTATGCAACTACTGATTTAGCTGCGATTAAATATAGATTAACTACTCCCCCGCTTGGAGATGGAGCATTCCGATTGATTTATGTCACAGATGCTGGGCAAGCATCACATTTCTCTGGAGTTTTTCAAATTGCAAAGCTTGCAAATTGGATTCCTACAGGCTGTCAAATCGAGCATGTCCCCTTCGGTCTTGTTCAAGGAGAAAATGGTAAGAAGTTAAAAACTCGTTCTGGAGAAACAATTAAATTAGTAGATCTTCTAGATGAAGCAATTCAACGAGCAAGAGAAGATCTAAAAAATCGTCTTAACACTGAAAGTAGATCAGAGAATGAAAGTTTTATAGATAAAGTTTCTACGACTGTTGGGATTGCAGCCATTAAGTATGCGGATCTAAGTCAAAATAGAGTTTCTAATTACCAATTTAGTTTTGATAAGATGCTCTCTTTACAGGGGAATACAGCACCATATTTACTTTATGCATTGGTACGAATAGCGGGAATATCTCGCAAAGGTGGCGATTTAAATGTACTAGATCAGAATATTCAGTTCAATGAAGCACAAGAATGGGCATTGATTCGCAAACTATTGGAACTTGATTGTATTATCGCTGAAGTCGAAAAAGAACTGCTTCCCAATCGTCTCTGCGGTTATTTATTTGAATTAAGTCAGATCTTTAACAGATTCTATGATCAAGTTCCTATTCTAAAAGCAAGTGAACCTTCCAGAACTAGTAGACTTGCATTATGCTCTCTCACTGCAGAGACACTTAAACTAGGGATGCATTTGCTTGGCATCCCTACTCTGGAAAGAATGTAATGGAAAAAATAGAAAATTCATTTATTGATCTACCAAATCCCAGAAAAGATATCGAGGATTTACAGCCATATTCAGCACCGCTAGAAGGAAGACGAAATTTACTAAGACTGGACTTTAATGAAAACACTATTGGACCAAGCCCACTAGTACTTAAATCTCTCAGGAACATAAGCAGAGATGAAATCTCTATTTATCCTGAATACTCAGGTTTAAAAGAAAAAGTAGTAGAAACTCTCAAGAAAAAAGATTCAAGAGTGAATATAAAATCATCTGAAATTGGTATTTTTAATGGTGTGGATGCAGCAATAAATGCTATTTTTCATGCCTATGGCGACTTTGATGATGTAATGCTAACAACGTCGCCTACTTTTGGATATTACACTCCTTGCGCACAAATGCGAGGAATGAAAATCAACTCAATACCTTATGAAGGGAAAGACTTTCAATATCCATTTGATAGTATTTGCGAATTCATCAATGAAAGTCATCCAAAAATTTTACTTATCTGCAACCCCAATAATCCTACTGGAACAAGGTTAAGTCCAGAAAGAATTTTAGAAATCACTAAACTTTCATCTAAAACACTAGTTGTTGTCGATGAACTTTATGAGGCGTTTACAGGTGATAGTGTTCTACCAATTGCAAATTTCCAAGAGACACCTAATCTTGTTGTATTAAGATCGCTCTCTAAAACTGCGGGTTTGGCAAGTTTAAGAATTGGGTTTGCCATTGGTCATTCTACAGTAGTTAATATAGTGAATAAAGTTACTGGTCCTTATGACGTCAATAGTTTCGCTGTGGTTGCTGCTTTTGCAGCACTTAAAGATCAACCCTACATTGATTCGTATGTGAGCGAGGTACTTGAGGCTCGTATTTGGATCAAAGATCAATTAGATAAGTACCACGTTAAGCATCATATTGATGGAGGAAACTATTTTCTACTTTGGCCAAAATCAAACCCAAAACAAATTGAGCAAAAGTTAAAGTCATATGGCATTCTTATTAGAAATATGGATAAGAAAAAAGATTTAAAAGGATCTATGAGAGTGAGTATTGGGACAATTGAGCAGATGAAAAAATTCTGGTCAGCTTTCAAGATTGTCGATGAAGTGTAGTTTAGAATAATTTATTACGTCTGTAAAACTCAAGATAATCTAGGTAGCTTGCGCTATCTCCAAGAAATTAGAGAGTAACTTATGACCAGCTTCAGTCAATACACTCTCTGGATGGAACTGTACCCCGTATATGTGCGGATAATCTTTATGAGTTATCCCCATAATCGTTTCATCCTCTAACCAGGCTATAACCTCTAAACATTCTGGAAACCCCTCTCTCTCCGCAATTAAGCTATGGTATCTTGTTGCTACTAATGGATTAGGCAAATCTTTAAATATTCCAGTACCACTATGCAAAACATTAGATGTTTTACCATGCATTAATTCTTTAGCTCTGATTATTTTTCCACCGAACGCTTGAGTAATAGCTTGATGACCAAGGCAGACACCAAGAGTTGGTATTTCGATGGATAACTCAGATAAAATATCCAAACAAACTCCAGATTGATTAGGATCTCCTGGTCCAGGAGATAACAAAATCGCATCAGGATTTAGATCTCTAATCTCACTGATCGTCAAAGCGTCATTACGTTCGACTCTTACTTCTGATGCAATTGGATGTTGAGAAGCTAATTCGCCCAAATATTGAACGAGGTTATAAGTGAAACTGTCATAATTGTCGATCACCAAAAACATAATTTTTAAGCCATTAAATTCCTAACTGCTTAAGTAATGGTGGTAATAATAATAAAACAGCAATCAGCACCGAACTAATTGAAGCTAATAAAACCGCCCCAGCTGAACAATCTTTAGCGATTTGCGCGAGAGGATGAAATCGTTTCCCAATAGCCAAATCAACAACAGATTCAATCGCTGTATTAAGCAATTCAACTATTAACACACTAGTTGCTGTAAGGGCCATTATTGCTAAATCACTTTTATTCAGGCCTAGAAAAAAGCTTAAGCCAAGCGCTCCCAATGCAAAACCAACATGAATCCGAAAATTCCTCTGAGTCGAAAAAGCATATCTAATTCCTTTAGCTGCATATAAAAAGCTTGTTGGAAGATCTTTAGCAATCTTCCATGATGACCTATTATTTGGTCTTGTTAGAGTTTTAGACCTGCCCCAAACTTCACTCTCAGATTCACTAGGAGTTTTAGGAACCATTCTTATCACTATTTATTCCTGATTAAAAGAATAACAGCTAGTTATTCTAGCTACATTAGATTTGTGCTTTATTGACAATTGATATCTATAAGTTGCTCTTGAATCAAAAGCATTTTTTCAAGACTCTCTTCATCACTATGGTCCCAACCCAAAAGGTGTAAAAGGCCATGAGTTGCCAGCCATTTAAGTTCTCGAAATAAATCAATTTTATTCTCTTTGGCTTGTCTGATTGCTGTCGGGACTGAAATAACTATGTCACCCAATTCAATACATTCATTGCTTACATCAAAAAATGTTTCATCAATTATGGGAAATGAAAGTACATCTGTACTTTTTGATTGCCCGAGCCAGGTATGATTCAAATCAAGAATTTTCTTATCATTAGTTAACTCCAACCCCAAGCTAAATTGAGACGCATTTAGGACAATTTCCGGACACTTAAATGTTGAATTTACTTGTATGAATCTAATCCAGCTTCTTATTTCCTCAATCCATTGACTTGGATTTTTCATCAACTCTAAAGACTTACTGTTCACATAAACATCTAAATCTTGAACCGGGAAGGGTGTAAAAGAAAGGTCAACATCTAATTTAGAAGAGCTAGTCGAAAAATTCTCCATAGATTATTGTGGAATATGAGGTTTTCCAAGAACAGCAACTAATAAAATAAATCCAAGAAAACCCAAAGCTGTTAAACCAAAGTGAGAGAGGCTTTGACTACCTTTCCGAACCATATTTTTCATAGCAAGTTTGACAAAACTTGGAGGTGGAGTTGCTTTCTTGGTGACGTCATTAGGAATAATTTTATTATTCATATCTAATTGATTTATTTTTCTTCAATATTTTGCCTTAAAAGAGACTGAATAAAAATATCTATTTCCCCATTCATTACTGAATCTACATCAGTTGTCTCTTGTTCAGTGCGTAAGTCTTTTACCATTTGGTATGGATGAAAAACATAATTCCTAATTTGATTACCCCATGCCGCCTCAACAATATCCCCTCTAATATCTGCAATCTCTGCAGCCCTTTGCTCTACTGCTATCACCATCAATTTTGATTTTAGTAGAGCCATTGCTTTATCTTTATTTTGAAGCTGAGATCTTTCTTGTGTACATCGAACGGCAATACCTGTAGGCACATGAAGAATCCGAACTGCAGTCTCAACTTTATTTACATTTTGTCCTCCTGCACCACCTGAGCGACTTGTCGTGATTTCTAAATCTTTTTCAGGGATTTCAAGTTCAACCTCTTCATCAAGTTTAGGCATAACTTCAACTCCAGCAAAACTGGTTTGTCGCTTTCCATTTGCATTGAAAGGGGAAATTCTGACTAAACGATGGGTCCCTTTTTCATTTTGTAAAAAACCATATGCGTATACACCCTCTATTTCAATCGTGACACTTTTGATTCCCGCTTCCTCTCCCTCAGAAAGTTCATTAATAACAACTTTCATACCATTGTTCTCGGCCCAACGGGTATACATCCGCAGAAGCATTTGGGCCCAATCTTGGGCATCAGTTCCGCCAGCACCAGCATTAATTGAGAGAACTGCACCCTCCTTATCATAGGTGCCACTCAAGAGACGCTCCATCTCCCAACGTTCAAGTTCTTGCTTTAATTTCACAAGTCCATTGTTAGCCTCCTCAAGCATTTCTTCATCAGGATCTAAGTCATACAGCTCTAACGAAAGATTTGCGTCCTCAATAGCACCTCTCCATGCAATGAGTTTTTCTAACTCTGCTTTAACCTCATCAAGTTGACGCATCTGTTTTTGTGCGTTTTTGGGGTCGTTCCAAAAATCCGGTTGCGATGCAACTTGCTCTAAGTCCTTTTTTCTAGCTAGCAATGCAGGTTCGTCAAAGACAATCCTGGGCTGTACCCAGGCGAGCAGTCAATAAAGAAAGGTCTCTTTTAAAATCTGTCAGGTCTTGCAAACGAGGTAATAGAATCAATACATTAAAAGCTATCAGCATATCAACCCAAAAACTATAAATGAACAGATCAATTCACGATTCAGGCACTCCTTCAGTGGAAATTTACACCTGGAGATTTTGCCCATTTTGCCTACGTGCAAAAGCACTGCTAAATGAAAAAGGAGTCCAGTTCAAAGAATATTCTATTGATGGAGACAATGATGCAAGAACAAAAATGTCTGAAAGGGCAGGAGGTCGCAGAACTGTTCCACAAATTTTTATTAATGGAGAAAGTATTGGAGGTTGCGACGAGCTCTACGAACTTGAGAGCAAAAACGAATTAAATGAACTAATTGGAATTGGAAATTGATTCATGCAGCAACTATTTGTTCTAGATCCAATTGAAAATATTAATCCCAATAAGGATTCATCAGCAGCACTTATGCAAGCCGCATCTAGAGCCAACATAGATGTTTGGATTTGCACTCCCTCGGACCTGCAAGCCAGAGGGGACGATGCATGGGTAGTGTCTAATAAAGTCAATTGCGAACCATGGATCACAGTCCATTCATCTCAAAGCCTTCCTTTAAGAGATTTCTCATGCATTTGGATGCGCAAAGATCCACCTGTTGATGAGGCTTTTTTATATGCAACTCATTTATTAGAAGTTGCAGAAAGAGATGGTGTAAATGTAATTAATAAACCTGCATCATTGAGAGCTTGGAATGAAAAATTAGGTGCTTTAAGGTTCAGTGATTTAATGGCTCCCACTCTTGTGGCGAGTCGGGTGGAACAATTAATTACATTTGCAAAAGAGTATGGAGAAGTTGTTTTAAAGCCACTTGGAGGAAAAGGTGGGCAAGGAGTTATACGAATTGCAAAAGACGCTCCAGGCTTAGAGGCATTACTCGAACTGGTTACTTCACAGGAACATTTGCCAGTGATGATGCAACAATTTTTACCAGAAGTAATAAATGGCGATAAAAGAATACTTTTGGTTAATGGCGAGCCATTAGGTGCCATTAACAGACGTCCAAAAAAAGGAGACTTTAGAAGCAACCTCGCTTTAGGTGGAAAAGCTGAGATAACTAAATTAACTCCTAAAGAAATTGAGATATGTGATCATATAAAGCCTGCTTTACAAGATGAAGGACTCTTTTTTGTTGGTATAGATGTTATTGGAGGGATGCTAAGTGAGATTAATGTTACGAGTCCAACTGGCATTAGAGAAGTAGAAAATCTAATGAATATTCCCTTAGCAGATCAAGTGATTAATTATCTTATAAATCATTTGAATAATTAACCCTATCTAAGTTTAACTGATTTCTTAAAACTTCAAATTTCAAAGCCACTTCTTGAAGTTCCCCCTCCACAGTTGAGCCTTTTACTAAGCCAGCACCAGCAAACAATTTCAGTTCATTGCCTTTTACATGTCCATATCGAATGGCCACCCTAAATTCTGAATTTTGATTTTTATCTATCCATCCAATTGGAGAAGCATATGTTTGACGATCAAATGGTTCCAAAGCTCGTAACCAACTCAAAGATACACTCAAAGGCAATCCAGCGACTGCAGGAGTTGGGTGAAGAGCTTGAACCAAGTCAAGAGGAGATTTTTCTTTGACACACGCCTGAATCAGAGTATGTAAATGAATTAAATGACCTTGAGTAATTAATTTTGGTTGAGGAGAATAACTTGCTTTAACACCTTTTCTTAAAAGTTGTTCGACAATAGAGTTAACTACAAAATGGTGTTCTCTTAAATCTTTAGATGATGCAAGTAATTCTTTTCCATCATCACCCTTTTTTGCAGTACCAGCCAAAGCATCGATTACTAATTGATTATTATTGAGACTTATCAATCTCTCGGGTGATGCACCAAAGAACGACTCATCATGATTTTTTTGCCATAGGAACCGACAACTATTAGTTTGCTGAACTCTTAGACGATTAAGTAAGTTGAGTGGATCTAATGGTTCACTTAGTGAAAGGCGTTGTCTTGTAGCCAACACAAGCTTATCCAAATCACCTGAATTGATTAATTCGATCCCTTTAGCCAAGGCATCTCGATATTGAGATTTCCAATCATTAGAACAATTATCCACTAATAAATTTTGATTTACATCATAGAAAGTTCGGACTGGCGATCTATTTATCTTTTCTCGAATTGACCATAATCTTTCTACTGATTCACGAACATCTGAAGGATTTAGGGCAACTGAATTCAAACGCAACCATGTCAATCCATCTTTTGCACTTAATTGCCACTTAGGCAAAACAGCCTGCAGGGAAAATTTATCATCAATGGATTTTTCATGACTCTTGATTTGATCAAAAAAAGAAAATGAAAATAGAATCTTTGCTGCTGTAAATGCTGGACTTGGAGAAATATCTATCAATCGAGTAAAAATCTCATCACTAAACCTTTGTGCATTGTCAAACCTCTTTGGTCCAGATAAATCCAAAGATTGACAATGTCCTCCAGCAGAAATGCACAATTCGGGAGATAGATCCCAAAGAAATCTAAACTGATGGTTTTCAGCAATTAAAGGTAATGTCCTTAAAGGGTCTACTTGACTTACAGGAACAGAAATACTCAAGATACATTCATCAACTTTTCTTGCACTCCATTTCCGAAGAGAACTAACCAAAAGCTCACTAAAGACAGGTTCTAAATTCATAACCAATTAGAGCCTTTAGACACAAATAAACCAATGCTTGAACTGCTGCCTAGTCTTAAGGAAGGAACCAAGAAAAAAACAGGACAGGTTATTTTATCAGTGAAGTCTTCTAGAACTGAAAAGAAACAGCTTTGGCAAGCCGCAATAAAGTGGCCTTTATATTCAGTCGCAATAATGCCTGTAATTTTATCTGCAGCATGGGTACAAGGGAATGGCGGCAATATTCGTCTGGGACAATTCATCGGTTTTCTAATTGCCTCTATCTTGATTTTGCTTTGGGAGAATCTTACCAATGATCTTTTTGACGATGAAACTGGAGTTGACAAATACAAGTTCCACTCCGTAGTAGCTTTAACAAGTAATAAAACCACTGTAAGTCGAGTTGCATATTTTTCTCTTTTATTAGGTTTATTTATCATATTTATCCTTGCTCTTAAAAGTAAAATAACAGTGCTTTTTTTGGTCTTAATTTGTTGTTTCCTTGGATATTTATATCAAGGGCCACCATTTAGGCTGGGGTATAAGGGGTTGGGAGAACCCCTCTGCTGGATTGCCTTTGGCCCGCTTGCTACAGCTGCAGCACTAATTGTTATTTCTCCAAAATCCAATTTTCATACCATCCCCTGGGGAACAGCACTGATGGTTGGGGCAGGTCCAGCGATGGCGACCACTCTGGTTCTATTCTGTTCGCATTTTCATCAAATCAATCAAGATGCTGCTGTCGGTAAAAAATCACCCCTGGTCATCTTGGGCACTCATCGAGCGGCAGAATTTTTACCGTGGTTCGTTGGCCTAATATTTTTATTAGAATTATCACCTTTACTACTTGGGATATGGCCAACAACTACTCTTATATGTTTAATTAGCCTTCCTTCAGGTATAGATCTCATTAAATTAATTAAAAGACATCACAACCAACCTGAGCGTATCAAAAACAGTAAGTTTTTAGCTTTGCGATTTCAGACAATTAATGGTTTATGCTTGAGTATAGGTTTTGCTATATCCTCATTCTTTTATAATTAATTTATGATTTTGTTTAATCATGAAATTAATAATTAATTTTAAGCCATTTTCATTTCAACTAACTAGAAAGTTAATAACCTCGCAAGGAATTATTCATAGCAAAGAAGGTTTATTGTTACAAATAAAAGACTCAGATGGGAATTACGGATGGGGGGAAGTTTCACCTATTGAGAAAAAGGACTTACAAAAAAGCATCGAAGATCTAGATTTTATTGGGAGACAAACTACAAAAGATTCAATAGAAAATTATTTATGTGAGTTGCCAGGAGCACTTGCTTTTGGACTAGGAACCTGCTTAGCAGATTTAGAAAATCTCACTAAAAGCAAATTAAATTTTGAAGGTTTTGACGTCGCGAAATCAGCTTATCTTTTACCTACAGATATTGATCCATTAGAGTCAATAATTCAATATGTAGATGAATCAAGTAACATGAAAAATTCTTGTACAATAAAATGGAAAGTATCTGAGCTAGACAATAACTTTAAGGAAGAGAAAACATTACAAAAAATCTTAGATATCTTACCAAATAATTTTAAACTTAGAATTGATCCAAATGGAGGTTGGAGTCGCCAAAAAGCACAAGAATGGATTAACGAACTCAAAAATGAACCTCGCTTGGAATGGATTGAACAGCCACTCCCATCAAAAGATATTGAAGGTTTATTTTCACTAGCTAATCAAATTCCAATCGCATTAGATGAATCCTTGGTTGAATTTCCATATTTACGAAAAACATGGAAAAGTTGGCAAATACGTCGCCCTGCATTAGATGGTGATCCTAGATTACTGTTAAAAGAAATAGAACAAGAAGATAGTCAAACAGTCATAAGCACGGCTTTTGAAACTGGTATTGGGAGAAGGTGGGTTAATCACCTCGCTGCCAGACAAGGCAAAGGGGGAAATCCTTGTGCACCTGGACTTGCACCTGGATGGTGCCCAAAAGGCCCACTCTTTAACAACAATCCAAAATTAGTCTGGGAAGCCGTATGACCAAAATTGCAGTTGTAAAATGTGTTCCTGAAAAAAGCCTGGACTGTTCAAAAGAAATTTTGAATAATTTTGAAAAGCATAACTGGGTATACCTAGCTCCTCCAAAAGATCAAACGAAAATCCCCACATCGTCAACCTTACCTGAAGGAGAAGGAATAATCATTTCAAGCGGGGGGAGCATTGGAGGACCAAATCTTTGTTTACAATCAATTAAAAATCTAACTAATTCGGCTTTATCAACCGGAATATGGTTGCAGAATCATGGCCTTAAGCCAAATGAGTGCATCATTCTCAATTCACTACCTTTACATCATATAAGTGGTTTCATGCCTTGGTGGAGACATCACACATGGCGATCTGAGTATCACTGGATTTCACCTTCTTTAATGCATCGACCACTTCAACTTAAGAAGTTTAGTGAAGGATTAACTAATAAATATAGACGTCCATTAATTACATCCCTAGTCCCAACTCAATTATTATCTTTGATAGATAATGCCGATGGTTTAATATGGCTTCAATCCCTTGCTGTAATATGGGTTGGAGGAGCTTCCATCCCTGCAGACCTTGCTGAAAAAGCACGCAGAAAATGTATTAATCTAGCTCCTTGTTATGGAGCCACCGAAACAGCAGCGATGGTGACTTGTCTGAGTCCTAAAGACTTTTTAAATGGAAGTAATAGTGTTGGTTTTCCTCTAGAGGATGTTGAGATAGAAATCAACAAAAGAAATTCACTTAAGATTAAAACCAATAGAATTGCAACTTCAAAATGGAAGAATGATAAATCCGAATCAATTACAGACTCAAATGGATGGTGGGAAGCAGGCGATCTAGCGCAATACATCACTCTCGACAATAGAAAAGCAATACAAATCCTAGGTAGAAGAGATTCAGCTATAAATTCGGGCGGTGAAACAATTTTCCCAGAAGATATCGAGATGGAATTAATGAAAATAATCTCGAAAAATCAAATCCCAATTAAAGACATATTTGTACTAGGAGTTAGTGACAAGAAATGGGGAGAACGTTTAGTTGTTTTAACAAAATTCAAACATAAAGAAATCAACAGATCTCCAATCATCTCACTTCTCAATGATCTCATTGAAGACTGGCAACCATCCAAAAAACCACTTAACTGGTACGATTGTCCCAAACTTTTAAGAAATATCAATCAAAAATGGGAAATAAAAAAATGGCAAGATTGGATAGCCCTTAATAGACCTATTGACTAAAAATTCAAATTAGATTCATTAATCCACAAATTTATTTGCTTAGATAATGCACATTTTTTTCTTGTAATTGGATTTATCGATACATGTTTTATATTTGTCGTACCGATTTGCTCTCCATTCTTTTTAAAATTTAATCGAAGTACAAATGAAGACTCATTTATCTTCTCTGTATTCAGTTCGATATTTATAGTATCTCCAACATAAAGTGGTTGAAAATAATTTGCTTCACAATGAATAACTGGTAAAGCTACATCTAGTTGGCTTGTATTGATTTCGTTTGTAGGAAAAATATCTTTCAAAGCTATTCCATATTTTTCTAAACTTTCTTCCCAAGCTTCATGGCACCATTTGAATAATTGAAGAAAATGAACTACACCCGCTGCATCTGTCTCACCAAAACGAACGGTTCGTTGCAAAAACAACCATTCTCTAGGATCACGCTTCTTCAAAAGACTTACCTATCAACAGAACCCATAATCACATCAATTGAACCTAAGATAGCCATTATGTCAGCGACTTTGGCTCCCTTAAGTATATGAGGAAGTATTTGCAAATTATTTGAGTCAGCTGCTCTGATTTTAAAACGCCAAGGAGTCACATCATTATTGCCTTGAATAAACACTCCTATCTCTCCTTTCCCAGACTCAAGGCGTGTATATAACTCGCCATTGGGAATTTTAAAAGTAGGTGCAACTTTCTTAGCTACATATTGATAGTCGAACCCGGACAAATTACCTTTTTTTCCCTCAACTGTTCTTTGTGCCTCAAGATTTTCTGTTGGCCCACCAGGAATCATCTCACAAGCTTGTCGTAATATCTTTAATGACTGTCTCATTTCTTCAATACGTACTCTATATCTTGCATAACAATCACCCTCTTTCTCCCATGCGATATCCCATTCAAAGTCGTCATAGCATTCATAGTGATCTACCTTTCTCAAATCCCACGGGACACCTGCTGCCCGAAGCATTGGACCAGAAAGACTCCAGTTAATCGCTTGCTCTTTTCCTATGATTCCTAAGCCTTCTATACGTCTACGAAAAATAGGATTATTAGTAATCAATTTTTCGTACTCATCAATTTTCGGACCAAACCATTCACAAAAATCTTTGCATTTTTCTAACCAACCCCAAGGCAAATCACATGCAACACCACCAATGCGAAAATAATTATTGTTAATCAATCTCTGACCAGTTGCAGCCTCCCATAAATCGTAAATCATCTCTCTCTCTCTAAAAATATAAAAGAAAGGAGTTTGAGCTCCGACATCAGCCAAAAATGGGCCTAACCATAGCAAATGGTTAGCTATCCTATTCAACTCAAGCATTATCGCCCTGATATAACTTGCTCTCTTGGGTACCTTTATATTTGCTAAACGCTCAGGGGCATTAACAACAATGGCTTCATAAAACATACCAGCCGCATAATCCATGCGACTCACATAAGGAACAAACATAACGTTTGTTCTATTCTCCGCAATTTTCTCCATCCCTCGATGCAAGTAACCAATAACTGGTTCACAATCAACAACATCCTCTCCATCAAGGGTTACTACTAATCGCAATACACCATGCATTGATGGATGATGTGGCCCAAAGTTGACCACCATCGGCTCCGTACGCGTTTCAAGCTGCGTCATTGGGCCTAACCAAAGCAATGTCTAAATACTAGTAAAAACTTATGAAAGAAGGGCCAATTAGTTCAAGTTCTAACTTTAATCATGTCCCCGTAATGGGGAAAGAAATAATTCAATCACTAAAGGAATTACCAAGTGAATTAACAAAACAAGGATTAATTATTGATGCCACCATTGGAGGCGGGGGTCATTCAGCTCAAATACTCGAAAATTTCCCGGGAATCAAAATTATTGGACTTGATCGAGACCCAATGGCTATAAAAGCAGCATCAAAAAAATTAATTAAATTCGGAACAAGAATAGAAATAATTTCTACAAACTTCGCAGATTTTTCACATCATGAACAAGCTATTTGCGTCCTAGCGGATCTTGGAGTCAGTAGTCATCAACTTGATGAGCCTTCACGGGGTTTTAGCTTTCGTCTAAATGGTCCAATAGATATGCGTATGAACCCAGAAGAGGGTTCAAGTGCAGCCGAACTTATTGAAACTCTCTCTGAGCAAGATCTAGCTAATTTAATATATGAATTAGGAGAAGAAAAACGCTCTAGACGTATTGCAAGAAAAATAAAAAATGATCTAGCAGAAAATGGGCCATACTCTGGAACTCAAGACCTTTCTTATGCAATTGCAGGATGCTTTCCACCCAAGCAAAGATATGGTCGAATTCATCCCTCAACCAGAACTTTCCAGGCTTTAAGAATAGCTGTAAACAATGAATTAATCTCTCTCGATAGTTTACTTTTAAAAGCTCCAAACTGGTTGTTAGAGGATGGATTATTTATGGTGATGAGTTTTCATTCACTAGAAGATAGAAGAGTGAAATCGAGTTTTAAGACTGATAATAGATTAAAAATACTATCTAAAAAGCCTATGAGAGCAAGCCCTGAAGAGATAGAATTAAATCCAAGAAGTAAAAGTGCAAAGTTAAGAATTTCTGCAAAGAAATTCTTAAAATAGACTTAACTTATTGCCGAAGATTGATCACTATATTTGTAATAATTTCAATCGCTTTATTGATCTCTTTTTCGGTAGTATTTCTGCCAATACTCATCCTTATTGATGCTTCAGCATCATTTTTACAAAGCCCTATCTCCTTTAGGACATGAGAAGCCTCACCATTATTGCAAGCTGAACCACTGGTACAAAAAATAAACCTTCTTAATTGACCATGTAATTGACTTCCCTTCACACCAGGGAAAGTGATATTGAGATTATGAGGCAATCTTTGATCGATAGATCCATTAACTATTAATCCAGAAATATTCTTTTTTAATCCACTTAACAATAAGTTTCTAAAAAACAACAGTCTCTTATTCCTCCCATCCTGATCATTTTTTGTTATTTCGACTGCCTTTGCAAAGCCAACAATCAAAGGTACAGGAAGAGTGCCAGATCTTAATCCAAGCTCCTGTCCTCCTCCATATTGAAATGGTTCAAGAGGGAATCCTTCCCTAATCACCAAAGCCCCAATACCTTTAGGTCCATAAATTTTGTGAGCACTCAAACTCATCAAATCAATTTGAAATTTATCGGGATCTAAATCTAAATAGCCCAGGGCTTGAGCGGCATCAGTATGAAAAGCGATTCCCTTTCTCTTACAAAAAGATCCAATTTCAGCAATAGGTTGCAAAACCCCTATCTCATTATTTGCAGCCATGACACTAACCAGAAAAGTATCTTTTTCAACAGCTTCAGAAAGTTTTTCAATATTGATTAAACCCTCTTTATTAGGTTGTAATTCTGACAAACGAAACCCTTCTTTTTGAAGCTGTCTAAGCGGGTCAAGGACTGCATGATGTTCAGTTGAAACAGTTATTATGTGTCCAGGTTTTCCAGTCAGTTTTGCTTTAGCTCTTGCATGTCCAACTAAACCTAAATTATTTGCTTCTGTTGCCCCACTCGTAAAAATTAATCTTTTAGGGTTGATGTTTAAATAGGAAGCTATTGTTTCACGAGATACTTCTACTGCAGCTGAGGCAAAAACACCTGATCGATTATTAGTATTAGAGGGATTACCCCACAACTCATTCCAATAAGGAGCCATCTCCTCAACAACCTTCGTACAACATGGTGTTGAAGACTGAAAATCAAAAATCAGGTGATTATTATCCATTGATTCATTCGTTAAGCTAAATAACAAGAGAGGAATAAAGGTTAATATCCTATCTAGAGCTCTAGAAGTCTAATTTTTATGAGTGATCCCAATCCATCAACACAAGAAGTTTCTCAGACTCCAAGGATATTACTTGTCGACGACGAGCCTGGGTTAAGAACTGCTGTTCAGGCTTATCTTGAAGATGAAGGATTTCAAGTTACAACCGCTGTTGATGGAGAAGAGGGATGGGAAAAAGCTCAAAAAATGATCCCTGATGTGATTATCAGTGACGTCATGATGCCTAGATGCGATGGTTATGGGCTTTTAAAAAAAATTAGAGAAGATGAAAGACTTGGAGGTACACCTGTCATTTTCCTTACTGCTAAAGGTATGACAGCTGATAGAACTCAGGGGTATCAAGCAGGTGTAGACGACTACATGCCAAAACCATTTGATCCAGATGAACTAGTTGCAAGAGTTAAGAACGTAGTTCAGCGGCAAGAGAGATTATTAACTGAGGCAGCCAGATTTGCGAATGCTGATGTTGGCCAAATGGCAAAACAGATTACAGAAATAAAATCCATGCTTAGCCATGGGGATAAAAACAACCTTCGCAAAGATGATTCGATTCCTAATTTCACCCCAAGAGAAGCAAGCGTTTTGCAACTAGTTGCGGAAGGTTTAATGAACAAAGAAATTGCAAGACAACTTGAGACTTCTATCCGCAATGTAGAGAAATATGTGAGTCGATTATTTATTAAAACCGGCACTTCTAGTAGAACTGAACTAGTTAGATATGCACTTGAAAATCATTTAGTTACCTAAATGTGTTTTGAAAAATAAAGATTTTAGTTAACTAGGATTTCTCAAATTCTATCAATTTCGAGAAATAAAAAGGAGCTTGATTCAACTTGCTTTTGACCACTTTAAAGCCAGATTGCTTTGCAGCCTCGATAATTCCTGACTCCCTTAATGTGTAGGCCCTAGTGGTCTTACTTGGTCCAGGGAATAGCTGACCGATACCTTTCAAAAGTGCTAGTAAAGGGGTATATGGAGCAAAGCTAACAATTAATCTCTCATCAGATAATTGACAAAGATGTTTTACCATCTTCTCAGCCTCCTGTTGAGGGTAATGAATGAAAACATCTAAGCAAATAACTGTATTAAAGGAACCTTTTAAATTCTCTAAATCAGATGTTCGAAAATTCAGCTTATTGAAGTCCAAGCATGCCTCCTTTGCCCTGCTTTTCGTCTCAGTTATCATCGCTTCAGAAATATCACTTAAATGAATTGATTTAGCACCTAATTTTGCCAATGGGATACTTAAGCTACCAACACCGCAGCCAGCATCACAGAAACTTTTATCCCTGATATTGTTGTACTCTTTCAACCAATTAATGACATCATCAACTGTTTTTTGGTGACCTATCCTTATATTTTTTTGCACTTTATTTACATCATCACTTTCGCTGTATATCCGATTCCATCTATCAAATCCTGTCCCATTAAAATATTCAGTGACTTCGGCTTTTTCACTGTTCTCAATTTGCGTTGTCATTTAATCAGATAATTATCTCTTCCCAATCTTACGCAGCCAACTGCCAAGACAACTTTTGATTACAAGAATTCATTATCCATCAAAGAAAGACTGAATATTTTCCAGTAAAATTATTACAGTCATTGTGTTTTGACTCAATACCATACTTGGACCAAGTATTGCAATTAAATGGCAGAAGAAGAATCATTAATCCTATTAACTATTTTCTTCCATCTATCTAGCAAATGCAGGATTTCTAAATAATTGGCATTATTAAGAGTGAGATTTATAAAAATCACAATTGTCTTTAACCGAAGCTCATACATTGAAGAAAGTAGCAATAGTGATGGGTAGTGATTCAGATCTTAAAACTCTTGAGCCTGCCATTAAAATTCTAGATAAATTTGGGATAACTAATGAAGTAAGGATCTTATCCGCTCATAGAACTCCTAAAGAAATGATGGATTTTGCTCAGATGGCAGAATCGAATGGTTTTAGAGTCATAATTGCGGGGGCTGGAGGGGCTGCTCATCTACCTGGAATGATCGCATCTCTTACGACCCTTCCAGTAATAGGCGTTCCAGTCAAAAGCAAGGCGCTTTCGGGAGTAGATTCTATGTATTCAATCTTGCAAATGCCCTCAGGCATCCCAGTGGCAACAGTTGCCATTGAAGGGGGCCTAAATGCTGGCCTTTTAGCTACTCAAATTTTGGCAATTAACAATACTGAATTAAAAAACAAATTAAAAACCTACAGATCTGAGCTTCATGACCTTGTAGTAAAAAAAGATCAAAGACTTAAAGAAATTGGAGCTGGAATGTATCTAGAAAAAATGTAATGAACGTGAAATGAATTACTAATTCACTAAGTGATTTTTGAAATAATCTTTTTATAAACAAGAAAATTAGTAACTATATCAACACATTTATCAATCTCTAGATTTCCAGTATCAATTTTCAATTCTGGAGACTGAGGCTCTTCATAAGGACTTGATATTCCAGTAAAGTCCTTGATTTCTCCATTTCTTGCCTTGGCATAAAGTCCTTTTGTATCTCTTGTTTCACAAACCCCTAAATCAGCTGAACAATATATTTCTATAAAATCATCTTTTCCAACTAATGATCTTGCATTATTTCGATCAATTCTAAATGGTGATACAAAAGCTGTTAATACAATTAACCCAGCATCAAGAAAAAGTTTAGAGACTTCGCCAATTCTTCTAATATTTTCTTCTCTATCAAAATCAGAAAATCCTAGATCTTTGCATAAACCATGTCTAATGTTGTCTCCATCTAAAACATAAGTTGAATAACAATTTTTATGTAGAGCTACATTTACTGCATTGGCTAGTGTGCTTTTCCCAGAACCAGATAGACCCGTAAACCAAAGTATTGCACTGCGATGCCCTCTTTGCTGAGATCTAGCATCTCTATCAACTGAAGATTGATGCCAAACTATATTGGTGGCTTTTGATAGAGGTCTTTGAGAGTTTTGTTCCATGAATTCAGACTAATTGTTTACTATTCTCCATGTTGATCGACACAGTTTATTGTCAGCCTCCACTCTGTTTTGGTCTAAAACCCTCCTTAAAAAGAAAATCTTGAGCTTTTGAAATTTGATCTCCTTGTAACTCTAAAAAATCACCTTTCAAGGCTCCCCCTGTTCCGCAAGCTATTTTTAAATTCTTAAGAATTTCTTTTGCCTCTACTGGATTTAATTCCAGTCCTTTAATGACAGTCACAAGTTTTCCCTTCTTTCCAGATCGAGTTCTTTCTAGACGAACTTGTCGCTTTCCTTTAGGAGTAACACTATTTTGAGTGTGATTCCCTATTGTCTTAAGAGGGTCATTAAATTCACTCCAGCCACCTTTGGACATTTCTTACTTTTTGGCTGGTAACTATTTCTTAATTTAAGGTGACAGGTACACTCCCAACTCAATTTAAAGATTCGGATTTATCTCCATTAACAAGGCCAAATGCTTTTGGTCGATTTGGCAGGTATGGCGGACAATATGTTCCTGAAACTTTAATACCTGCCCTTATTGAATTAGAGCAAGCTGCTAAAGAAGCATGGAAGGATTCTTCATTCAATTCAGAATTGAATCATTTACTCAAAACTTACGTAGGAAGATCCACTCCTCTATATGAAGCCACAAGATTAACTGAACATTACAGAAAAAATACATTAAAAGGCCCACGAATTTGGCTTAAAAGAGAAGATTTAAATCACACAGGTGCGCACAAAATAAATAATGCACTTGGGCAAGCTCTTCTAGCGATACGGATGGGAAAAAAAAGAATTATTGCTGAAACTGGAGCTGGTCAGCATGGAGTTGCAACTGCGACAGTCTGCGCTCGTTTTGGATTGGAATGCATTATCTATATGGGCAAAGAAGATATGCGAAGACAAGCCTTAAACGTTTTCCGAATGCAATTACTTGGAGCTTCAGTGAAGCCAGTAACAACTGGAACTGCAACACTAAAAGATGCAACCAGCGAAGCTATTCGAGATTGGGTGACTAATGTTGAAAATACTCACTATATTCTCGGTTCCGTTGCGGGACCACATCCATATCCAATGTTGGTCAGAGATTTTCACGCAGTTATTGGGGAAGAAACAAAGCAACAATGCTCACAAGCTTTTGGGAGGTCTCCCGATGTTCTTTTAGCTTGTGTTGGTGGCGGATCGAATGCGATGGGTCTTTTCCATTCTTTTGTTGAAGACAAAAGTGTGCGAATGATTGGAGTTGAAGCTGCTGGAGATGGAGTCGATACTGGTCGACATGCAGCGACAATTACCGAAGGAAGAATAGGAGTGCTTCATGGAGCAATGAGTCTCTTACTCCAAGACAAAGATGGGCAAGTTGAGGAAGCGCATTCCATAAGCGCAGGTCTTGATTATCCAGGAGTTGGACCGGAGCATAGTTATTTAAAAGAAATTGGACGTGCGGAATATGCAGCTGTTTCTGACACTGAAGCCATAGAAGCTCTGCAATTAGTTAGTAAATTGGAAGGTATTATTCCTGCATTAGAGACCGCTCATGCATTTGCCTATCTTGAAAAACTTTGCCCAACTCTCAATCATAATTCTGAAGTTGTAATTAACTGCTCTGGGAGAGGAGATAAAGACGTTAATACAGTTGCTGAAAAACTAGGATCAAAAATATAAAGTAGACACCCTATTAATACCTTGGAATAGATTGATCAACATCAGTACTCCAAGCATCTATTCCCCCAACAAGATTCCAAACACAATTCGATATCTCATTTTCTAAAAGCCAAATACCAAAATTTAGACTTCTCACGCCAGCATGGCAGACAACTAGAACAGGCTTATCCTTGGGTAACATTGAATCTATTTTAGCTGACCAGTTTGAAGCCTTACTCAAAGGAAGATGTAATACTGAAAATGAAAATGAAGCAATAGCTATTTCATTATCCTCCCTCACATCTACAATAAATGGTTTTTCAGAAGAATCATCTTCTAAGATTTTATTTAACTCTTTTGGAGATATATTTAGAGGAATCTTATGTTTCATATATAGATTCTAATTAAAGATTAAACTTTCTGTTATCAAAGTTCAAAAAGTATACAAACTCTCAAATAATTAAAAAATGAAATTACGTCTATCTCATCTCTTAATATCAGGAATAATAGTTTTATCAATTTTCATAGGTACATTTTTTTGGCGAAATAGTCAGCGCAATCAGAAACCACAGTTAAATGAACAACAATTTAATGCTCCAGTTTCATCGAAATATATACCAACTAATGCTGATCTGGTTTTTCATTGGAAAATCAACCCAGCTATACTTCCAAAGTATGTAGAGAATTATCAAGATAAAGTTAACAAGAGTATTGTTAATAAAAAAACAAGTTTTATTAGAGATTCTTTTTTCAAGTTAATTAGCCTTGATTTTGAAAAAGACCTCTCAAAATTGGTAGGAGATTATGGGAGTTTTGCTGTATTTGGTTTAGATAAACAAGCTGAAAATGATTGGCTTCTCGTCTTAGAAATAAAAGAAGGTATAAATATCAAAGAAGAATTAGAAACTATATTAGGCTCGAAAAAGATTGATGAGAGTATTGGACAAAACAATAAATTAAGCACTTCAAAAACAGAAGTAATTTCAAAAAGACTTTCTTCAAATAAAACAATTTACTTTATAAATAATAAAGATAATCTTTTCATAGCGTCCAATCCTAAAATCATAGATTCGTCAATAGAAAAATTAGATAAAAATATATTAAACACAAAAAATAAGTATAAGAATATTAAATTAAGGGATAATCTTAAAGACGGGATATTATTACTAGAAATCTCTCCAAAGGAGATTTTAAATCTAATAGGCGAAGAAGATAATTTATTCCAGACAAATGAGATCAATAGTTTAATATCTTCTATAAATTTAGATAAGAGTAAAATCAATTTAGAAGGAATAATATCTTATGATGTTAAAACTACAATGCCATTCAAAGATATTAAATTCAATTTTATTGATATAAAAAAAGAATTTAAATCTTCAAAAGATTTTATCATAGTTGATAATCCTAACCATTATTTCAGAAAAGATTCTAGTCATCCATATCAAAAGCTAATAGCGTCAATTATTAAAGAATCAACAACTTCAGATTATTCTAATCTTTTAAAAAATATTCTTGAAAACTCTAAAGGAAATTTGATTTGGATAAATGATAAAGACTGGTTCGTTTTGACTAAAAAATCTGATACTAGCAAAACAAAGGTAACTGATATTCTAAGAAAAGAGAAGTTTTTAAGGTCAAAAATTGATTTTAAAAACAGGGCACTAGAGATTTGGTCAAAAATTAGTCCAGATGAGAGTGAAGAATATGAGCTAAAAGAAAATATCGAGGCAATTATTGAAGAAGATGAAGAGAGTTACATTTGGAGTCAAAACTTATCATCAATTTCAAGTTTTGATAATACAAATTACTTACATAATTACTCAGATAATGATCAGAAAATAGATAAAATCAGTGCTTTCAATGATATCCTTAGGATACATTTAGGGGAACAAAAAACTAAGGAAGTTTTAACTAATTTCTATCCATATATCTTATTTAAAACAATGCTAGGAAACAAACTAGCTCCTCCTCAGAATATTGATATATCTGTTGCGGTCCCTGCAATTAATTATCCAGACTTCATTAAAGTTAAAATCGACCTAAAAATTAGTTGATAAAAGTTTAAAGTGCTATATTCAACTTATAGCTTAATTCTATACAATAAAGTTCAAGCTGAAGTTTATTTTTTCCAATTGACCAGAAAAATTATTTTGAGGAGCTAAAGCCATAGATAACGAACAAAAGACAACTAATTTGGTTCTAAAGCCAGGATTGGAAGGAGTTCCAGTAACCAACTCGGGGATATGCGAAATCAACGGGACAGAAGGAAAGCTGAATTACAGAGGATATCCAATATCTGAGCTAGCCCAAAAAAGTAGTTTTCTAGAAACTGCATTTCTCTTGATATGGGGAGAACTTCCGACTGAAGATGAGCTTCAGAAATTTGAAGAGGATGTTCAAATGCATAGACGGGTGAGCTTTCGAATTAGAGATATGCTCAAGTGTTTTCCAGAATCAGGGCATCCTATGGATGCTCTGCAAGCAAGTGCTGCATCTCTCGGTCTCTTTTATTCTCGAAGAGCAATTGATGACCCAAAATATATCTACGACGCAGTCGTGAGGTTGATGGCAAAAATTCCTACTATGGTTGCCGCTTTCGAGCAAATAAGAAAGGGAGATGATCCAATTCAGCCTCAGGATGATTTACCTTATTCATCAAATTTTCTTTACATGCTCACCGAAAGAGAACCAAATCCTCTTGCAGCAAGCGTTTTCGATAGATGTTTAATTCTTCATGCCGAGCACAGTCTTAATGCGAGTACGTTCAGCGCAAGAGTAACTGCCAGCACACTAACTGATCCTTACGCTGTGGTAGCTTCTGCCGTTGGGACATTGGCCGGTCCTCTGCATGGAGGGGCCAATGAAGATGTGATAGCAATGTTAGAAGAAATAGGAATACCTGATAAAGCATCATCATTCCTCAATAATGCAATTGAAAAAAAAAGGAAAATCATGGGCTTTGGTCACAGAGAATATCGTGTAAAAGACCCTCGAGCAACAATTTTACAAGCCTTCGCAGAGGAACTTTTCTCGGAATTTGGTAAAGATGAAATGTATGAAGTCGCCAAAGCACTTGAAAAGGAAGCTATTTCAAAACTGGGACCAAAAGGTATATTCCCAAATGTTGACTTTTATTCTGGACTAGTTTATCGAAAGCTTGGTATCCCTCGAGATTTATTTACACCAGTTTTTGCAATTTCCAGGGTTGCTGGTTGGTTGGCTCACTGGAGAGAGCAACTTGGAGCAAATAGAATTTTTAGACCTTCACAAATTTATGAAGGAGCAAAAATCAGAAATTGGCAGCCTCTTGACAAGAGATAATTTGAAAAAATTTTTTTTCGAATTTAAAATTAATTTAAATTACACTAACCTTATTAATAGATTAAATATCAGAAGTGAATTCAGGTATAGACCTTGAAATGAGTTTTACACAAGGTATTCAAAACCTTGGTTTATCTCATGAATTAGCTCATCTTTTATGGATCCCTCTGCCAATGCTTCTAGTATTGGTGTCAGCCGTTATTGGTGTACTAGTAACAGTTTGGCTGGAGAGAAAAATTTCAGCAGCAGCTCAACAGAGAATCGGGCCTGAGTATGCAGGCGCGCTTGGTATTCTTCAGCCAATGGCAGACGGTTTGAAACTTTTAGTAAAAGAAGACATTATTCCAGCAAGGGCAGACAGCGTTCTTTTCACAGTTGGGCCAATATTAGTTTTGGTTCCAGTAATTTTATCTTGGTTAATTGTTCCTTTTGGTCAAAATCTTTTAATTAGCAACGTAGGCATAGGAATCTTTTTGTGGATTGCCCTGAGTAGTATTCAACCTATTGGTTTATTGATGAGTGGTTACTCTTCAAATAACAAATATTCATTGCTGGGTGGACTAAGGGCTGCTGCTCAATCAATTAGTTATGAAATCCCGCTAGCGCTAGCGGTTTTGGCAATAGTCATGATGAGCAACTCATTGAGTACAGTTGATATAGTTGAGCAACAAAATACTGCCGGTTTTCTTAGCTGGAATATATGGCGACAACCAGTAGGTTTTATTATTTTTTGGATCTGTGCATTAGCTGAATGCGAGAGACTACCTTTTGATTTACCTGAAGCAGAAGAAGAACTTGTAGCTGGTTATCAAACTGAGTATGCAGGTATGAAATTTGCTCTGTTTTACTTGGCTGGATATATAAATCTCGTTTTATCTGCTTTACTTGTTTCCGTTCTGTACTTAGGGGGATGGGGTTTCCCAATATCAATCGATTGGTTCTCGTCTTTGATAGGTCTTTCCATTGACAATCCATTAGTTCAAATTATTGCTGCATCTATTGGCATTGTCATGACAATACTCAAAGCTTATTTGCTGGTTTTTTTAGCAATCTTATTGAGATGGACTACCCCAAGAGTTCGAATTGATCAACTACTTGATTTAGGATGGAAATTTCTTTTACCTATTTCATTGGTAAATTTACTTTTCACTGCTTCACTGAAGTTGGCATTTCCTTTGACATTTGGGGGATAAAAGAAAAGTAACACAATCGCTCTATTTTTTAAGTAAAAGTACCTACATTTATTTTAAAAAAACTGTATAATGATAAATGTAAATAAGGGCCGCCGGCAGTAAAATTAATATGCTTGGTTTCCTTGAAAAAGTTGCCAACTACACTAAAGAAGCAGTTAGTGCAGCAAAATATTTAGTCGACGGACTAGGTGTAACTTTCGACCACATGCGTCGAAGGCCAGTAACGGTTCAATATCCTTACGAAAAGCTAATTCCTTCAGAGCGTTACAGAGGAAGGATTCATTATGAATTTGACAAGTGCATTGCTTGCGAGGTTTGTGTCAGGGTATGTCCAATTAATCTTCCAGTTGTTGACTGGGTAATGAACAAGGAAACCAAGAAAAAAGAATTGAGAAATTATTCCATTGATTTTGGTGCATGTATTTTTTGTGGAAATTGCGTTGAATATTGCCCTACAAATTGTTTGTCAATGACAGAAGAATATGAGCTAGCTGCGTTTGATAGGCATAGCCTTAATTTCGATAATGTTGCTCTTGGAAGACTACCAACAAGCGTAACTTCAGATCCTTCAGTTATTCCTCTAAGGGAACTGGCTTATTTGCCCGAGGGAATAATGGATCCCCATGAACTATCTGCAAACCAAAAAAGAGCAGGAAAGCTCCCAAATCAAATTATAAAAGAACTACAAACAGAGAAATCACAAAAAGAAGATACAAATAATTCGTCCAATATGGTTCAAAAAAAATTAAATTCTCCTAATTAATGAATATCGCTTATTCAACAGAATTAATTTGCTTTTTAATTCTCAGTGCTGTCATAGTTTCTGGAAGTTTGGCAGTTGTTTTATTAGAAAATATTGTTTACTCAGCATTTTTATTAGGCGGAGTATTTATGGCTGTAGCGGGATTATATCTTTTACTTAATGCTAGTTTTGTCGCTGCGGCTCAAATTCTTGTTTATGTTGGAGCTGTAAATGTTTTAATATTATTTGCAATAATGCTAGTTAATAAGAAAGAAAAGTTAAAACCAATTTCAGGACTTAAAACCAGAAAATTGATATCTGGGGGAGTTTGTGGTGGATTATTAATTTTGTTATTGCGAGTTAGCATCACGACGAGATGGAACTTGCCTGGACCAACCTCTATTGGTGAAGAAGCAACCGAAAGAATTGGTGAACATCTATTCACAGATTATTTATTACCTTTCGAATTAGCATCAATTCTATTGTTAATGGCTATGATTGGAGCAATTGTTCTAGCAAGAAGAGATAGCTCAATATCAAAAGATAATGTAAATGATTTCAATAAAGAAAAGTCCTTAATTGATAAGGAAATTCCTCTTCTTTCCGAAAATAGTCTAAAATGAATTAACCATAAATATAATTTTTTCCAATAAAGATGTTAGCAACCTCAATCGTACCAGTACCTCTCCAAGCCTACCTTATAGTTGCTGCATTCCTCTTCTGTACTGGTGTCTGGGGATTAATAAATAGTAGGAATGCTGTCAGAGTTTTAATGAGTATTGAATTAATGTTAAATGCAGTGAACATAAACCTAATGAGTTTCTCATCCTACATAGACGGATCAATAATTAGAGGACAAGTATTTTCGATTTTTGTTATCACAGTCGCAGCGGCCGAGGCTGCTGTTGGACTAGCAATACTACTTTCTTTGTATAGAAATAGAGTTACTATTGATATGGAAAGTTTCAATCTACTCAAATGGTAGATAATATTAATGACAACAAATCTGATCTGGATCTTATATAGATCAGATAGCGATACTGCCTACAAAGAAACCTTAAATTGCAAAAAAATAATTGAAGGTTATGGAAAAAAGGTTTTATTTTCAGAAATTAGTAATGAAACGAATAATGTTAATCAATTATTTTCAAAATCTGAAGATTTACCTGACATTGCTCTTGTTTTAGGAGGTGATGGAACAGTTTTAAAAGCCGCAAGATATTTATCCCCGAGAAACATACCTATTTTAAGTTTCAATGTTGGAGGCAATCTAGGCTTCTTGACCCACGATCGTCATATATTAAAGCAAGAAAATTTCTGGGAACGCATCACAAATAATAGGTTTAACGTACAAAAAAGAATGATGCTTGAAGCAAATGTATTTAAAGAAAAAAACAATAATGAAAGGACACTTAAAAGATCATTTTTTGCTCTGAACGATTTTTATTTCCGATCTTGCACCGATGAAATTGCACCTACCTGCTGTCTTGCGCTTGAAATAGATGGTGAAGGTGTTGACAAATACAAAGGAGATGGTCTTATTTTCTCGACCCCAACCGGCTCCACTGCTTATTCTATGGCAGCAGGGGGGCCAATAATCCACCCTTCTTTGGATGCAATAATCGTAAGCGCCATTTGCCCAATGAGCTTGGCAAGTAGACCGATTGTGGTCCCTCCTGAATCTCAATTAGTAATAAAACCCATAAGAGAAAAAAAGCAAAAAATAAAGTTATGGCTAGATGGATCTGGTGGATGTCTAATTGAAGCTAATGATATATGTTTAATAAAGAAATCTAATCATTCAACATCAATAATAATTTTAGATGAGAATCTTTCTTATTATAAAACAATCACTCAAAAACTTCATTGGGCAAGCAGCCTTAATGAAAGCAATAAATAATAAGTTATGGGAATAGAAATCGAAAGAAGATTCTTAGTTAAGAGTGAAGAATGGAAGTCTAAGGTAATACTAACTCAAGATATTAGTCAAGCCTACTTAAATTCAAGTGTAGATGAGTGGGCAACTCGAATAAGGATAATAAATAATAATGCAGCATACATAACTTTAAAGTCCTCTTTAAATGGATTAGTAAATAACGAGTTTGAATATTCAATTCCTATCAAAGATGCTATTGAATTAATAAAATTATCAAAATATAAAATTACAAAAACTCGATATCAGCTAAAAATAAATAATAAAACTTGGGTAGTTGATCTATTTGATGGGTCAAATTTCTCTCTAAAAATAGCTGAAATTGAATTAATGTCAGAATCCGAAGAAATCCAAGTGCCCTCGTGGTGTGGCAGGGAGATAACAGGCCTCAAATTACTAAGCAATGCATCTCTTGCAAAAATACCTATTTCAGAATTGTCACTAAAAGATCGGCTAAAAAATAAATATGAATAGCCAAAGAGCAAACGTTACTTTAGATTATCTTTATAATTAACGCTAGCAACAACTAGCAGCCTATGCACCTACTGCAGGAGGCCTAACTTGTTCGGTCTTTATGACAATGAGGGTATACTTCGCTTTACTTGCACTGACAAGGAAGCTTGCATTGCATATGCAAAGTTATTTAATTTATCATCAATTGAATTTTCTTTAATGCCACTATTAGAAAGTAATGAGGACGAAAATAATTAAATCTTCTAAGAATCTGTTTCATCTGGCAATGAACAACAATTAAAACCATCCCGGCATATCTTTCCATGATCCATTGCCCAGTTTAATAAAGCCACTCTGTTTTTAGAACCTGTTTTGGTAAACATATTACTTACGTGGTTGTCTACAGTTCTTTTGCTAATTGTCAGTTTTTCAGCAATCTCTTGATTAGTGAGGCCATCTGCAACCAATCCAATAATCTCCATTTCCCTAGCAGAGAGTCCCATATGGGACGAATTAGAGATCTCTCCTGTAAACATTCCCCTCACTCACAACTCTTTAATTAATACTACTTAGATTAGGGCCTTTAATCACCGATAGTAATTATCTAGTAAAAAATACATGTGAAATCTAAACTTCAAATTCGACTTGAATCTGGCTTATCAGCTATTACTGCTGAAATCATGCCTCCTAGGGGAGGAGATACAGATTCGGCCATATCAAAAGCCGTCAAATTAAATGACTTTGTTCATGGGTTTAATGTTACAGATGGCAGTAGGGCAATCATGCGAATGAGCAGCCTAGCCTTGTGCAAACTGCTTTTAGAGGCAAAACTTGAACCAGTCTTGCAATTATCTTGTAGGGATAGGAATCGAATCGCATTACAAGCTGAACTACTTGGAGCGCACGCTTTAGGGATAAGAAATATCCTCTGTTTAACTGGCGATCCTGTACGAGTAGGAGACCAATCTGAAGCCAAATCAGTACAAGACTTAAACTCAATTGAACTTATCAATCAAGTCACATCACTTAACAAAGGAATAGATCCCGTATCTGGTTCATTACCCGATGGCCAAACTAATTTGTTCGCTGGAGCCGCTGCGGATCCAAATTGCAGAGGATTTGATGGTTTACGAAGAAGAATAGAACTCAAAAAGAAAGCCGGTGCTAATTTCCTTCAAACTCAAATGGTTATGGACACCAAAGTACTTGAGAGATTTTGTAAGGAGATAACAGAGCCTATGAAAATACCTGTTTTAGCTGGGGTCTTTCTTCTCAAATCTGCTAAGAATGCTCAATTCATAAATCGTGTAGTCCCAGGAGCATGCATACCCGAATCAATAATTTCCAGACTTGAGAGTGCAGCAAACCCTCTTGATGAAGGCATCTCAATTGCTGCTGAGCAAGTAAAAAGTTTCCTAGGAATTGCTCAAGGGGTTCACCTTATGGCAGTTAAAGCAGAGCAACAAATACCGATAATTTTAGAAAGAGCAAATATTAGTTAGAAGAACCAATTAGGTCAGTTCCTAATAATTCAGCCATTGCTTTTTGTTGCGGTGAAGGTTCTCCTAGGTCCTGTCTTCGAGCATCAGTTATTAACCAATCTAACGCGGCTTCCTGTAAATCAAAATGATCGCCTTCTTTACCTACACAATATCTACCAAAAACTAACTTCTCTACAAGTTGCACTCCAGGTCCAATAAGTGAATAATCAAATATTATTGAATTGTCAATTGTTGCTCCTTCACAAATACAACAACTCGGACCAATCATAGAAGGACCAATAATAGTTACACCATCTTCAATCCTTGTCATTCCACCAACATATATAGGTCCTTTAACATTAATCTTATCCCAATTAGCTGCAACATTTAAACCAGTGTAAATCCCTGGTCTCACCTGCTTACCTGGTATTTCCACCTGTCTAACATCACCTTTAAGAACATTCCTTATTGCTCTCCAATAATCTGGTACTTTACCAATATCAACCCACTCAAAATCCATAGGCAAAGCATAAAAAGGTGCTCCCTCTTCTACTAACTTTGGGAACAAATCTGAGCCAATATCAAAGGGTTTTCCAGATGGTATATAATTAAAAACTTCTGGTTCAAATAAATATATTCCTGTATTAATAGTATCTCCTAGTGCATTATCAATAGAGGGTTTTTCTTGAAAGGCTTTAACACGATCTTCCTCATCTGTTACTACTACGCCATAACTACTTACTTGATCTTTTGAAACACGTTTAGTAATCAAACTGGCTAAGGCACCTTTCTCTTTATGTCTTTTTACAGCTTCAGACAAATCCAAATCAATTAGTGCATCTCCGCACAAGACAACAAAAGTATCATCAAAAAATTTTTGAAAGTCTTGAATTTTTTTGAGACCACCCGCTGATCCTAGTGCGTCACCAATTAATTCTCCATCTTCAATACGGCCTTCAAAGCTATAAGCAATTTCAACTCCAAATCTTTGCCCATCTCGAAAATAATTTTCTATTTCTTCTGCTAAATGAGAAACGTTAACCATGACCTCAGTAAAACCATGCTCTTTAAGGAGTTCCAACAGAAACTCCATTACAGGTTTCTGAAGGATAGGAATCATTGGCTTTGGAATCACATGCGTGATCGGCTGAACTCTGGTACCTTTCCCAGCCGCCAGGATCATCGCCTTCATAAGTGTTCTAACTGAAGCGACACAAGGCCAACATAGAATGCTACCTCCAAAAAGAGCTAGGCAGCAGCCGGCGAGCCATCTGTCACGTCCAAAGATGCCAAAGGGAGTTGAGCAACCATTCCTGGTTCTAACAGCCTCTTTAGACTTAATGGAGAAAACAAAGAATCTTTTTGATCAATCTCCACCTTGCCTTGAGAACATAAAAACAATAAAGCCCAAAAGACTCCAACTCTATCAGTATCCAAATCCTCTGAAGCAGAATCTTCACTCCACCTCTTAACTAATAATTCAAAATCAACCCAGTGCAAAGCTTGTTCCCAATCGTTAAGAAAAATTGCCAAAGCCGCAGTGGTTTCAGGTAATTTTTCTCGATGAGCAAGAGATGAAACTTGTGAAATAACTTCCCTATCAGTTAATTTTCTCTGTCGTAAATTTCTACGATTATGCAACTCATCATTTTTCAAAGATTCTGCAATGGTCTCAAGTTGGTTTATTAATTCTCCAAGCGTAACTGGCCTTCTAAAAGGTGGAGGGGCAACAGGCCGTCTAAATAGATGTCTTTCTGGACGAGAAGGTAATTGAAAAGTTTCATCTAGCCAACCTTGCTCCCCAAAATCAAATTCTGAATCATCTTGATCATCTACTTCAACAGAGAATATTTCAGCTTCAAGAACCTCAGCCTTTAAGCCAACTAAGACAGAAGCAGCTAAAAAGGCTTCACTACTCTGAGCAAGATCAACTTCATAACTTCCACCATTTTGACTGAAATGTTCTGAAATCTTTTTTGGAATTTCAATTCGCAGTTTCAGTTGGTCAAGAAACCCATCAATAACAGGAATGACATCTACATCCCATGGATCAATATCACCTCTTTCAGCTGCATCTTGCAAAAGACGAATTGCAAGTCTCGCTCCAGAATCTGCAGTTTGACTTAAAAGATTAACTGGCAATTAAGACTAAGACTCTATAAGAAAGTTATCTCTTTGATGAAAGTTATGCCAGGTCAAAGGAATGAATGATATTCAATCTAAAAAAGGAGCTTGAATAGTCCCAATTGATAAATTAGGTCTACTAATAATCGTTGCTTGGTCATTCCTAATTCTCTCAACGGCTAACAAATCTCGTTTAACCAATCCATCAATCGATGAAATATAAGTATCAGTCATGATTTTTGGATACAAACCAATTCCAATAATAGGAACTAATAAACAAGCAATAATATAAATTTCTCTAGGTTCAGCATCTACCAACTTTGCTTTTGATATCAACTTCGCATTCTGTTTCCCGAAGAAAATTTCTCTGAGCATCGATAATAAATATATGGGTGTCAAAATGACTCCTATTGCGGCTAATGAAGCAATAACAATTCTAAATGGGAGTGTATAAACTTCGTCAGTTACAAAACCAACAAAGACCATTAATTCTGAGATAAACCCACTCATTCCAGGTAAAGCGAGGGAAGCGAAAGCGCATGCAGTCCATAAAGCAAACATAATCCTCATGTTTTGACCAATACCCCCCATCTCATCTAATTGAAGCGTGTGTGTTCTGTCATAAGTTGCTCCAACAAGGAAAAACAAACTTGCTCCTATTAGACCGTGGCTAACCATTTGCAACATTGCTCCACTCGTTCCTAAAGAACTAAAGCTTCCAATACCTATCAAAACAAAACCCATATGACTTATGGAGCTATAAGCAATTTTTCTTTTTAGATTTCTTTGAGCAAAAGAAGTTAAAGCTGCGTAAATAATATTTACTACTCCAAGAACGATTAACAATGGTGCAAATTGAGCATGAGCATCAGGCAGCAATTGCGCATTAAATCTTAGAAGAGCATATCCACCCATTTTCAACAATATTCCCGCTAAAAGCATATGCACTGGAGCAGTGGCCTCTCCATGTGCATCTGGTAACCAGGTATGAAGAGGAACAATAGGAAGTTTGACACCAAAAGCAATGAGTAATCCTGAATAACAAAGCAGTTGAAACCCCTTACCAAAATTTTGCTGAGCCAAATGGGTATAGCCGAAATCTGGGATTCCTCCTCCTTGAAAGAAACCCATTGCAAGACCAGCAAGGAGAATAAATAACGAGCTTCCTGCTGTGTAGATAATAAATTTCGTAGCTGCATATTGCCTTTTCTTTCCGCCCCATATTGCAAGAAATAAATACACCGGGAACAACTCCAATTCCCAAGCCAAAAAGAAAAGCAACATATCTTGGACAGCAAATACTGCTATCTGGCCGCCATCCATAGCGAGGATTAAAAAGAAAAATAATTTAGGTTTATAGCTAACTGGCCAAGCTGCTAAAACCGCAAGAGAGGTTATAAAACTTGTAAGCAATATCAATGGCATTGACAAACCATCTGCGCCAACAGACCAAGTCAATCCAAGATTTGGAAGCCAATTAACTTTTTCATATAACTGTAAGCCTTCTTGACTCGGATCAAAACCTTTAAAGTAAGCAGCAACGGTAATTAGAAAAGTAATTAAAGCAATTATTAGGGCATACCAACGAACTTCTTTACCTTCTCCTTTATCTGGAATAAAAGGAACGATTAAAGCTCCAACAATTGGGAAAAATATGGATAAACTTAACCATGGTAAATCGGCTTGAATTGGCTCAGGAAAAAGCATTGTCCCTATGTTCAAACTTGCATTGAAAGCGAATTCCAAGACTCGAAATTAATCACCACTTTTTGAGTTTAGAAATTATGAGATTATTGGCACCCCATAGATAGGGGATGAAACACACACCTAAAAAAAATATGTAAATTATGCCCCAATAACCCCAAAAAGTGCGACCAAAGCAATCACGCCTCCAAAAACAATCAATGCATAAAACTGAGCTCTTCCTGTTTCAAAATATTTTAGTCCTTCTCCACTACCGAGAGTCAGTAATCCAGTCAGATTAACTACTCCATCAACTACTTTTGCATCTACCTCAAGTACTTCTCTAGCGAGCTTTCTACTACCTTTTACAAAAATTTTGTCATTAACATCATCTAGATACCATTTGTTTTGAAGAAATGAATTTATTTGAGGATATTTCTTAGAGAGAGAGACGCCAAGATCAAATCGCTTAAGGTAATAAGTTAAAACTGCCAACAGTATTCCTGCAGATGAGATAGCCACAGAAGCAGTAGCAAGTGGGATAAATTCTCCCCAGCTAAACTTTTCTGCAGCTTCAATAGCTTCAAGAGGGTCTAACAAGTTTGCAAAAATACTGTTCCAAGGAACTCCTATAAATCCAATCAAAACAGAAGGAATTGCCAAAACTGCCAAAGGGAATGTCATAGGCCATGCAGATTCATGTATCTTGCCAACTTCATGATCTTCATGCTCATCATCTTGGTCTTTGCCTGCCAGAGAAAGCAAAGCAAGCTGCATCTCTTTATTTTCACCACGAAAGTCTCCTTCAAAAGTTAGAAAATATAGACGAAACATATAAAAAGCAGTCATTCCAGCCGTTAAAAAACCAATAAACCAGAGTATTGGGAAACTATTAAAAGCTTGACCAAGAATTTCGTCCTTACTCCAAAACCCTGCAAGAGGGGGGATACCACTAATAGCAATACAGCCAATGAAAAAGGTTATTGCCGTAATGGGCATTTTCTTACGTAAACCGCCCATTAATCTCATATCTTGAGCAAGAATTGGTTCATGACCAACCACCTCCTCCATTGCATGAATCACTGAACCTGAACCAAGGAATAACATTGCCTTAAAACATGCATGGGTAACTAGATGGAACATTCCGGCAACTGGTGCTCCACATCCCATCGCTAACATCATGTATCCAAGTTGAGAAACAGTGCTATAAGCCAATCCTTTTTTCAAATCCATTTGTGTCAAAGCAATTGATGCCCCTAAAAAACAAGTAATTGTCCCAATAATTGCTATGAACAATCCAATAAAAGGAAACTGGCTAAACAAAGGATCAAGCCTCGCTACTAAAAAAACTCCCGCTGCAACCATTGTTGCAGCATGAATTAAAGCAGATATGGGCGTTGGGCCTTCCATTGCGTCGGGCAACCAAACATGCAGAGGGAATTGTGCGGACTTTGCCATTGGTCCCATAAAAACAAGAATACAAAGGATCAAAGCAGCCCATATTGGCACTGTCCCAGCACTGACTGACTCTGATAAACCCTCAGCAATTCCATTAAAATCAAAACTTCCAGTTGCCCAAAAAAGACCCAAGATGCCGAGCAATAACCCAAAATCTCCTACTCTATTAACGATAAAAGCCTTTTGAGCTGCATGCGCAGCACCATCCCTGTCGTACCAAAAACCAACAAGTAAATATGAACACATTCCAACCAATTCCCAAAATACATATATTTCAAGCAAGTTAGGACTAACTATTAACCCAAGCATAGAACTGCTAAATAAGGCTAGATAGGTAAAAAAACGAACATACCCAGGGTCATGTGCCATATAACCATGGGAATAAATCATTACCAACAAAGCAATAGTCGTAACAAGAGCAAGCATTACTGCTGCTAAAGGATCAATCACATATCCCATTGGCAACTCAAAAGAACCTGCACTTGCCCATACGAACAAGTGTTCGACTTGAGGCTTGCCTGAAAGTTGCTCAGCCAAAACTGCATAGCTAATAAAGGCAGAAGCACCTACAGAGGTTAAAAGTGTTATTGCAACGGGTTTTCGTGAACGATTAAAGAGATCGTTAAAACTAATTAATCCCAAACCAATCAAAACTGCCCCACAAAGAGGGAGTAGAGGAATTAACCAAGCAAAATCTGCAGCCGAATGCATCCAGCTAAATCATATTGATATGATTTTAGGCAATTCTTGCTAGTAATTCAGTGAAATCAAGAGAGAGAAATTTCTCAGCTCCAACAGAAATAAATTTATGGGACCACCAGAAAAAGAACACTGCAATGAGTATGCCCATTTGAGAAGGCCTGATAAATTCTTTGATTTCTAATTTTTGTCGTCCATCCAACACAGCCAAAAATGGAACTACAGATGTTTTTTTCTTCACATCCTCAAATTCTTGCCCGAATTTGAGACTAAGTCTTCTATCACCATGCCAAATAGCAAATAAATGATGAGCGATTAATCCTAAGCAAGTTACAAGAGTAAAACTTGTGCCTATCCAAAGTAAATGCGCAAAACACCAAATAATTTGACCAATAGCCTGAGGATGGCGAGTGACTCTGATAATCCCAGTAGCATAGATTCTAACTTTGGGCCTCAAAACAGCTGGTATTTCTAAAAGGTTATACGTAGCTGGATATAGGAAAAGAAAACTTATTGCACTTAAAATCCAAATCATTGGAATTAATTCGCTAACTCCCTGAAAATTCCAAAATCTAACTCCGTCGTAACGATGAGCAATAAAATAACCAACCAAAATAACTGCTGAGGGAATACTTGCAAAAGCAAAAATCAATCTCCATGCTCTTGCACCAATTAAACCTTCTGCCCTCACCCTTAAAGCAGCGCCCCCACTATGAATAACGGCAAAACAAAACAAAAGTAACATCATCACACAACTCGAACCATGCGTATCTGAAAATGCCATTCGTCCTTTTAAAAGCCTCTCAAAAAATTATTAGATCCATACCGGATCAACAGTTGGTGTTGTTTTTCCCTACATTTTATTTTAATAACTGCCATGCAGGCCTGCCACCATGGCCGAAATTCCATTCACTCTTGACCAACTAAGAATCCTCAAAGCAATTGTTGATGAGGGAAGTTTTAAAAAAGCTGCCGACAGCCTGTTTGTTACTCAGCCAGCTGTTAGTTTGCAAGTGCAAAATTTAGAAAAACAATTAGAAATTGCCATATTTGATAGGGGTGGAAGAAAAGCTCAATTAACTGAAGCTGGAAAACTTCTTCTTAACTATTGCGAAAAAATTTTAGGAGAGTGCCAAGAGACTTGCAAAGCCATTGAAGACTTGAACAATCTCAAAGGTGGCTCTCTAATTATTGGAGCCAGCCAAACTACTGGTACTTACTTGATGCCAAGAATGATTGGGCATTTTAGACAAAAATATCCAGAGGTTTCTGTTCAACTTCAAATTCATAGCACTAGAAGGACAGGGTGGAGCGTTGCTAATGGCCAGATTGATATTGCTATTATTGGAGGCCAACTTCCATTAGAACTAAACGAATCATTACAAGTAATTCCTTTTGCAACTGACGAATTAGCTCTTGTTTTACCTCCTAATCATCCATTCGCAAAGTCAAAAGTACTTACAAAAGAAGATTTATATAGTCTGAGATTTATAACTTTAGACAATCAATCAACGACACGAAAAGTAGTTGATCAACTTCTATCTTCCTCGGGACTAGATGTGCAAAGATTACATATTGAAATGGAATTAAATTCTCTGGAAGCGATAAAAAATGCTGTTCAATCAGATCTTGGAGCCGCTTTTCTTCCAGTAGTTTCAATTGAAAGAGAACTTTCCGGAGGAAGCATCCACAGAGCCATTGTTGCGGATCTAGAAGTAAAAAGAGAACTAAAAGTAATCACTAATCCTGGGAGATATTCATCAAGGGCTGCAGAAGCCTTCACTAATGATATTCTGCCTTTATTTGCTAGTTCATTTTCACCATTATCTAATGATGAAATTTAAAATTGTATGGCCTCTTTATTAATACCAACAGCATCTTCTTCCGCTCCTTTAATTATAAATTTATTCTCGTTAACATCTGCTTGATAAACGCAACGAACAACTGGCTGATCCCGAATAGAACCAATATAAGCAAATGTATTCATTCTCTGTTTACACTCTCTAACATCATCGTTATTTATAGCTCCTTGCTTTTGCAAAACAGTCCAGTTTTCCCTTCTAATTACACAACCAGGTTGAAGAGCTGGTTGCGTAACAAAGCTTGTAGAAGGATTTAGAGTCGTATACATTTCAACATCAATTACAAAAGCACTAGCCCCGTATTGCCTACAAAAGTCTGGATCTGGAACTGCCATATCGAGCTGTTGCTGACTAGCGATATTTCCCTGACCACCTGAAGTTGTACTTGTTATGAGACTACCAATACCAACACCAACAACCAAAACTCCAGCCAAAATAGCAACTGAGTTAGAGTTTATTTTTATTCCACCACCACCGCCAGAAGGGCCAGAGGCATCAAATCTACTTCCTCTCTGTTCGTATTGATTTCTAAAATTCGAATCATTTCTGGGATTAAATTTATTACCTTCTTGTCTTCTCGCAAGATTTGATCTTCTACGAGATGGGGGACGGCGATTGTAGGGACCTTGATTCATAGTAATTCTTGAGTTCGAGGTAATCCCATGGAGTAATTCATAACCCTACTATCAGGGTTATAACTGAGTTCTCCATCTTTAAGCAACTTGCGAATAAAATCTTCAAGCAAGGATCCTATCTTTCGCAAGCTGTAATCACTCAATTCTTTATCGTCTTGAGAAGCAACCAGTTCCCGAAAATAATCTTGTACCTTTCTAATAGATTGATCTTCCCAAAGAAATTCATTATCAGGATCAATATCCAAAGTCAAATGACCATTATCCAAAATTAAATCTTCATTTTCTACTACTGCAGTAAAAATTCTTACGTGGCGTGTTGTGCACTTAAGGATAGTGTCGCTCATGAATTTAAAACAACAAACCGAAATTTATACTGCAAATTTAACGACCTTACCCCTTGTTGGGTGGTCTTACTTACTAAAGTTGTTAAATACTCTTTTATTTAAGTATGCGGGTAGCAATTGCTGGAGCCGGATTAGCAGGACTTTCATGTGCAAAATACTTAGCGGATGCAGGTCATACTCCATTCGTTTATGAAGCAAGAAACGTACTTGGTGGAAAAGTTGCTGCTTGGAAAGACGAAGATGGGGATTGGTACGAAACTGGTTTGCATATATTTTTTGGGGCATATCCAAACATGCTTCAGCTTTTTAAAGAGCTAGATATTGAAGATCGTCTTCAATGGAAAAGTCATTCTATGATTTTTAACCAACCTGAAGAACCGGGCACATATAGCCGTTTTGATTTCCCTGATTTGCCTGCTCCAATAAATGGAGTCGCAGCAATTTTAAGCAACAATGACATGCTTAGCTGGCCAGAAAAAATTTCATTTGGACTGGGGCTAATACCTGCTATGTTGCGTGGCCAAAATTACGTAGAAGATTGTGATAAGTACTCTTGGACCGAATGGCTAAAAAAACAAAATATTCCCGAAAGAGTAAACGACGAAGTTTTTATCGCAATGAGTAAAGCCCTCAATTTTATTGGCCCTGATGAAATTTCCTCAACAGTATTGTTAACTGCCTTAAACCGCTTTTTACAAGAAAAAAACGGATCTAAAATGGCATTCCTTGATGGAGCCCCACCAGAAAGACTTTGCCAACCAATGGTTGATCACATAAAAGCTTTAGGAGGCGATGTATTTCTAAATAGCCCACTTAAAAAAATCAATTTAAAAAGAGATGGCAGTGTTGAAAATTTCTTGATAGGTAGTGCTAAAGAATCTCACGGAAAAGAAATTGAAGCTGACGCATATGTCAGCGCAATGCCCGTAGATATTTTTAAAACAATTTTGCCAAGTGAGTGGGCTTCTAAAGATATCTTCAGAAAACTTGAAGGTCTGAAAGGAGTTCCAGTTATTAATATTCATCTTTGGTTCGATCGCAAACTGACCAATATTGACCACCTTTTATTTAGCAGATCTCCGCTCTTAAGCGTTTATGCAGACATGAGCATAACTTGTAAAGAATATGAAGATCCAAATCGATCCATGCTTGAATTAGTCTTTGCGCCTGCAAAAGACTGGATCAGTCGTAAAGATGAAGAAATCATCGATGCGACAATGAAAGAATTGGCTAAGCTTTTTCCTAGTCATTTCTTAGGGGAAGATAAAGCTAAGTTAAGAAAATATAAAGTGATAAAAACACCACAATCGGTCTACAAAGCAGTTCCTGGATGTCAAGATTTACGGCCTGATCAAAAGACTCCCATAAGCAACTTTTTCTTAACAGGTGATTATACAATGCAAAAATATCTTGCTTCCATGGAAGGGGCGGTGTTAAGTGGAAAACTATGTGCGGAAAAGATCGAATCTCAACTGACATAGGTTCTTATTAGTCTTAATGTATCAATAGCAATTTATTTAAACTTGCTACTCGAGAGATTAATGCAAACTAAAAAACTTACAAACTTTTAATTTTGGTGCAGCCTTCTGTGAATTTAGAGGATGCCTACGAGGCTTGCAGAAAAGAAACTGCACAATGGGCCAAGACCTTCTACCTTGGAACTATGTTGCTTCCCCCTGCCAAGCGCAGAGCAATATGGGCCATTTATGTATGGTGCCGTAGAACTGATGAGTTGATGGATAGCACTGAGGCTCAAAAAAAATCAAAAAATGAGTTATCAGATCGACTAAATAAATGGGAAGACAAAACAAAAAAGGTTTTTGCTGGTAAAACTGAAGATGATCTTGATGCAGTTTTAGCGGATACTCTTCAAAAATTCCCTCAATCTATTCAGCCCTATATCGATATGATTGAAGGCCAGAGAATGGATCTAGATACAACTAGATATAAAACCTTTGAAGAACTTAAACTCTATTGTTATCGAGTCGCTGGAACGGTTGGGTTAATGACACAAGGAGTAATAGGAATTGATGCTGCCTATACGTCCAATCCAAATAAACCATCACCAGATACTTCAAAAGCCGCTATTGCTTTAGGAATTGCGAATCAATTAACAAATATTCTTAGAGACGTGGGCGAAGATAGAGGAAGAGGTCGCATATATCTCCCTTTGGAGGATCTAGAAAAATTCAATTACTCAGAAGAAGATTTAATGCAAGGAAAAATCAATGAGAACTGGAAAGCTTTAATGTCTTTTCAATTAGCCAGAGCGAGAGATTGGTTCCAAAAGTCTGAAGAAGGAATAAAATGGCTGTCAATAGATGCAAGATGGCCCATATGGACATCTTTAAGGTTATATAGCGGAATACTAAAATCAATTGAAAAATTAGATTATGACGTATTCAATAATCGTGCTTATGTAAAGGGATGGGTGAAAGCAATAAACCTACCCATCTCTTATCTGATAACTATCAACGATGAAAAATATAAACTTAAAACACTAATTAATTGAATATCTACACAGGGGTTTTTTGATTAGCTAAAAGATCCTTCAATTTTGATAGTTCTCCAGCCCATCTTGGATCAGGAGCTTCTTTAATTGGTGCATCGCTATGTACAACTTTCTTAACATCTTTACGATTAGAACCTCTATTCCCGTTATTAGAACCTCCTCCTCTTCTTGAGTTGTTTGAATTGGAATCTTTACGTTCAGAACGCTCAACCCTCAATTGATTCCCATTAAATTCGTATCCATTTAATTTCTCAATAAGCTCATTTGCAATCTTCTCATCCTTAATATTTGCGAAACCAAATCCTCTACAAGCCTTGGTATCTCTGTCGAAAACAGCTTTAAATTTGATGCCATCACCTATAGTTGCTAGGAGGGCTTCAAGTTCTTTAACGTTGACATTCTGCGGCAAATTACCGATGTAAAGGCGGACGCTCATTTAGAAAAAGGGGATAAAATTGCTACGGCATACGGCCGAGATGAATTTGATTTGTGTGTAGTTAATCACATAGAGGGGGAATTCTCTAAGGTCCATTTACGAGCGACCTCCAAAGCCTCTTGATTTGTAAAGAATCGACCATAAGCTCTTTCCTTAGAAAGATGTCTCATAAGCTTTCCCAATAAAGGGCCATGGGGAATATCAAAGACTTTTTGAAGTAAATGCCCATCCAAAGGATAAGAAGGGTGAAAGAGAGGGTCAGAGAGGTCTTTCCAGCGTTTCAACCAAACGTTTCTATGTTTCTGATGCAAAAAAAGAATAAATGATGGCAAATCCTCTTCCAAATCAAGGTGAAGCTGAAACCTTTCATCCTCTGAAAGATTCTCCAAACCTAAGCAATTGGTTTTATTAACCCAAAATCTCAGGTTTTTGCATTTTTTAATTTGATTTTTACTAAATCTCAATCTTGACAAACCCTCATTGCTAAGTAGAGATATCAATTTTGCTAAAGGTTTTCCAAGTAAAAGCTCTTTAGATAAATTTTCTTGTTTTGTTATCACAAAAGAAGGGAGCTTAGCTTCATTCCAATCTCTCAATATTTGAAGTTCTAAATAAGTTTCCCAAACTTTAGGATTCCATTCTGAATTCACTATTTTTAAAATCTCCATTTTCATCCTTTCAGGCGCAACATTACTTAATTTATCTTTATTAGTTTTTAAAAACCTTTTGGTTTTTCCCTCTATCTCAAAATCCAACTCACACATCAATCGAAAACCTCTAAGAATTCTCAAAGGATCATCAATTAAGTTCTTTTCACTTATCGCAACAATTCTCTTATTTTTTAGATCATCTATTCCTCCTGTTGGATCAAATATCTCTGGCGTTTCTCTAATCATTAAAGCAATTGCATTAATTCTAAAATCACGTCTTAATAAATCATCTTCAAGAGTTGCTCCAACCTGTCCAGCAAAATCAAGAGTCCATCCATTAATAACTAACCGAGCAATATCCCTCTTTTGATCAAGCTTTATAAAAGTAGCATTAATTTTCTTTGATAAGTTTTCACTAAATTTAATAGCTTCTATTGGTATCACAAAATCCAACTCAGGTTTTTGACTCAATTTCTTCAACAATCCATCTCTAACAGATCCCCCCACCAAAGCACTTCCAGCAGGCAAATCGGCTATGGATATGGGCCAATCTTTTGGATTTAAATCTCCAAAAAGATCATTTGATAGTAATGTGTTCTTACTTATCAAAATGACACCTAGGTTTTATTTTTATAGCTATGTGCATCTGTGTTGATTGTGTTTGGGTAGATAGATGCAAGACCTACTTCACGGTTGAAGAGAATCACGGCGTCAAACACATTTCCAAAAATCCAGATTTTCAAGGCACTAATCCAAAAATTCATATCAATATTTTGGATATGCCTGAAAGCGAGATAGGAATTGAATGGGATGTCAGAGGTTGTGATAGTTTTCTATTAGACAAAGGGAAATGGAGCAGACTTCGTCCAGGAGAAGAAATACCAAAGTAACAACTATAATAAATCCATTGCAAGATATCCATAGTTCAAAATCAAAATATTTATTAGCTTTACATAGCTGCTCAGAATCCTTTGGAATTGCCATTAAAGATATTAAGAATCCAGAAAATATAATAAAAAGTGAAGTATTTCATATCGGACGCTCCTTATCAAACAAATTATTTAATTGTATAGAAAACATTCTACCTAGAAGTTTTTGGAAGCAAATAATTCGTATTTCAGTAGCAAAAGGACCTGGAAGTTTTACAAGCACAAGATTAACTATCTCAATGGCCAGAACACTTGCTCAGCAAATTAATTGTTCATTAGATTCACTTAGTACATTTCATTTAATGGCTCAAAGACTTTATAGAGATCTTGATCAAAATCAAATAAAAAATCCATTTTGGATAAAAGATTTTTTGCCACGAAGAGGCTTTGTAGCTGGACAATATAAACTAATTAAAATTCATCAAGAATCAAATTATCATGAATTCACTGAAATCATTCCCCCTAAATTGATAATCAATGAAAAAGAAATAAATCCTTCAATTAAAGCTTCTCACAATATTGAAAAAGATATTATTTCACTTATAGATTTTTCTCAGTATTGTCAAAATTCAAAAATTAACTCTCATTGGGGAGATACATTGCCAATTTATCCAACATCACCAATAGATAATAAATAAAAAATTTATAAGTTACAATATTTTCTTATTATAAATGAGAGATAGCCTGAGCTCAATTATTTATAATTAGGCCTTTATCAAGCATTGAATTTATAGCTATTTGAATTTCTTTAGTTGTTGATTTTAGATCTTCTCTTTTCCGTGTTTTAGGGGGTTGAATTAATTCACCAACTCTTAAATGAATAGATACAAGTCTAGGGAGAAAGGATCCTTTTGGAAAAGCTCTATGACTATTGACTATCGCCACAGGAAGGATAGGGCAACCTGTCCTTCCTGCAAGAAGAGCAGCTCCTGATTTAGGATCATTAACCCTTCCATTCTCTTGTCTAGTTCCATCCAAAAACACACCAGTGGCCCACCCTCTTTTTATTCGATTAGAGGCAGTTCTTAATGCTTCTCTATCCCCAGCACCCCTCTTAACTGGATAAGCCCCACAGGCTGAAATTATAGATGCCAAAATTGGTATTCTGAAAAGTTCAGACTTTGCCATAAAAGCTACTGGTCTGCCGAGGGCATGCCCCAATATTGGTGGATCCAAATGAGAACCATGATTAGAGACAACTACAACTCCGCCGGTCTTGGGTAAATTCGCAATCCCTATTGTTTGACCTCTAAACAAAAAACGAAAAATTGGAAAAACAAAGAGATAACTAACGCAACCATAAACAAAGCTCTGTCGAGGTATTGCTTGATTGATAGTTTCAAATCCCTCAACTATTTTTGATTGTTCCACAATCAATAGCCTAAATCACTTGCATTGGAGATTTGACTAGTCAGGACTCCTTTCATTGATCTTTTAGCAAGACCACTAAGTACATTTCCAGGTCCAATTTCAACCATTGTTGTTATTCCTTCTTTTTGCATAACATTCATAGTCTCTCTCCACCTAACCCCAGTAGTCATTTGTTTTTTCAGGCGTTCCTTTAAACTTCCACCATCTACAGTTGGAGTAGGATCAACATTACTAAGAACTGGTACCTGAGCATCTTGAAAAGTTAATTGATCAAGTTCCTCAGCAAAGCTTTGAGATGCTTCAGTCATAAATATGGAGTGAAAGGCCCCCGAAACTTGTAAAGGAATTGCTCTTTTACATTTTAAATTATCAGCCACTTTCTTCACCGCATCAGGTGAACCAGATAAAACAACTTGGGATTCACTATTGTCATTAGCTATTGCTGCCCCCTCAGTTTCTCTAATCAACTCATCTAATTCATCGCGATCAAAGCCCAAAACTGCAATCATTGCACCGCCTCCTGCAGCTGCCATTAATTCAGATCTTTTCTTTAATAGCCTCAACGCTTTCTCCGCATCTAAAACATCTGCTGAATAAAGACCAACTATCTCGCCGAGACTATGACCTGCAATTATTTGGGTCTCCCTTTCTTGTCTTTTTAAATCATCAACCAATAGTGACTCAACCACAAAAAGTGCAGGTTGCGTGTTTCTAGTATCGTTTAAATCATAAATTTCTTCGTTAGGAATATTCTCACCACAACAGATTTTCCAAAGATCTCGTCCAAGAATTTGAGAAGCTAATTCAAATCTTTCTCTCGAACCAGGCAAATCTACTAACGAATTTGCCATTCCTAATTTTTGAGAGCCTTGACCAGGAAAGACCCAGGCAATAGTCATAATTTCTTTGATTAATTGTTTAGCAGCCTAATGGGGACCATGCCAAAAAAACAACGCGGCTCCCCAACTCAAGCCAGCACCAAATCCACTACAAGCTATTAAATCTCCTGATTTGATCCTTCGATCTCTAACTGCCTCATCAAGCATCAATGGAATTGTTGCTGCGGAGGTATTGCCATAGTGTTTTAAATTTGAGAGTACTTTTTCAGACGGTATTGAAAATCTTGAAGCTACAGCATCGAGAATTCTTTGATTAGCCTGGTGTAACAAGAGCCAATCTATACTTTCAGGCTTTATTTGATATTTATCTAAAAGTTCTCCAAGAATAATTGGAACTTCTTTCACTGCAAACTTATAAACCTCTTTCCCCTCCATTTTGATCGGTAAATATTCCCCTTTTTGATGTTTAGCTCCTTGAACTAAATCTAAAAAAATATTTGATTGAAAGAGATTTAAACAACCTCCTTTACTGCCGTCAGACTTTAAATCATATCCAATTAAACCATCATGATTATCAGTGGTTTCAATAGCTACTGCTCCTGCTCCATCTCCAAACAAAACGCAAGTTTTTCTGTCATCCCAATCTACCCATTTTGACAATTGGTCTGCTCCAATAACAACAGCTCTTTTCATAGACCCAGAAGCTAAATATTGTGATGCAGTTACCAAAGCAAATAAAAAACCGCTACAAGCAGCAGTTAAATCAAAAGCGACTGCATTGGAGGCTTTCAAATTTGATTGAATTTTAGGGGCAGAGCCAAATAAATCTTCTGGAGTAGATGTTGCAAGAATTATCAAATCAATAGTTTTCACATCCCAATTAGCCATCTTTACAGCATTCAGAGCTGCATCTGTGGCTAAATCAATCAGAGATTCATTCTCTCCAATAACTCTTCTTTCTCCAATTCCAGTTCTACTTTGAATCCATTCATCATTAGTATCTACTCTCTGGCCAAGTTGATTATTGTTGATTATCTTTTTAGGCGTGGAGCTTCCGCACCCCACAAAAGATATTCCTGAGTCACATTTAGAGTTCCTATTCAAATCTAAAAAAAACCTTCATTTCATAAGTCAATCACATGGTAGGACAGGACAGTTCTTATCAGACCTTTAAGACATCTGTTTTATTGAGATTAGCTAAATCATCCATTACCCCATGACTTGCAGCAGAATGAACAACTCTTAAAGCACTTAAAACAGATAAAGCTTTGCTTCCACCATGGCCAATTACACAAATTCCATTTATTCCAAGAAGTAACGCTCCACCATGTTCAGCATGATCTAAACGTTTCTTAATACGTTTCAAATTATTTCTTAAAAAAGCAGAACCAACTTTACCCCGTCTACCTCTAGGCAACTCAGCCCTCAAAACTCCCAAAAGAACACTACCAACTGACTCTAAAAATTTCAGCAAAACGTTTCCTGTAAATCCATCACAAACCACAACATCAAAATCACCTGATAAGACATCTCTTCCTTCGCAATTTCCAGAAAAGCAAAAACGTTCTTCGGCACTTAAAAGTTTATAAGTTTCTAGAGAAAGATCATTCCCTTTACAAGATTCTTCTCCAATATTTAATAATCCTATTCTTGGCTTTGCGACCTGCAAAACATCTCGACAATAAATGTTTCCCAAAAGAGCAAATTGATGCAAATACGTTGGTTTACAGTCCATATTTGCCCCAACATCTAAAACCAATACTGGTTGACCAGGATCTTTTGTTGGGAATAATGCTCCAATTGCTGGACGATCAATTCCTTTTAAACGTCCCAACTTGAATATCGCTGAGGCCATCATTGCTCCGGAGTTCCCAGCTGAATAGACACCCATAGCTTTTCCTTCTTTAACTAATTTCATTGCAATATTTATGCTCGAATCCTTTTTTTTGCGCACTGCAGTGGCTTCTTCATCCATGCCAACTGACAGACCACTGGGAATTAATTCAAAATTGCCATTATCTAATGCTCTCTCTAAAGATTCTTCTAAGCCAAATTCAATCGCTGCTTTTTGTACTTTCTCAATTTCACCTACAAATTTAATTTTTAATGGAAGCAATGACAAAGCTTTCAAACACCCTTCAAGTATCGCTCCAGGTGCAAGATCTCCTCCCATTCCATCGACAGCGACCCAAACCCTTTCGGAATCTTGAATTTCATTTTTATCTTCTGTACTTTCTCCAACTTGAAGTCTTCTAAGAGGATCAAATACGAATGGCTCTAGTGTACTTCTAGCTATAGATCCAGCGCTTGTAACAACAGAACCAGCATTAGAAACAACTGTTCCAGCTACATTAGTTGCTGCCGTAGCTGAGCTTGTTGCGGTGTCAACAAGACTAGTAACAGCCGAATTTCGACGGTACCAAATCACCAATCGCCTAATTGCCTTAGAGCGATTTAATTTATTATTGTGGTGATTTTTTTCCACTGATTTATGAGCCTTCAGGAATCATTGAATCAACAATTCTTTGAAAAAGATAACCTGTTCCTCTTGCAGTAAGAATTAGTTCCGGATTAGCTGGATCATCCTCAAGTTTTGATCTTAGTCTAGAAATATGTACATCAACCACTCTCGTATCAACATGTCTTTCAGGTGTATATCCCCAAACTTCTTTCAAAATCTCCCCTCTGCTAAAAGGTTCACCTGAGCGACTAACCAAAAGTTCTAAAAGACTAAATTCCATTCCTGTTAATCTAATTCGTTCATCATTTCTGTAAACCTGACGTTTATTTGTATCAATCTTTAAATTCATAACAGCAATAACTCCGGAATTAGGCAGTCCTGCTATTTGTTCTTTTTCAACTCTTCTTAAAACACATCTGATCCTTGCTTCCAATTCTTTTGGGCTAAATGGTTTAACAACGTAATCATCAGCACCAAGCTCTAAACCAGTAATTCTGTCTGCAACATCTCCCAATGCTGTCAACATTACTATTGGAACATCTGATTCCTTTCTTAATTCCTGACAAACTCCATATCCATCTAATTTAGGCATCATGACATCAAGGACAACCAAATCAGGCTCACAATTTCTAAAGAGATCCAGTGCCTCGTTTCCATCACAAGCCGTAACGACTTGATAGCCAATCATTGATAGACGAGTTTCTAGGATTCTCCTAATACTCGCCTCATCATCAGCTACGAGGATGGTTTCCTTTGAGGGGCTTGTGGCCGTCATTTCTTCCTTAGTTTTGGCGGCTGTCACAAGATCTTAAGTGAAGGTTCACCAACAATAAAGATCACTATCTTTATTCAACTACAGCCAACTTCCTTTTTACAACTAAGTGTCTCGATCTGTCTCTATTTATATCTGTCAAAGTTGCGGTGCTCAAAGCAGGCAATTCTTTGGCCGCTGCAACAATTGTGGGGAATGGAACTCAATAATAGAAGAAAAAATTAATCAAAAATCTGCAAAATCTATTTACACAAAGATTAATTCTCCCAAAGAGAAAGCTCCCTTTCGTTCAGAGCTGATAAGTCAAACAAAAGACCAAATCATTGATCGGATTCCAAGTGGATATGATGAGTTAGACAGAGTACTAGGAGGCGGTTTAGTACCTGGATCACTTGTATTGATTGGGGGAGACCCAGGTATTGGAAAAAGCACTCTCATTTTGCAAAGTGCTACTAAAATCGCACACCATAGATCTGTTCTTTATGTGGCTGCTGAAGAATCTGCTCAACAAGTCAAACTTAGATGGAATCGTATAGAAAACTCTGAGTCCAATCTTCATTTACTTGCAGAAACGGATCTAGAGTCAGTAATAAAAGAGCTTAATTGTTTAAAACCTGAAGTCGCAGTTATTGATAGCATTCAAGCCTTACATGATCAGAGTTTATCAAGCTCACCTGGCTCAGTTGCTCAAGTTAGAGAATGTTCAGCAGCTTTACAGCAAATTGCGAAACGAGAAAACATATCTCTTTTAATTATTGGGCACGTTACTAAGGATGGCATGCTTGCCGGACCAAAAGTGCTTGAGCATCTTGTTGATGCAGTACTTACTTTTGAGGGCGATAGATTTGCTTCTCACAGACTACTTAGAGGGGTAAAAAATCGGTTTGGTGCAACTTGTGAGCTTGGTGTTTTTGAAATGCAAGCAGATGGATTATCGGAAGTCTCTAATCCAAGCGAACTATTCTTGAGCAAAATCTCTGCCCCTGGCATTTCTACAATTGTCACTTGCGAGGGGACAAGGCCACTAGCCATAGATATACAAGCACTTTTAAATCCCACTAGTTATGCAAGTCCCAGAAGAACTACCACGGGTATTGAGATAAACAGGCTTCATCAAATCTTGGCAGTTCTAGAAAAAAATATGAATCTCTCACTCTCAAAATATGACTGTTATTTAGCTGTTGCTGGAGGATTAGACGTAGAAGAGCCAGGCGCTGATCTTGGAATAGCAGCAGCAATAGTTTCGAGTTTTAAGGATCTTGAGCTTGCAGAAGGTGTGGTTTTTATAGGTGAAATAGGTCTAGCTGGTCAATTAAGATTGGTCAGACAAATGCAACAACGAATTAATGAGGTCATCAGACTTGGATATAAAACATTAATCATCCCAAATGGAATAGATACAAGTCATATTGAATCAAATAAAAAATTGAAAATATTAAAAGCCTCTAATATAAATCAAGCTTTAATCTATGCTTTAAATAATGTTTAATTTGGGGTTTTGTTGTTTTATAAATAAACATCAACATTTCCTCTCCCTGTAGTCTTAAGCCAATTCTCTATATCTAAATATCCACCTGGATAGAGTCGCACAGCTTTACTCCAAACTTCAGCTGCCTGATCAAACCAAATATCACCTTCATCTTGATTTCCATTCCTTTGAGCCATTCTGCCTCTTTTTTCATAAATTAATCCCATATTTTTCAAACAAGAAGGCTGTTTTGGATTTTGCCCTAAAGCTTTTTTATATGTATCTAGTGCCCTCTCTTCATCTCCATTACTCATGTAAATAATTGCCATGTTTTTCAATGTCTCTCCTCTATCAACTTGATTATCCTCAAGTTTTAAGCTTTCTTCGTAATACTCAAGAGCCTCTGAATAATCACCATCATTTTGTGCTGCTAAGCCTTTTCTGTAATACAGATAGGCCTCTTTTTCTTTAGAGGCAATTGGCATCACTTTCACTATTCCCTCAGCCATCTTCGTAAAGGCCTTATCAAGAAAATTGTCTTTGTTTTGACTTCGTGGCACGGATTGAACCAATTTCAATAAACATATTCTATCGTGCTTGGAAATAGAAAAAATGGATTTATAAAATGTAACTAATTATATGTATTAATAAATTATTAAATAAATGCAACATGCTATTTATTTATTAAATTTAGAATAAGTATCATGTATTTATATTCCCTTGAGCAACAAAAAAATTGCACAAAGCAAAAATTCAATTTTGCTTGATGTAGATGGGATGAAATGCGGAAGTTGTGTACAGGCAGTCGAAAAAATCCTTAAAAGCGACCCAAACATAAGTAATGCAAGCGTTAATTTAGTTACAAAAACAGCTTTTGTAGAACTTAAAGAACTAAATAATTCCTTAAATGATGTAATAAGAACTCTTTCATCTAAGGGTTTTCCTGCTAAGGAAAGAGATTACCAAACGATTTCAAACAATATTGAATTAGAAAAAAACGACAATCAAACTTTATGGAATAAGTGGCAACAACTAATCATAGCTACTGCACTTCTCATTCTATCTGGATTGGGACATTTAGTAGAGGGGCAACAAATATCCATGCCCCTGATTGGTTCATTACCTTTTCATGCAGCACTCGCGACATTTGCTTTACTGGGCCCAGGCAAGGGAATCTTAAAAGCAGGTTTCCAGGCGGCTCTTAATCTTACGCCGACCATGGATACCTTGGTTAGTCTTGGAGTACTGAGTGCGTACTTAGCAAGTATAACTGCTTTAATTTGGCCAAAAGTTGGTTGGCCATGTTTTTTCAATGAGCCGGTAATGCTACTTGGATTTGTTTTATTAGGACGTTTTTTAGAAGAAAGAGCTCGAGTAAAGACAGGTACAGCATTAAAAGAATTAGCCAAGTTACAGCCAGACATAGCCAACCTGGTATTAGATAACAATGAAACCCGTGAGATAAGAATAGGCGCTCTAAGGCCAGGAGAAAAAATTCAATTATTAGCAGGAGATAGAATCCCTGTTGATGGTTTAGTTGTAAAGGGAAATTCGGCAGTAGATATCTCCAGTCTGACTGGTGAATCCTTACCATTAGAGGCATCTCCTGGTGTCGAGCTCCCATCTGGAAGCTTAAATTTAGAATCAACTATTATTTTAGAAGTACAAAAAATAGGTTCTGATACTGCAATAGCAAAGATTATAAATTTAGTTGAAGAAGCCCAAGCAAGAAAAGCTCCAATTCAAGGATTAGCAGACAAGGTTGCAGGAATTTTTTGCTATGCAGTGACAACTCTCTCCTTTTTTACTTTTCTTTTTTGGTGGAAGATAGGGACAAGAATATGGCCAGAAGTTTTAGAAGTCTCTAATCAAGGTTTCATGCAAAGTCATCATTTGCATGATCATTTAATGAATACAACGCAAACACCAATTGGTCTCTCATTTCAATTATCAATAGCAGTTTTAGTTGTTGCCTGTCCATGTGCTCTAGGTCTTGCTACGCCAACAGTAATAACTGTTGCCTCTGGGGAAGCTGCAAAAAGAGGTTGGCTTTTCAAGGGCGGAGATGTGATAGAAATGGCATCAAAAATCAGCCAGATCGTTTTTGATAAAACAGGAACACTGACAATTGGAAGGCCTTTAATTGTTGGCTCATGGGAAAACCAAGATTCATCTAGGGATGAGATGCTCAAATTAGCCGCAAGCATTGAGCAAGATAGTCGACACCCTCTCGCACAAGCAATTATTCAAGAAGCACATAAAAAAGAAATTAAATTAGAGAAAGTCACTTCCTCAACTACATTTGCAGGGAAAGGCTTATCAGGCAAACTTAATAATTTAGAGGGATTGATTAGAGTCGGAACGCCAGAATGGATAAGGAGTGAGGGAGTTCAATGGAATGAAATAATTGAACAACATTTTATGCATTCAAAAAGAAAATCTCAGTCAGTAGTTGCAGTTGCTCTGGAGAGTAGATTATTAGGTTTTTTCTTAATAGATGATCAATTAAGAAAAGATGCTTTACTTTCAATTAACAAATTACGCTCAAAAGGTTTTTCATTGAGTTTATTCAGTGGTGATAGAGATTCAGCAGTTTTATCTCTAGGGAAAAAATTAGGCTTTAATTCAAAACAAATTGAATGGCAAATGTTACCTTCAGGCAAACTTAATAAGTTAAATGAACTAAAGAAAAATGGCTTAGTTGCAATGGTTGGTGATGGAATCAATGATGCTCCAGCTCTTGCTTCCGCAGACTTAGGAGTAGCAATAGGAACAGGAACTCAAATAGCTCAGGATTCTGCTGATCTTGTTTTACTCGGAGACAATTTGGAGGCTCTACCCAATGCTTTGCAACTTTCGAGACAAGCAATGCTCAAAATAAGACAAAATCTTGCGTGGGCATTTGGATACAACTTAATTGCTTTACCCATAGCCGCAGGATTACTTCTCCCATCATCAGGCTTATTACTATCACCTCCCTTGGCAGCTTTACTAATGGCTTTGAGTTCAATAAGTGTTGTATTTAATGCCATTTCATTAAAGTCAAAATGAAAGGAAAGTTTATTGTTTTTGAGGGTATTGATGGCTCTGGCAAAACCACTCAAATCAATCAATTATCAAAATGGCTTCTTGAGACTGATCTGATTCCTGAAAATAATCAATTAGTTATCACTAGAGAGCCAGGAGGGACTAAACTAGGAAAGTCTTTAAGATCACTTTTATTAGATACCTCTAAAGAATACAGCCCGGATTCAATTACAGAGCTCTTACTTTATGCCGCAGATAGAGCTCAACACATCAACGAAATTATTCGCCCATCTTTAAAAAAAGGGGATTGGGTAATAAGCGATAGATTTTGTGGATCCACACTTGCTTATCAAGGTTATGGTAGAAAATTAAATATCAAGTTAATCAAAGACCTAGAAATCATTGCTACTCAAGATATTTCTCCAGACATTACATTCCTACTAGATATACCTGTGGAAGAGAGTATCAAAAGAAGAATAAATATAGAAGATGATCGAATGGAAAAAGAAGGCAAAGAGTTTTTATCCAATGTCTCTTTTGGCTTTAAGGCTTTATGTGAAGAAAAAAAATGGAAACGCATATCTGCTATGGATTCCAAAAAAGAAATTTTATACAAGATAAAATCGGAGATAAACAAGTTGTCAAAAAGCAAATAAAATGGATAACTTTAAAACTATATATGGACAAGATTTAGCAATTGAAATTTTAAAGTCCGCCGTCTCTAAAAGACATATTGCTCCTGCTTATTTATTTGCTGGACCAGAGGGAGTTGGAAGAAAAAAAACTGCAAAAGTTTTTATTAATACTCTTCTTGATAAGAGTTTTGATAAAGGGAGTACAAAAAGAAAAATAGAAAGTAATAATCATCCTGACTTATTATGGATAGAACCATCTTATATAGTGCAAGGTAAAACTATTTCACAAACAAAAGCAAAGTCCGAAAATATAAGCATCAAATCGCCACCACAAATTAGGCTTAATCAAATTAAAGATATAATCGAATTCCTAGGGAAAAAGCCATTCGGAGCAGAAAGAAGCATTGTTTTAATTGAAGATGTTGAGCGAATAAATGAGTCTGCATCAAATGCATTATTAAAAACTCTTGAAGATACAAATACAGGATTATTTATTCTTATCACTCAAAGACCAGAGAAATTATTATCAACTATTAGATCTAGATGTCAAATAGTCCCATTTGAACGCCTAAATGATAATCACGTTAATAAAATCATTCAGCAATCAGAATTTGCACGAGAAATAGATAATATTCCAAATGAAGAAATTAAGGAACTAATCGATTTTTCATATGGATCTCCTGGACGGTATCTAATAAATCTCCAATATTGGTTAGAAATTTCAAGTCCGTTAAGACAAAAACTAGAAATCAGGTTAAATAATCAAATTAAATTACTAACATTAGCGAAAGAAATCACTGATGAACTTAATATAGAGCAGCAATTATGGTTAATTGATTTCGAACAAAATAGAATGTGGATAAAACAAAAAGACTCAAATGCTATAAAAAAACTCGAAGAACTGAGAAAACAATTATTAAATTACGTACAACCCAGACTTGCTTGGGAAGTAGCATTAATAGAAATTAATTTGATTGATTAAGCAATCACTTTTTCATCAGTATTCTCTTTAACAGCAATAGCTTCTCTAGCTTGAATGATTAAAGGCTGAATTTCTTTTATTTTTTCTCCAGTTGGTAATTCCAAGCAATATCCAGCACCATAAACAGTTTTAATGAATCTTGGTTTTCTAGGGTCAGGTTCAAGCTTGGTTCTTAAATGTCTTACATGCACACGTATGGTTTCAATATCATCATCAGGCTCATAACCCCAAACTTCTTTAAGAATTAATGAAGGTGCAACTGTCTGCCCATGTCTTTGCATCAAACAATGGAGCAATTCAAATTCTAGATGAGTCAAACGTACTGGTGATTCGAACCAGATCGCCTCAAATCTCTCAGGAACAAGTGTGAGAGGACCGTAATTGAGTATTTCTTGCTGATTATTACTTCCCATTGGAGCACGATTTGTCCTCCTTAATAATGCCTTGATCCTGACTTGTAATTCCTCTAAGTCAAATGGCTTAGTGATGTAATCATCTGCACCAGAATTGAAGCCAGTGACTTTGTCTTTTATGCCCCCCAGCGCTGTGATCATGAGAATAGGAATACCCGCTGTTCTCTCATCTCTTCTTAAACGTTGACAGAGAGTTAATCCATCAACTTTGGGAAGCATTAAATCAAGAAGAATTAGATCAGGAGCGTATTGCAAAGCGAGTGCTTGTCCCTTGATACCATCCTCAGCTTTTTGGACATCAAAACCAGTGTGCTCAAGGTGCCCTGCAACCAGATCTCTCATATCTTGGTCGTCTTCAATAAGTAAAATGCAAGGCTTCATTGATAAATGACCAAGTTAAAAGTACCCGCAAGAGCGATTACTAAATTTTCATATGATTCTCTCAAAATTTTGTTTTTATTGCAGAATTCGGAAAATTCGTTTTTCCATACCTCAATCGCGCAAATCATATGCCATGACTTGTTTTTTAGGCTTGAAAAGGAGAAAAATAAATTAACTGTCTTTAGAAAGTCTTCCGATTCCAGGGGTCTACTGTTAAGGAATTCTCAAAACTGGATGAAAAAATGTTCATAAATAAATCAATGAGATTTGTTTTCATCTTACAAATCAAGAAATATTTGTTTTTCAGTTCATCAACTAGAAAAATCTAATTTTAAAGGTTAAACAAATTTAAATTTGTTTTTTAAACTCCCCGGGCGGGATTCGAACCTGCGACCAATCGGTTAACAGCCGATCGCTCTACCGCTGAGCTACCGAGGATTGCAACATTAAGAATTTAGCCTTGCCGGCTACCTAACGGCAAGTGATTTTAATTCTTGGAACACTTTTGAACCAGAATCCCATTTACTCATACATCCATTTTTAACTATTGCGGCCCCATCACAAAATAATAATTCCTCCAAGCGATGAGTCACCCATATTGCCGTTATTGGTTCCGTTGAGGAACTTGTCAACTTCTGCACAACCTTCAAAACTGAATTTTGACTTTGAGGATCCAGTAGCGCTGTCGGCTCATCAAGTAAAAGTAAATTTGAATTGCTGACAATTGAACTAGCAAGAGCTAATCGCTGCTTTTGGCCACCACTCAAGGTATGAATTGGTCTGTCCAACATTTCTCCTAAATCCACTTTTTCAAGAGCAGATTGAATCAAATCAAATAATTTGCTATGTGGAATGGTTTTAGGAACGCTCAGCATTAATTCACTTTTGCATGTTGGCATGAGCAATTGATGATCTGGATTTTGGTACACCATTGATGGTCTAAGCGAACAGTATATTTTTCCACTTTTAGGGCGAATTACCCCACTGATCAAGCGAAACAATGTACTTTTACCGCTCCCATTTTCACCCACTATCATCCACAAACCAGGTTTTACAATTGAGAAAGACAATTGATCAATAACATTGACTCCATAGGGCCAAGAAAAAGAAACTTTATCGAATTCCAAGTGACCAGACAAAGTTGATTTCAAAATTTAAAACCCCCTATTTTTTAATCCTGGAATGAGAATCCAGGCCTCTTACTGGAGCTGCTACTGGTCTTTTCATAAATCTGAACAGCTGATATTTCACTCACAAGAACAGTAATTCTTTTATCTTCGACTTTTTCACAAGTCAATTCTAAAAGGCTTTGATTGCCTTTTTTTATCGAATCAATTACTTCAGAATAAAGTCTCTGAGCATCTCCATGCTCTTTTCTTTGTACCACCAAAGGCAAAGGACTTAATTTAATAGTAAGCTCAATACAATACACTAGTTTTTTAAAACCTAATAACCATTTAATTCTTACAAACAAATGCAGAAGAAGTGAAAAATATCAGAATAATAATATTTTATTTAATCATTACATGTAAAAAGATCCCAATCATTGGTTTTCTTAATTAGGTTGCAATTAGTTTGATTTTTATCGTTAAAACTTTTTATTTGTTTTTGAGCATACCAGCTTAAGCTTGGACGCTCGAAGCTATTTCGAATATATATTGGTTGATCAGGAAAGCTAGATAGGAATTCAGCTACTGGTCTTACATCCCAATTCTCATTTATTTCCCATAACCAAAATTTAGAGCTCACAAAAAAGAATAAAGTAATAATACTTCCAACAATTATTCCAACAAAACCAACTTTTCTAATATTTCTTCTTGAATTAGATAATAATAATCCTCCCGTACACCAACCCAAACTTATATAAAAAATTATATTGAAGTAATCCTCTCCAAAATTCAGAATATTGAATTTAATTAATAAAGAAAAAACAATTAAGCATAATCCAATCAAAGTTAATACGTACGGAATCTTACTTAATATTTTTTTAGCAAAAAGATAATCATTACCTTTCCTTTCAATTAACCAAGAGACTGGGGGGCCACATATTAAAGCGAAAGGTAACCAAAACGGATGTATATACCAAGGAAGTTGCATTTTCAAGGGTAAAATACTTCCGGCAATAATGATCTGAGTACTAAAAGCCCACACTCCCCAACGAGTATTGAGACTAAAGCATGCCCATAAAAAACCAATTGGCCATACAAGAATCCAAGGCCAACCCCCTTCAAGTATTTCAATTATTGGCACCAAAAATCCCAGATCACTTCCTGATCCTTTTTCAAATAAAACCCTTCCTGCTCCATCTCCCCACCAGAGCCAGAGAGCTCCTGCCCCATAGGAAAAGATATTCCATAAGTGCCAAGCAAACCCTGGAATTAGTCCATAAAAGAACCAGGCCCATGAAAGATTATTAAAATGTTTTTGTGATTTATATTCCCAGATTAAAGGTAATAAAGATGCAAATAATGCAGGGATAATTACAGGAGCTTTAAGTAAAAGTATAAAACTACAGGCAAACCCAGCGCCTAAAAAATTAAATTTAGTCGACTTATTATTTTTTATAGATGATAAGCAAAACCATAAAAGTGCAATAGCACTAAGCTGCGTTCCATCCAACATTGCCATTCGCCCATATCTAATAATGGGCAATAATGTCAATAAAATTGCTGATGTAGTAATGCAAGCAATTCGATCTTTAGGACGCAAATTCCACTGAATCAAGGCTCCCAATGGAACAACAAATGTAGAAAAAAGTGCCGGAAAAAATCTTATACAAAATTCAGAGGGTAATAATTTAAAATTATTTTGGAGATTTCGACTAACTCCAATCGCAAAAGATATCATCCAATGCAAGCCAGGTGGTTTGTTCAAGTAAGGCCGGTCCCAGATAGAGGGAAGCAAACGTTCTAGTCCACTTTTTTGGTTTAATTCCAATGCAACTCTTGCGACAGTTGCTTCATCGAAATCTCTTAAAGGCAAATTTCCCAAAGAAACAAAAGCTATTCCACAAGCTATGGTCCAAAAAAGAAAAATCCATACACTTGGAGGCCGATAATTGTGGGCTTTGCTCTCGGTCAATCTCAAAAAAATATTCCACCTATTTATATCTCTAAAAGACCAATAAAGCTTTTGAATAACAAATTTTCAAGCATTATTAAAAAAGACTTGAATTATTAAATAACTTTTGCCACGTAACTGATCCCTGTTTCTAAAATAAAATTATGCCAATTGCAAATGACATAACTTCTTTAGTTGGCCAAACACCCTTGGTCAAATTGAATCGATTACCAGGTGAATTTAATTGTAGGGCTGAAATCGTAGCTAAATTAGAAAGTTTTAACCCAACAGCATCCGTAAAAGACCGCATAGCTGGCGCAATGGTTAAATCAGCAGAAAAAGAAGGCACCATAAAACCTGGCCATACCGTTCTAATCGAACCAACAAGCGGAAACACAGGAATTGCCTTGGCTATGGTCGCAGCAGCAAAGGGTTATCGGCTGATACTTACAATGCCTGACACAATGAGTACTGAACGACGCTCAATGTTGAGAGCATTTGGAGCAGAACTTCAACTCACTCCTGGCAAAGAGGGAATTCAAGGAGCTATTAATTTAGCGAAGGAATTAGTTGCCTCAATACCTAATGCATATTTGCTGCAGCAATTCGACAATTTGTCCAATCCTGATATTCATGAGAAAACTACCGCTGAAGAAATTTGGGAAGATTGTGAAGGCAAGCTTGATGCATTAATTGCTGGAGTGGGAACAGGAGGAACAATCACAGGTTGTGCGCGATTTTTAAAACAACAAAATCCAAAAATCAAGGTTTTTGCTGTTGAACCATCTTCAAGCCCTGTGCTCTCAGGAGGAAATCCTGGATCTCATGCGATACAAGGAATTGGTGCTGGTTTCATCCCTAATGTATTAGATATGAATCAAATTGATGAAGTCATAAGAATCAATGACAATGAAGCAATGGACATAGGAAGAAGACTTGCCAAGGAAGAAGGATTGCTTAGTGGTGTCAGCAGTGGTGCTGCAGTAGCCGCAGCTTTAAAGCTAGGAAATCAACCTGAATTTAGGAACAAGCGCTTAGTTGTTATCCTTCCTAGTTTTGGAGAAAGATATTTGTCAACCACTATGTTTACTTCCATCCCCGCAAACCCAGTTAAAGGGAATGAGTACCTCTAAAAAAGAAAGAATCATTTAAGAATGAACAAAGACCCATATCAAATATTAAAAGTTCATCCCAGCGCAAAACTAGAAGAGATAAAAAAAGCATATAGAAAACTTGTTAAAATACATCATCCTGATAAAGGAGGAGATTCAGCAGTAATGCTCGAAGTCAACTCAGCATGGGAAATATTAAAGAAACAACACAAAGATCATCATTTAAATAAAATTAATAATTCAAAAGTTTACAAACAAAATGAACACAAAAGAGAAACTAATAAATACTCTAAATCTGAAGATATAAAAAAATGGTTCCATAATATATACCTACCTATTGATAAGTTATTAGGGCAAATAATTAATCCTTTAAGTTCAAAAATAAAAGATTTATCAGCTGATCCTTATGATCAGATATTAATGGATTCCTTCTGCCTTTATCTTGAAGAAAGTAAAAACAAAATCACTAAGATTAAAAAAATTTATACATCTTTAGCTAGCCCCTCAATCATAAGGGATTTCAGTTTAGATCTCTATCATTGCTTATCACATGTTGAGGATGGTCTAAATGAATTAGAACGCTATACATTGGGTTATGTAGACAATTACCTCCATGATGGAAAAGCAATGATTGCTATTGCTAAGAGAAAAAGGAAATTTTTACAAAGCAATAAAAAAGAATGGCTTATCTTATAGTCTAAATCTTTATTCGTTTATTCATATGAGACTACATGATCAGAATTTATCCAAACATCAGGGACTGGTCTTCTCCACCTAACTTGACAGTAATCACCTTTAATCAATAATACTTCTCCAGGCCCTTGAAAAATATATTCAGGTAATTCAGTATCACTAGCTTCAGATTCTAAGCTACTAGAATATTTTTCACGATCAACTTTTACGAGATCTCCTTTTCTGAGTTTCTTTTTTATCTTTGAAGGTGATTGTGAATCATCTACTTTTCCGGTTTGTTCAGACATGTTCAATAATTAATAAAAAAGACTAACGACTTAATTCAACTAATCAAATGAAGAATAGCAGTTAAAGCAAAATGATAAAAATCAAGTCATTAATTAATTGCAAATTCCATAACGCAAATATTCTTGATCGATCAACACCATAAGTTAATCAAAATCCCTCTAAGCTGATTCAATCTAATTAGAGAAATCATGAAATTACTACTTACTGGATGCACTGGTTTTATCGGGAGAGAATTAATTCCTTTACTAATTAGAGAAGGGCACGACCTCACAGTCATATCCAGGCAACCCAAAGCAAATCTAAAAGCCATAGCTAAAGACCAACTCATCAATGTCATACAAATGAATCCAGCAGAGTCTTCGTCTTGGGATAAAGAAGAAATTCAGACTTGCCTTAAAAGCTGCGAAGGGGTGATCAATCTCGCTGGCGAACCTATAGCTGAAAAAAGATGGACAACCGATCACTGTCAAGAAATTACTAATAGTCGCATAGAAACAACAAAAAATCTGATTAAAAACCTTCGAAATCTTAGAAAGCCCCCAAAAGTTCTTATTAATGCATCGGCAATTGGTTTTTATGGTTCACATCCTCAAACTGAATTCAATGAAGACAATATTCAAGGTAACGATTTTCTAGCAAATCTCTGTAAAGAATGGGAATCTAATGCCCAAAGCAAACCAAGAGCGACTCGCCTTCTAATTGTAAGAATTGGCATCGTATTAGCCAAAGATGGCGGAGCACTAGGAAAAATGCTTCCTGTTTTTAGAGCAGGTCTTGGAGGTCCTATAGGAGATGGAAAACAATGGATGAGCTGGATACACAGAACAGATCTTTGTAATCTGATTAACGAAGGTGTAAAGAATTCTGCTTGGTCTGGGGTTGTAAATGGGGTTGCACCAAATCCTGTACGAATGAATGAATTCTCAAATTCACTTGGTCAAGCACTTGGCAGACCAAGTCTTCTAGCAGTGCCGGGTCCGATATTGAAGTTGATTTTAGGTGATGGCGCTCGTGTCGTTTTAGAGGGACAAAACGTCAAACCTCAAAGGTTGAAAAAACTCAAATTTAAATTCAGTTTCCCCACAATAAATGAGGCTTTTAAAGCAATATAAGCTCAAAAATTATTTGATGAAATCTAAATAGAAATCAAAGATCTAACCAATTTTTGATTTTAAGTAATGTTTTCCAATTAGGTTTCCGTGAAAGACCATCTTCAAATGATTCTTTTAATTCTTTCTCTAATTCAGGAAGAACGAACATAGCCCTTTTCACATAATCAATATGATCTCTAACTCCTTTAGAATTAGTCTCTAACAATGCGATACTTAAATTTATTCTTGACTGTGGATCTTGACCGTTAAGTTTCACTGCATATCGCGCAGACCGCAAGGCTTCCTGAGGCGAATCAGATAACAACTGAAGCCAAGACAAGCATGTCCATGCAGCAGCATTATTTGGAGTAGTAGAAGTTATTTTCTGAAAATCTTCAATCAATTCATCAGCTGGTGAGCCTGCTTTATAGCGATTTAGAGCCTCTTCGAAAAGACTTTCCTCTGATTGATCCATGTTAATTTTTAAATTCTTTTAGTTAAAGTTAAACTGCAAATGAACTTCCACAGCCACAAGTTTGTGATGCATTGGGATTAGTAAAGTTAAAGCCTCCTCCAATTAAATCTGTACTGAAATCTAACTGCATGCCATATATATACAAAAGACTCTTGGGATCACAAATCACTTTAAAAGAGCCGCCACCTACTGAATATTCATAAACTTCATCATCTTTTTGAATATCATCAGCGGACACAAAGTCCATTGTGTAACTCATACCACTGCATCCTCCTGAACGCACTCCAACTCTCAATAGTTTTCCTGAACCTTGTTCTTTGCAAAGTTTAGCCAACTGATCCAATGCAGGAGTGGTAATAAGCACGCCCTTGCCATCTTGAGCTTTATGAGTTTCGGGCGGTGCGATTGATTCAGTCATTGTTTTTTCTGAACTTTGATAACACTCTATTAATTATATTCGATTTTAAAAGTGCCAAAAACGAGTTTTTATTCATAGAGTTAGTGTATCCATCTAATTAAACGAGTGAAAATCGCAATAATAGGTGCAGGTTTAGCAGGATTGACTGCTGCAGTTGACCTTGTTGATGAAGGACATGAGGTCGACCTATATGAGGCAAAACCATTTATTGGAGGTAAAGTTGGAAGCTGGGAAGATTCCGATGGCAATCATATAGAGATGGGCTTGCATGTGTTCTTTTTCAACTATGCCAATCTCTTTGCCTTAATGAGAAAAGTAGGGGCATTTGAAAATCTTTTACCAAAAGATCACACTCACCTTTTTGTAAACAAGGGAGGTGACATCAAGTCACTTGATTTTCGATTTTTTGCAGGAGCTCCTTTCAACGGTTTAAAAGCCTTCTTCACCACACCCCAATTAAATTGGATTGACAAACTAAGGAATGCTCTTGCTCTTGGGACAAGTCCAATTGTGAGAGGGCTTATTGACTATGAGGGGGCGATGAAAACAATACGCTCACTAGATTCCATAAGCTTTAAACAATGGTTTCTAAACCATGGGGGAAGCCTCAATAGCATCGAAAGGATGTGGAATCCTATTGCATATGCTCTCGGATTCATTGATTGCGAAGCCATTTCAGCAAGATGCATGCTTACCATCTTTATGATGTTCGCTTCAAAAACAGAGGCATCCAAGCTCAACCTATTGAAGGGCTCACCACACAAATGGCTCACGAAGCCAATACTCGATTACATTGAACACAGAGGTGGAAAACTTCACCTAGAAAATATTGTGAAAGAAATTCATTCAGAGGATTCCGACCAACCATCCGTGACTGGATTAACTCTTCAAACTCCAGATGGTGAACAACAAATTCAAGCAGACAGATATTTAGCTGCTTGCGATGTATCTGGCATTAAAAGAATCATTCCTAAATCATGGAGACGTTTTAAAGAGTTTGACTCACTTTTCAATCTTGATGCTGTACCAGTCGCAACAGTACAACTGAGATACGATGGCTGGGTAACCGAAATTAATAATGAAAAAGCTCAAATAAATCTAAAAAGTCCATCTGGTTTAGACAATTTGCTATACACAGCCGATGCTGATTTTAGTTGTTTTGCTGATTTAGCTTTATCAAGCCCAGAAGACTATAAAAAAGATGGTCAGGGCTCACTACTTCAATGTGTCTTAACGCCTGGAGATCCCTGGATTACCAAGCCCTCAGATGAAATTGCAAAACATACTGATCTACAGGTAAGGGCTCTTTTCCCTTCTTCCAAAAACTTGAAGCTTTTATGGAGCAATGTGGTAAAAGTTTCACATTCTCTCTACAGAGAGGCACCTGGAATGGAACCATATAGGCCAGATCAAAAAACCTCTTTTAGTAATTTCTTCTTGGCAGGCAGTTACACAAAACAGGACTACATTGACTCTATGGAAGGAGCAACAATGAGCGGACATCTTGCTGCCTCAGCAATGCTCTCAAAGTCTGTTTCACTAGCAAAAAATTCATCGGTTGCTTAAGAAATGGGAAAGTGGCTTGATCACACGGTGATAAGTGAAATTAATGCTCCAGTTGAACTGGTCTGGAAATTTTGGAGTGACTTAGATTCGATGCCTTTGTGGATGACTTGGATTGAGTCGGTTAAAACAGTCGACGAAAAAACCTCGACACTTCCTGATTTAACAGAGTGGACGCTTGCAGCCAATGGCTTTCGTTTTAAGTGGAAAGCTCAAATCACTGAAAGAGTAGAAGCAGAGAAATTGGAATGGAAATCAGTTGGAGGTTTACCTACCAAGGGTTCAGTACGCTTTTACAATGAAGAGAGCACTTCAACTGTAGTTAAATTAAAAATATCTTATGAATTACCTCAAGTTTTAGCAAATTTAATGAAAGCAAATATTCTTGGAGGAATGGTCACAAAAGAATTACAAAAAAATCTTGATGGTTTTAAAGATCTTGTCGAAAAATCTGCATAAATTTAATTAAATTGTAGTTCCAAACAAGCTTTTAATAATCCATCTAGATCATGTGGTGAAGCCTCGTTATCAGGTTTTCTAATGAGTTTTTTGCAGCTAATAGTTGTTTGAGGTCCAATCGAAACAAGTTTAATCTTTTCAATCAATTTCAACCAATTTTCACCAAAGTATTTTTTAAATAAGCTGACAGTATTTTTTACTGTTTTACCACTAGTAAAAGCAATAATATCTATTTCCCCACTATTCAAAGCCTCTATAGTCTTTTGAGGCATATCTTTAGGACAAGAAGATTCATAAGCAGCTACTTCAGTCACCTCTGCTCCTTTTAATTGAAAAGAGTCAGATAATATTGATCTTCCTCCGGTTTGTACTCTCGGAATGAATAGTTTTAAACCTTTGGGATTCTGAGGGAAATTGTCAACCAAGCTATCTGCAACAAAACTAGGAGGAACAAAACTAATCTTTGCATCAATATCTAATAACAAAGAAGCTGTTTTTCTACCGACAGCAGCAATTTGAATAGTCTTGGAAATTTTCGATAAAGATAATCCTATTTCTTTCAGTCTATCTTCAACATTTCTAACACCATTTGCGCTAGAAAAAATAATCCAGTCAAAGGTAGCAATTTCCTTTAAGGCATCATCTAAAGGAGCCCAGTCATCTGGAGGACCAATCACTAATGAAGGAAGATCGAATACCTCGGCTCCATTTTCTCGAAAGATCTTACGAGCCTCTGAAGTCTGTTCTTGGGCACGGGTAATAATTATCTTCTTGTCGGTTAAAGCCATTTCTATATGCTTCTTTCTAGGAAGTCTAAAGAATCACTATGCAATTGTTTCAACAATGATAAGGGTTTTCTTGAGTACTAGATTCTCTATTAAAGAATTTTCAATCAGTAAATTCTTGACCTGATTTTTCATCAAATTCTTTTTGAACAATTTTTGATTGCAAAATACGACTTAAAATTTGAGTTTGTGCTTCCTCTATTTGACTAGGACTATAAGCTAAAGGGGTAGATTCATGAATAATTTTCTTTATTTTATCATATAAATATGGACATCCATATATAATAACTCCTGATAATCTTTCCTCTTTTTCCAAATTTTTTATAGCGTCTATCCAATGATCATTATGATATTCTGATCCTATAAATGGTTTACCTCTTATAAAAAGCTGAACAAGAATTTTACTATTACGAAATTGCCCTAATTCTAAAAACCTTTTATTACTATCTTGCCATGGACTGATGCCAAATGGATGTATAATTAAATTTCTAAAGCCTACTGCCTTAGGTAAATCTAATGCAGGGAAAAATTTATTAGAAACTTGATCAAAATTATCAATCTGTATAAGATTAATGTCATTAACATTTGCCTTTATAGTACTTTCTTCTCTAACAATAATTGATTTTTTTATTATAGAATTACTAAATCTATAAGCATCAACTAAAAATTTATTCTGAACATCTTCATGTCTCAATTCCTCCTCTCCTAAATCATTTTCATTACCAATTAAATCAAGTTGTTTTTTTCTTCTTTCTCTAGATATATTTAACCTTTCCAAAGAAATTTTTTCTGAATAAAAAGCATCAGTAAGAGAATCAATTGCCTCATTAATATCTTTAGGCATCATAATCAAATCAATTCCTGCTTCAAAAGCCATTACTGCAGATTTACCACTGCTATATTTATTTGATATTGCATTCATAAGCAAGGCATCGCTTACAATTAAACCATCATATTTTAATTTGATACGCAACAAATCAGTAACCAATCTTTTTGAAAGTGTTGCAGGATAAACAGGATCAATTTTTGACAAAAGCAAATGCCCAATCATGATGGTATTGACTCCTTGATTGATTAAAGATCTAAAGGGAATTAACTCAAATTTCTCTAATTCAGATAAGTCATTCTGAATTTCTGGAAGATCCAAGTGAGAGTCAATTTCGGTATTACCATGCCCAGGAAAATGTTTTGCGCAAGTAAGCATTTTTGATCTAGAAACACCCCTATAAAAAGCACAAGTTAAACTTTTGACTGGTTCAGTGTCTTCGCCCCAAGCTCTTAGATTTATAACCGGGTTATTTGAATTGTTATTAATGTCACAGACTGGTGCTAATAGCCAATTTAAACCAATATATTTTGCTTCTTTACCAGTAAAATAACCGATTTTCTCAGCAATAGAAATTGCTAAATTATGATCTTTTTTATAAATCTGAGCGATACCCATTGGAGGAATAAACTTGGTTCCTCCATAAAATCGTTGGCCAACACCTTCCTCAATGTCAGCACATAAGAGAAGAGGTTTGCCCGACCATTTTTTTAAAACATTGCAACGAATTTCTAATTCTTTTACAGTTCCTCCTAAAAAAATAACTCCACCAACACCTTCTTCTAAAAGTCTCTTAAGACTTGAATTAGATTCTTCTAAGTTGGGATATAAACGTTGCGAATCAAGATTAAATCCACTTGCTCTTACTACAAATAATTCAGCAACTTGTCGTCTAAGATCAGATTTATTCATCAAAAATATTGATTAATCTAAAAGTCATTACTTATATTTTTGCTTTTACGTTCAAGTTCTAATGAATTGAGAAGATCTAAAACTGCAGGACCTTTTGTCATACCTTTATCAATCTTAAAAACAAGCTCAGGAGATCGTCTCATTTGAAGCCTTCGAGCAAGCTCAGCACGAATAAATCTCTTTGCCTCCTCTAAACCCGCTAGCACCTCAGCCTTTTTTTTCTCTTGGCCAAAAAGACTTACAAAAATTTTTGCATGCTGTAAATCACCTGAAACCTCAACAGAGGTAATGGTTATCATAGCTTGATGAATTCTTTCATCTCTAACTCCATTAACTAAAAGTTCACTAACTTCTCTTTTGAGTAAAGCTGCTAATTTTTCTACTCTTCTTGAATTAGCCATATCTAAGTAATTGGTACTGGGAAAGCCATAGCCTTTAATAAGAAAATTATTGTCAGAAGTCCACTTATAAAAGCCCCAACAAGAGCAATCGCTGTGATCGGATTACTACCTCGTTTAATTAATGGAGAAATTGCAGACGTGAAAACCCCCAAAACTATTGTGATGAGATATTTGGGATATCTAGAAACATTAGAAAAAAACTCACCCATTTTTTCACCAACAAAAGACTGAATTAATAGCTACTCTGCTAACCATTTGAAGGAAAATAAAATGTTGGAACTTCATCAATTTAGGCACTCACCTTATTGCTTGAAAATAAGAATGGCTTTGGCAGCAAAAAAGCTTGAATATCGAACCATTGAGATCACCCCAGCCATAGGCCAAATAGATATCTTTCAAAAAACAGGACAAAAAAAATTACCCGTGCTTTTTGATAAAGAAACAACAATCCATGAATCAAGTTCAATAATACGATACTTAGAGAAAATTGAAACAGTACCAAAATTAATTCCAGAGGGTCTAAAAGAAGCTTCTCAGGCCCAGATCATTGAGAATTGGGCAGATACAACTTTGGCAAAATCTATAAAAATTGTCTTTTTGGAAGAGCTTACGAAGAATCCAGCATTGATTTCCTCTTTATTCGCCAACGAAATCTCGGATTCCATGCAAAAACTTCTTTTTAATATTCCTACAAAGATTCTCAATCAAATTTCTGGATTAATAAACCAGAAAGAGAAAGAATCTCTTAAACAAAATCTTCATTATTTATCAAATTTAATTGATCAAGAAAAATTTCTGATTGGGGAAAAGCTTTCTATTGCTGATATTTCTGTAGCATCACACCTATCACTTCTCAAATTCCCTAATTCATCTGGCGAAAGCCTTAAAGGCAAAGGCTGTTCATTATATATAAACGACCCAAGTCTTCAAAATCTTTTTAAATGGAGAGACTTAATTGAAGATCAATTACCAACAACTAATCATGATTAGTCTTTCTAAGTATTAACTTAGATTTCTCTGTTTTAATCGGCAAAGAAATAATATTTTGTCCAGGTTGGTTGTAAATTGCCTGATATTGTTCTCCACAAATATTAAAATCACTTGAAGTTATCTCATTGTTTTGGTTAGATCCACATTTTTTAAACTCAGTTAATGTCTCGACCTGACTAACCCTGCTCAATTCTGGTGTATGCAAAATTTGTAAAATCAATTCATCAGTAATAAAAATATTTTTATCTACTTGTTCTTGAAGCCTTCCTATAATCTTTGTCTCTAAATACCTATCTTCAGTTAATTTAGCGAACTGACGATTGGGTGATTTAGGATCATTCTTTACTGATAAAAAACCACCACTCTTTGTGCTCAATGCATAAGACCTAGTGTTGTATTCACGATCAGCAATTACATTACCCGAGTTATTTTGAATGAAATTAGCTGAGTGATTAATAGGTTCTTGATTCTTATCACTTACTATCTCACTAGTAACATCCCATACCCCTTCAAACCAATCAGGGTAAATTAAATCATCTTTTAATTTTGGGCGCTTAATAGAAGAAGGTAAGCGCCAATCAGGCCAAATTAATTTGCGTTCAGAAAGCTTAGATGGTTGAAAATTATTTTTCTCAAGTGTAGTTTCAGCAAGCGTAGAACCTGAGTAAGAAAAAAGAATTACAATAGAAATCAAAAAAAAGAAAAATTTTAGTCTCATGTCTGATCCGCTAATAAGAGAAATGGATAATTATGTTGTTTTGGTTCCAGGCGAAAGTGAACAATTCCTGAATAAAGAAGAAACTCTTTTATGGATTCAATCTTGGTTAAATAAATTCGATTCATTACCATTAGATCTTGCATGTAAGTCTTCAATAGCAGAAGCTGCTCAACATTTGCTTGATACAGCTTGCGACCTGGAAATCAAAACAGGTTTTACAATTCAGTGGTATGCCGTTCGGCTTGATTCTCCGGGTCAATAAGAATGCTTGGCAAATGTTCAGCAATCATAGTTGCGACCTCATATGTAGATTGATCCTCAACTTCTATTCTCAAATCTGATTCACAATATATTGGTTTTCTAGATTCATAAATCTGACTAAAATTTTTAGCTAAATCATTCCCAGTTAGTAATGGGCGTTTCTTTTTATCATTTGCCAATCTTTTAAGTGAACGTTTTAAATCAAGATCTAGCCAAATAACTATTCCTTGATGAAGAATGCCCCAGTTTTCAGGCAATGTAACTAAACCACCTCCAGTAGCAATTACTAGAGAATGATGTTGACTAATTTCTTTTAAAACTTTTTTTTCAACGTCCCTAAAAACTTTCTCTCCATCTTTTTCAAAAATAGATGAAATAGACTGCTTAGAAGCTTTTTCTATAACATCATCAGTATCGACAAAAGCATAATTGATCATTTTGGCTAGAGCTGGTCCCGTTTGACTTTTGCCAGAGCCCATCATTCCTATCAAAAATATATTCCGACCACCTAACTTTTCTTTAAGAGTTTTAGGGGTTGACTTGAAGGACATAAAGACAGAAGTAACTAAAAGTTATTAAGATGTGATCTGATGTGAAAAATTTATGGAAGCAATCACATCTAATTTCCCCCATGGAGAGGGGAGAAGCTGTGTAATTACAAGGCGAGCGTGCTTTAGCGCAAGCCACCTATACAGGCTTCCTGAATTATCTGATGATGATAATTCAGCTTTGTTTGGCCCATGCTCAATATCTCCTGGCCACGGACATAATTACGAGTTAATCGTAACCATGGAAGGGGATCTTAATAAATATGGCATGGTCTTAAACCTCTCAGATGTAAAACATGCCATAAAAAAGGAAGTAACAAGTCAACTTGACTTTCGTTTTTTAAATGACACATGGCCAGAGTTTGACCTTTCTAAACCCGAAGGTTGCCTACCCACAACTGAAAGTTTAGTTCGTATTATATGGGAGCGCCTTCAATCTCACTTACCACTAAAGTCTCTTCGCCTTTACGAAAACCCAAAACTCTGGGCTGACTATCAAGGAAATGCTATGGATGCTTATTTAACAGTTCAAACACACTTTTCAGCTGCTCATCGCTTAGCCAGAGAAGATCTACCTCAAACCGAAAATGAAAAAATTTTTGGAAAATGTGCTAGGCCTAATGGACATGGTCACAATTATTTAGTAGATATAACTGTTAAAGGAAAGATTAATCCCAGGACTGGAATGATATGTGATTTATCTGCGTTAAATAGTTTAATTAATGATTTGGTTGTAGAGCCTTTTGATCATACCTTTTTAAATAAAGATATACCTTATTTTGCAAATTGTGTTCCCACAGCTGAAAATATTGCATTGCATATTTCAGATAAATTAACAAATCCAATCAATGCGATTGGAGCAAATTTATATAAGATAAAACTTCAAGAGAGCCCAAATAATGCAGCAGAGGTTTATGCAAACGTACCTGAATCAAAGATCGATACTAAAGACTCAAAGAATAAGATTGGTTTGCTGAGATAGTTGAAAAAAAATTGGGTTAAATTAGTTTTAGCTTCTAGTATTGATGGACGTATCGCATATCCTGAAGGAGGAAAAACACAATTAGGTCGCTCTGGTGATCGTTTAGTTTTAGAAGAATCAATTGCTTGGTCAGATGGGATTTTAATGGGAGGGCAAACGCTGAGGGATCATCAATCAATTTGTGTCATTAAAAATAAAAACTTATTAAAGCAAAGGACTTCAGAAGGAAAGAACGAACAGCCAATTGCTCTTATAGCCAGTAATCAAATAGATTTTCCAGCTAATTGGCTTTTTTTTAAACAACCACTTCAAAAATGGTTAATCCAAAAGCAAGATAAGAAAAATGAGATTATGCTTCCTAATGGATTCAATAAAAAAATAGATTTAAGATCTACATGGCGTGATTCTCTTGATGATTTATATCAGAAAGGAATTGAGAAAATTGTATTACTAGGAGGCGCAAATCTTATTTCAGCTTTTCTTTTAGAGGATCTAATAGATGAATTACAAATTACGATTACTCCTGATCTTTTAGGAGGGGGATACTGCTGGGTTTCATCTGACTTAAGAAACCTAAATACAATCATGAATAAAAAAAATAACTGGATTCTGAAAGAAAGTAAAAAGCTTGGTAATAATGAATTACTTATCAGATATTTTAGAAATAATTTATCTTGAATATAGATTTAATATAAAAAAATGAACAATATCAAAATTAAATGGCATTCATCAATCCAAGAGATTCCTAAAATTGTTTGGAATAATTTCTTAAAAGAAAATTCAACTCCTTTTTATAAGTGGGATTGGTTAAATGCATTAGAAAAATCAAAAAGTGTTAGTGCAAAATATGGATGGCAACCATTATTTCTTTCTGCGTCGAGTGAAAATAATTTAATTGCATGTGCACCTCTATATCTTAAATCTCATAGTTATGGAGAATTTATATTTGATCATCCCTTTGTTCAATTAGCTAAAGACATGGGACTTCAATATTATCCAAAGCTAATAGGAATGAGTCCACTAAGTCCAATAGAAGGTTATCGTTTTCTTTTTGCAGAAGGAGTTAATAATGTAGATCTTACAAATATATTATTCTCTGAAATTGATAGATTTGCCAAACAAAATAGCATTTTAAGTTGTAATTTTTTATATGTAGATCCTAAATGGATGAAAATAGCTGAATCTCTAGATTGCGCTAAGTGGATCAACCAACAAAGTTTATTAAAATTGAATGACGAAAATAGTTTTTCTGATTTTTTAAACAAGTTTAATTCTAATCAACGAAGAAATATCAAGAGAGAAAGAGAAAGCATAAAAAAATGTGGAGTAAAAGTTGAGCCTGTTAGTGGATCACAAATAAATGTAATGAATTTAAAAAAAATGCATTATTTTTATGAGCTTCATTGTGCAAGATGGGGAGTATGGGGGAGTAAATACCTGACTGAGTCATTTTTCACTGAACTTTCATCAGCAGATCTCAAAGAAAATATTGTTTTATTTGAAGCAAAAAAAGAAGGAATTGATAAAACTATTGGAATGTCATTATGTGTTAAAAACGAAAATATGCTTTGGGGGAGATATTGGGGTTCAGAGGAAAATATAGATAATTTACATTTTGAAGCCTGTTATTACTCCCCAATTGAGTGGGCAATAGCAAATCAAATCAAATCTTTTGATCCTGGAGCGGGCGGGAGTCACAAAAAACGAAGAGGTTTTATTTCTAAACCCAATGCAAGTCTTTATAGATGGTACAACTCACCTATGGACTCATTAATTAGAGAATGGCTTCCAAAAGCCAATAAATTAATGATTGATCAAATAAACGCTACAAACAATGAAGTACCTTTTAAGTTTGAAGAGCCAAAGCTATCAAATACATAGTAACTTCAGACAAATTACAGACTTAATTTTAATGTCAGACAACAATTTACTAGATTCTCCTGAGACAGACAAATCGCTTTCCACTGAGAAAGATGAATTTGAGCCTAATGAAGACAAACCTTTCTTTGCTAAAGGGATTTTTAGTTATAAAGATAAAGGGACTCAAGGTGTTATTAATCTGTTTGGCTTTGAACTAACAGCACCAGCAGGACTAAAAAATCCTGGCGTTGTTTATTTATCTTTTATTTTTGTAAATCTACTTATATTTTTAATCTTAAAAAGCTTTATTTCAGGATAAATTTTTGAAGAAAAAGCTAAAAATTTCATGATAACAGAATACTTCTCTCTCTACTTTGTAAATTTTAAATTAAAGAAATGAAAAATCCAGATCCTCAAGAAGAATTAATTAACTCAATAAAGGTTTTAGACGATAAATTATCCAAGCGACAAATAAAGCTTGACCCAAATGGTTATTTCTTAATAAAAATTGAACCAAAAACAAATGAGTTAATACTTGAACATTATTTAAATGATATTGATCAAAAAGGCCGCGCTATTGATCCAGAGTCAGGTGAGACAATTGGTTGTAAAACAAAAAGTAGAAATCAACCAAGCAATATTTATAGAGGAAAGAGTGCCAAGCAATTAGGTGTTCAAATCTCAGAGGGGCATGGTCCATTCCCAATCAGTCATTTAGATCATGCCATTTACATTGGTCGTGAATTACAACGAGCAGAGCAATGCCTCATAAATGGGAAACAATATATTCAAGATTAAAATTAATAAATTCAAAAGATAAAGCACTGATGTTCTATTATTATTTGAGAAATTCAAATCAAATGGGAATTCTATTTTACTTAGTTTTTGTTGGGGCAGGTCTTTCCGCAGCATTCTTGATTCAAAAAGCCCTTAAAGCTATAAAATTAATCTGAATCAATAAATCCCTCTTATTAGTACTTGACAATTAAAGCAGTTTATATTTAATACCGATTCAAATATTTAAATGGTTCTAAAAATATAAAGAACATTGAAAATGCTTTAGATTATTCAGCCTTTAAATGAATTACTCTTTAAAATAAATAAATAATTTTATCTATGTATATTCAGCCTGCATGGGATCCTCAAGACTAAAAAGTCGACGACGCCAAGACTTGGGTTCAAAGTGGGCTAGAGTTGGTATAGCCATATTATCAACTGTAGGAATTATTGATACAGGATCAATAACATTGAACAAATGGGGATTTATAGGAAATTTAAACTGTCCAGGTGGATTAGTGGGGTGCGATAAAGTTTTAAATAGCCCTTGGGGAACTTTAATTCAAGCAAATAATTATTCTATTCCATTATCTTTAATGGGTTTAATCAGTTATTTTTTAATATTGTTAATGGCAATATTCCCGTTAATACCGATTCTAAAAAATAAAAAGAATAGTGTCTCAAAAATCGCATGGTGGGGATCTTTTTATATATCTACATCGACTTTTATTTTTAGCTTAATTTTAATCTCAATTATGATATTTAAAATTAAAGCTTTCTGTTTTTTCTGTCTTCTTTCTTGTCTTATATCAGTTTCACTTCTATTATTGAATGTCCTTGGAGGCGGATGGGAAGATTATGGAAAGTTATTTTTTAGGGGTTTTATTATGTCAGTAGCCGTTCTTATGGCAGGCCTAGTTTGGTCATCATCAGTTGATCCATCTACCCAGGAAGTCTCAAATAATAAACTAGGTACCCCACCTGCTGTAATCGCGACAAGTTCTCCTGAAAAAATAAAACTTGCAGAACACCTTACAAAAGAAGGAGCAGTGATGTATAACGCATATTGGTGCCCACATTGCCATGATCAAAAAGAAATGTTTGGGAAAGAAGCTTCGGAAAAATTAAATTTAGTTGAATGTGCAAAAGATGGGTTCAATAACCAAAGAGAACTTTGCGAGGCTAAAGGTATAACAGGTTTCCCCTCTTGGGAAATTAATGGCTCAATTGATTCGGGAGTGAAAAGCCTTAAAGAATTAGCCGAACTAAGTAATTACAAGAACACTAAAGACTTTTAGTCATAACAGTAATTTCGCTAACCGGTCTTGTATGAATATTCTTTCCTTTTACTTGACGGGTATGACATTTCCAAAAAGGAACTGAAGTAGGGTAATCATCTCTAAAATGACCTCCTCTACTCTCTTTACGAAATAAGCAAGCCTCCAACATAAGCGAGCTAGACTTTTGTCGATTACTTAAATCGAGAAGCAAGTTAAGATCTCTCCTAGAAATTTCATCAAATCCATTAATCTCATCTGTTGACTGCGAAAACACTAAATTTAATAAAGGCTCGTTTAAGAGATTTTCATGATCCCGTTTAACTTTTGAAAGAGCGGCAAACATTCCTTTTTGCGATCGATCCACCCCAGCCTCTCGCCAACATAATTGTCTGAGTTTTTCGATTTCTTTGGTTAAATAATTAGCACCATCATTTCTAGAAAAGCGAAGGTTTTCTTTCTTAAAACTTGCATTACTTATTGATGTAACTGGAGTCGCAAAATCATTTAATTCGATATTTCTCATTTGATTTGCAAAAACCAAACATTCCATTAATGAATTGCTTGCAAGCCTATTTGCACCATGAAGTCCTGTACAAGCCACTTCACCTATGGCAAAAAGTCCTTTAATGTTAGTTTCTGCCTTCAAGTTTGTAGCGACACCGCCCATCCAATAATGAGCAGATGGAGCAACGGGAATTACTTCTTTTAAAGGCTCTAGGCCAAGCTCTCTACACCTTTGAAAAATAGACGGAAAGCGTCCTTCCATATCCTCAACATCAATAGATTGCACATCGAGACCAATGTGATCAACTTTTTGCTTTTTCATAGCTTTAAACAATGCCCTGCTGACTTGATCCCTTGATGCAAGATCTTTCCCTTCAAGATGGTCGACAGGGCTCTTGCCGAATGAGTCCACTAAAACCGCACCCTCTCCCCTTAATGCCTCAGAAATTAAAAACGAGGGCGCATTATTCAATTTCAGAGCAGTCGGGTGAAACTGAAAAAATTCGAGATCTTCTATTAGAGCTCCAGCCCTCCAAGCCAAAGCAATGCCCTCGCCTGCTGCTTGAGTTGGATTTGTTGTATTAGCAAATAAATGGCCACCCCCACCAGTAGCTAAAACAACTGCCTTTGATTTGATCCAACGTAAAGCTGGTCCATCTAAAACTTGTACCCCTAAACACCTTCCCTTCTCAACCCAAATCTGAGTAACTCTTATTCCTCTTTGATGCAGAACATTTTCTTTTTGTTCAACTTGCTCATTAAGGACATCAACCAATGCCTTTCCAGTTCTATCTTTGACATGAAGCACTCTTCTATGGGTATGAGCAGCCTCAAGAGTTGTAGATAATTTTCCAGAGGTTCTATCAAATTCCATGCCTAGTTTCAAAAGTCTATCTACTAACCTCGGAGCACTTTCAACAAACATTTGAACTGCTTCAGGATCACAAAGGCCAGCCCCCGCTTTCATTGTGTCTAATGCATGAACATCCACGCTATCTTCAATTCGAGTAACAGCAGCCATTCCTCCTTGTGCCCATCTACTTGAAGAGCGTTTACTAGTATTGCGATTTAACAGTAAGGTTTTCAAATTTGATGGTAATTCAAGAGAAGACATCAAACCCGCAGCGCCCGCTCCAATAACAATCACATCCCAATTAGTTGAGTAAATATCATTTTTATTTAATCCAGTATTTAAGTCCATAAAGTATTAATTTTCAGATCAATCCACTCAATTGAGGCTGAATTAACGTAGTCGCAAAAAATAATCCATCAACCCATAAGGTTGTTGTCAAAGCCGCACTAGATACAAGCCAAGCATCGGAAGATAATGGCTCACTTTTTGATTTTTGATTCATCCAATTTGCAATCAAAATTATTAAAAGTGCTGCAACTAAAATTGCAAATAGAGAAAAAGGTTCCAATAATTGTTCCGCCGTGAAACTTAACATTTTGGAGGCTTCTGAAAAAGGTGCGTCAACAACTTCGGGCCAAGCCTTCATGACACCTGTCAAAACAATCATCACATCTGTAAAAGCAGTGCCCAGTAATGATGCCAAATAGAAACTAGCGCCTATTTCCCATCGAGTCTTTAAAAGACTTATTGCTATTGGAAAAGCTATTGATTCAACAGGCAAATGCCACACAGGATGAGCTCTTAACCATCCCCAAAAGAGACATCCTCCTAACCAGCTCCAACTCACACCAACCAATAGGGAACCTACAGAGGACCATCTATTACTACAAAATTTGAGTAAATAAAATCCAAGAAAAAATATGAGGAAACTAAATAAAAAAGCTGAAAAAGGAAACACATGAACCCATGGAGCCTGAACAAAAACCGGCAGGACAACCATTGTGCTAGCCCAAAACTGCAATGTCCTTGACTTTGAGAGATAGGACGTTTCTTTATTTATGGGATTGGTGGGTTTGTTTGAGTAAATCAGAATTAATAAAACTGAGTTGGTTTTCAGCTCAACCTTCTATGAATTTAGCTTCAAGTCGATACCCAAACCAAAATGTCTTCAGAATACAAATAAGAAAGTTAAAAGAAAAATTCAGAAAAACATTTTTATTTTAATGATCGCAATGCTTTTCAAGGCCTCATTTCTTAATCATTAGAAAAAGAGATGATTCAAAAAAGCTTATAGAGTACTTTTTGTTGAAAATTTACTTATATTAAAAATAAATTAATTGATCAAGATTTATTAATTTGATCATGCTACCCGAAAACTATAAAAGTGATTTCTCTTGTTTAGGAGCATAAATGAACACAGTAATGGTAAATAAAAACAAAATAAAACCTGCTGTTGTTTCCTCTGTCGAAGAGGGTTCAATTGGAGAGGAGCTTGGATTTGAAGCGGGAGATCAATTAATTAGTATTAATGGTGTAAAACCAAGAGATCTTATTGATTACAAATTTCTCATTGCCGAAGAAAATATTCAACTAAAAATATTAGATGACAAAGGAATAACACATACAATTGATATAGAAAAAGATTATGACGATGGGTTAGGACTTGCTTTTACTGAGGCTTTATTTGATGGATTAAAACAATGTAATAATCAGTGTCCATTTTGTTTTATTGACCAACAGCCTTTAGGGAAAAGGAAAAGCTTATACCTTAAAGATGATGACTACAGGCTAAGTTTTTTATATGGCTCTTACTTAACACTTACAAATCTTTCCGAGCAAGACTGGTTAAGAATTGATCAACAAAGACTTACTCCTTTATTCGTCTCAGTGCATGCAACAGAACCTTCTTTAAGGTCGAAATTACTTAGGAATCCTAAAGCTATTGAACTTTTAGATCAGTTGGCTTGGTTCTCAGAAAAGAGAATACAAATTCATGCTCAAATTGTTGTTTGCCCTGAATTAAATGACGGGAAAGCTTTAACAAAAACCATTAATGATCTATATAGTTTTGCACAAGGAGATTTTCCCGTAGTCCTCTCAGCAGCAATAGTTCCAGTTGGGTTAACAAGATTCCGACCAAGTAATGATGGGCTAATACCTGTGAATTCTGTTTGTGCCACAAAAGTCATCAATCAAATTGAGCCATTGCAGAAAAAATTTTACAAATCAACGGGCTCACGTTTTGCCTGGTTATCTGATGAATGGTATTTGATAGCAAAGAGGCCGTTACCTAAGCTCAATTCTTATGAAGATTTACCTCAAAAAGAGAATGGAGTTGGAAGTATTCGCAGTTTTCTTAAAGCAATGGATCAAGCGACAAGAAATCTTCCCATAAAAATTCATAAAAAGAGAACATGCAGCTGGGTTGTTGGCAAACTAGTTGAAAATGAATTACAGAAACCTTGTAAAAGACTCAATAAAATAAATAATTTCACACTGCATCTTTACGGAATTCCAAGTCCTTACTGGGGTCAAGAGCAAATAGTGACAGGGCTTCTAACAGGTCTAGATCTGGTAAAAGGCCTGCAAGGAAAAGATTTAGGCGATGAATTACTTTTGCCGTCAGTCATGTTAAAGCAAGGGGAAAAAATCTTTCTTGATGACATGACTCTTCAAGAGCTCTCTTCGTCACTTAATGTATCTATAAGAATTGTTCATGATGCAGACGACATCGTGAACAAAGCACTTTGTAAAGCTTAATTGCTTTATTGAATCCATCTCAGTTTTTCTTATAACTATGAGGAGAGTGAAGAGAAAATTCCTAATCTTTGCCGGTTTATTTATATCTGGGATAAATCCTTTATGGGCCACAAGTTCGCAAAAAATAGTTTCTAAAATCAGGTTTCAAGAAGAATTAAGTAAAAATCAAAGCCAAGAAATACAAGGGTTATTACATGAATTAAATTCACCTGAAGATCTTTTTAGGCCCTCTAGACCTCGTGAAGTATTAGTAAAAACATATAAAAATATAAATCTCAATCAGTTAGAAACTATTCTTATAAATAAAAATCCAACTATAAAAATTTACTTAGAAAAAGTTGATCAAGCAAAATCAATATTAAAAAGTTCGTTATCCTCCTGGTACCCAACATTAAGCCTAACAGCGAATGGACTTCCCCAATACTTTTCGTCTAATAATTACAATGAATCAAATTTCATAAAAGACACTACTAGTAAACAATGGAGCTCATCTATTAATGCACAAATTAAATGGGATTTAATTAATCCTGCAAGAGTTCCCGAAATAGCATCAGCTAGAGATAGTTTTGAAAAGTCAAAATACACCTACTCTATAATTCTAAGAGATTTAAAATTAGAAGCTAAAAAGCGCTACTTTAATCTTCAAAAGGTTAATGAAGAAATAAAAGTTGCAAATAAATCTATTGAATCATCAACTCTTGGATTAAAAGATGCAGAGATCAGATTTGAATCTGGTATTGGTACAAAATTAGAAGTTCTCGAAGCTAAAACTCAATTAGCCAGAGATCAACAGTTGTTAAATATTAAATCAGGAGAGCAAAAAATTGGTCAAAGATCTCTTGCTGAAATACTTAATTTTCCAGAGGATGTCACACCTTTGATAGGTTCAAAAACCCAAGTATTAGGTGTATGGGACTTATCATTAGAAGATAGTATTATTGCAGCTTATGATGCACGTGAAGAACTTGACAGTATCCTTTTAGATATTTCAATCAACAATAGCAATGCCAACGCAGCACTAGCTGCCGCCCAACCAAAATTAAGCTTAGTAAATACATTTACCTCTTCATTTGCAAAAGGTGAGTTAAATCAAGTTTCTCCAAACACTAGTAATAAATCTTCTAATCTTTCTAATACAATTGGGCTCAATGCTACATGGTTTATTTTTGATGGAGGTAATTCAAAATCTTTATATAATTACAATAAAAGCAAAGCAAAAGAAGCAAAGCTAAATTTTGCTTTACAAAGAGCTCAAATCAGAAGAGAAGTTGAAGAAGTTTTCTTCAAATTAGAATCGGCCAAACTAAATATATCTGCTTCTTATGTAGAAGTTTTATCTGCAAGAGAATCTCTAAGACTTGCCAAGCTTAGGTACAAATCAGGCATTACGACACAGCGAGAAGTTGTAAATAACCAAAGAGATTTAACCGATTCCGAGGTTCGTTATATTATTTCTGTAACTAGCTATAACACTTTATTAGCTGATTTAAGTAGGCAAACTGGTTTAGATAACATCAAACCATGTGATATCAAAGTCAATCAAGAAAATAATAGAGATTTAGACAATAAATCAAATCTCTACGAATCGAACTTAATTCCTTTATGTCAGCTATAGCTTTTAACTGAATTACAATGAATCAAAACCCAATATCTACACCTCTGAGCAATGCTCAATTAATGTCAATTCATCACCTAGTTGATGAGGTTGGAAGACGCCAGCTTCAAGATTTTGGTCAAATCAACTCTGACATAAAGCCCGATGGAACACTGATTACAGAGTGTGATAGATGGAGTGATAAAACAATTGTTCAAGGTCTAGCAAAAATTGCTCCAGGTGAGGGCGTCCTTAGTGAAGAAGGCAAGAAGTCAATTCCTAGTTCAAATGAATATTGGGTAGTTGATCCGCTTGATGGCACAACTAATTTTGCAGCAGGCATACCATACTGGGCAATATCCATAGCGCGTTTCACCAATGGGGAACCTGAGACTGCCTTTCTTGACATACCAGCTCTAAAAAAAAGAATCTTTGCCATAAGAGGGAAAGGAGTTTGGCTCAATAAAAAACCACTGAAGCCTGAATCTCGCTTCAAAAAAAATAGTGACTGCATTTCTCTTTGTAGCCGGTCCATTAAAGTTTTACAAATGAAACCAGAGCAGTCTTTCCCAGGGAAAATCAGATTACTGGGGGTTTCAAGTTTAAATATGACCAGCGTTGCTGTAGGTCAAACAATTGCTGCTTTGGAGGCAACACCAAAAATCTGGGATATTGCGGCTGCGTGGTTAATCCTCGAGGAACTTAATTGTCTTATCAATTGGTTGGGAACCAATCCAAAAGATATTAGCCCTGGGACAGATCTTACTTCTGTGAATTTCCCATTACTAACAGCATCATCTAAAGATCAATTGCTCAAGATGAGGCCCTGGGCTACAGCATTAATTCAAGATAGTTAACGCAATATAACCTTTTTATTTTTCAATCAATAATAAAAAATAACCCACTAAAACAATCTATGAATTTAAATTTACCGATTCAACCAAGAAAAATCTCCTCCCTACCAAGTAGCGTAATAATAAACATAAACACTCAAAAACCAAAGTGGTCTTGAACTACAGTCAAAAAACAAGATGGTTTTTTAGTAGCCTCTGGAAAGCTTATGAAAGATGGTCTAAATGTGATTGTGTCGATTTAAGCGCAGCATTTGCTTACTACACTCTGCAGTCATTTTTTCCAATATTACTGATATCTCTATCAGTTGCTTCATGGTTTTTAGGAAAACAGCAAGGCTTAGATCAACAAATTATTGCTTTGGCTGCTCAAGTTTTACCTCCTTCAGTTGTTGGTCTAGTTGATTCAACTTTAGTAAAATTAGTTAATCAAGGATTTGGCGCTGGAATACTTGGAGCAATGTTCTTAATGATCACTGCAGGTAATGCCTATCTAACATTACAGAGAGGAGCAGATAGATTATGGGAGGACGTTCTACCAGTTAAATCAAAACCTGATCCACTTAAAATTCAAGCATTTAGGTTTATCCGAAACCGAATAGAAGCTTTTTTTGTGGTTCTCTTCGTAGGTTTTTTAATGGTCATAGATCAAATCAGTGCAAATATTCGAATGATCCCTGGCGCCGTTTTAGAAGAATTAGCAAATACAACACCTTGGATTGAAAATGCGATGTCAAAAATACCGGTTCTTCAAGTGGGTCAATTCATACTCCCATTAATAGGTTTTTCAACTATGGCTCTACTTTTGCAGGGCTTACTTCCTAGTAGAAGAGTGCCTTTGAAACCACTAATACCAGGAGCTTTTATGATTGGAACCTTGCTAACTATTTTAAATTTAGCGGTTAGTAGAAGTATCCTCTCTTTGGGGTCAAGGTTCCAAGCTTATGGATTTATCGGAGGAGTCTTAGTATTGACTCTTTGGGTTTGGATGGTAGGTGTCATTATTTATTTTGGTCAGTGTTGGAGCGTTGTAATTGCAAGCATGCGTCGTAATCGATACGTTTAAACATCAATTAAACAAGCATCAAAATTTAAATTACAATATACAAGTAGATATCTTAAATACTCATGAACAAGCCATCTTCATTAATTTGGATGGTCTGTATTGTACTTCTCATTTTTCCTACACCAGCTGGAAAATTCATTATTGATTTAGCAGGCGGAATATTCATTTTAATTACATTAATACCACTATTATTAGCAGGGGTAGGATGGTTTTCTTGGAAAAGAATCCAATCAAAAATACAAAATTGTGATTCTTGTGGCTCAAGCTTTTTAAATAATCAGAATATTTGTCCAATATGTGGAGCAAATATTAATAATAAAAAAGATATTCTCGAAAACATACCAGCAAGTGCGGCAACAATTGACATTAAATCGGAAGATATGAGTTTATAAGATTAGTCTAGTTTTATAAACTTAGAATTAATTTCATTAATCTCTTGTTCTACAAATTGCAGCAGTTCCTCGCAATGTTTAAGAAGTAAGTGACCCTTGACATAATTAATTTGAATTTTGTCTAGTGAAATATTGTCATCCTGTATATTTGTTAAGATAGATTCCAATTCAGAGATGGATTCTTCATAAGTTAATTTCTTAATATCTTTTTTAAAAGCTTCTATAGTTTTAATGCTGGCAACTTTTTTTGGCATTGATGATTTTTTAGTACCCTCATCTTCACGTTAAATAGAATCAAAAGGTATTATTTAATAATTTATATTTTACTATAATTGATACTATTAACCTCTGCAGTGATTTCCCCATCCGAGAATTTAACCACGAGCTTATCTTTTGCCTTCACACTTTTTACACTATAAATCGAATTACCTTCTTCATCATTGATTAAAGCAAAACCTCTTTTCAACCATTTATCAGGGGACAATGCTTCGAAAAGCTGATATATATAATTTAGTTTTGCTCTTTGATTTTTTATTAATAGCTGAGGAGAATGAGATAGAAAAAAAGATTTTTTTGTATTTAAAAAATCTTTTTTGTTCTTAACACAAATTTTAAAATAGTTATTGAGAGTTTTCTTATTTTGTAAAAATTTATTTTTTTCAATTTCTCTTGAAGGTAATAGATCAACAATTGCAGCAGTTGGAGTAGCAGATCTATGGTCTGAAACAAGATCAGAAACTGTTAGATCATCTTCGTGGCCTATTCCTGTAATTACAGGAATAGGAAATTTTGCAATCTCTCTAGCAATAATTTCGGCATCAAACAACATTAAATCTTCTCTATTACCTCCTCCTCTACCAATAACTATCGCATCTAAAGCTAATTTATTTTTCCTCAATTTACTTAAAATTGTCTTTAGTTCAAATTCATTATTACCTTGAACTGGAATAGGAATTATATACAGTTTTGTCAAAGGCCACCTTTCCTTTGCAGTTCTAAGCATATCGGCCAATGCAGAGCTTGGAACACTTGTAAGAATTCCAATAGAATTTGGATATTTTGGTAATTTTCTTTTTAATAAATCATCTATCAAACCCTCTTTAATAAGCTTGGATTTAACTACTTCGAACTTCTTTAGAATAGTAGAAATACTTGCTCGAATATCAAAAACTTGTACAGATAATCTTGCTTGGGATTCCCAAAAATTTAATTTTCCAACAATAACAACCCCATCGTCCTCCTTGGGTAGAAATTTTAAAGACTTGATTGTTGATGACCATGCAACTGCATCCACGCTTGCTTTTCCATCAGTTAAAGTCAACCATAAATGACCTTTTTTTATTTGAGATTTAGAAACAGTCGCCTGAAGTATAAATTTCGGTTCGAATCCTCTAGATAATAATAAACCAATAGATTCATTTAATTCTTTAACACTATATGTAGGTAGAGATTGTTTGTGTTTTTTAAAATTAGTCAAACTATGAAAAATAAAAAACTAAGAATTAGTTTTTTCAGCCAATTCCCATCTGAGTTAAAATTCCCTGGCCAGTTAACAACTCTGTCGTCAATCCTATTAATATACCCATCATGGCCAATCGGCCATTCCATATTTCCGCAAAGTTGACAAAACCATAACGAGGCTCGAAGTTATCTTTCATTTGTAAATCAAATTTAAATTAATAATACTAAAGAAATGCTCCAAATGAGAAAACAGAAAACTTAACTATTGAAATTAATTTATTTTTTAAAATTAATAACCTATCGAACATGTTTGGCTCCATCAACTGGATGATAGTCCTCGCCTGTTAGTTCCTCATAAATAATTGCTGGCAATCCAGTTTCAAACATAGTTTGCAGAGCTTCTTTCAAATAAGGATTCCATCCACCGGTACTAACTTCGCCATGGCGTACGGTCCAATCCCATGTTCCTTGAAGATCTCTGGGCATTCTTCCTTCTCTGTCCCGTCTAGCAACCAAATCAAGTGATTCTACCAACCCAACTTGAATAGGATCTTTGCCATATGATGGGGTAAGACTTAGCTCAAGCCTAACTGGATCTTCCTTTAATAATCTGAGACGAAACCGAGGAGGTAACTTCATATTTTTCAAAACTGCAGCGACTATGCGGGTTCGTTGTTCCAAAATTAAAACCTCGTTGAGAACTATTTAATGTCAAACCAAAAAATCTAATGAAAATTATTCAGAAGGCTTTTCAGATGATTGTGGATGATCAGTGTCCTTTGAAAAACGAACTGTGAGCAAATCTTCATCAGTGATGCAGCCATCTTCGTTTAACAGCTCAGGATGGACAGTAACCAAACCAGTTCTATCGTCACGTCTTTTTTGTGAAAATGAATTTTGAGTATTTAATGATTGACCTGAGAAAAACCCGTTCAGCATTATTCTTGCCGCTACTATCAACAAAATAAAAACTGAAAGGCCATAAAGAAAAGGTAAGAAATTGCTCAACATTTGCAAAATGAGAAATCAAAAAACTGAATAAATCATTAAAACTAAGTCTTGAACTCAATTTGGTTTCATAGACTTTTACACAATAAAGCAGATTAATATTCTAAAGGAAATAAAGTTTGAATAGCAGTTCTTTAGTAAAAATCTACGGTAATCAAATTAGTAGGTCTTTGAACTTCTAAATTGGCTATCATAAACTTTCAAGTTAAAAACTAATCCCTTTCCAAAGATCATGCATGGATTAGATGCAACGAGACTTTTAATAGGATGCCTGAAATTAGAAAAACAAAAATATTTCAAAATTCTTGTTCTATTTGTACTTATTGCTTGTAATTTAAGATTTAATACTCCGGTCTATCCTCGTGAAACTTTACCAGTAACCCCACAAAGTCTAAACGAACAATCTTTCGTCTCAAAAGCATTACACCTCATTGGAAATGCAGTTGTCACTATAGAAACAGAGCGCAAAGTGTTGTCTTCTAATGAAAGGTTTTTACCACAAGGAATTTTAAATGATCAATATTTTGAACGTTTCTTTGGTCTGAGAGGACTTCAAGTTCCTCGATCTAGAATTGAAAGAGGTCAAGGTAGTGGGGTAATTTTTTCTGAAGAAGGTCTTGTCTTGACCAATGCACACGTAATAGAAAAAACTGACCAACTCATAGTTGGTTTGTCAGATGGAAGACGAGTGATTGGTAAAGTCGTCGGGGAAGATTCTTTAACTGATCTTGCAGTTATTAAACTTGAGGCAGAGGGTCCGTGGCCGACTGCTGAATTGGGTAATTCTGATAATCTAAAAGTTGGAGATTGGGCAATTGCAGTTGGCAATCCTTTTGGACTTGAGAATACCGTAACCCTTGGAATAATTAGTAATCTAAATAGAGATGTTGCACAGCTTGGAATATCCGATAAAAGAATAGATCTGATACAAACTGATGCAGCCATTAATCCCGGTAATTCTGGAGGTCCATTATTGAATTCTTTGGGAGAAGTAATTGGCATAAATACTCTCGTTCGCTCAGGGCCAGGAGCAGGGTTAGGTTTTGCAATCCCAATAAATAGAGCTAGAAAAATCGCGCAAGACTTAATCAATAGTGGAAGAGCAGAACATCCTATTATCGGAGTATCCCTTTCAAGCAATATCAGGCAAAAAAGTAATTTTCTTTCCCAAAGAGAAAGTGGCGCAATTATTAAATATTTGATGCCAAATGGTCCTGCTGAAAAAGGTGGATTAAAAGTTAATGATCTAATAATCTCGATTAATAATGAAGAAATTTCAACTCCAGCAGATGTCGTAAAAAAAATCAATCAGAGTAATTTAAAGTCAACTTTAGAAATTAAAATACTTAGAAAAAATAGAGAGTCCATTAAATACATCAGACCAATTGACATTTTTGATCTGAACATATAAGGTTCAAAAGTATTTTCAAGAATAATTATTTCTTTTTAATCTGTTTTTTCTTTCTCTGTTTTTCTCGATTAGCCAATCTTTTTCTCTCACGTTCTGCAAGTTTTAATTCTTTTTCTTTTTCCTTTTTTTCTTCAATTTTTTTCTCTTTAAAATATTGATAATCACCTTCATATTTAATTAATTGACCATCTCTTATTTCAACAATTTTATTTGCAACTTTGGAAATAAAATATCGATCATGAGAAACTATTAATGCACTACCATTATAGTTGGATAATGCTTGCTCCAGCATTTGCTTTGAAGGTATATCTAAATGGTTTGTAGGTTCGTCAAGAATAAGCAAATTTGATGGCTTAATAATCATTAATGCCAAAGCTAACCTTGCTTTCTCGCCCCCACTTATTTGGCTTACCTCCTTGAAAACTGAATCATTAATTAAGCCAAAGCTACCTAATAATGATCTAACCTCTGTTTGAGTCCAGTTCGGCACAGATTGTGAAATTGTATCAATTACCGTCATTTCTAGTTCAAGAGCTTCAGCCTGGTTCTGTTCAAAGTAACTGGGAATAATGTTATATTTACCTATTAAAATAGATCCTTCTTCAGGTTCCTCCAAACCCATAATTAGTCGTAGCAAAGTAGATTTTCCAGAACCATTTGGTCCTATAAATGCTATTCTTTCACCTGGCTGTACCTCCAAAAAAGCTCCCAAAAATAAAATATGTTCGTCATAACTATGCGTTAAATCTTTAATACTTAATATATCCTTACCCGATCTAGGTGCGTCCATAAATTTAAAACTAGGTCCTTTCAATCTTTTCTCAGGAGCCTCTATCTTTTCAACTTTATCTAATAGCTTCTCTCTACTTTTAGCCTGCGTACTTCTAGTAGCACTTGCTCGAAATCTTTCAATATATTCCTTTTGAACTTGCATATCCTTCTGCTGTTTCTCATATGCAACTTTTGTTGATTCCAATTCAAAATTTCTTTGTTGCAGATATGATGAATAATTTCCAAGATAACTTTTAGATCGACCTCGCTCTGTATTCACAATTCTTGTACAAACCTTATCTAAAAAAGATCTATCATGGCTAACAATTACCATAGCAACTTTTTGGTTAAGTAAATATGTTTCTAACCATTCAATAGTTTCTAGATCTAGGTGATTAGTTGGTTCATCCAATAACAATAAATCAGGACTTTGCAAGAGAATCTTTCCTAAAGCTATTCTCATCTGCCAGCCACCAGAAAAATCTCCTACTAATCTGTCTCCATCGTTTTGGTTGAAACCAATAGTTGGTAATAGTTTTTCAACTTTCGATTCTAAATCGTACCCATTTATTGATTCAAATTTGCTTTGAATAAAGCTTAATTCTTTAATTAATGAATCAAGATAATCTGAATCTTTGGAAGCTAATTCAGATTCCATATTATTTTGAATTAGTTTTTGACGATGAAGTAAATCAGATGCTTCTTTAAATGCCTCGAATAACTCTTCTCTAACAGTTCTTGCAATATCAACATCAAATTCCTGTTTTAAATATGCAATCGATGGATCCCCTTCAGTAATCAACGAACCATCTGATGCCTCTTCTAAGCCAGCAATAATTTTTAATTGAGTGGATTTACCTGCTCCGTTGACTCCAACTAAACCGATTCTCTCTCCACTTCTAATTTCCCAACTGACATCTTTCAATACTTGTCCAGTTGGATATATCTTACTAATCTTTTCAAGTCGCAACACTACAATAAAACCTCAAGTGAATTACCTTTAATCATTTAGCTTTAAAAGATTCCAACTGATTTAAATTACATTACATAAGTAGGCCATGTTAAGACTCGAACAAATTACTGCTTTAGTACTTGCCGCTGCTCTTGCAATTCCTAGTTATTGGTTTTTTTGGACGATGGCAGGAGGAGGTGGCTATGAACGTAGAGAAATTAATGAAAATGGTAAAAATTCATTCATACCCCCTACTTCTTCCAAAAATTAATTACATTCCCCCCCTAGCCTTTATCAGCCATTGTTTAGTCTCTGAATCATCAATGGTAATCAAATATTCTTTTACCTCTTCAGAGGTAACTGGCAAATTCATTTCAATCCCAAAAGCACATATAGATTGCATAGCACCCTTAGGGTTTTGAAGGGCTTGACGAAAAAGTTCTTGTTTTCTCTTTGGATCAGCATTTATAAGCTTATAAAGCTCTGAAGCATTGCCACTCATAAAAAAACATTCATTAATTAAAAGAATATTCAATTATGCAGCTTTTGTCTCGCAATCATGAGATTCATTGCATATTTCCAAATCACTTTCCTTTAGACCTAGTGCAGACGCGTCTTTCATGCTTCTAGCATCCATACAAAGGACTTTACGAAGTTGAGCAAAGTTCGCAGCATGAGATGACCTTCCTTCTTTGCTAGCTCCATATTCCGCTCTTTGCAAAACATGGTGTAAATGTGTCAATAAGTAAGAGCTGACAACAGCAGAAATTAGAACATCTCCATTCTTACCATTACTGCGACTCTTCCTTCTTTGTCTTTTTACAGGCCTTTTTTCAGCAACAACACTTGAAGAAAGAGGTTTAGATGTTTGTGGAAGAGATGGCTGAGACATGAAATACTCCTTTTAAATCGAAAAATTTAAGCAAAAGGTTGACAAGACAAAGCTGTCCAGATTGGCAAGTATCATACACAAGGATACTACCCTTACGTACAAGTGTACACTATTTACTACTTGGTAGTGCTTTGTACGCATGGCTACTCGTCAAAACTCGTCTAACGGGAAGCAAAAATCGCCTCGCATACAAGTTGTCCTCCCAGAAGATTTATGTGAAAGATTGTCAGAATTAGCCGTAAAAGAATCTAGAACTGTCAGCAATATGGCCAAAGTTTTAATTCAGGAAGGGGTTAAGCATCACGAATTGAAAGAAAGTTCAGCACCAAAAGAAGTAGAAACTAAGAAAAATAAAACACAAAATTTTATCAATGCATTAGAAAAACAAAAAACACAAAGACTTAAAGGCATTCCAAAAAGATTAAGGTTTAAAAGAAATTAGCTATTGAATTAATTAACATTAAGGATCAACTCTCAATCCATATAAAAGAGATTTATTTGCTCCAGTTATAAACTTCGAATTAACTTTTTTACCTAAGATATTCCACCAAGTTAAAGTTGCAAAAGCTAGTGCTTCACGATATTGAGAAGGAATACCAATTTCATTTATTTGACGAACACAAACCCCGCAACATTGTTTCTGGAGTTGTTTCATTAAAAATAAATTTTTGGTTCCACCTCCAGCAACCAAAAGTTCGAGTAAACGTATCTTTCTATACCTAAAAAGATTTTCTAAATCTTGAGAAATTATTGATGCTGTAAATGTAGTTAGTGTTGATATTAAATCTTCTGTTGATAAATCACCCAATTGCTTTTTCCTTTTTTGTAAATCTTGACTACCAAATTGCTCTCTACCTGTTGATCGTGGAGGTTCGAGATGAAAGAAAGGTTCCTTCAACCACTTTTCGATAATATCTAATTTAGGTATCCCAAGAGATGCTAAAGATCCATTCTGATCAAACTCTAAAGATGAATTAGTACTTTCTCTAATAGCTAAATCAATTAAAGAGTTGGCTGGTCCGCAATCCCAGCCCAAACACTCAGAAGTTTTATCAATTCCACTCTTGGGAGGAATAATAGTAAGATTAGCTATTCCTCCAAGGTTGAGAACTCCTCGCCATCCATACACCCTTCCAAATAACGCTTCATCCACTAACGCTACCAATGGGGCACCGTGACCACCCGAAGCAATATCCTTGGATCTGAAATCAAAAATAACCACTTGACCTAAAATCTTTGCAAGTAATGGTCCTAAAAGAATTTGGAGACTTCCTCCTCTTTTAGATTTCTTTACGCTTCTATGAAATAAAGTTTGTCCGTGACATCCAATAACCTCAGCAGTTGAATCAGGATCACAAGTCCTTGCAGCAAAAGCATTTAGTTCAGTAATTTCTTCAGCCAATTCAAACCAATCCTTACTATTCAATTTCAACCCTTGACCAACTTGTATTATTTTTTCTCTAGTCGAGGATGGATATTGATAAGAGCTGGTATTCAAAATTTCCCATTTCGGCTTTGAAGGATCACCTTTAAATTCAACTAAAACTGCATCTATACCATCAGCACTCGTACCACTCATTAAACCCAATACACGCATAAATTAAGTTTGAGGGAGCTTTTGAAGATCTTCCATTGAACCCATAACGACAAGCACATGATCTTTTTCCAAAATATATTTCGCTGGAGGATTAACCGTTAGTAGTTGAGCAGGACCAGCAGCTAAAACGTTGACAAAATAATTTTTTCTAAGATTCAAATCTCGTAACGAACGGCCTACAAATACCTCAGGCACTTTAATCTCATCAATCCCAGTTTTATCATCCAATTCTAATCTTTCAATCAAATTAGGCCTAACCAATTCCAAACCCAATCTTTCACCTTGCATTCTTGAAGGAAATACAACACGATCCGCACCAACCCTTTTCAACATTTTTTCATGAAGATCACTTGTTGCTCGAGCAATAACCTGCTTAACCAAACTTCCCTCTGTGTCTTTTGCAATAAGAGTTGTTGTAATACTTGCTTCAATTGGCTCACTAATACCTACAACTACTGTCCCCATTTCAAGAACACCTGCCTCTTTCATAGACTCTTCATCAGTTGAGTCAACCACCCTTGCTTCAATTGTTGGCTCTAGTTGACGTAATTCCTCTATTGCCTTCTCTGATGAATCAACAGCTAAAACATCAGCACCATTTCTCAATAGTTCTCTACATACAGCGCTTCCAAAACGACCAATTCCAACTACAGCAAAACCAAGTTTCTGATTTGCTTTTATGGGAGACCATTGCCACCAATCACTCATGATTTATGTCCTCATTAAACATAGAGATCCTCCCTGGGGTAGCCAATTCGATTGCGATGTTGAAGCTTGGCTTTATAGAGAGCTTGCCACATAGCGCTTAAAAACAAAAGAATACCTAGTCTGCCAACAAACATCCCAATAACAAGTATTAATTGACCTAAGTGTCCTAGCTCTGAGGTAACACCTAAATCGAAACCTACAGTTGCAAAAGCAGAAATACACGTAAAAAGCATTTCTAAAAATGAAAAATTCTCTCCACTACTGAATCCATTACTCAAGCTTAATAATAAAGCCATAATTAACACAAATAAAAATGAACCAACTGTTATGCCAACAGCTTTAAGAACGACTTTGTCAGATATTTGACGATTACGAATAATAATTTCATTTTGACCACGCAAGGTTGCTCTTGTTGCTGCCATTAATGCGGCAATAGTTGTAGTCTTGATTCCTCCTCCAGTACCACCTGGGCTTGCTCCAATAAACATCAGAAACATTATTAATAGAAGGCCTGAATCAGAAACGCTATCAATTGAAATCGGCAAATTCGTAAAGCCTGCCGTTCGAGCACTAACAGAGGTAAATAAAGCAGTTAATATACGATCATCAAAATTAATCAATGAAAAGAAACTCCCCCTAGCCAAAGATTCCGTAAAAATCAAACCCAAAAAGCCTAGAGAAATTAATATGAAAGAGGATCTAATTACTAAGCGTGTATGAAGGGTTAAATTTCTTAATTTTAAAGATCTACGATTTATCCAAATATCATTTGTCACTCTCCAACCAAAACCACCTAAAACAATCAAAATAATTAAAACAAAGTTCACTACCCAGTTACTTCTGTAAGCTTCTAGACTTGTAGACCACAAGCTAAATCCAGCATTGTTATAAGCAGAAATGCTATGGAACACTGATGCCCATATCCTCTCGCTTGAGTTAGTAATATTATTAAAACCAAAAAAGTATAAAATGGAAGCACCAAAGCTAATAAGAATAGCAGCTGTAATCGCTATTCCTTTAAAGGTTTTACCAACACCGCCAACCCCAAATTCATCTAAAGTCTTCCCTCTATCAAGACGTGTTTTCAATTCTGTTCCGCTAACAATAAAGCCCTGCAAAAATGTAGTAATTGCCATTAAGCCTAGACCACCAATTAATAACATAATTGCCAAAATCAGTTGTCCAAAAAAAGTCAAATCTATTCCTACATCAATAATTGATAATCCTGTAACGGTGACAGCAGAAGTTGCAGTAAATAAGGCTTCCCATAGACCTACATTTTCATTAGAACAAAAAGGTGTAGACAACAACAATGTTCCACAAGCAATAACAAGCAAACCAGTTACCACAGTGAATTGTGGAACCGTAAGCCTTCTGTAAGTTTCTTTTCTGATACTCACTTCCTCTGATAATAGATAGATACTAATTTTGAAAAGATTAAATAATCCAAATCAGAAGAAAGATCTAAAATCTCACCGAAGCTAATAATCATATTCCTCTTATTTAATAAACACTATACTTTAATAAAATCAACCAAGGCACAAGAAAAGTCATCAAGATTGTCAATCCCGCTCCGTATCTGGTGACATCTAAAAATTGATAACGCCCAGGACCAAATACCATCAGATTTGTCTGGTACCCCATAGGAGTAAGAAAAGATTGACTAGCGCCAAAAAGAACTGTTACTAATAAAGCCAAAGGAGGCAGGTTCAAACTTGGAGCCAATTGAACAGCTATTGGCGCCAAAAGAGCCACAGATGCAGCGTTACTAACAAATTGAGTAAATACGGTAGTTGAAAGAAAAATAACCAATAGAGAAGTGTAAGTAGGTAAATCTTGCAATATGAAAATCAAAATATTGGCAAAAGCATCCGCAAGACCGGTCGTCTGCATTGCAACACTAAAACTAGAGAGAGATCCAAGCAAAAGGATGACATCAAGTCTAATTGATCTTTGAACCTCTGCTGGCCTTAAACATCCACCCCAGACCATTGCAATTACTGCCATTAAGACAGAAGCTACTAGAGGCAAATCAGTGATTGAAGGAATTATCAACATCAAGATGGCTATGCCAATTGCTATTGGTTTTCTTGTGACAGTGGGTAGATCATTCTCAAATTGATCTAAAACTAAAAGGTCATTACTATCTTGTAATCCACGAATTGAATCTCTAGGTGCTTGGAGAAGTAATACGTCTCCTTCTCTCAAAATTGCTTGACCTAAGCGTTCTTGAACAGTTTGCTGACCTCGTCTTAAGGCCAAAACAGTAGCATTGTGTCTTTGCCTAAATCGCAATTCACGCAAGCTCGCACCTGCCAAAGTGGACCCCGCTGGCAAAAGGACTTCTACAGTTTGTTGATTTTCATCAATATTGGATAGAAAAAAATTTTTTTCAATATTTAAGTTTTTATTTAACTGAACAGTATGTTCTTGTTTTAAACGTAAAAGATCTGACCGGGTAATTCTTATCAACAATCGATCGCCAGACTGAATAATTCGATCAGCAAGTGGTGGTAAAAGTATTTCATTCTCACGCTGTATTTCTAAAACATCCACATCAAATCTTCTTTGTAAGCGGCTATTTCTCAATGAATGTCCAATAAGTTCAGAATCAGACGGAATAGTGACTTCAGTAAAATAACTCGTTTGATCCGAACTCCCTACATATTCAGAACTAATGCGTCCTCTGTCAGGTAATAGAGATTGTGGGGCTAACAACATATATGCTGTCCCAAAAAGCCATATAGGTACTCCTATTGCCGTAAATGTAAATAGATCAAAAGCACCGTAGCCAAGTTGATCACTAATATCACTGACTAACAAATTTACTGAACTACCTAAAAGAGTTAAAGTTCCACCCAGAACCGTGGCAAAAGATAACGGTAGCAATACGCGAGAAGGAGATAGTTTTCGTTTAATGCACCACGCTTCAATTACTGGCAAAAGTGAGGCTACTACAGGAGTATTGGGAACAACACCTGAAACAGGAGCTACAACTAATCCAAGCAAAGCTATCAATCTGCGTGGAGTACGAATACTTTCGGAGGCAATTAACTCTCTTAAACGATCAAGGGCGCCACTTTTAAAAAGTGCAGCAGATACCGCAAATAAACCCATCAAAGTAATCAAAGCAGGGCTTCCAAAACCAGCCAATGCTTTTTGAGGGGAAAGAACTCCCGTAGCCATTAATAATGCAACGCTCAAAAGCCCCGTCAGTTCTGGAGCTAGAGCACTGCTCACAAACAAAAAAACTGCAATAATCAATACTGCCAAAGTTATGACAGCTTTGGAATTTTCTAAAACAGTTAATATCTCATTCATATTCTTTAATTAATAACCTGTTCACCTGACGCTGTCCAAGTATTGATTTTAAGAATACTGTGAAAAGGGAACTAAGGATATTGAAAAAATAAACGATTACTTATTTTTTACTTAACAGCCTCGATCCTGCGGATTTTAAAGAAACAGAGAAACCTGGCATTCGCATCAAATATGCATAATGCCTCAATTTAAAAGCAATTGGTCCTGCCAAAGTGATTCCATATCCAGTGATTGATGCATTACCAATACCTAGACTCAACATTTCTCCAAGATCTTCGAATTGAAATGATTTAAGTTTATTTCCCATTCTAAGGGAAAAAATATTCTGAGCTGTTAGATAACCTTGCTGCATAGCTACTTGAGCTGATGAAGGAAAAGAATAATTCTCACAAAACACGATATCTCCTAAGAAAAAAATATTCTGATATTCGTTTATTTGCAGAAATTGATTTACTTTAATCTTCTTATTTTCATCTAAAAGCTGATCCACTATTGGTAAGCTAAAAGGTCTTAATCCAGCAGTCCATACCAAGGCAGAATAATTAATTTCGAGGGAATTCTTTCTTTCGTTGTCAAAAGTTGATATTTTTATAATCCTTTCATTTATAGATTCAATCTGATGTTCTAAATATACCTTAATATTTCTCTCAGAAATTGCCTCTATTGCTTTTGATCTATTAAAAGATTTGGATTTTGATAAGATTTTATTCCCTCTATCAAATAAACATATTTCCACTCTATTATTAACTAAATCAGATAATTTACAGGCAAGCTCAACACCAGTTGGTCCTGCCCCAGCGATCACTAAAGGCTTTGTGAAGTTAGAAGAATGATTTATAGAAGTTATTAACTCTTTAATTTTTAGGAGATCATTTAAATTAGAAAAGCCATAAGCATATTCTTTTAAACCTTCAAAAAGAGAATAATCCGCTGTTACTCCTGTGCTTATAACAAGTTGAGAGTATTTAACTTCCCTCTTAGATGAAGTAATTAACTTTCTTTCAAGTTCATTTACTTTCACTACATGCTCTTGTAAAAAAATAAATCCTAATTCTGCGGCTAAGGCAGAAAATTGAGGTGCGACCTCCCATAATTCAAGCTCACCGCTTAATAATTCATAAAGCAATGGCTTAAAAAGAAATCTTGGGTTTTGATCAATCAAAATGATTGGAGTTCCATCCGAGCGAGCTAATAATGCTTGGACAGTAGAGAGTCCTCCGAAGCCGCCACCAACAACAACAATTGGATCTGATTTCAAATTGTTCAAGTCCATAGGGACGAGATCTAAGATGATTTCAAAGACCCTAAACAAACTTTGACTAATTCGGCATACAAAACTCAAACATGAAAAAGGAATCTAAAGACAATTACACCAATGATTTGAGAAAAGGCGCTCATTTTCCTCAACCTTTTCTGATGAAATCAATTAATGAGACGAGAAAAGACCTAGAGCAACTGTCCGCTCAAGCTCAACTTGAATGGGGCTTTGAACAATTTGATGAGAGATTTGTTCTAACAACCAGTTTTGGGATCCAATCTGCTGTCTTACTTCATATGACGGTGGCATTAAAATCTAGTCAAAAGCCAAAGGTTATTTGGATTGACACAGGCTATCTTCCAAAAGAAACTTATAGCTACGCAGAAGAATTAACAAAACTATTCGAATTAAATTTAGTAGTTGCTCAAAGTCCCATTTCCCCAGCAAGAATGGAGGCTTTATATGGTCGTCTTTGGGAAACAGGATTACAAAAAGATCTTGAAAAATATCATCAGATTCGAAAAGTTGATCCTCTTGAAAAGACTTTCTCAGACCTAAATGTTCATTGCTGGGCAAGCGGAGTAAGAAAAGGCCAAACCAAGAACAGACAGTCAATGTCTAATGTTGATTTTATTCGAGAACGTTTAACTCTCCGACCACTTCTAAACTGGACTAAAAAAGATATTTTCTATTACATGGAGAAAAATAAATTACCTCAACATCCATTATTTGAAAAAGGCTATTCCACTGTAGGAGATTGGCACTCTAGCGAAGCAGAAAATAGTAATTTCAAAGGGAGGTCAACAAGATTTGGGGGCCTAAGTGAAGAGTGCGGGATCCATTTAAATACTTAATAACAAAGAATAAACTTATGTACGCGGAAGAAAATTATTTAATGATTGGTAATACGAGATGGCATTGGGCAAGTAAGGTAAACAAAACTTGGAAATATTTTCACACCCAACCAAATCCAATAGAATTTGTAAATAAAGATTACTCTCAATTAACTTGGGCCTCAGTAGGTGCTGTCCCTGAGAATATTAAATTAAATCCTTCAAAAAAAATAATTTTAAATAAGGTACCCCTAAGTAATCTTCCATCTAATTTAGGAATTGACAGAGCCCTTGCTTCATGGAGTGCTCTCAAAAAGCACTTATCTTCAAATAGCAAAGAAAAAGATCTGATTATTATAGATGCAGGTACAATATTAAGCGTCACAAAAATAACAAATAAAGGAGAATTTGCTGGAGGACAACTAATTCCTGGCTTCAGTCTTCAATTATCTTCGATGGCCACTGGCACATTAAATCTAAAAGCTCCTATTGTTAAAAAAATACCGTCTGGAATATTTCAACATGAGACTGATGATGCAATGATAAAAGGTTCAATAAATTCATTAGTAGGGTTAATTATAAAAATTTTTTCAGATACAAAATTACCAATCTGGATGTGCGGAGGTGATGCACCATTAATATTAAATGAACTTAAAAATACAAATATTAATATCAATTATTGCCCAAATCTAGTTCTAGAGGGAATGATTGATATATACAAAAATCAAATCAATTTGAGATCATTTAAAATTTGATTAGCCATATTTTCTGATTTTACCTTTAAGTATATTAATTCAATTTTTCCGTCTTCATCTATAACAAAAGTATGTCTCATCATTCCATAATACTCTCTACCCATAAATTTCTTCAAGCCATAACTTTCATATAAAGTTGCAACAGGGCAAGGGTCACTGTCAGTAAGAAGTGTAAAAGGTAATTGATTCTTATCAATGAATTTGATATGTGACTTTGAGGCATCCTTACTAATACCTAAAACGTGAATATTGTTTGATTTAAAAAGCTCCCAATTATCTCTAAAGCTGCAAGCTTCTTTAGTGCAGCCAGGGGTATTATCTTTTGGATAAAAATAAATTACTACTCTCGAACCTTTAAATGATGAGAGACTGACATCAAGACCATCTTGATTAAGGAGAGTAAAGTCTGGTGCAGAATCACCTATACAAAGAGTCATGAATACAACTCAAATAAACAATCAAAGCGTACTAGGTCTTTGGCTTTTTTTGATGTCATCAAAACTTTTACCAATAAGCAGCGAAGAAAAAAAATGGGTTCAAAAGTTAAAACCAAAAAGGGGGATGATTTACCATTTCTCCAGAGGCTGCATCAGAAATGTCATGTCCAATATGACAGGCTTAGACCCTCTCGACATACCTCTCAAAGCCGACCCTGGAAAACCGCCTTTATTAGCAGAAGGATGGGGTCATATCAGCATTAGTCATTGTAATGATGCTTTATTAATCGGATGGTCCTCAAAAAAAATTGGGGTAGATATAGAAAGAAGGGACAGACAATTTCAAGCTCAAAAATTATCAAAACGTTTTTTCACTCAATATGAGAATTGCGAAATTGAACATTTAAACCCGTTCCAAGCTAGAGAACTAGTGCTTAAAAGATGGGTCGTCAAAGAAGCTGCAATCAAATGGCAGAGTGGAAAGATAGCGACAAATTTAAATCAATGGATTTGGAAAAATAAATCACAATTTGCCTACAATAAAAAATTGGGACATAAAGTAAAAGTTTACGGTCAAAGTCATGATCAATGGACCTTTGCAATTGCATTAGATGGAAATTTAATAACTAACAAACCAATACTTTGCCTTAATTAATTATATTTTAGCAATAAACTTAGTATGTATAAGTTTCTGTTTTATAGTCCGTCCATTCAATCTTTTAAACAATTCTTTCAATCGATTCAATTTTTCTTCCTCATAATCTTTTAAAATAATTTCACGATAATCACTGCCTTGAGTAAGCCACCTTTTTATTATGGAAGTATCAATTTTTTGATATACATATTCAGTCCACTCCTCTAAAAAAACATTCCAGCCTAATTTTTCCAATTGTGCAATAAAATTCTTTTTATTTTCTTGTTTCTTTAACCACTTCTCTTCTGTGGAAATTAAATTATTTAATAATAGAAAATCAGAATTTTTATTATTGCTATAAACTTCTAAGTTTTCCCGTAAAGCAAAAGCAGGGCCAGAACATGGATTGCTTATAATCAAACTTAATTCTGCGTTCGCTGTACATTTTTCAGCCAGAATCGGCCACAATTTAGAAAAATTTGTTTCAGAGAAAACTTTCCAAGGGATCCTTCCTCCTATTACCTCAAACTTAAGGTTATCTTCTAATTTTTTAATTGATTCAACTTTTGAATCAATTAAAACAGGTCGCTCCATTAAAGCCAAAATCTCTAATTCAGCTAATAAACTTGGATGCTTATCTTTTGATACAGCCAAGAAAACGCCACCTTCAGAAGTCTCTCTTAAAGGCTTTAACGACCAAAGCAAAGAACTAGGAGTTAAGACTAAAACTCTATGATTTTTCTTCCAAGTAACACCTGACCATAATTTAGTTGCCAAGTTACTCAATCGTTCCCCCTCTTGCAAAGCTTGACGAACTAACCATTTCTCCAAATCATTATCAACTTTTCCAGATGCAATAGTTAAAGGATTTTGGTGCTCAACTTCACCTAAAGAAGCTAACTGCTCAGATCTTCTTTCATTCAAAAGGAACCGTCTTTGCCCTTCCCATCCACATTCAGTTGGCTCCCAAAAAATCTCGTTTACTAAGCTATCCGGCAAATATTGTTGAGGGACCCAATTTTTTGAAAAGGAATGGGGATATTTGTAGCCCATGCCATCTCCAAAGGCTTCTTTATCTCGATTTGCATCTTTAAGATGAGAAGGAACGTTTTGCTTATGGGAATCTTTCACTTTTTGAACTGCTTTAAAAATAGCCTTCACGCTATTGCTCTTTTCAGTTGAAGCCAAGTACAAAGTTGCTTGCGCCAGAGGGTAAATACCTTCTGGTAAACCTATTCGATCAAAAGCAGCGGCGCATGACTCAACAATGACAATTGCATTAGGGTCAGCAAGGCCAATATCCTCTCCCGCAGCGATAAGCATACGTCTAAAAATAAATCGTGGATTTTCTCCTGCTTCCATCATTCGAGCAAGCCAAAATAATGCCGCATCAGGATCAGAACCGCGTAATGACTTTATAAAAGCACTTATGGTATCGAAATGAGCATCACCTTTTTTGTCGTATAAAACCGCTCTTTCTTGAATTGAATCCTCAGCAATCTTTAGATCAATACTGATTGAACCATCTTGATTTGCAATGGTGCTCTCTACAGCAAGTTCAAGGGCATTAAGCAGAACGCGTGCATCGCCATTACACACATCAACTAAATGGTCCTTAGCTTCACTGGCTATATTAATTAATTTCAACCCATAACCCCTTTCCTTATCGCTCAAAGCTCGTTGCAATAATTGATGTAATGCTTTTACGTTAAGACTATTTAAACGAAATAATCTAGATCTGCTTACCAAAGCTTTATTTACTTCAAAATATGGATTTTCCGTAGTTGCGCCAATTAGTGTCAAAGTTCCATTTTCAATCCAAGGTAATAACGCATCTTGTTGAGCAGTATTAAATCTATGAACCTCATCAATAAATAGAATCGTACGTTTACCATATTTATTTAATCTATCTATTGCAGAGTCAATCTCAGACCTTAAATCCTTGATGCCAGCTAGGGCAGCATTTATAACACTAAAGTGAGATAGAGTGTTTGAAGCGATAATCCTAGCCAAAGTAGTCTTACCAACTCCTGGTGGACCATAAAGCAACAAATTGCCTACTTTATCAGCAATAATTGAACGTCTCAACAAACGTCCTTGAGCAAGAATATGATCTTGACCAACAAATTCATCAAGTGTTTGAGGCCGCAAGCGATCAGCTAAAGGAGCATTATTCTGTATTAGCTGTTCACCATTAAAAGCAAACAGATCTTTGGCCAAAGCTAACAAACAAACATTTTTATTACTCTAAAAGCAAAAAAAAACTTATAAAGTTGTTTTGATGATTTCCAATTGGAAGATTTTTGATCTAGGTAATAACTGTAGGAGTTGACATGCCTGTTAGTTTTGAAATCTGAGCTAGAGAGTCAATACTTTTAATTAAAGAGTCCAAGGCTGACTGCGGATCTTGATTGATATCACCATTACTGGGAACAAAGCTTTCAAAGTAGACTCTCAAAGTAGCTCCTTGAGTGCCGGTGCCAGAAAGTCTCACTAACACTCGACTACCATCATCCAATAAAATTCTCAAACCCTGGTTAAGCGTTATTGAACCATCCACTGGATCTGTATAGCTAAAATCATCAGCATTCTGAATTGTTCTTCCAGCAAAAGATTTATCTCTCAGACTGGGAAGCATATTACTCAATCTGGAATAAAGAGTATTTGCAACTTCAGATGGAATAGATTCATAATCATGACGAGAATAATAATGACGACCAAAAAATAGCCAATGGTTTCTCATTATCTCGGAAACAGACTTTTTCTTGGACGCAAGTATCTGCAACCAAAAGAGAACAGCCCACAATCCATCTTTCTCTCTTACATGATCACTTCCAGTCCCAAAGCTCTCCTCTCCACACAGAGTAATTTTATTGGCGTCCAAAAGATTACCAAAGAATTTCCATCCAGTAGGGGTTTCAAAGCAATTTATCCCTAAATGTTTTGCCACAACATCTACAGCTGAACTCGTCGGCATGGAACGAGCAACACCAGCTAAACCATTGGCATAGCCTGGTACACAATCGTAATTCGCAGCCAAAATTGCAAGACTATCACTAGGATTTACAAAGCAACCACGTCCTAAAATCATATTTCTATCGCCATCTCCGTCACATGCTGCTCCGAAGGAAAATAAATTTCCTTTTAAAAGCAAATCTGCAAGATCTTTTGCATAAGTCAAGTTTGGATCAGGATGAAGACCTCCAAAATCTTCCAAGGGTTTTCCATTCCTTACTGTTTCTAAATTGGCGCCTAAATAATCAACAAACAGACGCTTTGCATATGGCCCAGTAACAGCATTTAATGCATCAAAAACGATAGGAAAATCTTTGTTGATATAGGAACTAATCAAATCAAAGTCAAATATTTTTTTCATTAAATCTAAGTAATCTTCTACTCCGTCAATGATCTCAACAATCATTGACGCTAATTTATATTTACCAGTTGAAAAAGAATTATTTGATTCACATTGCACGATCTTATATTCTGTAAGATTTTTTGAGTAATTATAAATTTGATCAGTTAAAGATTCGGAAGCCGGTCCACCATTTGACCCATTTAGCTTGACTCCAAAATCACCTTCAACTCCACCTGGATTATGACTAGCAGACAAAATAATTCCACCTATTGCTTTATTGATGCGAATTAAATTAGAAGCCGCGGGGGTAGATAAAATACCATCTACAGTTGTTATAACTTTCTGAATACCATGTGCGGCTGCCATGCGAATGATGATATCAATAGCTCTTGTATTGCCGTATCGTCCATCACCTCCTACAACCAAAACACCTCCTCGCACCCCAGGCAGAGAACACAAGATTGACTCAATAAAACTCTCAAGGTAGTGAGTCTTCTCGAATTGCAAAGTACTTTTCCTTAATCCAGAGGTACCTGGTTTCTGGTCAGTAAAAGGTGAGTTTAACTTAATTGTAAGTTGGCTAAATTCTGTAGAAAACACTTTGATAATAGATTAGTAAATGATATCGAGGATGAATAGAGAATCGAAATGGTAAATTTTAATTCAGTGAGGCATTTCAGAGGTACGAAGCATTGCGATAAACCAAAGGGTACTTAAAATCAACGCACTTAAAACACCCGGACCAAGTCCTAAATGTTCAATCGTAGTAGGAATTAATAATGGAAAAGCAATAGCACCTACTAATGGAGTAAAAGCAACAATTAAACGAACCATCAATGAATTGGGATTAAATTTAAAACCATTCTGATTCAGCCTTGGAATTTGGATTCGTATTATCAACTGGGGTAACTCTTTCAAATTTCATTGTTATGTTTCTTGAATCTATTCCATCTTTATCTATTGCTTTGATTGAATAGTTCTGAATACCATCTCTAAATGGAACTTGCAATCTAAAAGTTCCATCATTTGCCAATGGGACCTCTTCATCTTCAATAAACAATTTAGCTGAAGGATCCGTAGCTCCATACACAATTAATTCCGCATCAGCAACCAACCAAAAGGAGCGAGTTTGCTGAACCCCTCCAATACCAGATTCATTCAAACCACTAGCCCAAAGACCAGAACCAGATTCGTTATTTGAATTAATATCTCCTGGAACACCCTCTTGAAATTCTTCTGAGCCAACTCTTCGTGTTCTGAACTTTGTGGTTGCTGATTGATACAAGCGCTCATGCAAACCACTATCGGTTTTTTCTAATGCAAAATTTTCTATCTTAGGTTCAGTTGTAGACGCTGGAGCTTCCAAACTAAAAGGAACAAATTGATCAAGAATTTGTTCACTAGGATGTAATGAGGGGACTTTGGCTGAAGATGAATGAGCAAGTGACATCCATTTATGACCAATTCGATAACCGAGTTCGACCATATAGTCTCTCCCACCTAAAGGAATGGGTAAATACCATTCAGTACTGTGACTATCAACGACAACTTCTTGAAGAGTTCCAGGATTAGCTTCTCCGTTATTTGTATTGGTCACATCAGCTAAGCGCAAAGAAAGCCTATTAGCGCCTTCATTTTGAGCATTAGCACGATCTGTATCTGATATTTCCCAAAAGACATATGCCCACTCGGGATCACGAGGTAGAAAAACGACTTTAGTCTCAGGTGAACTTGAATAGGTTTCTTCTTTAGATGGTTCAACCTTATTGTTTATCAACTGTTTTTCTAGTTCTTTTTTTTCCTCATATAGAAAAACATTTTTTACTAAATCAGCCTTTGATTTTCTACTGTAAAGGGGAATACCTAATTTACTCGCTTTAATACGAAGCTGACGAAGTGTTAAACGTGACAGGGATTCTTGATCAATAGTCACGCCCATAAACCTCCATTTTTTGTTTGGGATCAGTGCGATAAGTATGTGATGAAATGTGCTCTTCTCGTTGATGTGGTCAGCATCTACTGACTCCAAGCAGAGAGCAAAAAAGAGGATCTTCAGAGAAAAAGCATTGCTATAACTAAAAAATAGGAGTTGCTTATCAATCCACGAATTCCAAACAAACGAAATAAATTCCAATTCAATCAAAAAAAAAATAAATCCTGATTCTTCAAATTTCAAAGACTTTTTTCTTTGGGATCATCTTTCTCAAAGAAATTTTTCCTTATGGATCAACCTTAGCGATATAAATCTGAGTAAGCGTCGATTAAATTTTTCAACGTCAAATCCAATGGAGGAATTTTCAAATCATTTGACAATCTTTCCAGTTGGATAGCTGCTCCAGAAAATTGCTCAAACATAACGTGCACGAACTCGTCATCTTTAAGCATGATTGGATTGTTCAAGCACCATTCAAGCCATTCCTCCTTCACAGGAAGCAAACCACCTGAGTGCTCTTTATTCATTGATTTAAAGCAATGCAGGCAGTGTGCAAGCATCCTTAAATGATGCTTTTCACTAACTGAAAGATTAGTCAATGCGATCAAATTTATATCCTCTTTACTTAAGGGGCTATTTGGAAAACTATCGACAAAATCAGATTGAATCATCTGGCGGGGGGACTATCTCTTACCTCTAAAGTTTAAAAGAATATTTATCTTTTGATAGATTTTATCTTATTTTTCTGCACCTATAAACAGAATAAAGATATTCATTCAATGACTATTACAAGCTCAAACGAGTAATTTAAAAATGAGATCAACTGTTTTAATAGGGGGTTACACAACTATTTCTATACATTGAAAAATCTTTTAGGAATTTCAAATAGATAAAAAAGCCTATTCCAGCAAAATTACCACTTGAAACGATCGCAAGTATTTTGGCGTAAGGTAATAGGAGATTGAAACTACTTTCGTAACACTGGGTTTTCCCTCTTGATTTGACTTAGAATGAAATTCGAGATCCAACTATCAAAACACTCTGATCCAATGACGAACCTCAAATGTCATAATTGAAGATTATCTTGGATCTTTAAAAGCCAAACTTTTCATAAATAAAAACTACTACGACTTGATTTAATCAAAATAAAATGACTCAATCTAATACTGTCGAAGAAATTGTTTCACAACCTTATAAGTATGGTTTTATAACTGAAATTGAAACTGAAAAAATCCCAAAAGGTTTAAATGAAGATGTTATTAGGCTAATTTCAGCAAAAAAAAATGAGCCTGATTTTTTATTGAAATTTCGTTTGCGAGCTTATGAACAATGGTTGAAGATGAAAGAACCTGACTGGTCCGGCTTATCTTATTCTAAAGTAGATTATCAAGATCTAGTTTATTATGCAGCTCCGAAGCAAGATATAAAGAAAAAAAGTTTAGATGAAGTTGATCCTAAATTGCTTGAAACTTTTGAAAAGCTAGGAATACCACTAAGTGAACAAAAAAGATTATCTAATGTAGCCGTAGATGCTGTTTTCGACAGCGTTTCCATCGCGACTACATACAAAGAAAAGCTCTCCGAACATGGAGTAATATTCTGCTCTATTAGTGAGGCTGTTAGTGAGTATCCAGATTTAATTGAAAAATACATAGGAACAGTTGTTCCTATAAATGACAACTTTTTTGCAGCCCTGAATTCTGCGGTTTTCAGTGATGGTTCATTTGTTTATATACCTAAAGGTGTCGAATGCCCAATGGAATTATCATCTTATTTTCGAATCAATTCTGGAGACACTGGTCAATTCGAAAGAACTTTAATTATCGCAGAAGAATCTTCTTCCGTTAGTTATCTAGAGGGCTGTACAGCACCCATGTTTGATACCAATACACTTCATGCTGCTGTTGTTGAGCTTGTCGCACTCGATAATGCATCTATCAAATACTCAACAGTACAAAATTGGTATGCAGGCAATGAAGAGGGTATTGGAGGAATATATAACTTCGTCACAAAAAGAGGAGAATGTCGAGGGGAAAAAAGCAAAATCAGCTGGTCTCAAGTCGAAACTGGATCTGCCATTACATGGAAATACCCAAGTTGCGTTTTACAAGGAGATAACTCAATTGGTGAATTTTATTCAATTGCATTAACTAATAATCTGCAAAAAGCGGACACTGGGACAAAAATGATTCACATAGGGAAAAATACAAAATCAAAGATCGTGAGTAAAGGGATTAGTGCAGGACAATCTAATAATAGCTATCGAGGTCTTGTCTCAATAAGCCCAAATGCTGAAGGTTCGCGCAATTACAGTCAATGTGACTCCATGTTGATCGGTGATAAAGCCAGCGCAAATACATATCCATATATTCAATCCAAGCAACCTCAATCCAATATTGAACATGAAGCCAGTACTTGTAGAATTTCAGAGGATCAACTGTTTTACTTGCAAAGTAGAGGAATTGATTTCGAAGAATCAGTCTCAATGTTAATCAGTGGATTTTGTAGTGATGTTTTCAATGAATTACCTATGGAATTTGCATCTGAAGCAGATAAACTTTTGGCTTTAAAATTGGAGGGTTCGGTTGGATAAAAATCAACTAAAATCTTACCTCTACTCTCTACAACTTCCCATCTAGTTTAGTGATTTCATCAACTTCAGAAACAATATTATCTATTAAAGATCTTCATGCCAGTGTTGAAGATAAGGAGATACTTCATGGAGTCAATCTATTAGTCAAAGAAGGAGAAATACATGCAATCATGGGTCGCAATGGGAGTGGAAAAAGTACACTTTCTAAAGTCATAGCTGGCCATCCATCTTATAAAGTTCTTTCTGGATCCATCCAATTTAAAGGTAAGAATATTCTTGAGCTCGCTCCTGAGGAAAGAGCAAGAATTGGGATTTTTCTTGGTTTCCAATACCCAGTAGAGATTCCTGGTGTTAGTAATCTAGAATTCTTAAGAGTTGCCACCAATTCAAGAAGAAAAGAATTAAATAAAAGTGAATTAGACACTTTTGAATTCGAAGATCTAGTAAAAGAAAGATTGCAAATAGTTGAAATGGATCCAGCCTTTCTACAAAGAAGCGTGAATGAAGGGTTCTCAGGCGGGGAGAAAAAACGTAACGAAATTCTTCAAATGGCTCTTATTGAGCCAGTTATATCAATACTCGACGAAACTGACTCAGGCCTTGATATCGATGCTCTCAGAATTGTTGCATCTGGGATCAATAAACTCTCGCAACCAAATTCGGCGACAATTTTAATAACCCACTATCAAAGACTACTCAATGAAATTACTCCTGACTTTGTACATATAATGGCTGATGGAAAAATAATAAAAACCGGAACAAAAGAACTAGCAATTGACCTTGAGAAATCAGGATATGAATTCATTGACCAAAATGCCAAAGACAATCAGATGGCAAAATGAAATCATCAACTATTTGCCAAGATTGGCTAGACTCTCTTCCACAAACTCAGGGTTTTTTAAAAAACGAACAATTAATAGGACGAGCATTCCTCTTAGAGCAAGGAATGCCCTCTAAAGATGATGAAGCGTGGAGATTATCCAATTTAAATAGGCTAAATACTTTTTTATCTTTACCAACAATGGTTGATAAAGAAGATAGTAAAGTTGAATCTAACTTCCCCGAGAAGGATAAAAACAGAGAGAGAATTATAATTATTCCTAATAAAAATCCAATTCTAAATATTAATTTGCCTGATGGAATTGAAAAATTAAATAGTAGAGAAATTGAAGATAATCTTGGCAAAATAGTTAAGTCAACAAACATAAAGAATGACTTTTCAGTCTATCTAAATCAGGCATCTAGTTTGGAGGTTTTAGCTTTAAAGGTTAAAAGTAATTTCAATCAATCATTAGAACTTGTAATTCCATCAGTAGATAAAAAATCAACCTCGACTAGGATCTTTCTGCTTATAGAAGAGGGAGCAAAATTAGATCTTTTGCAAATTTTTCTAGGTAACAATAATTCAGCACATAATCATTTAATTGAAATCAAACTAGAACCAAACGTAGAGCTAACTCATGGGTTAATTTCTTTTGGTGAAGAAAAAGAATCCTCCTCAATTTGTACTTTAGCTGTAGAACAAGCAGAGGAGAGTAAATATTCTCTTAATTCAATTCATCATGGTTGGAATTATGCTCGATTTGAACCCAGAATAATTCAAAGCAAAGGAGAAGCTTCCACAAATATCAGAGGGCTTCAAGTCACTAAATCAAAAGAGCAAATAGCAACACATTCTTTAATTAGATTTGATGGCCCAAATGGAAAGCTTGACCAATTACAAAAAGCCATCGCTTCTGAATATTCCCATTGCATTTTCAATGGTTCGATTGACGTTCCGCAAAAAGCACAAAAAACAGAAGCTGCTCAGCTCAGTAGAAATTTATTACTTTCCAAGCGCGCCAGGATAGATACAAAACCAGAACTTGAGATAGTTGCTGATGATGTCAGGTGTACTCACGGAGCAACTGTAAGCCAACTCCAAGATGAGGAATTATTTTATTTACTTAGTAGAGGTATTGATAATCAAGATGCTAATTCTTTGCTATTAAAAGGATATTGTGATGAAGTGATTTCACACTTTCGTAAAAGTGCTGGAAAATGGAATTTAATTGATAAATTAATACGAGATATAAAAAAGTGAACGATTTAGTACAAAAGATTGCTGAAAAAAGTAGAAATGATTTTCCACTATTTGCTGGGAATAATAATAATTTAGTATATTTAGACCATGCTGCTACTAGTCAAAAGCCACAAGCAGTAATTGATTCTTTAAAAAAATACTACAGCTTTGAAAATGCTAATGTTCATAGAGGTGCTCATCAGCTGAGTGCAATCGCAACACAAAAATTCGAACATTCAAGAAAGTTAACAGCAAAGTTTATTAATAGCAATAATGAAAAAGAAATTATTTTCACTAGAAATGCAACCGAAGCTATAAACCTTGCAGCTTATGCATGGGGAAATTCTGAACTTAAAGAAAGCGACGAAATATTGATAAGTTTAATGGAGCATCATAGTAATATAGTTCCATGGCAATTGATTGCAATCGCGAAAAAATGCAAACTAATCTATATCAATATCGACAAAAATGGAGAATTAGATCTTGATGATTTTAAAAAGAAATTGAGTGATAAAACTAAAATAGTCAGTCTTGTTCATGTAAGTAATACATTAGGTTGTTGTAATCCTATCGAGGAAATTACTGACCTTGCACATAAAAAAGGTAGCTTAGTTCTTCTAGATGCCTGTCAAAGTCTTGCTCATAAGCCCGTAGATGTAAAGAAATTAGGTATTGATTTTCTGGCAGGATCTTCTCATAAACTTTGCGGTCCTACAGGAATAGGATTTTTATGGGGTAGAGAAGAAATTTTGGAGAGAATTCCCCCCTTCCTTGGAGGAGGAGAAATGATTAACGAAGTGTTTATGGATAAAAGCACATGGGCAGACTTACCGCATAAATTCGAAGCAGGAACTCCAGCCATAGGAGAAGCAATTGGAATGGGAACCGCACTTAATTATTTGCAATCAATTGGATTGAACGAAATCAATAATTATGAGAAAGAATTAACAAAATATCTTTTTGAAAAATTAGAGGAGATAGATGATTTAACGATTCTTGGGCCTAGCCCTCTAATTAAAGCTGATAGAGGACCATTAGCTACCTTTTACATAAAGGGGATACACTCCAATGATTTGGCTGAGTTACTCGATAGCAATAACATTTGCATAAGAAGCGGTCATCATTGCTGCCAACCACTGCATCGCTTCTATGGGATAAAAAGCACAGCCAGAGCAAGTTTGAGCTTTACATCTACTCCATCAGAAATTGATTCTCTTACTGAAGAAATTAAATCAGTAATTTCTTTTTTAAGGAAAAATTCTTAAACATTTATATTTAGGTATTTTCTAAAAAAAGCCTCTGTTTTTCTTAAAACATCAACTTTTATTTTTCCATCCTTAAATCCATGACCTTCGTTATTAAATAAATAAATTTCAACTGGGATTTCACGTTTTATTAATTGATCCTTAATTGCAATAGATTGATCAGAAAGTATAACTTTATCTTTTAAGCCATGAAACAAAATCAATGGCTTTTTGATAAAATCAACATTTTTAATTGGTGATCTTTGAACATATTTTTCATAATCAATTTGGATATTTCCTATTAAATAATCTAAATAAAATTCCTCAAATCTATGGGTTGAATTAGCCATGCCTATCAAATCAGTTACAGCATATTTACATGCTCCAATATTAAAAATGTCAGTTGATACCAAGCAATTTAAAGCTGTATAACCCGATGCACTACTCCCTACAATCGCAATACGCTCCTTATCAGCCTTACCAGAATCAATCAATGACTGAGCTGCCTTAGCACAATCCAAAACATCGATTACACCCCAATTACCTTTCAATCGATCTCTATATTCCCTACCAAAACCAGAAGAACCTCGGTAATTAACATCAACGACGGCCCAACCTCTCGATGTCCAAAATTGCACCTCTAGGTCCAATCCACAACGAGCCATGCCAGTAGGACCGCTGTGACTTTTCACTAATAATGGAGGTAACAAGATTTCTTTATTAAGAGGTGGATAATACCAAGCATGCACACTCTCTTCATTTGATCCGGAAAACCAAAAAGATTCGCCAATACTTATTTGCTTTGGGTCCAAACTAAATGAAGAGGCAGGAGTATGATCCCAACTTTGACTCAATAAATCTATTTCAAAAATACCTTCACTTATTTCTGAACTACTGGCAATTGCAACAAGTCGATTTTGAAACGAATGAAGACCTGAGAACTCAATAAAAGGTTGGTCAATAATTTGAATGTAACCATTTTTTTGAAATAAAGCTAAAGTCCAAATTCCTTCTTGAGCAAAAACACCAACAACATCATCCCCGAGACATGAAAAGCTAGACATCCCAAGGACCCATTGTGGAAAAGCAATTTCAGCCCTGATAGTCCATTGATTCTGAAAAATAGTAATTGAATTATTATTAGTGTCAGTTTTAATCTTTGTTAAATTCCACCATCCACTACTATCTTCAGCAACAAATAGATCACCTTTACCAGACCAAATAGGATTAAAAAATGATATTCTTTTTGTCAGATTTAAATATTCTTTATTAACAGTTAGTGTATTAATTATATTTCCTCTCTCATCCAATTTAGCTAACTTTAATTCATTTAAATCCCAAGGCATTGAAGTATTTTCCCATTCAAGCCATGCTAATTTTCTATCTTTACAATTCAGCGCAAGATAGCCTAAAAGGGACTTAGATGAATAAATAAATTTTGGATATTGGTCAATTTTCTCTAAAGAATAAGAAACTATATGATCTCCTTCTTCATCTTCCATCAATCCAATCCAAATATTCTGTTGAAGGTCAATCACCCCACCCGCAAGAAAATAATTATGTTTTTTTGAAAGACAAATTGATTGTATTTTTGGTATTAATTTAAAAGAAGAAGATTTTTCATTTGCATCTTCAGAAGACCAAGTTCTCATCCATAAGCAGTTATCTTTATTGTCTACCCAAGTTAATATAAGATCTGATCCATTTAAAGTAGCTGTTAAAGGGGCACCACCATAACCATGAATTTTTGTCCTTAGATCACTTGGATAAGGTGTTAACTCTTGAGGTGATAAATCTTTTTGTCTCCAAGGTCTAATTAAAGCTGTAGTTCTGCCCTTTTCTTGTGGTCTTTGTTCTAACCATAAAACCCAGTCACCTATGATCTGAGGCTCTTTAAATATGGGGGCATCTCCATAAACTTTTTCAGCATCCAAAATTGTCATTGTTTAGTTTTTAGTTCATGTTGAGAGTCGATAATTAATTCGCTCATATCAGTGAAAACAAAGTAAAGTAACAATTGATGTTCTTCTGATATTCCTTTGGCTGGAAGTTTTGCTCAACTTGCAAAAAATGCAGAAAAAAAGAAAACTCTTAATACAGTCCCTAAAGAAGCTGTAAAAAATCCTCCTTTAAAGATTTATATGCTTGGTGAAGAAACCTTAAGGACTCCTGCTAATCGCATAGTAAAGGTTGACGATTCAATTAGAAAGCTTGCGAAAGATATGCTCATAACCATGTATTCAGCGAAAGGAATTGGTTTAGCAGCACCACAAGTTGGAGTGCAAAAAAGAATAATTGTAATTGATTTAAATTTTGAAGATCCACATACCCATCCAAATATTTTTATCAACCCTGAAATAATTTCCTCTAGTGCCAGCTTAGATACTTATGAAGAAGGATGTCTAAGCATACCTGGTGTTTATCTCAATGTAGTAAGGCCCTCCTCGATTAAATTTAGTTATCGAGACGAGATGGGTAGACCAAAAAAAATGAATGCTGAGGGTCTCATGGCACGATGCGTTCAGCATGAGATTGACCATCTCAATGGAGTTTTATTTGTTGATAAAGTTACTGATCAAGATGAGCTAAAAAAACAATTAACAGAAAATAAGTTCAACGAACAAGATGTTATAAAAGAATCCGATTGAAAGACTAATGTCAATTCAAACTACAAAGAATCGCCTTAGATTCTTACTATATGCATCGCTTCTGATTTAATGGCAACAATTTTCGATAAAATTCTCAGCGGTGAAATACCTTGTGATGAGGTTTTTAGTGACGAGAAATGCTTGGCTTTTAAAGACATAACTCCTCAAGCTCCTACTCATATTTTAATAATTCCAAGAAAACCCATTAAAAGCCTTAAAGAGATAAAAAAAGAAGATCAAGAATTACTAGGCCATTTACTTTTAAAAGGAACTGAAATTGCTAATGCTGTTGGTTTAGAAAGTTGGAGAACAGTTATCAATACTGGAGAGGGAGCAGGCCAAACAGTTTTTCACTTACATATCCACCTCATTGGCGGAAGGGAATTAAGTTGGCCACCAGGGTAAATCCTCAATTTTCATGATTTTCTAGCTATTGACACGATCGCACTACTGGCTTAGTTATCGACTCAGCTTCACCCATATATGCGCTATAAGATATCTAATTAATAGCGTCAAATGGATTCCCAAACTGCTGCGGATAAAAACAGCCTTATAAATAAAATAAGCACCAATTTACAAGATTATTGGTCAAAACTTAGTGACAAACAGCAGACCATTTTAAAAAAAATATGGGCAATCTTAACTTACAAATGGCAATGGCAGATAATTCTGAATGCACCTTTTTTGGTTATTTGGGCTTTAGATCAAACTATCCCAGCTGTTCACTCTTTTGATATGCAGCTTATTTCTTCGCTACCAATACCAATGATAATAAAAACATATTTGGGTTTTAGCTAGGATATACAAATAAATGACTTTGATGAGTTTCTGCTCTCAAAAAGTGTAAAATTTAACTTTAAAAAATAAGTTAGCCTTATTACTAATCAAGTATTTATTGACTTTGAAATAATCTAATTAATATGACCTCATCAATTTCGAAAGCTCAAAAAGGACTCGTAAGCCAACTTATTAAATTAAGAAAGCTTACTCAACCATATTTTTTACCTTATACAAAAAACAATGGCTGGCTATTTGTCTATTTATTAATTGCTTTATTATTTTGTGTAGGAGGTACAGTTCTATTTTTACTTACAGGTTTAATGAGCCTGCTAAGCAACGTAGTTCCAGAGATAACAAATCAGTTTTTAGGAGGTGTCCAAAATTCCTTAAAGGTCATTTGGGAAGGTCCTTCAGGAATAATAATTTCAAGTTTATTTGCCTTAGGAATTTTTTCATTCATCACAGTTCGTGGTCAGTTAAGGCAAAAAAGATGGCTGCCTTGGCTTTTACTAGGCGTAATCATATTAATGTTGTTGTCTGTCAACGGAATCAACGCTGGAATCACTTTTCTTGTAAGGGATATTACTAACGCATTAATACAGAAAGATGAACAAGAAAGTTATAAAAACTTGTGGATTCTTGGTATTTGTTTTATTGCAGCTCTTCCAATAAGAAGCTTCCAATTTTATTTTTCAGCAAAGCTTCAGCTTTTATGGAGAGAGTGGTTATCTAAAAGCCTGATAAATGATTACTTAGATGATAGAACATATTACATATTAAATCCCAACGATGAATCTGAAACGAATGTCGATAACCCAGATCAAAGAATCACAGAAGATGCCAGAGACTTTACTGCTCAAACAATTGACCTATCGCTGAATATTTTTGATTCATTATTAGTATTTTCACTAAACATTTTTATTTTGCTGAGTATTAGTAAAGAGCTAACACTTGCTCTGATAGTTTACGCCACATTAGTTTCATCTTTACTACTTTTTGCTAGTAGAAAATTGTTCAAATTAAATTATGATCAATTACGATTTGAAGCTGATTTTCGTTATGGTCTTGTTCACGTGAGAAACAACGCAGAATCAATAGCTTTTTATTCTGGTGAAAATCAAGAAGAAAAAGAAGTCAGTAGAAGACTGAAGTCTGTGGTTGATAACTTTAATCTTTTAATAATATGGGAAGCATTATTAAGAGTGCTCCAACGCTCTGGAATATATGGGAGTGTTTTTATTCCTTTCATTATTCTTTCAGGGCCAATTCTTAGTGGGCAAATGGACTATGGAAGTTTTCAACAAGCCAATTTAAACTATAACCTTCTCGAGGGATCACTCTTTTTTATCATTTACAAAATAGAGGCTTTGGCTAGATTCTCAGCTTCGATAGGCAGACTTGAAGGGTTTCAATCAAACATGAATGAGATTAGAAATAATCAGTTTGCTGACTTCAAAGCAGAAATTAAAACCAACGATTCTATTGTTCTAAAGAATGTAAGTATCAAAACCCCTGGGAAAGAGAATTTCCTAATTAATGAATTAAATCTAAGTATCGAATCAGGTCAAAGTTTACTTGTCGTAGGACCCTCTGGATGCGGTAAGACGTCTTTACTTCGAGCTATTAGTGGTCTTTGGGCAATTCAATCCGGCACCATAGAAACACCCTCAAATGGTGATCTACTATTTATTCCACAAAAACCATATATGACTCTTGGCTCTTTGAGAGAGCAGCTTTGCTACCCATTAGATAAAAACAGATTTAGCGATGATCATTTAAAAGCCGTTCTAGATGAAGTCAAGTTACCTCAAATCATTCAAAGGTATCCCGACCTAGATATTAAACAAGATTGGCAAAGGCTTTTATCTCTTGGAGAACAACAAAGGTTAGCTTTTGCAAGACTTTTGTTGAATTCACCTAAATACGTTGTTTTAGATGAAGCAACCAGTGCATTAGACGTCAACACAGAAAAACATCTTTATGAACTTCTTAACCATCGCGAGATGGCTTGCATTAGCGTTGGACATAGGCCAACCTTGAAGAACTATCATGAAAATGTACTTGAAATAACTGAGAATGCATGTTGGCGATTGTTGCCTGCTACAAGTTACCAATTTACCGAGAACTAGTTATTTCTATGAACTCAAATACTGAAACAACTCAAGATATTCAATCAACTGAGCCAGAGCAAACTGATTCAGAAACGAAAGATCTTTCATCTAGTGCAACCACAAATGATATTCCTGAATTTGGATGGAGTGGATACGCAGAAAGAATTAATGGAAGATTTGCAATGATCGGTCTAATGGCAGTTCTAATTGTAGAAGCAATTAGCAAGACATCTTTTTTAGAATGGGCTGGAATAATTAGTAAATGATAATTTTTTGCTTAATCATCAAATCTTGAATTGTTATCTCTAGGTCTCGACTTTCTTGTAGATGATGAATACGTACCTTTAGAAGATGATCTTTTATTAGAAGCAGGTTTTGCACCAGAATTTTGTTCAGGCCCTCTACTAGTTCTTTTTACAGCCTTATCAACACTAGAAAAAGCCGCGTCTTCAATATTTTTATCAGTTTTAGGAGACCTGCTAGATCTGTAGGAAGGTCTTGTTAAATCATTAGTGTTAGTCGATGATGAAGATCGTTGTGAGGTGTTAGGTATATCATTTCTTCTACTACTTGAAGTTTCTCTACTGGCAGAAGGACGAGTTCCTCTTCTGCTCTCTTGACGGCTAATTCGCCTTTCTCCAAAATTTGAAGATCTTGCTGAAGAAGATTCTGGATTATTAAACCTTTCCATTCTCCTTTCTCTCTCATCTCCTCGATAATTAATTCTTGAAGAATCGATATCTCTTGGCCTTCTACTTACAGCTTGCTCAGGTATGACAGCCCTAGATGGACGTCTTCCATAACTTTCATCGTCTGCATACTCTTCTTGATACTCATCCCTACCTGAAAATCTTCTATTGATAGGTTGAGATTCCTCAAATCGACCATAATCCCTATCAGAGCCTGCATCAGACAAACCTCCCCTAGAAGATCTTGGCAACTCAAGTTCATCATCAAAATATGAAGATCTACGTGCTTGATCGGTTGCAATCCCTCTTAGTCGAACACTCTCATAAGCAAAAAATACAGTAGTACCTGCAAGCAAAAATTGTCCAAACTGAAGTATAGGATCTAAACGCCATCCTTGAAAAAAAAGTATTCCGCCACAGAGCAAACCTATAGCGGCAAAAAATACATCGTAATCTCTCGCCAATGCTGGCTTAAAAGATCTGAGAAAATATAAGCCAGCTCCGCATACAGCAAGAACTATGCCAACAATGCTGGCCCAATTTAGACTGGCATTGACCAAGTTTGCCCTCTTAAATAAAGATTTTCAGGTTGAAACCAACCCTTATTGCTATCAGTCTATGGCATAAACAGGTGATTGCTAGGGCTATCTACTCAATGCATCTTTTTGGCTAACCCAAATCAATGCAGCTGCTGCAGGTGCAACTATCAAGGCACCAGCCGCAAGAAAACTGCCTATCATCCCCACAGCAGAACTTGTTGCAGCTTGACTGGAAGCTCCAGCGCTAAGGAACAAATTTAATAAATGAAAAGCCATTTCAGCTAATTCTTATGCAAGACCGAGTAATCTTACGCAATAAAAGATGATTTATACCATCTATTCAATAATGCTTTGAGCTTTGTGATGCCTCTGTTAATTAAAAGTCTTCCAACCCTGCATTTTTTAATGGGTTTTTTTATAGGTTTGCTAACCCTTGCATTCCTTCTCAGAATTATTTTGACTTGGTATCCAAAAATAGATTTAAGAACTGGTTTTTGGCCAATTATCTTCTTACCAACTGAGCCCATACTGATAGCTACTAGAAAAATTGTTGCTCCTATAGGAGGGGTAGATGTTACCCCAATTATTTGGGTGGGTCTCTTAAGTCTTTTTCGTGAATTATTTCTTGGCCAACAAGGTTTACTAACACAAATTATATTTTGATCCTAAGAGCTGTTTATAACATTTCCTGTTCAACAAACTTTGTATGAACATCGCCTTTTACAAATTCTTTTCTCTGCAATAATTTTAAATGAAAATCAATAGTAGTTGTAATTCCTGTTACTGCACATTCGTTTAAAGCTCTTTCCATTCGTTTAAGCGCAGCTTCTCTATCTCGTCCCCAAACTATTAATTTTCCTATTAAAGAATCATAAAAAGGAGGAATATCGTAACCCGTGTACACATGACTATCTACTCTTACACCTGGGCCACCAGGTGGCAACCAGCCTGTTATTTTGCCAGGAGAGGGTCTGAAATTATGACTAGGATCTTCGGCATTAATTCTGCATTCAATTGCATGGCCCTCAAGCTTAATATCTGACTGACTAAATTGTAATTTTTCCCCGCCTGCAATACGTAATTGTTCTGCTATTAGATCCATACCAGTAACTAATTCCGTTACTGGATGCTCTACTTGTATTCGAGTGTTCATCTCCATAAAGTAGAAGTTTCCATGGCGATCCAGCAGGAATTCCACTGTCCCAGCACCTTCATAATTGATACTTTTTGCAGCTGCAACAGCTGCTTCTCCCATCTTGATTCTTAAGTTATCATCTAAAGCTGGACTTGGTGATTCCTCTAATAATTTCTGATGCCGTCTTTGAATCGAGCAATCTCTTTCTCCAAGGTGAACAACGTTACCAAAACGATCAGCAAGAATCTGCACCTCAACATGTCTTGGGAGATCAATAAATTTCTCCATATACAAACCTGGATTTCCAAATGCAGCTTCTGCTTCCCCTTGCGCAGCTTTAAAAAGATTCTCCAATTCATCTGAATGTCCTACTAAACGCATGCCTCTTCCACCACCTCCTGCAGTTGCTTTAATCATGACTGGATAACCCATTTCAGAGGCAAGCTTGGATGCAGCTGAAACACTATCTAGTAAACCTTCACTTCCAGGTACGGTAGGAACTCCCACCTTTTGCATGGTCGTTTTAGCCGTTGACTTATCCCCCATAGAACGAATTGCATGGGGTGATGGACCAACAAAAATAAGCCCATGATCCCCACAAATCTCTGCAAATCGATCATTCTCGGCTAAAAAACCATACCCTGGGTGAATAGCATCTACACCTCTCGAGGTCGCTGCAGCTAATATATTCGGGATATTTAAATAACTCTTACTGCTAGGCGAATCTCCAACGCATACCGCCTCATCAGCTAATTGAACATGTAAAGCATTTTTATCAACCGTACTGTAAACAGCAACAGTTGCTATCCCCATCTCACGACAACTCCGGAGAATTCTTAAAGCTATTTCGCCACGATTAGCTATTAGCAATTTGCCTATGGGCATTCAAAATTATTAGGTCTTCAGCCGGATCGTATCAGTATTGGTACCCAAGATTAAAACCAATTAGGTAGAAGCTTAATAGGTTTAGCATTATGATCATGGTTACTTAGTGCTTAACTGAGTTAACTTGCGGATGTGGCGGAATTGGTATACGCGCATGTCTAAGGAACATGTGGCTTCGGCCTTGCGAGTTCAAGTCTCGCCATCCGCATTATTAAAGCTGATGCTCATCTGTAAATGAGTAGTAATTCTTTAGCAATTATTTTCATCTCAAATGGACCAGGCGAACTATCTACATGGGTTAAACCAATAGCCCAAGAACTTCATCAGCAAATAGCGTTAAGACCAAAAGCAAATAATTCTCCGATATCTTTAAATTTGGTATTAGTTCCATGCCCAAATGCCACTGGTCATGAAGCTATTGTGGCAAAAGATTGGTTTCTATTTGAAAAGATAATAAAGGCAAATAATTTCTTAAAGCTTCTTATTCATCCTAAAAAATTTGGTTCATGGCCTTCCCAAGGGTTAGTAATTTTTTTAGGCGGAGATCAATTTTGGAGCGTTCTACTATCAGCAAGATTGAAATATTTGAATATGACATATGCAGAGTGGATTGTGAGATGGCCTTTTTGGAATAATCGTATCCTCGCAATGTCAGAAAAGATTGTTGAAAAAGTACCTAAACAAATTCAAAATCGTTGTTCTGTAATTGGAGACCTCACAGCTGACTTAAATGAAACTGCAAAAATTGATAACCCCCTCCCTGCTGGCAAGTGGATTGCACTCATGCCAGGTTCAAAAAGCGCGAAATTAAAAATTGGAATACCTTTTTTTCTTGATGTGGCAGATAAAATATCCGAGTTAATGCCAGAATGTAAGTTTTTAATACCTATTGCTCCTACCACAAACTTAGATGAAATTAATTACTTTGGTAGTAGCAAAAATCCAATTTCTAAGCAATATACGTCTGGTATCAAATCAATTAATAAAGCCAATGATAAAGAAGAGAGAGGAATATTAGTTACTACTAACTCTACAGTCATTTTTATACAAGAAAAGCATCCAGCATATAGTGATCTTAGCCAATGTGATATTGCCCTAACGACAGTAGGCGCAAACACTGCCGAGCTAGGATCATTAAATATTCCGATGATAGTCGTTGTACCTACGCAGCATATTTTAGTAATGGACGCATGGGATGGTTTCCTAGGCTTAATAGCTAGATTGCCAATTTTGAAATGGTTCATAGGATTAATAATTAGCCTAGTAAAACTAAAAAATAGAGGTTTCCTGGCTTGGCCAAATATTTCTGCAGAAAGGATGATTGTCCCGGAAAGAATCGGCAATATAACCCCATCACAAATAGCTAAAGAAACTATTGATTGGCTAAATTCTCCCTCAAGGCTTTCTGGTCAAAAACAAGATCTTCAAGCACTCAGAGGCAATAAAGGGGCAACAAAAAAATTTTGTCAGCAAATTATTAATCTTTTAGAAGAAAAGAAATTTTTAAAATAATTACCATGGATCTTCAATATCTAAAAGTTCGTTATCCTTGGTTTTAGAATCTTGAGATTCTTTGATAGATAATTCATCTAAGGGTTCTACATCTATAGGTTCTTGTTCTCTGGTAATTTTTGATCTATTTTTAATTTTTGGAGAAGCTATATTACCTTGAAAACTGTCATTCTTATTGTTTAATTGTGATTGATTATTGCCAACATCATCTGCATCAATTTCGGAGTAAATTGATGATTGGTTAGTTTCATCAAGATATCTTAATTCTTGGTCATATTGTTGTTCTTCTGAATCTTTTAATTCTACATATTCCATCTCTTCTTCTTCAAAGATTTCCTCTTGGGATTGTTCTAGTAGACGTTGATCATCATTTTCACTATCGCCAGAAGCTAATTGATTTTCAACTGGGACAAGATTAACTCTATACCTATCTCTTTCGCTTTCTTCCCATCCCGAATTGCCTACACCAAGCTTTTCAAGAAAACCGCTATTTAATTGTTTTAATTTCTCTTCAGCTCCCTCATAAACAATTATTCGATCTGGGCCACTACTCACTATTTCATCAACAGGCATTTCCCAAGTACTTAAAACTCCCTCGCCTAATAAAGGAACGCCTAATGCTCCCATAACTAAAGTAAGTAATTCTCCTGTTTCAATATCAAAAGAAAATCCAAGTACTCTTCCCAACTGATCTCCTGATTCAGTAATTACCTGGCAATTAATAACTTTATTAAATTTTTCGGGAACAAAGTTTTCATTTAAGGAGTCTGTTGTATCTACTAAAATCACATCCCCTACTTGACGGATCTGATCAAGAGGCAGCCATCTAGGCAAACCAGGTAAAAAACGTGTTAAAGGATTATCTCGTAGTCCCAAAGCAACAACCTCTCTACGATCAAGATCAACAACCACTTCTCCCACTAAGCCAAGCCTTCGTCCAGTATCACGAGTAATAACCTGAGTCCCCATTAACTCAGAGCGAAGCCATAATCTGTCACTTGGAACAGCTGATGGTGATTCTTGTTGGGCTTGAGTGTTGGTCAACTCAAATATGGAGTAATGAAACAGGTAAAACCATTTTGGACCATCTTAGTAAATTCAATCAAGCTGCGATTGGCAACCCAACAACTTGAGTATGATTTCCCCTCGCTTGCGTAACTCCAATAGTCCTCATTGAGGCTCCAATCATAGGTCTTCTATGACTTACGACAAGAAATTGTGCATGCTCAGCTTGCTCGGAGATTAAAGAGGCTAACCTTTCAACATTGACTCCATCCAAAAAACTATCTACTTCGTCGAGAGCATAAAAAGGGGAAGGTCTAAAACGTTGCAAGGCAAAAAGAAAACTCAAAGCAGTTAATGATTTTTCTCCTCCTGACATAGCCGCAAGCCGTCTTACAGGTTTACCTTTTGGATGAGCAACCAAAGTCAAACCACCTTCCAAAGGTTGATCAAAATTCTCCAGTTGCAAATGTCCATCACCCTCAGAGAGACTTGAAAAAATTTCACGAAAATGAATATCAACTGCCTGAAAAGCCTCCATAAAAGCTTCCTGACGCAAGGTTGAAACAGTCTCTATTCTGAGCAATAACTGTGACCTTTCATCGGTGAGAACTTGAAGTCTGTTTTCAAGTTCATTAAGTCTCTCTTCTAATTTGGCCAATTCTTCCAGTGCAAGCATATTCACAGGTTCCAATTCTTCCATCTTTTTCTGCAAAGCGTTCAAGTGAGACAGTAAAGCCTCTAGCCCATGATCTCTAATTTCATCTGAGATCATGGGCATTGGATTTGGAAGCTTTTTCTCTAATTCACTACATCTAATGGTTTCCATACGCATTTCTTCCTTCAAGTTTTTTTGATCTTCCCTTAAACGTTGAAGACTCCATTTCATGTCTTGTAAATTCAATCTTTTTTTAGCTACATCAGCTTCTACACAATCTCTTTCTTTTCGTTGTTCACCAAAGCGAATTTCTAAATCTTTCTGTTGATTGATCAAATCTTGACGATTAGTGTTGAGTAGATTGCTTTGCTCACGCCAAGCGGTATGAGCAGATGCAAGATTATCTATGGAATCCTTTAAACGTTTTTCTTCGCTGATTAAAGAAGCCTCTTGATCATTTAATCGATCAATCGCAAGCTTGTTTTGGGATTGCTTATTTGAAATCTCATCTCTTTTATTTCTAACATCAAGAAGATTTTTATCAGCATCTTCTAAATCATTTTGTAATTCAGACCAAACAGATGCGTCACTTGATTTTTCTATTGTTTTCTCTTCCTTCTCAATTTCTGATAAAACGTCCTCTAAAGGTTTAATACTCGAATTAATTGATTCTAATTGAAATAGCTTTTCTTTTTTAGATTTTTTCAGATCGTCAATCCTTTTTGAGCGATTACTTTGGCGTTCCAATAAAGGAGAATTTGATCTTTTAGAAGTTTCTCTTTCGGCATCAAGTGCTGCTTTCTTTTGTTCTAATGTACTTAGATGAGTCCTCAGATTATCTAGCTTATGGATTAGTTGACTTTCGTTTTTTTGACAATTGACTAAGGTCTCGCCAATTTCTAATAATCTAATCTTCAATACATCACAATCATCGCTATCTTTTGCTCTTCCAAAACTCAAACCCAAGGCTCTATTATTTAAACTTCCACCAGTCATTGCACCACTCTTTTCTAACAATTCACCTTCTAAAGTGACAGCTCTTTTTATGCCAATTTGATCACGAGCTGATGACAAGTCACTGAAAACAATTGTCTCACCAAATACATACAAGAAAACATCTTTATATATTGAATCAAATTGAACCAAGTCAATAGCCTTTGCAATTAAGCCAGTATTTTTATTGAGACTAAGGTGAACAGATCTCTGAAATACATCGGACCTATTTTGAGAGTTTTTTAAAATCTTATTAAGAGGTAAAAAAGTTAATCTTCCAGCTCTTTTTCGTTTTAAAAGATCAATTGATTTTGCAGCAATTTGATCATTATCAACAACAACTTGCGCAAGTCGTGCTCCAGCAGCGACCTCTAAAGCAATTCGATAACGATCTTCAACTTCGCCTAAATTCGCAACAGGTCCATGTATACCTTCTATCCCAGATTTTAATAATAAAGTTATTGCATTTGTCCCTCGGCTTTCAGATATAATTTCTTTCCTACTTTCTAAACGAGCAATATCATTTTGAAGCTTTACTTGTTCCTTCTCTAATCTATATTTAGTGCGCTCTTGTATGCCTTTCTCAGAAACTAATTCTTGAAACTCTTTTTTCTTCATTGATATTGAACTTAAAATATTATCCCATTCCTTATTCAGATTATTAATTTCTATATGAACTTTATCATTGGATGATTCATCAGTTTTCTGATCAGTTTCTAATTCTTTTAAAATAACATTCAATTGCAATAAACTTTCTTCAATATTTTGTTTCTCTAGTCTTTTAGGATCTAATTCCAATCGGATTTTTTGAAGTTCATTTCTGGCTTTCTGATGTTTTTCTATCCATGCACCAGAACGACCTGCCACATCTGAAAGTTTCCTTCTAGAAGATTCAACCCAAGCCTCCGCTTCTTTACATCTTAAGTCAGCTTCCTCTAAATCTTTAGGATTAATCTCATTCAACTTAATTTGTAAATCAGTTTGATAATCTTTTTTTCTCTGGATTAGATTATTTCTAGATTCCTGTAATTTTTGTCCTTCATTTTTATGTGCAAGACCTTGTCTTTCTAGCTCTCTATGTTGAGATTCAATTCCTGCTAGTTTACCTTGAACTTCGAGCAATTGATCTTCACCAAGTTCTTTCACATTTTTTTGTAAAATATCTAATTTTTCTATACATTTACTTAAATCATTTTCATTTTTAAGTAACTTTTCTGCATCTAATTTTTCTTTTTTAATTAATTCCTGATGATCAATATCTAATTTTTCCAACCCCTTTTTTGCATTTTCATACGATAAAACCAACTCTTGGGTTCTGCCAATTAATAATTGATTTTTCAGATCTTTATATAAACTTGCTTTCTCACAATCTTTTTGCAAACGCTGCTTGGAAAGAATAAGTTCCTGTTCAACAATGCGACAACGTTCTTGCCTTTCATAAACATCATCTAACTTTGTACGAGTTTGATCAATACGAGCATCAAATAGTGCTACCCCAGCAAGTTCGTCAATAAGCCCTCTACGGTCTTTATTACTCATAGAAACAATTCGAGTAACATCTCCCTGCATAACGACATTGCTCCCTTCAGGATCGATCCTTAGGCGCCTTAATTGGGTTTGTAATTGCTGCAAGTTACAAGTCTGACCATCTGCGCTGTAGGTTGAAGCATATGATCCTCCCGGCATAACCTTTAATTTTCTTGATACTGTCCATTCTTTTTGATTAGGCTTAATCCAAGGACCTTCCTGAGTAGGTTCTATTCCCTCTTCGGCATCATCGGGCTGCCAATCAGTTAAATCAAATTTAACAGTTACTTTTGTTTCTGAGGATTTTCCAGCTTTTAATACGCCACTATTAACTAAGTCGGGTAATCTGTCAGCTCTCATACCTCGACTATTTGCAAGGCCTAAACAAAATAAAACCCCATCAAGAATATTACTTTTACCTGAACCATTAGGACCTGTTACAACTGTAAAGCCCTCTTCAAGTGGAATCGACATCGATCCACCAAAGGACTTGAAATGAGACAAATCTACGTGGTTGATATGGACCAATAGAATGCATCCACAATAAGAATGACGTTAGCGAAATATGAGAAAAACTCAAGCCTTTCTGATTTACAAGAAATAATTAATATCTTTTGCTGAGAATTTTGAAACCATTTTCATCAATTATCAAATTAGATTCCACCTTTCCCCACTCTAGCGATAAATTTATGAAACTATTCTCAACAGATGGTAGAGGTTCCAAAACAATACCTTTTTTAATTCTAGTTGCAAATCCCCGATTACCAGAAACAACCTTTTCTTCAATATCTAGCCAATAAAGATTATGAGGAGCGATATATACCGAAGTTACATAAGGTCCATCCAGTAATGGGATTTTATTCAAGCGCCAAGTTCTACAAAAATCTTTATCTTCTAAAAGAAAATCAAAGTGAATACCAGCTTCATCGTCCGGTGCCCCAGTATGTCTTAATAAAACCCACCTAAAAAATTTTTCATTTCCAAAAGTATTCAATTTTTTAAATAATTCAAAGCTAACAAATAATTTCCCACAAAAACATATCAGGAGGAAATCTCCAAAATACAAATTGCTGAACGATAAACCTTTTAGCTTTTTGCCTCAGGTACAAACCTTAGAGCAATCAAAAGAAGACTTCCAGCGCCTGCTATTGCGGCTAAAACTAGGCCAAAATCAGTAGGGATTGTATTAGAAGCAAAAATCATTGATGAGATTCCGACGCCCATGGGATGTTTAAGAGATATGCATGACGTTTAGCACTATACGTATTCAAATAGCAATATTTGTAAGCAAAGACGACGAAAATTTCTCATGAAATTATGGAGTTCAAACATATAAAAATAAAAAAAAAAAGATTCTTTTAAAGGAACTTTAAAAATTGAACCGATTAAGGGGTTTCTATTAGAGCAATATCTCTCTATTCTTTAATAAACCTTTAGGTTTATGGAATCAGTGAATTCCTCGTTTTCTGCAACATCAAATTCAGTCGAGGCTGAAAAAGCTATTTCTGAAAAGTCTCCAGAGCAATGGTTCAATGAACAATTTGATAATTTATTGCCAAAAATTCAAGAACGATGGCCAGATTTAGCCAAACAAACATTAGAAGCAACTAAAGGAAGTCTCGAAGATTTAATCAATGTCATATCAATACACTCAGGGAAAAACAGTTTTGGAGTACGAGAACAACTGGAAGAAATTTTTCATTCTGCAACTGACACAACTAGAGGGCTAGCAGAGACTTTGGAACCTCTCGAGAAACAGCTTGAAAACCTTCTAGACGAATTAAACAGTACGCTAAGACCACGAATTGAGAAACCAGTAAGAAAAAGGCCCCTCCTAGCCATAGGAATTGCTGCTGGAATTGGAGTTTTATTTGGCATACTGCTTGGCGGAGGCAGAAGAAATTAATGACCAACTCAGAACGCAAAAAAGGAATAGGAGCTGCAGCAAGAGTTACTGCATTAGCAAGTTCCGTAATGGACCTTCATGTTCGCATTGCGCTGCAAGAAATGGACAGGGAAAAACGCCGACTTATAAGTGGGTTGATTTTCTTGGCTAGTGGAGGGGTGCTGATGTTATTTGCCTTACTTGGTTCTGAATTATTTCTTGGATATTGGCTCAGAGACTTATTTGAAATAGACAATAAATCAACAATTTTAATTTTAGTGCTTATAAATCTTGTGTTGGCGGGGATGAGTCTCAGAATTGGAGGATATCTAGCAAAAGGTCCTTACCTGCCAGAAACATGGGAAGGAATTGCAAAAACCACAAAAGCTGTTTTAGGAAAAAATTAAACTAATTAATTTTATAATTCAACCACCTGCAATCGATAGAACCATTATTTACTTGAAAACGTTGACATGCTTTCATCCCCAAATGTTTACTTAGGTGTGGATTCCCATTAAGTAACCAAAGATCCCAGCCAGAGGCTTTTTGTTTGCAATATTGACCTAGTTGTTGATAAAGCTTAGCTAGTTCATTTTCATTTCCTATTCTTTTCCCATAGGGAGGATTACAAATTAAAAGTCCTAGCCCAGGGGGTAATTGAAATTCTTGAAAAGGACAGTTGAAAATTTCTATATAATTTTCCAAGCCAGCTTTTCTTACGTTATCAGTAGCGGAAATGTAAATCATTTTATCAACTTCGCAGCCAATTATTTTAGGTAATTTCTTATTTAAGGGTTTCATCTTCTGTGCCATTTTTAATTCTTTATCCCATATAGAGATATCAAAATCCGGCCAATTCTTAAATAAAAACTGTCTATACAACCCAGTTGGGATTCCAAGCAACATGCTTACCGCTTCAATCAAAAATGTTCCAGAACCACATAATGGATCTACCAAATTAATAGTTCCATCCCATTCAGTCATTCGAATTAAACCAGCAGCTAATGTTTCCTTTATTGGAGCCATCCCAACAGCTGGTCTATAACCTCTTTTGTGAAGACTCGAATTACATCCATCAACACTCAAAAAGGCTTGATCATTTGACAAGTGCAAATGAAAACAAATATCTGGATTATTTAAATCGATGCTTGAACGCGAACCCCATCGTTCTCTTTGTAAATCAATAATTGCATTTTTTACTTGCAAAGCAGTGAAATGAGTATGTGATAATCCTGCTCCAAATCCAGTGACATCTACTCGAAAACTTTGCTGAGGGTGAAGCCAAGTTTCCCAATCAATTGACCTTTGAACACCGCTATAAAGTTCATGCGGGCCATTGCAAGGAAATCTAAAAATCTCTCTTAGAAATCTAAAAGACAATCGAGATCGCAAATGTATTCTGTATAAACAAGCCATATCAGCTTCGAATGATATATGCCTTCTTGAAGCTTTAACTGATTTAGCTCCAAGTTCTATCAACTCTTTTGCACCCTCTTTTTCAAGACCTTGAGAAATAGATGCAACAATTTTCATTGCTTTTTTAATTATTTAGAAAGGACACAAAAGTTCTTTGAACACTAATCGATTAATTCCAAAAGATCTGCCAGAATGTAAGTGTCTATTTTCCAATGGACTAGGTGATTCACACCAGTATCTCGGACAGCGGTTCGATTCCGCTCAGCTCCATCAATGGGGCTGCAATGGCTTCGACGGGGTATCAGGCGAATGACTGAAGCCTGCTCGGTCAGAGCAAAACCATAACTGCTAACAACATCGTTAGTTTCTCCCGTCAAACAGCCCCTGTTGCTGCTTGATCTTTTAGGAGATGGGGTTAGGTCAGCCTTATTACCCAATTGATCCACGAGGCCTGCGAGGGCCTCACTCTCATTCCAGCAGAACAAGTCTCATAATTAGCTGCTTCTAGAAATATCAAAGTCATGACAAATCTTATGACAAATAGTCATAAAGGACTGACTGAAGTCAGCCTAAGTGAAAGCAAAGTATGGTCAATAAGAAATTGAATTCAACTATCTAGACAAGGCTGTTTCCTGTTGTCTGACGAGTTCAAAAAATTCTTGTTTTAAGCTTGGATCGTGCCTGAAATCACCTCTTACAACCGAATTAACCATGCTGCAATGTGATTCTTTGACACCTCTTAATTTCATACAATAGTGATCTGCTTTAACTATGATTCCTAATCCTTGTGGCTCGCATAGTCGTTCTATCTCATCAGCAAGAATCATCACAGCTTCTTCTTGAATATGTGGCCTAGAAAAAACCCAATCTGCAACTCGAGAAAACTTGGATAAACCAATCACTCTTTTCCCAGGTTTAATTCCAATCCAACAATTTCCAATAATTGGTACAAAATGGTGAGAACAGGCAGACCTAATAGTCATAGGTCCGACAGTGTATATCTCATCTAAATTTTTTACATTTGGGAAACTTGTAACTTTTGGTTGTTTATGATATCTGCCCTTAAAGACTTCATTGATATACATCCGAGCGACCCTTTCTGCCGTCTCTAATGTGTTGTGATCATTATCAATATCAATAATCAAACTTTTTAATAAATCTCTTATTCTATCTGCAACCTCAGCTTCTAAATCCTCTATCTCACCTGGTTCAATATGATCAGCGATATTGTCATTAGCGAAAAAAGAAACGTTTTTCTTCAAAAGGCGAGAACGAATTACTTCTGAAGTTAAATGCTGAGAAAGCGGATTAAAATTATCGTCAATTTCTTCAATTTTTGTAGTAGAAGTCATAAACCCTTATTGAGGAATCAATAAACAATCAACCAGCTAATGACACTAACATATTGAGACCACAAAGCGAGACACAAAGGTTGCTTGAAAGTGTATTCATCTATTGATCCCTATAGATTAGAAAGTGCACTATTCAAGTAGGCGCAATGTTTTTGAAGCCATTAAAAAGGACTGACCTAGATCAGCCCTTCGGCTTCCGATCCCAATCGGCTGCAAACAAACTAATTAACCTTCAACATTAGTGAGAGTAGGAACTCCCTCAGCGGCTGCCACAACAACCCACATAACTGATGGTACTTTTCCATTATTAGCCATGGTATGAGGAGGAGTATCAGCAGATAAAACGAAAGAATCTCCCTCCATGAAAGTTTTACTCTTACCTTTCTTAGTCTTTAGTGTTAATTGACCTTCATCGATATAACCAGTTAATGGTGCCTCATGAAAATGAAGAGGGACAACGCCACCTGGTTGAACATCAACTTTATAAAGCCTCATTTCACCTTTACCTACAGGGTATGTGAAAGATTCTCCGTAAATTGGTTTTGTGCTTGTGAAAAGTTCTTGTACATCTACAGGAGGCTTCTCATCAACTGCCATAGCAATCGGCGAATAGCTCATCAAGGCGAAAGCCATACAGGCTAAAAGGCTGAAGATCTTTTGAAGCATTAATTTTTAATTGAATGAATCTTGATTGTATCCACTGCGAAAAATTTGAGAAGTCTAAATTAATACAAATAGGCTAGGCGATAAATAGATCCAGAAAATGATCTTATAGCTTGTGATTAGCCTAGATAAATCTTTTAAAAGTACAAACTTAGCCCCAAGAAACAAACATGCATGACAGCTAAAAGTGCCACTTCTTAATTCCTCCTGTAAGAGCTAAAGATTTATTTCTATAAAGCCTTCATTACCAAACTAGAAAAGAAATAATTAGATACAAAACAATAGAATATCTTCATAACTACATAACAAATAAAAAATTAAAATGATACTATTATCTATAAAAACATATGTAATTAAGCTTCTATAAGTTATAAAATAATTTTTTAAATAAAAAATTATTTATATCCTTATTACTTACAATAATTTTTAATAAGTAATTAAATTCATAAGAAATATTCTGATAATATCTTATAAAATAATTTAACCCATGCATTTAACTATTTTTGCTTTAGCTTCATCCGATTGGGGCATTGCTAGATTTACAACGGACTCTTTTGCTTTAATCGCATTAGCAATATTGGTTACACTTCCTATCAGCCTACTCAAGGACAAAGTCGGCTTCAAAAATCTATGGGCAACTGGAAACGCACTCTCTAAAAAATAAATCAATTTTTTTCAATTTATTATCTATTTATAAATTAGAGTCAAGAATTATACAGTTATAGATTTGTTGAATAGATTTAGGACATTTTTGCAAATAAGTCCTTGTGATAGTCCACAACATTTTGACAGCTGATAACCGGAGTAATTTCCATATCAATACCAAACTGAGCTCTCCATGGTGCAAAATGTTGAAAAAGTTCCTTGTCACCATTTGCATTGCAGAGAATCACAACGCGACCCTCTCCAGGTGCATGGACACGGAAAAGCATTTCAAACCCATCGAATTTATCTTGTTTAGACATCTCTCCATTTTCCCAAAATTCTACAAACTGTTTATAAGCAGCAATTTGATTATCAATATCAGTGAACTGACAATCAACTAAATAGAGTTGCATTAGGGGTGAAGTAAAAACTAACTTTAGCTGGAATCAAAAAATAAATTGTTGATATATCGATCAATAAACAAATGATGTTATTAAAAGAAGACAAAAGCCATAGAAATTCCTAGTCAATTATTTTTATAGCCGAAAAAATTACGCTCCGTCTCTCATAGATTAATAAACTCTTCACGGAGAGTTGAAAAATCCATTCGAGAATAAAAATAAACACATAAGAATCAGAGGGCCTACTCCAAATACAAAGAGAACAATTTTTGCAGTTCTTGGTGTTGTCTTATTTTCTTCAATTGCTTGAGTTATTTTAGAAGTTACTTTTTTCTTTGATTTTCGACTAGGCATTTCTGAATATTCTTACAGAAACTATAATAGCAATAATAAATTAAGATTGATGGACTATCAGGGAAAGGAATTACAATTAATAAGGTAATAATTTATTGCATCTAAAGTGTAATGAAATCAATTCAAAAAATTCGTTCGATATTTGATGATTTAAATATTTTCTTTTACCCTACTTGCATTGCTAAATGATAACTTCAAAAATAAAGGTTAATCAAGTTCTTGAATAATCTTTTCGATTGTTCTGGCAGTATCAAACCAATTAAAAGATTCAGCTCTTGCTGGACCTTCTTGAAGAGCCTGTTCGAAACATTTTCTATCATCTATAACTGCCTTCATAGCCAAAGAAATTGATTGAATATTAAATGGATTCGCTAAATAACCATAATCTCCAAGAATCTCAGGAAGAGCGCCTCTATCAGATGCAATAACTGGCGTTCCACAAGCCATTGCCTCAAGAGCTGGAAGGCCAAATCCTTCCCAAAGACTTACAATAATGAGTGCATGACATTCGTTTAATAACGATAATTTTTCATCATCATCAATCCAACCTTTCCAAATGCACAAATGTTTTAGATTATATTGATGAATTAATCTTATAAGCCCTGGTGTATATCTCTTATCAAAAGGACCTACAAAAACAAGCTTATAATCATTTATTTTTGCATATGCAAATGCTTGGATAAGCCTATGCAAATTTTTATGTGGATTATGTCTGCCGATAATAAGAAAAAACTTTTCTCGATGTTTTTTTATTGGATAAAACTTTTCATTATCAAATCCTAATTTAATTGGAAATAATTTATGCATAGGCACATTATAATATTTATTTAAATCATGAGCAGTAGAAATAGAATTACATAAAATTAGCTTTGATTGTTTTAAAATCAAAGGAATATAAATTAAATGGTATAAAGTTAAAAATGATATCGTAGGATACCTAATTGGTATTAAATCATGAGCTAAAACAACAGATTTAATATTAGTAAATAATGGAGCTTCCAATAATGGTGATAAAAAATATTCAGCATTTAAATTATTCATTAATTTTGGAACAGAATTTTGAAGCCAATACAACCTTCTAAAATGGCTTTTGATACCTGTACCGGGAGCTAAGTTATTAGGTATATAAATATCACCTGTGATACCGATATCTTTTGGAATAAGTGTAGTGATTTTATGGGGTGAAAAAGAATTTAGTAAATCCTTAGAAACGACTCCAATACCTGTATTTTTTTTTGTAATGTAGCTCCCATTAAAAACTATAGAAGTCATGGTTATAATATACGCATTGAGATTTATCTTAGATAATAGTCATTGAAATGTTTAGAGCAAACTTTTTTTTAAAATTTTTTAAATACAATCAAAACACTAGTTGTGATATTGTAAAATATAATTCAAGTGAGAATTTTTCCTTACAAGATCAAATAAATACTAATATTATAGAGATAGACAAAAAAATATCAGAAAGTAGCAAAGCCCTTATGGAGGCAAAAATTGTACAATTGCGATCCACATTCTCAAGATCAAATAATTTTATAGAGCAGATTGGAAAGAATGTATATAAAACAAAATTAGAGGAGTCAATTATCTGGCATCAAAAAGAACTGAGAGAACTATATCTTAGACGCAAAGAGCTGCAAATAAATCTAGAAAAAACTCAAGGTATATTTTGGTTGAATCAAATCCAAAGATTTCTGAGAATTATACTAATAGGATTTTTCATCTCTTTAAGTCTAATTATCTTGTTGTCTGGTTTTATGATTATGATTTATTTATTACCACTTATTATATTAATCTTCTTGGTTAGTTTAATAGCAAATAAAAGATATTAATTGATTTTGAATATAAAATATACTGTAAAAATTCTTAAATTAAAAAAAATTAATCATCTCTAAAAAATAATTTCACCAAATTTTCTTTGTAAAATTCAAAGCTTTACCCTAAAAGACTGAGAACCAAACACCCAACGAACTGGCTGAATCGGCATAAACAATTTCTCAAAAGTAAGTAATTTTATTAAATGATTGGCACAAGCAAAACATATCGTCTATTGATGCGCCTACTTAAGGCACTCCCGGTTAGAAGAAGAAGGTCTCTATTGAAATTAATTCCTGTAGCAGCCCTGACTGGATTAATAGATGTAATTGTAGTTGGAATTGTTTCTAGATTATTTACTGTTTTTATAGGCCAACCCAATCAACCACCCTTACCATTTCAAACTTTTATACCTGAAGACCCGAAAACAAAAGTCATTATTTTAGTGGTTATATACATAGGGATGAATTGGCTGGCATCATTTTCTAAATTATTTCTTAAAGCAGCCCAAGAAAGACTGAGAGTAGCAGTTTGGCGAGACTTATCAGAATTAGCACAGAAAAAATTACTATCTCAACCATATGAATTTTTCTTGGACAAGAAAAAATCTGATTTATCATCAAAAGTTCTAATAAATATATCTAGAGTCTCAGAATTTTTAGTAAGGCCAATCCTTCAAATTTCTAGTGGTTTATGTGTGATTGCGTTTATATGTATTGCTGTTCTTCTCATAGCAAAGTCGATAGCTCTTTATTTAATTATTAGTCTCTTAATTTTTTATATCTTTATTTCGTTATTTGTAACACCTTTTATAAGATATTCTTCTCGTCAAAGAATCAAATTAGAGAAAGAAACAAACAATATTCTAACTGAGTCAATGAGGACAATTATCGATGTGCACCTCACTGGCTCAGAATCATATTTTGAAAAGAGATATAAATTAGCAGGTAAAACCTCTTTCCCTTTTATTTGGAAAGCTGAAGTTTTACCTGAATTTCCTAGATCATTAATAGAGCCATTTGGTATTACATTGATTTTTGCAATTGGTCTTTTCCCTTACATAACTGGGCAAAACACTTCAATACTTATTGAGATAGTTCCATTTTTAGCAACAATTGCAGTGGCTGCCTTAAAACTAACTCCTCCATTACAAGATTCCTTTAGAGCTTTAACTTCTATGCGTGCATCAATTCCTGATTTAGAGGAGATCCTGAAATTAATAGAACTTCCATCAAGTCGATTAACGAAAAGGTCAATAGGAGTTCCCACCAAAAAAGGCATTGAACCTAGGAATAACATCAAGCTTGAAAAAGTGAGTTACAAATATCCCAATAGCAAGGAATACACCTTAAAAGATATAAACCTTACTATCCCCATTGGGGCAAGAATAGCTTTTGTTGGAGAAACAGGAAGCGGAAAAACCACCACAGCCAACCAACTACTATGTCTACTTAGACCTACAGATGGAAAACTGTTATTAGATGGGATTAAAGTTAATGATACAGAAGTTCCAGCTTGGCAGGATTGCTGCTCTTATGTTCCACAATCAATTACTTTGTTAAATAGCAATATTATTGAAAATATCGCATATGGATTAGATAAAGAATTAATAGATCTTAAAAGAGTCTGGGATGCACTGAAGGCCGCTCAATTAGCAGAGTTAGTATCAGATATGCCAATGGGTCTAAATACATCAATTGGTGACAATGGCATCAGACTATCTGGAGGACAAAGACAAAGATTGGCCATAGCAAGAGCTTTTTATAGGCAATCAAAATTATTAGTTTTAGATGAGGCGACTAGCGCTTTAGACAACAGAACAGAAGCAGAGGTAATGGATGCAATTGAAATTATAGGTAGAAGATGTACGATAGTAACGATTGCTCACAGATTATCTACGATTGAAAGATCAGACTGTATATATGAATTTAAAAACGGGAGAATCAATGCCTTTGGAGATTATCATCATCTACTAAAAAAATCTAAAACTTTTTATGACATGGTACAAATAGCAAAAAAAACACACAAATCAAATATATAAATTACATACATCAAAAAATATTTGAAAAAAAATCCAAATTTAAAAAAGTAATTTCAAGTCTATTAAACCTTTATTTGAAAGATACAGCATTAAACCTGTTCCAATTATTGATCCAGATATACCTCCAAAGAACCCAAAAAATAAAGTACTCAAATTTTTCCCATCGGTAGTAGGTGATTGAGTAGAGATAGGCAGTTTTTCAACTACTTTTAAGCGCTCAGTAGCTGGTCTTCGACTGGTTTGTTGATGTCTGACAAGTGCTTCGAAATCTGGCATTGAATTTGTTTAGCGATGGAGCAATAGGCCGACCAACCCGACATTCGCCTGGGATCGGATCGACCTTTATCATCTACTGCATCAATTACGGCGGCGCCCTGATTTTCTGCTTTATCAAAAGCTGATAACAAAGGAATCTCACCTTCTAAGACCGTTAAATCAAATTTTTCTAAAGCCTCTCTGGCTTCATTCGCAATTCGCTTTTGGCGACAATCAACCTTAACTAATAAAACTGCATGAGGAATATTTAACTGTTTTAATAAAGATGCTAATTCGACAGTTAATTCAACCGATCTAGCTTTTGGGGCAGTGGGCAAAAGAACAAGATCAGACCCAGCTGCTAAATGTTTTAACTCTTCTTCATCAGTACTCGCTTGACCATCAGTTATCACAATTTCTGATAATCTCGTAGCCTTAGCAGCTGCTTCTACAGGGACTATGTTGAATTTGAGATTACCTCTTGATCCATAAGCTAGAGCCGATCGATTTCTATCAGCATCAACTAGACAAACGTTTTTTCCTTGAGAATTCCAAACACTTGCCAAATGAATTGAGGTACAAGTTTTAGCTACTCCACCTTTTTGACCACATATAGTTATGAACAAAGGTAGGAATCTATATCTAAAAATAATTTGCAGGATTTAATCACAAAGTCAAGTAGCCAAGCAAAGATCAATCAAGTAATACTAATAACAAATGGTTAAAACATAAGAAATACATATATATATGTATTATTTTGTATTTTTTTATACTTTCTTCTGCCATAATTCATAAATTAGTCATCAAAAGTAAATATTTATCCTTGCAAGAAGTTTTTTCTAATGCATATTTAATAATATCTACTAGACATATAAATGTTCATCGAAAAGATTTTATTAAATACAAAAAGAAAACTTTCTAAGATTTCTAACATTTTCAATAAACACGAAAAAAAATTATCAGATAGATTCGAAAACATAACATCTATTCCAGGGATAGGAACAAAAAACTGCAATAATTTCTATAAAGCTGGATACATGACGCCAGAATCAATTATCTCAGCATCCGATGAGGAACTGTTAAATATCCCTGGAGTTGGTGTTAGCTTTATTCAAAATTTACGAAAAACATTAGGTAAAATATAAATAGTAAAAAATTGTTTACCAAGGTAAAATCTCACCATTGGAATGCCAAAAAGTCCCAGTATTCTCAAGTGTAAGTTCATCAATTCTTTGAATCAATCCTTTGACAGATTGTTCAGGCTGAATGCCATTTGAAGTAAAGCCAGTCATTCGAGTACTTACTAAACCTGGATGTAAAATTGCCACCGCAATGCCTTTGGGCTTTAAATCAACAGCTAAAGATTTACCAGCCATACATAAAGCAACTTTAGACATCCTATATCCATAAGACCCGCCAGAACTATTATCTTCTATTGAGCCCATACGACTACTTATTAATGCTATTTTTGCGGAATCACTTAGACGGCTTAGCATAGTTTGTACATAACAAAGAGGACTTAAAGCATTGACCTCAAATTGATGAAGAATACTTTGAGGATCCAAATTTTCAAGAGAAGTAAATTCTGCAATTCCAGCATTTTGAATCAAAACGTCAATTTTAGTATCATCTAAATTTTCTCTAAGCTTAGTAACTGAATCTCCAGAAGTGATATCAATATTCGTTTCAACTCTTACTGACAAGGCATTCAATTCGGAAGATGCCGATCTACAAGTAGCAATTATATCTTCTCCTCTAGCTTTCAATTGACGAACAAGTTCTAAACCAATACCTCTATTGGCGCCTGTAATTAGATAAGTAGACAAAATAAGCTTTAATCTTTCACAAGATTAAAACAAAAAAATAAAAAAACCGAGAAGCATTAAAATTGCGACAAAAAAGGTATATAAAAAAATTGTTGATAATTAAAAAAAACATGATCAATAATTTTGATCTTCATAAATAGAATCGCAAAAAGCTGCTGAAGATCCAGAAAGAATATTTGGACCATATAAAAAAGCAAATCTTGTTTTACGTGTTAAATCTCCTGACAGACGAATACAGCAAAAACCTTTTTTTATTACAAGTAATCGCCAAAACTCATTCCAATCTATACATTGGTCAAAAATTTCATTTATATATAAAGTCTTATCTGAAGAATTGATTCCAAATCTTAATTGGTCTCTGAGAAAAAAGTATTTTGCTAATCTTTCATTTTTAGAAATGATCAAACCAAGATAATTAGTTTTATTTAAATCGTAATCTAAAGTTTCTAAATAATTAAAAATCTGAGCAATATCAATGTTGCTAAAAGCATGATGTTTTAAAGTTTGTAACAGAGACCAGTTCCTTGACATTATTCCAATATTTTACTTATTTTATAGTTTAAATCTAAAAATTGATAAAGGTAAATTAAATTAAAGTTTAATAAAAACAATTTATCTTCATCAATTGAATTTAAAAATTTTCTTTTCTTTGAGAAATATTCTCAGAGCCACCAATTCGTGAATTTATTGCAAGTTGATAAGTCTTTTCATGAAGACTTTGATCGGTATTCCCAACTATGATTTCAGAATCAAACCAATTGTCATTTTCGAAAGATTTGGTAATTTTTTTTATCCTATATCCCAAATTAAGGTAATTGTGTGAAAGTTTTCTCCACTCACCATTTTTCTTACGATAGCCAAACTCAAAATAATACTTACCCTTATTTATAGGAATAGGGAATGAAATAGAAGATTGAAATTTACTTACCTGAATCTCTTTCATAATACAAGTTGAATTATCTTTATTGCTATTATTACTAATATCAAATAATCTAATTGCATAAAAAAAACTTCTACTAAACTCAATCCTGAAATTATCAACCGGGCTGATCTCCCAACAACATTTGATATAACCATTGCCAAGATTATTAACTGTTAAATTGCTAAAGCTATTAGTTACTTTATTTAAAGTTTTCCAAAAATATTCTTTTAAGTTTAAATTTAGAGAAATTTTCATTTTCTTGAAAATTATTTAGTATTATAATTAATTTTTGTTTTTTTACCATAAATTTTGTTATAAAGAGTTTTTGTGCTCAATACATAAGAAGATAGCTGAGATATAAATAGATAACACAAATATTTTGATGAGCACAAAGTATATCGAATTAGGCTGCTTGGGTCTCCTGCCTTTCAGTAAGCATTGAATCTACAAAATCCACAGTAGCTCTTCTAGATGAAATATTGCTTGTCTTCCAGTGATTAATTAAAGTTTTCAACTCGAGTATCCTTTGTTCTGCAACTTCAATCTTTTCTTTATTGTACATTGAAATAAAAAATTTACTTTTATAATTCACTCTAGCCTTTATAAAATATATATCAAGAGATAAGAAAAAAGTCTTGAATATGGGCAAATATCATTAGAAGATAGATATTGATCAAAAATTGATTAATAAAAAAGCCAGGAACATAGTTCCTGGCAAGTTAATTAATAGATAAAGATAACTATATAAATCTATTAATAATAAAACCCTTCAAGGCAGGAGCAATAGAACTGACAAATCTTCTCATTTCCATTGACTCTTGACCGATTGGTAGATACGACAATGGATCACCTCCTTAAATAAACATAAATAAATAATAGCCAAAAAATTCTGTATGTCGGTAAATTTGGTTACAATTCTCTGAAAAACGAAGATTTTTCGTGTAATTAGTAATCCAATCTTTGTGGCTAGGTCATAAGCTAATTAGTTTATGGTTTTAGAAGTAAATGATAAATAATTCAAATATATTTTGAATTTATCAAGATGAAAAATAAATAAATAAAGTAGAAATAGTCCTCTATGACGCGTTAAGAAGAATAAGTCGCTAAAACAATATTCCTATCTTTATTCAGATGAGTCAACTAATCTTTGGCGGTTTACTTTCCACACCCGCTCCAACTGCTCCTATTATCGGTGTCGCATCTATTGTTTTGTTTGCAATCGTAGGACTCATGGTCGGTCCTGATTATGATGGCATGAATGCTCCTGCACTAGATACCTCGAAAAATTCGGATAAAAACTGACAGCTATTGAATTAGTTCTGAACTATCTTAAAAATTGTTCTCAGTTAATAGATTAATCCTTATCTATTAACTGATTTTTTTTAGTTAAAAAATCCCTGGTATCATCTGACCAGTAGTTGCGTAAGCTCCAATCCCTGCGACTATGCCCAACATAGCCATCAATCCGTTGAAACGTTCTGCGCCTGAGTTCATGAAAATATAAAAAAATAAATCATAACCAAATCAACAAGTTGATCGAGAGCGGAATACCGAACGAACTTACCCGAAAAAACATTAAAAGGTCTAAAGGAAATTTAATTTGACAAAGGATTAGAGGAAATTCCTGAAGTAACTAAAAGTACACTTTGCAAAATCAGAAGAATAGATAAAATTTCCACAATGAGAGATACATAGATAATACAATTGTACTATAAAAGAAAGAAATGCCAAGTTTCATCAGTTAGAAAACAGAAGATAAAAAATTTGAAAATCAGGCTTCAAGCACCTCTTTAATTCACATGACAGTAATGCCAAAACAATCAATTAATGAATTTTGAATTTACGGCAGAACTCACAAACTACTTACGAAAAATTCATCCGTTTTAATTGGACTTTATTGGAATGTCTCCGGAAAATTGACATAAAAATGAAAATTAGAAATATTGAGAATTAAATACCTATATTACAGATAGCGTAAGTAACAACAAGTCATGTCCCCAAAAAATGTTTTAGGTACTGAACTCAAATCTTGTAGTTGCAGTCCTATGACAGGGTGGTATCGAGATGGGACATGTAGAACAGATTTATCTGATAGAGGAATCCATACGGTCTGTGCTGTCATGACTGAGCGATTTCTTACATACAGCAAAGCTCAGGGGAATGATCTCTCTTCGCCTCAAATAGGATTTCCAGGTTTAAAAGAAGGCGATCGCTGGTGTCTTTGTGCTCCTCGATGGAAAGAAGCATTTGACGATGGAATGGCTCCTATGGTTGATCTTGAAGCAACAGAAGAAAGTACACTACAAATAATCAAAATAGAAACCTTAAAACAATTTTCATACAATTGACTGGCAATAACATTTTTAAAGAAATTTCTGCGTGATTAATTAACCTTAAAATATTATTCTTTATATTTTAAAATAAGTTAGTACAGCCTAGAAAATTAAATATTAATTTTAGATCAAAAAAAGAATATTAAGACTCAATAGACATTAGAAAAAATTTATAGAAATACAAATTAATTATAAATTTTAACCAACCTAACTTGCACTTCATATATTTCAAGCTAGAAAGAATAAAATAGATAATTACACATGTTGACTACATCTTCTCGTCTTCGAATACAAGAAATATTAAATAGACTTGCTACGGGAGATCAAGTCACTCTTCAAGAAAGAATTTACATCAATAAATATGCGGCAAAGAATCAAAATGTATCTAATTGGCTTAGAAAAGCCTCACTTATCCAACGAAACAAACATCTATCTAATCCAATAGATAAATTACTTAATGGACTAGATCTATGTTCAGAAGAACCTCATTCAACATACGATCCAAGCCATGATGATCTAGGAGAATGGTTCTCTGGAGCACCTTCATGGGTTAGAAGAAGCTGAGACTATTACTCAAATAATAAAACCAACTTGGATCGATACTTAAATATTCAGGTAAAGCGATTAAGCAGCTTCCTCTTCTTTTACATTCTTTTCTAGCTTTAATAAATCTACAACATTAGAACTGATCGGTTTAAAGTCCTCCTCCTTCGCAGAGGAAATAGAATCCTTCATCAAAAGTTTTATAAGTGCAGTCATAGATGAAGTGAGCAACTTTAAGCTCTCTAAAATATTTTCCAACTCTTTCGTAATCTCCTCTTGATGCTTTCCTTTACTCATTAATGTTGAGAAAGTCCAACCCGCCAGACCCAGAAAAAGCAGAAAAACGACCGTAATCATAGTAAAAATTAATATTAATCATATATATCAACTACTCATAAATAAAGCAAGTCAGAAATCATATTTTCTTCGAAAATATGATTATTCTAAAATATTTTAAAAATCATCAGTACTAATTTCGAAATTTTCGAATCATGACTAAAAAAGATTTAAAGAAAATAGATTCAGTTAATCAATTTAGCCAATCTGATTGCACTCATCATAGCTGTCTCTAATCCTGAAGTAGTATTGAAATCAAACCAATCTCCACAAAAACCAATTCGACTATTTCGGGACCATTGTAACTGCTTAGGGAGTAGGGTGTTAAGAGGTTGAGAAGCTCTCCAATCCATTTTATCTATAAGTCTTGCCTGTAAAAATAAGTCTAAAAATCTTGGATGATTTTCAAAAACTGATCTCAATGAATTAGCAACACTATCAGTATTAATATCTATTAAATTATTAATATAGAAGCAGTGCAAAGCAAAAATCATAGAACCATCAGATTGCCTTTGAAAAATAATTCTTTCAAAATTTAAATTATCCATAATCACTTTTGAAAAGCGTATATGTAAATATTGATGATTAAAATTTTTTACTACTGAAAAATTGGAAATATGGAAAATATAAATTTTTCTACTTATATAATTTTGTTTACTTATTTCTCGTAATACACAATCAATGACCTTGTCTTCACCTGGGGGCAAAGCATCCCTCAGTGGTACCGAATTAATCTGCAAAATATCTAAGCATCTAGGATGTGCTATTAAAGAACTTGATAGAATAAGATTTTTAGATTTGACAAACCTCCCTTGATTAACTTTTATCTCCCATAAATTATTAATGCGTTTAATTGATTTAGTCAGTGTTTGAAATAAAAAATTTATTTTTTTAGGGTTAATAGATTGATTAAGTATTTCCTGAGAAAAATTTATCATAAAAGGTAAACTCCTGTAGTATCGAAAATTATTAGATTCATTCCTTATCTCACCAAATTGATTGATCATTAAAATATCATTTGATATGTCTACCAATTTTCTTGAAGTTATTAATGGTGCAATTAATTTAAGTATATCTTGTGATGTTTGTTTGCTAAAAATAATAGATGGTAATCCATGATCAAATTCAAGAATTTGATTTTTCCTGGATTTTCTTGTTGTAGCTCTACCACCAATTCGCCTGCCATGTTCAATTAACATTATGGAAGCGTCAGAAAATCTTTTGTTTAAAAATGATGCAAACGTACAAGCAGATATACCTGCGCCTATAACTATAAAATCATAAACTTTATTCATCAATTTGGAAGGTATAATTCACGACTACTAGCAATTTCTCCTTCTTCTTGAAAGAAATCTCTTAAATTATTTTCTTCACTCTCACTTAAATAGTTCCCACAATCGTTTCGAATTCTCTCTACGGTAAATTCCCATAGATCCTCAATAAATTTTTCATCATCTGGAAAAGCTACAAATTTTAAGTAAGTATTATTTAATGCAAACTCACTTGAAGATTCTGTAGAAAAACCCTTTTCCTTTACTTCGCAAAATTTACTGGCAAATCTCTTACCTACGGAATTTTGAGCTGCTGTTAAATCAAACTCTATAGCTTGAAGAGATGATACATGTAAGAAGTTAAGAGAAAAAAATCCTATAGTTATTAATATAAATAATTTTTTTTTAATTATATTCATAAATTGCTTTTATAGAACCAGAGAATAGCTTTTAAAAATCAACCTTGAATGTTATTATCAAATTGATATCATTCAATTAAATTATATAGAAAAAAAAAAAAAGTGTCGGCAATTGATTGAAATCAATAAACAATTAGTCTCTGAGTGTAATCTTATTAATCAATTCCATCAACATCTATAAATACGGTTGATACTTTTTTCAAGAATCGAATTAAGCAGCAGCTTAGGGTAATACATTATCTGATCATATTCAATTAATGTTTCTACTGTTGCTTCTCTCAGCGTTCCGGAATCATGGGTTATCTAAGAAAAAATTTTTTACTCTCCCAGATCATTCAATACTACACGAACCAATTATTTACAAAGATTCTCAAAAAGTAGAGAGATAAGAGGCATTTGACTAAATCAACATCGTCGCAAATTTTATTTTTATAAGGTTGAAGAGATTAGTGAAAAGGATTAAAGCATTACGACTTTTTTTAGTCTGAGATCCTCCACTGTAGGGTCAATTGCCTATGTTGTTAGAGATATCACAGGTAAAAACATCGGCTATGAGAAAATATTAAGACTATCTGACTCGTATTTTAAACGTCTACTTATTAAGAAGAGTTGCATTATTCAATTATGATCAACTCTACCCTATCAAAAATAATGAGAGAGATTTAGCCTAGGCTAAATTTAACAAATGTTGGGGAGATTAATATCTCGGATCAAACCCATCTCTACAGAGTGTATAAATGACTCGCTTGAACTATTAGTTTATGCTCACTGCATATAAGAGGAGCATTAAGATATTATATTCTCTAAGATTTATCTTAATCAACTGAGAAAAATCAACTATTTATTTAAATAACAGGTTTTGTGTAAATCAATAAATAGATTTTTCTCAATCTTAAAACGATCCAATCGTTTTACACTATATACTTATTGCCTTAGATTGATTATACTTTAGTGAAGAAAGTAAAAAGTCTAAAATGAATATCAATTCTATTTTCCTTATTCTTATATTAATAGCTACTTATTTAAATTTATATTTAACTTTGCATAATAAAAGGCAAAAGAAAAAAACAAAACTACCCATATCCTCTAAAGAGTGGAGAGAAAAAGTAGAGGATGAAAACTTTAAATCTTGGCTTTCCAATCGAGAGAGATTAAAAGACAAAAGAAAAGGAAACATCAATCACTGATTTTTATTAATTCTGAAAAGTTTATTAAAAAATTCTAAAAGGAAACATCATTCGTTTTCTTTTCTTACGGAGATCTTAAATCGAATAATTATTAGACCTATGTATTACTATAGTAATTATGGGATATTTAACTTATGGTATCAAGGAATTATAAATGATTATTTAATTCTAACCATGTTAATTTAATCCTCAGATTAACTCGATGTACCAGTAAAACAAAACCCATTCTTGATACAAAAATCATATGCGAATAATTTTAATGATTCAGGCATCTCCTGCCATTGCATTTCCTCAAGTTTGTTTAATTGATCTATGCTCACACTCTCTTTAACAGCATATTCCTCCATCATATTTCCCCAGCTAGAAGAGAAGTTATCTAGATAAAAAGCTTTCTGATTCTGATTAAAAAAATTAATTATATCTTCTTTGGTAACTACTTCTCTGGATAGTTTCTTGTAATGTTCAAACTCTGAGGACCAATCTGGTGTTAGATTTTCAGACATCAGTAAACCTATTTAATTCATTATTGTAGTTTACTAGGTTCATAATCATGATTGGAATGACCAAATGAACATAATGATTTAAGTGAGAAATATTTGATAACTCGTTCTGTGATCTCCAATTAATGTTCTCTAAGAATTAGCTCAAAAAATCTAGCTAGAGTACTTAAGATTAATTTTAACGAGTAGGCAGCAATTGCAAACAAATTTTGTTATTGCTGCAATAGCATTAACGACTCAGAGTAGCTTTTGTTAGCTTGGTTGAGCGAATTGATATCTATTACAATTAATAAAACCTAGTATTTGATTACTCTATGCAAATAAAGAGCTTAGATGGATGTCGATTGACAATTGGCTCGTATCCACCATTTATCTATAATGCTTGTGGTGGTGGAGGCAAAGCGACATTATTTCCTAGCAAGAAAAATAATCTTCTTAATATAAGCTTTTCATCTAAAACATTTTTAATACCTCCTCTTACTTCAAAAACAACAAAATTTTTATCTCTCCCATTACCACCAGGTTTAAAGATCGAAATGTCTATGGATCATCTAGCAGGTACTATTGATAAGAATTCTGGAGAAGTATTATTAAAATTTGAATCCCAATTTCTTTTTAGCATTGGAGCTATTATTGAATTTCCTGGGTTAATAGTTAACACTTTGCTAAAAACAGGCAAAGTAAAAAGTCAATTACATGAAGGAGAAGGTCAAGTTCTTCAAAACAATGGCAAAACAAAGCTAGTAGGTATTTCCATAATACCTAAAACTGGAAATAAAATCTTAGATACCTTCCTAGGTCTTCCTAATGAAGCACTAGCAGAACTACAATGCGAAATAAAATAATATATACACCAAGACAACAATCAAAAAAGAATTATGAGTTTCATATAAAAACAAACATAGCTATAAAAAAGGCAGTAAAACAATCAATTCTATGGGTAATCTATCCAGAAACATTTACAATCTTGATTGAATTTGTTAAAAATTATCTAGTTAAACTAAAATCACTGTGTCATTATCAATCGCCGTCTCACCAATTTCACGAAGGTCCGAAAATTTTAGGCTATCTCAATCGAATAACAGAATACCTATAAAGTAAAGCTGCTTTACAAAACATATATTGCCACAACAGATAAAACCAATAACTACGTCCTCCAATCCAATACTCATACAATTTAATAACGAATGACTCCTGATCTGCCAATCATTCCTTCTTCAAAATCAAAAAAGAAAACGTTAATAGATAATAAAGTTCCTAAATGGGCTGTCTTTTCTCTGTGTTTTTTAGCGACTCTAATAGTCGTTAGCCTAATCAAAGCGTATCTTCCATTGCTTGTTTCTGCACTTGCGATGCTTTTTGTCTGGAGTCAAATCACCAAACCAGTAGCAGAGATAAAAACTAAAGCTACAAATGATGACAGTAACCAATTAAATCTATTCCATAGGCAATATAAAATTGGCAGAAAGTATTCTAAGGTCAAAAAAGTATTACATGAAAAAGAAGATCCAAAAGTTGCATAATTTAAATTGCGGTAAATAAAAAATTAAAGCATTTGATATGAGTAAGCTTAAAGCAATACTATTTATGAATCATCGATACTGTGCATGACCCACAAGAGTTATTGTTGATTATTTCAGACTGGCGATTGACAAGATATATAGACATGTGAGAATCGATTCATACATTCATATATGTAAGACTCTATGGTTACCCTTTTCTGTTTACTTTGCCTACAAATCATCATCATTACAGCTACAAGCATTTAATTAAATGAAAAATCTTGGGAAAGCACGTCTTGAACTAACCGAATCACAACTACTTACCATAAAAGATCGCATTAAAACCTGGAACACAAAAGAAAAAGTAATAGACATAATGAGATATAGATATGGTCGTCTGGAAGATCAAGCTGCATGAAAGGTTATTAATCAACTTAGGCTCACTATAGGTATCTTGTTTAAGGAAACTCTATGACAATTGAATGACTAAATAATTAAATCTCTTAGACCTAGATAACATATAAGTAAAACAGCAAATTAGTCGAAACCTACTTGCAATCATTGTCTATTTGAGTAAAGCTTAAGTTATCATTATCAACGCTAATGTCTTTTGAGTTATACATCTTAGTTATTCCATTCTGCGTTATTCCTATATTTCTAGTTTCACTCGATTACTTTAATAAAAGTGCTGAGCTCAAGCGTAGAAATTTGAATGTAATTGACTTTGATAAATTCCTAAAACGTAAAGAAGAAGGAGATGCTGTAGATCATGATATTGCTAAACTATTAGATATTGATACATATGCTGCATAAATTTTAATTATTATTTGATGCTTATAAGATTGAAAATATACAAAATCTTTATACACTCGTTTAACTACACTATAAAATCTTAACTAATACTAATACCTAATTGATTTTATTCACTAGTCTTTAAGCTCGGATCATTCAAACGATCTTAGAATCATATCTTAATCCTTCAATATCTTGTATGTACAGTTTTTATTCTTTGAATTATTTAGACAAGTTTAAACTGTGTTATAAAATCTATTCATTTACAAGTCGAGATGCAAAAACTAATGAGCAAAAATCAAGAAGAGTATCTAAAAAAATCCTTGATTGAATAGTTATGCAATTAAGAGATATTTTACCTTTTTAATAAGGGATAGTACTTGACCAAAGTATTAGGCTTATTGAAATTTATTCAAATCAGTTAAAAGTGAAAAACCAAACGAGTATCAATTGTTGCACGACAGTTTTCGACATTGCCATCTTGGCAATTAATTATACCTTGATTAGATCCTTGAAAATCCCTAAGCATGAACGTTGCAGTTAGTGGAGATTTGAAAGGACTCAAGCTAATGCCTACCCCAGCATATTGTCCAGCATATTCAGTAAAAAAAGAGACTTTTTTATTTAAAGCTATTCCAAAAGAAAATATTGGTTCATACTTACCTAAATTTATCCAATTTGTTTCAATTTCCTCCGCTGATTTATATCTTCCATTACCAAATCCTGCATTTAGATTCAGTAAAGAAGAAGATTCACTATTTAAATATTTGCCTAGATCCCAAGCTTTAGAATATAAAAATAAATACGATCTACCTAGATCAGCCTCTACAGTTTCTCCTACCTCAGGATGCTTATTGTTAGGCCCACCTTTCCCGTAAGGATTGTAGAGATTATTTCCAATTATTGAAAATCCCTGTGAAGAAGTTAAATTCGTTTTTAGTTGGAATCCAATAGCTTGACCAGCATTACTCCAAGTCCCATCTGAACGATTTCCTAAAAAGCTCTCCTGCTGAGAGTAGTTAAGACCTAATGAGAAATATTTTGTGTTAATAGGTGTAGCTTCAAAGAAAAATTGACCGTCAGCACAAGACTTCCAAAATTCGTCCCAAGTACAATCATCCTTTGCATCTCTATTAGTTGGATTGCCCAGCAACTGTCCAGTTACTGTATAGGTAAATGTTTTTGAATGTTTAAAGGATGAAGGTATCCAGAAACTCATTTCCGGATACAAATTTCCTTTATAAATTAAATTACGTGATGCAGATCTAAATTTATTTTCTAAAGTTATATCTTTGGAATATTCACTATTCTCTAATAGCTTGTTACTATCTTTATTAGAATTGTAGTCTCCACTTTTAAAGTCATTTTTCGTGTCAATCTTATCCCAAATTATCCTTTGTTGATATTTTCCTTCATTTGTTTCTAGTTTTTGCCATTGAGGGGAATCTGTTATTTTTAAATTTTCTAAAAATTTGCTATGTTGTCTCTTTTCTTCCCATTCTTCTGAGTTTAACTCTTGTATTGGGAAAAATTGAATAAATATAAATATAATAAATTTAATATGAAAAATTAAATTTATTATTGTTTTTAAATAATGCTTTTGCATTTCAAGCAGACTTGACAATCATAATGTAATAGATATTTTTTGTTTTTCAAGATAATAATTCTATTTTGATAATAAATTCAGATATAACTTTAAATTACTTAAATAGATTAGTATATTTCTTCAAATAATGAACAATCAATTACACTCAAGTCATAACTCAAAATCGAGAGTTATAAATATACAATAAATCTAAAATATCGAATAATCAAATAATATTTGATATTAATTAATTTATAAAATTAGAACATATTAGTAGCTGGCGCTATTTAACTAGAAGAAAATAATTTGGTTAAGGCACTTGAATATTTAAATCAATATTTCTTGACTCTTTTTAATTTAAAAAAACAACTGTTGTTGGTAAACGCCTCCTTTCCTGAGATATATATTAAGATAAAGTTTTCTATACTGGAATAGTTGAGTTAGTTAACAGAAGATATCCTATGACATCACAAAAGTGTATCTAAAGGGAAAAAGGACTATCCCAAAGTCAATCACTGGATAAATTAGATAAGAACTATGCAATGCACAATCATCAAACCGCAAAAGAATTAAGCAATAAGAACAATATGAAGATTGACACGAAGATAATTAGAAAGATGTCTCTTTGATCAATTCAAAGCATCAATTACTGAACAAAGAAATCATATAATTAATTGCTGAGTCTACCGAAAGGACAATTAACCAAATAGATATTCCAACAACAGTTAATTAATACTTGACAACACCTCCTTACCATTGCTAGTACAGATGTACTGCTACAAACACATGACTCCATCGTCCTCACCCTATGCCGTTTTTCGTGCATCAGATTGGAATTCAGTGGTAGCAGAACCTATTGGATTAAGGCAATGTCCTCGTATCGCACCCAAAAAGTTCTCTCCCAGAAGCGTTACAACCCAGCAGAGGATTGGGACTATCTCGAAGAAGACAATCTTAAACACACACGTTCAGCTAGCGTTTGCATGACATGTCAGCATTTCAATTATTGCTGCGACAGGCATTGCAGAACGATCCTTACTTATCATCTACACCAACGTCTTATACCTCATGGAGATCATCTAACTTCAAAATGTCAGTGTTGGATGCAGCGACTCGAGAGAAAGATTGGATGGTGTCCCGAGGCTGCTTGATTAAATGACAAAAGAACAGCTTGCTCTAAAGATTGCTAGGGAAATCTACATAGGGAAAGGAAAGCTAGAAAGCTTTCACGCCTTTCAATGTATTCGCAGTTATTTCTATGATCTTTCTATGGATGATCTTGAGGGTATTGCTGGACAGTATGGAATCAATATTTAGGCATCAATACATTTATCTCTGAAGGATAGGAATTAACAACTTCTTTCGATACTTTTCTAATTATTAATACTAATTGCCTAAGAATCATGTCCATTAGTACAACTAAAAAATCGAATGATGGTTCAGATATAGTTTTTTCACTAGAAGAATACAAAGGTATTGCTGACGATGAGTCAACTTCTCATGAGAAATATTCGAAAGTTGGACATTTATATCCAGAAAAAAACACTCCTCAATTTCAATGGTTTAAAGGTAGTAGAGATAGAGGATTAAATAGTGATATGGCTGCTTGAAAAGGTTTAGAGAATCCCAGAAACAATTAGCATCTGCCTTATCACCACACCTAAAGCACAAAAGAGTAGTAATCGACTAAAAAGATACAAAGGGAAGTTTTTCATTTAATTTTCAACTTCAAGAGATCTGAAAAATGGAGAGTATAGTCAAACAAAGCAGTTGAGGTTAAGACTGGGCTACCTTTTGAGATATTCAGGGTTAATTATGGTTAGGCAACAAAAAACCGCCCCGTTATGAACAAGGCGGTTTTTGAAGCTCAACAGAAACAAGATTTTAGTCAAATCATGGAAAGAGAAGATCCTGGATTTTGCAATCTATATAACGTTAGGAGAACCAGTTCTCTCCACATAAGCCTCTTCACCATGCTCAGAAATATCTAAGCCAGCATCTTCTTCAGTTTTATCAACTCTGTAATTAAAGCCTAATGATTTCAATAATAAAGCGATTAAAAAAGTTCCAAATGCGGCAATTCCATATGCAATTAAAACTGCTTGAAATTGTCCTAAAACCAACCCAATACGACCTTGCTCTGCAAGAACTAATCCAGCAGGATGAGATGAAATTAAATCTGCTTTAGCAAAAAAACCTGTAAGGATAGCCCCCACAGTTCCACCTACACCGTGGACAGCGAAGGTATCTAATGAGTCGTCAAAAGATAATTTAACTTTAACCTCAACTGAGATGTAGCATAGAGAAGATGTAATAGCACCAATCAACATTCCACTAGCTGGACTTACGAAGCCAGCTGCTGGCGTTATACCTACCAAGCCCGCAACAGCTCCAGTAGCCATTCCTACCGCAGTTGCTTTCCCATCTCTTAATGTTTCAATCAACGCCCAAGCTACCAATCCAGCTGCTGCTGAAACATGAGTAGTAGTAAATGGAAGTTCTGCACCGCCAACAGTCAGTTGACTTCCTCCATTAAACCCAAACCAGCCAAACCACAATAAACCTGTCCCTATGAGAATCTGAGTAATGTCGTGGGGAGGCTTGATACCTCCAGGCCAATTACTACGCGAACCTACTAATCCTGCTAGTACTAAAGCCGATACTCCTGAGCTGATGTGAACAACCGTTCCTCCAGCAAAATCCAAATCTTTGCCAAGTAACCCACCACCCCAAACCATGTGAGCAAGTGGTGCGTAAACAAATAAAATCCATATTGGTGTAAATAAACACCAAAAACGAAAACTAATTCTTTCCACTAATGCTCCTGAAATCAAAGCCGGAGTAATTATTGCGAACATACCTTGGAAAAGTGCAAAACTCAGTCCAGGTATTTGAAGACCCTCCCAATTGCTTGGAAGATTTTCAAAAAATGCATACGTTAATGGATTACCTATAAAAGCATTAGAGGCTCCTCCATACGAGAAAGCCAGGCTAAAACCTACTGTTGTCCACACAAGAGTAGCTATGCCCATCATGACAAAGCTCATTGCCATTGTGTTGAGCACATTTTTAGCTTGAGTAAAGCCTCCATAAAAAAAAGCCAAGCCTGGTGTCATCAACAGAACCAACGCCGATGATGTCAAAATCAAAGTATTGTCTGCAGCTGAGAAATTAGATTCAGTTGCATGTGCAGGAAAAAATGCAGCACTTATAAGCTGAACAGCAGGAACAGCAACTAGTGCAATTCCTAACCTTCCAATACGAGTTCGCAGCAAAATAAAAAAACGTACACTGTGATACATAATTGCTACTTATTTGATGCAAGAAAAGTTCACTACGAACATTTTCAGCATATGTGTATAAACCGATACTTTTTGATATCGATCACTTTTTAATCACCAAAACGATAATGCTTGCGAACTGCTATATGAACATCCCATCGACAGTCTATTACTGATGGGAAGATAACAAAGTCACCTGCTCCAAACTACTTTAGTTGATTGATGAAGCAGAAATTTTCTCTTCACAATCGGTATCTCCTGCTTCACAGACGGCTTCAGCTTTGTCTGAGTGTGAACCACAACCCATTGCCATCACCGGTGAAACACCAAGAACTGTGTGTAGAGTAGTTGCCGAAAAAAGAAGGTAAGGAATGAATCTTTTCATAGTCATATTTAGAATCTCATTAATGATCTATCAACTGATTCGCAACTGTGAGGTTTTCAATGTTCGGTTAACTACTTAAAGCTAATAGGAATAGAAACTATTTATAAATAAACGAGTTCCAATAAAAGTAACTTATAAAATAGGCGTTGCTGATTTTGGCATTCCTCGTATCTATAGAAAGGAACATGAGTCACTTCAAATTTACTGATGAACAATTTATCGAGATCAGAGAAATCTGGAGAGATATCAATTCTCAATGCAAATTGTTTCAAGAGCAAACTGGTTGTCCTGATAGCGAAATTGTCAAAATGATTGACTCTGCAAAGAGTTATTGGGAAAACAAGAGTTAAAAAAAACTATTTACGCACTCAGTTTTTTCCAGATCACCTCAGATTCTTTGATCAAGTCAATAGCCTCATCTCTACCTAGTGTCTTTTGTGCATCATTCATTAGCTGTATATATCTAAGCCTTAGTTCTTGTTTGTTCATGAGCTGCATTTGTATTTCATGCAGAGACTTTTCGCTAAGTGCAACATTGTGTTTATTAGGTGCGTGCGAAAAGTTCAAAGAAGCATTGTGGTGGCTCATTAGAATAAATCTGATTAACTTCTTAGCGAGAGAGGGAAGCTTCTATGCAGAACAATTTTCCTAACCTCTGGTTGGGTGTCAAAAAGGCGCTTTGCAAAACCTTTTTAAGCACATGCAGGTGATTAACTAACCTACGCAACTTATAAAATATTTTGGCTAGGTAACTGAACTATCGAGTTGGTTAACCAGTACGGTTTTCCTTATTAAAGGTTGGTACTTTAAGCGTTGCAGCTTGAAGCCCCTCAGGGTAGACATTGAGTGATGTAGTCCACTCACAAAATTCTTGGCTAACTGCATAACTATCTTCATACCTCTGCGACTCATCGAGGTAATTCACTCTCTGAGTAGCCCATGCAATGATGTGTCGCTGACTAATATCCATCAATAAATCGTATTCAAGCCAAGAAAGTACCGTGGTTATTACTTGTTAAATCAATATGAAAAGAACCCTCAAACGAAAGCTTTTTTGTTCCTAATGATTCACGACTAAATCAACTTTTAGAAAAAAATATGTGTAAAATTTTAGTTCACAATCTTGTTTAACTTTAGAGAGTGGAGACGATAAATCTAGTTTGGTTCAAAAAAGACTTAAGAACATACGACAATGAAGCACTTCATGAAGCGCTAAAAACTGAAAATGTAATACCAATTTTTGTTGTTGAGCCAGATCTCTGGAAACTTCCTGATCATTCTTCAAGACAATGGGAATTTGTACGAGAATGTTTAATTGATTTAAACAACTCATTAAGTGATATTGGTTTGAAATTAATTGTAAGAGTTGGGAATATTCAAGATGTAATTAAAGAGTTTATGAAAAGGTTTCATGTTAAAGGTATTTATAGTCATGAAGAAACCGGCAATGAATGGACATTTAAACGTGATCAAGATCTAAGGCGTTATATAAAAAACGAAAACATATTTTGGTATGAATACAGACAATTTGGTGTTTTTAGAGGTCTTAAAACACGCAAAAGTTGGTCTCAGAAATGGGAACAACATATGTCCCAGGAACTCATCAATGATCCCAGAAGAGTAAATTACTTTATTGATATTCCAAGTCATAATTTACCCTCATCTAAAAGTCTAAAGTTAAATTTAGATAAATGTAGTCATCGAATTCAAGGAGGAAGAAAGCAAGGTCTTCATAAACTGGATGAGTTCCTGAAATACAAAATAGATAATTATCAATATTCTCTATCAAGTCCTTTAAAAGCATTTGATGGATGTTCTCGGTTATCGCCTTACTTAACTTGGGGTTGTCTATCAATTAGAGAGGTAGTCCAGGCAATTAGAAAAACTAAGAAAAGAGGGTCCAGAGCAATTGACTCAAGATTACATTGGCATTGCCATTTTATTCAAAAGCTTGAATCAGAACCTGAATTAGAAAATCGTGAGTACCATCCACACATGAGTGGTATCAGGAAGTCAAATCAAATTTTTTTAAAAGCATGGAATCAAGGTCTAACCGGAATACCTTTTATAGATGCATGCATGAGATCTCTGAATAGTCATGGGTGGATTAATTTCCGAATGAGAGCAATGCTTATGTCATTTGCTAGCTACCAACTATGGCTTCCATGGCAAGAGAGTGGCTTATGCCTAGCACGCAAATTTATTGACTACGAGCCAGGAATTCACTGGACACAATGCCAAATGCAATCGGGTACGACATCTATTAATACGATTAGAATTTATAACCCAATTAAACAAGGATATGATCATGACCCAGAGGGAATATTTATTCGAACTTGGGTAAAAGAATTACAATACCTTCCAAGCAAATTCATCCATGAACCATGGGAAATTGATCTATTTCGTCAAAATGATTCATCATTCGTTCTTGGAAAAAATTATCCATTACCTATTATAGATCCAATTATAAGTACAAAGACAGCACGAGCAAAGCTAAAAGAGATACGAAATAAACCAGACTTCTTTGACATCGCTAAAAATATCCTCGAAAAACATGGCTCAAGAAAAAGGAGAAAGTCAGAGTTAAAAAAGAACCAAAACAATCCCAAGGGACATAATCAATTAACCCTCAGGCTTTAAAATTACAGAACAGATGAGTCCACTGAGATCCTTGCTAAAGGTAGAAAGATCAAGCCAGCAGATTAAAGTCTTAGATTGATTGGATCCAATTAGGTTCACAATCGTCAACTATGTAAGTGCCATATTAGACATTCCTAGGAATCCAAATTTCTGAATTATACTTTCTAGATTATCTAGTAACCGTCTGCTAATTTTGTGTAGTGGTAAAAAATTGTTTCTTAAGTTATTTATGTGGTATCAGCTACTAAACGATTATGGATTTAACAAGATTTTATTCTTTGAACTTTCTTGGGCGATTGTTGCTAAGTGCAGTTTTTATAAATGCAATACCGGGTAAAATAACAAACTTTGCTGCTCAAGCTGAATACATAACAAACAGAGGTTTTCCCGAGCCAGTGTCAATGATAATGATGGTAGGTGCAATAGCTTTACTTCTTGGTGGTACTGTCCTTTTCATCTTCACCGAACGGATCAAACTCGCTTGTTCACTACTTTTAGTTTTCTTGGTGCCAGCCACAATAATTTTTCATTTGATACCATTTCAACTTGCAGCAGTCGCACGAAACCTATCTTTTATTGGAGGATTATTAGTTGCTATGGAAAAATCCAAATAACTAATATCGATTAACTATTCAAAATCTTATGGGCTGACTTGAGTCAGTCCTTTTTTTCATGAAAAAACTCCACTTAATTATTATATGTTTTTGGTTCTTTCAGCCCATCATCGCTAAAGCTAAGCCTATAAAAAGGATTAGCGACTTTGAAGGAGGCTTCAAAGATGTTGAGAGAATCACTTTTGAATGTCCCGTCAACAATGAAAGAAATATACAAAGAACTAATGACGAATTGGACGATCAACAAGCAAAAGAACAATGTTGGGTTGATTTTCACCCAACTTATTTGAATGTTATGAACAAACAGGTGATCAATAAAAAAGATGTCATTAGTTTTTGGCAATCACCCCCTCAATCAGGCAAGTGTTGTGCAAGTTGGAATTTAATTTATAAGGATGTTGAAGGAAAGAATAAAATCTTATCTATGAGAAAAAAAGAATTTCCATTCCCACTCACAAAGAGAAAATTAAAAATACTTGGAACTCCATCAAACGTCATCAATCGATGGCTAGCTCAATAATCAAAGCAAAAAATCAATACATTAGAGGAAAGTTCGGATTCGATAAGGATCGAAAAGGTTCACGCTTGTAAATTTAATTTTCTAAGATTTAAAACCAACAACTATATGAGCTTTCAAGTAGAACTAAAAATATGACTCACTACTATGGATATTCACATTCAACTTCCTCATCTACATCCACGGAAACGCAAGCTCAAAGCAACAACTCTAACATCCAAACTAAAATTGTAACTGTACAAGCTAAAAGTTCATCTCACCCATATTTTGGTCAAGGATCATCCAAGGGATATTTTATTGATGGAAAAGAATCCCCTTCATTAATTCTTAGACAGAATATTGTTTATAGATTCGATCAATCGGACAGCAGTAACACTAATCATCGAATCTTATTTTTTACTGATGCAAACAGAATAAATTCTTACCAAAAAAACATTTCTGAAGTTGGTATTGCTGGTTCAACGGGTGCATATACAGAAATCACTTTAGACAGTGAGACACCAGTAGTAATTTTCTACCAATGTCAAAATCATCCTTTAATGGGTAGCAATATAAAATCGTCAACTGCAGGTAATGACTCACTCACTAGTAGTTCAAACAATGAACTATTTGATGGAGGAGCAGGGACCGATACCGTTATTTTCACCGGAAAATTTTCTAATTATTCTTTCACACGCACCTCAACCTCCGTAGACCTAGATGATCAAAGAGCAAGTAGTAATGATGGAACTGATACTCTTTCAAATATTGAATACATTCAGTTCTCAGATCAAACCGTAGAAGAATCAAAAGTAGATATTGTTAAAACCTATAGCGGTTACTTTAGTGACTACAAGTTCTACAACAAAGGTAATGGTGTCTATCAAATAAAAACAGACTCTGGTTATGACGACATCACAGGTCTTCCACTATTGACCTTTACAGGGGAAGCAACAACAAGTTCCTTTAGAGACGTTAGTGCCATCGTTGATATCAAAGGAACATTTGATCAAGTTACGGGTTTAAATACAGACTCAGGACGTATGTTCCGTTTATATAACGCATCGTTTAAGCGATTACCTGATGCTGATGGATTGAAGTATTGGATTAATCAGTTCAGTTCTGGAGCAAACTCCATTAGAGTCGTTGCATCATCATTTCTAGGTTCAGCTGAATTTGCTGAGCGATATGGAGATAACGTTTCTGATTCCACCTATGTGAATACTCTCTATAAAAATGTCCTAGGGAGAGATGCTGATACAGGAGGCTTAAACTATTGGTTAGGACAGTTAAATAGCGGAGCAGAAACTAGATATGAAGTTCTATTAGGGTTTGCTGAATCAGCTGAAAACAAAGCTCTCTTCACTGAAATGACTGGGTTTGCTTAACCAATGAAAAAACTTTTACTACTAGCTCTAACCACAACATTCCTCCTCCCTAGCCAATCACTTTGGTGCAGGAGGAGTCTTTGAATTAGATCTGGGCGATAGCGAGATACCTTTGACACCTAAGCAAAAAAGAGAACAAAAGCTTTTAGATGAGCGGTTGAAGAAGAAACAAAGATAGCTTTCCTAAGTAAATGAATAGCAGGTCACTTAAAAAAAAAATTATCATAGCGCGATCGGGGAGTAGATATTGTAAAAATCGCTTTGATTATTAACAGCTGATTTATATAAACAAACGAACGAAGATAAAACTGATCTGCGCTGTAGACCAAACACCCTTTGAAGTACTCATACAAAACCATTTCACTGCAAACGAAGAGAATTGAGGGTGTCCAACTTGCTTGGAGAAATGGAAAAAAGAAATTTTTCCGAAGCTAGTTAGTGACAAAACAACGATTGGGACAAAAGAAAAAATATTTGAAGAAGCCAAAAAATATCCATCTAAAAGTGTGTATGCCAACAAAGCCAATGGAGCATATAAGAGAGCAAGAGATGGAGGTTTCCTTGACGAAGCCTGTGCTCATATGCCAGAGAGAAATGGTTTTCGTCATACCTTAGACACTCTTAAACAGTTAGCTAAAAAATTCGAAACCCGTAGTGAGTTTGCGAGAGCAAATTCATGGGCGTATATGAGAGCATCTGAGATGGGTCTCTTCAAATCAAGTCAAAGCAACAAATCCTCGCCAAAAAAGATCTTATGTTTAATGGCTGAATCCATTGAAAAACAATTAATTAAAACTTGACAACACCTCCTTACCATTGCTAGTACAGATGTACTGCTACAAACACATGACTCCATCGTCCTCACCCTATGCCGTTTTTCGTGCATCAGATTGGAATTCAGTGGTAGCAGAACCTATTGGATTAAGGCAATGTCCTCGTATCGCACCCAAAAAGTTCTCTCCCAGAAGCGTTACAACCCAGCAGAGGATTGGGACTATCTCGAAGAAGACAATCTTAAACACACACGTTCAGCTAGCGTTTGCATGACATGTCAGCATTTCAATTATTGCTGCGACAGGCATTGCAGAACGATCCTTACTTATCATCTACACCAACGTCTTATACCTCATGGAGATCATCTAACTTCAAAATGTCAGTGTTGGATGCAGCGACTCGAGAGAAAGATTGGATGGTGTCCCGAGGCTGCTTGATTAAATGACAAAAGAACAGCTTGCTCTAAAGATTGCTAGGGAAATCTACATAGGGAAAGGAAAGCTAGAAAGCTTTCACGCCTTTCAATGTATTCGCAGTTATTTCTATGATCTTTCTATGGATGATCTTGAGGGTATTGCTGGACAGTATGGAATCAATATTTAAAAAGTTCAAAGAATCCCAGAGACAACCAACATCTGCCTTATGACCACGCCAACGATACAGAAAAGAATTACTCGGCTTAAGACATAAAAAGGGAGATTATTCATCTAACTTCTCAACAGATAAATCAATCACCAAAACGATAATGCTTGCGGACCGCCTTATGAACATCCCATCTACAGTCCATCCCAGCTGGGAAAACGACTAAGTCCCCTGCACCAAATTTCACAGGTTCTCCTCCATCAGGAGTAACTGTGACTTCACCCTCAAGCAATAAACAAGTCTCTTTGTCGTCATAAGTCCAATCAAAAGAGCTTGTTTCACAAGTCCAGATTGGCCAGGTTTTAATTCCTAGCTCCTCAACGGTACTCTCAGGACAAGGAGAGGTAATTGATATAGACAAGAGATAAAAACATAGTGGACTTCTTTTTTAGCTACTAATCGAAACAGTTGTCTAATAACTACTCGAATTTTTGAAGCCATAGCAACGAAACATAAAAAATGATAAGTTTTTTTAATCTATGCTTGCTGTCTTATAACTCATTCGTTTTATTGGCATAGAACAATGCATTAGTTAATGGATTCAGCTAATCAAATCCAAGCCCTCGTTGAAGAAGTAGAAAAGAACCCAGAATACAAAATTAACGAACAAGAAGCTAAGGGCTTCCTGTCAGAGATTAAGCGACTCACAAAAGAAGATAAAACAAATATGCCTCCTTTGGTTGTGATAATAATGGCTTATATCAACATGCTTTTTCCAGAATTAGATGAAGTGAAGATCTGAGGGAAAAATAAAAAATAAAATAAATTTCTCTTCACTATTAACGTATAAGCCAGGACTCTATTTACCCCTCATACCCCTCATATTGACTTGGTATAGCTTCCGTCATACGTATATCACCATGCGTTTATCAGCTGGCGTTCCTCTTCCAACAGTTGCAGCCAATACAGATACGAGCGGAATATATCCAAGAGCATTACTTCCATTATAAAGCTGATGAGTCTACGGAGATCCTTGGTAAAGGCAGGAAAATCAAGCCAGCAGAAGAAAGTTTGAGATGGATTGGTTCAAGCTAGATTCACAATCACTAAGCTTTAGGTTCCCACTGAGGCTCAACCCAATTCTTTTTTCTTGGCCAAGGACATTTTTTTATTCGTGCACCCCAAAATAAATTCGCCTCTGATCTCATAATTAATAAATTATCAGGATGCTCTTTACCTCCACGACTTAAAGGAAGTAGGTGATCGACATGTAATTCAATACCTAAATCTTTCGAGAGTCTCTTTGCTTTTATTCGTACTTTCTTACAGTCAAAACCCTCTTTAGAAGTTAATGGAGAACCATTAATTTCCTTTCTTCTGCGAACACCATGATGCTGCGAGTTAGCGCGCCTCTCCAATGTGTATTCATTCTCTCTCCCATAAAGCCTTTTATACCTTTCCCTATTTCTTCTTCTTGCATTTTCTCTAAATTTTTCATCCCCTACTTGCCAAGGAGTACCTCCCATACGTTCTTTCTTACGAAGATATTCTTTACGATGAAGTTCAGTATTACCTCTCCTCGCTGCATTTTTTCTTTGCTTATACGCAGGAAGAGAATTCTTGAATTTGTTTTTACAAGTCTTGGAGCAATACCTACTTGATTCCCATCTCTGAGTTCCAGATTGGAAAAAAGGGATATAAGACTCTTTGCAGCAAGCGCATATTTTCCCCTGATATAACTTTTGAGTAAGTGTCTCTTCTTTCCTTCTAGCTTTCTCAGCTTCAGTTCTTACATATCTCGATCTACCTGTGTCATCGGTAATTCGAATGAAGCGTTTAATGCTGTTCTTACTTTTCATTGCCAGCACCCAGAAATAACAACAGCAGTTAGTGACTTAAGGCATGCAGCAATTGCACCTTCAGAGACACGAGAATAAGCAGCTACACACTCAGGAATATCCATCGTGAAGACATGATCTAAAACTGCAAAGCTGATTCCTCCTTTGAACCGAATCACTGGATTAATTGATGGATTCAAATTTGCTGAAGACAAAGGAATTAAAAATACGTGGCTCTTAGATCCTGCAATTACTAAGCATGGTCTTCTTTTTCCAGGTCCCATTTCTTCTACTTCGTGATAAATCACGTCGCCAGTAGAGAGGGGAGCGGAAAACAATTGATCAGAATTCATAATTGTCTGGTCTGACTAGACAAATAATATATAGCATTGTATGGTCAGACCTGACAACTTTAAAATTATTTAACAATGGGTTTAATTCCTCAAAAAGATGTATCATCAATTTCAGTGTCTGAGGTGACTGGACAATTGGCCAGAATTCAATCTCAAGCAGATGGCGATGCTGCTGTTGCACTACTCGATGACTATGATCGTTTGCTTCTGAATTCTGCAATCAATTATTATTCAAAAGAAAAAGGTATTTCCATCTCAGAAATTGCAAAGGAATTAGGTGTTGGTAGAACTTATTTATATAACCTATTAGATTCAAATCAAATAGAATTAAATAGACTAAGAATTATTCAGAACTATTTGGGAATCAATATTCTCTCAGAAGATGTTATTGAGCTCTATTTAAGAGATTTAAAAGAAAAGCTATTCGGAAAAACATATGATTTGGACTGGCCAAGTAAATGCTGTTTCATCAAAGTAGACCAATATTATTTATTACGATTCCTTTTACCAGCCATGAAGAGCCAAGTGAAAACTTGGGAATATTATATTTCTCTCTCTGATGAAAGTGATAAATCAATTTTTGGTAATGTCGCAAGCCACGACAATTATAAATTTACATGCATGATTGAATATGTTGAAGATTTAAAATTAGATTTAGACGATGCAGAAATTAAATTTGATGAAAATTTAAAAAGCGATTATTTGTATATTCCTATTGATCCACTCCCCTCTTTTTGGGCTGATATTGAAGAGGAAATAGATGAAGACATCTTTATTCACTGCGATGAGCTCGCTAGAGATTTTAAAAAGGATTTAGAAAAAGCATCAAGCAAGAAAGAGAAAGATGACATACATCAATGCATTTCTTTCTGGGAGAAGGATATGAGAAATGCTTTAGATAAATGCCATAAAGAATTTAATAAACAACTGGATGAAGAATACGAAAAAATCAACAAAGCTCAAAAGAAAGCAATTACATATATGTCTACTAATCAGCGATTAGAAAAAAAGCAATCTCATTGGCCATTGGAGCTATTGGATTTTGCAGAGAACCTTGAAGAAAATACGATCCCCAAGAAAGAGAAAAAGACTAAATAAAAATGCCAACAAACAAGCTGAACTCGGAACAGCGATTTATTAGGAATCTCCTTATTGGATTTTTTTCAGCACTATTTATTGTCTTTATAATAGCGATGATTGCGCTCTTCCAGATACTAACTACTTATCCAAGCGCTTCTGATCTGCCAACAGTCACCATACAAAACTGCTACGACGGGGATACTTGCACAAGTACAGAAGGAGAAAAGATCCGCCTTGCTTGTATTGATACACCTGAATTAAGAGGGAAGAAATCTGACCCCATACCTGCAAAAGCAGCAAGAGATTATCTAAATGATCTTGTTGCTGGATCAACAGTCACAATCAGGCGGATTACTGAAGATCGATATGGAAGAACAATCGCTGAATTATCGAAAGGTCCTATGAATATTCAAGAAGACTTAGTTGAAAAAGGCTTGGCGAGTATCTATGAAAGGTATTCAAGTCAGTGTGAGTGGAACAAGCAATAACAATGAAACTCATAAATACTGCGATTGCTTTAGGAGCTGGTGCTGCCACTGCTACTGGTTTATCTTTGCTGAAAGTAAATAAAGACCTTGTTATTGGATCAACTGCTGTAGTTGTCGGTGTAGGATTAATGATTTCTTTAAAAGACAAGAATGATATAAATTTAAAAGCAAGAAACTATGAATATTTTTTCAATAGAGCACAAGATAAATTTGAACTTGCAGATTATGAAGAGGCAATAATCGATTACAACAAAGCATTAGAACTTTCACCTACTGAGATTTGTCTTGTCTACTCAATGCGTGGAAATGCAAAACGTAATTTAGGTGATTTTGATGGCGCAATCTCTGATCAAAATAAGGCATTAGATTTTGATCCTTTATATGCCGATGGATATTTCAATAGAGGTATTGCCAAGTTTAAAAATGGCGATTTTGATGGTGCAATTCAAGACTATTCACAAGTTATAAAAATCAACCCAAAAGATTCAGATGCATTTTTTAATCGTGCCAATGTAAAAAAAGAAATTAAAGATATGAAAGGTGCGTGCGAAGACTGGAGAAAGGCAGCTGATCTTGGAGATGATGATGCTACAAAATTCTTAAGGGAGCATTGCGAATGAATCTATTCCTTGCAGTGTTCATCCCAATAGCAATCTTGGGATTCCTCTATCTCTTCATCATTGAGAACAATGGTCTTCCAGATTGGATGGCAAGAGCATCCCGAAATAGCAGTTCGATTTGGACCTATGGAATTATCACAATCACATCTCTCTCAATCATTAAATTCCTAGCGTCTCGTTGAGATAAGGCTCAACTTGCTTAACATTTAAAGTTAGTCATATCAGGGGTAGATAGCAATTGCAACTTTTAACGACGAAACAGCTGTGTCTCAAGCTGGAATCATGTCATATATCGCAATGAGAACTGAAGGATCTGAGAGCTAGAACTAGCTCTCTAGTTATTAATAAAGCTCATACAATTCAATGAAATCAGGACGCCTGATAGGCATCTTTTTCGCTCTATACCCCTTGGGAGTTATTCAAGTTCTTGGAGCTACAGCTGCCATTGGAGCTGCAGGAGCCTTAATTGCAAGTCCAACTTACGCAAAAAGTGTTGATAAATTTATAAACAGTGCATGGTCTAAATATCAATCAGGAGACATTAAAGGAGCAATGGTTGATTATCAAAAAGCTATAGATATAAATCCGAGAAGCCATGCTGCTTATTTTTATAGAGGGAATATAAAGGTAGATCTTAATAATAATTAAGGAGCAATATTAGATATAACTAATGCTATTAAAATCAATAAATTTCAACCAGTTTATTATGGTCGTAGAGCAGATGCATATATGGGAATTGGAGATTCTGAGTCAGCCTTAAATGATTTAAATAAATCTATAAATTTAGATAGAAGAAGACCTTCTACCTTCTATTCTTTATCTCGTGTCCACGCAATGATGAAAGATCTCGATAAAGCAACTAGTGCTATCGATTAATCTTTAAATCTAGATGCTAAAAATGAAAAAGCTTGGGCTTTAAGAGCGAATTTAAGAATTCAAAAGTTTGAACAAACTGAAGAGGAAGAAAACTTGGAATCTGCATTACAAGATTCAAATAAATCTATAGAGATAAAGGCTACGGCTGATGGCTATGTTCAAAGAGGGTTAGCTTATTTATATGCAGGCGATTAAGAACAAGGATGTGCTGATATTGATCAAGCCAATTCTCTTGGTCATCCAACTATCAAACAATCTTTAGCTCATATTTGTTCTTAAATATTGTCACTAGATGATCCGCTTCTTTTTCATAGCTATAGCAACTGCACTTCTCCTCCCCACCCCATTACAATCAGACACAAATCACTAGAGATGGCTCTCTTCAAATCAAGTCAAAGCATCAAATCCTGAACACAAAAGATCCTATTATTACAAAGGAATGATTATGACAAATGCCTGCTTGTTTAAAAGATCAAAGGATCAATAAAAAAACATAACTGTGTTAACAAAGCCTGAAGCAATACCAGAAGTTAATGAAGAATTGGCTGGTTAAAGCATGATGAAGAAATTAGGTTGAGAAAGATAATCTATTTGCTTATGAGTGACATAAGAGATTCTTATAACTAGCTTTTGAAGACAAAAGGTTCCTATCGTCACCATTAATACAGTTTCCATCTCAACTTTGTTAGATTCTTACCCACAAATTTTTTTTAATATGACTTTAAAACTTACCGATAGATACGCTTCCACATTATTAAAGATGGAAGAGGCTGTTGGCAGAAATGAGTATTTGGATTTAGCAAAAGAGGCCAATCTTTTATGGCATCAAATGGAGAGCAAGAACACCTTCCAAGAAATAATTAAGGAACTTGAACAATGGGGCGCTAAAAATTTACGAAACAGAAACGAATGACCAGGAGTTTACAGTTCAACTTCAATTCGAGACTCCGCTGCTTATTCTCTAGAGAAACTTTTTATTGATTCTTTTTTCTAAAGCCTTTACTTGATGCTTGGATCTCAATTGTTTATATGTGCTAGCTCTTCAGCTATGTGGACAAGCATTTGTCTTGCAGCCTTTACAAGCTCGAAGACATACCTATGAGTCTGCTTCATAGAAGAATCCATGGTCGAAGCAGGAAATCTATATGAATAGTTAATAGGGAATAATAACCATTTATTTATGTAAAAATTTAATTTGAGTATTAGTGACCAGAGCCAACCTTTTATCCTATGCGATTAGGTCTCAGACATTTCTGGCAAAAAATTCTAAGAGTAATACCTTGTATAAAAGAAAACTCGCTCTTAATCTCACTTTGTTTTTCTTTAGATTTTTAACGAGCTTCTGGGAAATCTTCATAACGCCTCCCTTGTAGGTTTGTTTCAACGGTATGAAAAATGCATCGCAAGCCATCATTGCCTATTGAACATGCGGTGTAAATTCGAGCTATTGCCTCCTTGCCTACGACAATGAAACGTGTAGGGAAAGGATCTCTAACGGACATAACTTGCACCTCCTTTAGGGTGACTGAAATTACCATCAAAATTCTTTTAGTTGATTAATTAACAAAGAAAGGTTAAGTACCTAGGTAATAGCTACAGCACTAAGGCCAAAATCAATTCTTAGCAATTACACAGAGAAAGCAATAAAAAAAGGGGCTAATTGCCCCCTCATGATCGTCTCTCATCCGCTGACCATATTTACTAAGCAGAGACTTTTTTTTGCTGCTTGTGCATGGAATGGAAATATTCATCACGAGATATATTCTAAATACATTGAAAAGTCATCCCTGAGTAATCTTTTTATTGAGCATAAGTTTGGGGGAGGGGAGGACAGAACTTCTTTCAATCTTCGTATCGATAGCAGCAATATTTTATTTCCGATTTCAATTATGGGAACATGATGATCAAGAACAAAAGTTTTAACAATTTCACTGCTAAGACAAAGTTCAACTATCATTAATTTAAATTATCACACCATAAATTTTCATAAGTTTTATTCACAAGATAGCATGAATAATTACTTAGGCTTTTATTCTCATTCACAGGTTAAATGATTAAATGGGTACTTTACATTTAGTATTAAATAATTATTTTTTGAAACTTTAATGCTAGCTTCGTTGACCATTAAGAGGTGCAAGTTATGACTATTAGAGATTCATTTTCCAAACAAGATGTTGTCATCGAAAGAGATGCTATTGATGATTATTTTGAATGCATTACTGCATGCTCAATAGACAATGAAGGGATGCAATGTATAACACAATGTGTTGAAGTTCATCTTAAAAATGAGTTAGATCAATGATTACCAAAAATCCTCTTTTAATATCTTCTTAAGGTGGAACAATTACCATTTTGAAAGGAGATTCTGGGAAAAAAATTTATCACTCATGCTCTAGAAATAATTGCATCTACTCAGGAGACTTACATACAGCAAAATCATCCTTAGACAATCTTAAGGGTGGCAAACAATATCCTGCTAAAAACAAACTGAGAATATTCAAAGAAATAGTTTACGAATATCGAACATCTATAAGAGAACCTGCTTTTCAGGGGAGGCACTCTTCTCCTTATCTTGAGCAAGCAGTTACTGCCAAAATTAAGTCTTAAACCTAATCAATTGTTTTTGTTTTCCTTCTTTTTTATTTAGCCGTTCTCAAGAAACTCGACAATTTCTTTTTGTTAAGTGAATTGCGAGTTCATTTCCTTGTCAGACATCTTTTTCGCTTTCTACTTTCTCTGCAAGTTCTCTAAGCATCTTTGCAATTACATCTTTTGACCAACTAAACTCTTCTTTCATACCATCGACACAGTCCATGACTGATTCCCAAGCCGCTTCATATTCTTCAGGATTTACTTTTGTCATGTTCCTAATTTAGGAATTTTTTTTATTAAACCTTCAAATTCTATTTAAAGGAACTCCAATCAAAATAAAAAAATGAATTGAGTTTTAAAGATGTTGCATTATGAGCCGTTAGTTTATGAGTAATTACTTGTGTGGTCTCCACATAGATTTTCACATTCATTTGAAGTAGACATGAATTAAGGATATTTAGGAGGTTTTACTATGACCCGCGGAAATCCCTTCAACCATATGCTCAAAAATATTTTGATTGAGATGGTTGATTCTCCTACTCTATGGATAAACATAGACGAAAAAGAAATGGATTGTCTCACTTATGGATTTTGCTCTAAGCCAGAATCATTTCCTCGGCCTAGACGAGTAATTCTTTAGGGTTTTTGTCCTATAGATTTTTTGAATTAAGAGGAGTAGATATAAATCAAGCACTATTAGGAGGTCAAACCATGTCATGCGGTAATCCTTTTAAACATGCAATCGAAGACGTAAAGGAAACATTCTCAAAATCTTGTGGAGTTCCTATGCAAGGGAACGATTGGTGCGATCTGGTTTCGAATTATGAAACTGATTTTGATGAGGTCGATTACGAGAATGAATGTTTGCAGTTTGGCAACTGCTCAATGGACTACTAAAAAACATTGAACTCACAGGAGGTCTAATCATGCATGCAACTCGTAGTTTCAGAACTAATGGTTCTAATACTCTTTCATCGATCTTTCTTTGGTTTTCTGTCCTTTTAATCTCACTTGGAACACTTCCACACCTTGTTCCTTATTACTTTCAGTTGAAATATTGAGGTAAAACAATGATTCTCGATCTTCTCAAACTCATTCTCAGAAAACACAAAGATTATTGGGTTGTTGGTTAAACAGGAGTTTTTTCTCATGTTCACCTGATCTGGATTTGTTATTAATGAATTAGGAGTCACAGCACCTCCTGTGGGTCAAAGTTAAATAAAGGATGGAAATCTAGTTCAGCAAGGGGAGTGCTTGACTCAAAGGGGGCGACCAAAATCTCGCCCCCTTCTTCATGGCTTTTTTTCTTTAAATTTGTAAAAAGCGAACTTGCCAATACTTAGTTCTTCGTACTAAGTAGGTATGAAATGTTTATCCATTATCTGCTATGAGATTTGCAGTCACAATGGTTAATTCAAAAGGAAAGACACACGAAGAGACCGTCATTGCCAACAATAAACAAGAGGCAATGTGGCAAGCACAGGATTGCAATCCATTCTCAAAAATTATTGAAGCCAATTGGGTTTACAAGTAAGAGAATTTCTTACGGGAAATCTTCTTCGCATTTTGAATAGCAGTTGTTATGGCTTCCGTCATATGTATATCATCATGCGTCTTAAAGCAGGTGTACCTGTCCCTGTGATCGCTGCTAACACAGACACAAGCATGAAATATATCCAAGAGCATTACTTCCATTACAGAGCTGATGAGTCGACAGAGATCCTTGGTAAAGGTAGAAACATTCGTCCTGCAGAAGAAAATTTGAGATGGATCGGATCTGTTTGAGCGCTTCACTCTCATCAATTACTTGTTCATGAGATCCATTACCCTAACTACGTTTTGAGCGATCCCATCCCTATAAAGGAGAAGACAGAAAGCGCGCGCTCAACACCCCCTGTCATACCAACAGATTTTTTAACCACCACTCTATAAAGGAGAAAGATAGATATTTCGATCCCTCATGTATAAGGGGGAAGATAGATTTTTGACCCGTCCCGTATAAGGGGGGAGGAAAGACAACTAAGACAACAATTACCTCTACTGATGTCCCCTTAATGGACATCCTGTGAGTACTTTCTTTTATCTCTCCCTACTACCTATTAACTCTTCAATCATGATGATCTCTTTCGTCCCTGAATGACGATCTGGATCATCCCTATTGATACTTACCTAACAACTACAAATGAAAGAGAAGAAGAAACAACAACCTACTACCTCAAAGAAATCAAGTCACAACACTCTTGATTGGGTAGAGAAGCAGTTGAGAGATATCAGAGCATTTGATATGGGTGTATCCATCCAGCAAGAAAGTGAGAATAAAAGTTCTAGTCGAGATATATAATCTAGAAGATTAGTATTTTTAGTTTCCTAGATCAACAAAGAGCAATTCAATGATTTGATGGATTGAATCAACAAATGAGTGATACATCTACACCAATAATCACTTCGAATAACATGTCATTAGGGACATGGGAAGACAAAACAGAAGCTTGGGGGAATGGAGTCATTACGCTTAACACTTGGAAATCAAGCTTAGATACCAAAATATATGGATGGGCAACTAGAGCAGGATTTAATATTAACTACGAAGGCGGAAACTATATTGAATGGGGGAAAGTATATCTTGATTCAAACCAAGATGGTATTTTTCAAATTGAAACGGATGAGTTGATTGTCCATTTTTACAAAGCTGCCCATGCAAATACAAGTACAGGAACTTGGAGCAGAGATGTCAATTTAGATGGAGGTTATGTATACGATCTCAATTCAAAATTATTAGGGATATATGAAGTTATTGTCCCCTTAAAATTTGATGTGACTGCAAATAATGATGAACTAGTAGGCACGGCAATAAATGATGATATTCAAAGCCTTGCAGGAAATGATTTTATAAATTCAAGACCAGGAAATGACACGATTACTGGTGGAGAAGGGAATGACACCATCGACGGTGGATCTGGTTCAGACACTTCTATTTATTCTGGAAAGTTTTCTGATTATTCCTTTACAAGAGAAAGCAATTCTTTAAAAATTGCCGATCAAAGAACAGGTGCTAATGATGGGACAGATACTCTCTCTAATATTGAATACATTCAATTCACCGATCAAACCGTAGAGGAATCCAAAGTAGATATTGTTAAAACCTATAGCGGTGAGTTTAGTGATTACAAGTTCTACAACAAAGGCAATGGTGTCTATCAAATTAAAACCAACTCTGGGTATGACGACATCACAGGACTTCCCTTATTAACCTTTACTGGAGAAGCATCAACAAGTTCCTTTAGAAACGTTAGCGCCATTATTGATATAAAAGGTACGTTTGATCAAGTCACTGGTTTAGAAACTGATGATGCAAAAATGTTCCGTCTCTATAACGCTGCCTTTAAGCGTCTTCCTGATGCTGATGGATTGAAGTATTGGATTGAAAAATATAGTTCTGGGGAAAATGATGAACGAGCAGTAGCATCTTCATTCTTAGTTTCTGCAGAGTTCAAGCAACGTTATGGAGAAAATGTCTCTGACACTATTTATCTCAACAATCTCTATCAAAATGTTCTGGGAAGATTACCTGATACAAGTGGACTGAACTATTGGTTAGGTCAACTCAGTAGTGGCGATGAAACACGGTATGAAGTTCTCTTAGGTTTTTCTGAATCAGATGAGAATAAAACTCTCTTTACTGAAATGACTGGTTTCGTATAACCAATGAAATACTTTTTATTACTCGCTTTAACCACTACTCTTCTCCTCCCCACCCCATCACAATCGGAGACCAATTACTTTGGTGCAGAAGGAGTTTTTCAATTAGATCTAGGCAATAGTGAGATACCTTTAACACCGAAACAAGAGGGGCAACAAAATCTTTTATAAGAACAGTTGAAGTAAAAAGAATCATTACTGAGGTTAGTTTACTGTTTACTACACATGTCTATTAGTGGGATTAGAAAAATAAAAATATGATCATAAAATCAAAGTCAGTTGAGTCTAAATTCTCCTATAATACAGTCTGAAGATGACTTTAGAATGTGTTTTATTTGCTCACAATCAGAAGGATTTGAAACAGATATTGCAACAGTTATCGGACTTACAAAACATTCAAAGGTGTTGGTGAACAACACAGTCTCAAACGAAAATCAACCAAAAAATTATTTAACTAATCTTTCACAGTCTACTTCATTTAAGCCAATAGATCCGAAATATCTGATCATGGGATACGCAGATGGACGAGATGAAATTGCTATTAGAAAAGAATACGCTGGTAGCAAAAGGCAGATAAAAATTTATCTATCAAATGGTGGAGATGAATTAATAGATATTAATCTTGGAGATTCTGAAGAAAAGAAATACTACTCATTAAAACCCGAAAATTGGCAAAAGTCATATGTAATTGATTCTCTTGAAAAAATAAATGAATTTATTGATATTGACTTAAAGCTCATTAGCAAAAAAGATGAAGCTGACTATACAATTGTGATATCTCCTTTAGCCGATAATAACTTTCTCTCAGCAGACCCTGAAAGAGGAAAAAGTGGAAATCTTCTGTCTGTAAGTTACCAAGCTGGACTATATACGACAGAAACTAATTTAGATGTCCTTAATCACACTGATTTCAGCAGAAAGATGCAAAAAGCAACTTTCGTTCATGAACTAGGTCACTTACTTGGATTAGAGCACCCATTTGATTTGATTGATGATGATGTACTTGATCCGTATTATCCAGAAAACTTTTCCTATATCAGGACTGAACCATCATTTCCTTATGAATACACACTAATGGGGTGGAATGGTAGCTATGTGGACGATACTAGCTATGAAGATATTTGGTTCAGAAATGCCGACCTTAAATCACTAGAAGTTATATGGGGTAAATCAGAAGTTCAATCTTTTTCAGATAAGAGCTATGACTATAAGTTTTACAATCTAGGAAATGAAGATTATGGAATCAAAAGTGAATCCTCTGAAAATATTGACTCTCTCAGCGGAATAGACCTTTTAAAATTCAATGATAAAAATTTAAATCTTATTAACGACATTAAAGCAACTTTCGATCAAGTCACTGGTTTAAATACCGACTCTGGGAAAATGTTCCGACTATATAACGCATCTTTTAAACGTCTACCTGATCCAGATGGATTACGTTATTGGATTAATAATTTCAGTTCTGGTAAAGATGATGAAAGAGCAGTTGCCTCTTCTTTCTTGGCGTCAGCAGAATTCAAAGAGCGATATGGAGAAAACGTTTCCGATTCAACATATGTCAATACTCTCTATAAAAACGTTCTTGGACGTGATGCTGATACAGGAGGCTTAAATTACTGGTTAGGTCAATTGAATAGTGGAGCAGAAACTCGATACGAAGTTCTGCTTGGCTTCTCTGAATCAGCAGAAAACAAAGCTCTCTTCACTGAAATGACAGGCTTTGGATAACCAATGAAATACTTTTTACTACTCGCTTTAACCACTACTCTTCTCTTCCCCTCCCCATCACAATCAAACAACAATCACTTTGGTGCAGGAGGAGTCTTCGAATTAGATCTAGGCGATAGCGAGATACCTTTGACACCTAAGCAAGAAAGAGAACAAAAGCTTTTAGAAGAGCAGTTAAAGAAGGAAGAGAAGTAATTCATTAGTGAATTAATCAACTACTTCCAAACGTATTCCATTCCCCACAGGATTATGGATTAAAATCGCCTATAGCCGACATTAAGCTACTTTTAGATAGATATAGTCATCTAATCCTATAAACCCCTTAGCAGCGATTTAACGCGGAAGGTCATTATCTCTTTTTCCATGCTGCATCTCTTCTTTTTTGATCCCTGTCTTTCATCCGTTCATATTCTTTCTCAACATCGTCCATAGTTTTTGGAAATCCCATTCGCTTCTCCCATGCTTGGATGTAATCCTTTTTGCAATACTCTAAAACGTGTTCTAGATAACGATCAACGGCATCCACGCACTTAGCTCTCTCATGGATATAAAAAAAGATCTCAGCTAACAACTCAGATCTATTAGTTTGACAATGTATATCGACTTCTCCTACAGCAATATTCCTCGAAGCACCATGATGTAGAACTCTTTCTACTTCATAAGTTCCTTCCGTATTGCTGGGCTGTCTATTTAATACAACAAGACGTGCTGAACCCATATTCAAATAATCAACTAATTAAATTCTAGTCGCTCATAATCTGGTGAATCTTACCGAGGTCTCCCGTATACAGGAGAGCAAGTCGATGGTCTTTGTATACAGGAGAGATAGAGTCGTCATCTATACAGAGAGACAACAAGATCTACTCCATAACTGAATTATTTTGATACGTCACGTATACAGGGAGAAAAGATAAATCCCTACTAAAAATTGATCGACCTATCGGACGTAACTACCCGATCTACCAACCGTGACAGGCGGCGGCTGGTTAGTAAAGAGACAACATTTCTCTACAGGCTGCAGGCTTCTGAGCGTTAGCGAAGAAGTCAATGAGACTCCAAGACGAGGCGTAAGCCGAGGATTGGTAAGTCGAATTGATTACCAACAAGAGGTTCAGCGAACGTAATCTGAATATTACTTATATCCCTTAATTGGATATATCTAATATACGTATTACTGACGTTGAACCTCTTTGTATATATCTATTTACCTTTAACTATTACCTATCATCTATGCGTACTAAAACTGGATTAACTACAAAAGATCAAAAGTTTATTAATTCAACTTGTCGCTCCATTGCGAAGTTAGATCAGCATGGCGTATCTGAACTCGCACTCAGACAACAAATCTATATGCTCGGCTTATTTACCTTCAGGCAATTTTATAAAGCAGGATTCCCAAGTGATTACAAGAATCCAAGCTTGAACAACTTAGCCAGTGTGAGTCGTTAAGAGCTCACCCATGAAACAAGCAATACGAGTAAGGGGCTGGATATCAACGGCAAATCTAATTAATCCTAGGAAATTATTTACTGATGAATTACCAAGGTATTACTTAGCTATTCAGCCAGAAGATTCAATACTTTTTGATGAGCTCGAATATCAAATAGACCGAAGGAAACTTGAAGCTGAAACTCCCTACTCCTCAACAGAGAACGTTGCAGACGAGATCTTCGATGGCTGCGAAGTCATCTTTCAAACCACAATCGAACCAAGGCTAGAGAATGGATTAATGGACATACAGCATGATGATGAATTCATCGGTAAGTTTGTTCAAGTCGTTGGTCATATACAGATTCTTGAAGCTGGCAATGCCATGCTCTCCATGCATATCGTTGAACCTGCATTCAATTCTTTAGATGGGTTTGATCCCACTGCATAAGAAACATTCAATTCACAATCATCAAACAAATGAAAGCATCAACCCATAAGAACAATCTGAAGATTGGTAAAAAGACAATTAGAGATGGGTCTCTTCAAATCAAGTCAAAACAACAAATCCTCACCAAAAAAGATCTTATGTTTAATGGCTGAATCTATTGAAAAACAATTAATTAATACTTGACAACACCTCCTTACCATTGCTAGTACAGATGTACTGCTACAAATACATGGCTCCAACGTCCTCACCCTATGCCGTTTTTCGCGCATCAGATTGGAATTCAGTGGTAGCAGAACCTATTGGATTAAGGCAATGTCTTCGTACCGCACCCAAAAAGTTTTACCCCAAAAGCGTTACAACTCAGAAGAGGAATGGGACTATCTCGAAGAAGACACTCTTAAGCACACACGTTCAGCTAGCGTTTGCATGACATGTCAACATTTCAATTATTGCTGCGACAGGTATTGCAGAACAATTCTTACCTGCCATCTACATCAACGTCTTATTCCGCAAGGAGTACACCTAACTACTAAATGTCCTCTATGGCACAGAAACCATGAGGATAAATTTGGCCTCTGCCCTGAAGCTGCTTAACAAATGAATAAAGATCAACTCGCACAACAAATCTCTCTAGCGATGCATAAGGCTCCTAATGCTCGCTTAGATACTGTTCACTCCTATCTCAATACCTATCAGTGTTTATCCAATTATTTCAAAGAACTTTCTATTGATGATATTGAAGGGATTGCGACCAAGTATGGAGTCAAGGTCTAGTCATTAGTACTCTGACATGTCGTAGGTTCGGTTGTATTGTTGCAATTATCTCCTTATGTGTGGTAGAGATAGAAGTTCGGATTTAACTACCCAACATGGGATCATTAACGATAAAAGTCTCAGCTAAGGCTGAGGCAATGATTGCAACTCTCCAGAAGGAGATCTTTAATCGTAGACGCAAGAAAGTTACTGCAGTGGGTGTAGTAGAAACTCTTGTAGAAAGCGGTGCGAAGTCTCAATCTGATAAGCGTTATGCAGCTTCTTGGAAGAACCTAATCAAGGACATCGAGAAAGCAGCTAAAGCTTCAGAAGTACATGGCAATAAGCCAGCTAACATCTCTGCTGAAGAGTGGGCAATGCTGGTTGCTCACCGTACACGTAAAGGAGCTGCAGCTAAGAAAGCAGTACCTAAGAAGCGTGTAGCAAAGAAAGCAGCTCCTAAGAAGGCAGCAGCTAAGAATACTGTTGCTAAGAAAGCTGTAGTTAAGAAGGCAGCAGCTAAGAATACTGTTGCTAAGAAAGCTGTAGTTAAGAAGGCAGAAGCGGCTCCAGCAGCAGCAAAGCCAAGAAAGGCTAGACGTGCAAAAAGAGCAACTAAAGCAGTAGCTGCTAAGTAGTCTCTCTGTAATAACTAATGATCTTCTGAGCGTTCTCGTCGCTCAAACAGCTAATCCTTGAGTTAGCTGGAATATCTAATAAAACGCAGATGGCAATGATGTCTTCTGCGTTTTTTTGTATCCTCTCGGACAATTCCAGAACTCTTATCAACTTTCCCATTACTCAGAATCGTTGGCATTGTTAGCGATGTCTTCTAGACGCTGCATTTGTTCTTTGGTTTGTGTTGTTCGACTTGGCTTTTTAAAACCAAACCATCCTTGTTCTTTGATCCCTCGTTAATCGCAGCGGTCAACGCACCGAAGAAGAAAGTCCCAATCATTAACATGATTAGTCTTACGGTATCGAAGCTTGTTACGCCTCCTGCTACTGAATTAAGAGGATCTAATGAATCCAATTAAATATAAAACTCTTATCTCTTTTGCTTAATCTCTCCCATGAGCAGTTCTTAAATTACCTGAAAAATTAAATTGAACTCCGTTATTTCCTGATCCTAAATTCTGAATGAGTTTTGACGTAGTGAAACGAGATTGCTTTGCTGCATATAGGGATTTTTCTCCTAAGTTCAAAGTTTGGATAGATCTTTGAGGAGAGGTCTTTTTAGAAACAGGAGTAGCTACAGCCATGCAATTAAATAAATCATATTTATAAGGTAATTATAAAAAGACGAGTTGGATGCCCTTCTTTACGAATCAAGGAATCCATTAGGAAGCTAAGTAGTTCTAATCACTAATAAGCGACTCGAGAGAAAGATTGGATGGTGTCCCGAGGCTGCTTGATCAAATGACAAAAGAACAACTTGCACTCAAGATTGCTAGGTAAATCTACAAAGGGAATAGGAAAGCTAGAGAGCTTTTACGCCTTTAAATATATTAGGAGTTATTTCGCTGATCTTTCTTTGGATGATCTAGAGGATATAGCTGGACAGTATGGAATCAATATTAATTGGTCGAATTTAAAGGCATCTAAACAAGATCCACACCAGACGGAATTGCAGATCTATACACCAAAAGGAAAAAACTACTAAAGCTGTATAAAGCAAGAGAAGCTATGTTGTTGTTCAAGCTGTTGAGAGTCTTTTTCTGATATTGATCGAGACATGACAAAAAAGAAGCTACCACCACACATAGTGCTTAAAGAATCGAAAGAAGTGATTTTCTACTTGGAAAACCCATTGCCTTCAGAAATCACAATTCCTACATGGATGAAATCTTTCCCTGATGAGTACAAAGGAATGATTATGACAAATGCCTGCTTGTTTAAAAAATTAAAGGATCACTCATAAATCGGAATTAATAGCATTTATTGAGAGTTATCTTCTTTCTTTTCAACAGGTTGAACTTCTTCGCCAGGCTGAGTCTCTTCAACAGACTTAGCTTCTTCAACAGACTCAGCTTCTTTGACAGGTTGAACTTCTTCGACAGGCTGAGTCTCTTCAACAGACTTAGCTTCTTCAACAGACTCAGCTTCATTGACAGGTTGAACTTCTTCGACAGGCTGATTCTCTTTAACAGGCTGAACTTCTTCAATTGGTTGATTTCCTTTAAAGAATTCAGAAATTTTGTCGCTAAGTCCCTTTAAAAGATCAGCGATTTTCTGACTTATCTCTTTTAAGTAGTCAGAAAGTTTTTGCAGAAAGTTTTTCATTGATTTAAAACACCTATAAAAATCAGATAACCTTATGAAGATTGCGGACTCATATAAACATTTTTTATACAGAGTGTCACTGGAGGCTAATACTCAAAACAAATGCAGTTGTGCTTTTTTGTCGCTCAAATAATTAATTCGGATACATTAGGCGTTGAGAATAATATTCTTGGTATCTTCTTTACTTACTCTTATATGTCTAATTCGTACTTTTTATTAAATGAATTAACTCACAATATATCTATAAATCGTAGTTAAAAAAAATGACTCTTGAGATTTCAGAAATTGTTCTCGCTAAATCATTTTTAGTCTTAGGCTTGCTTGCGTTTGCTTGTATCGGATTCGCATCGTTAGTTAATCAAAAACAAAAAGGAGCAGCTGTTAAATAAACTTATGCTCTCCTTTTTAATAGAGCATTACCTTCTGAAAAGAGCCAAATAGTTAATCTCCTTTTTTATTATCCTCACCTGAATAAGGTTGAGTCCCTATATCTGGTGGTGGATTATTACCAAAGTCATCAACCAAAGCATCTGCTTCGCTGGTGAATAGTTTGCTGAACCATTGCTTAGTTGCAATGATGGCAGTCCAAATTTTGTCTCTTTTTCTACTCATAACAATATTACTTTTATAGTTTTTTCATTATAAGACAGGTGTTTTTTCTTATTCTCACCTGTTCCAACAGGGTTTAAAAATAGATTAGGAGACAGGGCACGACAGGTATAAAAAACAAGTGCCTGTCTCAAAGGGGGCGACCAAAATCTCGCCCCCTTCTTCATGGCTTTTTTTCTTTGAATTCGTATAAAGCGAACTTGCCAATAATGAGTTCTTCGTACTAACTAGGTATGAAATGTCTATCCATTATCTGCTATAAGATTTGCAGTTACAATGGTTAATTCAAAAGGAAAGACACACGAAGAAACCATAATTGCCAACAATAAACAAGAGGCAATGTGGCAGGCACAGGATTGCAATCCATTCTCAAAAATTATTGAAGCCAATTGGGTTTACAAGTAAGAAATTTCTTAAAGGAAGTCTTCTTCTCATTTTGAATAGCAGTTGTTATCGCTTCCTTCTAATTAAAATTTGATGACAAAACTTTACCAATATCTCCTTTTGCCAGTCCAGTTATATAGCAACCAAATTACGAACCCAACCATAAACAATGGCATAAAGCTATCAATAAATACATAGGCTGCATAGACAATTATGGGGAATAGAATGACGCGTTTGATATTTAATCGTCTTTGATATCTCATTTATTCTGAATCATTGTGATAGGAGGAAAAGAAGCAAATTACAGCGAGAAGAACAAAGGTATTCAAGACAAATGTTTGAAATGGAAAAAATGAATATTCCTCCTCAATCAATTGATTACACGTAATAAATTTTGGCTGTCCAATGTCCGAATTCGAATCTCTAAAAAGATCTGATCCACCAATATAAGCAGAACAAATTTGATTCATTTGCTCGATACGTTGTCGTGCTCCAAAGGTAGTCGTTACGCCAGCGATACAAGCTGAAACAACCAGATAAATGAAAGTTTGCTTGTTGACAAATCTCATACAAACATCATGACTCTTTTTCTAAAGACTCATTACCTCATACCCCCCTCAAGATTTGTTATTGATCATGAGAGAACCATACATCTTATAGCACTGTTACTTTAGTGTCTTCAAAACTATTGCTGCTATTAAGCTCTAAAGCTAATTAGTTTAAACGGCATTAGTTGGTCTGTACTTGCCTCCAAATAAAGCCTAGAAGTAAACCCATCACAATCAAAGGGAAAAGGGCTTTGAGAATTCCTACAGTAATGAGAACACCTAAACCAATCGCTCCATAAACAAGCCATCTAGGAATTGAGCGAACAGCATTCGAGCCAGCATTACTATATGGAGGAATCACTTCAGGATCAATCGACATTGATTTTCTTAGGTCATTAATTTCAAGATAATTCTTCCCAATGATTTGAGTAAATAATTTTACAAATTAGAAAGAACAAAGATAGTAAGTACTAAAAATTAGGAACAGAATCAACTGCTTTTTTTACAGTCTCTTTCACTCCTTCAACAGCCTTCTTCGCTTTATCTTTCAACGTCTCAGAAGCTGATGGAGAAAGTGCCTTGATCTCTTTTTTAATTGCACACTCACGTTCTTCCAGCCATTGACTTTGACGCTCATAAGCTTCATCTAATCTCTTTCTTTGATCAAGAATTGAATCAAGTTCTACCTGATTCTCTTGAAGTTCTAACGTCTTCATCTCGCTATCAGATATGACATATACAGGACTTCTACACACATAACGAGGTGAGAGTAAATATTCGAATGTTGAATACATGGTAATAATGCGAACGACTCTTTAACTATGAGACAAGTTCCCAAAATAAGAGTGCAGTAAGCCGCAATAAATCATTCGGTATCTACACCGAATTTCGGTTTATACCAATTAACCCACAAGCAATAACCGTAAAAATTCAGTTCTTATCACTAAAAATAAACCTAAAAGTTCTTAAGCACGTGAGAAAAGCGGAAATGCACTTGTCAGATGAATTCTTCTTTTTTAAAAGTTCTATTCTGATGCAATCTCTATAGCTATGACTAAATTCTCTGTTATCTACAAATCTTGTAAACGTTTAAAGGATCCCAGAGACAACCAGCATCTGCTTAATAACCACGCCAACAACACAGAAAAGGATTACTCGGCTTAAGACATAAAAGGGGAGGTTATTCATCTAACTTTTAAACAGATCGATCAATCACCAAAACGATAATGTTTACGGACTGCTTTATGAACATCCCATCGACAGTCCATACCTGCGGGGAAGACAACTAAATCACCTGCACCAAACATCACAGGATCTCCTCCTTCAGGAGTAACTGTGACCTCACCCTCAAGCAATAAGCAAGTCTCCTTATCGTCATATGTCCAATCAAAAGAGCTGGCATCACACGTCCAGATTGGCCAGTTTTTAATTCCTAGTTCATCAACGATACTCTCAGGACAAGGAGAGGTGACTGATATAGACAAGAGATAAAAACTTAGTGGACTTCTTTTTTAGCTACTAATAGAAACAGTTGTCTAATAGCTACTCAATTTATGACAAAAATGTTTGAAAGCATATTACGTATGGAGTGAGAATCGAGAGTCCCCCATACCCCCTTCTATTAGCAAGATAATACGTCTTGAAATACTGTTACCTTAGTGTTACCCCTTTAATCTATACTCTTCAAAAGCTTTAGTATAACTGTAGTCTTGAGCTAGGTTGTATAATCGGCATTATTAGAAACATATAATACTACTCTAGTTATAGCAATGCTTTTAAAGCATGCTACTATGATTACCATAAGATTACCAAGTCGTTTCTCAAGCTGAAAAGCTTGTCACTGCGATGGCATCGTTACCAAAAGATTACCAATTGGCTTAAATCTTGCCTAAGAACTCACTAGCGAAGAAAGAAAATATCCTCGATAGAAAAGAGATTCCAGGAGATCCTTATGCATACGTCTACAGAAGAGTAGACAGAAATAATCGTTGGTTCTTATATTACCTTGATGCGGATAAAGGTAATAAACACAGATTCACTCTAAAGAATAAAGATGGGAGTTACCCTCTGCCAACCAAAGGAGGACAAGAAGAAGCTTGGATGCTTGGTGTGGCAAAGTTTATTGAGCTAAAGGCAAAGACTGATCGAGGAGAGGAGATCAAGGCATTAACGTTTGGAAGTATGGTGCATCAGTTCTTAGATAAAGAGAAAAGAAGAATCAGTTCTATTCCTCAAGAGGGTATTACGAAAGAGAGTTATCGGTTAATTGATACGCAGTGTCGTTGGATCAGAGATTATATAAATGACGATAAGAAAGAGATTCATAAGCTCAGGAAGAATACCTTCATGAACTATGAGACCTGGAGAAAAGAAAGAGCTGTTCAATTCAACAAACCCATCCCAAAACAAACAACCATCACAGCTGAGATGTCATGTCTTAGAAGAATGTTTAAACAGATAGCTGTAGACAACAACTTTATGCATCAAGATAATGTTCCATCTATACCTTCTATCAAACAGTCAAAAGATAAGAAGCACAGACGAGATGATCTAACCGCTAAAGAGTGGGAAGAGCTTGAGAGAGTTGCTCGCCTCTACTACATCAAAGGCAAAACAAGGATATTGGATGAGAAGTACACCATCAAAAAAGACAGTCAGGGTAAGTATGAAACCATCTCAAATATTGCTTTCAAAGGACCACGAGGTAAGAAGCAATTAGTGCATAGAGAGTTGTCTTACTTAGCGATGAGAGTATCTATGGATACTGGGATCAGACCAGGCTCAATGCGAAAACTTAAGTGGAAAGACATCAGTGAAAACACAACCATTCCAAAGGAAGAAAGAAAGATCTGGGTGAATATTGATGTGCCAGCTGAGAAGACTAAAACAGGAAGGTCTTATCGAGTAGCCGCTCCCATTGCCAAGTTCTTAGAACGCATAAGAGTCCTGACTAAATACAAAAAGATGGAGGATTACATCTTTGCCAATCAAGACTCAGGTAAACAAATTAGTGAACGCATATGGCAAAACAATCTTTGTGAATTATTAGTTGAAGCCAGACTCGCAGACTGGAGAGAAGACCATGACAGTCAAACCAAAAAGGTCATTGTTCACTCTGGTAAAACACTGACTTGGTATAGCTTCCGCCATACGTATATCACCATGCGTTTGTCTGCAGGCGTTCCACTCCCAACAGTTGCAGCAAACACCGACACGAGCATGAAATATATCCAAGAGCATTACTTCCATTACAGAGCTGATGACTCCACGGAGATCCTTGGTAAAGGTAGAAAGATCAAGCCAGCAGAAGAAAGTCTTAGATGGATTGGATCAAGTTAGATTCACAATCACAATGTCAAAGAACAAGCTGAACTCGGAACAACGATTCATTAGAAATCTCCTTATTGGATTTTTCTCAGCACTATTTATTGTCTTTGTAATAGCGATGATTGCGCTCTTCCAGACATTGACTACTTATCCAAGTACGCCTGATCTACCAACAGTCACCATACAAAAATGCTACGACGGAGATACATGTACAACTACAGAAGGAGAAAAGATCCGACTCGCTTGTATAAATACTCCTGAGTTAAGAGGTAAGAAGGCTGATCCAATTCCTGCAAAAGCAGCAAGAGATTATCTAAATGATCTAGTTGCTGGATCAACAGTCACTATCAGAAGAATTACTGAAGATCGATATGGAAGAACAGTCGCTGAATTATCCAAAGGTCCTATGAATATTCAAGAACACCTAGTTGAAAAAAGCTTTGCGAGTATCTATGAAAGGTATTCAAGTCAATGTGAGTGGAGCATTGCTAATGACTAATTCTTGGGATGCTTACTACGACGCTTTTAAAACTCTCTTTAAAGATGAAGATGGTGAGGAAGCAACGTTCGATGAAGAGCATTCTTTAGATATTGATTTATTCATTGAGCACGAAGATAAACTTATTTCTCTTGGATATAAAAAAAAGGTTCCAAAAGATGGGAAGTATTCAATGTATGAGTTAGATGATGGGGAGTATTACAAGTTTGATGAAGATGGACATCTCACACTTAGTTTTGGACTTCCTTGGACATTTTATGAAATTGATGATTTTGATGAGAAAGCCCATAAGCTTTTAGGTTTTAAAAAAGAATGTATTAAAGAATCTGCATGTAATGGTTGAGCTATGACTGAGCCATCTATAATTGAAATTATCAAAAGTTCTTATGACTTAGAGGCATGTGAACTTATAAGAGCTAAAGGATGTGTGAGTGGTGCTTGTAATAAACACAATGACATCAAATCAACTAACAAGTTATTTGATCATATAAGTGGTGAGGATATCACAAGCTTTTTAGAGGAAATTATAAATAGCCGTGACGTTACTGATAGATATATCGAAATTGCACACGCATGTGGATCAACCTTGGAAGATCGTTATGAGATTGAAAGAGAATATAACAAGCTTTTTACCAATTCTAATAATAAGGAAGAACTTTATGGTGCAGTTGATCCTGAGGAAGTGTTATGGGTAATGGAAAAGACACTTAATAAACCACAACTAGAAGAATTTAAAAAAAATCTGATTTGGATGTTAATCGAATATTCAACCGATCTTATTCTTGATGAACATGAGGAGTCTTCAACCGAGAAAATCAAACGGAAAGAACAGAGAACTGCTGCTGAATATCTAGATAGTGGATGCGACAAGGACGATCAAAAAGACTCAAAAGGAGCAATAGAGGATTACTCAAAAGCAATAGAACTCAATCCCAACTATGCAGAGGCATATGCAAATCGTGGATGTGCAAAAGAAGAGTTGGGTGATAAAGGAGGTGCTATTTCTGATTGGCAAAAGGCAGCAGATCTTGGTGATGAAGAAGCAGCAAAGTGGATAGAAGAGTTAAGAGCAAAGAATCCAAAAATAACAACAGATAAGAATGTTTTTACTCAATTAATCAATTACGACCTTCAAAAGGATTATGTGGACAAACTTAGTGAAGAAGAAAAGTTAGAACTTTTTAGGGGGTTAACCTGGGAGATTGAAAAAATTGCTGATAAAAACTGGAATAGTGAAGAGAATTACACTGAGGAATTTATGGTTAATTGGATAACTAATAGTTATGCAAAAGAAGTCTTAACACCATTTGAAAATGCTTTAGATGCAGAAGATGAAGATGATGAATATGAACCTTGGGATGATCATCTACTGATCTTTACCTTCAATGAGAAGTTCAAAGACTTTGATGATTATGAGGTGGAAGCATATCAAATTAATGAGGAAGATAATCAAATATCTTTTCAATGTCCTTCTTTCTGGTTGGATGTTCCAAGAGAATTTTTAATCTCTTGGGCTCTAGAGTTTTATGAGATTGAGGCAAAGTTTGTTGAAGATATGACGATGTATGGGTAATTAGATATGACTCTCTTCCTTGCAGTATTCATCCCAATAGCAATCTTGGGATTTCTCTATCTCTTCATCATTGAAAACAATGGTCTTCCAGACTGGATGGCAAGAGCATCTCGGAATAGTAGTTCGATTTGGACCTATGGAATTATCACAATCACATCTCTCTCAATCATTAAATTCCTAGCGTCTCGTTGAGACAAGGCTCAACTTGCTTAACATAAAAAGCTTGTCATACCAACGTTAAACAGGAATTACAACTTTTACACAACGAAACGGCTGCGTCTCAAGCTGGAATCATGTCATATATCGCAATGAGAATTGAAGACTATTTCTAGTCAATCTAGTTTTGTAGAAATAAGCATATACTTCGATGGCTAAAGAGGAATGGGCTGTCTCAGGTACATATTTACTCAAGGCACTGAATGATCTTAAGGAGCAGGGACACAACGAGCAAATATTCCCAGAACTTCTCGGTTATTGCGATGACAAAGACTTAAGTGAAGCAGTAGAAGCAGCAAAGAAAATTCCTGCAAAAAAGCTAACACCTACAAGGTCTCACTCAGATCTAAATAATCCTGACTTTAATTTCATACCAGACTTTTTCGTAATAAATGATTTTTTAGCTCACACGCTTTATGAAGAAGCTATCGTATTCATGACAAAAGAATATTTTGACAAACATCATGAAGATGATGATTGGGGATACGATTTGGACTGGGAAGAACTAGAGGAAGATGAAGACAGTTATGTTTATAGCAAAATAGGTAAAGAGGCTTTTGATGCTTTTGATAAGCCAATGGTCGCTACTTTTATTGATCGATTGATCTATGCAGATGGTGAACCAGTCGAATTTGATGACATATTGGAGCACAATGGGAATCTAAAAAAACATTTTTTAGATTTAGATAATTCCTTTTGGTATGGCAAATCATTTGTAGCCCAGAGGTATTCAGGAGTTAGCACGCCTTATGGGATACAGGATAATTAAGAAAAAAAAGAGTAAATGATCAATCTAAAAAAAGTCACAACTATCAGATTACCAGCTTCCATTGATTTAGGACTCCCTTGGGTAGGCGTTTGGAATATGAGAAATGAAAAAGAAATTGTGTTATCACATATTCCAAGGAGTATTTGCAATGAGTGAATTAACCAGTGAAGAAAAAGCTAAAAAGTATCTCGAGCTAGCTGATGAAGTTGATCCAGTGAATTTCTTTGATAAGTATCCAGAGGTATTTGAGGCTTATCAACAAGGCTTAGATAATGCAGCTGAAAACTATGTAGAAATACTCTCCGTTGATGAGGGTAGGGATTTTATTGCTTATGAATACAAAGAAAAAATCCTGACAGACGAGCGCACGAGTCTTCCCGATGAATTTAAAGAGATAGCTTTTGAAATGATTCTTGATGATATAGAGCTTAATGGTTGGTCTGAAAATGATGGCTACGAAGCTGGTTCCTTTAAACATGCAGAGCGAAATTTACCTCGTAATACAAACAAGACAGGGAAAGGACTCAAAAGCTACTGGCAATATTGGGAAGAGCAATTCGATCAATTAACTGAAGAAGAGGCAGAATTAGCTGATGGGAGAGCATGGAGTGAGAACTGTGATGAATATTTGAATATTGTTCTAAAGGGAGAATCAGAGAAATATTTAGGACAGCTTGGTTTTTATGAGGCTAACGATGTTGATGACGATGGTTTTGTTTTTAAAGTATTTGAGGGAGAGGTTTTTATTGAACTAGACGTACCATATAACAAAAATGAAATTGATGATTTCGAAGAGAAAGCACTTGAATTACTAGGCATAGATGAAGACTGGATTATTTCTATAAATTAATGAACAACCTGACAAAAATCACAACTATAGGATTACCAGCTGCGATTGGCTTAGGACTCGCATGGGTAGGCGTTCAGATTATGAAAAATGAAAAAAGGCTTGCAACAAGAGAAATGGAATTACGACTTCAACTCGATGCAAAGGCAATTAAGGGTTTATAAATGAAACGTTTCATACCACTCGCCCTATTCTCTACTCTTTTCTTCCCTACCCCATCACAATCAGACACAAATCACTTTGGTGCAGGAGGAGTCTTCGAATTAGATCTAGGCGATAGCGAGATACCTTTGACACCGAAGCAAGAAAGAGAACAAAAGCTTTTAGAAGAGCAGGTGACGAAGAAAAGACAACAATCACTAGATCAATAATCTTGCTTTGAGGATTGGCTTTTGTTTTAAAAATATCCAAACTTAAAAAGTAAATAATGTCAGAAAAGCAATTACTACACGAAATAAATTCAAGTCGAGAAGCAACAGAAGAAATTAGGAAACAAGTTCTCCAAGCAAAGCAGAAAGGTTATTTCAGCAGCACAGAATTTGGAAGACATTTCCTAAGTATCTTCGTTCCCGATTTCGCGAAAGAACTTCTCCAAACAACAAGCAAAACAGCTTGGGGAAGAGCAACAACTACAAATATTGTTGTGGCATATCCATTGATGCAGGATGCAATCTCATTGCTTGATCCTGAAGGATATATCCTCTCAGTTATCTGTCTAAAATCAATCCTTGATAGCTTTGGAGTTTGTAAGTACGACTTACCCAGAACAGCAGAAGCGGCAAGCTTTATTGGTAGAAGAATAGAGGATGAACTGAGAACCAATTACTACATCGAGGTAGCCCCAGAGTCGCCTGTGACAGCTCTAATTAAAGAGTTGGACACCAAAGGTTCCAACCCTCACTTCAGGCAATACGGAGGCAAAAAGACCATCGAAAAACTACTGAAGGAGGGAGGCTGGAAAGGAGACGACCTTTATCCAGATTGGACAAACCAACAGAGTCAAAGAGTAGGTCTATTTGTTTTAGACGTAGCCTTGAAGCTTCAGTTCATCTCAAAATCTACAAAGCAACTCACACCTAATAAGAAGCAAAGTTTTCTTCAACTATCACCAGAACTAGAAGCTCACTTCGCTCATTATCAAGCTGAGTTAGAAGCAATTAGCGTTAAAACTCATCCGTTAATTGAGGTACCAATTGATTGGGAATATGAGGTTGGAGCATCTTGCAAAAACTACACTGGCGGCTACTACCACCAATGGATCAGACAACTTAATCCGCTTGGTCGTAATGGATCTAAAAGCGAATTTGGAAATGATGCAATCAATCTCTTAAACACACTCAACAAGACATCATGGATCATTGATCAAGACATTCTCAATGTTGCAAGTAAGGCACTTGAAAGAGGATCAACAATCGGTTCCTTGAATGCCATCAAAAGAAGTGAAGTTCTTGATCAGGAGATGCCTGAGCGAATTAAGCAACTAGAACCAACAGATATCGAAAGAGTTGACTGGAGAAAAATGAGAGCAGTTGCCTATACAAAACTTGCTGAATCAAAAGAAAAGAGCGTCAGATCAAGACGCGTTATCTCACTAGCTAATAGATACCAAAAAGAAGCTCGCTTCTACTTGAGTTGGAGCTGTGATTCAAGAGGAAGAATGTACAGCCAACAATCATTTCTCCATCCACAATCGAGTGATCTTGAGCGTGCCATCATCAGCTTTGAAGAAGGCTGCAAACTAAATAAGAGAGGAGAAGAGTATGCAGCTCAAGCAGTCGGTGCGGCATTTATTGGGAGCAAAGTCTCGTATGAAGAAAGAAGCAAATGGACTTACAACAATAAAGAGCTCATTCAAGAGATAACTAAAGATCCACTCAAGATGAACGAGCATTGGGAAAGCTGTGATGAACCTTGGCAGTTCTTACAACTCGCATATGAATTCAATAAAGTTTGTTTCCTTAGGGAAACAAATGAATGGAAAGTAGGAATAGGAGCTGACTCAACTGCCTCTGGTCTTCAGCTATTAAGTGCAATGAGAAGAGATCCAAAAGGGATGAAGTTTACCAATCTCTTAGCACCTGATCATCCCGAAGATCCTCCGCAAGATGCCTACAAAGAAGTCTTGAGAATTGCTCGAGAAATAGTCTCACAAGACCCAGCGACCGAATGGCTTGCAGAGTATTTAGTAAAAAGAGAGCTAGGGAAAAAGATTCTGATGAAAGCAGTGTATGGAGCAACATTGCAAACCTACAGATCCGACATCAAACAGTTCTTCATCGATGAAGGCTTATTCCCTGACACCATCAGCTACAAACCACACATTGAATACATCACGAGTGTCTTAGATAAAGCTTCAAGAGAAGTATTCCCTATGGCATTTGAAAGCTTGAGATGGATTAAAGATTTATATAAACAAGCTCGAAAGAATGGATCACAATCAATCCAATGGACTACACCTAACCAAGACAAGATCCATTTGTCTAAAAATAAGATTGATGTCGTGCAGGTCAGAACAACTCACCTAGGCAAAGTGACACTCGGCATCGGTGAAGGTAAGAGACCTGATTACAAAGCCATTGAAAAAGCTTTAGCACCATCATTTGTACATAGCTATGACGCTGCTGTTCTTAAATCATCCTTCCAAGATTGGATGCAACCAATCGCATTGATTCATGACTGCTTAAAAGTACTTCCGAACGATATGGACAAAGCAAAAGAAAGGATTAGGCATGGATTCGTTCACACATGCAGCGGGGATCCTTTATCGAAACTAGCTGATGATTTAAATGTTCAACCAGAGCAATTGCCTCGTTTAAGGCAAGGTTCAGGTGATCTTTTAGAGGTTTTCAAGTCGAGTTACATGTTCAATTGAGCTTGAAATTAGCTTGTTTTTGCTAAAATCAACATTTTGTAATAAAAAATCAGACCAAACCATGATCTGAGCAAATCCACTGCACTACAGCCAGTTTCAGAAGAATATAGGAAGGAAATCTTGGTGTTTTATAAACTTCTGGGCTTAGAAGTTTCCGGAAGTAGTTGCTTTTTTCTTTCTGGATGATGTATAAATAGTTCATACAAACAAACAAGCTTATGCTTACCACAAAACACTTCGGATCTCGCATCCAACAAAGAGGCATTCTTCAATCAACCATTGAGATGGCTCAACGCTACGGATTCCCAAAAGGGGAAAAAATAGTTTTAGGAACAAAGCAAATTGATTCCGCTATTAAAGATCTTGACCAAGGGAAAAAAGACTTGGAGCAAGAGAAGAAATGCTTGGACAAAGAGAAGAAAAATCTACTCAAGGCTCGTGACCAGGGTGGGATTGTCGTAGTCCAAAGGAATGGAGCATTTATTACCGCTTATCGCGTTGACTCTTACGTCAGGGGTTATGGAAAATGATTACAAAAGGCAAACTTGTAAAAACATTATTCCGCTTCAAGCAAGTACGCGGTACCGGAGTAATCGTAAGAATGAATGTGAGAGGCAAGGAGACGGATGTCATTGCTTATGAAAAAGACTTCCCTTGTGGACTCTTAGCAAGCAAAAGTTTTCTTATTGGTAAAGATCTAGAAATCCAATTCTCTCCTCAAATAAATAGTCGTTCAAAGATTCGCTACGAGCTATTGAAATGGGGTAATCAAAGTGATCAAATACGACTCGGAATCATCAATCACTTGATCACCGGAATAGCTAAAGCTTGCATACAGGAAATTCCTTGGGAAAAGGATTTAAACGAGGAGCCTTCCAAAGATCTAGAGATTCGGAAACAACTTGAAAGGATTTACTTAGGGAAAGATAGCACCCAAATTAGTCAGGAAGATTCCCTAAATAACAAAGGCATTGAGGAGAATCAATAAATGGCTAGAAATCACGGAAACAAAAAGTACGTGCAGCTTTTGCTCGATCCATCTAGATTCATGCTGATTGAACAGATCGCTAAAGATAAGGGAATGAAGCCCAATGCACTTCTACGACAAGCAATTTACGACTGGCTTGGATTCATGATGCCTAAAGAAATTATCTTGGCAGCTGAAAAACTTGATGAAGCACGCTGGCAACAGTCAGTACAAAATAGAATTAAAGGTCGCCAAGGGAAGTACATTCAGGGAGGAGTAAAAATATGAAACTTTCTCAGTCTCAAATAAAAGCACAACAAGCAATATGGTCCTCAGTAGAGCCAATCAGAGGACGCCTTCAGATTCAGGAATTCATGTCGCTTGTATTGTTTTTGCTGATATGGGCGAAATACATCCCACAATCGAAGAAAGACGTAATTGGTTATTTCGATATATTAGAAGAACTTGATGATGATAAAAAACTAAATCTAGTTATCAATGCACTGAAAAAAGAAGTTGAATTCGAAGTTGATTATCTTCTAGGCAGACAAGAATCTCGCAAGCTTATCATTGAACTTCTAGGGACACTGAGAACGTCATTAATGCCTGCTGCGACACTACTGGCAAAAGGAACTCAATTAGACACTGAAAAAATCATAGACTTTTTACAAGAATATTCCCAAACAAATTCCGGTAAATCTTCTATAGGAATAAAGGGAATAAATAAAGCAATACTAGATTTCTCAAATAAATTATTTGACGATGAATTTATTGAAGCTATTGATATAAATTGTCTCTATTCGATAGGCACTTCTTCAGCATATAGCTTTGCTAATAAAAGAAACGTATACTTTTATGAGCCACTTATTAGTCTAAACCACTTTACGAAAGGAATAATTAGTCTTTACGGTAAGCCTCTAAGGTTTAATGATCGATATAGTGATCAAGAAATAGCTTTTGCTGCTCCTCCATTTGGGCTCAAATCTGACTTAGATATACAGACATATGCTCCATTTGAAGAAGATGAAGAATCTAAATTAATAAGTGATTTGCATTGCAAACTTCTATATCTAGCTCATAAGAAGACGAAGAAAACAACCATAGCAATTACAAATCTTGGAACACTTTTCTCCAAGAGTAAAGGAATTAATTATTTTCGAGAGAAAATTATAGATCAAAACTGGGTTGATTCAATAATCACTCTACCTTCAGGTATATTTCCTAATACTGGAATTAGTAGTGCATTAATTGTCCTTAAAAAAGATAGAAGTAAAAACGAAAAAATTCAATTAATAGATTTCTCAGATTGTAAAAAAGATGATAAGAGTAAAAGGGGTGTCATACAAATAGCTAATGATGAAATCAATTCTCTATTTAAAGTATATAAAAACAAGAAGGCAACCAAAAATTCAATTCTTATCTCAAGAGAGCAAATTAAAGAGAATGATTATGATCTAAATTTTAATAAATATATTATCTCCAATGAAGATCAATCAATTTTAGAAACCCTGAAGAATAGAAAAGTCGTCTCCTTAGATTCATTAGTTAATTTTGTCCGTCCGTTAGCTATTTCTAGAGATATAGATGGTCCAGAATTAAATGAAGTAATGATTTCAGATATCAACGCTATTGGAGAGTTAACTAAAACAAATAAAAAAACACCCGTCAGTGAGACCTTTTTAGCTAAAGCGAAATCTACGTTTATAAAAAAAGGTGATTTAATAATTTCAATAAAAGGAACATTAGGAAAGATAGGAATGGTTCGCGGTGATCTAACTACTGCTATTCCAGGTCCCTCATTATGCGTTTTAAGAGTTCATGATTCAGCTTTAGTAGATGCTGAATATTTGTTCCAATATTTACGAAGTGATGTCGGCCAAAGAATGATCACCAAATCTAGTCAAGGAGCGGTAATATCCTTCCTATCTATTCAAGACTTAAAAAATCTTCAGATTCCTATCCCAGAAATTGCTGAACAAAAGAAAGCAGCAAAAATAAAAAAAAGATCTCAGGAATTATTCAACTCCATTGATGAGATGCAAAAAGAATTGAATCAACTGATTGAGAAAGGATGGCTAAAGATTGAAGACAAGTCAAGCAAAACATCACAAGGAGGTAAATAAATGTACGAAGAAGCTTTTAAACAAATTGATAATGCACTAAGGAACGATTCTGGTTGTAGCACTGAGCTTGATTACATAGAGCAAACCAGTTGGATACTTTTTCTGAAATATCTCGATGACTATGAAAGCGATAAAGAAACAGCAGCTCTCTTGAATGGAGAGTCTTACGAAAGGATTATTGACAAGGAGTTTCGTTGGGAGAAATGGGCATTCCCAAAAGGAAAGAATGGGAAACTGGATACAGATGCACTAACTGGGTCTGACTTGATTGATTTTGTAAATCAAGATCTTTTCCCTCATTTAGCTCGATTCAAGCAAAGTGCAGATGAAGCACGCAGCATTAATTACAAAATTGGTGAGATTTTCTCTGAACTCGGAAATAGACTACAAAGTGGTTACTGTCTTCGAGATGTAATAAATAAAGTCAACGACCTGAGGTTTAGGAGTAATAAAGAAAAGCTTGAATTAAGCAGCCTATATGAAGACAAAATTAAAAACATGGGCAATTCTGGACGAAACGCAGGAGAGTACTACACCCCTAGACCTTTAATTAGAAGCATCATTAAAGTTATAAACCCAAGAATAGGAGAAACCGTTTATGACGGTGCAGTGGGCAGTGCAGGATTCTTATGTGAAGCATACGATTGGATGAGTAAGAGTAAAGAGTTAAATACTGCAGAATTTCAACTTCTACAAAAAAATACTTTCTACGGAAAAGAAAAGAAAATACTTGCTTATATCATTGGAATCATGAATATGATTCTTCACGGAGTAGAAGCACCAAATATTGTTCGTACGAATTCCCTTACACAAAATCTTGAAAATATTCAACAGAGAGAAAAAGTAGACGTAATACTTGCTAATCCACCATTTGGAGGCAAAGAGCGTAAAGAGATTCAGAAAAACTTTCCCATCCCAACCTCTGAAACCTCTTATTTGTTTTTGCAGCATTTCATCAAGATGTTGAAAGTTAGGGGAAGATGTGGAGTTGTAATCAAAAACACTTTTCTAAGTAATGTCGATACTGCAAGTGTTTTACTCCGTAAGCAGCTTCTAGAAGAATGCAATCTATTCGCTCTTTTAGAGCTGCCTCAAGGGTCCTTTTTAGGTACGACAGTTGGGACGGTTGTATTGTTTTTTGAGAAAGGCAAACCTACAAAAAATATTTGGTATTACCAGCTTGATGTTGGAAGAAATATAGGTAAAACTAATCCATTAAATGAAGATGATTTAGCAGATTTTGTTGAAAAATATAAAACACAGCAATTAAGCACAAATAGCTGGTTGTTAAATATTGAACAGATCAATACAGAGACTTTCGATTTAACACCTAATAATCCAAATACTGTTGAAGAGATTGATAGTCGAACACCTCAAGATATTATCGCTGAAATTGAACAGCTAGACTTTCAAGCAACTGAGGCTCTTCAAAAAATAAAGGAGTTATTATGATGTGGCAGATGGTAAAAGTAGGAGCTCTTATCGAGAAAACAGTCTCAATAAATCCGTCTATTAAATTTCCAGATAGCTTCTTTAAATATATTGATGTCTCTTCAGTGAATAACGAGACCCTTCAAATTGAGAAAACACAAACTATTTTAGGATCTGATGCTCCATCTCGTGCAAGACGACAAGTCCAAAAAGGAGATGTCATATTCGCAACAGTACGACCGACGTTAAAAAGAGTAGCAATCGTCAATAATGAACTCGATGGACAAATCTGCAGTACTGGCTACATAATACTTAGAGCTAAAAGAGATTTGATTGACAATAAATTTCTTTTTTACTTGATCTCCTCTTCCGAAACTCTTAAATATATGGAGGCAGTTCAGACAGGAGCTAGTTATCCAGCCGTTACAGATAAGCAAGTTAAAGAATACAAAATACCTCTTCCTCCACTACCAGAACAACAACGCATCGTAGACAACCTTGATTCTGCTTTTGATGATATTGACAAAACAATATCAAACGCCAATAAAAGTCTGACTAATTTGCAATTGATTTTGCCAAAGTATTTACAAGATATTTTCTCAATGAAAGAGAATTTTTTTAGCGGGACCATTTCAGATTGTTGCTCAATTAAGAGTGGGAAAACTGTAAATAAAAATTTAGAAAAGGATTCTGGAGATATACCTTATTTAAAAGTAGCCGATATGAATATAAAGGAGAATGAAATAGAGATAACAACTTCAACAAGGTTTCTAAATTATGAAAATATCACTAAAAGTAATATTATTGAAAAAGGAGTAACTATATTTCCTAAAAGAGGAGGTGCGATAGCAACAAATAAAAAAAGAATTACATCTACTGAGGTAGCTTTAGATTTGAATATCATGGCTGTCAAGCCAAAACAAGGACTGAACCCAAAACTTCTGTTCTACTATTTCTTATCTATTGATCTTGGACATTTAGGTAGTGGATCTTCAGTTCCACAAATAAATAATTATGATATTGAGCCACTGAAAATCCATTTCCCAACTGATTCTTATGTGCAAAAGATTTTAGTCGAAAAAACTGATCATCTCACGAATAATCTTAATAAGTTGGAAGCAATATACTCTACAAAAATCCAAAAACTGATTGCTCTAAAATCTGTTATTTTAACCGCGGAGCTTCAGCATTAGTATGAACGAAGCAGATACTCGAGCTGAACTTATTGATCCACAGCTATTAGCAGCTGGATGGAAAACTGATATTGCTACTGGTGTTCGTGTACGTCGTGAGTACCGTATAACTTCAGGTGAAATCAAGCCTAGTGGAAGAAGAGGAAAAGAATGGAAAGCCGACTATGTCTTGGAGTATCGGAATAGAAAATTAGCAGTCATTGAAGCTAAAAGAGACGAAGCGGATGTCTCTGAAGGTGTAGGTCAATCTATTAGAGATGCACAAAAACTAAAGCTTAAGACTAGCTACGCAGCTAACGGCAAAGAAATCTATGAGATAAATCATGAATCAGGAGAGAGAAGATATGTCGACAATTTCCCTACTCCAGATGAACTATGGAATCGAACATTTAATGTTCAATCAAAGTGGATTGATCGCTTCAATGAGATTCCTTTTGAGGAGAAGAATGAAACAATGCCCATTCGCTATTACCAAGAACTAGCTGTTAATTGCGTTGTAGAGGCAATTGCAGATGATAAAAAAAGAATTCTTCTGACTTTGGCAACAGGAACAGGCAAAACATTTATCGCTTTTCAGATTGCATGGAAACTGTTCAAAACGAAATGGACTCTTAACAAAAATCATAAACGTCATCCAAGAATACTCTTCATCTGTGATAGAAATTTTTTAGCCGATCAAGCATTAAGAGATTTCTCAAGCTTTGATGAGGATGCTCTGATTCGTATCGATCCAGGAGAGATAAGTAAAGAAAAAGAAGTCCCTAAAAATGGAAATATTTTCTTCACTATTTTTCAGACATTCATGAGCGGTCCAAATGATGATCCCTATTTTGGACAATATGAAAAAAACTTTTTTGATTTAGTAATTATTGACGAGTGTCACAGAGGTGGGGCTAACGATGAAAGTCAATGGCGTGCAATCTTAGATTATTTTTCAGACTCCGTACACCTTGGTCTTACAGCAACTCCAAATAGAAATACTAATTCAAATACATATAAATATTTTGGAGATCCAGTTTTTACTTATAGCTTAAAAGATGGTATTCAGGATGGTTTTCTTACACCGTTCAAAGTAAAGAGAATCCAATCAACAATAGACGACTATCAATACCACCCAGGTGACGAAATAATAGAAGGAGAAATAGATGAAAATCGTGTCTACGAAGAGAGAGATTTTAATCGCATCATTGTTAGTAAGGATAGAGAACGAAAACGTGTTCAAGAAATTATTCGATCTATAGATCCACAAGAAAAGACAATTGTTTTCTGTGCAAGTCAAGCACATGCTGCAATGATTAGAGATATGATTTGTGAAGAATCGAGTATTAAGTCAGTCGATTACTGCGTACGAGTTACCTCAAATGACGGCAAGCTTGGCGAGACGTATTTAAAATATTTTAAAGATAATGAAAAGAGTATACCTACAATACTTACTACAAGTCGAAAATTAAGCACAGGTTTAGATGCTCGAAATATTAGAAATATTGTTCTTATGAGACCAGTTAATAACATTATTGAGTTCAAGCAGATTGTTGGAAGAGGCACAAGGTTATTTGAAGATAAATTCTTCTTCACAATCATCGATTTTGTAAACGCATATCATTTATTTAATGACCCTGCCTGGGATGGAGAACCTGAACCTGAACCTGAACCTGATGGTGATGGCGATGGCGATGATGATGGTGATGGAACGGTTAGACCTCCTCTACCACCAAGACCACCTAGACCTGCTCAAATCAAGGTGAGATTAAGTGACAACCGAATACGAGAAATAGAAACAATGACTAATTCTTATTTCTATGTCAATGGAAGACCATTAAGTGTAGAAGAGTTTTTAAATTATTTATTTGACGAAGTAAAACTCTCAGAACTATTTAAAAGCGAAGCTGAATTACGCAAAGTGTGGTCTAATCCAATGACAAGAAAAGATCTAATAGAAAAACTAGAATCGCAAGGATGCGGTATCGATGATTTGAGGAAGTTGCAGGAAATGATAAATGCAAAAAATAGTGATCTTTTTGATGTTCTTGAATACATAGCTTATGCCAAAAAGCCTGTCACAAGAGTTCGACGCGTAGAAACGAACAAATCAAATATTCTAAACTTACTCAACAAAAACCAGCGAGAGTTTGTAGCCTTTATTCTTCAAAATTATGTTGAGAAAGGTGTAGAGGAGCTGGACCCAAGCATTCTAAGTACAGCTCTGGTTTCAAAATATGGAAGCCTAAATGACGCTCAGGAGAGGCTTGGCTCTGTTGAAGATATCCAAAAAACTTTTATCGATTTTCAACAATACCTCTACAAAGAAATAGCAGCATAGCTTTTGAAATTCATACTTTTCAATTCGCTTAATTAGTACATCCAAACTCTTGCGAACCTGATCAAGATATTGCATGATCAGGAACCAACTCACAAATTGGCACAATCATCAAGGCTGTGCTCATGGGAAGCGAAATACCAGTTCCTTGGTCAATCAACGAAAGCCAGAGATTCATTTATTCGAATTGAATTGATTTTTCGCTAGATACAACTCCTCACAACTTCGACAATTAATCCAATGAAAGTTTTATCGCTTTTGAGGGCTTTACCTGCCAATTCGGTTCAAATTATTCGTCGTACTCCTCCTCTTGTTTTCGCTACAACGGTTTTATCAATCGGCGGTCTTATTGGATTTACAAGTGCATCTAAGATTTTGGTCGATGGACTTAAACCAGCTGCAAACACAATCACAGTAACTGGAGCGAGCACCGAACGAATCGAAAGTGATATCGCAAAATGGGATATCAAAGTTGAAACAGAAGGTGATTCACAAGTTGATTCTTATAAAAAACACAAAGTATCAATCGATAAAACAATTGCATTCCTTGATCGACTTGGGGTAAGAAATAATGACTCCCAGTCTGTAGCTTTATTACCTGCATCCACATCAAAAAAAATAAACAAAAACCCTAAAACAGGTGAAATAATTTCTAAGAAATGGATCACCAATCAATGGATCGAAATTGAAAGCAATGATGTTTTTAATATTGATCAAACATATAGACAAATGAGTGAACTACTGGGTAAAGGAGTTCTTGTAAGACCAAGTCGACCTGAGTTCACATACACAAAACTCGCAGCTAAACGCGTGGATATGCTTGCCAAAGCTACTAAGGATGCGCATACAAGAGCAGAAGCCATTGTCTATCAAACGGGTTCAGAACTCGGCAATGTAAGAAAGGTTGATACTGGCGTTTTTCAAATTACAGTTCCCAACTCAACAAGAGTCAGCAGCTGGGGGTCATACGACACAAGCACAATTAATAAAGACATCACCGCCGTGATGGGAGTCACATTCGAAGTCAATTAAAAGAGGTTTAATAAATGTCGTTCATGGAAACAGGTGACTGGCGCATCGTCATGTTTATTGATGGCACTGACACTGAAGGGAAAGCTACGTATCAACAAATCTACCAACATCAAGATGGTAGGAAGGCTTGTGTAGGTCCTGGGTATTGCAGTGATCCAGATTTGGAATGGCTTCTATTACAAAAAGATAGAAAGATTAAGGCATGGAATACAAGACATACAAAAAGAAAAAAAATCATTCGTTATGTTTTTTATGCAGCTTGGATCTTCATTCTCATTCAGGGAGTCTTGGAAATTCCAGAACACGGAGCTTGGGTTCCATTTTCAGTATGGGGATATGGAGCAACACAAACATTCAGTTTTGGACTAATTAATGGCTTTAGAAACTTACTAATTTCTAGTCCAAATTATCTAGGCAACCCAAGAGACATTTCTCTCAATATCTTTGGCTGTTTGATTTTTCTATTTCTTAGCCACTGGCTTATTGATATTGGCAGATTTAATAGCTTATCGATTTTGTTTGTACAGCTACCGCTTTTCTGGTTTGGCTGTTTCATGGGATTCTTCGAGGAGTTATTAAAAATATGGACAGATGCAGAGCTTTCAACAAAACCCCATTCACCTACTACCCGAAAAAAACTATGTGTTTAGAACCAGAGGACCATATGGTCTGGTACGACAGAACAAAAGCTCTTTCAACTGAAAGACTCCATAACTTAGATCTTTACTGGAGAGACAACTTTGAGAACTCCGTTCATCAAGAACTCCATTCAATGGTTCAAATGATCTTGGTTGAAAGAGGTGAACAAACCTTAGAAATGAAAAGGCAAGAACAAATCAAAGAACTAAATCGATCTCTCAGGCTATCCAATCCTTTTGGTCGAGTTCTTTCAGGATTGAAAAGTGTATTCACTACGAGAACAAAGTCATGAGTAAAACAAATAAAAACGAGAAGGCACAAAGACAACTCCATTTAGCAAAACTCGATGAAATGCTTTGGCTTTCAACCCCACTAGGGAAGTTCATGAGTTCTATGAGTCAGCAAGCGAAAAAGGTTTTCCCTTCATCAAAAACTAATAGATACACTCAAAGAGATTGGGTTGTTCGCATCCCGAATTCTTTTGTAATGGATAGTTCTAAGGACTCTCCTGGCTTCCAAACTGTTGTTATGGCTGAAACACCTGATCAAGCATTAGAGATAGCTTCCGAGTCTACTAATTGGGAAGTATTAGATTTCGCAGTAAGTGATTTTCAAGTTTTCCCAAATACACCTCTTTAGAACTTCGTTGATCTGATAGAGACAAAGCTAATGAAATAGATTGCGACTGATTACTTCACACTAAAGTTGCCATTATTATAGAGAAAGAAGCATTTACACTATCTCGCACTCGATTGGCATCGAGAATAAAGAAATGGGTCACTGCGAATATCGAAAGAAGTAGCTCGTGATTTGGTTGGTTGAAGCCTTGGAACTGAGACATAAGGCAACTCAGGTTATACCTATAATTTCAACCCTGTTAGCTAGACGCAATTAGAACGGCGGATACATAAACCTCTCCAAAGTGAAAAGACAACTTAAGAAGGTAAAACACAGGACGTATAAGGCGGCGCCAACCGTCTCCCACGGTGGTGGGTGAGCGATTGGAGAAACTTCCTTTTTACATCCAAGTGAATACCTATATAAACAGCGGGTAAAAAGGCTCTCTTCCCATTAATCCTTTACATCTACAAACAACACATGATCAAAACATCACTCAAACCAAAGACCAATACACTCAAACTAAAGATCTCAGAGGGTAACCCTTTAATGAGAACAAGGAATCATGATATGAGCATCTCTAACAGAGTAGTGAGAAGAACATTAAAGATTAGATGATTACTGAAGAGAAGAAGAGAAGAGAAGCATTTAAGTTTAATGCTGACTTGTCTGATAAAGACATCAGGTCTATCAGAGCTTCAGCTCAAGGTATCACTACACATCAATATGAATTGTTTCTTAGAGATATAGGCATTAGGTTCAAATAATCTTTAGACCAATGAGGTGATGTCTTTAAAAGCATCCATCGACATTAAAAAAGCCGCTCTACCATAAGTCCAATCGGATATGGATAGGCACGAGTTATTTACTTTGGGATCTGGGATAGAGATTGCTGACCTCTATCTCTAGGTCCTTAAAAAATTACCAGAAATGTCTGAAAGGTGATTACGTATGGAGCTAGGACTAGCTTCCCCCCATGGGGTCCCATAAGGTCAGAAGATAGGATTGAATATGTCGTTTAGCATGATTACCATAAGATTACCAATCTTTTCCTGTCTTTAACTTGCTGCTATTACTAGCTTTTTAGTCTAAGTTGTGTAATCGGCATTGATACGCATCTCCTGAATATAGACTATTAATCTTTCTCTAAACGCTTTCTAATACTACAGTTTTTTAAGAACATTTTAGTCGCAAGTTAGTCGCAACTCGTTTTATTTTAGTCGCAGTTTGTAAATTAGTTCTTGAACTCGCTTCCCCAATCTAACCAGGCAAAGGGATTTAAAATGATTAGAAAAGGTGCGTATTAGTCATTTCATCGCAACATGGTCGCAATTTGTTAGACGTTTGTATTAGTAATAACAAAACAAAAACTATGCTGCCTCATCATTAATTTGATGCTCTATCAATTCCCAATCATTCGATAGAAGTTCATTCCAAGTTTCATAGGCAGATTCATAGTCCAATCTTCTTGTGTTCTTTAATTTGGTTGGTATGCCTTCTTCGGTGCAATACCAAAGTTGAGTGAAGACAGTCGGAGCAACCATGACCGACTTGGGATCACGAATAAAGAACAGACAAAAATCTCTAGTAGGTGCGACTAACCATCCTGTTGGTGTTGGCAATGCTTCTCTGATTGGTTGATTCATACTTCTCTCCTTAATTCAAGGCATCAAAAAAGCACCTTGCTCACTGGTATTACGCAGGTGCTTTATGAGTTAGGACTGCTTGTGTGAGGAATGCCCTAGTACAGATATACTATTAAATCTTTTGTGGGTCGTCAAGCATATAAAAATAATTAGGACTATTTTATTGATCTTTGAGAACGAACCATACGATTCTCACTTCCCTCTTTCTATTTCAGAATCTCTTCTTCTCTCCTAAGTTTCCGATGCTTCTTAGAGTTGAATTCGACAATATCGATAGAATTGTTCCACCAATATCTTCGACTTTTCTTGCAGTCATCACAATGACAACGTGGATCTTCTTCTTCCGAAGTCTCTGAAGACCAGCGTTCGTGCAGCGTTCTTTTAGGACAAACTTTGAATAGGACTTCGTCGCTAATCACTATTCTCTTTCCTTATCCAAAACGATTTTTATTTGTCTAATATTTTTCATTTTATCTTCTGAAAGTGAACTATCCCATGCTTGTTGGACGACATAAATTACCATCTCCCAATTTACATCTGAGATGAAAGATTCTTTATCTATATATTGACATGATTGAGAACTACCTATGCTAAAACTCTGCTTTATTTCCTCTTCGTCTTCACACTCACAATATAAGTCTTCAAAGAATTCTTTAAGGGAATCTATATCTGTAGTTTCATTCTTTATCTCCAACAAGTAATCAGTATCATCATTATCTGCAAAATCAATTATTTCAGGATTACACTTATCTTCAATTGATCCAATAGCAAGGTATGTTGCTACACTCATATTCCTCTCTTTGTTTTGTTTGAATAACAATGAAATTACTTCCAAAGAAATAGAAAATGCATCATAAGTTATTGGATTTTTCTTGAGTTCTTCCTCATTCCTAAGAGTATCTGGATGTTTAACTTTTTGATAATTCCCACAATGCTTCTTCACTAATTTAATAGAAGTTTGATCACCTAAAGATGCTCCTCTTCTCCAATCAAAGCATGCATTTCTTATGTCAGATTGATTAAATCTTATGTTTCCCCTTGCCCTATATGCACTGACATTTTCAGGATTTAATTTAATACATTCTGTTAAATCATCAGTTGCCTTTATTTGATTACCAGAATTACGTAAAGCAATACCTCTCTCGAAATAAGCACGATCTGATTTAGGATTAATTTCTAATGCTTTGGAATAATCTTTAATTGCATAATCTAATTTTTCAGATATATCATTATAGTTTGCTCTATTTACATATAAATCAGAACAAAAGGAATCACTAGAAGAGCAAGTATTAATTGCGATAGTAGTATCCTCTATTGCTCCTTGATAATCTTTCGTCTCTGCTTTACTTATGCCACGTAAATTATATTCATCAGAATTCAGTGGAATAATATTCTGATTAAGTCTTAAAATATTTCCTAATAAATCATCTACATTCTCCAAAACCTCATAATCATCATTTAATAGATAATTAAATAGATTAAAGTCATTTTCTTTGCTTTGATACTCCCTGTCTCGTTTGATTACTTCTCTTAAGTCATTTACTGAGTCTGAACTTTCACCAAGTTTATTTTTTGCCCTCCCTCGAAAAAATAGTGCGTCAATATTATTAGGATCAAGATCTATTGCTATTGAGTATTCATTAATTGCCCCTTGAATATCAAACTTCTCTTGAATTATTCCACGAAAAACATTATTTATTGCAGAGTTAAATACTCCATCAATATTTGGGTAGGAATCCTTTAATAATTTTTTGGCATCTTTGCTCCCTAAAATCATTGCTTTTCGCAATTCATTACGAGCACTTTTCGTATCTCCTTGAGTTAATTTGCGTTTTCCTTCATTTAAATAAGAGAGATATGAATTCTGGTCGAACTTTTGATTTACGTTATTTTGTTGGTTGGAATATTGATCTAAAAACTTCTTTGCTTCTTGACTACCTAGTTCAGATGCTTTATTCCAGTCCATGCATGCAAGTTCAATATCACCACGAAGGGCATGCAGCATTGCACGTCCCATGAATGCTTCTTCACTTTGAGGGTTGATTTCTATTGCTTTTGAGAAATCGTCTATGCCACCTTCATAATCACGGTTTTCATACTTTTCATTTCCACACTTAATTAACTCATTAAAGGAGAAATTAGTCATTCGCAATGCTCCTCCACTAATTTCGCAGCATCTTCATCACCTAATTCTGCTGCTTTTTTCCAGTCTTCACATGCACCTTTGAGGTCTCCTAATTTTTTCTTGCAATTGCCAGATTTGAGAAGGTGCCCCTCCTTATAATTCGGGAAACCTAACTCGATTAGTTGTTTGTAATCACTAATTGCGCCTTCAAAATCATTCAAAAGTTCTTTTATTTCTGCTCGATTAATCATCGCTGATTCTGCTTCTTCAAATTCGTCAGATTCAGAGATCTTCTTGTTTGTCGCATTCAACGCAACCATAAGGTCTGATTTTGCACCCTCTATATCTCCTAAGGCATTTTTATAACGACTAAGTTCTATATAAAGAGGTTCATACACATAATCATCGTACTTTTTAATTTCTCTATTGATGAAATCAATTGCTTCTTCATATTTACCTAGTTGATAACAATCTGAAGCAATCATGGATTCCATTTCATCTCTATATTCAGGATCAATTTCATATGCTTTAAGAGCATCAGATAGTGCTCCTTTGAAATCTTTAAGTTCTCTTTTTACTTGAGAACGATAGTAATAAGGTTGTGCTGCATATTTGTTTAATTCAATAGACTTATCTAAATATGGTATTGCGTCAATTGCTGTTTCTGTAAAGTCACCTACTTCGTCAATAAATATTTCACCTATGTTTGCATATGCATCAGCATATTCTGGATCCATCTCTATAACTTTTCTAAAATCTGATAGTGCTTCCTTAAATGCTTCGGAGTTCATTTCTGCAACTCCTCTCAAAAAATAAAATTCTATATTTTTAGGATCAATATCTATCGCTTTTGTGTAATCTTCTATAGCACCTTTTTCATTAAATAAGTTTATCTTTGATCGAGCACGATTGATATAAATATTTGAATCATTTGGGTCAATCTTAATTGCCTTATCGTAGTTCTTGATTGCACTTTCATAATCGTCTAATTGATTCATCGCATAACCTCTGGCACCATATAAATCCGTGCCATATGACTCTGCAATATTAGGATCAATTGCTATTCCATTGGATAGGTCTGCAATTCCTCCTTCCCAATCCTCTGTATCAAGTTTACAAAAACCCCTTAAACAATATAATCGAGCATCATTTTTCTCAAGATCAATTGCTCTTGAATAATCTTCAATTGCACCTTCATAGTCTTCTGAATTATGCTTCTTATGAGCACTCTGAAGAAATTTAACAGCACGGTCATGATCATCTTCCTTAAATATATTAGGCAACTCTTTTTGCATTAATTCTTTAAGTACATAATCAGCATCAAACTCTCCATATAAGTCCGTGATTATTGTTCCAATTATTGCAAACATATGTTGCATATTGTTTATATTTAATTCTTCACCAGATTCTTCTACTTTTACTTTCCCATCATGTTGAATAGTATAAAAACAAGACACTTGAATTCCATTAGAATAACTAAAATTTATTGTTCCATCTTCGTTCTGACTTTGAAGCATTGTTGGCAATGAATTACTTCCTGAGAATGGAGTTAATTCCCAGAATTTTGTGAGAAGATTATTTAATCTATTTTGCATAGATACTTCAGATTGATTGTTAATTCCTTTCCCTTTCAGTTCTTGAATCCACCTCGCTGCTTCTTCATCTCCTAGATCTGCTGCCTTTTGCCAATCAGAAATAGCACCTTCCTTATCTCCTAACTCCTCCTTTGCACATCCTCTATTTGCATATGCCTCTGCATAGTTGGGATTGAGTTCTATTGCTTTTGTGTAATCCTCTATTGCTCCTTTTGAGTCTTTTTGATCATCCTTATCGCATCCTCGATCTAGATATTCAGCAGCAGTTTTAGGTTTCGACCTCCTTCTCAAATCTTCAATCACTTCTGTGTAATCATTCCATTCTCCTTCTGAGATTTTTAAAATATCTGCAGGGATAAATGATTCTTCTTGATTTATTAAACCTTGTGCTCTTGCGTGTTCTTCATAGAAAGCAAAGTAATTGACTCGATCACTACCATCTTCTCTCTTGGATATATATCCACAACGCATAACAATATCCATTCTTCTCAAAGTATCGAGATCTCCAAGTTCCTCGATTTTGTCTAATAGTTCTTGACCTACAAGAGGAGAACTTGGAAAAACTCCTAAAGGAGATTGATTCTCTTTGGGAGGTGAATTTTGAGGTTTTTGTTGAGGAGAATTTAATAATGAACTACCACTTTCTTGTTTAATAGACTTCAGTTTTTTTTGAACGTCTGCTTCCCAGTAAGCACGAAAATCTGGATTGGGAGGAAAAGCACCTCTCCCTTTCGCTACTAAGAATGCTTCCCACCACGCAGCGAAATCTTGGTAATCATTACCATCCTTATCTTTGGATACATAACCGCAAGTACGCATTAATTCAAGTTCACTAAGTAAGTCTTTGTTTTCTTCTACTTTTCTCAACAATTCTTCTCCAGTTAGAGGTTGATTATTAGTCATTCGCAATGCTCTTTGCTTATATTCATTAATTACCTTCTGCTAGTCCATCTATCTTTTCTAACTTTAAAGAGATCATCCAGTTCTTCAACGATTCAATTTTTACAAGTAATAAATCTCTGACTTTGATTGAAGGTGTATAAAAAAGCAAGATTTTCCATACACCTTCTGATGGACCACTGTTACTGGTGTCTTAATGTATGAAATATGTGTATGAGAATGTATTACAATACAGGTATGGTTTAAAGGCGATTTGATGGCGTTATTTGGATATTGGAGATGCTCCACAGATTTACAAGACCAAGAGCGTCAGGTGCTTGCTCTTAAGGCAGAAGGAGTTCCCGATGAAAATATTTTTGGCGACAAAATTACAGGAACAAGCAACTACGGAGATAGAGAAGAACTCTCCAAATGTCTTGATTTACTTCAGCAAGATGATTTGTTAATTCTGGAGGATATGACGAGACTTGGAAGAACAATGGTCACGATGTTGGTCGAAGTGAATAACCTCATCGAGCGTGGAGTATTCATTAAGACGCTGGACGGCAGATTAGACACTTCACTTATGAATGATGAGATAGTGAGATTGATTGTTGGAGTGATGGGATACGCTGCGGAATGTGAGTTGAGAAATATTCGACACAGAACATCTGAAGGAAGAGCAGTCGCAAAAAGTAGAGGTGTGAAGTTTGGAGCGAAGAGGAAATACAACCAACATCAGATACAAGAAATTATTAGCAAGAGAAAGGAAGGGCAAGGATATGGAACTATTGCAAGAGCGTTGGGAATGAGTAGAGCAACTATTCAAACCATCGTCAAAAGAGAATTGGAGGTAGCAGTATGACTGACAAAAATATTGGTGGATTAAATGACTACATTGTTTTGAAGAAAGAGAAGGAAGTTATTTTTTATTTGCATAACCCTTATCCAGAGTGCTTAAAAATCCCAGAGATAATGAAAAGGTTTCCTCCTGATTTCCAGAGCATCGTCACAAGTGATTTGGATGAGTTCAAAAAATATAGAGGGCAGGTGTGATTAGCAAGAAAGAACTAATTCAGGCAATGGATGAATGTGTAGTGAACGCTTGCGAGCGAATGAAATCCCTCAACTCTGAAGACAGATTTCACCTTCTGTGTGAGATGGGTGAGTGGATGTATAACCCTCTTTCTGAAGAGATAGATGATGTATTGATTGTTCCTAATTTTGGAGAGAAGGAAGCAGCATGATTCGCAAGTAAAGAGAGGAATTTAGATATATGCACCACCTTCAATTTCTTTATCAGTGACTTCTCCATCCTCAACCATTCTCTTTAATTCATCAAAAAGTTTTTGTGCTTTCTTTTCATCAAAATGTCTCACCCTTTTGTATTCCTCCATTAAAAGAACGTATTTGCTCATTTAATAACTTCTTTTCTTTTTGATGGTTTCATCTGAATGATTCCTGTGCTGCCTTTAGTAATTGTTTAATTGTCTCTGCTTTCTCCTCTAATTCTTTTTCGTTAATTCTTAATCTATAGGCATTGTATCTCTTGTCGTAATCCAAAGTAGTTATTTCTGCTTGATTGATTAATTCGTCATTTTCTTCAGTTTGAGCAACTTTAATTTCTATGCGGATGTGACTTTTTTTAGGTCTAAAAATGGCATAGTTTTTTGATCTACCATTAATCTTTAATCCTATATAAAACTTGTTGTAATTAAGTTGTGCATCAGGATCAAACTCAACAATATAAGAAAGAACTTTGTCTGCCATTGCAACTGTTTTAGGTGTCCCCCGTTTCAACCAATAATCTCTATCCGTTATTTCAGCAACCTCTTCATCCTCGTCAACTAATCCAAGAGGTTGAACATCTAATACTTTGGTGAAATGTAAACCTACACCTTCTGAAGTTTCTATTGCATTTACTTGAATCGCCATTAGAGGAATAGAACCGTTAAACAAACTAATCACATTCAGGAATCGACTCGTTATGTCCTCTGCGATGATTACTGCAGTGTGGTTGTACTGGGGATAACGCTTTCTTTCAATATCCCAATATTCAATAGTTCTAATAATGTGAGATTCATCCGTTGCACCTAATTGAATTTCCACCTCATACCTTTCGTTCCCATCCGCATCTTGAAGTAGTAGATCTAATCTTCCAGCACCATGATGAATTCTTTCTTTATCTTTGAGGATTACATCGCCAATCCCAATAATCGAAGGATCGTCAGCAATTATGTCTTGCAACCATCGCTCAGTAAGTACTGGATGATTTTTCAGTTGAATAGTTTTTAATTGAATATGCTTCATTCTTCCTACTCGTTTCTACCAAGAATCAAAATCTATAATAGAACTATAAGGAATAGAAGATGACCAATAAAAACAGATACCCAAGAATGAGGAATGGAAAATTTGAAGGCGGTGGTCTTCCTCCTCATTATTGGGATGAGAAAAACAAAGAAGTTGTCTTTCATATCAAAGGAGGATTCCCAACAACGATGGCAATTCCTCAATGGATGAAAAGATTTCCACCTGATTACAAAGGTGTTGTTGTTCGGTGCGAAGAAACTTTCTACAAGTTGAGAGCGAAAGTAAATGAAGGTTGAACTTACTTACTATCAAGGCGGTAAGACATGGAAAGAAACAGTTCATGCCAACAATGTTCAAGACGCAAAAAAAATAGGTGAGGCAAGAAACCCCACCATAAAAATCATTGCTTTGAACCCTATTCCTTAGGTTCTACCAACCCACCCTTTTGCCAAGCATCACCATATAAATGGGTTAGTCGAACATACTCCATTTGTTCTTTCAGATGAGTCAGATCCCATCCGTTTTGCATTCCATACAAAATCTTGTTCAAGTAAACATCCCTTCTTGCTTCACTTTTGATGAGTTGTAATCTTTCATTCCACCATTGCCATTCTGGTGATTTCATAATCACCTTTCGATTTTTTCCCATTAGTTTTGTGCCTCCTCATTAGTAATGACCTTGAGGTCTTCTCTGATGAATCTTTGTTCTACATATATAAGTTCATCTATTGAATGTAAAAGACGCTCTATTTGAGTATCTTGGTGCTTACTGTCAGAAGATTTTAATTCAATAAGCAGTTCTAAGTTACCCATAATCTGAAGATTTTCCCTCTCTAATTCCTTTGCAACATAGCAATATCTATGAAAGTTTGTTCTCAGTAATTTAGAGAATAATGATTCTTGCCTAAAAGTCATATTAGGCATGTTTTTACGTAATCCCTTTGGCATTAGTTTTCCTCTAATTTGTAGGTTTATTTGATATTTCCAGTAGGGTTTTAAGACGGTCTGGTCGTCACACCATAAGGACACTTTAGAGGTTTCAGTTAGTAACACTTTTTTTACTAAGTCTGTTTCTTATGAATTCATGAAATCAGGCAAATGTTAAGAAAAATACACAATAAGTAGTAGTCTAATACTAAATATATATAACTAACTCTGTTAGGGTTAATGATTATTCTATCTTTAACTTTATCCTTTAGATAATAAATAACTCTAGAGCAAGTGAATTTAATAATTTATATCCAACTCTTCTTCAATTAAATATCCTATAAAACATACTTTGCTCTTCTATCTTAGAGAACAATCTATTACTTTAAATTCAATTAAAACAATCTCTTGTAATCACTTCAATAACAACAATCGTACTAAGAATGAGACCACCAACAAAGCAAAGACACGTTACATATAAGAAACGTGAGATACCAATTTATTCTCCTATTGAAGAACAATTAATGGAAGAAATGGGATTAACTTTTAGTGACCTTGCAAAGACAGGAATCAAAAGACTATGGAACTCAAGACAAAATCAAAAGGTAATGATGCTATGAAACAAGTAAAGATAGGTGCGATCTACCATCAAATGGCACAGGAGAAGTCAAAGAAGAAAGGACAGCATATTGAGTCCTATTTAAATGATTTAATTGCTGCTGATTACCAGAAGAAGAAATGACTAATAAAAGTAGGTCCTATATCCGATTGAGTTTGGAAGAGGTTGAGAAGTTGAATCTTTGCCGTAAATCCATCATTGGAAATTATTCAAAGCATCAAGTTATGTCTGGTTTGATTGATGTTGGATTCGCTAATGCTCTAGAGAGTCTTTATGAAGAAGATCTAATTACTGAGGATGAGTTCAAAGAGGGATTAGATCAATTGCCTGACTATCTACAAGAGAAGGTAAAAGCAAAATTACATAGGTGAATGCATTGGTACCATTAACCTACAGAGGTGACAAATAGAGTTAGAAATATCAATCGAAGCGTGGTTCTATCAGTTCTGAAGTCTTAGTGAAAAAAGTTCTGCCTTTATTTAATTCATCCGTCGACATTTCAGATTCGTGATGATAATAAAAACCTTCTATATACCTCAAACCTGTTCCTACATTACGTGCCAGTTTGAGATGGTTCACGCCACGCTGAACAGCAAATGAAATTGCACTATGGCGAAAACTATACCAAGTTATATTTTTGCTCTCCATCCAGTCTCCACCTGCATTAATTACACGTTCTTTTATCTCTTGCCAGCATCGATTCCATGTCCCCACTCCAAGAGGTTGATCCCCTTTACCCTCTTTGCATAAAACAAAATCCTCCTTATGACTTGCAGGGACAAATGGAAAATGTCTACCCGTTTTAGGTATATGGGAAAGTTCTCTAAGTTTATTGAAGTATTCTTGCGTAGGTGAATTAACTCTTCTTGATTTACCTGTTTTAGTAGTAGCACCTCGAATACAAATAATATGGTGCCTCTCAGCATCTTCGCCTTTTAAGACTGGGTTACGTTCAAGGTCACTCCATCTAAGTTGCTTGAGTTCTCCTTTCCTCAAACCACTATTGATCATGACCACCATTGCGTAATACAGAACATTTCTGTTATACGACTGCCTTGCAGTAATACTTTTATCTTTTCGATAAGCATTCAGAGTAGGGATCATTCGTTTCCAATCTGCAAGCGTTAAATAATCTCTTCTCAACTCTTCTGACGCTTCGTTCTTAACGCTCTTCAATGAGGGAGTCTGTTCAATCAAATGCTGCTGATAGAGATAGTTGAAAAACCCTCTAATCGTTGAGATCTCAGCATTAATGGTGTGATTTGTTTTAGGAGGTGTTTTACTTTCTTTTCTTCTCCAGACGCCATATTCAGAGACACTAGTTTTATTACCTTTGCCACCAAAGAATATTTGCACCAACTTGGGACTTCGTGATCCATAAAACTGTCGTAACCAATCCAAATGAACTCTCTTCTGCCTGTAAGTATCTTTGGTAATACCCTTCTTAGGAATCACCTCTATACGTTGCTTCTCTGCCTCTAGAAACTCATCAACAAAATCAAATAGCAACTTCTCCTTCTTGATGATTTTCAGACCACTGCGTTGACGAGACTGAATCTCATACCATCGATCTCTTGCATACTCCAATGCCTCATCTAATTTTTCTTTCTTGGTACTTTCACGAATAACACCCTCACTCAAGGTTTTCAGATACAACTGATATTTCTTACTTGTAGGACGCTTATAAACATACAAATCCTTCTCGCCATCAAAGACTTCAATCGGGTCTAAAACCCAACTTCCTGTTTCCCTCGCTCGTGGCATCCGAAAGGACTAAAACGTAATTATTTTAGTCGCAGTTTAGTCGCAATTGCAAATTTAGACTACAAAAATCTAATTATTTACAGTCATAGCAATGCTTTTTGATAGTCGCAGAAACTAGGTCGTGTAGTCGGCATTAATACGTACATATTGATCAGACAAATCGCACCCCCAAGCAGTACCAGAACCTTTTCCTATCCCTACCCTTAGTCTGATACTTATCAGATCATCAATTAAATATTTCCCTTTTAATCTTGCTTTCATAAAATTACTAACTATTTGTCTATCAAAATCAAGAGGTATTCCATTAGAAAAAAGTTCATAAGGTCCAATCCATAATTGGACCTCACTAATATTAAAAAAGATACCTGCACGACCAAGTGCAGCAATAATTCTTCCCCAATTAGGATCGGAACCATGAATAGCAGTTTTAACTAAAGAAGATGAAGCAATTGTGCGAGCCATAACACGAGCATCTAAGTCACTTTGAGCACCTTCAACCTTTATCTCCAGTAAACAATTAGAACCTTCTCCATCTCTAGCTATTGCCTTAGCTAAATGTTGGGCTGTTAAATGTAGTCCCTCTTCAAGTATTGCTAAATATTTTGAATCTAATTCTGCACCAGAAGAAAAAGCTAAAAAAGTGTCATTTGTACTCGTATCTCCATCAACTGTAATGGAATTAAAAGATGATTCTGCGACTCGCTTTATCATATCCGACCATAGAATATGATTTACGCCTACATCACAAGTAATATAGCTCAACATTGTTGCCATTGAAGGATGAATCATACCCGAGCCTTTAGCCATTCCACCAATAGATATTCTTCTTCCTCCCAACACTGCTTGATACGCAATTTGCTTGACTTCAAGATCGGTTGTCAAAATTGCATTCGCCGCATCCAGGTATGCCTCCTTATCTAAACTGCTTACAAGGTGATCCAAGTGCCTTTTAACTCTTTCTACTGGTATTGGCTCACCAATTACACCCGTAGAGCATATCAAAACTTCTTCATTAGATAATCCCAGTCGTTGAGCAAGCTCATTTGTAATAATCTCACTATCAATTTTACCTCTACTACCTGTGCAAGCATTTGCGTGTCCAGAATTGATAACTACAGCACGTATTTTTCCCTCAGATGCGTTGATGCGATCAATACACAGATCCACGCAATGAGCACGAGTCACTGATTGAGTAAATGTCCCACTACAACAAGCACCATCAGGTGCATACAGCAAAGCAAGATCTTTCTTCCCAGAAGGCTTCAATCCTGCGGATATGCCAGCTGCTAAAAAACCATCAGGGGTAGTAATACCACCGGATATTGGAGACCATACAGAAGATGTCAAAAGACTCAAATTCAGAAGAGCATTTTTCACTTACTATCAATATTAATGATTGACCAAAAACAAACAAATAAACTTTGTCTTAGATGGAAAGGCAAGCAAAGAAGAATTGGTATCACTGGAGGTATTGCCAGTGGAAAAACAATCATTGGAGATTTTCTATTTCAAACAAAGCAATGGCCTATTTTAGACGCTGACATATATGCTCATGAAGCATTAAGAACTGAAAGTCAAATATTCAAAAAAGTCTTGTTGAGATATGGAAATAAAATAATTCAAAATTCGAGTAAAGATGATCAAATTATTAATCGAAAAGCATTAGCAAAAATAGTTTTTAAAAATGATGCTGAAAAAAAATGGCTAGAAGAATTAATACATCCATTTGTGAACAGAAGAATTGAAAAAGAATTAGAAAAATTGAAATCAAATTCAGTAGTTATTTTGATTATTCCTCTTCTATTTGAAAAAAATTATACAAAATTATGTAGTGAAATTTGTTATGTAGATTGCCCTAGAACTATTCAATTAGAAAGACTTCAGTCAAGAGATAAGTTAAGTTTTGAAGAAGCAAATCAAAGAATTGATGCGTTATGGGACAACTCTTTTAAAAAACAATTCGCAGATTATATAATTACAAATTCTAGTAATGATGATACATGGAAGAAGCAGTTAAAAAAATTATATAATTTTTAGGCCTGTAATTTTTTATTTAATATTTGATTAGCGAGTTTTGGATCCGCTTTACCTTTTGTTTCCTTCATTAATTGACCTACAAAAAACCCTAGCAATTTCTTTTTACCAGCTCTAAAAGATTCAACCTCATTAGGATGATTAAGGATCAATTTATCAATAATTTCCTCAATAACTTTCGGATCACCAATCATACCTAAACCACGTTCTTTGACTAATTGCTTTGGAGAACCACCTTTACGTAATAGTTCAGGCAAAATTTCTTTAGCAATTTTTCCACTTATTTCTCCTGCTTCAATCATTTGCAACATTTCTGCTAATTCATTTGGCTTAAACGATAATTGATCAAATGATAATCTATTAGATTTAATAAATGCTGCTAGATCGCCAGTTATCCAATTTGCTGAAGATTTTGGTACTCCACCTTCATTAACAACTTCTTCAAAATATTTAGCCATTGAAGATTCATCAGTCAAAACTCGAGCATCATAAATAGAAAGGCCAAGATGTGCTGCGTATCTATTCCTTTTTGCAGCTGGCAATTCTGGTAATTCTGATCGCCATTTTTCTTTTAATGCATCACTTACTTCAATCGGACCTAAATCAGGATCAGGAAAATAACGATAATCGCTACTACCTTCTTTTGATCTCATGCTTTTAGTTAGTTGCTTACCTTCATCCCATAACCTCGTTTCTTGTTTTACTTCTTCTCCAGATTCATAAGCTTTAATTTGCCGCTTAATTTCATATTCACAAGCTTTCTGAATAGCTGAAAATGAATTCATATTTTTAATTTCTACTTTTGTACCAAATGGGTCATTAACAGTTGGTCGAACTGAAATATTCACATCACATCGCAAAGACCCCTCCTGCATATTCCCATCAGATACTCCTAGATAACGCATAATTCTTCTAATTTCAGCTGCATACTCCGCAGCCTCTCTACCTGTTCTTAAATCAGGTTTACTAACTATTTCAGCTAGTGCTACACCTGCTCTGTTGTAATCCACCAATGAATGGGTGGAGCCTGACAACTGATCACTACCTACGTGAACAAGTTTTCCAGCATCCTCCTCCATATGTAATCTTTCAATACCTATTTTTTTGACATAAGTTTCTTTGCCTTTTTCGGCTACTTCAACCTCTATCCACCCATTCTCTGCAATAGGTTCATCAAATTGAGATATTTGATAATTTTTTGGTAAGTCTGGATAAAAATATTGCTTTCTATCAAATTTACTGTGAGAGGCAATGTTTAAATTCAAAGCCATCGCTGCTTTTACTGCATATTCCAGAACCTTTTTATTTAGGACTGGCAAAGTGCCTGGTAAGCCACATACCACTGGGTCAATATGAGTATTTGGATCGTCACCAAAATTGGTTGATGCACTAGTAAATATTTTGCTCTTAGTTCCCAACTGCACATGCGTCTCTAATCCGATTACAACTTCCCAAGAAACATTGGATTCTGACATTAATTTGACCTAGATATATGAATCTTATGAAAGAAAAGCTCAGTCATGGAAGCTAACGTAATCTAAAACATTGAAAATAACATTTTCCAAATCCAAGTAATGGGTGAAGTAAACGAAAAACCATTGTTAATTCTGGGAGGAGGATTAATGGGTCTTGCAATAGCCCATGAACTTGCTCAAAAAGGCAAACGCGTAGAAATCTTAAGTAGAAGCAGAAGTGAAGCAGCAGGCTTTGTCGCTGCTGGAATGCTAGCCCCTCACGCTGAGGGACTTCAAGGTGAGCTTTTAAGTCTTGGTCAAACTAGTCTTCAAAGACACCCGAAATGGATAGAAAGCATTGAGACAAATAGTAAAATGTCGTGTGGACTCAAAACTTGTGGAATTGTTGTCCCATTTGAAAACCTAAAAGACTGTGAATCCCACCCAACATATAAATTTGGTGAAAAGCTAAACAGGAATGAGCTTCTTGAAGAAATTCCAGGACTCTCAAAAAAATGGAAATTAGGTTTACTTTTTAGACAGGACGGTCAAATCGATAATCGAAGACTTTTAATGAGAGCACTTGAAAAAGCTTGTGTTGATTTAGGTGTTCACTTTCAAGAAGGAGTTGAAGTAATTGAAATCATGAAAGATTCAAACACTTTTCATGGAGTCAAAATTAAAGACATTAATGGAAATATCAATCATTTAAAAAGCGAAGAAGCAGTTCTCTGCTGCGGAGCTTGGAGCAAACAAATATTTAAAACACTCCCTATTTTTCCTGTTAAGGGCCAGATGTTATCTATTCAGGGACCAAAACAGATTCTAAAGAGGATTATTTTTGGACCTGGCATTTACTTAGTTCCAAGAGATGACGGCCTAATAATCGTAGGGGCAACCAGTGAGCCTGAGGCAGGCTTCCAAAAAGGACTTACTCCAAAAGGACAACGCGAGCTACAAAAAGGAATTCAATCTCTTATTCCTGAACTTAATCAACTACCTCATATGGAGAGATGGTGGGGGTTTCGTCCGTGCACACCAGACGAGGGCCCTTTACTGGGAATGTCATCAATTAATGGACTCTGGCTTGCTACTGGTCATCATCGTAATGGAGTTTTATTGGCGGCGATAACTGCAGAATTAATTGGAAAATCTATTTGCTCGAGCTCCTTAAGTAATGAGGAAAGTAGTTTTTTGTCCCAATTCAGATGGGACAGATTTCAAAAACCACTCACCAAAAGATTGTGAAGTTCACCAATAATTTATTCCACTCTCCATGATTGATCTGATGGGGTCCAATCAACAAGTTCATTTTTCTGGAACCATAGATCAATTTCAAATACTGCCGTATCAGAACCATCAGAACCATGAATGACATTACGACCAATATTCACAGCCAAATCACCTCTAATAGTTCCAGGTTCAGCCTCAAGAGGCTTTGTTGCTCCAATCAATTTTCTCGCACTTGCTATAACTCCTTCGCCCTCCCAAACCATTGCAACAACTGGACCACTTGTTATAAAATCTACTAAACCTGAAAAGAAAGGACGATCTTTGTGTACACCGTAGTGTTTTTCGGCAAGTTCTTTGCTTGGTGTGAGTTGCTTTAGGCCTACTAATTTGAATCCTTTGGTTTCAAAACGACCAAGAATCTCAGCGATTAAACCTCTTTGTACACCATCTGGCTTGATAGCAACAAAAGTTCTTTCCAAAGTCATTGCGGTATTCAATAATATGAAGCCATAGTCTTCCTAAAACTACCCTCTTGGCAAGTAAAACATGACACTTAATAAAACTGTTCTTAGATTTAATTGTATTAATCGTGAATGATCAAAACTTGGCAACTTTGTTATCGCATAAATGGCTGTGAAAAATACTAATCAATCTCTCTCTTGGACTATCCAAAACAGCTCAGACCTCTATGGAATTGATCGCTGGGGAAAGGGTTATTTCACAATCAATGAAAAAGGGAATATTGGTATTTGTCCCAACGGTTCCAAAAACAAATCTCATGATTTGATGGAACTATTAGATGAACTCGAAAGTCGAAAACTAAAATTTCCTCTGTTAATAAGATTTGACGATATTCTCGAAGACTGCTTAAAAAACTTACATAAAGCTTTTGAAAAAGCAATTAATGACTATCAATATCAAGGAAAATACCAAGGTGTATTTCCAATCAAATGTAATCAACAGCGTCACGTAGTTGAAGAATTAATCACCTGTGGTTCCAAATGGAATTTTGGCTTAGAAGCTGGAAGCAAACCAGAGTTACTAATTGCTTTATCAATTCTAGAGGATCCTAAAGCTTTACTAATATGTAATGGCTATAAAGATCAACGTTATATTGAAACAGCTATTTTAGCACGTCAGCTTGGACGTCAACCGATAGTAGTTATAGAACAAGCAAATGACGTTGATCTTATAATCAAATCCAGTCATTTACTCGGCGCATCTCCACTCATAGGAATTAGAGCAAAGTTATCTAGTCAAAGCTGTGGAAGATGGAGTAGCTCGATTGGTGACAAGTCGAAATTTGGACTTTCAATTCCAGAAATATTGAAAGCAATCAAAAGGTTAAAAAAAGCAAAACTTCTCAATGAATTAAAGCTTTTACATTTTCATCTAGGGAGTCAAATTAACGATATAGGTGTTTTAAAAGATGCCTTACAAGAAGCAGGACAAATTTATGCAGAATTAATTAATCTTGGGGCACCTATGGGATACTTAGATGTTGGAGGTGGTTTAGGTATTGATTACGATGGAAGTCAAACAGCCTCTATAGCATCTACTAACTACTCACTTCAAAATTACGCAAATGATGTTGTAGCAACAATTAAAGAGTGTTGTGAATCAAAAAAAATACCACTACCTACTTTGGTTACGGAGAGTGGAAGAGCAATTGCTAGTCACTTTTCAATCTTAATCTTCAATATTTTAGGCAAAAATTCGCTACCTTCTGACATTCCTAAAAAAGACGAAAAAGAATGTCTCTCTGTCAGAAATTTACGTGAAACATTAATCCACATACAGTCTCTAGAACTTAAGCAAGAAGAAGATTTAGCCAAACTACAAGAAGCATGGAATGATTCTCTTAAGTTTAAAGCAGATGCACTAGCGGCTTTTCGTCTCGGTTATATAGATTTAGTTGAACGTGCCAAAGCTGAACAGTTGACATGGGCCTGTGCAAAAACAATTGTTAATCAGTTACCAAAAAATATACTTTTACCTACAGAACTAAAAAAATTAAGTGAAAGCTTAGCCATAACATATTACGCAAATCTTTCCGTATTTAGATCCGCTCCAGACACTTGGGCCATTGATCAAGTTTTTCCAATTATGCCAATCCATCGGCTTAGCAAAGAACCGAACAAACTTGGTCACTTTGCAGATTTAACATGCGATTCAGATGGAAAGCTTGATCAATTTATTGACAATGGAAAAATTAAAAATTTGCTACCTCTTCATGAATTTAATCAAGACGAAAAATATCTAATTGGTCTTTTCTTAGCTGGCGCCTATCAAGAAGTAATGGGAAATCTACATAATTTATTTGGGAGTACTAATGCAGTCCATATAAGATTCACAGAGAAAGGAACGTATAAAGTTGAGCATGTCATTCGTGGAAATTCGAAATCAAATGTTCTTGAATATTTGGAACACGATCCAGAAATATTATTAGAGCGTTTACGAAAATCAAGCGAATCAGCTATTCAAGGCGGACATCTTAAAATCCAGGATGCACAAAAATTAATAGAGCATGTGGAGGTAAGTCTTCGTCAAAGTACTTACCTTCAGAGCTAAATTAAGTCAATTGTTGAGTCAAATTCTCATTAGCTTTTTCTAGAGCTAGATCCAACGATTGAGGTTGACTACCACCAGCTTGAGCAAGATTTGGACGACCACCGCCACCACCACCACACATTTTTGCAACCCCACTGATAAATTTGCCTGCATGAAAACCATCTAAAACTAAATCAGAAGAAAATGCAGCAACAAACACTAATTTATTATCGATCTCCTGATTTGGAATGCCTCCAAATACGACAGCAGAGTACTTGCCTAAATGATCGATCAAACTCGAAGCCGCGGTTTGCAATCCAGATCCGTCGACCCCATCTAAACGTCTGATTAATAATTTACTCTTACCAACACATTTTGCATAACTAGCCAAACTCAATGCCTTCACTAATGCGAGTTCATTCTTAAGTTTGATAAGTTCTTTTGTTTTATCTTTCAATTCCAGTTGAAGAGATGAAACTCTCTCAACAATTTCATATGATTGAACCTTGAATGATTTACTTAACTCCTTAACTACCAAATCACGTTCGTTAAAATAATCAAAAACTGATGGACCAGCCATAGCCTCTATTCGTCTAATACCTGAAGCAATACCTGTCTCATTAATAATTTTAAACGTACCTAGTTGTGACGTGCGAGTTACATGGGTACCTCCACATAACTCCATAGAAACACCTGGAACATCCACGACACGTACCACATCACCATATTTCTCACCAAACATTGCCAAAGCACCGGCAGCCATAGCCTCCTTAATTGGCATTGTTTTAATTTGAATTGGGTGATCTTCATTAATCCATTGATTTATCTGTACTTCCATATCATTAAGTTCTTTGTTTGTAAGAGGTTTTGGAGCATTAAAATCAAATCTCAATCGATCATTTGAAACTAACGAACCTCTTTGACTTACACTTGAGTCAATCGATAACTTTAAAGCTGATTGTAATAGATGTGTAGCTGTGTGATTTGATGTAGTTCGTTGACGAAAAGATGGAGTCACATTCATCTGAACAGATGAATTAACTGTTAGAACTCCTGTTTTAATCCTTCCAGAATGAATAAAAATATTCTTCTTTTTTCTAACGTTTTCTATAAACACCTCTAAACCTTTAGACGTTATTAAGCCTTTATCTCCAATTTGCCCACCTGACTCAGCATAAAAAGGCGTTCTATTTACAATAATCTTAACTAAATCACCCTCAAAAGCTTGTTTCACTAATTCATTATTTTTAAAAATGCCTATCACAGCAGAAGTGGTTTGTAACTTTTCATAGCCATCAAATATTGTTTTATCAAACAAAGAAATTTCTCTTTGAATTGAACCTTCTTCAGTTAAATCAATGCTGACAGAAGCTGCTTTTGCACGTTTGCGTTGCTTCTCCATTTCAACTTCAAAGCCAGTAATATCAACAGAAATACCTTTTTCATTCGCGATCTCTTCTGTTAATTCCAAAGGAAAACCATAAGTGTCATAAAGCTCAAATGCCTGTGCACCAGAGATAAGATCACATTCATGAGCTGTTATCTCTGCTAAAAGTTTTTCTCCCCGTTCAAGAGTTTCAAGGAAACGAGATTCTTCTATTTTTAACTCATTAAGAATAATTTTCTTTTTCTCCAGTAATTGAGGATAAGCATTTTTCATCAGCTCAATTGCAACTTCAGCTAGCTGAGGTAAAAACGACTGATTAATCCCTACCAGTCGACCATGTCGAATCATACGCCGTATGAGACGACGAAGAATATAGCCTCGCCCGAGATTACCAGCAGTTACACCATCACAAATTAAATGAGTAACAGCTCTGCAATGATCTCCAATAATTTTTAATGATGTTTGATTTTTTTTATTTGTAGTTTCATAATTGATTTTAGCTAATAAAGCCGCTGACTCAATGAGAGGAAAAATAAGATCCGTTTCATAGTTATTAGATTTTTTTTGCAAAATTTGAGCCATTCTTTCTAAGCCCATTCCTGTATCAATATGACAATTCGCCAATGGTTCAAGAGTGCCCTTTAAGTCTCGGTTGTATTGCATAAAAACCAAATTATAAAATTCTATAAATCGACTATCGTCTTCAAGATCTATACCATCACTTCCTAATTCGGGTTTAAAATCAAAATACAGTTCTGAACATGGACCACAAGGTCCTGTAGCTCCAGATGACCAGAAATTATCCGAAGCACCCATTCTGATGATTCTCTTTGGATCAACCCCCTCAACTTCTTTCCATATTTGCTCTGCTTCTAAGTCTTCTTCAAAAACGCTAATGACTATATTCTTTGGATTGAGTCGAAAAACATCAGTAGTTAATTCCCACGCCCATTGAATTGCCTCTTTTTTAAAGTAATCACCAAAAGAAAAATTACCAAGCATCTCAAAAAAAGTATGATGCCTAGCTGTTCTCCCTACATTTTCAATATCATTCGTTCTAATACATTTTTGACTGGATGTTGCCCTAGGAATAGGAGATTCTTTCAATCCTAAGAATATAGGTTTAAAAGGTAACATCCCCGCAATTGTCAATAAAACAGTTGGATCATCTGGAATTAAAGAAGAACTTGCAAGTTTCTTATGATTATGTTTCGTAAAAAAGTTTATAAAAGCTTCTCTTATTTCATCTCCTGAGAGAGATGGAGGATTCATTAAGGTGGAAGAATTTTTTTTCATAACTAAAAATTATTTCTACAAAGGTTTTTGAAAACAATCACAAAAATGGTCAGATTGGCTCAACTTGCCCTTAAACAATAACAAAATGGAAACCCATGAGACTTCGAAAGAGAAAATATTCAAAAAAATCCGTCGAGATCCACACCTATTGCAAACAAATAATATTTACGGGAAGCAGTATCACACGTACAAACCTCAATATCCTATTATGGTAAAAAATGATCTAGGTATTTTCACTCAGCAATCTAATTTGTTGCAGCTTTCTAGCTCTCCCTGATTAATGGCTTTAAGAACATGATTTTTACTGAATCGACAGCTTTAGAAAATCAGAAAAAGGATACTCCTAGACTTTCACTGCAATATGAAAAAATTGCTGAAGATACACACGCATTAAGATCGTTAGATTGGGATCGGAGCAGGTTTGATATTGAATTTGGCCTTAGAAATGGAACTACATACAATAGTTTTTTAATAAGAGGTAAAAAAACTGCACTTATAGATACAAGCCATTTAAAATTCAAAAATATTTGGTTTGAAAAACTAAGACAAGAAATCAATCCAACAGAAATTGATTATTTAATAGTCAGTCACACAGAACCAGACCATTCAGGACTTATTAAATACTTAATTGAATTAAACCCAAATATTGAAATCGTCGCATCTAAAGTAGCTATAAAATTTTTAGAAGATCAAATCCATCAACCTTTTAGGTCAAGAGCTGTCAAAAGTGGTGAGGACCTAAATTTAGAATTTAATTCAATCAGCGGAGTCGAGCACAAAATTGAATTTATTAGTGCGCCAAATCTACACTGGCCCGATACTATTTTTTCTTTTGATCACGGTACTCAAGTTTTATATACTTGTGACGCGTTTGGTTTGCATTACTGTTCAGAAAAATTGTACGACGAAAATCCAAATCTATTAAATGAAGATTTCCGATTTTATTACGACTGCCTCATGGGTCCTAATGCCCGCAGCGTAGTTCAAGCATTAAAAAAGATTGATGCATTACCAACCGTGCAAACTATTGGTGTTGGACATGGGCCAATCCTTAATTTTAATACTCAGTTATGGCTGAATAATTATAGAGAATGGAGTAAGCAAAAAAGTAAAGGAGATAACTATGCCGTGGTTTGTTATCTGAGCCAATATGGTTTTTGCGATCGACTTAGTCAAGCAATTGCTCATGGCATAGGCAAGGCAAATGCTCAAGTTCAATTAGTTGATCTTATTGCTTCAGACACTCAAGAATTAAGTGCTCTAATTAGTGATGCAAGCGCAGTTGTTGTACCAACATGGCCAATCAAATCTGATTCGGAATTGCAAAGTAATATTGGGACACTACTTGCGTCATTAAAACAAAAGCAGTGGGTAGCTACTTATGATTCTTATGGCGGAAATGAAGAGCCAATTGACTTTATTACTAACCAATTAAGAAAGCTTGGACAAAAAGAAGCATTTAAACCACTTCGAGTTCGTGATGAACCAAATAAAACTGTTTATCAACAATTTGAAGAAGCTGGTACAGATTTAGGTCAAATTCTTACTAGAAAGAAAAATTTAGCTGCTACAAAAAACCTTGATGGAGAATTAAACAAAGCGCTTGGTTGTTTAAGCGGTGGGCTCTACATTGTTACGGCTAAAGAGAATTCAGATGCGGACAGTCGAGACGGCGCGATGGTTGCAAGCTGGGTCAGTCAAGCAAGTTTTGAACCCCCTGGAATCACCGTAGCAGTAGCTAAAGACAGAGCCATTGAATCATTATTACAAGTCAATAATCGTTTTGTTTTGAATATTCTTCAAGAAAATAATTATTTGCACCTCTTCAGACACTTTTTAAAACGTTTTCCACCAGGTGCTAATCGATTTGAAGGAGTTGAATTAATGAATGATCTTGCGGCTGGAGGACCAGTCCTATCTGATGCGTTAGCTTTCCTTTCATGTAAAGTTATTCAAAGAATGGAGACAACAGACCATTGGATCATCTATTCATCAGTTGAGAAAGGAAATTTATCAAATACTCAAAGTAAAACAGCAGTTCATCACAGAAGAGTTGGTAGTAATTATTAATAATGGCAGTAGAGAATATTTCTTCAACAAGGCTAAATACTTTCATAAAAAAGACGATCCAGATTCCTATTGAGGAGAACTTAATTTGCTTAAGAAGCCTAAATCCAAAAAGAACTAGATTTGAAGTTGAATATTCTCTTGAAAAAGGTAGTTGCACAAATACTTTTTTATTTAAGTCTTATCAAGATGAAGATTCTAAATCACAAGAATATATTCTAATTCACCCTCCTGGTTTAACATTTGAAAAAGAATTCTTAGAAGAGTTTGAGACAATCATTAGCAGAGATTCAGTTGAAATAAAATTAGTTATGGGTCATATCAATCCCAATAAAGTAGCGTTTGTAAAACGAATGAATGTGAAGTATAAAAATTTAACGGTTATTTGTTCTAATCCCGGAGCAAAATTATTCAGGGAAATTTGGAATTTACGAAAACCATCTAAAAATACAAATCCAAAAGAAGCATCCGAGAAAGTTGCAATCCTTCCAAATATACAAATCATTAGACAACTAGAAATTCTGAAATTAGATAATAACTTTGAGATTACTCTCATTCCGGCGCCAACAGCACGTTGGCCTGGTGGGCTAATTGTTTTTGAAAAGGAAACTGGTTTATTGATGAGTGACAAATTGTTTGGTGCGCATGTATATGAAGAAAAATGGGCTGAATTAAACAGTATTAGTACGGAAGAAGAAAGAAGACATTACTTCGATTGTTTAATGGCACCAATGTCTACTCAAGTTAATAGTATTATCGAAAAATTCGAAGATTTTGAGATTGATACGATAGCCCCTGGGCATGGACCTGCAATCAGCGGTAGTTGGAGAAGTTTATTAAACAACTACCAAAGCTGGGGAGAAAGCCAAAAATACAACAACTTAAGAGTTGCTTTATTATTTGCTAGTGCATATGGAAACACTGCAGCTATTGCTGATGCCATCGCTAGAGGAATTAGTAAAACAGGTGTCAAAGTTAAGATTATTAATTGTGAATTCACTGCTTCAGATAGTTTAATCAATGAAATTCGCAAAGCCGATGGATATCTAATTGGATCACCAACTTTAGGAGGACATGCACCCACCCCTATTGTTTCAGCACTAGGTACTCTTTTGGCTGAGGGAGACAGAGACAAGCCGGCTGGAGTATTCGGAAGTTATGGGTGGAGTGGAGAGGCTCTTGATTTACTTGAAAAAAAATTAAAAGATGGGGGTTTTAAATTTGGATTTGAACCCATAAAAATCAAATTCAGTCCTGATCCATTAATGATTAAAAAACTTGAGGAAACAGGTATCCAATTTGGTAAACAATTAATTAATACGAAATTACGTCAACAAAGAAAGGCTAATGTTGGATTAAATACCAGTAAAAGTGATCCAACAATTAATGCACTTGGAAGAGTCGTAGGGTCACTATGTATATTGACTGCTCAAAAAGGAGATGAAGGTAATCAAATTAGCGGAGCAATGGTTGCAAGCTGGGTGAGTCAAGCAAGCTTTTCTCCTCCTGGTATTACAATTGCAGTGGCCAAAGAAAGAGCTGTAGAAAACTTACTTCATACTGGTGATAATTTTGCTTTGAATATTTTAGAACAAAACAATCATCAAAGCCTCCTTAAACAATTTCTCCAATCATTCCAACCTGGAGATAATAGATTTAACAATCTTGAGATCAAATTAAGTCCAAGCAATCAACCTTTGTTAAACGAAGCTTTAGCTTGGCTGGAGGGTACAGTTAGTCAAAGAATGGAGTGTGGGGATCATTGGCTGATATATGCTGAGATTAAACATGGAAAAGTCCTTAAAAAAGATGGAGTAACAGCAGTTCATCATCGAAAAACCGGAGCGAACTACTAGATCCATTACAAAAACGACTTGATCCATTTATTTATACTTCCTTCCTAATTCACAATGTCTAATAAAAAGCTTCTTATTATAGCTGCAAGCAATGGTGAAAATCTGAAATTAGCCAAAAGATTTTTACTCGCAGGCAAGGAACTAAATTACTCATGCGAATTGCTTGATTTAACAGAATCACAAAATGATTTACCAATATTTAATCCACGTCATAATTCAAAAGAGAAAGCACCAGAGAATCTTCATTTGATCAATGCTCAAATGGAAAACCATTCACATTGGGTCATTTGTGCTCCAGAATATAATGGTTCAATTCCTCCAATTCTTACAAATGCAATAGCTTGGCTTTCTGTGCAAGGAAAAGATTTTCGAAGTTTATTTAATGAACGTCCAATTGCAATTGCAAGTTTTTCGGGAGGGGGGTGTATGGAGTTATTGCTTTCGATGCGAATTCAGCTGACCCATCTTGGAGCTTTGGTTTTAGGACGTCAGTTAGCTACCAACAAGTCAAAAATTGCTGAAGATACATCAATTAAAGCAATCATAACTCAACTACTAAAACTAAATCATTCTAATTAACTCTCTAACTCCTCTCCAACACTAATCAATTGCTCGTTAGAATTTAATTCATACCATGTCTGAAACATTTTTTTTGCCATAGGTAGAGCGTGGACTGAGCCACCTCCAGGAGTATTCTGAGCAAATGCAACTATGACTATTTTCCCAGAGTCATAAGGTGCAAAGCCAGCAAACCATGCATGATCTTCACCTCCACTGCTATCTTCAGCTGTTCCAGTTTTACCAGCAACCGGAGGGATTATAGAGGGATCTATATTTATTCCAATAGCAGTACCACTAGTTACTACTTTTCGAAGTCCACGACGGATTGTCTCAAAAGTTGTATCACGAATATCTACTTTTTGGAAATATTTTTCTGATCTCCAATTGATATTGCCATCAACCAAATGAGGAGTAATCAAATAACCACCATTTGCAAAAGACGCATATGCTCGTGCTAATTGCAATGGAGTAACCAGAACAACCGATTGACCAATAGATGCACTAGCCATATCCTCTACGATCCAGGGGGTTTCTCCGGGCTTTCCCCAACCACGACCTTTATCAGCCCATTCCTTATTACCTACTAAGCCCTTATTTTCATCAATTAGAGTTTCTATGCCAGTATAATTATCGAAGCCAAGTTTTATCGCTGCATCATATAAAGCCGAGGGTCCAACCCCGACACCTACTTGATAAAAAAAAGTATTGCTCGAAACTCTAAATGCATCTTCATATCCTATCCACCCAAAACCTCTCTTGTTATATTCTGGGAAACAATGACTACCATATTTAATACAAGGAACGGTATTTAATTTTTGACTAGGAGGAAATTTACCACTTTCCATACCAGCAATAGCCGTTATTGGCTTCCATGTACTTCCTGGATCGTATGCATTAAATGCTCTACTCAAAAGAGGACGGTTTGATGACAAAAAAATGTTGCCATATTGTTGATTAGTAAAAGGCTGAGAAAAAAAATTCAGATCAAAAGTAGGTTGACTAGCAATTGCTCTAATTGCACCTGTACGTGGATCAAGCGCTATTATTGCTCCTCCGACTTTATCGGACAAAACTTTTTCGGCAGTCCGTTGAAGCTCTAGATCAAGAGTCAATTTGATATCCTTGCCAGCCTGAGGAAGCTTTAACCCTAAACTCCGTTGAACCGTACCTATTGCATCAATCTCAAGCATTTCCCCACCCCATTTACCTCTCAATTCAGGTTCAAAAGCAGCTTCAATACCTTTTCGTCCAATTCGATCGGAAAATTTATAACCTCTTTGTGAAAGCTCCGAAAACTCATCTTGAGTTATCAATTGTGTATAACCTAAAGCATGAGCGGCTAAAGACTTATAAGGATAATTTCTAACCAAACCAATATCAATCTGAGCACCATACAATTTACTTTCTTGTTCTTTAAATCTGATAACTTGCTCAACGGATAAATCACTCAACAATACTTTTTTATAAGGGGTCTCGGAATTACTTCTGTTATATGCAATCTCTAATTGACTTGCAGAAACATTCAACAGATCAGATAAAGCATTCCTTAGATCAATCCATTCAACATCAGTTAACAGTCTAGGCTGAACAGATAAAGAATAAAAAAGTTTATTATCAGCAAGAATTACACCATTACGATCTAATAGCCTTCCTCTTATTGGTGGGTTAGAAATTAGCTTAATTCTATTTTCTTCTGAAAGTTTTTTATAGTAAGAACCATTAATTATTTGTATCCAAAATAGACGAGCACCTGTAACGAAAAAAATTAAGCAAGTAAATAAAAAGAAAATCAAGGGTTGATTGAAAGCACCCACATGCTTTTTAGAACTGAGATATAATTTTTCCTTTTTCTTCATTATCATAATTCAAGAATTATTAATCATCTAAATTTTTTGAGTCATCACTAAGATAATGCCTCAATTGATCTAATTCTTTATCAATTCTATTTAAAGTTGAAACTAAAGAATCTTGATCATTTCTTTGATAATCAGGAGAATTCTCTTCAACAGTTACATCAACAGAAACAACTGGATAGCCTAAACCAGGAATCAACTGATCAATCTTATCCCTTACTCTCTTTGCAGAAGTTTTGCCATCAAGTTGGAATTCTAAAAAAGGATCTTTTGATTTTAATACATCCATTATTTTTTGAAATCCACCATTTTTAGCCTTATTAACAATGCCCATTCCAAAAGGCAATGCAGATTCCATTGCAAATAAATGCAAATCCCTTAATTGATCTTTAGCCATAATGGCCTAACAAAAGCTACTTAAGAATACCTGTTTCTGACGTTGGGAAGTAAGGAGTACAACTATTATTAGAAATACCTATGGACCAACCACCAAAGATTGACATCACAATTATTGTCGCGAATGGAAGAAAAGCTTGATGAGTAGTTTCAAGAGTTAACCATTCTCGCCAACCTCTTACAAAACGCTCTCTAGCAAACCTATTACGCTCTCTTGAAGCTTGATTAATTTTCTTTCTAAAAGATTTCTCTACCCAACGTTCAAAAGACTTTTTTTTAGTAACTGCCATCTTTCTTTCAACTTCTAGCAATTGCCCCGCAGTAAGCTGAGGATGAAAAGTACCAATTAATTCAAGCGTTTTTAAAAACATTTCAACTGCGGCGTCTTTAATCATCCGCTCTTCCTCTTTCAAAAAAGTCCAATCAACCTCAGGATAAAAACGCGCTCTATTCAGATTGATTTGCTCTTCTCCTAGCTGGCCAGGCTCTCTTAACCATCTATCAGTATTGTTGTCAAAGCGTCGCCAATAAAGAAAAGGATTTATAAAAATAACCTTTCCTGAAATGGTTATGCTATCTTTCTGGAGCCGTCGGCTTAACTGCAAATCAGTCTGTTGTGCAACTGTCAAAAGTAATAAGCTATTGAACTAATTTATCTTTTTTTCTTGAAGTCGACCACCCCTAAAAAACAAGATAAGTCAACATAACCACAAGAAATCGAAGTCAACTTAATAGGCACAGATAAATTTATTTAATCAATTTCTCTCTAATTCTCTATTTTTGCTTGACTAGGGATTCTATCCCACTTGATTGAATGCTTATTTCTCTACAAAAAATGCCCAAATGTATACAGGAATAAGTATCTTTTTAGTCAGTGCATGCAAAACAACAATAATTCAGTTATGTTCATTCCGAACATATTCCAACAAAAGAAATGCTACGTAAACAAGAAAAAAATGCTGTCACAAGAGGAGTTATCCTTGCTATTGGCTGGGGATGGGGTTTAGATAGATTTTATGAAGGTGATAAAAAAGGAGGCATACTCTCAATCATTGGCTGGGGAATTATCTTTACGAGTTTTCTATACTTAAAATGCTCAGGTATTGAATATGTCGATGGTGTAAAAGATTATTCCAACTACAGTCCCAACCCTCTAATAGTCCTTCCTTTGATTGCTGGTTTATATGGAATATATTTAATTATTAGAAAAGGATTTAGATTAGCAAAGCAATTTGAAAACGCAGAAGACTAACCAATCTTGTAGGTATTAAATAACGCAGCCTTATGATCCAAGTCATCTTGTTTTTAAGAGGTGACAAAAGTCCCCAGAAGAGTAAAAATGAATTAACAGGACAACTCCTCACACAATCGTTCTGTAAAAAAACACCCTTCTTACAGTAAGTCGGGTGTTTTTTTATGACTAATTTTCGAATTATCACAAGTAACAGTCGGCGAACCAACCTGCTGGCACTTGAGTTAGCCAAGAGATACGTAACATTGGACCTGTGAAGAGTGGGATCCTCCGCAGTGGAAACAAGGAAACACTTGCTCTGATCTCCAAAGAAACCATCTCATTAACAATACGGCGGTTTTTTTGTGATTATTTTGACTTAGAAAAAACAAAATCAAAAAGGTAATTAGAGCGGTATTCTCTACTGTTTTTCAACTTTTTTGACCAATGAATCAATTAAGTTAAATAATTAACTTTTTACAAATGACTGAAGAAAAAAAAATAGACAAAAAAAAGTGCAGTGGGAAAGGAAAAGCGATGTTTGCCTATGGCCTTATTCAACTAGGCTCTAATGTAGTTTCTGCTGTTGCTCTTGTTGCCATCGCCTTCAGTTTGTGTTCTGTAAAACAAGACTCACAAGTCTTCAACGAATGTGTGGAAGAGATTCAAGCTAGTGGAAAAAGCGCTTCTGATGCAGTTCGCTTCTGCAATGGTGGTAAATAGCGATCAGTCCATTAGATAAAAGAATATTCCACTGATCAATCGATAAAACAAATGAGGATGAAAAATTTTCATCCCATTTGTTTTTTTAGTGTTTTAGAATTCATTCCACCCATCGCATATCTGTCTCTAATAAACAGGTATTTGACAACATACCCACTAACTTTTTTATTAAACACTTGCACTTAACGACTATATTGATATAAATCTAATTTTTGATAATAAGTTTTTCTTAAATGTTTTGAATAGGCATACGCATGTCGAGCTGAAGTCAATTTTCCGCGAACAAGATCCGAAATTTATTATCCAATGAGCATAAAAACTATTAAATTTATTTTTTTTTCATATTCAACTCCTCTAATTATTTTTTAAACCCATAAAAATAGATTCTCTATCCCATGAATGGATTGCCGCTCCAAAGAGTCAGTGTGGAGAGCAGTTATGGGATAAAAACAGTGTTCATAAAAATCAAGATGGAATTATACGAGTATTAAGCAAATTTATTCCTAAAAGCAATAATGAAATTACACAAGACATCTTATCTAGCATGGATGGTAAATGTTCGGGAAAATCCTTCAGAGATATTGCAGTAGGCACAAAGAAATTTAATGAATTCGAAAACAAACAATCTTCCTGAAAAGATCCGCATAGAGATAGATTAATTTTGAGTGTAATGGATCAGATTTGTGCTTTTATAAAGTAATTCATACAAATGCAAATTAGTTTTTAATCAATATGCTTTTTTTCATATGCTTATTTTACCGTACCCCAATCAACTTTAACTCCGAAACCTTCAGGTATATCTTCGCTTATATCTCTTAATTCTAGCCATTGAATCTCATCATTTATATTAAAATTTTTAAACCTTCTTACATATAGATCTCCAGCCAAATCTGGATCTTCAACACCAAAAAAGTCACATATTTCCTCTACCCTTGCCCAATGCTCAATTTCATTAGTTGCTCGTTTGAATTCAGTCATATGAAATTTAGCTTTTTCTTCCTTACTTAATTTTTCTAAAACTGAAGAAGATAAAGTAACAGTTGCGAAGTCCCATCTAGAGTAATCTTCTCCTTTAACCACAAGATTCCTTTTATTGAGTTCTTGCAGCCACGCTTCGTCCATATTCTTCCCATCAGTTTAAAGATTTTATCTGATTAAATCAAACTTTCCAATACTCATGCCACTCGGCTTGTAGTTCATTCTTTGAAAACAAGTTATAAAAATCTTTCCATTTCTTTTCTGAATTTGCATCAGTGGCACTAAATGAGACCATGAAATCTATTGCTCCTTCTTAAACAAAAAATTTTCCTGTATTTGATGTGAAGATCAATTCAATTAAGAATTACTAGGAACCTCATCTTCATGCAATTTGCTTTTATTTTGATTTTGTACCCCTATTGATTCACTAAATCCAGATGCAAGTATTCCAGTAGGTATTGCGATTGCGGCAATACCCATAAGAGAAGTTATCGAGGCAATTGTTTTTCCAACAGCCGTTACTGGTATGGAATCTCCATACCCAACAGCACTGACAGTTGTGATTGACCACCAAAGACATCTTGGAATTGAACCTAACAAGCTTGGTTGAATAGAAGATTCAGCAAGATACATAAACGTACTGCTGATCAACAAAAGTAAAACTGTATAAAAAATCGAAATTTGTAATTCTTGACTCTTTGATCGAATTGCATAATTAAAGTGATAGATGCTTTGCTTAAATTTTTCACTCCTTCCAATTTTTAATATTCGCAAAAGACGAATAATCCTAAGAATTTTTAATTCAGAACGAACACCAATAAAAGATGGGATAATTGCAATGACATCAATAATTGCCATTGGTGAAACCACATAAAGTAAAACGCCTTTCCATCCTTTTCCATATTTCTTTTCAAGTGGTGCGACCCATAAACGACAACAATATTCAAAGCAAAACAAACCACCAATAATCCAATCCAAAAGGTCTATCTGATCCCCAAATTTATAATCGATTGAGTTTTCAGTAGTGATAACTGCGAAAAAAATCGAAATAAAAATTGTAACTCCACAGATTTTATTAAATAAGGAAGTTTTCACTCCTGGTGACTCATTTATTATCTGCTCATAGATTCTTAGACGTAATTCATTCATCGCTGCCTATCGACTTAACTAGGAATGCCTATAAGTTAAGCAAATCTTGTTGATTTTGCTAAGCATCACCTATGGAAAGAGATGCCCTGGTCTCATCTATAAAATGCATTTCCAGTTCATTACTAAAGATGTCCGTACCATTAGAAGGAATAACAAGGGGTAAATCTCTATAAGTAAGCAAGCAATTGTTCATATTCAATTCCTTGGATGAATAATTACCCTCGTGCTGTCCACCCTCTGTCCTAAACTCACCGGCCTCTGTCCTGGACCAGATAATAAACCAATCAAGTTTTTCCAATTTTTCTAATTTTGCCTCATTCCAATCGTGGTAGTCGTCAGAATCAAAAAAATCCATTATCGATGTCTCTACACGCTCACCATCAACTTCTATTGATCCTTCATCCAAGTGAATTTGATATTCCTCTGCCCCGTCCTCCTCAAGAAGAACTTCATTATTAAAAGTCTTTTGCGCTAATGCCAACATCTCTTCTTTTCGTTCATCAAGAATCTTGCTGACAACCATATCTTCGTCCCAGTGACGCTCATCAATAACATATCGAAGTGAACCAAATCTTTCCGAAAGTGCCTTGTTTGCAGCATCTTTAGCAATTCTTGCTGCCTTTTCACTGTCCTCACATAGTTCCTCTTTAAGACGTTTCAGATCACTCGCTAATGCATCCATTTTTTTATAAAATTCGCCATAATACTTTCCTGATCTCGTTTTTTCAGTTGAGTAGAAAACCTTAATATATTGAATATCTCCGTTGTAAGTAACTTCAAATGACATCAGATGCATGGTATCTATTATTGAAATGATGACGCTTTTTTTTAACCCTCGCCATAATTATTTTTTTTAATTGAAATACAATTTTCCATCAAATTCCAGAACAACTGAAAGGATTGACAACAAGGAAAATACTTTGTCAGCCAATACCTACAAGTTTATAGTCATTACTTTTACCAAAAAGTAATTCGACAAAAAAATTACTTTCAACCTCTATTTCAAAGTTAAACAACTTTACCAGAATTCTCCTGTACGATTATATGAAAAATAGAAGACATATTTGACTTTCTAGCGTATAGCTTTAGGCATTAATTTAAATATTGTGATTTACTCCCTAATACTATGATTTCAGAGTAGATCATGGATAGAAGAAATCTAATTATTCTTATCAATATAATTTAATCTATATTTTTTAATATATTTAAAAAATACTAAAATTAAAAAAATAAATAACAGAACAACTACTCGCAAAAACAGTTCTGTAATAGAGGAAGGCCCCCAGTGCCAGTCACAAGACGAGGGGTCTTTCTTTTTGGAAGAATAAAGATTGATACTATAGGGTTTTTATCCTATAGATATTTTTAATCAATAGGAGTAGGTATAAATCAAAGCACTATTAGGAGGTCAAACCATGTCATGCGGTAATCCTTTTAAACATGCAATCGAAGACGTAAAGATAACATTTTCAAAATCATATGGAGTTCCTATCCAAGGGAATGATTGGTGTGATCTAGTTTCTAATTATGAAACTGATTTTGATGAAGTTGATTACGAGAATGAATGTCTGCAGTTTGGCAACTGCTCAATGAATTACTAAAAAACATTAAATTCAATGGAGGTCTAATCATGCAAGTAACCCGCAGTTTCAGATCTAATGGGTCAAATGCTCTTTCATCAATCTTTCTTTGGTTTTCTGTAGTGTTAATCTCACTTGGAACACTTCCTCATCTCATTCCTTATTACTTTCAATTGAAATATTGAGGTGAAAAACAATGATTCTTGATCTTCTGAAACTAATTCTTAGAAAGCACAAAGATTATTGGGGTGCTGGTTAAACAGGAGTTAATTAACTGTTAACCAAATCTAGATTTATTAGAGATGTATTAGGAGTCACAGCACCTCCTGTGGGTCAAAGTTAAGTAAAGGATGGAAAGTTAGTTCAGCCAGGTGAGTGCTTGACTCAAAAGGGGCGACCAAAATCTCGCCCCCTGCTTCATGAGAATTAGAAGGAAAACACTACCTCAACCGACCCTCCTTATTTGTGAACTTATTTGTAAGGTTATTTTGGGCGATCGGATAATGCGGATTATCCTTTATTCCAGAGATATGGGACTGTTTGTATTAAAAATGCAACTCTGTCCCTTTCTCACAAATTCTTTAAAAGTATGTATTTTAAATTTAATGAGAAGCGAAGAGATTATTGAAGATTTAATTAGTTCTTCGATAACAGAGATTTTAAAAAGATCGTTAACCCTTGATAGAAAAGATCAAATTGCAATCCATCAAGAGTTTAAAGAATGGATTTATGGAGGAACCAAAGAGGAAAACATTTGGGTCATAGATCGTCCAATCAAATAATTAAATCTTCAATCCCTTTACCACTAATAGAGAGTACCAAGTTCAATGCTTGTATTTACGCTGCCTAACCATAATTAACTCTAAATTGCTCAAAAGACAGACCAGTTTTACCCTCGATTTCTTTTTCTAACGAGATCCACCATTCCTCTTCGTTTAATGAGACTTCGTAAAACCTTCTTGCGAAATGTGCGTTTATTTCATAAATTTTTAACCCCATATTCATGTAATGCTTCTTGCTCTGAATCAAAAACTCCTTCGCCTTCAGCATCAATAACTACAGTTACTTCCTACCAATTGTTACTTTCCCATTCTGGTAGTAAATCAAGTAATGCTTGTGGAGCAACAAGTTCTACTGACAAATTTCCACCTCCTCTAAACCTTTGATTTCCATCTAAATCATCATCATTTATGTGATCCAAATAATTGTCTGCTCTCATCATCTCAACTTGTTCTGGATTGAATTTTTTTATCCAATCTTCGATTTCTTTTTGAGTTTTATACATTTCTCAACCCTTATTTCAAAAATGGAAGCAACTTGCTAAAGGTTGCTGGAAACGATCCAACAACAAGCGCCACTGCTCCAAGAACAACCGCCACGATTGCAGCATCTACCAAAAGGTCTTTCCAATTGTATTTCATCTCAAGCTGACCATATCTGGCGTAGTGCATTCAGTCGGATATGAGATTACATTTTGTGCTGTAAAAGCTGTACCTATCGCAACCAGTCCAATTACAAAGATCCATTTAGATCTCTCACTAGAGAGCAGTCTGTTCATAAAATTGGTACTGATGTTAAGTTTCCGTCAAGGATAACAATAATGTTTTTTATCCAATGACCTTCAAAACTATTAAAATTATTTGTATTAGTTGCTTCGCACTCTTACTTATTCTCTACCCATCAAAAATAGATGCGCTATCACATGAGTGGGTTGCAGTTCCAAAGAGTCAGTATGGAGTGCAGTTATGGGATAAGAACAGTGTTCAAAAAAATCAAGATGGATCCATACGAGTATTAAGCAAATTTATTCCTAAAAGCGCTACTGACATTACTCAAGACATTTTGTATACGATGGATGTCAACTGTTCGGAAAATTCTTTTAGAGACGTTGCAGTAGGAGCAAAAGAATTTAATGAATTTAAAAACAAGGATTCACAATGGAAAGATGCAAATGGAGACAAATTGATTTTGGGTGTTATCGATCAGGTTTGCATGTTTGGAAATTAAATAAAAAGTAGACTGCAAGCGTCTAACAAATTGCGACGGAATGACTAATCGTCATTCAGGGGTGATAGAGATCATCATGATTGAAGAGTTAATAGTTAGTTAATAAAGAGGAAAAATCTTCTGTTCGACTATACTGAACCTGTAAAAAATTATTATTTTTGAAACTATTGTTAGTTGATAATAAAAATTTTGTCGATTTAGTCTTTGTCTTGATATTGACATGGCTACTGCTCACTCCTTTATGTAAATTTTGGATAGCTTGGATCCTTAAAAGGATTGAGCCTCTTATGGCTACAATAGCTAGACTATCAATCCCCCAAAATTTTGAAGCTGGTATAAAATTTAGTTTTTTAATATTTAGCTTTTCTAATTTTTCAACAAATTCATTTGTTTGATTGTCAAGAATATTGTTAAAGCAATAACCTATTAATGCAAATACAATTAATAGAAGAAGTATTAATATTGCATCTGTAGGAATTGAAATTGTACTAGCATCGGTCAACTCAAGCTCAGTGATTCCTGGTGAAATTCACAAACTATGACTCTATTCATTAAAACTACCTTTAAAAAATATGGCTAGACTTCTTCACTAATCTATTTAATTTCAACACGTATTAATAGTGGCTAGATGATTTGAAAGTATGATTTTTTTTTAAGAAAAAGTGTGATTAGTTTGCTCCTTTTACTTTTATTTGATTACTAATATCATAGAATTTTATCAATTATTTTTTTTCCTTATCATTTTACGTTTCGATTCTTCTTGATTCTTAAAGCATCGATCACTCCATTCATAATTCTTGTTCCTCTTCGTATTTTTATACTCATAGCACTCGTAAAAATAATCAGTTCTATATCGCTCTACTAATCCAAACTTTTTTGCACGTCCTCTTGGAGTTTGTCGTAAAAACTCCATGCAATTATCAAGACTGACAGAGGTCTGAATCTTCAACTTTTTTATTCCACTCCTAGAAACTTAAACTGCAATTGGATGAAGGTTGTTCTCGAATTTCTTTTAACTTTTTCCATCTGATATGGAGAACACCAATCAACCAACTTTAAGTTAATGACTTTACACCATTCTTTAGTAGGCGATCTTGTTTCTTATTGAACTTTTCTGAGTCAAGAAGTTCTTGCTTCCAATCTATTTTTTCAGTCATTGACTTTTGCCTTCAACTTATAGAAGGTTTCTTTACAGCTACAAGAAACACCCTTGTAGTGATCTGGGAATGATTTCATCCAAGTAGGAATTACCATCGCCATGAGATGACCACCTTTGATATGAAAGACAACCTCTTTGTTTTTTGTCTATGAAGTGCGGAGGGAGACTCATCACACTTGACCTCTATATTTCTTGAACTCACCTATGAACTAGTAACTGTTGATTTGGAGTCATCAGGGAATCTTTGCTTGATTATTGCTGGAATTTCTAAGCAATCTGGATAAGGATTATGCAAATAAAAAATAACTTCTTTCTCTTTCTTCAAGACAATATAATCAGATGGTCCTCCTATATTTTAGTCGGTCTTGCTGCTTCCTTCTCTCCAAAATTAGGAACCATCAATACGTCTTCTATCTCTTCATAGTTGAGGGATTTCATTTTCTCGCAAGCATTTACCACTCACTCATCCATTGCCCTAATTATTTCTTTCTCCTTGCTCATACTTCTAACACCATATCTTGCTCAACAATAATTCTTCTAATGGTTGATAAAGCAAGTCCAGTTTGTTTCCTGATTGATCTGTAAGAACATCCTTCCTCTCTTAAACGCAAAACCAATGCCTCTTTCTCATTATTGGTTTTTGGTCTCCCTCCAAGATTTCCTCCTGTTTCTCTTCTGTGATTAATGCTCTCTTGAGTTCTTTCTATAACCATCTGACGCTCTACTTCTCCTAGTCCAGATAAAAGACCAATAACGATTGGAGCAAACTTTCCAAGAGCACGAGTGTTGATCATGCCATCGGTGGTACGAACATGGACTCCACGCTCTTGGAGGTCATGAAGAGTATTGATGCATTGCCTCTGATTTCTAAAACCTCTATCCAACTTGGTGAAAACAATTTCATCACCTTCTTCAAGTGTTCCTAATGCTGCATCGAATTGTGGTCTTGCTTTATCTGTACTTGAAACCGTTTCTTCGAAAACAACAACACAACCTGCTTTCTTCAACTCTTCAAGTTGAGCACTAATAGGAATCTGCTTATTCGTACTTTGGCGAGCATATCCAATGCACTTGTATTCAGGTCTGTCTCTGAAAAGTGGTTTTTCTCTGATGAACTTGGTCTCTGTTTTCATCTGTTCCAGAAACTATGTTGTTTCTTATTGAATTTCTTATGTCATTATTTTATCAACTAAACAGTGTTATTGGAACAATAAAATCCAATTAAAATGGAACTTTTAATATTTTAATTTGCACCACCTTAGTGTTTGATTATTATTCCCTTTTTGGAACATAAATATTTCCCTTTATTTCCCAATATTGAAGAGATTATTTTTGTTCTTGCCATCTTGGTATCAGTTGTATAACAATAGGAATACAGAACAACTCCTCACACATAGTTCTGTACCAAAAGGCATCCGACTGGGTGCTTTTTTAGTGCCTGTGCCAATCTTCAAACCAACCTGTAAAGGGTTTATTCTTAAATCTGCTTCGATAAGTTCCTAATGTGAGGAGTTAGAGACCCTCCGCAGTGGAAACAAGGAAACACTTGCATCAGGTCTCTGCAAGAATCCGCCCCCAGCAGAACAGGGCGGTTTTTTTGTGTGTTTTCTAGAGTGGTGTGATGATTTTTCCATCTCCACAAGTTGTTTTTGGACTGTTGCTTTTGAGTACAGCAGTTGTTTTGATGTTCGATATCAGATACAACCCATTCGGAAATAGTGAAGACGATTTTTGATTAGGAGTAATTTCCGATTATTCTCTTTGATTATTGAATTAGAACACAAAAGCAGAAAACTCCTTACCAGTATTAGTTTTATCGACAGAGAAAGAAGGGGGACTCAAGGTCGCTGAATCAGAAAGGTCCCTTTCTTAACGACAAAAATAAGTAACTTGACTCAATAGACTAATATAGTACGTTTGTATTAGTCTATTATCTATCACAAACGCAAAAGAGGATCCAGTGAGCAAGATCCTTTTTTGTCTTCTACATGAGGAGGGCTATGGCATGGTCAAGGAAAACAAGATTCGTATCACCTGTCGAGGTTCTGGAGAACCCTGAGGAATGGGATTACTTCACTGACTTGGAACTAATGAAGTCCAGAAGTAGTTCGATTTGTATGACTTGCGAACACTTGACGTACACCTGCGATAAGTCATGCGTAACTCTTTTGACTTGTCCGCTTCATCAGCGTCTTATTCCTCAAGGTGAGCATCTAACTAAGCGTTGTAGAAACTGGCAAAGAAAGAGAGTTCTTGATATTGGTCTGTGTCCAGAAGTTGCCTAACAACCCACAAAATTATTTTTTAAAAACTAATGAACTTAACTACTAATGCTGATCGAGTAATGATGTTTTGCATCCTCGCCTCAATGGCAATCTTTGATGCTTTATCAACTCTTCTCTCAATACTCAAGAAAGGAATTTTCATAGATCAAAGATCAATCCTGATGCAAAAGACAAATAGAGAATTAAAGGCAATGCTGGTCGGTGTAGAAAAAATATCCAAATTAAATAAGAAACAATTAGTGGATTTGATATTGGTTGCTTCTTAGTAAGTCAGTCTCCTTTATCGTGAATATCTCCTGAATAAGATTGAGTTCCTATCTCTGGTGGTGGATTGTTTCCGAAGTCATCAACTAAAGCATCTGCCTCACTTGCAAAAAGTTTAGTGAACCATTGCTTAGTTGCAATAATTGCTGTCCAGATCTTGTCTCTTTTTCTGGTCATAGATATGCCCCTAAAGTAGTAAGGGGAGGAGATTTTGGTTGCCCCCTTTGAGTCCATCACTCCAGACCTAAGGAACTGCGTTGACTCCTGAAACTGTTTTACTACTACTGAATCTAAATTGCTATAGGTAAGAACATCAAAGTATTTCTACATTTAGGTTCTCTGCATAGATATTTTTTATTAGTGGGAGTAGACATAAATCAAGAATCATCGCACTCTTGAAGATATTAAACAAGGGGAAATGTGCATTGACTCTAAGAAGGCATCTCACACCGCCTGATGTGAACAGAGTCACCTTTCGTGCGGTCTCTGCATTGGTCGCAACGACCCAAACCCCTAAAACTAATCAGGGGTTTTTCTCTGAGAGGACAATGAGAGTTAATACTATAGGGTTTTTATCCTATAGATATTTTTAATCAATAGGAGTAGGTATAAATCAAAGCACTATTAGGAGGTCAAACCATGTCATGCGGTAATCCTTTTAAACATGCAATCGAAGACGTAAAGATAACATTTTCAAAATCATATGGAGTTCCTATCCAAGGGAATGATTGGTGTGATCTAGTTTCTAATTATGAAACTGATTTTGATGAAGTTGATTACGAGAATGAATGTCTGCAGTTTGGCAACTGCTCAATGAATTACTAAAAAACATTAAATTCAATGGAGGTCTAATCATGCAAGTAACCCGCAGTTTCAGATCTAATGGGTCAAATGCTCTTTCATCAATCTTTCTTTGGTTTTCTGTAGTGTTAATCTCACTTGGAACACTTCCTCATCTCATTCCTTATTACTTTCAATTGAAATATTGAGGTGAAAAACAATGATTCTTGATCTTCTGAAACTAATTCTTAGAAAGCACAAAGATTATTGGGGTGCTGGTTAAACAGGAGTTAATTAACTGTTAACCAAATCTAGATTTATTAGAGATGAATCTGGAAATAGATCACTTCCGATCAAGTCAAGTAGATGGTCGTAAATCAGAGTGACAAGTTTAGAGTTATATATGTAGATGCTGAACTTAAAGGGCGTAACCAAATTCTCACACCCGTCTTCAGGCAAAATTTTAATAAGACGATCAATATCCTTCCGTGTGGTTTGTATACGTAATGATCTAAACGAGGCAATCCCTCATGAATTTGAAGAGTGTTGTTCTCTTTAGACACATACCTTTTATCGACATAAGCCGATGTATTCCTTGAGTAATCGGATGATCTACTACCCCCATAAGGGGTTTTTTGGACTTCTACTTTTAAGCACAGGAGTAGTTTTGATCTTCAAAAAGATAAACCCCCCTTAGAAAAAGTCAAAACGATCTTTAATTAGGAATAATTTCTGATGCTTACACTTTTCGAATTAATTAGAAAAAGGAAAGCAGAACACTCCTCAACAAAATTGTTCTGTAAGTAAAGAGAGGCACTCAAGGAAGCTGATGCAGCAGGGTGCCTTTCTTAATCTATGTATTTAATAAGTTGAAGATATGAATAATTCTTTGGGTGAAAGGGAAAAAGTCTTGATTTCGAAAAAGTTTTTGTATGCCTACTCTTCCTCATAACCAATTTTATTTGCTGGGTTAGTAATAAAAAGAATGATTAAAAAGACCAAGTTCGCAGGTAAAGAAAGTTTTTTTAAAAGCAAAAGAGTCATACCCTGCGTCACATTAAATTTCTCTTTTTTCTTACTCATATTATTTCTCCCAAAAGAGATACAAGCTAGAAAATTGGTTAGTGATATCAACCACTGCAGTGCTGGTAGAAACTAATTTCCATCCCATAGAATTTCTTTTTTTTATAATTTTCCCAATCTCAGTTTCCTGCCTAGAAGTATTAGCATTCCCAACTGCATAGTAAATATCAAGATCATTTTCAGTTTTTGCCATAAGACGTAATCAAATACTTTTAACGATTGAATTTGAATCATAAAAGAATTATAAATCAATCAAGAGTTTCAGCACTTCTTATTAAGTAAATGGTTGGTTAGTCAAAAAAAAATTTTTAGCTGGATAAATAGGTGCAGAAGCCAAAGGGGGTGACAAAAATCTCTCCCCCCTCTTTATGAGGTAGGCGTTTTTGTGATCACAAAGTTTTAAATACGTAACGAAGTAGTTAATAAATTTTGAAGAACTAAATCTTTAAAAAAAGCATCGGTTCCTACCACAATCTATTGCCCCATTGACATCAAAACAGCAATATTTTTCTTAATATGAGAAATACTTCTTATTTTCATTATAATAAATATATAAAAGAAACTAATTATATAATTTTAGCGAGAATATGAGATAAAATCTTTAATCGCCTCATTAAAATAGTCAATAAAAAACAAAGACTTACAAATAATTAATAAGGTCATCTTATAGCTTTTTAATACTTTTTCTTTATATCTTATTTACAAGCAAAGTATGGAGAAAAACAAACTATGTACGATCTCTCTGTCGAAAGACAAGAAAGTAACAAAGAGAACATAGTGGGAACATACACCTGAAGACCCTTGTCACTCTGCTACTTCATTGCACAGGGTGCTGAAAGAGAACTTGTTTTATGCAAATATTTGGCATTCGCAAATGAGGTGTGAGATGTTTTGTTTTTTTACACCAAGCAAATATTTTCTCAATATTGAAGAGATTATTGTTGTTATTGCCATCTTGGTCTCAGATGTATAAGAATAGGATTACAGAACAACTCCTCACACATAGTTCTGTGCCGAAAGAGCATCCAATTGGATGCTCTTTTAGTACCTGTGACAATCGATAAACCCGCCTCAAGATACTGTCCTCTTTTACAAGTTCATTTATGTTTTAATTGTGAGGAGTAAGAGACCCTCCACAGTGGAAACAAGGAAACACTTTCACCAGGTCTCTGCAACTAAACCGTCCGAACAGAGTAGGGCGGTTTTTTGTGCCTTTTCTAGAGTGTAAGAATGATATTTCAACCTTCTCAAGTTGTTTTTGGGTTACTGCTTTTAAGTACAGCAGTGGTTTTGATTTTTGATATCAGATACAAACAACCCTTCCGGAAATAGTGAAGACGATCTTTGATAATCAACAATTTGATTTCATAGCCTCAAATCACATTTAGAGGTGTCTGAATTGCTGGTTATTGGATCAGAAAAATCCTATGTTTTGATTAGAGGAAAAAGTCAGGAATGAAAATCCGACAATTAGTTTCACTGCAATGTTTATTTCTCCAATAGCAGCAATGGCAGATGAATATCACTACCAGAGGGAATACACAACTCAACGTACTTGCTTTAAAGAAATCTACAGAAAGGAATATGTTGATGGGAATAGAAGATCAAAGGATTATGTGAAGTCGTATTTGGACAAAGTCGGAGTACCTTGATCATCATTGAGTTGGAATCTAGCGGACAGCAAATATTAGTTTCTCTAAGTTATCAAACAAGCGAGGGAAAATTGTAGTTCAGTTAATGCAACTAAAAGTGGATTAATAAGAGGTGGACTTGCTGCTGCAATCCCTAAGAAAGATGCTGATGCAGTAATGGCCTTTTCTTATACAAGTAATTAATTCACCCACAGACAAAAGTAGTATGTTTGTATTAAAATGCGTGGATCACAGCTGCAAGCAACCAAAGCACCAGTGAGCAGGTGCTTTTTTTTTCTTTCCTTCGTGATCCCTCTGACTACTGACTTCATCAGAATGTTTGCAGGAAATGAATCCACCATTAGATATCAATCACATGAATGAACCTGTAAGAGAAACATTACCCACACCATCAGGATGGTTAGTTGCCCCAGCAAGAGACTTATGTTTGCTTTTCATTCGTGATCCGAAATCTGCATTAGCGTTTCCTACTGTCTTCACTCAACTTTGGTTTTGCACAAAAGAAGGTATCCCAACACAACTTAAAAACACAAGAAAATTGGACTATGAATCCTCTTATGAAACTTGGAATGAACTCATCAGTAATGGTTGGGAGCTAGTAGAACATCAATTCAATGCTTGTATTGATGCTGCTGCTTAGTCATCAAATCAAATATCTAAGAATTCCAACTAGGGCGATGGCAATAATTCCATAAGACCAAACGGAACCACTATTTCTTGAGACACGTTCCATCCAATCTGGAAGACCATTATTTTCAATGATGAATAGATAAAGCAATCCCAAGATCAGTACTGGGATAACAAGTGCGTAAATAAAACTCAACATCAATAGATTATGATTAGTGGTTAGAAAGTTAGATTCAGAAATTTCTCAATGGATAACTATCAAAATGTAAATGTTGATAAATTAGCAAATATTTATTTTGAAGGTAAAGTTATCAGTCGGAACATCTTTTTAAAAGATGGTTCAAAAAAAACATTAGGAGTGATGTTAGAGGGTGGATATGAATTTAAGACTGCGTCAAGAGAACTCATGCAAATCCATTCTGGACAACTAAATGTAAAAATTGCAGGTGATAAAGATTGGACATTAATAACAGAGGGTATGGATTTCAATGTCCCCAAAAACTCTTCATTTTGTTTAGAGGTTTTAGAATTAGTAAATTACACATGCTCTTATTTTGATGATTCAAAAAATTAGTGTAAGGAAACAGTTACGACTGATCTTAAAAAAGAACTGCTTTTGAACAGATTGTTTGTACCTTTTTAAATACTAAGTATAAAAAATATCTAGAGAAGTCGTTTATAGATTCTTAACAACAAATACTAGATATTCAAACAACAAGTATAAAAACAAACTATCTACGATTTCTCTGTAGAGTTGGTGACAAGGTGAGACGGGGAACATACGGAGAACATCTTTTTTTACCTAAACTACATTTTAGTAGTCGATACTATTCCCACTCAATAATACCTGTGAAAATAATTTAGTGACATAAAGAGGTTTGAAGCATTATTTTCTCACGTGTAACGTAATTGTAACTCAGTTAGTAACATTTTTATCTGTCTATAGTCAATCTACGAGGAATACGTACTAACTAGTTGAACTAATTGTAGAGAATTCTTATACGTAAGCAATCAATACTAAAGAAATATAGTCATAGTTGAACCACTTTCTAAAAAATCACATTTCTGGTAAAAAATAATATTTTTCTTTTTACAAGATAAAGATATTTTATAGCAATTTTTATTTTTAGCTTTTTCAACCAATTTATCCATAATTAGTTTTCCTATACCTCTATTTTGGTATTGATTATGAATAGCGACATCCTCAATATGTCCCATTACTCCTCCTCTAATTTTATATTCAATTAAAATGGATCCAAATCCTAGAACTTTTTGAAAATCATCAACAGCAACAAAACCATAATTATCTGGATGTTCTTGAAACTTTTTAAAAATATCTTCATAATATGAATTTTTAGGTTTAAATTCTGAAATTAGTTGAAGAATATCAACGACTTCAGTCATATGTTCTATTGAAACGGGAATAACGTCTATTTTCATATTGCAATAGTAGCAAATATTTCAACCAGTATCAGCACAGGAGTACTGCCACTCTATCACCATCTCTTCTGCCTTCATCACAGCAATAGTTTTATCATTTGTTCGCAGCGACTTTCTAATGCTTCTGGACTTAGGAATTGGAATTCTTATTTGCAAAAGTTCTAACTTCAACGGACAAATTCTTCTGAACATCTAATCTTTGTAGATGTATGGAGTTTTAGCATAAGTAGTCATATGAAGATGCTTCAACTCCTCGTACAAGGCATAGGTATTCTTACCATCACCCCTGTTCCCCATTAGTTAGAGCAAGAGGTAAAAAAGATTAGTGCTTCAGAGAATTCCATCTTTCTACGATTTCTACGTAGAGACGCTGACAAGGTGACACATGTAACGTAGTTTTTCAAGATATAACTGACCTCTCTACCTAAAGCCTATTCCCACTCAATAGTTCCCACTATATATGGTGTACCAAAACGCAGTCATAGACAGGGTTTCTTAAACACATTATACCACATGGAACTCACGTGGAACGTTTATCCAAGGGAAAATGGGGACTCATAAAACGTAAAAATAAATCACTTATAAACCCAGTTAGCAGAAACTATTTTTGCTTCTGGGTTACTTTCTTTTGCAATCTTTTTTGCTTCGTCCATATTTCCTGCAACAATTGTTTCTTCGAAAGTCTTCTCCTCCTTGTCGATCATCGTGACTTGAAATCTCATTACCAATCTAGATAGAGAGCATCGTCCTCAATAAGGACATAAAACTCTTTATTTGCAAGTCGCTTTTCCCATTCAAGAAATGAACTCTGACAATTAGAAGTTGGAGGTTCTCGATATCCTTCCATCTTTTTCCAACGGGTATACAACGCACCTAATAACAAACTATCAGTTAAAGACTTTTGACCATACCTCAATATCTTTTCTTGTTTGCTATTGAAGTTTGCTGAATAAAGTAGTTCTTGCTTCCAATCTATTTGTTCTCTCATTGCTGTTCTTCCTTTTGTTCTTTTTGCAGTTTTAGTTGCTCATATATCTTCTTCAATCTTTTGTATTCCTCATGAAGTGCACCCAGTTGCCATGCGTCTCGGAATCCTATTGGACCTTCCATTAGCAGTCTCAATACTTCAGGTTTATGTGTCTTCATTTCTAAGAACTCTTCTTGCCATGAGGTGTCATCCCATTTGGTGCTCATGCTTTCCCTCCATATTTTTTAAACTCATCCAATGAACTGACAACTATGCTCTTGTAATCCTCAGGGAAGCGTGCCTTCATGATTGCTGGAATTTCCAAGCAATCTAGATAAGGGTTATGCAAATAAAAAATAACTTCCTTCTCTTCCTTCAAAACAATGTAATTAGATAATCCACCTGCATAATTATTTTTTTTAGTCATGCTGCCACTCCTTCTCTTTCAACAATCTTTTGAACTGTAGATCTATTAATGTGTTCTTGTTCCTTTTTTGCAGGGTCTCATCAGTTTGTGTTTCCCTAGTGACAAAAGGTGCAGACAACAGTAGAAATGAAATAATAGAACAACTCCTCACACAATAGTTCTGTTGTAAAAAGGCACTCGACTTCGCGTAAGTAGGGTGCTTTTTTAATGGTTGATTTTATAGAATTGGCACATGTGACAGTTGAGAAACTCATCTGCTAACACTTGAGACCCCCAGTTGCGTCTAATAAGTTGATTTTGTGAGGAGTTGAGATCCTCCGCAGTGGAAACAAGGAAACACTTGCGCCTGATCTCACAAAGAAACCGCCCTAACAGAACTGGGCGGTTTTTTTGTGCCTTTTCTAGAGTGGTCTGATGATATGTCCACCTCCCCAAGTTGTTTTTGGATTACTGCTTTTAAGCACAGCAGTAGTTTTGATTTTTGATATCAGATACAACCCATTCGGAAACAGTGAGGACAATATCTAATTAGGAATTTTTTCGGATGCAGAACTTTTGTGAAATTGATTAGAAAAGGAAAAGCAGAACAACTCCTTACCAAAATCGTTCTGTAAATGAAGAGAGGGACTCAAGGTCGCTGAAGCAGCAGGGTCCCTTTCTTAATGCAATTTAAATGAATGAAATCAGTCTCCTTTATCGTGAATATCTCCCAAATAAGATTGAGGTCCTATCTCTGGTGGTGGATTTTTTCCGAAGTTATCAACTAAAGCATCTGCCTCACTTGTAAAAAGTTTAGTGAACCATTGCTTAGTTGCAATAATTGCTGTCCAGATCTTGTCCCTTTTTCTGGTCATAGACATACCTCAAAAGTAGTAAGAGGGCGAGATTTTGGTCGCCCCCTTTGAGTCCATCACTCCAGACCTAAGGAAGTACGTTGACTCCTGAGAATGTTTTATTACTACTTAATAGAAATTGCTATGGGTAAGAACACCAAAGTATTTCTACATTTGGGTTCTCTGTATAGATATTTTCTAATAAGGGGAGTAGACATAAATCAAGAGTCATCGCACTCTTGAAGATATTAAAAAGGGGAAATGTGCATTGACTCTAAGGAGGAATCTCACACCTCCTGATGTGAACAGAGTCACCTTTCGTGCGGTCTCTGCAACGGTCGGAACAACCCAAACCCCTGATTAGTTTCAGGGGTCTTTCTTTGTGCGGTAATCAGAGTTAATACTTTAGGGTTTTTGTCCTATAGATTTTTTGAATTAAGAGGAGTAGATATAAATCAAGCACTATTAGGAGGTCAAACCATGTCATGCGGTAATCCTTTTAAACATGCAATCGAAGACGTAAAGGAAACATTCTCAAAATCTTGTGGAGTTCCTATGCAAGGGAACGATTGGTGCGATCTGGTTTCGAATTATGAAACTGATTTTGATGAGGTCGATTACGAGAATGAATGTTTGCAGTTTGGCAACTGCTCAATGGACTACTAAAAAACATTGAACTCACAGGAGGTCTAATCATGCATGCAACTCGTAGTTTCAGAACTAATGGTTCTAATACTCTTTCATCGATCTTTCTTTGGTTTTCTGTCCTTTTAATCTCACTTGGAACACTTCCACACCTTGTTCCTTATTACTTTCAGTTGAAATATTGAGGTAAAACAATGATTCTCGATCTTCTCAAACTCATTCTCAGAAAACACAAAGATTATTGGGTTGTTGGTTAAACAGGAGTTTTTTCTCATGTTCACCTGATCTGGATTTGTTATTAATGAATTAGGAGTCACAGCACCTTCTGTGGGTCAAAGTTAAATAAAGGATGGAAATTTAGTTCAGTCAGTTGAGTGCTTGACTCAAAGGGAGCGACCAAAATCTCGCTCCCTTATTTAATGGAAAAAATAGGTGACTTGACCTAATAGACAAATATAGTACGTTTGTATTAGTATTGCCCCCATCGCCAAACCGACAAAGGAAGCGCGAAGTGAGCATCGTGCTTTTTTGATGCCTCGAATTAAAGAGAAAATTATGAATCAAGCAATTAGAAAAGCATTGCCAACTCCAACAGGATGGTTAGTGTCACCCACTAGAGAATTTTGTATGTTCTTTATTCGTGATCCCAAATCCGAAATGGCATTTCCTAGAGTGTATACACAACTCTGGTATTGCCTTGAGGATGGCACTCCAACCAAATTAAAAAATACAAGAAGAATTGATCTCGAATCTGCTATTGAAACTTGGCATGAACTCTTAACTCAAGATTGGGAACTGATGGAACATCAAATAAGTGATTCTGCTGCTTAGTCATCGAATCAGATATCTAAGAATTCCAACTAGGGCGATGGCAATAATTCCATAAGTCCAAACGGAACCACTATTTCTTGAGACACGTTCCATCCAATCTGGAAGACCATTATTTTCAATGATGAATAGATAAAGCAATCCCAAGATCAGTACTGGGATAACAAGTGCATAAATGAAATTCAACATCTATAGATTATGATTAGTGATTAGAAAATTAAATTCAGGAATTTCTAAATGGATAACTATAAAATGTAGATGTTGATAAATTAGCAAATATTTGTTTTGAAGGTAAAGTTATTAGTCGAGACATCTTTTTAAAAGATGGTTCAAAAAAACATTAGGAGTGATGTTGGAGGATGGATATGAATTTAAAACTGCGTCAAGAGAACTCATGTAAATCCATTCAGGAAAACTAAATGTCAAAATTGCAGGTGATAAAGATTGGACATTAATGACAGAGGGTATGGATCTTAATGTCCCCAACAATTCTTCATTTTGTTTAGAGGTTTTAGAATTAGTAAATTACACATGCTCTTATTTTGATGATTAAAAAATTAGAGTGAGGAACCACTTGCGACTGATCTTCAAAAAGATGAGCTTTAGGACAGGTTTTTTTGTGCATTTTTAAATCCTCAGGTCAGATAAATTTGTAGAGAAGTCGTTAATAAATTCTTAGCAACTAAATCCTAGACATTAAAACAACAAGTGTAAAGAAAATGAACTATCTACAATGTCTTTACAGAGAAGCTGACAAGGTGACACGGGGAACATACGGGGAACATACGACTTCAAACCCCTTGTCACTCTGTCACTTCATTCCCACGGGGAACTCACGGGGAACATGCGTTTTGAGTCTATAACTACAGTTTAGTAGTCAATACTATTCCCACTCAATAGTTCCTGGAGGCTTGCTGGTTATATCCAAAACAACTCTATTAACTCCTTCAACTTCGTTAACTATACGGTTAGAAATTTTCTCTAAAACATCATATGGTATACGAGACCAATCAGCCGTCATTCCATCTTCACTGGAAACACAACGCACAACAATTGGCCATGCATAAGTTCTTTGATCTCCCATTACTCCAACTGAATAAACAGGCAATAAAACAGCAAAAGCTTGCCATATCTCATTGTATAAACCAGCTTTATTAATCTCCTCTCTCACAATTAAATCTGCATCCCTTAGACAATTTAATTTTTCATGTGTAACCTCTCCTAAAATTCTTATAGCCAACCCTGGGCCAGGGAATGGATGTCTCCTAACAATTTCATTTGGCAATCCCAATGATTCACCAACTTTCCTGACTTCATCTTTGAATAAACGTCTCAAAGGCTCTACCAATTTAAATTGTAAATCTTTTGGCAAGCCTCCTACGTTATGATGACTTTTTATTTTAACAGCTATTCGTTCCCCAGTTTTAGGATCAATATTTGTTCCAGAACTTTCTATTACATCCGGATAAAGAGTGCCTTGAGCCAAGTAATCAAAAGGGCCCAAACGAAGACTCTCCTCCTCAAAAACCCTAATAAATTCTGTACCTATAATTTTACGCTTTTGCTCAGGATCAGTTACTCCTTTTAATTTTGAGATAAATCTTTCTCTGGCATTTATGTATTCAACATTAATATTGAACTTCTCATCAAATAAAGACGTTAAAAATTCTGGCTCACCTTTTCTCATAAAACCTTGATCAATAAACATGCACGTCAATTGATGTCCTATTGCTTTATTTAATAAAAATGCAAGAGTTGATGAATCAACACCACCCGATAGAGCCAATAAAACTTTTTTATCACCTACCTTTTGTTGAACTTGAGATACAGCTTCATCTATAAATAAATTTGTCGTCCAATCTGGCTCACATGAACAAATATGGTACACAAAGTTCCTTAATAAAACCATTCCCTGAGTAGAATGGACAACTTCAGGATGGAATTGCACTCCATAAAAGCTCTTTTCGTGACAAGCAATTGCTGCTTCTAAAGTATTAGAAGTATGAGCTAATCTGACAAACCCCGGGGGTAATTGCTGAACTGAATCCCCATGACTCATCCACATTGTGGATCCACTTATGACATTAGTTAATAAAGCTGTTGAATCATCAACTTCTAAAGGTGCCTTTCCGTATTCAGCTTTACCAGTAGCAGGTTTTACCGATCCTCCTAACTGATGAACCATTAATTGCATTCCATAACAAACCCCAAGTACAGGGATACCTAAATTGAAAATTTCTTGGTCACAATATGGCGCATCTTCTTCATAAACTGACCCAGGTCCACCGCTTAAAACAATGCCTTTTGGCTGAAGAGAACGTAATTGGTCAGCAGATGTTGTGTAACTCATAACTAAAGAGTAAACCTCTGTCTCTCTAATTCTTCGAGCAATTAATTCTGAATATTGAGAACCAAAATCAAGAATTACGATTGCTGGATTACGTTTCTCATCTGAAATCTTTGAAGCCATATCAACCTAATAAATCCTTATAAAACATTCTTATCAAATAGACTAATAAAAATTAAAGGAATATGGTTATTCATGCCTATTTATTCAGCATTAACCCTAAAGAATTTATTTGTTTTAAACCGTCAAAACCGGCCCAGCGAATTTGTCTTTTACGATCGAATAGAACACATCCTACTCTCATCGATGAAGACACATATCTATTTATATAGCCCCGACTTTTAATTTCAATCTCTTTAGCCATCCTACCCCAAACCAAAGATACCGCTTCTGGGCTGTTTTCTTCAAGGATTAATAACGCATTTTCCACTGACGTTGATTGACTTAGAGACCTAATCAAATCGAAAGAAATAGCTTCTCTAACTGCTAGTGACGTGAGAATTTCAATTCTTGCATCAGCAAGATTATGATGGGTATGAAAAACACCACCAGAAAGTTTTACTAATTTTCCATGATATCCAAATAATAAAAGTTTCTTTACACCATTTTCTGCAGCAGCAACAAGAAGAGGTCCTACCCAATTACCCGTTTTGATAATTTGATTGGCTGGAAGTCCAAATTTTATTGCAAGATCCATTCCATTTTCACCAATCACAAAAGCTAGAAATCCATCAAATGATCGTTTAGAACATTTGTAATGCAAAATATCTTTGCATTGCTTCAACTGATCTGGAGATGCACTGATTTGAGCCTCAGCCTGTGTACCGATGAGGGACAACCCATCTACCACTCCAAATGCTTCATTACTCGTCTTCAAAGCACGATCTTTACCTTGAGGTAAAACGATTTCTACTTTTATTGAATGAGCTTTGGGCAAAAGGGGGTAAAGATTTATACACAGTAAATCACGTGCAAACTTGGATATGCATGGAAGGCCAGATGATTGAAATTTACCTACTCCAAAACCGGCATGAAAATCAAGCCAATCAGGAAAGCCATCCTCAACTCTCTTACCAGATTTAAAACTTGCTTTACTGAATTGAATAAAAGCCCAAATTTCTACTCCTCTTGTGATGTCCAAAGGCAGCCCTGATTGACAATGACTAATTGCTAAAGATTTCTTACCATTATCAAGTAAAGCTGAAGAACAAATAGGCACCAAAATTGGTTCTTCTTGATTTGGTAAATCAATTCTCTCAGTCTGTTCAAATTTATTGCCAATAAGAACATTCATTGCAGACTTTGCAGCCGCAACTACCCAAACTGGAAGCGTAAATTCATTCAAATTATTGGAAGAGCTGACGATAAAAGAAATTCCATAAATAATTTTTTAAACTAATAATAATCTAGATTTAAATAAGTAAATGCAAGACAAACTCAATCTAATGATCCCTGGACCAACTCCGGTACCAGAGAGTGTTTTGAGTTCTATGAGTAAGCACCCCATAGGTCATAGAAGTGGAGATTTTCAAACAATTGTTCAAAAAACAACTGAACAACTCAAATGGCTTCATCAAACAAAAGCAGACGTTCTTACAATTACAGGAAGTGGTACAGCTGCGATGGAGGCAGGAATAATTAATACTTTAAGCAAAGGTGACCAAGTCATCTGTGGAGATAATGGGAAATTTGGTGAAAGATGGGTAAAGGTTGCAAAAGCATATGATCTAGATGTAAAAATTGTAAAAGCTAATTGGGGAGAACCTCTTGATCCAAATCAATTCAAAAGACTTCTCGAAGAAGATACTAATAAAAAAATTAAAGCTGTAATTTTAACTCACTCAGAAACTTCAACAGGAGTAATTAATGATCTTAAATCAATTAATAATGAGGTAAAAAATCATGGTAAAGCTATCACTATTGCTGATTGTGTAACAAGCCTTGGTGCATGTAATATTCCAATGGATGAATGGGGAATTGATGTAATAGCTTCAGGTTCTCAAAAAGGTTATATGATTCCACCGGGTCTTAGTTTTGTTGCCATGAGCAAAAGAGCATGGGAGGCAAATAGTCAATCAAATTTACCTAAATTTTATTTAGATTTAAAACAATATTTAAAAACAGCAAATAAAAATAGTAATCCATTTACTCCTGCAATAAATTTATATTTTGCTTTGGAGGAATCACTCACAATGATGCAAAAAGAAGGCATAAATAATATCTTCACCCGCCACGCTCGTCATCAAAAAGCAACGCAAGAAGGAATAAAAGCCATGGGTTTAAACTTATTTACTAAAGAAAGGTTTGGAAGCCCAGCTATAACAGCTGTTAAGCCTGAGAATACAGATGCAGAAACTATAAGGCAAGTAATAAAAAATGATTTCGACATACTCCTTGCTGGAGGACAAGACCATTTGAAAGGAAAAATCTTTAGGATTGGTCACTTAGGATTTGTCAATGATAGAGACATTATTAGTGTGATATCAGCTTTAGAAAGCACTCTTGATAAAATAGGCAAATTAAACGTACCAATTGGTCACGGTATTGCTAAAACAATTTCAGTGCTAAATAACGAATAATATTTAAATAATCTATAAAATAACTATCTAGTCTTAATAAGCTGAAGCGCGTAAAGACCAATTCTACTGGACCTTCTCTCTGGCCCAAGTGCTTTTAAAATGAAAACAACGCATAATTGCAAGTAATCTTGATCAACATAGAATAATGAATTCTTGAATAGATAATTAGTTTCCTCTTATAATACTTGTTTTTTGACTTCTACTGAATTCAATACTGAATTTTTATAAAGTAAATTTATTTAAATAATCATGTCAATAGATAGTTATCATAGTCATCTTTAAAAGATAATTGATATCAGAAGCACAATATTTAATTCACGAAATTTAAATAAAATCTTGTTTCATTTTAAAAAACGACAAATTTAATGAATAATACGAAAAAGGTATTACGAAAAAAAGGTCGACAGAAGAGAGAAAAATAGATAATTTAAGATTGATAATCTTTTTAAAATCATGCCAATTGGGATAAAGCAAAACTTCTTACCAATTTCAATAATTTGTTTAATCTGCAGTACTACTTTAGGATTAAAAGTTAATGGGGCAGTAACTAACGGAGCAGACATATATTGCTTTATGAGGAATGGGGGAAACACACATGAACCAAGTTGGGAAGCAGCCTATGAATTTATTAAAAGCAAAAAACAAGGTTTATTCAAAACATCACCCAAACAAGCTGCCTCTTTGATTATTGAACAAGTAGTTCAAAATCGTGTGAAATATGAAGATTGTATTAATTATTTAGGCGATCTTTATACAGGAGAATCTAGCTCCACAGGAATTAATAATGATAAAAAATCAGCAAAAGGAACAACAACATCAATCAACACCACAGAAAAAAATCCCAAAGGAAAATATATTGATCGATATAATTACTGATTAGTTTATTTTTTGTATTAAGACAAAAACCAGTAATAAATCATTCGCAATTAAAAAATAAATCTTATAAAATAAAATTTAGTTATTTCTGATACATTGACTTATTGCTCTATCAAGGCAAAATTAAAATAACTAATTAATACGTATGCACAACAGGGATGCGGTTTTTTTAGAAGATCTCTGCCCAAAACTACGTGATAGAAGATGGCGAAAATCATTACATGAATTTACTGGAAACAGATGTATATATTGTGGAAAAAATTCAGAATCAATAGATCATGTTTTACCGCAAAGCAAAGGTGGATTAAGTATCACTGAAAATTGTGTACCAGCCTGCTTATCTTGCAACGGGAGCAAAACAGACAATAATGCTTTTGAATGGTATAGAAAACAACGTTTTTACGACCCAAGGCGTTCAATGGCTATAAGAGCATGGACAGAAGGTGATATTCGTCTGGCTTTGAGACTTCTACAATGGGCTCAACCTAAACGACATGAAAACATTGAACAATCAAAACCTATTGTAAATGAAGGTTACTCTTGGCAAGTAGCCTAGGTTCTACCAAACTTGACATGCGACTGAAGAATTATATTTCTCACATACAGAAACTAAATTAGAAGACCTCTCAGGAACAAAAGCTATACAAAGAAGAGAGCAAATTGATGCAAGCAAAGGCTTGATCAAGCTTTGACTTTTATTCTGCCTGGATAATCTTTTATTGTTCCTTAATTTGCTAGCACCATTTATGGAATTCAGACTAGGCTTAAAAGATGAAGCAATCATTGCCAAATAACAACATAATACATTTGTACTAATGAATCAGGATATTGTCAAGCGGTTTGATCCTCTACCGCCTAAATCAAAATTAATCATATTTGGAGGCGGCTTTAGTGGACAAAGAATTGCAGTTTTAGCAAGACGTTTAGGGGTAAAGGTTTTGTGCAGCAGACGAAGCAAAGAAAGCGAAGGAGCTGATTTCATATTCAATACAGAAAAACAATTATCAAATGAAATTCTCGAGGGAGCAACGCATGTATTGAGTTGCATACCTCCTTTATTGAATGGTGAAGATCCAGTTCTACTTAAACTCAAAACTCAATTACTAAACTCAAAAAATTTAAAATGGGTTGGTTACTTATCCACTACTGGAGTATATGGAGATACTAAAGGAGGATGGGTAGATGAAAATACTTCTCCTAATCCTCAACAGGAAAGAAGTATTCGTAGATTTGCATGTGAAAAACAATGGATAGAAACCAAGCTTCCTCTTCAAATTCTTAGATTGCCAGGTATTTATGGGCCTGGAAGGTCTGCATTTGACAGTCTATTTAAGGGAACAACAAAAATGATAGATAAGCCCGGTCAAGTTTTTTCAAGAATTCATGTCGATGATATTGCTGGATCTGTATTGTTTTTAATCAATCTCTATTCACAAGGGAAAAATCCATTAGTGATAAATGTAGCTGATAACTTACCAAGCAATAATATTGAAGTAATTAATTTCGCAGCAAAAATAGCCAAAAAATCTGTTCCATTAGCAATTCCTTTTGAAATTGCAAAAAAAGAGATGAGTCCAATGGCGCTTTCTTTTTGGCAAGAAAATCGAAAAGTTGATAACAAGCTTTTGTGTAAAAAGCTAGGATATTCTCTGATTTATCCAGATTTCAAATCTGGTCTAAAAAATTGTTTATCTACATTAAAAATGAATGAATAGTTTTTAAAGTGATAATAATCTTTAGTTTCTATTCTTTTCATAAAACACTTAATTTTGATGAATTACCTGAGTCAATAAACTATTTCGGTTATCAAAAACATACTTAGATTCATCAAAAGCCATACATTATTAAATCATTTACATAAGATAAAAAATCAAAATCACATCGCAACATGAAAATAAATCAAACACCAGAAACAAAGGAAAATACTATTATTATTTCCTTGGGTGATCCCGCAGGCATAGGAACTGAAATAACGCTAAAAGCGCTTGGATCTAAATACTTAAATAAAAATATACAGCCTTTACTTGTAGGATGTAAAAAAAATATTTATCAAACATATATTGAGCTAATCAATCAGGGAATATATAATATTACTGACCCTAAGGAACTTGATATTATTGATATTCCTTTAGAAAAAGAAATTATTCGAGGAATAGTAGATGAGAACACTGGCTCAGCAAGTTTTAAATGGGTAGTCAAAGCGACAAATATCCTTCTGGAGAGTAAAGCTAAAGCTCTGGTTACAGCACCTATCTCAAAAATCGCATGGCATAAAGCAGGGCATGAATTTGCAGGTCAAACTGAATTATTAGGTACATTAACTAATAAGAAGACATCCATGCTTTTTACAGCAATCTCACCAAACAATGGTTGGAGGTTTAATACTTTATTAGCTACAACACATATTTCTCTTAATAAAATAAATAATAATTTAACCAAAGAGTTAATTAGATATAAATTAGATGACTTGTTGGATTTTTGTCGTAAGTTCACAAAAAAACCATTAATCCATGTAGCAGGCTTAAATCCTCACGCAGGAGAAGAAGGAAAAATTGGAATAGAAGAACAAAACTTAATTATTCCTACCTTGAATGAGTGGAAAATAGACAATCCCGGCATCAAAGTTATTGGACCTATACCTCCAGATAGTTGTTGGATTTCATCAGCAGATGCATGGAATCGCCACTCAAATGAAAATAATGCACCTGATGGAATTCTTGCTTTGTATCATGATCAAGGCCTCATACCAGTCAAGCTGATTGCTTTTGATGAAGCTGTGAATACAACTCTTGGACTACCTTTTGTGAGAACATCTCCAGATCATGGAACTGCTCTTGATATTGCAGATAAGTTCAAGGCAAGAGAGGCAAGTATGGTTGCTGCAATTAATAACGCCTGGCTTCTTTCTAGATAAGTAAAACTTTTATACAGGTTTTAATCTCATTAAAACTTGACCAAACTCAACTGGAGTTCCATTTTCAACGAGAATTTCAATCACTTCACCACTCACCTCTGACTCTAATTCATTCATTAATTTCATAGCCTCAAGAATACAAACAGCTTGTCCAACGCTAATTCTTGATCCAATTTCCACAAAAGGGGGTTCTTCTGGGCCTGGTGCACGATAAAAGGTACCAACCATAGGAGCAGTCACTTCAACCAAATCAGAGCGGGAGCCAGGGACAGAAGGAGGAGGAGTACTTGGGACTGCAGAGGCCTCAATTTTGCGTTGAGGTGGTGGTGAATCAATCTCTTCTAATACCTGTTTCTTGTGAGAGATAATAGAATCCGAGGAAATTCCTAAATTACGTTTTACTTCCAAGTAAAAATCTTGTCCCTCAAGTCGAAACTCTTGAATATCGCTCTCAGCTAAAGTTGCCAACAAGCGATGTAGCTCTTCGTGATCAAGATTCATTGTCATTGTGTTTCTCGGCCTAGATAACTGTCATTTCGAGTATCTACTCGAATTTTCTCACCAATTGAAATAAATAATGGGACCATAACTTGAGCTCCTGTTTCCAAGATTGCAGGCTTTGTACCTCCCGAAGCAGTGTCACCTTTTACCCCTGGATCAGTTTCTTTTATTTCTAAAACAACTGAGTTGGGCAATTCAACTTCAATAGGTTTTTCATTCCAAGACAATACATTAACCTCCATACCCTCCTTTAGATATTTCCTACTTTCACCAATTTGTTTAGCTGTTAGGCGTGTTTCTTCATAAGAAGTCATATCCATAAATACAAAATCATCTCCATCCATGTATGTGTGTTGCAACTTTGATTTTTCCAGAAGAGCTTGCGGAATCATTTCGCCAGCTCTAAAAGTTTTTTCAACAACACTACCGCTCACAACAGCTTTTAATTTAGTCCTAACAAACGCAGAACCCTTGCCAGGCTTGACATGTAAGAATTCGATTACACGCCAAACTGCACCGTCTAACTCAATCGTAGTGCCAGTGCGAAAGTCGTTACTTGAAATCATTCACACAAAAGATACCAATCGATCATAAGTCTGTGCCAAAGTCATGCAAAACATAGAATTAACATGGCAAAAAAGATTTGCATTCTTGCCCTGGTAACAATCCTATTTTCTTTGAGCTCTCCATGGATTGAACCTGCTACTGCAAGCCTTCCAAATGGTAATCGACTCAAAGATCCATATGCAATATTAAGAAATTCTTTACCGATTGACCAAAAAGAATTACGTGAATTACAAAACAAACTCGAAGATACCAGCGACGATCTTCGAGGAAGTAGATGGTCTGCGATCAGCAAAGCCACCTCGAGAAGTCAATTCTTGGTAAGCAATAGAAAAAATCAAATTCTTGACTCAATACCAGAGGAAAATAGAGAAAAAGCAGTTAATCTGCTCTCAAAATTGAAAGAAGAACTTGATTACTTAGGAAAAATTACAAACGAAAAGAATAAAGTCTTATTTCTTAACGTCCGAAGTGAAAGTTTAAAAACAATTGATGATTTAGAATCTCTTTTAATCACTGAAGAATTTCCATATACAATACCTAGTGAATATGACAATCTACCAAGACTTTTAGGTAGAGCAAATGTAGAAATAAAAACATCAAAAGGAAATATGAGAGCAACTATTGATGGATATAATGCTCCTCTAACCGCTGGTGCATTTATAGATCTTTCCTTGAAAGGTTTTTACGATGGTTTGCCAATTAATAGAGCTGAAGAATTTTTTATTCTTCAAACTGGAGATCCTAAAGGAGAAGCAATTGGATATATAGACCCTGATAATAATGAGTTGAGAAAAGTTCCATTAGAAATAAGAACTCCTAGTTTCGAAGATACACTTTATGGCGAAACTTTTGAAGAAGTTGGCCTTTACACTGAAACCCCAGTTCTTCCATTTGCAACTTTAGGAACACTTGGATGGGCGCACTCCGATACAGATTTAAATGATGGTTCATCTCAGTTTTTCTTTTTCTTATATGAAGCTGAATTAAATCCAGCTGGGCGAAATCTTATTGATGGAAGAAACGCAGCTTTTGGCTACGTAATAGAAGGTTCTGAAATCTTGAGTAAACTTGGAGTAGATGACAAAATTATCTCGATTAAAGTATTAAATGGTTCAGAAAATCTAAAGCTCAAAGCTTAATATTTAAAAAAGTGACAACAACAATTAAAGATTTAGGTGAAATAGAATTACTTAATCGTTTAAAAAGATTTATGCGATCTGCTCAGATAGATGATGATGTCGCTGAAATAAATGCAATTAATAAAAATTTATTGATTAATACTGATTTACTTGTAGATAAAATTCATTTTTCTGAAGAAATATCTAATGCCAAAGAAATTGGCTGGAAATGTATTACCACAAATATTTCTGATCTAATTTGCAGTGGTTCAGACAACATAATTTCCTTTAGCGTTGGACTTGTTTTGCCAACAAGCACACGTTGGCAATGGGTAGAACACCTATACGAAGGAATGAGTGAAGCGATGCAAGAATTCGGAGGAGAAATAATTGGTGGAGATTGCTCTTGTGGAGAAACAAAAATGATTTCAATTACTGCAATTGGAGAAATGAAGCCTCCCAGATTGCATAGAGGAAACGCTTTACCAGGGGATTATATTGTCAACACTGGATTCCATGGATTGAGTAGATTAGGTTTAGCACTTTTAACATCAGAGCAATTACCAAGCGAAATCTCAATAAGTTCAAACCTTACTAATAAAGCCATTAACGCGCACAAACGCCCTTATCCGGCTATAAAGGCACTCAAAGCATTGAAAGAGTGCAAACCTAAATCATTGAGTTGGAGAGCAGCAGGAACCGATAGCAGCGACGGACTCATAGAGTCAATAAGAGGAATTTGCCAAAGCAGTAATTGCCAAGCAATTTTGTCAAAAAGTTCTATTCTTCGAGATCCTGATTGGCCAAAAGATTCACTATGGGATGAATGGATGCTAAAGGGAGGAGAAGACTATGAATTAATAGTTACTCTTCCTAGAGAATGGGCAGAAGCTTTTTCTAAAGAATTGGATTCTGCCCATATTATTGGGTTTATAAAAGAAGGTAAACCAAATATTTCCTGGGATAACTTTGAAACAATTAATATTGAGAAATGCAGCCTATTTCAACATTTTTAGCAATAGAGCTAAAATTTTATTTCCATTTTTGAGCAACAATTTCAGCCAAGTCAACAACTCTTTGGCTGTAACCCCACTCGTTGTCATACCAAGCTAAAACTTTGACCATATTGTCATCTATACACATTGTTAATGCTTCATCAACAATAGTTGATTCATTAGTTCCAGCATAATCAGAGGAAACCAAAGGCAAATCTCCATATTTGATTATTCCTTTCATTTCACCCTCTGAGGCAGTTTTCAACAATGCATTTACTTCTTCAGCACTGGTTTTACGACTTGATTCAAAAACCAAATCAACTGCAGAAACATTCGGAGTTGGTACACGCATAGCAATACCTGTAAGCTTTCCTTTCATTTCTGGATAAACAAGAGCAACAGCTTTAGCTGCACCTGTTGACGTAGGAACCAAATTCATTGCGGCAGCTCTTGCTCTGCGCAAGTCACGATGGGCATTATCCAATATTCTTTGATCTCCGGTGTAGCTGTGAATTGTGGTCATTAACCCTTTATTTATTCCTAACTTTTGATCTAAAACTTTCACTATTGGAGCTAGACAATTTGTAGTGCAACTTGCATTGCTGAGAATATCAAAATCTCCATGAGCATATTGATCAGCATTGACACCAACCACATATGTTCCAACACCGTCACCTTTTCCAGGAGCAGTAAGAATGACTTTCTTAGCTCCTACCTCTAAATGCTTACTAGCTCCAACATCTGTATTAAATACACCTGTTGATTCAATAACTAGATCAATACCCCACTCTCTCCAAGGAAGATTTAATGGGTTTCTATCCGAATAACATTTAATAGTTTTACCATTGATTTCAAATGTATCGTCGGTATGTGAAATTTCAGCATCATTTATTGCACCGAGAATAGAGTCGTATTTAAGTAGATGAGCACAGGTTTTTGGATCAGAAGTAACGTTGATTCCAACTACCTCAATATTTGTATTCGCACCCCTACTGAGCCAACAACGCATAAAATTGCGTCCAATTCTTCCGAATCCATTAATCGCAACACGCAAAGTCATTTCAAAAACGGTTAAACCGCATAAGCTACTGGCCGCTGATCATACAGAACGATGAGCATTTTGAAAAAAATATGATGCCTTAAGCAAATAAAAAAGTACAAAATCACTCGAATTCCTTAAAAAATGTGCCTTTTGAAAGATGAAGAGTTATCTTTCACTCGACACCAAAGTGAAATTGAAGAAGTTACGAGTCTTACCTCCTCATATCCATTTCATTGGAATTGGAGGCATTGGCATGTCTGCCCTAGCAATGATTCTGGCTAAAAATGGATATTCCATATCAGGGTCTGACATAAAAAATAGCCATATTATGAAAGAATTAGCTAATAATCATGTAATTATATTTAACACTCAAAAAGAATCAAACATTGATAAAATTCTCGAGAAAAAAAATAATAATATTTTAGTTGTAATCAGCTCTGCAATCCGTCCTGAAAATCTAGAATTAAAAAAGGCTAAAGAATGTAATTTACAAATAAAACATCGTTCAGAAATACTAAAATTCTTAATCGATCAAAAGAAATCTATAGTTATTTCCGGTTCTCACGGTAAAACAACCACAAGTACTTACATAACAACTATTCTTTCAATTTTAAAAAAAGATCCTACTGCTGTAATTGGTGGTATTGTTCCTCTATATAATAAAAACTATAACGTTAGTAATAGTGAAATATTAGTAGCAGAAGCAGATGAATCAGATGGATCATTAGTGAACTTTAATTCTAATATTGGAATTATCACAAATGTAGAGCTCGAGCATGTTGATCATTATCAAGATCTAGAAGATGTAATAAAAACAATGAAAAAATTTGCAGAAAATTCTGATTACTTAATTGCAAATTATGACTGCCAAAACCTCAAAAATAATATCAAAGCTTCTAAATGGTTTTCAATTCAAGAAACTAATAATATAGATTTTGCACTAATTCCAAAAGAATCTAATGGTTGTGAAGTTATTGCAGAATATTATGAAAAAGAAAAATTTATCGATCTAATCAATGTACCTATTCCCGGCATACACAATTTAAGTAATGCAGTAGCTGCAATTGCTGCGTGTAGAGTAGCTGGAATTCTTTTTAAAGATATAAAAAAAGGAATTGAATATTTACAACTTCCTTCAAGAAGATTTGACTATAGAGGTTTATGGAAAAACAGACTAATTGTAGAAGATTATGCTCATCACCCTAGTGAAATTGATGCTGCAATATCAATTGCTTGCACTATGAAAAACACAAAAAGTAATTTTTCCGAAATTCTACCTGAAAGAATAGTATCCATATTTCAACCTCATAGGTATAGTAGAACTAAAAAATTTCAAAAAAAATTTGCAAAAAGTCTAAGTAAATCCGATTTAGTTTTAATAACACCTATCTACTCTGCTGGAGAAGATCAAATCGAAGGAATAAATAATAAGACTATTGGAAATGAGTTAAGAAAATTAAAACCAAACCTAGAAATATATACTCCAGATAATAATCAAGATCTGATAAAACTAATAAAAGAAAATACTCTAGAAAGAGATTTGATTTTAGTTATGGGTGCAGGAGATATTAATAAGATATGTGCAAGTCTATTTTTAAAATTTATCAATAATAAGTCAACAAAAAATAATTTAGCTGCTTGATAAATGAATTCTATTAAATTAGAAAAGAATATTTCATTGTCAAATTTTACTACTTGGCGAATAGGAGGTCCTGCAGAATGGATTGCTCAACCGAAAAATATGGAAGAAATTAAATATCTAATTAATTGGATAAATAAGAAAAAAATTCCCTGCAATATTTTTGGTGCTGGATCAAATCTTCTAATTAACGACAAAGGAATTAAAGGTTTAAGTTTATGTATGCGTAATTTCAAAGGCATACATATTGATAAAAATAATGGAGTTATCGATGTCCTTGGCGGAGAAATGCTTCCTACGTTGGCCAGAAAAGCTGCTGCAAATGGACTTCATGGACTCGAGTGGGCTGTAGGGATACCAGGCACAATTGGTGGGGCGGTAGTTATGAATGCAGGAGCACAAGAACATTGCATATCAGACTATCTCGAAAGTATTACAACATTGTCTTTGAAAGGAGAATACAGAATGATCAAAGGAACGGATCTCAATTTTGGATATCGACACAGTCTGCTTCAAAATGAGAACTTGATTGTCTTATCTGCCCAACTCAAGCTGGTGCCAGGTCAAGCAGAAATAATTCGAAAAGTTACTAATGAAAACCTAAATCATAGATTACGAACTCAACCTTATAAATCCCAAACATGCGGAAGTGTTTTTCGAAATCCAGAACCTTTAAAAGCTGGCAAATTAATTGAAAAACTTGGTCTAAAAGGATTTCGTTGTGGTGGAGCTGAAATATCCAAAATACATTCAAATTTTATAATTAATGCAAACAATGCTTCTTCGTATGACGTCAGAGAGCTGATCAAATACATTCAAAACAGGGTTTTTAATTCTTATGGAATCTTGTTAGAAACAGAAGTCAAACAGTGTGGCTTTTAAATTTAAACCCTAAAATCAACAACAATAGGAAATTCTCATGGCTGGATTCGGACTACCAAATTTTGGACAACTCACTGAAGCTTTCAAAAAAGCTCAACAAATTCAGCAGAATGCTCAGAAACTTCAAGAGGAACTTGAAGTTATGGAAATAGAAGGAACGAATAATGACAATCGGGCAAAAATATGGATGTCAGGAAACCAAAAACCTTTACGCGTAGAAATTGATCAATCTCTTCTCTCTGAGGAAAGAGCAATAGTCGAAGAAGCAATACTAGATGCTATGAAATCCGCTCACGAAGTTTCAACTTCAACGATGAAAGAGCGAATGGAAGATTTAACCGGGGGATTCAAGCTGAACCTGCCTGGTATGGGAGATGAGGATTAATCATTTCCTCAAGATTCTCACGATAAAAAGGATATCTTTCAAGATCTTTATTGATTACACAACCAGGCTCATCTCTATGCAAACAGTTACGGAACTTGCATTTTGACTTACTCAACTTAGTTCGAAACTCAGGAAACAAATAAGCAAAGTCAGATGGCTCGCATATAATTTCTGGACGATTAAACCCTGGCGTATCAGCTAGAAGTGATCCATTTCCAATAGCAAAAAGTTCGACATGTCTTGTGGTGTGGGTACCTCTCTTTAATTTTTTAGACACAGATGATACTGGTAACGAAACAGTTGGGATGAATTGATTAATTAAACTTGTCTTTCCTACTCCAGATGGCCCAGCAAGTACAGTTAATTTTGTTCTTCTAAATCGTTCTATTAATAAATCAATACCCTGAGAAGTATTAATAGATACTGGTATACAATCATAACCCCAAGATTTTAATTGATTTATATGTAGTATCAAATCATTTTTTGTAATTAAATCTATTTTTGTTAAAACTACCAAAGGCTTTATATTTGCACATTCAGCTGTTAATAAAAAACGGCTTGCTTGCTCCATATCAAATAAAGGCTCATCAACTGAGATACAAATAGAAACTAATGTAACGTTTGCCACGGCGGGACGTTTTAAAAAGCTTTTTCTCTCTTCAACTTCAGAAATTACTGCTCTTTTATTTTTATAGTCTATAGACTCCACAAAAACTTTGTCACCTACATCTATAAATAGACCTTGATAATCTAATTTGCGTCTTCTTGTGCATAAAAGTCTAATTTTTTTATAAAATTGATCAAAAGACTCATCTTTAAAATCTTTATAGTCAATTTCTACGATAAAAAAATTTGCCTTAAGTGCAACAACAATACCTTTTAGATTCTTAGATTTATTTTTCTTCACTCGATATTATTAAAGTTACTTTTTTAGAATCTTTATTCAATATTTTTACTTTATAACCCTTCTCTTGTAAACCATGAATCACGCTAGTTTCAGATTCGCCTATATCAAGGTCTACTTTTAAAATTTGATTAGAAGATAAGTTTTCTAACACCAAACAGCATTTAACAAAATTGACTGGACAAGTAAGGCCACACAAATCTAAGTAATGATCAATAACATTATTTTTTTCCACTGTTATTTTCCAAACAACTTACTAAATAAGCCGCTTTTATGATAATGATGTTGAGGTCCCCGTGCAGAGTAATGTCCAGCTAAATCTTCTAATAAATTTCTTTCAGAATCTGATAATTTTGTAGGTAATTTTATCATTACTGTTACTTGGTGATTACCTCTAGCAACAGGATTGCCTAGTTTTGGCACTCCTTTGTTTTCTAAATTCAAAATAGAGTTAGGTTGAGTTCCTGCTGGAATTTGGAATTTAGTTGGGCCATCTACAGTATCTATTTCAATAGTATCACCTAAAATTGCCTGAAGGTAACTAATATTAACCTCAGATAAAATTGTCAATCCATCTCTATTTAAAGAAGGATGATTTCTAACCTTTAAGAAGACATATAAATCTCCAGATGGACCGCCCTTTAATCCAGCATTACCCTCGCCTGAAACTCTTAATCGTGTTCCGCTATCAACCCCAGCAGGAATATTGATTTTTAATTTCTTCCTTACTTGTTTAACGCCTTTCCCTCCACAATTATTACAAGGATCTTTAATCACTTGTCCAGTTCCACCACAAGTTGGACATTCAGCGACTTGTGTAAAACTTCCAAAAGGTGTACGAGTAGCTCTTCTTACTTGACCTGCACCACTACATGTAGAACAAGTAACAGGACCAATGCCTTTCTTAGCCCCATTCCCTCTGCAAACATCGCAAGTTTCTAAATGAGGAACCGTAATCTCTTTTTCTTGTCCAAAAATTGCTTTATCAAAATCAATCGTTAGGTCGTAACGTAAATCATCCCCCTGTTGAGGTCCACGTCTTTGAGGGCGAGAACCTCCTGGAGAACCAGTGCCACCAAAGCCATTAAAAAAAGTCTCAAACAAATCTGCAAAGCCGCCCATATCTCCCATGTCCGGCATACCAGCGGCCCCACCAATTCCAGCTTCTCCAAATTGGTCGTAACGAGCTCGCTTTTGAGAATCACTTAAAACCTCATAGGCTTTACCTATTTCTTTAAACTTATCCTCCGCACCTGGTTCTTTGTTCACATCAGGGTGATATTTCCGAGCTTGCTGTCTATAAGCTCTTTTTAAAGTGTCAGCATCAGCATCTCTGCTAACACCCAATAGATCGTAAAAATCAGCCATTAGTTCATTTAAACAAATTCAATTCCATTTCGATAATCATGAAGTTAATTCTCATCTTTAGGTAAGTCCTCTGAGGATTGACTTTGTTCTTGATCATCAGCACTCTTATCAGGATTCTCTTGATTAGCTGCTTTCGGTCCTGGTCCCATAGAAACTTTGACCAAAGCATGCCTTAAAACACGACCATTCAAGTGATAGCCCCTTTGTAATTCTTCAATCACAATATCCTCAGCCTTTTCATCACTAGGCTCTCTCATAACAGCCTCATGCAAAGAGGGGTCAAAAGGCTGATCAAGGACCCGCATAGGAGCAACACCTAGTTGCTTAAGAACTTCAACTAATTGCTTATAAAGTCCTTGATAACTTCTATGCAATGCTTGCGCTTCTTCGCCCTCAGGGTTTAATTGCTGTCTTGCTCTTTCAAAATTATCAACAACAGGAAGTATTTCACTGAGCGTAGTGCATGTAAGTTGAATTTTTAGATCATCTTGATCACGCATCTGACGCTTTCGGAAATTATCAAAGTCAGCAGCTATTCTCATATATTGGCTATTTAACATTTCATGCTCTTTTTCTAATTGCTGTAATCTTGCTTCAGTATCTGGAACTTTAATATTTGAATCAGAGTTATTTGAAAATTGATCGTGTGTTGCTTCTACTGAATCAGTATTTAATTCAGGCTTTACTTGCGGATTATCAGAAACCTCAACTTGCTGGGTTGATTCGTGATTCGTATTTGAACTTGCAGAGTTTTCGTTGGAATCATCTTGTGATAAACCATCCTGAGATAATTCATGCTCGGAAGAGGAAACGTCAGAATTCATATAATTTGAACGGCTAACTAACCATGTTGATTGCAAAAGGTTTTTTGTACAAGCTACGGAAGCCCACACCTATTAAATAAAAAAAAATCTTTTACGAATCAACTTCAAACGCAAGAGCGACACCATTATTGCAATATCGCTTACCAGTTGGCCTTGGACCATCGTTAAAAACATGCCCTTGATGCCCACCACATTGTCGGCAATGATATTCAGTTCTAGGGACAATTAATTTGAAGTCTGTTTTTGTCTCTATTGCATCCGGCAAGTGATCAAAAAAACTTGGCCAACCTGTTCCACTGTCAAACTTTGTTTTTGAAGAAAATAAAGCGAGTCCACATCCTGCACAAAGAAAAACTCCTTTCCTTTTCTCATCATTTAAAAGACTTGAAAATGGTCTCTCGGTTCCTTCCTTGCGTAAAACGTAAAAAGCTTCTTTGGATAAACGAGTTTCCCATTCTGCTTCCGTTAAAGTTTTATAGTTATCCATAGGTTTAGAGGAAGCAAAAGTACTTTTTGGTTTGATAATAAAACCAAAGAGAGTATTCAAGAATCCAATCATTAAAAATCTACGATTCAAAGAAATTTTTCAATTCAACCAATATTAATAAAATATATTGCCTAAAAGTTGAAAAAATTCATTTATAAAAATGATTTCCAACTCTTGCAAAACAAGTGAATTCGCCAATTACAGATTAAGTATTGCTCCAATGATGGATTGCACAGATAGGCATTTTCGTGTTCTCATGCGTCAAATCACAAAAAAATCTCTTTTTTATACAGAAATGATTGTCGCGCAAGCACTCCATTACAGCAAACATAGAGAAAAATTATTAGATTTTGATGAAATTGAGCATCCAATTGCCATACAACTAGGAGGAGACAATCCGAAACTTTTAGCTGAGGCAGCTCAAATGGCAGAAGATTGGGGATATGACGAAATTAATTTAAATATTGGATGCCCAAGTCCAAAGGTTAAATCTGGCAACTTTGGGGCTTGTCTAATGGGAAGACCAAAAATAGTCGCAAATTGCATAGAAAAAATGAAAAAATCATGCAATATCCCAATAACAGTGAAACATAGACTTGGTATTGATAGCCTAGATAATGATGAATACCTTATGCAATTTGTTGATAATTGTTCAACTGCAGGTGCAGAAAGATTTATTGTTCATGCAAGAAAAGCTTGGCTAAACGGACTGAATCCAAAAGAAAATAGAACAATTCCACCCCTTCAATATGAAAGAGTTGAAAAATTAAAAAAAAACAGGCCTGAATTAATTATCGAACTTAACGGTGGAATAAATACAATAGATGATTGTATTAAAACTCTAAAAGTATTTGATGGAGCAATGATAGGGAGAGCAGCATACTCACGTCCATTCATGTGGACAAAAATAGATTCGATGATTTTCGGACAACAAGAAGAACATTTTTCTAGATCAAAAATAATAATAAAAACTATTCCTTTTGCTCAAAAACATTTAGAAAATGATGGACGTCTTTGGCACATAGCTAGACACATCCTAAACCTGATAGAAAACATACCAAATGCAAAAATATTGAGACAAGAGTTAAGCGAAAAATGTCAAAATAATAAAGCTGACGTTTCTATTTTAAAAAAAATTGCCCAGCAACTTGAAGATACTGGGCATTAAAAAAAAGGAACAAAATCTTTAAGATTCTGCGCCGCCATAATCTGCAGTTGACTCATCTCCTCCTTCAGGCGAAGCTCCTCTTCTTCTTCTACTGCGACCTTGATCAAAGCCATTAGAATCTTGAGAAGCATTTCCATGACTACGGTCTTCCCAACCTTTAGCTCCAGAAGGTCTATCTTGAGCTGATTGATCTTGACCGCCACCGCCGTAACCGCCACCTTGGCCGCCACCGCCATAACCGCCACCGCCGTAACCGCCACCTTGGCCGCCACCGCCATAACCGCCACCGCCGTAACCGCCACCTTGGCCGCCACCGCCGTAACCGCCACCGCCGTAACCGCCACCTTGGCCGCCACCGCCGTAACCGCCACCGCCGTAACCGCCACCTTGGCCGCCACCGCCGTAACCGCCACCGCCATAACCGCCACCTTGGCCGCCACCGCCGTAACCGCCACCGCCATAACCGCCACCGCCGTAACCGCCACCTTGGCCGCCACCGCCGTAACCGCCACCGCCGCCTCTTCTGGGAGCACTCCCTCTGGGTTCAGCTTTGTTGATTCTTAAAGGACGGCCCATAAGCTCAGCACCCTGTAGAGATTCAATTGCTGAAGCTTCAACTGCTTCATCAGCCATCTCAACAAAAGCAAAACCTCTTTTGCGTCCTGTATCTCGTTCTAAAGGTAAAGAACAATTTGCCACCTCCCCAAAAGGAGAAAACAATTCAATGACATCTTCCTGCTCAGCGCGGAAGGGTAAGTTGCCGACAAAAATACTCACTTGAAAATTGGACTGAAAATAAAATGTAACTAATAGGCTATGAATAGCCAAAATTAATAACTCTAAAATGAGTTATCATTGCCCACTTTAATACCGAAAGCCCTCAAATAGATTTAAAACAATTTTTTTACTTAAATAATTTTTCACGCCACAAAACAAGCTGCTCTTGAACTCTTTCAAAACCAGTCCCACCATCACTCAAGCGTGACTCAACCACACTTGAAGGCAAGAGTTTTTCAAAAATATCTTTTTCAAAAAATTTATGAAATGTTTTCCATGTTTCCAAAGGAATATCTTTTAATAAAATTCCTTGCTCTATGGAAGTCTTTACAATTCGCCCAACTAATTGATAAGCCTCTCGAAATGGTATCTCTTTAGCGACTAAATAATCGGCAACATCTGTAGCATTGGAAAAATCCGATAAAACAGCTCGATTAAGTATTTCTTTTCTAAAAATTAAACCTTCTTCGAATAAAATTGATATTGCAACTAACGAATTCTTAACAGTTTTAACGCTATCAAAGATTGCTTCTTTATCCTCCTGAAAATCTTTATTATATGCTAATGGTAACCCTTTGATCATCGTAAGCATCGCTTGTAAATGCCCAAAGACTCTCCCTGATTTACCTCGAACTAGTTCTGGAACGTCAGGATTCTTTTTTTGGGGCATAAGACTACTACCAGTAGCACATCGATCCGTTAATTGAATAAATGCAAATTCTTCAGACGCCCATAAAATAACTTCTTCAGATAATCTACTTAGATGAGCCATAATCAATGATGAGGCTCCTAAAAACTCTACAACAAAATCTCTATCACTGACAGCATCTAAACTATTAGAATAAATATCTTGAAATTGTAATTCCGAAGAAGTAATCTTCCTATCTATACCAATAGAGGTTCCTGCCAAAGCAGCTGCTCCCAATGGAGAAATATTAACTCGTTTTCTTACATCTATTAATCTATTTCTATCTCTTTGTGCCATCTCAACATATGCCAATAAGTGATGCGCTAGTGACAAAGGTTGTGCTCTTTGTAAATGCGTATAGCCAGGAATAAGTGTATGAAGATTTTGCTCTGCTAATAAAAAAAGAGCTTTCTGAAGACGCTCCAAATCCATATCAATTTCATCAATACGCTTTCTCAACCATAATCTGAGATCTGTTCCAACTTGATCGTTACGACTACGACCAGTATGAAGTTTTTTCCCTAGTGGACCTATCAAATCTATTAATTTTTTTTCTACTGCAAAATGTACATCTTCATCAGAAATAACAGGTTTAAATAAACCACTAGATGCCTCCTTTCTAATTTGTTGAAGACCATTTTCTAATTTAGTAGCCTCCTCCCTAGTAATTATCCCTTGAATTCCAAGCATGCGTGCATGAGCAATTGATCCATCCAAATCTTCCTCTAATAAATAAATATCAAACTCAATTGAAGCATTAAATTTTTCTATAAAAGGATTTAGTCCTTTATCAAATCTATCGCTCCAAGTTTTGCTCAATGCATTTTCCAAATTACTAATACAAATAAAGCAAGAGTCTTAGCAATTGTCAGGAGTTTTACCAAGTTAATTCAGGAACCGTTGATCTTCATTGACTTTTAAAACCACCATTGATGCATCATCCTCAAGATGATGATCACTCACACCAACAAACGCATCTAATCTTTCAAAAAGTTTATTCAGTATTTTTTTAGCACCTAATCCCTCTCTAGCAAATTTATCTAAAAAAGTTATCAAACGATTTTCATCAAAACGTTCACCTGAGATACCAGGTGCATCAGTAACGCCATCGGTGTAATAAAGAAGAACATCTCCAGGCTGAAGAACAATCTCTCCACATCCATATTCAGCTTCAGGTTGAAGACCTATCAATAGACCAGGAGCATCTAATCGATTAATTGATTGTGACTTAGCACACCATAGCAATGGAGGATTATGTGCTGCATTAGCAAAACGCAGTTTTCTCGATTGCGCATCAAAATCCGAATAAAACAAAGTTACAAACCTATGTGATTGAGTTAGATCTTCAAGAGCTAATTGATTTAAATCATGCAAAATAGAATCAGGGGGTAATCCTGTTAAAACCTCTGCTCGAAGCATTCCTCGCAACATAGTCATCAACAATCCGGCAGGTACGCCTTTACCCATGACATCACCAATTACAAAAGCCCATCTACCACTGGATTTTGCAGTTGTATTCAATTCTGGACGAGTAGGCATAAAATCGTAATAATCACCACCTACTTGAAAAGCAGGCCTACAACAGGCAGCTAATTCAACTCCATCAATTATTGGACATTGATCGGGTAATAGTTGTGATTGGATTTCAGCCCCAGTACTTATTTGTCTATCGACTTTCTCATGATTTCTAATTACCTGAAATATGACATCATTTTCTATCGCTACTCCAGTCAAATCAGCAACAATTTGAATATGTTTTCGATGAACATTACTGCCAAAAATAATCTCTTTTTTATCAATTACGTACAATCGACCTCTATTTCTGCCCCGAGAAACTATTGATGTAGCAATAAAATTACAAGAATCAAAATATCTTTGAACCAAGCGATCCAATATTGCAATATTCTTTTCATCCATACCAAAACCAGGTTTCTTTCCCTCTTCTAAAAGAAATAATTTTCTAAACAGTTCAGGATCTTCATCAGTTGGAAACATTTGCAATTGTTCGCACCAAAGACTGCCGTTATCTTGAAAAGGAATTAAGATTGCCCATTTGACACCAACTAATTGAGTCACAAAAAGTGGAATAAGTTCAAGAAAGCGCTGTAAATTAGTGAAACTACGCAGAGCGAAGCTTAATGAAAGTAATAAGTCTTGATTAAAGACTTGCTCTTGAGAAAGACTATCAATTAAATCTGTCAGCGACTTAGACGCATCACTTGATAAAGAGTTAATTGAATTAAAATACTTTTTTTCTGAAATCGGAGAATTTTCTTTCACTATTCTCCAGCAACAAAGAAATTAAAATTTAGCAACATGTACCAAAAATTTCTAGAACTCATCGAACAGTTAAAAGTGCCTCAATAAATTCAAAGCTGTTAAATGGTCGTAAGTCCCTAATCTTCTCGCCAGCGCCTATAAATCTGACAGGAAGTTTCGCTTCTGATGCAACAGCCATCGCAACTCCGCCTCTGGAAGATCCATCGAGTTTTGTAAGTATTACGCCAGTTAAATTTGCTGACTCAGCAAACGCTAAAGCCTGCTTCAGTCCATTTTGACCTTGACTAGAATCAAGAACTAGTAAAGATTCAACATTTGCTGTAGGAGCAAGTTTGGTAATAATTTTTCGAATTTTTTTTAATTCCTCCATTAAATTATTTTTCGTTTGTAATCTTCCTGCGGTATCAACCAATAATAAATCAATATTCTTTGATTTACATGCTCCAATAGCATCAAACACTACTGATGCTGGATCAGCATTTTTAGATTCGTTTGCAATTACCTCAACCCCTGTTCTTTTACCCCATACTTTTACTTGTTGAACCGCTGCAGCTCTAAAAGTATCTGCAGCAGCAATCATTGCAGAAAAACCACTTCTTTTTGCAACACTTGCTAATTTGCCAAGGGTCGTTGTTTTACCAACACCATTAACACCAACTAACATCCAAATATTCAAAAAACCTTTTTTTGGGGAAAGTAAATCAACACCACTATCTTTTATTGGCTTTTCTAAAATATTAACTAATTGTTCTTTTAAAAAACGCAAACCTTCAGAAGCTTCAACGACTTCCTCGTTTAACTTCCTTCTCAAAGAATCTAAAATTTGATCAGTAGCAGAAACTCCCGCGTCTGATCTAAGTAAAAGAGTTTCTAAATCATCAAGAATTTCAGGAGTCAGTGGATCATCGCCTAACTTATCTAGTAAATCTGTAACAAACCCTTTACGAGTTTTTTCTAATCCTTGTTTCAACCTACTAAGCCAATCAATTTCATCTAATGAAAATTGATTAATTTTTTTACCTTGTGCAGCTAAAACTTCCGCTGACCAAGTAAAAGTATCATCAAAATCTCCTAGTTCAGGCTCATCTTCTTCTTTTAAATCTTTAATATCTTGAGAATTATTTTCAGGTAAAATATCTAATTTAGATTTGTTTTTTTTACTAATTTCTTTTTGAAGTAATTCTTTCTCTTCTTTTTGTTTTTGTTTAAGTTGCAAATAAGCTTGTTTTGCCCAATCTAAAGACTCATTTGCAGCAAGTTGAGAATCCTCACTTTTATCATTATCAAAAGAGGCTGTTTCTTCCTGAGAAAAATCGTCTTTCATTTCGTAGTAAGTATTAAATTGGAATTTTGAAGATTTCTTAAAACTCCATTAATCATTCTGCGACCTTGTTCGTCGCTATATCGATTAGCTAGATTTACAGCCTCATTACATGTAACCGCGGTAGGAGTATTAAAATCAATCAAATCTACCAATGCCAATCTTAAAATATCTCTATCAATTCTAGGTAATCTTTTTAAACGCCAACCTTCCATGACGGTATCAAGATTCTTATCAATCTCTTCTTGCTTATCAATAACTTTATAAACTCGTTTAAGAGCTAGCTCACGTATTTCTTTTTGATCAACTAGTGCTATTAATCTTGGTAATTCGATACTTTCAGATAAACAATTAAGTATATTCTCAGAATCAATTAGGCAAATTTTTAAATGATTACGACAATTTTTTAACAAACCTGCATCCTCTTGAAATTCACTATCTAATAATTCCTGATTAGCTTTTTCTAATTTTGCCGCACATAAATCTAGTTGCTCACGCCAATGTTGGGTTAAAGACTCAATCGCTTGACTAAGTAGACTTTCAATATTGTGGTTTTTAGTATCTTTTTTGTTTATTTGTCCTAGAAGCAATAGAGCTAATTCTCTAGAAATTGATTTTAATTGCATATGTATAAATGAAAAATACCTTAAGAAGATGAAGCTCTTAACTGAGAAAATAAACTGGAAAAAGAAGTATTTGTAGAGTTGTTCCTGTCATCAGGATTTACAATTCCAGCAGAAATAATAGTTCTAAATGCATCTTCAACAGATATATCTAAGTCCTTAACAGATCCTTCTGGGACCAAGGTGTACCAGCCAGTTGTAGGGTTAGGAGCTGTAGGTATAAAAACACTTAATAAGGGTTGATCTGGTTCAGTTTGAAGAGATGGTCCAACAATTCCTGTGACAAAACCAACACTAAATAAGCCTTCACGAGGGTATTCAACTAAAACAACTCTGCGGAATCTTGTTGAATTATCTCTAAGAAAAGTTTCTAACAATTGTTTGAGAGTTTTATAAACTGATCCCGCAAGAGGTATTCGAGAAAGCGTCCCTTCCCCAAACTCAAGCAACCATCGCCCTACAAAGTTCCTGGCCATTAACCCTATCAATAGAATACCCAGGAGAGGGACAGTTAAGCCCAACGCAAGATTAATTAGATCTTGCAATAAAGGATTAAGAGTAATAAAGGGATTTAATTGTTTTGGTATAGAGGTTAATATTGCCAGAACAAAACGGCTGACAATCGTAGACAGCCAAATGGTGGTAGCTAAAGGAATAACTACCAACAGACCAGCTATAAGGTCATTTTTAAGATCCTGCTGAAGCCTTGAGCCAAGAGTCAGGTCTTCCTTTGGAGAGGAGGACTGCACCAAATAAAGAGAGTCCGAACAATGTATATATATACAATCTAACCAAATTCAGTGCATTAATTAAATAATTTAAGCTATTAATAGAAATAAAACATTAAAAGAAAGCATTTAAGGGCACATATAAAGTCGCATTTGCCTGGAAAACCTTTTCAGTAAAGGTAAAAAAATTATTCTTACAAAGCTGCTTGTGAACACGAAGAAATCGATTGCTCTAACAAAAAAAATTAAAGAGGAGGCTTTTAAGGAAGGCTTTGATGCAGTAGGGATTGCAAAAGTTCCAGGATCTTCAAGATTAAACCTTCGAACGGCTGCCTTAGAAAGATGGCTACAAGCTGGACATCAAGCAAAAATGGAATGGATGAAAAACCCTAAAAGAAAGAATGTTGAAAATATGCTTCAAGGGGTAAAAAGTATTCTTGCTGTTGGACTTAATTACTATATAGAGACTGACAAAACGCCTAAAGACATATCTATTGCCAGATATGGATGGGGAAACGATTATCACAAAATTATTGAAAAAAAATTAAAAAAAATCGCTCTATTTTTGGAAAAAGAGAGACCAGACTCTAAATGGAAAATATGCGTTGATACGAATGCTTTTTTAGACAAAGCTTGGGCTGAAGAAGCTGGAATTGGGTGGATTGGAAAACATAGCAATATAATTAACTCTAAAATTGGTTCATGGATGTTCATAGGTCATCTTCTATCTACTGAAATTTTGGAAGCTGACAAACCTTCACAACCAATATGCGGCGAATGTGAAAAATGTATTGATGCATGCCCAACCAAAGCGATTGAAGAACCCTTTGTTGTTAATGCAAATAAGTGCTTGGCATATCACACTTTGGAAAACAGAGAAAAAGAATTACCAGAAAATATAATTAACAATATGGGAAATTGGATTGCAGGTTGTGATATTTGTCAGGAAGTATGCCCATGGAATCAGAAAAATATACCAAATACCTCTGAACCAGATCTACAACCATCTGAATGGATTATGAACATAAACAAAAAAGATGCATTATCTTGGAGTGATTCAAAGTGGAAAGAAGCTTTAAACAAATCAGCATTAAAACGAATTAAACCATGGATGTGGCGTAGAAATATAAATTCAATCTCAAATAATCAGTAAAAATGAAAAATTACTTTCCAAAAATTTATCATTTTCTAATTTGTTTAGTTCTATTTGATTCTTTTATCATAACTAGATCATCAAATGCATTTATTCCTAGAATTAACGAGCCAAATCAAAAAGAACTAGAATCTACGTCGATACAATTAGGTAAAACAGCGATACAACTAATTCGGTTTGGTCAAAACAATGAAGCAATTAAACTTTTAAAACTTGCCGTTAACTTAAATCCTAAAGAAATTGAACTCTGGACAAGTCTTGCAGAAGCACAAGTTATAGCAAATAGAGAGTATCAAGCATTATCATCATTAAGTAAAGCACTTAAGTTAAAACCAAAAGAAGAAAGTATATATTACAGAAAAGCACATATATATATGGATTTAAAAAATCCAGAAAAAGCCAAATTTTATATAAAAAAAGGCTTATCAATCAACACACAAAATGAGAGAGGTTATTTTCAACTAGGTAACGCAGAAATAATGTTAAATAATTATAAGTCAGCTTTAATTGCTTTTAAAACATCATCAAGAATTAATTCAAATTTTTGGCAATCTATTAACAATGAAGGGCTTGTATTATATGAATTAAATAATTCAAAAGAAGCTATACTAAAATTTAAATCAGCACTAAAAATTAGTAATGATGCAGAGCCAATGCTTGCTTTAGCAATAGCATTATTTTCTTCAAGTAATAGCTCTATCGAATCATTGGACTTAGCAAAAAATGCTTTAAAATCTAATCCTCAATATGTTTCAAAAGAGTATCAAGCAAAGCAATTATGGGGCAAGAAATTACAAAAATCAGCACAACTTTTATTTAAGATGGAAGAAATGAAAAAAGTAGTTAAAGAAGCCAAAGAAAAAAACCAATAAATTAATGTTTAACAAAAAACTGGTTTTTAACAGATTAGTTAGTAGCCTAAATAAAGAAATTTAGGCCTCTTACGAACTCAGAGATGGCCAAGGAACGCCTGAAACCAATATCGTTGCATCAAGAAATGCAGCGTTCTTATCTCGAATACGCAATGAGCGTAATCGTTGGAAGAGCTTTGCCAGACGCGAGAGACGGACTAAAGCCTGTTCAAAGAAGAATTCTTTTTGCGATGCACGAATTAGGTCTGACTCCTGATAGGCCTTATAGGAAATGTGCTCGTGTGGTTGGAGACGTTCTTGGAAAATATCATCCCCATGGTGATCAAGCCGTTTACGATGCTCTTGTAAGACAAGTACAAATTTTTAGTTCAAGATACCCAATTCTTGATGGTCACGGAAACTTTGGATCCATTGATGACGATCCACCAGCTGCAATGAGATATACAGAAACTCGACTAGCACAAATATCTAACGATGCAATTTTAAGTGAAATAGATCAAGAAACTGTTGATTTTTCTCCCAATTTTGATGGGTCTCAGCAAGAACCAGATGTTTTACCAGCTCAATTACCATTCTTACTTTTAAATGGAAGTGCTGGAATTGCAGTTGGAATGGCTACTAGTATTCCCCCTCATAATTTAAACGAGGTGATAGAAGGTCTAATAGCCATCATAAAAAAACCTTCCTTGAGCGAAGAAAAATTATTAGAACTGATCCCAGGACCCGACTTTCCAACAGGCGGAGAAATCTTAATAAGTAATGGAATTAAAGAAACTTACGCAAAAGGAAGAGGAAGTATAACCATGAGAGGTATTGCTCATATTGAAGAGATTAATCCTGGAAAAGGAAAACACAAAAGAAATGGCATTGTCATTACTGAACTTCCATATCAACTAAACAAAGCTTCTTGGATTGAAAAATTAGCTGACCTAGTAAATAATGGAAAAGTTTCCGGAATAGCTGATATTAGAGATGAAAGTGATAGAGATGGAATGAGAATTCTTGTGGAAATAAAAAGAGATTCTAATCCTAAAAAAATTCTAGATTTTTTATATCAAAAAACCTCTTTACAAAGTAATTTTGGAGCTATTTTGCTTGCATTAGTTAATGGTCAACCAGTACAATTAACACTAAGAAAGCTATTAGATAATTTTTTAGAATTTAGAGAAAATACTATTTTACTAAGAAGTAAATATCTATTAAAAAAAATCAAAAGCAGACAAGAAATCGTTGAAGCACTAATCGAAGCTATAAATAATCTTAGAGAAATAATAAATTTGATTGAAAATTCTAAAGATGCATTGGAAGCTAAAAATAATTTAATTAATAACCTAAAGATAAACGAAAGACAAGCTGATGGTATTTTAAGTATGCCATTAAAAAAGATTACGAGTCTTGAAAAGAATTCATTAAAAAAAGAAATTGAAGAGTTAAAAAATAGAAGGGAAAATCTTGAGTCAATTATCAATGATAGAGAAAAATTGTTAAAATTACTTATAAAAGAACTTAAGGAGCTTAAAAAGAAGTTTGGAAGTGATAGGAAAACAAAGTTAATAGAGGGCGGTGATGCACTGATTGCGGAAAAACTTGCGAATCAAAGACCAAATAAAGAGCTTCAAAGAATAAATGCTCTAAAACAATTACCTATAGATTCTGAAATAGTTATTCAATCAAATAATGAAATAAAAATAATCCCTTCCATAACAATTAAAAAATTAAAATTAAAAGATAGTAATCAAGACAGGCAAGATATTATACCGTCAAAACTAATATGGCCTATTATTAATGAACCAAAAATATTAGCTGTAAGTCGACTAGGTAAAATAGGTCTTCTTAAATGGGAATTTGCAGGACAAAAACCAGGTCAATTAGAACACTTTTTACCAGCAGGATTAGAAAATGATAAAATAATTAATCTTATTCCATTGCCAGAACAAAAAAATATAAGTTTAGGATTAATCAGTAGTGATGGAAAATTTAAAAGAGTTTCAATTGATGAGATTACCGAAATATCTAATAGATCAACTACGGTTGTAAAGTTAAAAAATAATATTACGCTAAAATCGTGTTTGCTTTGTGAGGAAGATAGCTATTTATATGTAATAAGTAATATTGGCAGAATTATAAAACTAAAAATAACGGAAAAAAACTATCCCTTTATGGGAAAATTAGCTCAAGGTACCAGCATAATGAAATTATTTCCAGGAGAAAATATTATTGAAGCTATAAATATTTCAGAAAAACAAATTGGAGACTTAGTTTTAATAACAAGTAAAGGTTCTTTCATTAAACACAAAACAAAAGAAATAAAAGTATCTCAAAAAGGAGAGTTAGGAACTATGGGTATCAATTTAAAAGATAATAAAAAAATAAATGACAGAATAATTAATTGTTTTATAAATAATAAATACGTTTATATCAAAACAAATAAAGATAGATATAAAAAATTAGAAAGAGATGAAATTAATAATAGTTCCTATAAAAAAGAAAAAAATTTAAATCTAGAATTAAATGATGATGAGTTTATAGAATCTACTTTTTCAATGATAATACCTGAAATAAACTAAGATAGAGAAGTGTTTTCTACCCACTTTAAATATTCATCAGTCACTGTTCCCGTAACATATTTTCCTGTAAAACAAGATAAATCTAATTCCTTAATATTTGAATTATTTATTATAGCCTTAGTAAGATCTTCAACTTCTTGATAAATCATTTTATCAATAAGTAAATTCTCTTCTATTTCATTTATATTTCTATTATATGCAATCAATTCATTCCTACTTGGCATGTTAATTCCATAAACATGTGGGTATCTAATTGGTGGAGCAGCAGAAGTAAAAGTTACCTTATTTGCACCTGCACTTCTTGCCATTTGAACAATTTGCTGAGAGGTTGTTCCTCTAACTACCGAATCATCGACTATCAAAACATTTTTATTTTTAAATTCAGTACTCATTGCATTTAACTTCTGACGAACAGAACGTTTTCGTAATGATTGACCAGGCATAATAAAAGTTCTCCCGACATAACGATTTTTAAAAAATCCCTCTCTATATTCAATTCCTAACTGTCTTGCTACTTGCATAGCAGCAGGTCTAGAAGAATCAGGTATGGGCATTACTACATCTACATCGCCGCATGAAATTTGTTTTTTTATTGTTTCTGCTAATTGATCTCCCATCCTTAACCTTGATTCATATACAGAAATACCATTCATAATTGAGTCAGGTCTAGCTAAATAAACATATTCAAATGAGCATGGAAATAATTGAGGTTGATTTGAACATTGTTTAGAAAAAAACTCACCTTCAGAGGTAATAAATATCGCCTCTCCCGGTTCAACATCTCTAACAATTTGATAATCATTATTTTCAATAACTAATGATTCGCTAGCGATTACCCACTCAGGTTTATTATTTTCTTTTACTCTTTTACCAATTACCAAGGGACGAATCCCAAAAGGGTCTCTAAAAGCTAAAAGGCCATAACCTGCTATTAAAGCAATAGAAGCATATGATCCCTCAACTCTTGCATGAAGTCTATGTACAGCAGTAAAAAGATCGTCTGGGTTTATATCTTTACCTTTTATTGAACTATTCAGTTCTGTTGCCAAAACATTTAATAACATTTCAGTATCACTTGAAGTATTTGTATGCCTCCTATCGACTTTAAAAAGTTCTTTTTCTAACTCCCTTGTATTAGTTAAATTGCCATTATGAACAAGAATTATTCCATATGGAGCATTCACATAAAAAGGTTGCGCCTCCTCTTCTCGATGAGCAGCTCCTTTTGTGGCATATCGGACATGCCCTAACCCAACCTTTCCAATCAAGCTTCTCATATCTCTTGTTCTATAAGCTTCTCTTACTTGACCTTTAGATTTATTAATATGAAAAACACTTCCATCCATCGTTGCAATACCTGTGGAATCTTGCCCCCTATGCTGAAGCAATAACAAACTATCGTAAATTTGTTGATTACATTGATCTGAAGAAACAACCCCTACGATTCCACACATAATTATATTCCTCAGTTAAACAGATGATATTTTAATTTTTAAATTATAATTCATAAGAGATTTTATTTAACTATTTTTTTTAAAATAGCATTTTTATATGTATCTTTTATATGAAGAATATCAACATCTATAATCGAATTATTAGCTTGGTATACTGATAATTTATTTTGATCATTTACAGTACCTAAATGTGATATTGAAAAATTTATAGCTTGTTGTAGGGATATTTTTTTATAATAATTTTTTAATTTTAAAGTTTGTTCAGATGAACAACTAACTAAAATTCTGCCTCCACCTTCAGCAAAAAGCAAACGATCTAATCGTGATTCACTTGAAGGAAGTTGAATAGTGGCACCAAATCCAGAAGAAATACAACATTCAGCTAAAGCTACTACTAAACCTCCACCCCCTAAGTCATGGGCAGAATTAATCATATCTTTTTTAATTATATTTCTTAGAAATAATTGAACTTGTTTCTCTAAATCTAAATCTATTTCAGGTGGTCTTCCTGTTTTAAGACCATGAATATATTCTAAATAAGATGAAGCAGATAATGAAATTCTATTATCTAGATTACTATTAGTTTCTAAAGGTAATCCTAACATCCATATTTGATCACCTTCTTTAATCCAAGATTTTTTACAAACTTTATTTAAATCTTCTATTAATCCAACCATACCAATTACGGGTGTGGGATGTATTGGTATAACAGCGTCATTTGGTAATTTTGTATCATTGTATAAAGATACATTGCCGCCTGTCACAGGAGTCTTCATTGATTTACACGCATTACTTATACCTTTACAAGACATTGATAGTTGCCAAAAACCTACTGGTTTTTCAGGAGAAGAAAAATTTAAATTATTAGTAATCGCTATTGGGTCGGCTCCTACACAACTTAAATTTCTAGCAGCTTCTACAACAGCAGCCATGCTTCCACGTTCAGGGTCTAAATATACCCATCTATCATTACAATCAACTGACGAGGCTATACCTCTAATATGATTTGATTTGGTTTTAAAATCTTTTTGAGAACGTATTCTTATAACAGCTGCATCGGCTTCTCCAGGAGCAACAACTGTATTAGATTGAACTTGATAGTCGTATTGCTTATATATCCAATTTTTTGATGCTATTGAAGGACTACTTAATAAATTTAATAAAACATTATTCCAACTAATAAATACATTATTATTTATATTAATGGTTCCATTTTTTAAATTATTAGGTAGTAAATCTTCAGTCCATTTCCAATGATCTTTTAAATACTCAGGAGTAGATTTTAATAATAAATGTTTTTCTATAGGTGTATCATCAGCAAGTGCAGATGCTGGTAGATTTGCTACAACTTCGCCTTTATGTAATACTCTAACAACTTTTTCTTTTAAAACTTTTCCTACAACTGCAACATATAATCCCCATCTCGTAAATAATTGTCTTAACTCTTGTTCTGAACCAGGTTTAACTACAAATAACATTCGTTCTTGTGACTCAGACAACAAAAATTCATATGCAGTCATTCCTTTTTCTCTCGCTGGAACAAGATCAAGATCTAATTCGATTCCCACCTCTCCTTTTGAAGCCATTTCAGAACAACTACAAGTAAGACCTGCAGCGCCCATATCCTGAGCAGCAATTACGTATCCTGTTTTAAACGCCTCTAAACATGCTTCAATCAATCCTTTTTCAAGAAAAGGGTCACCCACTTGCACAGCAGGTCGATCATCTATAGAGGTTTTTGAAAGTTCCGAACTAGCAAAACTTGCTCCTCCCATTCCATCTCTCCCTGTTGTATTTCCTACATAAAGAACTGGAAAATCAATTCCACTAGCTCCTGAACAAACTATCTTATCTGTTTCCATCAAACCCAATGCCATTGCATTAACTAAAGGATTACCCGAATAACTACTATCAAAACCAACTTCACCTCCTATGGTCGGAACACCTACACAATTCCCATAATGCGAGATACCTGCTACGACACCTTCTAATAAACTAATATTTTTTTTATCTTCCAACGGTCCAAATCTTAAAGCATTTAATATCGCTATTGGTCTTGCTCCCATAGTAAAAATATCTCTCAAAATACCACCTACTCCTGTTGCTGCACCTTGAAAAGGTTCTACAGCAGATGGATGATTATGACTTTCAATTTTAAATACCAATTTTTGATTACAACCAATATCTACAACTCCTGCGTTTTCTCCAGGGCCAACAATTATTCTAGGCCCTGTTATTGGAAAATTTTTGAGTAATGGACGTGAATTTCGATAACAACAATGCTCAGACCACATAACACCAAACATTCCTAATTCGTTTCTATTTGGTGGTCGCTTTAGTCTTCTACAAATTTCAACATAATCTGATTGCTTTAACCCCTCTTGGCTTAAGGAAGATAAAACATCGTATTCAACAAAAAAATTTGGTAAATTAATTAACTGTTGAAAATCATTAATGTCTGAAAAAGATGTCATAAATCAAATCCAAGGATCAAGATCTTTTTCATTTGCTAAACCTTTTTTTCTTGATCGCTTATTCATTCTATTAAATTCTTCTGAACTATCTATATCTAAATTATCAATCCAGTCATCGTATGAGTTGCCACCACTATCAATTTTAGAAGTGTCTTCTTTAAAATCGAAAGCGTTTTCGGTAATTTTGTCATCAATCCATCCCTCAAGTTTATCAGAAGCATTGTATGTGAGATCTTGAAATTGAGTTTTCCATTTTCTGCTTTTGCTTAGAAATTCTTCTTTAAAACTAGCTTTTTGTATTGGTATATCTTCAAACGAATCTATATCACATGAAATAGAACCTGGTTGTTTGTCAATAATTTTAGATAGTGATAATAACCAACGACTTGTTCCAGGAATTAGTGGATTTGTTCTACTAACTAAATAGTATTGTATCTTTCCATTCTTAGTGTCAAAAAGAAAATCCGCAATTAAACCTAATTTTTGACCTTTTCTATTAAAAACATTCGAATTTAACAAGGTAGGAAAACGCTCTAAAGTTTGATTATCAGATATAGAACAAGGTCCTTTTACAAATACTTCTTGTTCGTTTAATCCTTTTATTTGATCTAGCCTCCAAACCTCTCTTTCAAGTCTTAAATTGGAAGGACGAGAAATAAATCCTAATATTCTATGAACAGGAGGATGCATCCATGGATTAACAACTGGTCCGTGGTCAATGCCATTTTCGCAGCGAACATTATTTCTTAATAGATCACTTAATAATAACTGATTTTTTTTACCCAAAATTAATTTCGTATTTGAATTGGCATAACTAGATATATAAAGTTAACCTCACTATTAATAGGTGAAAATACAGCTGGAGTTGTAGGTCCATTGCAACTCAACCTAATAAGATTTGAATCTATAACTTTAAGACCATCTAATAAATATCTTACATTGAATGCAATTTGAAAAGATTCACCTTTAAAAGAAACTGGCATAGACTCAAAACCAGTTCCTATATCTTGAGCATCAGTACTAATTTTAATTACTTTAGCAGAACTATCAGTAGATATTTTTATAACATTATTATGTTGATCAGCTAAAACAGCTATTCTCTCTAATGAAGCGATAAATTCTTTTTTATCAAATTCTAATATATTAGAAAAAGAATCAGGTAGTAATTGAGAATAATTTGGATAGGAACCCTCTAGAGCTCTAATAGTTATAATTTCATCAATAGATATAAAAACTACTTGTCCTTTGTCAATAAAAAAATTAATAGGTTGACTATTATCACAAGCACTTAAAAACTTTTCAACTTCTCTTAAAGATTTAGATGGTAATGTTATAGAAAATTTCTCAAATTCTGTAAAATCATTTATATCTTTTGTTTGAGATAAAATATTTTTTAGATTTAATACAGCCAGTCTATGTCCATCTGTAGCAGCAGACTCAATACCATAACCATCAAAAGTAAGATTAACTCCAGTAAGTAATTGTTTAGCGTCATCTGTACTACTTGCAAATAATGTAGATTTAATTGCATTAGAGAGTAATAAAGGATTTAATTTTAATGAAGTACTACTTTCTACTAAAGGTAAATCAGGAAAATCATCAGAAAGCATTCCTCTTACTTGATATGTACCACTTTTACTCGTTAATTCAACTTGTTGACTAACTTCATCAGAAGTTAATACTAATGGTGAATCATTTGATAATTTAGAAACAATTTCTCCAAATAATTTAGCTGGTAAAGTAATAGCACCACTTTCATCTATACAAGCTGATATTGAAGTTTGTATTCCTAAACTTAAATCAAAGCCAGTCAAGCGCAACTTGCCTGTGACTTCGTCAGCTGCTAACAAAACATTTGCTAAAACTGGATGTGTCGGTCGATTTGATATAGCTCTACTAACTAACTGAAGAGCAGTATTCAAATCTGATTGCGAACAACTTAGCTTCATTCCGTTATCTCAAAAAAATCCGTTGATATAAGAATTTCATAGCTATTTAAAAAAAGCAATACCGTAAAAAAAATTTTTTTTTCTTCTTCTAGTATATTTCTATATTCATGATATGAAAATAAATTAGTAGTAGTAGGTCTTGTGGTTTTTGTGGTTTTTTCAAAAAACAATGATCTTAACAGGTTTCTCTGAATTTTTTACTGTGGAAAAGATTTTTTAAAAGTGGATAAAAACATATTTATCCACCTATAAAAACGATTGTGGAAAAGAAATAAAAATATCCAAGAAATTTTCTTTCTTTTTCCACATCCAAAACAATCAAAACAAGACGAAATCAACAGACAGTTTTTTTACTGGATATTTGAATTTCCTTAAAAACCTATTTTTTTAGTAATTGAACTTATCTCCGCATCTACACCAGTATGAAAAATTGCGTCATTATTTTTAATGGCACAATCAGGATCCTTCAAGCCATTTCCTGTCAAAACACAAACAATAGTTGAGTTCGCCGGAACATCTTTTTTAATTTTTAATAAGCCTGCAACAGAAGCTGCACTAGCTGGTTCGCAGAAAATTCCTTCTTCTCTTCCAAGAATTTTATAAGCTTCAATTATTTCTGAATCAGTAACAGAAGAAAATCTACCATTGCTTGAATCTTTTGCTTTTAATGCTTTTTCTTTATTAACAGGATTTCCTATTCTTATTGCAGTGGCAATTGTTTCTGGATTGCTGATACTCTTACCTTCTATTAAAGGTGCAGATCCGCTTGCTTGAAAACCCATCATTCGAGGGAGCTTCCTCGACTTATTAGCGCGAAAAAATTCTTGAAACCCCATCCAGTATGCACTTATATTCCCTGCATTTCCCATCGGAATACATAACCAATCAGGAGCATTTCCAAGATTTTCTATGATCTCAAAAGCCGCAGTTTTTTGTCCCTGCAATCTATAAGGATTTACAGAATTTACTAATGTTATTGGATATTTTTCAGACAATTCCCTTACAATCTCCAACGCTTTATCAAAATTTCCTTTAATCGCTAATATCTCTGCTCCATACACTAATGCTTGAGCTAATTTTCCTTGAGCAACATATCCGTCTGGGATAATTACAAAAGATTTCATTCCTCCTTTGCTCGCATAGGCAGCTGCAGAGGCAGAGGTGTTACCTGTGCTTGCGCAAATTACTGCTTCACAACCATTCTCTTTTGCTTTACTAATAGCCATTGTCATTCCTCTGTCTTTGAATGATCCAGTTGGATTTAGACCGTCATATTTCACATATACTTTTACTCCTTTTCCTATTCGATTGGCTATTGAATTGACTTCTATTAGAGGTGTTCCTCCTTCATTTAAAGTTATTATGGGAGTTTTATTTGTTACTGGTAGCCAAGGTTTGTAAGCGTTTATCAGCCCATTCCAATTGTTTTTTTTTGGGCTAGAGAAAAACAGTTTCTTAAATTTTTTAGAAAATGCCACTTACTTTACAAGTATTTTTAAACAATCTAAATGCTAGACCTTCCATCTTTTAGCTTTTGAAAAGGAGAATTTGAATAGAAATCAATTAAATCTTTTAATGATTCTACTTTTTTGAGGGTTTTTTTTAATGCATTGAGGTCTAAAGCAATATTTTTATTTGGATACTCTTTAAAAAAGTGTATGAGATTAATTTTTTCATTATTTTTGTAAGAACTTAATATGATTCCAGATCTTATTGCTTTTGTACTTGTTTTGATATTTGATATCTTATTCGGATAAATAATTTTGGATAATCTTCTTAAAAACACTTCACCTATTTTACTATTCATTAATCTACTACTTGATTCTATAGGAACTTCTATCTCATAAGTTAAAAATTTGTGCAGATCTTTATCCTTTTGATTTGTAATTTTCATTAGACTTTTTAATTTTTTACTTGGCTTTTTTGTTTTTGTAAAGTTATTTAAATCCTCAATTTTTATTGTTCTACTAAAATTTCCATTATAGAGAAAAAGATTTTCTGCGCTTTTTGCGCTAGGGATAAAAAATAAAAATAATAAAAGTACAATATGTTTATATTTTAAATTCATTTATTGTTTTACACCAGCTGCAACTTTTACTAATCTAACTAATCCTTTTTCAGAAGTTTTTTTCATTAAACCGTAACCCATCTTATAAATATCTTTAGTAATAAGTATTTTTGGCAATTTTTTAAATAACAATTTTCTTTTAAATCCTGGCTTTGTTTTTGATGTACTAAACATTTTATTGATGGATGATAGATTAAAGTTTTTTTCAGTATCAATTTTAGATGAGCTTGCTATGGTTTTTGATCTTATTTTTGATGGAAGTTTATTATTCAGATCAATAAGTGTTTTCCACCCAATAGAGTCGATTTTTGTAGCAAAAATATTTACTAATTCATTCCTAAGAATAAAACCTTTACTAGAAAATAAAAAATCAATAGTTTGATCTAAAATTTTTGCACTGTTTAACTTTTTTTCCTTGGTTGCACTTTTTAGAAGATCATCTAATCTTTCTAATTTAAGGTTGTTTTCATCAAACAGCATTTCTTTCAAACTATTTCTTAGTTCTGGATTTTCATCCTCCATTAGACGTCTTGCAAAATAGGGATATGCTGCTCCAAGTATTTTAAAATCTGGGTCAACACTAAGTGCTATTCCCTCCAAAGTTATTAAGGATCTAATAATTAGTGCATAATAAGGTGGTAATTTAAAAGGAAATTTATACATAATACCAGACATATCATCAGTCACTGCTTTGAAATCCATTTTATTTACTCCTATTTCTAAAGCGTTTGTAAAAACACTTTCAAATGCAGGAGCAATAGGTTTTAAATCGACCTCTTCTGATAAAAATCCTAGCTGTACAAAATCATAAGAAAGTTTATCAAATTTTTTGTTAACTAAATGAACAACTGCCCTAATTAATCCAACTCTTGACTGTTGTGTAATATCGCTCATCATCCCAAAATCTAGATAACATAATCGCCCGTCTTCCAAAGCTAATATGTTCCCTGGATGAGGATCTGCATGAAAAAAGCCATGCTCAATTAGTTGTTGAAGACTACAACTTACGCCAATTTCTATCATTTCATTTGGATCTATTCCTAGTTTTTTTACTGCTTCTATATTCGTTAATTTAGTCCCGTCTATCCACTCCATTGTCAGTACTCTTCTGCTTGTTGCTTTTCTGTAGATTTTTGGAACTGCAATTTTATTATTATTGCTGTGCAACTCTTTAAATTTTTCTGCATTATTAGCTTCGTTTATGTAATCCATTTCCTCGAAAATTCTTTTTCCTAGCTCGTCGATTAATGCAACTAGATCGCTTCTGATAATCCCGATATTATTTTTAAACCAAACTGCTATATTTCTTACTATGTATAAATCTAATGTTATTTGTTCTCTTAGCCCTGGCCTTTGAATTTTAACAGCAACTTTTTCTCCACTTTTCAGTATTGCTTTGTGGACTTGACCGAGAGATGCGGCAGAAATTGGCTCTTTATCAATTTCTATAAAAATGTTGCTTACTTTCTCTTGCAAATCTTCTTCAATACAAGCCATGGCAAGCTTGCTCTCGAATCCGGGTAATTGGTCTTGAAGCTGGGCTAACTCTTCTAGAACTACTTGAGGGACAATATCTGGCCTGGTAGACAGTGCTTGTCCAGCTTTTATGAATGCTGGTCCCAAATCCACAAGTAGTTTGGTAAACTCTTTTGCTCTATATGTTTTTCTCTCTTCCTTTTCTAAAGAACCAATTAATTTTTCCCAACCAACACCAAGTAAAAGTAAACCGATTGGTAAAAGTGTCTGCCAAAGTCTTCGGAGTAGACGAACTGGATTTTTTTTGTAGATTGAGTCAATAGCAACAGGGTCATACTCAAGTAGACCTGAGGCTTCAATAAAATCGCTTAATTCTTCAGCCATTTTTGGTATGGCAATGTTTAAGTCTCTTCTAATCCATTTTACGTCTAGTTCGTGTCTTTTTGATTGCTTTGACTTATGCTAAACAGCCTTCGTTTTCATAACATAGCTCTATTTGGAAATTTAGAGATCGACTTTGATAAAGGATTTACTGTTTTTACAGGGCAAACGGGTTCAGGTAAATCAATATTTCTTGATACGTTAAATGCTTTATTGGCGCATAAAAAGATCACCTCAGATAATCGATTGGTAGCTAAAGGTTCTGTTTTTTCATCAATAGAGGGTGTTTTTTCTGTCTTGAAAAATACAAAAAATTGGTTGAATAATCAAGAAATTGATATTGATGAAGAATTAATTGTTACTAGGGAATGGCGTTTCAAAGATAATAAATATAAATCTAGATTTAGAATTAATGGCGTATTAGTTAATAAAGATCAAATATCAGAATTAAGATCACTGCTTTTTGATTTTACACTACAGGGTGATACTTATATTTTGAATGATTCATTACATCAATTAAGCTTGCTTGATTCTTTAGGTCTAAAATCAATTCAAGAATCCATCACTAAAGTTAAGAATGATTGGAAAACATGGCATGATTCTAATTTAAGACTTGAAGAAGTAAGAGATAAAATCTCTGATTCAAAAAAAGAGTTTGAGGAAATGGAGTATATTTATGAAGACTTAGATAAATTAAAATTAGAGGATCCTCATGAGCAAGCAAAGTTAGAAACTGATCAGAATCGTTTATCTAATCTTGTTAAATTAAAAGAGGGAGTCAAAGCTGTATTGATTCGTTTAAATGAAAGTTTAGATGAATATCCATCTATTTTCGATCATATATATTTTTGTATTAACGAACTAAAAGTATTATCTCAGATAGATTCTTCTCTAGAACCTATTTTTGATAATTTTTATAGTATTACGAATAATCTAAATGACTTGATTTGTCAGATTAATGATTATGAAAAAACGTTAGACATTGATCCAACTTTTTTAAATGATCTACAAGTTAGATTATCTACTTTAAAATTCTATCAAAAAAAATATCATAGAAATATTCCAGACCTTATCAGCTATAAAAATGAATTAATTAATCGCTTAGCTTCACATGATGATTCCATCAACATAAATCAGCTTTCTTCTTTAGAACACAAAAAAAGAATTATTAGAGATAACTCGAATAAAGAGTTATCCACCATTAGAAAAAACGTTGCTTTGCAACTTGAGGATAAGCTCATACAGACTTTAAAAAAGTTAGGTATGCCTAATGTCCGTTTTAAAGTTGTTTTTGAAAAATGCGAGCCAACAATTAACGGGATCGATAAAATTAATTTTATGTTTTCAGCAAATCCAGGACTTCCTTTAGCACCTCTTTCCGAAACAGCATCGGGGGGAGAGAAATCTCGTGTTCTTCTTGCAATAAAGGCGATTTTCTCTTCTTTCGATCAATCTAAGCTCTTGATTTTTGATGAAATTGACTCGGGTGTTAGTGGATCAGTTAGTAGTTACGTAGCTAATTTGCTTTCTGACTTATCAATGCATCGGCAAGTTTTTTGCGTCACTCATCAACCATTAATTGCAGCATATGCTGATAATCATTTTTCTTTAAAAAAGACTGTTATTGCTGATAAGACTGAATCAACTGTTATTTATTTAAAGGAAATCGCTGATAGGCAGAGAGAATTGGCTCTATTAGCAGGTGGCGAAATTGTAGGAGCTAATGCTTATGCGGCGAGCTTGCTGGAACACAAAGCTGCATGATGAGCATATTTTTTTATACAATTAGCTATTAATAAATTTTCCCTAATGGGAATTTCAAAACCTAATTCAAAACAAAAGACATTAAATATTGGTTCTTCTAATGAAGAAGTCATAACTATCCGTGGTGCCAGGCAACATAATTTAAAAAACGTTGATCTATCTATTCCAAGAAATAAATTGGTCGTTTTTACAGGTGTTAGTGGAAGTGGGAAAAGTTCTTTAGCTTTTGATACGATTTTTGCTGAAGGTCAAAGGCGATATGTTGAGAGTTTGTCTGCTTATGCAAGACAATTTTTAGGTCAGGTTGATAAACCAGATGTTGATTCAATTGAAGGTTTATCTCCAGCAATTTCTATTGATCAAAAATCTACTAGTCATAATCCTCGCTCAACAGTTGGAACGGTCACGGAAATACAAGATTATTTTCGTTTGCTTTTTGGAAGAGCGGGAGAACCCCATTGTCCTGAGTGCTCTAGGCCAATTAAGCCTCAAAGTATTGATGAGATGGTTGATCAAATTATGACTCTTCCAGAAGGGACTCGATATCAATTACTTGCACCAGTTGTTAGAGGTAAAAAAGGAACACATTCAAAACTTTTGTCTGGACTCGCTGCAGAGGGATTTGTTCGAGTAAGAATTAACAAAGAGGTTAGAGAATTGGCAGATAATATTGAATTAGATAAAAATCAAGTTCATTCTATTGAGGTAGTGGTTGATAGGTTAATTGCGAGAGAAGGAATCGAAGAGAGATTAACTGATTCATTAAGCACTACTTTGAAAAGGGGAGATGGCTTAGCAATAGTTGAAGCAGTACCGAAAAAGAATGAGGAACTTCCGAAAGGTATTGATAGAGAAAGATTATTTTCTGAAAATTTTGCTTGTCCAGTTCATGGGGCCGTAATTGAAGAACTATCTCCAAGATTATTCTCCTTTAATAGTCCTTACGGAGCATGTCCTGATTGTCATGGTCTTGGTTACTTAAAAAAATTCACTTGTGAGAGAGTTGTACCTGATCCATCATTACCGGTATACGCTGCTGTTGCACCATGGAGTGATAAAGATAATTCATATTATTTTTCATTATTATTTTCAGTAGGTGAGGCATTTGGCTTTGAAATAAAAACTCCTTGGAAAGATTTAAAAGAAGAGCAAAAAAATATTTTGTTAAACGGCAGTAAAGAACCAATTTTAATAAAGGTGGATAGTAGATATAAACAAGATTCTGGATTTAAAAGACCTTTTGAGGGTATTTTACCTATTCTAGAAAGACAGTTGCAGGATGCAAATGGTGAAGCGGTTCGTCAAAAGTTAGAAAAATATCTTGAATTAGTTCCTTGTGCAAGCTGTCATGGCAAGAGATTACGTCCTGAGGCTCTTGCTGTAAAACTAGGTCCATTTGCAATTACTGATCTAACTTCATCAAGTGTTTCAACCACACTTGAGAATGTTGAGGAATTAATGGGGTTCAAGAAAACTAAAAATTCAAATCAATTGCTTTCTTCTAAACAAAAGAAAATTGGGGAATTAGTTTTAAAAGAAATTCGATTACGTCTTCAATTCCTTTTAGATGTTGGACTTGATTATTTAACTCTAGATAGACCAGCAATGACTTTGTCTGGGGGGGAAGCTCAAAGAATAAGACTCGCTACGCAAATAGGTGCAGGTTTAACAGGAGTTCTGTATGTTTTAGATGAACCTAGTATTGGACTACATCAAAGAGATAATGATCGACTATTATCTACATTAAAAAAACTACGTGATCTAGGTAATACTTTGGTTGTTGTTGAACACGATGAAGACACCATAAGAGCGGCTGATTATTTAGTGGATATAGGTCCTGGCGCTGGAGTTCATGGAGGGAAAATTATTGCAGAAGGATCTATCGATAGCCTGTTGAATGCAAAAGAATCATTAACTGGTGCCTACCTTAGTGGGCGTTCATCTATACCTACCCCTGCTAGTAGAAGAGACTCAGTTCAAAGAAAATTACGATTAATTGATTGTAATAAAAATAATCTAAAAAATGTTTCAGTGGATTTTCCATTAGGTAGATTAGTTGCTGTTACTGGTGTTAGTGGAAGTGGTAAAAGTACTTTGATAAACGAATTGCTACACCCTGCTTTAAATCACTCTTTGGGGTTAAAAGTTCCTTTCCCAAAAGGATTAAAAGAGCTGAAAGGTATTAAATCTATTGACAAGGTTATTGTTATTGACCAATCCCCAATTGGTAGAACTCCGCGATCTAATACGGCTACTTATACGGGCGCATTTGATCCTATACGTCAACTTTTTGCTACCTCTGTTGAAGCAAAAGCTCGAGGATATCAAGCAGGGCAATTTAGTTTTAATGTCAAAGGTGGAAGATGTGAAGCTTGTCGTGGTCAGGGTGTAAATGTAATTGAGATGAATTTTCTCCCTGATGTTTATGTTCAATGCGATGTATGCAAAGGAGCTCGATTTAATCGCGAGACATTACAAGTTAAATATAAAAATTTTTCTATTTCAGATGTATTAGAAATGACAGTTGAGCAAGCAGTTGACGTTTTTTCAGCGATCCCTCAAGCCGCGGATAGGTTAAGAACACTTTTAGATGTTGGTCTTGGATACATTAAGCTTGGACAACCTGCCCCAACATTATCTGGAGGAGAAGCTCAAAGGGTAAAACTTGCTACTGAATTATCTAGAAGAGCCACTGGTAAAACTCTTTATTTAATTGATGAACCTACAACTGGTCTAAGTTTTTATGATGTTCATAAATTAATGGATGTCATTCAGCGACTGGTAGATAAAGGAAACTCAATTATTGTAATTGAGCACAATTTGGACGTTATTAGATGTTCAGATTGGATTATTGATATGGGTCCAGAGGGAGGTAACCGTGGAGGGGAAATTATTGTTATGGGTACGCCAGAAGAAGTAGCAAAGGATTCAAATAGTCATACAGGTAATTATTTAAAAAAGGTTTTGAAATTACATCCTCCAGTCAAAGGTTGAATATTTAGTGGGCTTTGTACATATTCCTTAATGCATAGAGTTGATTTCGTTATTTTGATTTATAAATATTTTCAAAATCAAGTGATAGCAATCACTTTAAAATTTTAATATTTATTTAAATAAATCATTATTCTTTCTTTATGTTTAAAAGGGACAAAATCAATTATTTATCCAACAGCTCACACGAGGGTTTGTTTGGGTTTAAGGCTTCTACATTTAAATTTGCATGGTCTAATCCGATCAAATGATCTTGAATTGGGCAGAGACGCAGATACTGGAGGGCAAACTTTATATGTTTTAGAGTTAGTAAAAGGACTTGCAGCAAGACCTGAAGTTGAAAATGTAGAGCTCATTACCAGATTAATTGTTGATAGGAAAGTATCCTCTGACTACTCAAAGCCCGTAGAAAAGATATCAAGTTGTGCTGAAATTATTCGATTACCTTTTGGTCCTAAGCGTTACGTCAGGAAAGAATTGTTATGGCCTTATTTGGATGATTTAGCCGATCAAGTAGTTCAAAGATTACGGAAACAAAATAACTTTCCTGATTGGATTCATGCTCATTATGCTGACGCTGGTTATGTTGGAGCGTTAGTAAGCAGAAGATTAGGTTTGCCATTGGTTTTTACTGGTCATTCATTAGGCCGTGAAAAACTCAGAAGATTATTGGTTGCTGGAATAGATCACGATCAAATAGAGCAAACTTACTCAATTAGTAAAAGAATTGATGCAGAGGAATTGGCTTTAGCTCATTCAAACTTACTCATAACAAGTACTAAACAGGAAGCTGAAGAACAGTACGCTCGTTATGGGCGATTTAGCTCTAAAAACATAGTAGTGATTCCACCAGGCGTTGATCTGAATCGTTTTCATTCAATCGATTCTGCTGTAGATAAAGACGAAAAAGAATTAAACAAACTTTTTAAACCTTTTCTGAGAGATTTAAATCTTTCCCCTCTCTTAGCTATATCAAGGGCAGTAAGGAGAAAAAATATTCCTGCGTTGATTGAGACTTATGGTCGTTCGTCAATATTGCAGCAAAGACATAATCTTATTTTAATTTTAGGTTGTCGAGAAGATGCACGACAGCTTGATAAACAGCAAAGAGAGGTTTTTCAGCAAGTTTTTGAATTGGTTGATAAGTATAATTTATATGGAAAAGTTGCTTTTCCAAAACAACATAAAAGAGAGCAAATTCCCTCAATATATCGTTGGGCTGCAAATAGAAAAGGATTGTTTGTTAATCCTGCCTTAACTGAGCCGTTTGGCTTGACATTGTTGGAAGCTGCTGCGTGTGGCTTGCCAATGGTGACTACTGATGATGGAGGTCCGAGGGATATTTTGTCTCGTTGTGATAATGGTCTACTCGTAGATGTAACTGATTTAGAGGCCTTTCGAGATGGGTTAGAAACTGCTGGTTCAAATCCATCTTTATGGAACACTTGGAGAAACAATGGAATTGAAGGAGTTAGCAGGCATTTTAGTTGGGATGCTCATGTTTGTAATTACATTGCATTGATGCAGAAGCGTCTGAAATTTCTTGCACCTCGTTATTTGACATTTGTAAATACTAAAGAAACAAGTCCTATTGGTCATAAACTATTATTTCTTGATTTAGATAATTATCTTGAGGAATCTAAAGGCTTATCAATATTGAGAAATAAACTAAAAGATCATTCATTTAATAAAAATATCAAATTAGGAATTTTAACCGGTAGGTCAATTAAAGCCGCCCGTTATCGATACGCAGAAACACAATTACCCATACCTGCTGTTTGGATATGTCAAGCCGGTACTGAGATTTATTATGCTGATACAAATAAATCAGATATTTTTTGGCAAGATTTAATATCTGTTGATTGGAATCGGAGTGAGGTAGAAAAGGTTTTGTTCGATTTAAAAGAGTATCTACAGCTTCAATTAACTGAATTCCAAGGTCCTTTTAAGGTTAGTTATTTATTAAAAGAACCTAGTAATGCAATTTTACCTTTGGTACGAAAAAGACTTAGGCAGTCCGGACTTGCCGCTTCTCCTCACCTTAAATGTCATTGGTACCTAGACGTTGTTCCTTTACGAGCATCACGAGCGGAAGCAATAAGATTTTTGACTTTACGTTGGGGCATAACTTTAGACAAAGTCCTTGTTGTAGCAAGTCAACAAGGTGATGATGAGTTAATAAGGGGATTGACTACTAATGTTATTCCTTTTGAGCATGATTCATCATTAGATGGATTGAGAACCCAACAAAGAGTTTTCTTTTCTGATGATCAAGATGATGTCTTAGATGGTTTAAAACATTTTCGATTTTTAACAAGTCATTAACCTTTACTATTTTTAAATCCTTTTAGTATTTTTTAAATATAAATGATTTAATTTATGTCTTTTTCAAGGATTAATGTAAGTTGTTGATATGGTGGCTCTTCACTAACGAAGCCCCAATCATTAAAAATTTTTGAATCTATATGAGTGATTATTTGTTGTTTGTTTCTTTTTTCTACTTTAAAGCCATCTGCTGACATTTTTCTCATGAGTCTTGCAGATTCTTCAAATCTAGCAGCCATGGAATCTAGAGTTTCACAGTCCTTTGTTAACCCTTCTTCTTTCCAAGTAAAATACGTCATCAGTTAAATTAGAAGATTTAAGATTTAGCGAAAAATACTAGATTGATTATTATTAATATTAATGTAACAAACCAAAAGCTAGTTACAATATTAGTCTCTTTGTTACCTTTGAGCTCAAAATGGTGATGTATTGGAGTCATCAAAAATAATTTATGCCCTTTCCCTTTTATTTTCTTAGAAATTTTAAAAATACCTACTTGAGTTATTACTGAGATTGATTCTGCCGCAAGTACTCCTCCCATAACTAACAGAGACCAAAGATTATTCGATATCAGTGCAATGCCACCAAGAGATGCTCCAATAGCTAAAGACCCTGAGTCACCCATAAATAATTTTGCAGGATGTTTATTAAGAACAAGAAAACCCATAGAACTCCCAGCCATTACTATGCAAAGAGGAGCAAGGGTTTCAGCGTAAGTCTGATTCTCCACTAAAATAGTTATCGCTAAACCTGTAAAAATTAATGCACTACATCCACTTAGTAAGCCATCTAAACCATCAGTCAAATTAGTTGAATTGCTTTCTGCTAATAATACAAATATTCCTAAAGGATAAATTAAATTTTCTATATTAATAATTCTATTTGCTATTTGAACATTACTAGATAGAAAATTATTTGATTCGCAAAAAATAATAAAAATCAGACTGATCATAAATTGAAAAATTAATTTTTGATTTGAAGTAAGACCAGTGTTAAAATTTTTTTTCAAACTTATTAAGTCATCAATTAAGCCTATTAACATAAAAGAAATAATGAGTAAGCTCAAAGTCAAGATAATTCTGTAATCTTGACTTTTTAAAAATAAAATATTAGCTATTACGATTGCTATTGGAATAAAAAAAACTCCACCCATAGTGGGAGTTCCTTGTTTTATATAATGTTTCTTTGGTCCTTCTTCTCTAATTATTTGCTGAATTTTTATTTTTTTTAAGATAGGAATACTTATATAAGTAATAAATGATGATATAAGAGCTGTAATTATAAAAGGAATAGTTAAAGAATAATTTTCAAAATATAAATCACAAAATAAAGATGCACATGTAATTATTCCAAACAAAATACATATTTGAGAATTAATATTATTAAAAAATGATATTTTTTTTTTATTTAAAGGCTTGTTATGTTTTTCCAAAACTAAAGCTAATAGATTAATCTTCCCACTCTTCATCTGTTGGTTCTTCTTCGGCTTTATAGTCTTCTTTTTCTCCCATTAAAGCTGAAAGCTCTTCTTCTTCTACTGTACTTATTTCTTGATCATTAGAATCTTCATCAGAAACTAATCTGCCACTAGTTTCTAGCCATGATAATAAATCGGGTTCTTCTCGCAGAGGTAGAACAGGAGCAGGCTCTTGCCTGGCATAGCGTGTTAGTGCGGGGTTAATACCGTCTAAACTAGATAAATTGACTTTTTTTAGATCGCCCATATCAAGATTTTGATCGATGAATTAACATAATGCATTATGGATTAATTTTCTAATCTTTATGCTGACTTCAAAGCTGACACTGATGATTTGTACTTGGGTCGTAGCTTTCTTAATAAGTATTTCTCTTCGTGTGGCTGGTTTCATTCATCCTCAACCTTTTTCCATAAATCATTTTTTAGTATGGTTTATGCTTTTTGGTCCTTCTATTGTTCTTTTAGTTTATTTTTGGGTTAGGAGATCTTTTTCAATAGATTCGTTAACTTAACTTAAATTTTCAAGTGATTTTAATGTCTGCATCTCTTGTTTTTATTTTTACTACAAATAATGATGTTCAAGATCTATTGATTTTCGGTCGTGATATTAATGCTTGGTTAGTTTATGTACTTATTTTTTTTGGGTTAACCTCTTTTGCTTTTGTTTCGGTATGGCTCATAGGATTCTTTTCTGAAAGCCAATCAGGAAAATCTATTAAGCAGCCCTGGGAATAAATTATGTATCTTTTTTGCGATTTTTTACACCTTGAAAATATTTGAATCAGCATTGAAAATCTAAATAAGAAATATTGTCCAATAGTTCTCTATATTTAATAACAAGAATTGAATTTCCTCATAGGAGAGAACCATATGGGAATAGCTAAAAAAGTTGTTTTGGCCTATTCAGGAGGAGTAGATACCAGTGTTTGTATTCCCTATTTGAAGAGGGAGTATGGAGTTGAACATGTGATTGCTTTCGCTGCAGATCTTGGCCAGGGCGATGAGCTGGATATGATCAAAAAAAAAGCTATTTCAGCCGGTGCATCGCAGTCATTTGTAGGCAACTTAGTAAAGCCTTTTATTGAAGATTTTGCTTTTCCAGCAATTAGGTCTAATGCTCTATATCAAGGTAAATATCCGCTTTCAACGGCATTAGCTAGACCTTTAATTGCAAAAAAACTTGTTGAAATTGCAAGGGAAGTAAATGCCGATGGAGTCGCTCATGGGTGTACGGGCAAGGGGAATGATCAAGTTCGTTTTGACGTAACAATCGGAGCTTTAGCTCCTGATTTGCAATTGCTTACACCAGCGAGGGAATGGGGAATGAGCCGCGAAGAAACGATTGCCTATGGAGAACAATATGGAATAGTCCCTCCTGTCAGTAAAAAAAATCCTTACTCAATTGATCTGAATCTTTTGGGCAGAAGCATTGAAGCAGGTCCACTGGAAGATCCATTTGAGATGCCATCCGATGAAGTCTTTGGGATTACCTCTTCAATTGCTGATTCACCTAATACAGCTGAGATAGTTGACATTCTTTTTGAGAATGGTTACCCAGTTGCAATTAATGGAGAATTGATGGATCCTGTATCTCTTATAAAAAAAGCTAATAGCCTTGCAGGAAAACATGGCTTTGGACGTTTGGATATTATTGAAGACAGAGTAGTAGGAATTAAAAGTCGAGAAATTTATGAAACACCAGGATTGCTTTTACTTATTAAAGCTCATCAAGAAATGGAGAGCTTAACTTTACCCGCTGACTTATTAAATACAAAATTCAATCTGGAAAGACAATGGGCAGACTTGGTTTATAAAGGTTTCTGGTTTAGTCCTCTAAAAGATGCATTAGATGGATTTATTAATTTTTCTCAAAAGCATGTCAATGGGATCGTAAGGATGAGGCTTTTTAAGGGTAATGCTGATGTTATTGGTCGAAAGTCACAAGCAAATAGTCTTTACGTTTCAGATATGTCTACTTATGGAGGTGAGGATAAATTCAACCACAAATCCGCTGAAGGATTTATTTATGTATGGGGATTACCTAGTCGAATTTGGTCTTGGATAAACAAGTAAAATGTAAGACTCTATTTTATTTATCTCTTATCTTTATTCTTTCGATTCTTCTTTCTTACCCTCCTCTACAGGTGATTCTGCTTTAACTTCAGTAGATTTTACTTCTTCTTTATCTGTTTCAGATTTTTCAGGTTCATCTTCTTTAGATGTTGACTTTGGAGTTGGTAATGGACCAAATTGTTTAACTGTGAGGTAACGAATAACATCTTCACTTAATCTCATTGCTTTCTCTAGGGCTGCAACTTGCTGACCATTGCCTTGATGACTTAATTGCACATATACTCCCTCTTTATGTTTAGCAATTGGATAAGCAAGTCTTCTTTTTCCTCTCATTTGACTATCTAATACTTCAGTTCCTGATTTCTCAAGAATTTCACTATATTTTTTTATGTGACTGTCTACTTCTTCTTCCGGGATGTCCGGACGAAGAATGTACATAGTTTCGTAATAGGGCTTTTCAGACATGGAAGAAATTTCCGACTAGGACTTCAAGGCTCATAAAGAGCGACGGAGTTATGATCCTATACCGAGGGGGTAACTTTTCACAATTGCATTTTTGTTGCTTCGCTGATTATGGGCAGATCAGGTTCCTTCCCTTGTGTGCAAGACCAAACACAATAACAAATCATTGAAAAAAGACTAATAAATAAAGTACTAAAGAGTGTTCTTATAATTAACGAGTCTAGAAAAGGACTAAAAAGAATTTCGAATACAAAACTAACTATGATTATGCCAATATTAATTAACAATGATTGCAGTGCGTTAAAACGTAAAAAATAGGATATTTTACTATTTCTTATTAGTCCAATATAGATAGTTAAAAATAATAATAAATTTCCAAAAGGTATTGACCTTTCTATTAGAATAATTGGTATTGCAGGTATTTGAGTAATTTGAGTAAAAGGATACTTTATATATAAATGATTACCAAACGTAAGTGAATCAGCCCAAGGAATCATATAAAGAATAACTCCTAATATTTTTGCTCCTAGTGAAGGCATAAGAAATTTAATTTTTTTAAGATTAAACGATTAAATGTTTCTCTGCTGATGATTTCATTATTTGAGTAGGCACGTTATTAAAACCACTCCAAAGTTTTATTGACAAGGCACCTTGCTCGACAAGCATATCCAGACCATCAATTGTAAAACAATTTTTTTTCTGCCCAAGTTTTAACCAATTAGTTGGTCTTGGAGTATAAATCAAATCGTACAGAATAGTTTTGTTAGAGAGGCTTTCCCATATTTGATTGCCAAGAGGAATATTGTTTTGTTCAGTGTTTAGGCTATCCATTCCGATTGGAGTTGTATTAACAATTAAATCGGCTTCTTTAATATGTGATCTAATGTTTATGTCTTTATTATTAATAGCTTCAATTGATATATGATTTTTTGATAATAAGTTTTTCATGTTTTTTACAAAAATATCTAATGAAATTTTATTCCTACCAATTATTTTTATGTTTTTAACATTTAAATTATTTAACCCCATAACTACAGCTCTTGCGCTGCCTCCACAACCCATGACAATTACATTTTTATCTATTAAATTATGATTTTTTAATGGTATCAAGAATCCCTCTACGTCAGTGTTTGCACCTATCCATTGATTATTTTTTTCCGGTATTAGTGTATTAACTGCTTGTATTTCATTTGCAATTTTTGTTAATTTATTGCAAGATTTAAGAACTTCTAGCTTGTGAGGAATAGTTACATTTAATCCTTTGCAATCTACAAATCTTAGTGCTGAAGTTAAATCTTCAATATTTTCTTTATCGCAAGGAATTGCTAAATAACACCAATCAAGTCCCATTTCTTCATATGCCGCATTGTGCATAATCGGAGAAAGAGAGTGATTTACTGGCTGTCCAAGAAGTCCTACTAGTTTAGTTTTTCCAGTGATAGCAATCATTTCGTTAAGAAGTTGATTTGAAATTTATAAGAGACTGTTCGGGAACCACGCCTCGCCTCATACAGGTCTAACTGACGAGGATGTTACTTAAAGAAAGAAATTAAAGGAGTTAATCACCAATGGGGAAGGTTGTTGGCATCGATCTAGGAACTACAAATAGTTGTGTTGCTGTCATGGAGGGTGGTAAGCCCACTGTAATCGCAAATGCTGAGGGTTTTAGAACTACTCCATCAGTAGTTGCTTATACGAAAAATCAAGACCAATTGGTTGGACAAATTGCGAAGCGCCAAGCAGTAATGAATCCAGAAAATACTTTTTATTCTTCTAAGAGATTTGTTGGACGAAGAGTTGATGAAGTAAACGACGAATCTAAAGAAGTTAGTTACGGAGTAGAAAAAGCAGGTTCCAACGTCAAATTAAAATGCCCGATACTAGATAAACAGTTTTCTCCTGAAGAAGTTAGTGCTCAAGTTCTGAGAAAACTTTCTGAGGATGCAGGAAAATATTTGGGTGAAACAGTAACACAAGCTGTAATTACTGTTCCAGCATACTTTAATGATTCACAAAGACAAGCAACGAAAGACGCAGGGAAAATTGCAGGCTTAGAGGTTCTTAGAATTATCAATGAGCCAACTGCCGCTGCTTTGGCTTATGGTTTAGATAAAAAAAGTAATGAGAGAATTTTAGTTTTTGATTTGGGTGGTGGAACTTTCGATGTATCTGTTTTAGAAGTTGGTGACGGAGTATTCGAAGTTCTCTCTACTTCCGGAGATACTCATTTGGGTGGAGATGATTTCGATCGTGCAATTGTTGATCATTTAGCCTCAACATTCAAAAGTAATGAAGGTATAGATCTACGCCAAGATAAACAAGCCCTTCAACGTCTAACTGAAGCAGCTGAAAAAGCGAAAATAGAATTATCAAATGCTACTCAAAGCGAAATTAATCTTCCTTTTATAACAGCCACACCTGAAGGTCCTAAACATTTAGATTTGACACTTACCAGAGGAAAGTTTGAAGAGTTAGCAGCAAATCTTATTGATCGCTGCAGGGTTCCAGTCGAGCAAGCTTTGAAAGATGCAAAATTATCTACTGGAGAAATAGACGAGATTGTCATGGTTGGAGGCTCTACACGAATGCCAGCAGTGAAAGAGTTGGTAAAAAGAGTCACTACTAAAGATCCAAACCAAACAGTGAATCCAGATGAAGTCGTAGCTGTTGGAGCAGCTATTCAGGGTGGAGTTCTTGCTGGTGAAGTCAAAGATATTTTGCTCCTTGATGTAACTCCTTTGTCTCTTGGGGTTGAAACTTTAGGTGGGGTGATGACAAAAATGATCTCAAGAAATACCACTGTTCCCACTAAAAAAGCGGAAACATACTCAACTGCAGTTGATGGTCAAACAAATGTAGAAATTCATGTTTTACAAGGGGAACGTGAGATGGCTTCCGACAACAAAAGTCTAGGAACATTTCGTTTAGACGGAATTCCTCCTGCTCCTAGAGGTGTACCTCAAATAGAAGTGACTTTTGATATTGACGCTAATGGAATCCTAAGTGTCACCGCTAAAGATAAAGGTAGCGGTAAAGAGCAAAGCATCTCAATTACTGGTGCCTCAACTTTGTCGGATAGCGAAGTTGATAAAATGGTTAAAGATGCTGAAATGAATGCTTCTGCGGATAAAGAAAAGCGTGAAAAAATTGATATTAAAAATCAGGCTGAAACACTTGTTTACCAAGCTGAAAAACAAATAGGTGAGCTTGGCGATAAAGTTGATGAAGAAGCAAAAACTAAAGTTGAAGAGAAACGAGTCAAGCTTAAAGAAGCTGTTGAAAAAGATGATTATGAACTCATGAAGTCTTTAGTAGAGGAGCTTCAACAGGAATTGTATACATTAGGAGCTTCTGTTTACCAACAAGCAAACTCTGCTTCACAAGCGGCTGATTCAAATACTGATAGTAAGCCTGATGGAGATGATGTTATTGACGCTGACTTTACCGAAACAAAATAAATTAATATTTATTGGTTCTCTATTTTAAGGCCAATCCATTCAGCGCATGCAGGAGCTAACAAAATACCGTTTCTGTAATGTCCTGTATTAATTAATAATCCAGTCTCTAGTTCTTTTATTAATGGACTAGGCTCGTTTGTTGGTCTAGCTCTTATTCCATTCCATTCATTGCTGATTCTTGCATTTCTGATCCATTTGGGAGCAGTATTGTTTATTTTAAACATTAGTTGTTTTTCAAGTTGGCTTGGACTGATGCCACGCTCCACGGTTGCTCCCATGAGTAGATGATTAGTTTTATTGTGTATAAAGTTTATAGATTGATAATTTAATATTCCAGGCCAATTTTTCCAATTAATAGCGTTATCTTCTAATTCTAATTCAACAACTTGTCCTAAAATCGGCTCTAAAGATATTTTATAACCTAATGGCGCTAGTAGTTTTTGAGTATTTAATGCTGAGCAAAGTACTACAAAATCTTGATTAATATATTTATTATTTCCTAACTTAATATTCCATCTTTTTTCATATAATTTATTATTTTTACTTATTTGAACAACAGTATTTTCTATTTTATTTATTTTGATTTGATCAAGACTATGCGTTAATACTTTTAGTAATTCTATGGGATTTAATCGACCATCCTCATAGGATATTACTCCTCCTATTAACTTTGTCTCAAATGTAGAATTCCAAAAATCTAAAGAATTTTTATCTAAAAGTTCAAATTTAAATTCTTTTTTATTCTTTATTATTTGAATCATAGATTGATATTCTTTTTCAGAACTTGCTAATTTAATTAATGGTTTTTCTAGTATTAAATTAAACCCAGAATAGTTTATTTCAGTAAGCCATTCTTTCCATAACTTCATACTCTTATTGCGTAGTGAGAAAGCTCTTCCTTTTGATTTTTTGTAGATATTTCCCATTAGAACACCTAAACTAGCTTGCGTTCCATTTTTAGGATTTAAATTATTTATCTTTGAATTTACAATTGGGTCGATTAAATTTACTTTATAACCTTTTTTTCCTAGATAAAATGCAGTAGTAATTCCTGCTATTCCACAACCAATAATTGAAATTTCGGTTTGCTTTATGTCTGTTTTTTGGCTGTTCGTTTGCATAGATGTTATGAAATTGGCTTGTTAATTTTCAATGAGTGGTCTAAAAAAGAGAATAGTTTAAGGATATCGCTTTAGTGAGCATTAAAACAGTTATCTTGCAGTTCATTTGTCCTGATAAGCCCGGACTTGTAAGTGATTTGTCAACTTGGATAGCAAGTAAAAATGGGAATATTAGACATGCTGATCACCACACAGATTCAGACGCAAAATTGTTTCTCAGTCGTATAGAGTGGGATTTAGAAGGATTTATGCTTGATAAAAATGAAATAAATTCTGAAGTAATTTTGCTTGAGCAGAGGTTGAATGGAAAAGCCGTATTGAGTTTCTCTGAAGATTTTCCCAATGTTGCAATATTTGTTAGTAAGCAGAGTCACTGCTTGGTTGATCTTTTATGGAGAGTTAAGGAAGGTGAATTATGTATGAATATCCCTTTGGTTATCTCGAATCATTCGGATTTGGAAGAACTTTGCGCAAGTTTTTCAATTCCTTTTAAGCTTATAAAAGTAGATAAAAATAATAAAGCGGATTCAGAAAGTAAGATTTTAGATTTGCTAAATGAATATAAAATTGATTTAGGAGTTTTGGCTAAATATATGCAGATTTTAAGTAGTTCATTCTTAGAGAAGTTTCCCCATTTCATCAATATTCACCATTCTTTTCTTCCTGCTTTTAAAGGTGCTCAACCATATCATCAGGCTTGGGAAAGAGGAGTAAAATTAATTGGCGCAACAGCCCATTATGTTACTGAGGACCTAGATGCTGGTCCCATAATTGAACAGACTATATCTAATGTGAGTCACCGCGATGAAGTAACAGATTTAATAAGAAAGGGTCGAGATCTAGAGCGAGTCGCATTAGCAAGAGCTTTAAGATTACATTTAAGACGACAAGTTATTGTTTATAAAGGGAGAACGGCTGTTTTTACATGATTAATAATGGTGTTTTCTTTAATTAAAAAAAATAATTTTTCAGACAATATTGGCTGGAGTTGTTTTCAGTTAGGCGTTTTTTGCTTGCCTTCTAGTGCATTACTTTCTTATGTGTTTTTGCTTGTAGCTCTTTTTGATGAATCTCTAAAAAGAAGAGATTTCTATTGGAGGGAATATTGGAATTATCCGCTAGTGTTTGTATCTTTTTTGATGATAATTGGTTGTTTTCGTTCTTCTACCGGTTGGCTAGCTTGGCTTGGTCTTTTTAATTGGTTGCCATTTTTTTGGTTTTTTTGGGGTTTGCAACCATATTTGTTGACCCCTGAAAGAAGAATAAAATGCGCTTCTTGTCTTGTATGGGGAAGTTTACCTGTTTTGATCACTGGCTTTGGTCAGTTATGGTTTGGATGGGAGGGGCCTTGGCAGATTTTTGATGGTTTAATAATTTGGTATATATCTCCTGGAGGAGAGCCATTAGGAAGATTGTCTGGATTGTTTGACTATGCAAATATCAATGCTGCATGGTTAGCGGGTGTATGGCCATTATGCTTAGCTTCCGTTCTGCATCCTTTCATTTGTGGAAAAAATCGAGTTGTTCCCTGTCTATTTTTAGTTGCTTTTGTTTCATCAATGATTTTGACAGATTCACGAAACGCGTGGGGTGCAATCGTTTTAGGTCTGCCATTGGTTTTTGGTTCTGCATCATGGAGTTGGTTAATCCCATTAATGCTCATATGTGTTATTCCAGTGATAATTGCGGTTTTACCTGTTTTTGATTTTGGAATTCAACAATTTGCAAGAAGTATTGTTGCTGATTCTATTTGGATGAGATTAAATGATATGCAGTTTGTAGACACTAGAACTTTTGAAGCAACACGTATTGGCCAATGGAAAGTTGCCGTTAATTTAATTTTTGAAAAGCCATGGTTAGGTTGGGGAGCAGCAGCTTTTTCAATTATTTATCCTCTGAGAACAGGTTTATTTCATGGTCATTCCCATAACTTGCCTTTAGAATTAGCAATTAGTCATGGCATTTTAGTCTCTTTTTTGATTAATATATTCGTTTTTAGCTTATTAATATTTTCAGGTTTTTATAGAATATTTAATAGATTAAATTCAAAAGAGAATATAATAGTTGATCGAGCTTGGTGGACTTCTACTTTAATCCTTATTTGTTTTCATGCGACAGATATCCCATTATTTGATAGCCGTATAAACATCTTAGGTTGGATATTGTTGATAGGCCTTAGATGTATGATCTATAATTCTAGAAACTTTAATATTTGATTAAAGAGAATTTGAAAACTACTTTATCAACTCTTCTTGTTCAATTGTAATCTGTCTTTCATAAATTGAATGTTCATTAAATATTCTGGCAGTTAAAAAGCTAGCTATACATGTAATTAATAATGGCTTGAGTATTAAAAGATTTTTAGTTAATGCGAAAGCTAAAAACATTGCTGTTAAGGGGGTTCTTGAGCATCCAGCTACGAATCCGCCCATTCCTGCAAAAATAAAAGTTGTTGGCACATGCCCCGTTAATGTTTCTAATACTATGCCACTGGCCAATCCTATTGATCCTCCTAGGGTGAGCATTGGATAAAACAAACCACCTGGCGCCCCAGAGGCAGCTGCTAAACCAGACGCAAAAAATAAAACTAAAAATATGCTTATTGCAAGCATAAAACTATTACTTTCATTAACAATAATTTTTTGTAATCCTTCGATATTATGAAAACTTTCTGGAAGTATTGAATACATTGAGCCAAGTAATAATCCAGATAAGCACATTCTTTGAACAGTTTTATTTTTAAACCATTTGTTTCCTAGTAGTTGCATTCTTAAAACGTATTGGCAATACATTTCTGCAAGGAATCCAAGTAAAACTCCTAAAAATATTAGGTATAAAAAATCTATCGGAAAGAATTTGATTACTGGTGTATAAGCTCTTTCTAATTGAAAACCTAAATTATTAATGAATCCACCAGCTTTTTGATCTAGTCCAATCGCTTGCAAAATATCAGCGCAACTATCGGCCCAGAATGTTGTTATTACTACAAGTAAGAGAACTACCGGTCTGGCTGAATTTAGAAGTTCCTCAATTGCATAGATAAAGCCTCCAATAGGTGCGCTAAAAATAGCAGCAATTCCAGCTCCTCCTCCAGCTGCAACTATGACTCTTCGAAATGAAATAGGGGCTTTTAGCCATTTGGCCATTTTCCAGGCGACAGATCCTCCCATTTGTACTGCTGGGCCTTCTGGTCCTAGTGGGAATCCACTGCCGATAGCAATTATTCCAGTAAATAGTTTTACAACACCAACTCTTAATCCCATAGGGACTGGCTTATGGCGAAGAAACGCAATGATGTGACTTACTCCTGCTCCTTTAGCAGCAGGGGCAAAATTTTGAATGATTGATCCAGCGATTAATCCTCCTAATCCTCCTAAAATTGGTAAAACTATCCATCTAGGTAAATATCCAAGAAGATTTGATCGATAATTTTCTAACGCATGGATTCCAGTTTTAAATAATATTCCAGTTAACGCCGCTCCCAACCCTGTAAGAATTAGAGCAAGAATTACATTTAGCCATTTCTTCTGAAGAAGTCTTTTGATACTTTGAGTTGATTTTTTTGGTATTGGATTTTGACTTTTACTTTTGATCATTTAACTCAATTTATGTTTTTAAAATGGATGCCTCTTCTTCTTTTGTTATTACACGACCGTCATCGACAAAGTTTGGTATTTCATTAAAGTTTAAGTATCTGTATATTTCGTCAGTTAAAGGAGAAACTTTTTTGGAAGCTATTTCAAGATATTCATCTGTGCTTGGGATATGACCTAATAATGCGCAAACTGCAGCCAGTTCGGCACTTCCTAGGAACACCTGAGCTCCTTTTCCTAATCTGTTGTTGAAATTCCTTGTACTTGTTGAGAAAACAGTTGCATTATCTTCTACACGAGCTTGATTGCCCATACATAGAGAACAACCAGGCATTTCCATTCTGCTTCCAGCTTTTTCAAATATCTCGTAGTATCCTTCTTTTTTTAGAATTTCTTCGTCCATTCTTGTTGGCGGACATACCCATAATCGTGCTGATATCTTTCCTTCACCTTCAAGAATTTTTGCAGCAGCTCGATAATGCCCAATATTTGTCATGCATGAACCAATAAAAACTTCTTGAATGGGAGTGTCTGCGACTTCGCTTAAAAGTTTGACGTTATCGGGATCATTAGGACATGCTAAAACAGGTTCTTTGAGTTCATTCAAGTTTATATCGATGATTTCTGAGTATTGAGCATTTGAGTCGGCTGATAGTAAATATGGTTTTTTCAACCAATCTTCCATGTCTTTAATCCTTCTATTTATCGTTCTTGCGTCTTTATATCCTCTGGCAATCATATTTTTCAGTAAAACAATATTGCTATTTAAATATTCACTGATTGTTGATTCAGAGAGTTGAATAGTACATCCAGCACAAGATCTTTCTGCACTTGCATCCGTTAACTCAAAGGCTTGTTCTAATTTTAGATTCGGTAGACCTTCAATTTCTAATATTTTTCCATTAAATACATTAACTTTGTTCGCTTTTTCCACGGTCAGAAGACCTTCTTGTATCGCCATCCATGGAATGGCATTAACTACATCTCTTAAAGTCACGCCAGTTTGTAAAGACCCTTTAAAACGAACAAGAACTGACTCCGGCATATCTATTGGCATAGAACCAATTGCTGCAGCAAATGCGACGACTCCAGAACCTCCTGGAAATGAAATTCCTAATGGGAATCGAGTATGACTATCGCCACCTGTCCCAACTGTGTCCGGTAAAAGCATCCTATTTAGCCAACTATGGATAATTCCATCACCGGGTTTTAATGCTATTCCTCCTCTCTCAGCAAAAAAATCAGGGAGTTCTTTTTGAGTTTTGATATCAACGGGTTTGGGATATGCAGCGGTATGACAAAAACTCTGCATAACTAAATCAGCAGAAAATCCTAAACATGCTAATTCTTTCATTTCATCTCTAGTCATTGGACCAGTAGTATCTTGACTACCAACTGTTGTCATTATTGGTTCACAACTTGCGCCAGGGAGTACACCCGCTAAACCGCAAGCTTTTCCAACCATTTTTTGAGCTTGTGTAAACCCATGCTTTGATGCAGCTGGCTGGCCAGGACGAATAAAAAGACTGGAGGGAGAAAGTTTTAATTTTGCTCTAACTTTGTCTGTTAGAGCTCTTCCAATCATTAAAGGAATACGCCCACCTGCTCTCACTTCATCAGTAATGGTTTGTGGTTTTAAATCAAATTTTGATAAAAGTTCCCCTCCATTTGTTTCATCCTGATTTTTTCTAACTTCGCCTTTGTAAGGAAAAATAGTGATGACATCTCCTGTATTGAATTTGCTTACATCACATTCAATTGGAAGTGCACCTGAATCTTCAGCAGTATTGAAAAAAATTGGAGCAATTTTGCCTCCTATTACAACCCCACCCCCTCGTTTGTTTGGTACGAAGGGTATGTTTTGTCCTGTATGCCAAAGGACTGAGTTTATTGCTGATTTTCGTGAGCTTCCTGTTCCAACCACATCGCCAACATATGCAATAGCATGCCCTTTCTTCTTTAATTTTTTAATAGTGTTTAAACCATTTGGATCACGAGTTTCAAGCATTGCTAGGGCATGTAAAGGAATATCCGGTCTGGTCGTGGCATGAGTCGCGGGAGAGAGGTCGTCTGTGTTCGTTTCTCCTTCAACTTTAAATACTGTGACAGTTATTTCTTCAGCTAAAGGTTGTTTATTAGTGAACCATTCTCCATTCGACCAGCTATTTATAACTTTTTTTGCATAAATATTTTTTTTTGCTAATTCATAAATGTCGTTTAAAGCATCATAAACTAAAAGAGTATTACTTAATCCATCACATGCTGAAGCTGCTAATTCTTTATTATTAGATTTGAGTATTTCAATTAATGCAGCTACATTATATCCACCAATCATCGTACCTAAAAGTTCAGTTGCTTTTAAAGGACTTACTAATGGACTTTTGGATTCTTCTTGAGCAATTGAACTAAGCCATGTGGCTTTGACATAAGAGGCTTGATCAACTCCCGGGGGAATTCGATTAGTAAGAAGATCAAGTAAGAAGTTGTGATCGATTTCTTTGTCTGGCTTTTCTAATAACTCTGTTAAAGCCTGAGTCTGTTTTGCATCTAAAGGAAGCGGAGGGATCCCTAATGCTTCTCTTTCTGCAACATGTGATAAATAATTTTTTAGCATTGTTAAATCTCAATAAAGAATGTATTTGAGTGATAGCCTCTTGTTTTCATTGTTCACAACTGCATGTTTCTTGAACAATCATTCAGATAATGCAACTTATTACCCCCCTATGACTGATACTTCTCTAATCTTATATCTATGATCACGCTTTAAATGTCCACCTCATCATATTTTTCAATGGTGGATAGCACCTCTGACCTTAACGTGGTCGAGACTCGTCCATTAATGTCACCAGCATTACTGCATAGAGATTTGCCTTTGGATAAGGCTGCCTCTGAAATAGTTTCTATTACTCGCAAAAAGATTCAATCAATTCTTAATGGTATTGATCATAGAATTTTGGTGATTGTTGGACCATGCTCCGTTCATGATGTTGATGCGGCTATTGAATATGCAAATCGTTTAGTTCCATTAAGGGAAAAATATAAGCAGAAGTTAGAAATTGTCATGCGTGTTTATTTTGAGAAACCTCGAACAACTGTTGGTTGGAAAGGACTTATTAATGATCCCCATCTTGATGATTCTTATGATATTAATACTGGCTTGAGAAAAGCAAGAGGTTTATTGCTTGATTTAGCCAAAAAAGGAATGCCTGCAGCAACAGAATTACTTGATCCAGTTGTTCCTCAATATATTGCTGATTTAATTAGTTGGACTGCTATCGGAGCAAGAACGACAGAGAGTCAGACTCATCGTGAAATGGCCTCTGGATTATCAATGCCAGTTGGTTACAAGAATGGTACCGATGGGACAGCAACAATAGCGATTAATGCAATGCAAGCGGCTTCAAAACCTCATCATTTTTTAGGAATTAATAATGATGGTCACGCTTCGATCGTGAGCACAACAGGCAATCCAGATGGTCATCTTGTTCTAAGAGGTGGTAAAAATGGAACTAATTATCATCTTGAGGCAATTAATTTAATTGTAGAGGAATTGACAAAATCTAAGATGCCTGGAAGAGTGATGGTTGATTGTAGTCATGGCAATTCAAATAAAGACTTTCGTAGACAATCAGAAGTTTTACGTGATGTTGCATCACAATTAAAAGCTGGATCAAAGAATGTAATGGGCGTAATGATTGAAAGTCATCTCGTTGAGGGTAATCAGAAATTAAATCCAGATTTGTCAAAACTTACTTATGGACAAAGTGTTACTGATGCATGCATAAACTTTTCCACAACTGAGGTTTTATTAGAGGAATTAGCTGAATCAGTCAAATAAATTTGGTGTTTTTTATATTCCTATGAACCATATCCCTATACAAGTTACTCCAATAGGAACAGTTAAATTATCAATACCCCAAGGACTTATTTGTTCTAAAAAAGTTGCTATTAGCGAAATGACTACTATTTCTAAAGGCTGGATGCCTAAATTATTCAGTGAAAAAATAATTGATGTCGTTATAGCTACTACTGTTCCCATGGTTAATGTTCCGATAATCGATTTTGTTTGACCAAGTATTGACCATTTTGGAGAGTTAATAGATCTACCGATTAAACCTGCTAATCCATCGCCAAAAGCCATTGATAGTACCCCAATGGAAATAGAAGATGCATAGCGAGGCCAGAACAGTAACATCAATAGTGTAATGCTGATACCATATGCAACTGTTCCAAAACTTTTTCTGTCGATATCCTCAATAGCTGGTAATAAACGATATTGGTAATTAATACCTAAGGCTATTGTGATTAATAATGCAGTGAGGAAAGCTATATTTTTTGGAATATCAAATAACCAGGCTAAAAGAATGACTGGCCCAGTTCCAATATGAATAATTTTTCTACTTAATTCTTCTTTTTTAGGAAAAAATCTTTTACATAAATATGCAATCAATAAAATTATAATTATCCATAACGCAATAACAAAAATAGCTATTTGAATAGGCAATGGTTAGGCAGCGTTTTGACGAGTAGTCATTACTCTTAATTTTAAAATTGCTTTTGCTTCAAGTTGTCTTACACGCTCTCTAGACACATTGATTTGTCTTCCAATTTCAGCAAGAGTAAGTGGCTCTTCTCCATCAAGGCCAAAGCGAAGTCTCATTATTTTTTGCTCTCTTTCATTTAATTGAGATAACCATCCTCCAAGGTGTTCTTTTTGAATACTTCTATCCATCCCTTCCATGGGCTCATCAGAATTTGGGTCGGGAATTAATTCACCTAGAGTACTACGATCCTCTTCGCCTCTAGCATGAGCATCAAGAGACGCACATGGCGCGCTTTGCGACACAAGATCTTCTAAGTCTTGAGGTTCGATTCCCATTGCGTTTGCTAGCTCAAGTCGATTTGGCTGCCTACCAAATCGATGAGATAATTCACGCGATATACGGCGCATTTTTGAGAGTTTTTCGCTGATATGAATTGGTAGTCGAATAGTTCTAGCACTGTTATCAATTGCACGAGTCATACCTTGTCTTATCCACCAGTATGCATAGGTTGAGAATTTATAACCCATTGCAGGATCAAATTTATCAACAGCTCTTTCTAATCCAATTGCACCTTCTTGAACTAAATCAAGTAACTCTAAACCTTGATTTTGATATTTTTTTGCAACACTTACAACGAGTCTCAGATTTGCAGCCATCATGCGATCTCTTGCCCGCTTACCCATTTTTATTTTGTACTTTTGACGGGTAGTGCGTTGTTCAACGGGAAGGTTCAACAAATCTTTCATTTGTTGAACATGATGAGCAAGTTCAATTTCTTCTGCAGGAGTCAGAAGTGGGACTCTTCCAATACTTGTGAGATAGAAACCTATTGCATCAGTTGCTAGACGATTTCTTTGCCTTCTAGAACTTCGAGATTTTTGACTACTAACAGTTGATGTAGATAGTTTTTGATTTTTGCTTGCCGAATTAGGATTCTCTGATGAAACGTCAGAAACCTCCTTGGCAGATTCCAGCGGGATCCCCATCACCCTGGCCTCTTGAAATTAGATTTATTAAAAAGGTAGCACTTATAAGGAGAAGTTGACTAATTGAAACGAAAAATTTATGACTTTTTGCCTAATTAGGTATAAAGCGCATCCAAAAAATAGATTAAATATTTTTCGAAAACCTTTGAAATTTTTAAGTTTCTTCTTTTTTGTATAGCTTAATAATTTTTTCTTGAATATATTTTTTCTTGTCATTCAAAATTTGATTTTTGGCGTAGCTACCATCACTTTGCATATTCCAAGAGTCTTGATTTGCTTCTAAATAAGAATCTAATAAATGTTTAATTTCTCTTTTAATTTTATTGTCTTCAATAGGTGTAACTGCTTCAACTCTTCGATCTAAATTACGCCTCATCCAATCTGCACTGCCAATAAATACCTCTGCATCTCCATCGTTGTTAAACCAGAAGACTCTTGAATGCTCTAAATATCTACCAATAATGCTTATTACTGATATGTTTTCGCTTAACCCTTTCTTCTGGGGATATAGGCAACACATACCCCTAATGATAAGTTCAATTTTGACTCCTTCTTGAGATGCTACGTAAAGAAGTTTTATAATATCTGGATCTACCAGGGAATTCATTTTGGCGATTATCCTCGCCGGTAAGCCATTTTTTGCATGATTGATTTCTCTTTCGATTAGTTTTTCTATTCCATTTCTAAGAGTTACCGGTGCAACTAATAATTTTCTGTAGGATTGTTGTTTAGCAAATCCAGTCAGATAATTAAATAGCTCAATGAGATCTTGACCAAGCTCCGGTTGACAAGACAGCAAGCCAAAATCTGTATATGTTTTAGAAGTTTTTGAATTATAATTCCCAGTTCCAATATGAAAGTATGTTCGTAATCTGTTTTTTTCTTTTCTGATGATCAAAGCGATTTTTGTATGAGTTTTTAGTCCAATAACTCCATAGACAACATGAACTCCAGCTTGCTCTAATTGTTTTGCCCATTGGATATTATTATCTTCATCAAACCTTGCTTTTAGTTCAACGAGAGCCATGACTTGCTTTCCTTTCTCAGCAGCTCTTATTAGTGCATCAATAATTAAAGAGTCTTTGGAAATTCTATACAAAGTCATTTTGATTCCCATGACTTGATTATCTTCCGCAGCTTGATTTATAAACTCTTCGACTGATGTCGAGAAAAGATTGTATGGGTGATGAACTAGTAAATCGTTACGGCGAATGATTGAGAATATACTTTTAAAATTACTTTTCTTTCTAGTGTCTAATTCTTCTTGTTCTCGCAACTGACTATGTTTGAGTGAATTATGAGTAATCCCTTGATGCTCTTTAAATTTTAATTTAGGAAGATTGAAAGTTGTTAATTCTATTAATTCATCTAATGCTAAGAATCCCTCAATTTGATATAAATTTTCCTTGTCAATATTCATCCCTTCTTGTAAAAGATCAAGAATAAGTGTTGGCGTATTTGTGGAGACTTCTAGCCTCACAACTTCACCTCCTTTGCGACGCTTGCGTAAACCTTCTTCCAGCGCGCTCATTAAATCATCAGCTTCAATGTCGCGCAGCTCTAGATCTGCGTCTCTCGTAACGCGAAAGAACGAATATTCTTTAACACCCATTCCAGGGAAAAGCATGGATAGGTTATTTGCAATGATTTCTTCAATGGCAATTCCTGTGTATTTTGTTGATTCATTATCATGAAGTTCAATTGGAATACTTATAAATCTAGAAATACTCTCCCTAGGAATTTTAATGCGCGTAAATTGTTCTTTATCTAATTCACTATCGATGATAATTGCAGCTAAATTTAAACTAAGATTACTTATAAACGGGAATGGATGAGAGGGGTCAACTGCCAAGGGAGTTAAGATCGGAAAAATTGCAGTTGTAAAATAATTATCTATCCAAGCCTTTTGCCTTTTATTTAATTCATTGTATTCAAGCACAAATATATTATTTTTTTTAAAATCTTCTTTTATATATTGTTTTGTTTTATATTGTTGTGTCTTTAAAATAGGGTCTAAATAGTTACGAATTTCAAAAAGTTGTTCTTCAGGAGATTTTCCGTCTTGGCTTTTTTTTGAGATTCCACCTTCTACTTGTGATTTTAACGAAGCAACTCTAACCATAAAAAACTCATCTAAATTATTGCTAAAGATTGAACTGAATTTAATTTTTTCTAGTAATGGCGTTTCTTCATCCATCGCAAGTTCTAAAACACGTTTATTAAAATCAATCCAACTCAGTTCACGATTTATATAATTTTCATTATTGATTTTTAGACTAGTCATATATTCAACAGGTTTATTCTATTTTTAGCTGTTATTTTAATATCTTGATCATCTATTAGTCTAGGAGATTGCTTGTTGCTTGTTAAGACTTCTTCCCGAGATTAAAAACATAACAATTAATAGAAGCAAAATAGTACCGAAGAATGGACTCCTTGGTCCAAAAAGATCATATGAGCGTCCAGCTGCTATCGCCCCAAGAAAAGTTCCTAGACTTTGTAATCCTTGCAGATTGCCTAATACTGCTCCTTGTCCTATTGAACTTAATCTTCTCGAGATTAGTGCTCGTAAACTAGGAGTTACTAGTCCGGTTCCCATTGCAAGTATTGCGACGCCGCTAAATACAAGAGGAATTGAAGTGTCTATATTTGCGAGAGTTAAAAGAATACATCCAGTCATTACAAAGCCAATACCAGTAAAAGTTAATCTCGATTCCCCAAATTTTTTCACAAGTGGACCAATTAGTCCTCCTTGTACAATCATTGCTATGACCCCAACGACAATGAAAGCGGCACTACATAATTCAGGACTCCATTCAAATTTCTCTTTTAAATAAAGGACTAAAACAGCTGTAAAACCATTGAATGCCATAAAGAAAATAAAAAATGAGAAACAAAGTCTTCTAGCTAAGGGATTTTTAAATACAATTAATATTTGACTAATTGGGTTTAAATCTCTTTTTCTTGGTAAAAGATTTCTTTTATTTTTAGGTAGTGTTTCTGGTAAAAATAAAATTACAAAAATCAAATTAAATATTGCAAATCCGCTTGCCACCCATACTGGTAAAGTTACGCTAAATTTGGCTAGAGCCGTACCTAATCCTGGCCCTAGAATAAATCCTAAGCCAAACGCTACCCCTATCAAACCAAAGGTTTTTGCCCGATTTTCTGGAGTTGAAATATCTGCAAGTATTGTAGTAGCAGTAGCTGCTGTACCACCACTTATACCATCAATCATTCTTGCTAAAAATAGCAAAGATAATGGCAAAATTGAGGCCCATAAAGGTAAATAATTATCCCAATTTAGGCTTACAGTTATTGCAAATAAACATATTCCGATTACTGAACCTGAGACACATGTGATCATTATTGGCTTACGACCAAAACGATCACTCATAGCACCAATCAATGGTGCTGCAGCAAACTGAGATATTGCATAAGTACCAGTTAGAAAACCAAGAGTCGTCGCGCTTGTCGTGAATTGTTCTAATAAAAAAGGTAATAAAGGTAAAACAATAGTTTCACCTAAGCGATCATCTAGAAGTGTTATGAAAGCTCCTAAAAGGGTGGGAATCTTTAGCCTTCTCAAAGCAAATAGCTCATAATTTATTCACCCTCTCATACTGTCAGTGAATTTGACATCTTTAAATAAGCACAGTCTAAATCGATATCTGCGACCTTGTGAGAGTTCCGATGAAATAGCTCTAAGAGAAGTTTATGAGGATGCTATTCGAACTTGTGATAAATCCTTATATAGTCAAAAACAGATTGATGCATGGTCTTCCTTGGCTTTTCTCCCTGGGATTTTAGATAAACCTCTTAGAGAGGGAGTTGGTTGGGTGAGTTGTGTTAATAAGACGATTGAAGCATTTGCTTTGAGATATCCCAGTAATCGCTTGGCATTGCTTTATTGCCGAGGGCGTTCGTCACGACAAGGTCACGCTACAGCTTTATTAAATCAAATTGAGGAAGATACGCTTAAAGATAGACCAATAACTTTAAAAACAGAGGCAAGTTTATGTAGTTATCAAATGCTTTTACGTCATGGATGGATAATTATTGCTCCTGAGGAAATTAAAATAGGTGGTGTTCATTTTTCTCGTTATATAATGGAAAAAACTTTCCATTAAATTTTTTTTTAATAGTCCTTATTAATCAATGTTTTGTTGTCTCCAATTAATTAATTTTTCTAAGTACTTTAAAGCAAATCTTGATTTGATTACTTCTTTTGCTTTATTAATTCCCTCTTTAATATCGGAGCTTAAACCTGCATAAAAAAAGTAAATACCAGCATTCCACTCTAATGCTTTAATTAATGGGCCCTCACCATTAAGAGCTTGGAAAGCAAATCTCTGCCAGTCTTCGATGTTGGTCCATTCAAGATCTTGTCCTGAATATTCAAAGTCTTTGGGATGAAAAACTGCCTTAGTTCCATTTTGATTTTTATACTGACCAATTGTTGATGAACGACTTATTGAAAGATCGACCCCACCCTCAAGTCCTTTAACAGTAATTATGTTTTCTTCATCCATAAGCTTAAGTGTTTTCCAGTGCCTTTCTTCAGTAGGAGAATGAACATAGCCACTTATGTGTAGATGCTTTCCTTGATGACATGTCCAGATTAATTCCATACTAGCTAGCGGAGGTCGTTTACCTATTTGATCTCTATAAGGTATTAAATTTTCAGCTAGTGGAAAATGATCTGGCTGATGAATTAAAGCAAGTTCGTTATGGTCGAAAAAACTTTGCAGTTGAGAAATTGATAGACCAGTTAAATTTAATCCTAAGGCTTGAAAGAGTTCGTTATGAGTAACGCCGTATTTCACAGGCATACGAGAACCACCATGCAAAATAACAGGCTGTTTTTGCGTTAGTAATAGTAAGGTTGTTAGAGGATATAGAGGTGCAGTTTTTTTTCGACCATCAAAAGGCATCCCAAAAAATATGGGCTGACGTTGATTACTGGGTGATTGAATTTTTGGTCCTAGTTCTATATAGGCATCAATCATCCCGGCTAATTCTTCCGGGATAGGACGTCTAATTCTATGTGCAATCATGAACCCACCAATTTGTGCTGCACTTGCCTCTTCTTTCAGCATCAGTTTGATAGCTGCTTTAGTTTCTCCACGAGTTAGACTTTTTCCTGTAAATTGCCCACTCCCTATTTTTCCTAAATAAGTTTTAAATTCTTCGTATTTATATGACATTCGTGTGTTTGTTTTGAAAGTTTAGTTTTGTATGCAAGTTCGTTGCGTTGAGTATTTTTTAATTTTATCTAAATCTAAAACAAGATTATCGCTTTGATTGATCAGTCTCAATTGGTCTCAATTTTTTTTAGTATTATTTACCATTTTTCTTCAATGCTCCAAGTTTTTTGATTTTTGAGCATTTTCCAAACTTCTTGCACTGCGAATAGGTCTCGATGAAAAGTACTTTTAAATCTTTTTCTTCTTTGGTTCTTGATAATATCCCAACGAGGACTCACTCCTCAAATGAAACTATTAGTTCTGAAGCGCCTAAGGTTTGTCATGATTTGGCATTTGATGAGTCAACTGGAATTAGTAATTCATTTACAGGTATTAGTGAAGGGTTGTCTTTGTTACCGAACAGAACTGATCTGAGGACTCATCATCATTTACATTTACTTGTGCATGGCTCTAAAGGTGGGGAAATTCATTCATCTCTCATTTCCATAATAGAACAATTAAAAAAATACAAGAATAGATCTGTTTCTATAGAGGCTTTGACTCAAGAGGTTCCACCTAAAGTTGAGATTGATAATAAATCAATGTTATTGGTTCCTCTGTTTTTGTTACCCGGTACTCATGTCTGTAATGACGTTCCAAAAATAGTCAAACGTTTTCAGGACAATGGTATAGATATTAAATTGTTTCCTTTTTTAGGTTCTTTTCATCCATGGCTATCGTTAATAGGTGATTGGATAAATAATCATAGTTCTTTGGATAAACCTGCATTGATTCATCATCCTGTTTCTTCAGAGACCTCTAGTGTTTTCCTAAAATCATTGGAAAATGTTTTAGAAACTCCACTATATTCATGGATCAGATGGAACCAAGATATTTTGTATGGTGAAAAGAATTATTTTCCTATTCCTTATTTTTTAACCCCAAATAAAAATGTCGAAATTGATAGTAAAGGAAAACAGCTCAAATCTTTGCTTGAAATTGAAATGATTCATCGAGGTCTTATAAATATCCTAGGAAACTTGCCATGACCATTGAGCAGCTTGGTACTGTTTATCTTGTGGGAGCAGGGCCTGGCGACCCTGATTTGTTAACAGTTAAAGCACAAAGATTAATTAGGCAATGTGATGCTCTTGTATACGACTCTTTAGTTCCAGTTGAGTTGCTTAACTTAGTATCTGCAAAGTGCCAACTTCACTCAGTTGGGAAGAGACGTGGTCATCATTCAGTTCCTCAAAGAAAAACGAATGATATTCTTTTTGATTTAGCAAAGAGTTGTTCTTGCATAGTCCGATTAAAAGGAGGTGATCCATTCTTATTCGGTAGAGGTGCGGAAGAAGCTGCCTATCTTGCTAAAAAAGGTGTGCCAGTTCAAGTTGTACCTGGAGTTACATCTGGCATCGCTGCTCCAGCTTATTTAGGTATACCTATTACTCATAGGCTGGCTGGATCTTCAGTAACTTTTGTGACTGGACATGAAGGAATTGATAAAAAGCGTCCAGCAGTTGATTGGCGCTCTCTAGCTCAATCCAGTGATGGATTAGTCATATATATGGGTGTTTATAATTTAAAGTTTATCTCTACAGAGTTAATTGCTGGGGGAATGAATCCAACCACACCTGCAGCAGTGATTCAGCAGGGAACTGTTGTTGGTCAACGCTTCATAAAATCATCATTAGAGAATCTTTTTGATAGAGTAGAAGCCGAAAATTTTATCTCTCCCTCTATCGTTGTCATAGGATCTGTTGTTGATTTCCAAGTAGAGGCTTGTTCTCCTCCACCTGCTGATGTTACGTTCCCAATTCCAATCTAGCTAAAAGCGACAATCACTATGTAGATTCCAATAGGTTTAGCCAAAAGTCTTTAGAGTTTGTTTTGACTCTCAACTTTTTTTTATTTATCTGTTTAATTGGACGACAACTCAAACTATTAATTAAAAACCATTCATCATTATCTTGAGGTGTGGCCTCAATGATATTCTCTTTTATCATATTTAAATCAATTCCTCGTTGACGCATTATGCCAGGTAGACAACCACTATTAGATGGTGGAGTCAACCAATTATTTTCTCTTTTTACTAATATATTTGCTGTGGTGGCGCAACATATTTCACCTTGACTATTTAATAATATTGCATCATTAAAGCCTGCATTTTTTGCTTCTAAGCGTGCTTGAATTCCTTGGCTATAAGAAAATGTTTTACAATAACTTAAACGGCTAAAAGAATTTCTTCTTTCAGTTTGACTAATCATTGTAGATATAGATTCAAAATTTGGTTGATAAGAATCCAACTCCAACCAAAAACTATGATGACTTGTTTGACTAATCTCAATTCCACGTTGTTTAGATTCTCCTCTAGTCCAATTAATACGAATGACTCCATTGATGTTATTTAATTGTGCTCGATTAATGCCATCTTCAATGAGTGAAATCAACCATTCTTTGGATGGTGGTGAATTCATTTCTAAGATACTTGCACTTTTTTCCCATCTATCTAAATGCTGATCTAAAAGCTGTGGCTCTCCATTCAAAATTAAAATCGTTTCAAAGATACCATCCGCAAAGTTCAGTCCTCGATCATTAATTGGGACTTTTAAATCATTGAAGTTTCCCCAGTGACCATTAATCCAGCCTAATTTTTTGCTTTTATTTTCATTCATGTTAATGCTTTTAAAAGTGGCATTAATTTCCAATTCATTTCTTCAGCTTCTTTTTGACTATTTGAATCTGCAACAATTCCACACCCAGCATGAGCAGTGATAGAGGATTCTTTAATCATTAAGGATCTAATGAGAATATTACTATCAAAGATTCCATCCCAATTGATATTTAATATTGATCCACAATAAGGACCTCTCGCTGTTGGCTCAAGTTCATATAATCTTTTACACGCCCTAAGCTTGGGTGCTCCTGTTATTGACCCACCTGGCCAGCAGGCTTCAAGCAAGTCAACCCAATTTTTATTTGTATTTAGTATACCTTTAACTACTGAGGTTAGATGATGTACTTGAGAATAGCTCTCTAAAACTAGTAGATGAGGGACATTAATTGAACCAGGCTGGCATACTCTTCCAAGATCATTTCTGAGCAGATCTACAATCATTATATTTTCCGCACGATCTTTTGTGCTGCAAATAAGCTCTGCTGCCCAATCAGCATCTTTTTTGGGATCCCTATCTCTTGGTCTAGTTCCTTTTATTGGTCTTGTCTCTACTTCTCCATTGGGTAAAGCTTTCAGAAATCTTTCTGGCGAAGTTGATACAATAGCTTCCCCTTTTGCCATTTGATCTCCGATAATTACCCCAGAGAATGGAGCAGGAGAATTTTTTTTAAGTTTTAAATATACGTCTATGGGACGCATGGATGTTGGTAGTAATGCTCGGCAAGAAGTGGTTAGATTAGCTTGAAAAATATCACCGTTAGCAATCCATTTTTTTATCTCATCAACTCTTTCAGAATATTCTTGACTTGTTAACTTCCATTCCCAAGATTCTAATGGTATTCTGTCTATTTTTTTTGTTAGTTTTTTGACCTCATTCACAGATTTGGAAAGCTTGTGATGGAATGTATTTTTTAGAAAATTTTCCATAATGGATAGTCGTTTTTCCTCTGTACCTTCTAGCCATAGTTCTTTCTTTTGCAGATCAAATTTCAAAATAGGGTCATGTGAAGCTATCCATAAAGTTGCCATAGAGCTTGTTTTCCATGGATTTTGTGGCTCTGTCCATGATGCCGCTTCATAACTTAACCAGCCAGTCCAGTGACCTGAGGGTAGCTCTCGTAAAATATTGAAAGGATTAGTATTTTTTTTTGATATTTCTAATTTTCTACAGCAAAACTGCTCTATGGGATTTACTCCTAAGGTAACCCATCGACCTAAATCACTGCCATCACCATCCAGCCATATGAAGCCCTCCTCTCCCCATTCTTGAATCAATTTATAAGCTACCAGCTCAGGTGATTCCCATTTACAAAGTAGTCGTTTTATATTATTCACTAGATATTTTGACTGCAAAGATCTTTACGACCTATTTCTTGTAATGCCTGATCTCTAATACGGCAACTATCACAGTGACCACATGGTTTGATTTCACCTTTATAGCAACTCCATGTTTTTTCAATAGGAATTTTTAAGCGCAATGCTTCTTGAAAGATTTTTGTTTTTTTCCAGTCTAATAGGGGGGCCCAAAGTGTTATGCCTTTTCCTTCTCTTCCCACTTTGCTGGATAAGTTCGCAAGTTCTTGATATGCGTTTAAATAGTCAGGTCTACAGTCAGGATATCCAGAATAATCCATTGCATTTATTCCTAATGCTATTCGATTAGCTCCACGTGCTTCTGCAAGACTCAATCCTATAGCAACAAAAATAGTATTTCTCCCAGGGACGTAAGTATTTGGAATAATGTTTTTTTGAATGCCTTTTGTGGGAATTTGTTGTGATTTGTCGGTTAAGGAAGATCCACCCCATGATGATAAATCAATCTTTATTGTTATATGATCTTCAAGATTTAAATCGTTAGCTAAAGTATCTGCCGCTCGTAATTCTCTCAAGTGTCGTTGACCATAATCAAATGATAAGCCAATAACTTTTTGTCCAGCTTCTATCGCGATACCAGCAGCTGTGGCCGAATCAATTCCTCCTGATAGCAATGCAACCGTAGTCTGTTCAGTCATTTTTATCAATAGTTAGAGCACACCTAGCCATTTGTGAGTTTGCATGCTTAACCTCCAATCGGGATTATGTTTTACATACTTGATAGCCAATTCTTGTCCTACTTCATTATCCCACCCTGCTTGTAAAAATAATTGGGGATTTACCTCTCCATTGCTTTTGATTAAGTTAGATATCTTTCTAGCAAAGTTAATATCTTCCTCGTTCTGGATAACAATTTTTAATTCTTGGCATGATAAAAGCGTATCAAGACGCGGAGGATAATGACGTTTGGGTGATAATGTAACCCAGTCTGGGTTGCCACTGAGCTCGTCTACACCACTAGTTTCTAAATGAATTGGTATTGATCTATTCTCTTTATTGAGTGTAGATTTTCTAATTTCTTTGCATAGTTGATCTAAATTATGATGCAATGGCTCACCTCCAGTGATGACAACAAAAGCCGCACCCTCTTTTTGGGCTTTGGCTGCGCCAATTGATAAATCTATCAGACTTCGTTGTGGATGAAGTTCTGAATTCCATGAATGTTTCGTATCACACCAAGGACATCCAACCTTGCAACTAGCTAATCTGATAAAGTAAGCACTTCTACCCGCATGTTTTCCTTCTCCTTGTAGAGAATGAAAACATTCCACTACTGGTAGAGATGGTTCCATTTATTTTTGTTCTAGTGATTCTTTTTCAATAACTTTTGCTTTTGGATTGAATGCCTCACTTGGTGAGGATGGTACGCGCATTTGTGCTGCTTGAATTAACCCACCAAATAAAGGGTGTGGTTTCCCTGGTCTGGAGAGAAATTCTGGATGATATTGACATGCAATAAAAAATGGGTGATTTTTTAATTCAATAAGCTCCACTAATCGACCATCAGGTGAAGTACCACTAATTACATATCCAGATTCCATTAGGAGAGTCCTATATGAATTATTGAACTCATAACGATGTCTATGCCTTTCGTAAACAACTTCTTCGTTATATAAATTTTGCCCTGTTGTGTTTGATTGCAGTCTGCAAGGATATACACCTAATCTCATTGTTCCTCCAAGATCAACCACGTCTTGTTGTTCTGGAAGTAAATGAATTACAGGATGTTTTGAATTTGGATTGAGTTCAGCGCTAGATGCATCTTCTAAGCCAGCTATATTCCTAGCCCATTCAATCACAGCACATTGCATTCCTAAGCAAAGGCCAAGGAAAGGTACCCTTTGCTCTCTTGCCCATCTGATAGCAGCTATTTTCCCATTTACACCACGGTTGCCAAAGCCTCCCGGAACGACAATTGCGTCCATTCCATGAAGTAGTTTTTCTGCTCCCTCTGATTCGATGTTTTCTGCATTGATCCAATGAAGATCTAAGGATGCATCTTGCGATATACATGCATGGCGTAATGCTTCGACTACTGATAAGTAGGCATCATTTAATTGGACATATTTACCTACTAATGCAACTTTGACAGATGGGCCAGGATTGCGCAATTTATGGACTAATCGTTCCCAGTCTTTTAAATCACTTTCATGGTCATTCAGATCCAAACAATCTAATACCTCCTTACAAAGCCCCTCATCTTTGAGCGCTAATGGTACTGAGTAAATACTGTCAGCATCAAGGGATGCTATTACTGCATTAGAGTTAACTCCACAGAAACCCCCTATTTTATTTTTTAAATCATCATTAATTGGCCTATCACTGCGACAAACTAAAATATCTGGCTGAATGCCAATTGAACGTAGTTCTTTTACTGAGTGCTGTGTTGGCTTTGTTTTAATCTCTCCAGACGTACCTATGTAAGGCAATAATGTGACGTGAACATAAACTATATCGTTTCTTTTTACATCCCCTTTGAATTCTCTGATTGCCTCAAGAAAAGGTAGTGATTCAATATCTCCAACTGTTCCTCCAATTTCCGATATCACTACATCTGCACCACTATTGTCTGCTACACGTTTAATTCTTTCGCGAATTTCACGAGTGATATGTGGGATGACTTGAACTGTTCTTCCGTCGTAGTCACCTCTTCTTTCTTTATTTATGACAGCTTGATAAATAGAACCTGTCGTGACACTGTTTAGTCTTGACATTGCAGTATCTGTAAACCGCTCATAATGCCCGAGATCTAAATCAGTTTCAGCTCCGTCTTCAGTTACAAAAACTTCTCCATGTTGAAAAGGGCTCATTGTGCCCGGATCAACATTTAAATATGGGTCAAGCTTCAAAATTGAAACGCTATACCCTTTTGATTTAAGTAGTCTGCCAAGACTTGCGGCAACAATTCCTTTGCCAATGCTTGAAACCACACCACCAGTGACGAAAACAAATTTTGCCATTTACTTTTCAATCATTCTTTAAGCTACCTTGATCTTGGTAAACGCCAAGAAATTTACATATTTTCTCTTTAGGATAGTGTTTTTATAGTTAATTTCTATCAATTCAATCAGGATCTATCCAAGTAGAAGCTATATAGAGGTCTTCTAATTGCTTGTTTTCCACGTTCGCAGGGGCTTTAGCCATGGAACAACGAGCTTGTTGTGTTTTTGGAAAAGCAATAGTATCTCTAATTGAATCTTCATTTGATAAGAGCATAACTATTCTGTCCAGTCCAAATGCAATCCCACCATGTGGAGGGGCACCCATTGAGAGCGCATCAATTAAAAAACCAAATTGCTCTTCTACTTCATTTCTAGATAGACCAATTACTTCTAGTACGGTTTTTTGAAGTTCTGAGTTGTGAATTCTTAAAGATCCTCCACCAATTTCTAATCCATTAAGAACTAGATCATACGCTTGAGCATTTGAATTGGGTAATTTGTCTTTCCATAAGCTTTCTGATACACCAATATCTTCAGGCTTAGGAGCGCAGAAAGGATGATGAATTGCTTCAAGACGATTTTCATCAGAATTGAATTCAAACATAGGAAAATCAGTTACCCAAAGAAAATTCCATTGTGGTTTTAAACCGTTGTCGGAAATGATTTTTAGATCTTGAGCTATAAATTGACGAACTCTATCTAAGGTTCTATGAACAATATTTGTGGGTCCTGCACCAAAAAGGATTAAATCACCAGCTTTCGCTTGGGTTTTTGATAGGAGTTCTTTTATCTGTGAAGTAGTTAAATTTTCTTTTATGGCTCCAATAGTATCGACTTCTTCATTATCTCTAACTCTAATAAAGGCTAACCCTCCAGCGCCAGCCTTTTGGGCTTCGCTAAAAATATCTCCACCTGGTTTTATTCTTACATTACTAATTAAATTATTTCCATCCTCAATGGTGATGCATTTAACGCATCCACCTGAAGAAATAGCATTTGAAAAAACTTTAAATCCACTTTTAGAAAATAAATCACTTGTGTTAACAAGTTCCATTCCATATCGAGTATCAGGCCTGTCAGTTCCAAACCGATCGATAGCCTCTTGCCAAGTCATCCTTGGAAATGGAGTTGGGAGATCAATTCCTTTGATTTTTTTCCAGATGTTTACAATTAACCTCTCATTTAAATCAATTATTTCTGTTTCCTCCATAAAACTCATTTCAATATCTAATTGCGTAAATTCTGGTTGCCTGTCTGCGCGTAAATCCTCATCACGAAAACAGCGTGCGATTTGGTAATAACGTTCAATGCCACCAACCATCAATAATTGTTTGAATAATTGTGGTGATTGCGGCAAAGCAAAAAATTCGCCACCGCATACTCTTGAGGGGACCAAATAATCCCTTGCTCCTTCAGGAGTTGATCGAGTCAAAATAGGTGTTTCAACTTCTATAAATCCTTCGTTTTCAAGAAAACTTCTAGCCGCTTTGACTGTGTTATGTCTTAATTGAAGATTTGTATTCATTCTCTCTCTTCTGAGATCCAAATATCTATGCTTCAGCCTGATTTCTTCTTTAACGTTCTCTTCATCATGAATTGAAACTGAGAAGGGGAGTGTCTTAGTAACAGCATTCAGAATTTTAATAGTGTCAGCTAAGACTTCTACTTCACCGGTTGGTATTTTTGTATTAATAGCTTCTTCAGGTCTTGCTCTAACTAATCCATTGATTTGAAGAACAGTCTCATTTCTTAGACTTTCAGCGATGCTAAAAAGATTTTGGCCTTGATCTGGATCTACTGTTATTTGAATCGTTCCAGAGCGGTCTCTTAGATCAATAAAAATCACCCCGCCATGATCCCTCCTGCGATCAACCCAACCACATAGTTGAACATTTGCGCCAATTGCGGAAGCTCGTAGTTCTCCACAAGTCTTATTGCGCATGAAATTCTTAATACTCATAAATAATGAGTTTCCCACAAAGAACGGCTTTTATGCACAACACAGTTTCTACTTGCTCAAAAACCTTTTCTGTAGAAAGGTCTTTTTACGATTATTGCAGGATGTTTATTCCCTCTGATTTCTATTTCTAATTTATTATTTGTTTTTGCAATTTCGCTAGGCACATAAGCAAGAGCTATAGGTTCTTTCAATGTTGGAGACCAAGTTCCGCTAGTAATTTGCCCAACAGTTTCGTTGTGGTACAAAACTGGATATCCTTTTCTTGCGATTCCTTTATCCTGCACCTTAATACCAACAAGTTTTTTTTCTGTTCCATTTTCGGCTTGTTTTTCTAGAGCTTGTCTGCCTATAAAATCATGAGGCATTTCTAAATGTACTAACCAACCCAAACCAGCTTCAAAGGGAGTGGTATCTAAGTTGATATCGTTGCCATATAGATGCATAGAAGCTTCTAATCGAAGTGTATCTCTTGCTCCAAGCCCGCATGGAGTAACTCCAGATGCGATTAGATTCTTCCAGATGGATTGTGCTGTTTCTGGCGATGACAAAAATTCCAAACCTTCCTCTCCTGTATATCCAGTTCGTGCAATAAAAATTGAGTCATTTACGTTAATTAAATTGGAATTAGAAATAATAGTTTTGTGCCCAAAGCGTGGTAAATCCGATAAAGACTCTTTAAGAATTTCCTCAAATGTACGGATTGATTGTGGACCTTGGATGGCAATTAATGCACCGTCAGGCATGAATTCGGATATTGTGATTTCTTTGATTGAAAGATTTAAATTTAACCATTCAATGTCTGATTCTTTTCTTGCGGCATTAATAACTAAAAGTATGCTTTCTTCATTTGTGTCTAAAATTCCTTGATCATAAATGATTAGATCGTCTTGAATTCCTCCATTTTCTTTTAAAAAAACTGTGTAACACGCTTCACCCGGTCCTATTCGAAACACGTCAGAAGGAACTAAATTTTGTAATGAGCTCTTAATATTTTTACCTTTTATTTGCACAACACCCATATGAGATATGTCGAACATTCCAACATTTTTTCTTACTGCATTGTGTTCTTCTATTAGCCCAGAAAAACTAACAGGCATTTCCCAATTTGCAAATGGGACCATTCTAGCCCCTAATTTTTGGCATTCTTCGTAAAGAGGAGTTTGCAGTAATTTCATTTTTTGCTGAACGTTGAAAGAAATTCACTAGTTAGAACGTGAACCCTTAAGAATTTCTAGAACTAAATTTAATGCTTTGTGGCTCGATCCGAAAAGTTTTACTACTCTATGAGTCTTGGGTTAAGACTTGATGACTCTAAAAAGATCTTGTATGAGCTGCAATCAGTGTGTTTCAAGTCATTTTGATTCATTCTCATGGTGCAAACTTAGAAAGATAAAAATACATTCTGAGATATCTTCATTTGTTTCTTGTGGTCATTGGATAAAAAAAGAACCTTATTTCCTAAAGATTTCTGAAAGATCTGTCGATCAACAACTCGATTTCGAAAAGGTCTTAGTTGAATGAGAATTTAAATTTAAATTTTTTAGGATGATTTGTCCAATAACATAATTAATGAACGTATAACTTTTGCAGCAAGGATACTACTAATACCACTGTTATCTAATTTGGGAGATAATTCGACTACATCTGCACCAATTAAGTTATGAGACTTAATCACATCTATTATTGATGCAAAATCTTCCCAGAAATAGCCTCCTGGCTCAGGAGTTCCTGTCCCTGGCATAATAGATGGATCAAACCAATCTAAATCAAAAGTTAAATAGATTGGGGTTCCTTTAAAACTTTTTAGAGCCTCTTCTAAAGATTTTCCATTCCCTCCTAAAGTATGAGGAATTAATCTTTTAGTATTATTCATTTCAATAAATTCTGATTTTGTTCCACTTCTTATTCCTATTTGAAAAATCTTCTTGCTAGGTAGTATTTCTAAACATCTTTTCATAGTACATGCATGACTAAATTTACTACCTAACCATTCATTTCTAAGGTCTGCATGAGCATCTAATTGAATCATTATTAATTCAGGATAATTAGTAATGATTGATTTAATAACCCCACTTGTTATTGAATGTTCTCCACCAATAATAAGCGGCTTTAAATTATTTTTAAGCAATATGTCTGTAGCATCTCTTATATAATTTAGTGTTAACTTTGCATCTCCAATGGGAACATCCAATGATCCTACGTCAGCGAAGTTTATATCCTCTAAATCTAAGTTTAATTGCGGACAATATGTTTCAATTCCATAACTATCTTCCCTGACGGCAGAAGGACCAAATCTTGCACCAGGCCTAAAGCAACAAGTCCCATCATAAGGAACTCCTAAAAGCGACACTCTGCATTGATCGATGCCTCTTTGTGCACCCATAAATATTGCACCATCATTATTAAATAGTGATAGATCTTTGAGATTATATTTGGTCATATTTTTGTTAGCTCCCTTTCTATGAATGCAGGGATAGTGTTGAATGCTCCTTTTTGCCATCGCTCACTCCAAATCTGACAATTTTCGGAAATTTCTGCTACTCGACTTTTTCTTGGATGCATATACTTTGGCTTCTCCATAGATGCAAATGTCCAGCTCCATAAACCGCTTGGGTACATGGATACAGATCCATACATTGGATCTGCGAAGTCAAAAATTTCACGAAGAACTTTGACAATATTTATATGAATTTGCTGAAAAGATTCGGGGGATTCACTTTGTGTTGCCAAAACCCCTCCTGGTTTAAGTATTCGTTTGCAATCTTTTAGAAAAGAATTGCTGAATAATTCTTTGGATGGTCCAATAGGATCTGCTCCATCAATAACAATCACATCATATGAATTCTCTTTTGTATTTTTTACCCAATCAATACCATTCTTGATTTGTAAATTTAATCTTGAATCAGACCATGCATTGCTTCCAATAGTTGGTAAATACTTTTGACTTAATTCAATAACTCTTATATCGATTTCAATTAAATCGATAGATTTAACATCTTTATATTTTAAACATTCTCTTGCACTACCCCCATCACCTCCTCCGATAATTAAAATATTATCTATTTGTTTAGAACAACACATGGCAGGATGAATAAGACATTCGTGATAATACTTTTCAGACTTTTCTGCAGTCATCCAACAATCATCAAGTAATAGTGCTGTCCCATATCTTTTACTTTCATATATGGTAATCTTTTGAAAAGGACTTGACTCTTCTAGTATTACTTTTCCCTGTAGTCCATATCTAACGCCTTGATGATATTCGTCAAGCCACTCTGAACTTTTTTTTAGTTTGTCGTTCATAATTACTATATTAATGCTTGAGATTGATCTTCGCTAATTCCCAGTATTTTTCTAATTTCTTTTTTGATTGCGAATGTAATTCCCCATCTATATTTTCTTCTATATATGTTAATCGTTCAAGGAACCTTTTATTGGTTTTTGCTAATCCTTCTTCTATAGATACCTTATGCCATCTTGCAATATTGATCAATGTAAATAATACGTCTCCTATTTCAGCTTCAGCCTTGGAAGTATTTTCGTTTTTTAATGCATCTTTTAATTCTTCTAATTCTTCATATAATTTATCCCAAATCTGATCACTTTTTTCCCATTCGAATCCGTTTTTTGAGGCTTTATTAGAGATGATTAGTGCTGCTTTTGTTGAAGGTTGAGGTCGTATCTTTAATTTTAATCGGTCACTAATTGGAGTTTTTGAGTTATTTGATGGTCTCTCTTTATTTTTGATTTTTTCCCACGAGTATTCCACTTCTTTGATACTTACTGTTGCTTTTTCTTGAAATACATGTGGATGCCTGCGAATAAGTTTTTCAGTGATTATGTCAATGACATCTCCCATATCAAATAAGTTTTTTTCTTTTGCTATTTGAGCATGCAAAATTATTTGTAATAAGAGATCTCCAAGCTCCTCCTTTAATTCGTCAGGATTGCCTTCTCTTATTGCGTGAGCAACCTCATAGGCTTCCTCTAAAACATATGGGATCAACGAAAGATGAGTTTGATTGAGATCCCAAGGACAACCATTGATTGGATCTCTTAGATCTGAAACTACATCAATGAGTTTATTAATTTTTTTGTCTAAATTTAATTTGTTTGTGTTTGTCATTTTTAGTTGTCCTCAGAGAGCTGTAACGAAGCTTCTAAATCGATTTTTTTTGAATCGTTCATCTAATTATGATTAATTCTCAACATCAGAGCAGCTTGAGGTATAAAGTAAATGAATTAGTCCTTCGACTAAAAGATGTATGGGCGATTAGCTCAGCGGTAGAGCGCCTGCCTTACAAGCAGGATGTCCCTGGTTCGAACCCTGGATCGCCCATCTAGATTATTTTTCAATTTATGCAAAATGGTCCTGGATTAAAAATTTCAGCAACAGCAGTAGCAGAGTTAACTAGGCAAGCTGCTTTTACTGGAACACCAGGAGTTATGCATATTGATCTACTTGATGATAAGTGTGGAGAGGGATGGAAATTTATAAGAATTAGGCCAGGGAAAAATGATGGTGTTCCCCTTGCTAGAGCTGACGGGATTACTTTGTATGCTCGTCAAGATCAAGTCCAATTTTTTCAAGGTCTAAAGCTTAATTATTTTGGTGATTTAAGTGGAGGTGGATTTCTGATTAGCACGCCAAAAGGTGCAGAAGCCTCTCCATGTGGATCAGGCTTTAGAAAACTTGCAAAAGCTCAATAATTTTTTAAAACAATTAGTGAATTGACACTATTCTTCTGGAAACAAGATTGAAGAAAGTTCATCAGAATCAACTTCATAGACGCGAGCTAAACTTGTCTCAATTGCGCTGGTGACTTCACCAGGTAAGAATCTCATAGCATTTAAAGCATCATCCGATATTTCTTCTGTAAGTAACTTCTCCTTACTATTTAATTTTTCATCGTTGATTACTGCAATTACCCAGCTTTGATATGCGTAGACAAGATCGGAGAACTCAAGTTCAGGGTCGTTCAGATCCATGACAAATAAACAGATAATGAACAATAAACACTAGTTTGGCTGTAGTTGGAGAAAATGTCTTCTATGGAACAAATATCACGCACGTCTATTCAAGCAAAAGCATTTGAGTTCGCATTGATGGAATTAATTTATAGTAAGCGAGATAGCTTTCAGCCGCTATGGAGCGTGGATAGTTGGGTTAAATTTTTAATCTGGTTAAGTTTAAATTGTGGGCTTTCTGGAGATAAAGAAAGCCTGGAATTGTTTGCGAAAGCCATGGGTTCTCCTTTAACAAGTCGAATGAGAAAAATATTTTTTGAACGAGTTTTAGAAGATTTATCAATACATGTGATGGCTGATCCTGCAGAAGCGCAAGTTTTGATAATGCCAATAGCCGTAGATAAGAAGATTAATGATATTGATATAATTCAAGCCTTAAAAACGATTGGTTTAAGTGAAAAGGTTTCTCTATCTTCGACTAAATGGGAAAAGCATGATTCAATTGTTTCGATTCCTTGGAATGTGAAAAGTGACATTTGAATTTAGGAAAAGCAAGAATGATGTAAAACTTTTCTCGGGAATGAGTAAATTAAATTAAACACATTTTTTTTCTGTGATCGAGCGGGCAAAAACGACAAAATTATCTGAAGCCTTAGGGCTTTCTAAAACATATGATCCAGCTGGCACTGAAAATCGCTGGCAGAAAGCTTGGGAAGAAAAAGGAGCTTTTAAAGCTGATCCAGCAGCCTCTGGAGATCCATTCTGCGTAGTTATCCCTCCTCCAAATGTCACAGGGAGTCTGCATATGGGGCATGCATTTAATACTGCTTTGATCGATACAGTTGTCAGGTACAAGAGATTAAAAGGAAATAATGTTCTTTGTCTTCCAGGAACAGACCATGCTTCAATTGCAGTTCAAACTATTCTTGAGAGACAACTTAAGGAAAAAGGTATAAATCGTCGTGATCTTGGTAGAGCGTCCTTTTTGGAAAAAGCTTGGGGGTGGAAAGAAAAAAGTGGTGGAAGAATTGTTGATCAATTAAAGCGTTTGGGATATTCCGTAGACTGGAGTAGAGAGAGATTTACATTGGATCAGGGCTTGAGTAAAGCTGTTTCCGAAGCATTTGTTCGTTTATATGAGAAGGGATTGATATATAGAGGAGAATATTTAGTGAATTGGTGCCCTGCCTCAGGTTCGGCTGTGAGTGATTTAGAAGTTGAAATGAAAGAAGTAGACGGACATCTATGGCATTTTCGATATCCGTTAAACACAACATCTATATCAAGTGCAAGAAAAATTAGTTATTTAGAAGTAGCGACTACACGTCCTGAGACGATGCTTGGTGATGTCGCAGTTGCAGTGAACCCATCAGATGAAAGATATAAAGATCTCATAGGGGAGAAAGTTACTTTGCCTCTAGTTGGTAGAACTATTCCAGTTATTGGAGACCCTCATGTAGATAAAGATTTCGGAACTGGATGTGTCAAAGTTACTCCTGCTCATGATCCTAATGATTTTGAGATAGGCCAAAGACATGACTTACCTCAAATCACAGTCATGACTAAAAAAGGAACTATGAATCATAACGCAGGTCAATTTGAAGGCCTTGATCGTTTTGAGGCTCGTAAAGCTGTTATTAATTCTTTAAAGGAAATTGGTCTTTTAACAAAGATTGAAGCTTATAAACATAGTGTTCCTTTCTCTGATAGGGGGAAAGTACCAGTAGAGCCACTTCTTTCTACCCAGTGGTTTGTCAAAATGGATACTCTTGCAACTAGTTGTTCTGAATTTTTTGATAAAGGGCAACCTAAATTTATTCCTAATAGATGGTCTAAAGTTTATCGCGATTGGTTAACTGATATAAGAGATTGGTGTATTAGTAGACAATTGTGGTGGGGACATCGTATTCCGGCTTGGTTTGTAATTAGTCAAACAGATAATAAAGTTGTTAATGAAACACCGTACATTGTTGCTCGGACAGAAGATGAAGCGAAGAAATTAGCACGAGAAAAATATGGAGATTCAGTCAAAATTGAGCAAGATGAAGATGTTCTAGATACATGGTTTTCCAGCGGTTTATGGCCTTTTTCTACATTAGGTTGGCCTGATGAAACACATCCTGATTTTCAACGCTGGTATCCCACAAATACTCTAGTTACTGGCTTTGACATTATTTTCTTTTGGGTAGCAAGAATGACAATGATGGCTGGAGTCTTTACGGAGAAGATGCCATTTTCTGACGTTTATATTCATGGACTTGTTAGAGATGAGCAGAATCGAAAGATGAGTAAAAGTGCAGGAAATGGTATTGATCCTTTATTACTAATAGAAAGATATGGGACAGATGCTTTGAGGTTTGCTCTTGTTCGTGAAGTTGCAGGTGCGGGACAAGATATACGTCTTGATTTTGATCGTAAAAATCAAACTTCAGCAACGGTTGAGGCCTCTCGAAATTTTGCTAACAAGCTTTGGAATGCAACTAGATTTGCTCTTATCAATCTTGAGGATCAAGATTTTGAAAATTTGGAGAAATATGATTCTTTTCAGTTGCAATTATCAGATAAGTGGATTTTATCAAGGCTTGCTCGAGTCAATCGCGAGACTGCTAATCGATATGAAAATTATGCTTTAGGAGAGGCTGCTAAGGGATTATATGAGTTTGCTTGGAATGATTTTTGTGATTGGTATTTAGAATTAATTAAACGTCGACTGAATACTTCAAAAAATTTGTCTCCTGCTGAATTATTAGATCAAAAAATTGCGAAAAGTATTTTATACAAAGTTTTAAGTGATCTTTTGATTATGCTTCATCCTTTAATGCCCCATTTAACAGAGGAGCTTTGGCATGGATTAACAGGTTTAGCTGAAGATCAATTTCTAGCTTTGCAGCCTTGGCCAAAATCAAATGAACACGACTTGAATATTGATTTAGAGAGTTCTTTCACTGATTTATTTGCATCTATCAGATTAATTCGCAATCTACGAGCAGTTGCTGGGTTGAAACCCTCTCAAAAAGTTCCTGTTATGTTGGTCTCTGGCAAGGAAGTCTTGCAAAACACCCTAAAAACATCAACCAATGATATTGCTGCTTTGACTAAGGCTAAGGAAGTCCAAATATTATCTCCAGAGCAAGCAAAATCATTACCTTCTATGAAAGCTTTAGCCGGCGTAAGTGGCGAGCTAGAGGTGGTTCTTCCTATTGAAGGATTGATAGACATAGCTTCTTTACGATCAAGGCTTGAAAAAGATTTAAATAAAGCACAAAAGGAAATAGAAACTCTCTCTGGACGTCTAGCAAATAAGAATTTTATTGATAAAGCTCCCAAAGAGGTTGTTGAGGAATGCAGAGCAAATTTAACGGAGTCAGAAGCTCAAGTTCGCCTTGTCAAAGAGCGTTTAATGGGATTGGACTGAACTCTTAAACTATGTCTAACAACTTAGAGGCTCTTGTTAATAATTTCATTCCTTTTTTAAGTAGCCCTTTTGGAATTTTGTGTTTTGCTTTGGTGTATGTTTTTTGGGTGTCTTTTTTGTTGCCAGGCTCATGGCTTTCCATGTTGTCTGGCTTTCTGTATGGCACCTGGCTTGGAAGTTCGGTTGTGTTTGTAGGTGCTTTTCTTGGAGCTCATCTAACTTTTTATTTAGGGAGAACTTTTTTAAAAGAATGGGCTCAAAAAAAGGTCTCCAATTTTCCAAAAGTTCAAATAATGGAGAAAGCTGTTAAAAGAGAGGGTCTAAAAGTTATTCTTCTCACAAGACTTTCTCCTCTTTTTCCATTTGGCTTACTTAATTTTACATATGGCTTGAGTGAGGTAAAAGTTCGTGATTTTACTCTTGGAATGATTGGTATATTACCAGGTACAATTTTATATTGTAGCTTAGGTTCTTTAGCACTCAAAGTTTCAAGTTTTGGTGAAGTACTCTCAGGAAGATCTGATACTAGTTCATTTATTTGGAGCTTAATTAGTATTTTATCGACTATTTTAGTTGTTATTTTAGTTTTACGTTCAACAAGAAAACTAAATCAGGATTCTCAAAAACTAGATTAATCATCAGCTTTTAAATTCCAATCTTCAATCGCTGCAAATACGATAAACCAATAAAGTCTTATCCGATTAAATATACCTTTTTTAGAAGCCAGTATCTCATATTTTGCGCGTCCACATTCTGTTTTAATTAAAGCAAAGATTTGATTTTTATCCATTGTTAAATTCTAATTATTTTCACAATAATAGCTTAAATTCATTTTCGCTAATTATTTTTACTCCGAGTTCTTGTGCTTTTTTTAATTTACTACCCGCTTTTTCTCCTGATAGTAGAAAATCAGTTTTTTTACTAATTGAAGAGCTGACTTTCCCTCCAGCACTCTCTATCAATTCTTTTGCCTTATCTCTTGTAAGCGAATCCAAAGTTCCTGTTAAGACAAAAACTTTACCATCAAAAATATTCGATTTATTTGAGTTGTAGCTTGAATCTAAACTCTCTTTTAGAGAGAATCCGATAGCTTTTAATTCTTTAATTAATATTTGATTATTAGAATCATCAAACCATTTAATTATTGCATCTTTCATTTCATTTCCAAATCCATAAATATTGGATATATTTTTAGGTGACTCCTTAGCAACAGTAATAAGTTCTTCAATGCTATGAAAGTTTTTTGAAAGAGATTTAGCATTTGCTTCTCCTATGTGAGGTATCCCTAAACCGTAGAGCTGTTTGTGCCAATTTTTGTTTTTTGACTCGTTAATTTCTATGAGTAAATTATTTGCAGATTTTTCACCAAACCTTTCAAGTTCTAAAAGCGAATCAATTTCAAGTTTGTATAAATCTGCGATTGACTTCACATATCCTTCATTTACTAATTGATTAATAATTTTTTCACCTAATCCATCTATGTTCATGGATCCTTTACTAACCCAGTGACGTAAAAGACCTTTTAATTTTGCTGGGCATTTTGAATTAATACATTTCGTTATTGCTTCGTTTTCTTCTTGAATTAACTTGGAATTACATGCTGGGCATTTTTTAGGAAATTCTACTAATTTTGAATCAATTGTTCTAAATTCTTTGATAACTTTAATAACCTCAGGAATAATTTCTCCAGCTTTTCGAACAATAATTGTGTCTTCGTAATGAAGATCTAAAGAGGAAAGTCTTTTTGCATTATGAAGAGTTGCACGATTCACAGATGTTCCTGCAAGCTCTATCGATTCAAACTCTGCTACAGGAGTAATAGCACCAGAGCGTCCTACTTGGAAAATTAGTTTTTTTAATTTAGTCGCTTTCTCTTCTGCTGGATATTTCACAGCAATGGCCCATCTTGGGGCTTTATTCGTTGCACCTAAGACATTTTGTATTTCAAAATTATCTATTTTTACTACTATTCCATCAGTTGCATATGCTAAAGAATCTTTTTCAATTTCCCAATACTTGTAATAGCTGTTCGCTTCAAATAAGGTTTTTTTTGCTTCATATTTAGGGTTAACTTTAAAACCAATATTTTTTAAAAACTCAAGTGATTCAGATTGAGACTTTGGTTTTTTTAAATTGCTATCAGTAGGTTCCCAATTGTCTGGTAAATAAAGACTATATGCGAAGAAGTCAAGTTTTCTAGATGCAACTATTTTGGGATCTAATTGTCTTAATGTTCCTGCACAAGAGTTTCTAGGATTGGCGAAGAGTGCTTGATCAGTATTTTTTCTCTCAATGTTGAGTTTTTTAAATATATTATTGGGCATGAAAGCTTCGCCTCTAATTTCAATCCAAGTAGGTGGATTTTCTAATATTAAACTTAATGGAATTGTAGAAATTGTTCTAATATTAGTAGTGATATCTTCTCCATTTTTTCCATCTCCACGAGTAGCTGCTTTAGTTAGAATTCCATTTTCATATCTAATTGAAATAGCATTTCCATCAATTTTTAATTCACATATTAGTTCTGGATTATCAAAGTCTTTAGTATTTTTATTTTGAGAACTTATTAATTTTTTGATTCTTGAGTACCATGCTTCTAATTCATTTATATTGAAAGCATTATCTAGGCTTAAAAGAGGAATATTATGCTCAACATTTTTGAAACCTTGAGAAGGAACGCCTCCTAATCTCTGGGAAGGACTATCATTAGTAATTAATGATGGGTGGATATTTTCAATTTCAATTAATTCTCGGTAAAGTTGATCATAAACAGCATCATCTATCTCTGGTTTATCTAATACATAATAAGAGTAATTTGCTTTGTTGAGTAAAGCTCTAAGCTCCTTGGCACGTTCAGAATGTTGATTCAAGTTTGAATTCACTTATCACATTTGCGTCATTATGTATTGGCCTTGGCAATACGATCTATTTGCCAATTTTCGTTGATTTTAATAAAAGTGAAGTCCAGCGGCATTTCATTTTTTTTATCTTCAGATTTCAAACTTAGTGTGAGCATTATTTGATTGCCTTCTATCCTTGGGCGTCCTGACTTCAAGTTTCTATAACGATTTAATTGCAAGCTACCCAAAAATTTGATGAAGTCTTGTCTATTGACATGTGTTTTATAAGCTTTTGTAGTAAGTCTATAAGCTCCATCTATTCGGCCAGCTGCAATTTGATCAAAAAACTTTTTTACAAGAGGATTAATGCCTCTCGCACTTATTACGAGTTTAATTGCGTTAAAAGTCCAAAAAAGGAGAAGTGCACCAACTCCAACCAAGAGAGCTTTTAATCCAATTGCTTTGACAAGAGCACCATCCATTTTTTTAATTCCGTTTAGTTAAGGATTCTGACTTATTAGCCATGAGATTAGCTTGTTTGTTATTGATAGTCAGACAGAATGTTATCGGAATAATAAAGCTAATGAGTTCTCTGGATCAATGTCTTTAATACCTGTTTTACCATTGTTTCTTAAATTAAACAGGCAATTTTTTGAGAACTCTCTGCTTGAGAATGGAGTTCCTCGAGTCTCTGTGCGTTGGAGTGATGGCCGTATGCGTACTACGGCTGGGATGTATAAACGACAAACGAATTTTTTCGGAATGAAATCTAGTGAAATAATTTTATCTAGACCAGTATTAGAGAATCTCCCAAGGAACGCATTGATGAGTACCTTATGCCATGAAATGATTCATGCATGGATAGATCTTGTCCTAAAAGTTGAAGAGGCACATGGGCCAAATTTTCATCAACGTATGGCCGAGGTCAATTCTCTTCAACATGATTTCCAGGTAACAGTTCGTCATTCTTTCCCAGTTTCTAAAAAAATCCCTAAATGGTTGGCAACTTGCCCTTCATGTAAAAGAAGTTTTAGTTATCGTCGTATTGTTAAAGGGGCTGCTTGTCGGAGCTGTTGCAATAGTTATTTTGAAGGTCGGTGGGATCAAAAATGTGTACTTGAATTTCAGCCTTTTTCTAGAAGTTCATAAATATTTTTAATTAGCTTTTTTGGGAATTTTGGAAAAATTTCATCATTACGTTGTTTCACTAGTTGGTTTAAAAGCGTTAAATTTAGAAAATGAAATCATATAAAAATCGTTATCAAATTCGCCAGCGATCTCGGGCACCCCTTGATCGCAGAATGGATCAATGGATACAAACAGGGAAACAGGTGGTAGATGGAGTTGCAGGCAATCGCCCTGGTCAAAGAAGGAGAGGATGGCAGGATAAAGAGACCTCAGCAAATTTTGAAAAAGTTGGTCGTTGGATGGAAGAGAAAATTGATTGGTTTTTTGAAGATGATGATGATTGGTTCGATGTTGAGGAGTTGGATGATCAATCTTTTCAAGAAAATACAAACGATATAAAAAGACCCTTAAGTGCTATTTCCTTAAGAGCTCCTAAAGCTTTACCGCCTCAGATTGAAGGAAGGAGAAACAATCCAGACGAACTGGAAGAATGGCCAGATGATCAATCTTTTAAATTAAATAAGTGGGAAAGAAAAGATAATTTAATTAAGCAAAATGATCCTGAAATAGAAGATTTTTCTCTAAACGAACGAACTCCTCAAAGAAGAAAAAATATACCAAGATCTAATCGAAAAAAATATTAGTTGTTTTTAAAAAGCCTTTCTTGGTATTGGTCCTAACCACTTTTCTAGCTTTGGGCTGAACACTTCTCTGATTACAGTTAATTCTTTTTGTTGACGAAAAAATCGATAATGTCGGCTCCAAAAAGGACCATCTTCATTAAATTCCACTTTCAGCCACTTCGCATTAACTAATCCCAATCCATCTACTTCTCTAAAAAGTTCTGAGCGTCCTTGGGTCAAGCTTTTCCATATTGGTTGATCCTTATTTTGTAGATGTTTTTCTGCCTCTTGATAATTCCACCAGCTTTCAGCCCATGCCAGGGTTAAATCTCCACATGTAAGCCAAACTTGTCTTCTTATTAAAGGTGGCTCAAGCTCATTAACTTCTTCTGGAACTCCATTTTGATTATTATTTTCCATAGCCATAGATATGACCTTTATGGCAACCTCATGTCCTGTTAAAAGCTTCAGATGCCTGGTTGGGCTGCCATCACCAAGTAGCATTAGCTGCCATGCTCCAGATAGTTTGTAGTTACCTTTTCCTGAAAGAACACTTTCTTTTGAGGCTTTCCAAATTACTTCAGGGGAAGGTAATTGAGATTGGTCTGAATTCACTTTTATCAGCTTGTTATTTTAAGTTGATCTTTTCTCTCAGTTTTTTTCATTTGCTCTATTCTCAACCATACAAGAAGTGCAGTAAGGTCAGCTTTGCTCACGCCAGGGAGTTGAGCTGCATGCCCAAGGCTTTTCGGCTGAGAAATTGTTAATTTTTCTCTTGCTTCTTTCGAAAGGGTTTTTATATTATTGTAGTTAAGATTTTTTGGTAATAATTTTTTACTTTGTTGTTTTAATTGGTTTATTTGAGCTTTTTGTCGTTCTAAATAACCGGTATACTTGATATCTATTTCAACTCCTTCTTCAACATCTAAAGGAATACTTTCGGAGGCCAAATGATAATTAATCAAGTCTTTATAGTGAATATTTGTTCTTCTAAGGAAATTTGCTAGCGTTATTGAACCTTTGATAGGTGTTCCAGTTGAGGAATATATTTCCTTTGCACATGCATCGCTTTCTTTAATTCGTTCTTTTTCTAATCTTTCTTTCTCTTGATCGATCAACTTCTGCTTAGCATGAAATATCTTCCATCTTCTTTCATCAATTAATCCTAATTTGTAACCTAAGGGCGTTAGTCGCCTATCTGCATTATCACCCCTTAGGATTAATCGATATTCACTTCTACTAGTTAATACCCGATATGGTTCTTTTAAATCTTTTGTAACTAAATCATCAATCATAGTTCCTATATAACTACTTTCTCTTTCAAAAATAATTCCTTCTTTATCGTTTACTAATCTTGCAGCATTTAAACCTGCCACTAAACCTTGTGCAGCAGCTTCTTCATACCCGGTTGTTCCATTTAGTTGACCTGCACTGAATAAACCACTTACTCTTTTTGTTTCTAGTGTTCCCTCTAATTGTGTGGCTGGAATATAGTCATACTCTACTGCATAAGCAGGTCTAAGCATTACACAGTTTTGTAAGCCTGGCAGAGTCCTTAAAAGCTCTAATTGCAAGTTTTCTGGCAGTCCAGTTGAGAAACCTTGTACATATATTTCTGGAGTATCTCGACCTTCTGGCTCTAGGAAAATTTGGTGAGAATCTTTGTCAGCAAAACGTACAATCTTGTCTTCAATGGAAGGGCAATATCTTGGGCCTTTACTATCAATAAAACCTCCATAAATAGGTGTTAAATGAAGATTATTTTTAATAAGTTGGTGTGTTTCTTTTGTTGTTCGAGTTATATGGCAACTCATTTGCTCTCCACTTTCCCAGGAAAGAGGATCAAAAGAAAAGAATTTGTCTGAAGCATCGCTTAATTGCTCATCAAGAGAATCCAGATCAATACTTCTTCTGTCGATTCGAGCAGGTGTTCCTGTTTTTAAACGATCAGTAGTAAAGCCTAACTTTCGTAATTCTTCAGTTAACCCCTCAGAGGCTTGCTCTCCTGCTCGACCTGCACTCATGGATTGATTGCCAATCCAAATTCTGCCTCCTAAAAATGTTCCTGTTGTAAGTACAACGGCTTTTGCATGAAAAATGCTTCCGAAATAGGTTTTAACTCCCTTTATAAATCCAATTCTCTCTTGAATGTCTGGTTTATGGTCTTCAATCTTCTTGGGATAATGTTCAATTTCTAGCCCAGTCACCATTGCTTCTCTAATCTTTAGGTTTGGGGTGTTTTGAAGAATTTTCAACATTTCATTTGCATATAATCTCTTGTCTGTTTGTGCTCTTAATGCTCTAACTGCTGGACCTCTGCTTGCGTTCAGGACTCTTTTTTGAAGAGCTGTTAAATCGGCTAATTTTCCGATTATTCCTCCTAGCGCATCAACTTCATGAACTAATTGACTTTTAGCTGGTCCCCCTACGGCAGGATTACATGGTTGCCATGCGATTCGATCTAGATTTAGTGTAAATAAAGCTGTATTCAATCCTAATCTGGAAGTAGTCAGGGCAGCTTCGCAGCCTGCATGACCACCTCCAACAACAATTACATCAAAACTTTCATTTGAGGATTGTTTAGTAACCATCAATTAAGCATCAGGAATTTAATTTTCGAAAAATTAAGCCGCAAGGTTTCTAAATCTAGTAAATTGGGGCTCAAAGAGTAATTTAACTGTTCCAACAGGCCCATTTCGATGTTTTGTCACGATAACTTCTGTAATTCCTTTATCAGTAGTTTCTGGATTGTAATACTCATCCCTATAAATCATTAGGACCAAGTCCGCATCTTGTTCAATAGAACCTGATTCACGAAGATCACTAAGCATTGGTCTTTTATTTGTTCTTGATTCAACTCCTCTACTTAATTGAGATAAAGCGATAACAGGAACTTTCAGTTCTCTTGCCATGCCTTTAAGACCTCGAGTGATCCTTGAGATTTCTTGAACTCGATTATCTGGCGATGTGCCTTCCATTAGTTGTAGATAATCAATCACAATTAGTCCTAACTCTTTGCCTTGCTCAGCGATTAGGCGACGACATAATGACCTCATTTCAAGAACACTTGAATTTGGTTTATCGTCAATGAATATTGGTAATTGACCAAGGGTGTTAATACCTTGACCAAGTAATGGCCATTCATCTTGTTGCAAACGACCTGTCCTTAATCTGCTGCTTTCAATACCTACCTCGCTTGAAAGCAGTCTGTAAGTCAGTTGCTCTTTACTCATCTCAAGACTGAATACACAAACAGGTAGATCATGAAGTTGAGCTACGTTTTTAGCCAAATTCAAAACAATTGAAGTTTTTCCCATTGCTGGTCGTCCTGCAACGATTATTAGATCGCTCCTTTGAAGTCCTTGGGTCATTGCATCTAGATCGTAAAAATTAACTGGTATTCCTGCTACTGATGTGCCAAGCGATCTACTTTCTATTTCATTGAAAGTACTTGTCAGGATTTCTGCAGTAGGTGTTAAACCTTTTGATGGTTGTTCTTGGCTAATAGCAAAGATTTTCTGCTCAGCTTGATCAATGGCCTCTTCCATTGGGAGGCTTTGATCAAAACCTAATTTGATCACATCATTCCCAGATTTTATGAGTTGTCTGCGCAGAAATTTATCGCTAATTAATTTAGCAACTTGTTCGATTGAGGCTGTAGATGTAACCCTCTCAACTAGTTCAACTAATCGATTATTTCCTCCAACTTTCTCTAAAGAATTTGTATCGGCTAGCCAAGCACTCATAGCTGTTAAATCTGTAGGCTTTCCTTGGCTATGAAGCATTAGTGCGGTTCTATATATTTCTCGATGAGCAGATATGTAAAAAGCTTCTGCTTGCAGCAAATCAGCAATTCGTCCTATTGCATCAGGATCCAGTAAAATTCCTCCAAGAACAGATTCCTCTGCTTCTAAATTTTGTGGTGGTATCTGATCAGGTTGAGCTTCAAAACGAGGCTTATCAATCTTGGAATTATTAAAAGCTCCAAAATCTCTATTTTGTTTTGAAAAATCCCCGTTGTTTGAAGAGGGGGTGCTTATCATTTATTGCTTGTTGGACAAGGACACCTACTTTGGCCTGTTCAGCCAAAGATGCAACTATTAGTAACTAGTAACTTCAAGGTTTATTTCAGCATTCACTTCGTTGTGAAGCTTAATTTGTACTTTATACTTGCCAACACCGTGTATCTCTGGGACGGATATGTCTCTACGATCTATTTCCTTTTTAGTTGCTTCTTTTACAGCCTCTGCTACATCACCATTTGTTACCGTTCCAAATAAGACTCCATCCTCTCCTACTTGTTTTTTCACAGTAAACCTTCCAATTGTCGTAAGAGCTGTTTGAAAATCAATTGCTTCTTGCTTTTTAGCAGCTTCTTTTTCGGCTTGTTTTGCTCTTCTATGTTCAACTTGTTTAAGAACAGTTGGCGTTACAGGTAAAGCTTTCTTGTTAGGTAATAAAAAGTTTCTTGCAAAACCAGGAGCAACCTCAACTAGGTCACCATCTTTGCCAAGACTTTTTATGTCTTCATTTAGTACAACTTGAACTCTCTTAGCCATGGATTGAAAATGAATTAATACTTTGAGTCATGTTGATAATATTACGATGCGATAGGGAGTCTTATTTTTTTAGCTAACCCAATTGCTTTCAAAAAACGTATGTGTTGCCAAGTTAGGTCTATTTGCTTTCTTTGAAGGCCGTGCTTTGCAGAATTAGGAAAAGCATGATGATTATTATGCCAACCTTCACCAAATGTCAGCGCGGCTACCCACTTGTTGTTTTTTGAATTATCTCCACTCTCATATGCAGTAGTACCCCAGCAATGAGTGGCTGAGTTAACAAGCCAAGTTATGTGATAAACAAAAACAAGTCTTAGAGGAATCCCCCATAGGACCATTGACCATCCACCAACACCAGCTGATTGGCCAATTAAATAAAGCGTTGCCCCTAAAGGTATTTGCAAAAGTAAAAAATTTTTATTTAAGAAACGGTAGTAAGGATCTTTGATTAAATCTCCAGAAAGTCTCGGAACGGCTTTCATGGCAGGAACATCTTCAAACATCCATCCCATATGACTCCACCAAAATCCTTTGTTGCTGTCATGATGATCAGCTTCAGTATCGGAAAAAGTGTGATGATGCCTATGAAGACCAACCCAATCAATTGGTCCATGTTGGCAACTTAATGCTCCACAAGTTGCAAAAAATCTTTCAAGCCATTTTGGAACTTGAAAAGAGCGATGTGATAGAAGGCGATGATATCCTGTAGTTACTCCCAAGCAAGCAGTTACCCAATACAAGAAAATAAATCCAGAGAATGCTAGCCAGCTCCAGAATTGAGGTTGTAAAGTAAATATTGTTAGAGCGTGGATTGTCAACATAAATATGACTGTTCCCCATCTCCTCCTGGATCTTTGGTTCTGAATACGTCTGGGTACATGTCCTTGGAGCTTTTTGGATGCAGCCATTGCTTTTTCAGCAGCAACTGGTTTTTTTAATGGAGCCGAAGCCTCGATTAAACTTGAAACCATTAGTGATCCGTCTACTTAGTGTATATAATATACGATAAGGATCCTAATCAGGTCTTGTGGTTAATCTTGAATGTGATTTGTGGCCTCTTCTAGTTTTCGGGAGCAATTGAATGCAGGTAGAAGGGCGATGGCTCATCTTGTCCATGTCTGGCATGAGCGTAATGGCTGGTCTCATAAAGTTTTGCCTGCTTTGGCTGAATGCTTGGATTTAGGCAGGGTTCACAGTTCTCAGATTTCAAATTTAAGAAATGGAAAACTTGTATCGCCAAGCCCTGAAGTATTTTTTGCATTGGGTAAAGTAAATCAAGTACTTTTTCGCGGGTTAGAAAACATAGAAAATCAAATATCAAGCGTTCATCCTGAGCTGTATAAATCACTTCAAGAGTCGGCTATTGCTGTTGAGGGCAATAATGGTCACCCACTTTCTGCTGGGGACTTTTTTGAGATTTTTGTTGGTTTAGCTTCTTTACCTTCATCTTTTGATTGGTTTATTGAGGAAGCTGAGGCTCCTGTGCTTAGTGCTGCTTTGGCTGATTATTTGTGTAAAGGTAGATCTTGGAGAATCTGTAGACAACAAGTTATGTCTGCATATCCAGTAAGTAAAAAACAACGAAGAGAAAGATTTGAAGCAGTTATGGCTGGTTTAAAAGATTACACCGCTGAAGAACTTGATGGTGAATTGTTAGATTTACATGAAACGAATAAATTGTTAAACACAAATAATTTGCAAGGTGCTGATGACTTTTTGGAAAATCTACGTCAAAGAGGTTTACTGCTTAAGGATCAAGAAAAATTAGAAATTATTTTTTCAGATTAACTTCCGAAAACTTTTTAAGCTATATAAAAGACAATATGTTCAAAAATTCTGCTAAAAATTTTATTGAAAATATAGAAAAAAAATTATATTTATCTATTAATGAAAAGACTGATAGCATAACATTTAAATTAGAAAAAGTATTAAAGGCTTTTTCTGATTCTCATTTAAATGTACAACATTTTGCCTCTATAACAGGATATGGACATGGAGATTTAGGGAGAGATATCATTGATAAAATTTTTGCAGATGTTTTAGATTGTGAAAAAGCAGCAGTAAGACTTCAGTTCGTAAGCGGTACCCATGCTATTACGTCATGTTTGTTTGGTGTTTTAAGACCAGGAGATGCTTTATTATCTGTTACCGGGAGGCCTTATGAATCACTTGAAGAAGTAATTGGATTAAGGGGGAACGGTCAAGGATCTTTGATTGATTTTGGTATTAACTATGAAGAAATTTCTTTAAAAAATGATGGAAATATAGATTTTCTAGCTTTAGAAAAAGCTTTAAAAAAACCTAGAAAATTAATTTTTATACAACGTAGTTGTGGTTATACATGGCGTCCATCTTTGAGTATTGAAGTGATCAAGGAAATTTGTTACTTATGTCATAAGATGCAACCTAATTGTATTTGCTTTGTTGATAATTGCTATGGAGAATTCGTTGAAAATAAAGAACCAACGTCAGTAGGGGCAGATTTGATTGCAGGTTCTTTAATTAAAAATTTAGGTGGAACTATTGTTCCTACTGGTGGATATATTGCGGGAAAAACTGATTTGGTTGATAAAGCATGTTGCCGCCTGACTGCTCCAGGTATTGGATCTGAGGGTGGTGTTACTTTTGACTTAAATAGAACTATTTTACAAGGACTTTTTCTCGCACCTCAAATGGTTGCAGAGGCTTTAATTGGTGCTGAAATTATTGCCACTACATTTAGCGAATTGGGCTTTCAAGTGTTGCCTACCTCAGGTTCTATTCGAACTGATTTGATTCAAATAGTCAGAATAGGCGACCCAAAAATACTACAAATTATTTGTAGGTCTTTTCAGGAAAAGTCACCTATTGGATCTTTTCTCGACCCTGTACCTGCCCCAATGCCAGGATATGAAAATAACTTAGTCATGGCTGGAGGAACTTTTATAGATGGTAGTACCAGTGAATTTTCTGCGGATGCTCCTATGAAACCTCCATTTGATCTTTTTATTCAAGGAGGATCTCATCGCTCACATGTCAAAATTGCTTTGATTCATGCACTATCCAATTTATTTCAGGCAGGATTGATCAAATTGCCCCAGAATGATTAAGCGTTTTACGTTTTGACGCAAATGGCTTTTTCCTTCCCAAATCATTTTCGTTTTGCTGACAGTCATGAATACGCTTTTGCTGATGATGATTTAGTTCGAATTGGTATCAGTGAATTTGCTGTAGATCAGTTAGGAGATATCGTTTTTGTTGATCTACCAGAAGAAGGTACTGCAATAGCCAAAGGAGAAAGCTTTGGCTCAGTTGAATCTGTAAAAGCTGTTGAAGATATGTATGCTCCAGTAAGTGGGGAAATTGTTCACAGAAACAATTCTGTTTTGGCAAGTCCAGAGGAACTTCAGAATGACCCTCATGGCGAGGGTTGGTTATTAATCATTCGTCCTGATAACCCTGATCAATTAAAAGAGCTTATGGATTCAGAAAGTTATGCTAAGAAAATTGGTGAATAAAATTTTACTGAATAATTTTTCTTACAACAAATTGGGAAATTTTTGTCTACACTAACCTTCTTTACAACAATTTAACTTGCTTGTGCTTGAGAACAAGCTCATGTCAAAAGCAGAATTAAAGGATCCAACTTTTAAGTCTCGCCATATAGGTCCCACTATTGAAGATGAAGCTTTAATGCTTCAAAAACTTGGTTTTCAAACTTCGGAAGAGTTCATATCTTCTGTAATCCCCAGTGAAATCTTTGATTCAGAAATTAAAGATGCCTCTATTCCAGATGGCTGTGATCAAAATGAAGCGTTAAAAGAAATTAATATAATTGCTAAGAAAAATGTTGAATATCGCTCTTTAATTGGCCTTGGTTATCACTCAACAGTCATACCTCCAGTAGTACAAAGAAATGTTCTGGAAAATCCAAATTGGTATACGGCTTATACTCCATATCAAGCAGAAATATCGCAAGGCAGATTAGAGGCTTTATTTAATTTTCAGACTTTAATAAGTGAATTAACAGGTCTGCCCATATCAAACGCGTCTTTGCTTGATGAATCAACTGCAGCAGCTGAGGCAATAAGTTTGAGTTTGGCTGTTAGGAAAAACAAAAAAGCCAATAAATTTTTAGTAGATCAAGAAGTTTTGCCTCAAACTTTTGATGTATTAAAAACTCGTTGTGAACCACTAGGAATTCGATTGGAGGTATTTGATAACAACAACTTTGAGATAGACAATAATGTCTTCGGAATACTTATTCAATTACCTGGCAAAAATGGTCGGATTTGGGATCCAACTTCAATAATTAATCAGGTACATGAATGTGGCGCAATTGCAACTATTGCAATCGATCCTTTGGCTCAAGTTTTGATTAAACCCATGGGAGAGTTCGGTGCTGACATAGTCGTTGGAAGTGCGCAAAGATTCGGAGTTCCTATTGCATTTGGTGGACCACATGCAGCTTTTTTTGCAACGAAAGAAATATATAAAAGGCAAATACCAGGAAGAATAGTTGGCCAGTCAGTTGACTCAGAAGGCAATGAAGCTTTGAGGCTTGCCCTTCAAACGAGAGAGCAACATATTCGAAGAGATAAAGCGACTAGTAACATTTGTACTGCTCAAGTTTTATTGGCTGTTCTTTCTTCTTTTTATGCAGTACATCATGGTCCAAATGGTCTTGAACAAATAGCAAAAAAGATTGTTATCTATAGATCATATTTTGAATCTATAATAAGCAATCTTGAATATCCCTTAGATAGATATTCAAGGTTTGATAGTATAGATATTTACTGTCCGGAAGCATCAACGGTTCTTCAGTTGGCTTCCGAAGAAGGATACAATCTTAGAGTGCTTCCAATCGGGTCAGATGTTATAAATGCTAAAGGCTTTGGTGTGACTTTTGATGAATTAACGTGTGATGAAGAAATTGATACATTACATCAAATACTTGCAAAGGCTAAAGGTAAAAATATCAATGATTTATCTATATTAATTAATGAAAATGAACTTTTAATTGATATTCCACTTCGCGAAAAACCCTGGCTTCAACAACCGGTATTTAATAAATACCAAAGCGAGACTGATTTAATGAGATATATACATTTTTTAGTATCGAAAGATTTTTCTTTGGTTCAAGGAATGATTCCTCTTGGAAGTTGCACAATGAAATTGAATGCAGCGGCTGAACTTTTACCCATTGAATGGAACGAGTTCGCTTCTATTCATCCTTTTGCTCCTCAAGGTCAATTAATGGGTTTCCAGGAGATAATTAATGACCTTGAAGATTGGCTATCTGCTTTAACTGGCTTTCAGGGAGTTTCGCTTCAGCCCAATGCAGGTTCTCAAGGAGAATTTGCTGGTTTGCTTGTCATACGTTCTTGGCATCAGTCTCTTGGAGAGGTGCATAGAAATATTTGCTTGATCCCAACAAGTGCACATGGTACTAATCCAGCTAGCGCAGTCATGTCTGGCTTTAAAGTTGTTTCTGTTGAATGTGACGAGTACGGTAATGTTGATTTAGAAGATCTAAGAAATAAAGCAAAGATTCATTCAAATCATTTAGCTGCTTTGATGGTTACATATCCTTCAACTCATGGAGTATTTGAACCAAATATTCGTGAAATGTGCCAAATCATTCATCAAGAGGGAGGTCAAGTCTATTTGGATGGTGCCAATCTGAATGCTCAAGTAGGTATTTGCAGGCCTGGATCTTACGGCATAGATGTGTGCCATTTAAATCTTCATAAAACTTTTTCTATTCCTCATGGAGGAGGAGGCCCAGGAGTGGGTCCTATAGCTGTGGCAAGTCATTTGGTTCCTTATCTCCCTGGACATTCAATTGTTAAGTGTGGAGGAGAAAAGGCTATTTCAGCAGTCTCAGCCGCTCCGTTTGGTAGTGCCGGAATATTGCCTATCAGTTGGATGTACATTCGGATGATGGGTAGAGATGGGTTACGCAAAGCAAGTTCAATCGCAATCCTCTCTGCTAATTATGTGGCAAAAAGACTTGATCCTCATTATCCAGTCCTGTTTAAGGATCCCAATGGTTTAGTAGCTCATGAATGCATACTAGATTTAAGACCTTTAAAGAGTCAGTTAGGAATCGAAGTTGAAGATATTGCTAAGCGATTGATGGATTATGGATTTCATGCTCCAACCATAAGTTGGCCTGTTGCTGGAACTTTGATGGTTGAACCAACAGAAAGTGAAAGTTTGACTGAACTAGATCGTTTTTGTGAAGCGATGATAGGAATAAGAGAAGAAATCGAACAAATAAAATTAGGAAAGATTGATCCTGTTAATAATCCTTTAAAACAATCTCCCCATACTTTAAAAACAGTCACATCTGATGATTGGGATAGACCGTATTCTCGTAAAGAAGCAGCTTACCCATTGCCAGATCAAGAAAAATATAAGTTTTGGCCATCAGTTTCACGTATAAATAATGCATATGGAGACAGGAATTTAATATGTAGTTGTGCTTCTGTTCAGGATTTAGAAAATATTAATTCTTTGTGAAGACTGGTTAAAACTTGTTTTATTAGTTAAATTTCAAGCGAAAACCAAATTATTGGTTTTATTAGGCTGTTTTGCAATTTTTTTATTAATTTTTGCCGCGGCTTTAAATTACATGGGGACCAAATGAACAACAAGACATCTTTTGATCTCCCAGATCAAAAGAACAAAAAGGATGACTTGTCCTTGCCCTCTTTTACTAATTGCTTTGAGTCTGTTTTAAATAAAGGAGAACTTTTACAAGTTGCTGGAACAAATGTAGTTCGAGTCCCATTTGGGGTTCGTCAGCCGAAGAAACAAAGGCCAGCCAAACTTTCTAAATGGGCAACTTTGGTATTACCTTTGCAATCATTTGATTCCCCAACTCCACCTCCTCATGCTGCTTGAAAACTAAGCAACAAGCTTTGATTTTGATTGTTTTTGATCTAGTACACCTTCGTAATAACGTCTTAATTGTTTTGTAGCTCCTGCCCAACCCCATCTTTCCGCTTCTGAACGAGCTGCTTTTCTCATTGCAGTGCGTTCTACTTCATTACCTAATAACTTTTTTGTAGCCTCAATTAAACTTAAAGCCCCGTCATCATCTCCATCGGGATTGTATAAACATCCATTTTTCCCGTCTGAAATGATATCTGGGATTCCACCTTTATTGGCTCCTACTACTGGGCATCCAGCAGCCATTGCTTCTAAAAGAACTAACCCCAAAGTTTCTGTACTTGAAGGAAATAAGAAAGCATCTCCAGATGCATAAGCACTTGCTAATTCATTCCCACTTAGATATCCCACAAATGTAGTAGAGGTTCCCTGGAAAAATTTTTCCAATTGTTGTCTGTGTGGACCATCTCCAACAAGAGCTAGTCGAGTGCTTGGCAATGCCTCAAGTACAGGTCTTATTCTTTCAATTTGCTTTTCGGCTGAGAGTCTACCGACGTATATCAATAAAGATCCTTCATCACTAAAGTTTCCTAAAAGACGCTTTCTCATTTGTTCGTCTCTTAGTTCTGGTTTAAAAATGTCTGTATCAACTCCCCGTTGCCATAAAGCGGTATTTTGAATTCCTTTTTCTGAGAGCTCTTGCACCATTGCAGTGGAAGTACACAGATTTAGGGTTGCTTGATTATGAGCGGCTTTTAACAATTCCCATAAAAGTGGCTCTAACATCCCCATTCCATAGTGCTCTAAGTACTTAGGTAAATGAGTATGGTAACTGGCTACAAGTGGAATATTGTTTGTTTTTGCTAACCAAATACCACCCAATCCAAGCACAGCAGGATTAACTACATGAATGAGGTCTGGTTTAAAATTGTCTAATTCATCTGAAACACCTGGACCAGGCAACCCTAATTTGAGTTCTGGATAGAGGGGTAATGGCATCGCGGGAACACCTATAACTTTTGCACCCATGTAGCTTGATGGACAGCCTTCTGGACAAAAAATGGTAACCTCATCACCTGACTCAACTAAGTTTTGAATTGTTTTAGTTAGACGCGTTACTATCCCATCAACTTTTGGTAGGAAAGTTTCTGTAAAGAAAGCTATTTTCACTGAGCGTGTCTGTTCAAGATTTTGTATTAGTTAGATTTAGGATTTATTGATTGCTTTTGCTTGGGTTGATGTCCATGCAGATACACAAGGTATTCGTTTTAAATCGCATCTATTAGAGAATTTTTTCGCGACATTAACAACTTCTTCTAAAAGTCCATTATCGAGAGTGGTGGGGTCTAATCCCAGCTCAATAAAACATCGATTATCAACTATTAAATCATTTTCTACTGCTTCGTTTCTTGGATTTGGAAGATAATCAATTTTCGCTCCAGTTAGAGATGCTACTTTTTTTGCTAATTCCCCAACTTGGTGACTTTCAGTCATTTGGTTGAAAATTTTCACCCTTTCACCTTTTTCTGGAGGGTTCTCCAGTGCAAGCTGAACACATTTTACTGAATCTTGAATATGAATAAAAGCTCTTGTTTGTCCACCTGTACCATGGACTGTTAATGGATATCCAATGGCAGCCTGCATTAAAAATCGATTTAATACTGTCCCGTAATCACCGTCATAGTCGAATCGATTAGTCAGTCTTGGGTCACGGCTTGTGACATCAGTATTTGTTCCCCATACAATTCCCTGATGCAAATCAGTGATTCTGATCTGATCGTTTTTGTTGTAGTAAAGAAAAAGCAATTGATCGAGCGTTTTTGTCATGTGATAAACGCTTCCAGGACTGGCTGGATGTAAAATCTCCTCTTCAAATCGACTACCATCTGGTTGGGGCACTTCCACTTTTAAGTAACCTTCAGGAATGGTTGCACCTCTATGGGAGCCATAGCCATATACCCCCATTGTACCAAGATGAACAATGTGAATATCTAATTGAGATTCAACAATTGCGGCCAATAGATTATGAGTGCCATTAACATTGTTATCAACTGTATATCTCTTGGTTGCGCTGCTTTTCATGGAATAAGGAGCAGCTCGCTGTTCAGCAAAATGAATTATTGAATCAGGCTTTTCCTCGATCAAAAGATCTAAAAGCTTTTGATATTCAGAGGCGAGGTCTAAATGAATAAATTTAATAGGCCTTCCACCTATCTCAGACCAAGCTTTAATCCTTTCACCAATACTTGTTATTGGAGTTAAGGATTCAACTTCAAGGTCTATATCGATTTTGCGACGACTGAGATTATCCACGATGAATACATCATGACCCTTGTCAGCAAGATTGACTGCACAAGGCCATCCGCAGAAGCCGTCACCACCAAGAACGAAAACTTTCACTCTAAACTCCTAAAGAAAGAGCAAATGCTCATTTTATTCAAGCTACTACAAGGGTTTCACTTGATTGTTAAAGAATATGCGATAAGCCCAATTACAAGGATAACTCCAGCAAGGGTAAAAAGCCAAGAACCTTTGTTGCCACTGCTTTCTTTTGTAAGGATTTCAATTCTCGGTTCATCCGCAAAAACGTTAAGCCTGCCTTGACTTTCCTTAGTGACTGCCATGTTTTTTTGTTTATTAGGCTATAACGTTACTAATTTTTAACGAATTACTCTAATTTTTTGAAACAACTCCATCTGAGGGGGAACTTGGATAAGCAAGTTGGCTCTCTTGGAGCCTTCCAGATAGAAAAGCTTCTCTGCCGGCTTCAGTTGCCTTTGAGAAGGCCTGAGCCATTAATTCTGGGTCTTTTGCTAGAGCAATAGCGCTATTGATTAGAACCCCATCAGCACCCATTTCCAATGCTTGGGCTGCTTCACTTGGAACTCCAATACCTGCATCAACAATAATTGGAATATTAGATTCTTCGATAATCATGGCAATGTTTGCTGCATTTTTTATGCCTTGAGCAGATCCAATGGGGGAACCAAGAGGCATAACAGTTGCACATCCAATTTCTTCAAGTTGCTTGGCAATTAATGGATCAGAATTAATATATGGTAGAACCGTAAATCCTTCTTTAACTAATATTTCTGCTGCTTTTAAAGTTCCAATTGGGTCTGGTAATAAATATTTTTTGTCAGGAATAACCTCTAATTTGACAAAATTATTATTTTCCTGACCTGCTAACTTTGCTAATTCTCGGCCCATTCTTGCCACTCGAACTGCTTCTTCAGCATTTGTGCAACCTGCAGTGTTTGGTAGCATCCATATACTTTTCCAGTTTATTGCTTCCATTAATCCTTTATGTCCATTTTCTAGTCCATGAATTCTTCTGACTGCGACAGTAACTATTTCACATTTTGTATTTACTAGGCTTCTTTGCATTACCTCTAAGGATGGGTATTTACCAGTCCCAATAAGTAGCCGACTGTTGAATTCTTTATTTCCTATTTTGAGAAATTGATTTGTTTTTTGCATGGGTAAAATATCAAGAATTAAGATTTATTCAGAAACCTTTTTTATTCAATAATTGACTTTTATTTTTCCCAATTATACGTTCAAGTCTTTTGATTTGAGAGATTGCCGTTTTGTTTTTTGGATCTAGCTTTAAGACCTCTTGATAATTTTTATAAGCTTCATCTTCTTTTAGTAGACGTTGATAAGCGAAACCGAGATTATTAAGTGCAACTGGATATTCAGATTTTGCTGTTAATGCTTTTTTGTAGTGAATTACTGCTGATTTAAAGTCGTTTTGAGCTGCAAGTGCAAATCCTAATGCATTCTCTATAAGTGCTTTAGCTTCTTTTGGTTCGCCATCAAGTTTCTTTAGGGCTTGTTTTAAAGTTGATGTGGCTTGAGGATACAATCTTTTCTTTAATTGTACAGATGCTAACTCATACATTTTAGCTGAATCTTCTTTTGTATTTGAATCTTCTTTTTCTAATTTTATTAGCTTCAATTCATCTTTCCTTACTTTAAAAAGTTGCCTCCCTACTAAAATAGCAATAATTACTAATAGCAAACAAAGTCCTATTAAATAAGTTTGAGGAAGATCAATAATCATAACCTAAAACTCAAATACTAATTTGTTGACTGTATCGTAATTATTTATTATTTGCATCTTCTTGATTTTTGGAATTTCTTCTGTATTCTTTTATCTTAATTAATCATTTCTGTAGAGTTTAAAAAGGTAAAAACAACACTCAAGCACATTTATCATTTTGCATTAGCTACAATATTTGTGAATGCTTGAGGATCTGTAACAGCTAATTGAGCCAACATTTTTCTGTTGATTCTTACATCTGCTTTCTTTAATCCACCAATAAATTTACTGTAACTCAGCCCATTTAATCTCGCTGCTGCATTGATTCTTGCAATCCAAAGTCTTCTGAAATCACGCTTTCTTCTTCTTCTGTCTCTATAAGCATTACATAGAGCTTTCATTACTCTTTGGTTTGCAGTTCGGAACAGAGTTCCATTCCCTCCTCTGAAACCTCTTGCTAGGCGAAGGATTTTGTTTCTACGTTTTCTAGCAACATTACCTCTTTTAACTCGTGCCATAATTAAAAATTAGAAATCAAAAAATTGAATTAATAAACGTTCCGAAGAAGTCTTAAGCATAGGGAAGCATAAGGCTTACGTTGTCTGCATCACGTTCGTCTACGACTGCTTTTGTTTTAAGGTGCCTTTTTAATTTAGGACTCTTATGGTCGAGTAAGTGATTGTGAAATGCACGACGTCTCATGAACTTACCAGTGCCTGTTGCTTTGAACCGCTTTGCAGCAGCTTTGCGGGTCTTGAGCTTTGGCATTGATAAAGCGTAGTTAGTTTATAAGAATACGTCCTTGAGCTCACTTAAGCCAACCTAAAATTATTAAATTTTTTCTGGAAGGAGACTTTTGTTGTGATTAAAAGCTATTTACGGGCTAAAAAGCGTTTTTTTGTTTTTGGTTTGTTTCTCTTGATTGGGTTTCATTCTTCCTCTCAAGTTACTATTGCGAATTCTCGCAAAATTAAGTTTTTTCCAACTCATCAGGTGCCACCGGAAACACCTTCAATAAGTTTAGAAAAAAATGTACTGCTTGTTGGGATTAAGCCATACTTGGGCAAGGAAGTCATGAATGACAATGTTGCTCCAGTTCTGAACCTTTTAAGTAATGGTAGAAACTTGATTTTGAAAGACGCTAATGGTGTAGTTCGAAAAGCCAAAGAAATTAACATTAGTTGGCGAGCAAAAAAATTAATAAATCCACAAGTGTTTGGTCGAAATAAAATTGGCCCCTTCTCAAGTTTCGAGTCTGCTGAAAGGCTGGCAAATGATTTAAAAGATAAAGGTATTGAATCAATTATTGCTCATCCTTTAGATTGGGAGGTTTGGGTCTCAGGTGAGATCAAGATTCCACGATCCATCAAGTCTACTTATCAGAAAATAAAAGTTTCAAAGATTGTTTTTCCTTATCTAGAAGGAATTAATGGAAAGATTTCCCTCGAGGGTCCTATCTCTTTGCAAGCCCCAGATGGGTTGCGCTGGGGGAAGGGGATATATTTAGGTCCGTTCTCAATCCAGTCAGATGCATATGGGACTTGGACACTAGTTGAACATGTACCTATCGAGAGATATTTAAATGGAGTAGTTCCTCATGAAATAGGCGCCAGCTCTCCTGAAGAAGCACTTGCAGCGCAGGCAATATTAGCTAGGACATGGGCCTTCGCTAATAGTCATAGATTCAAAGTTGATGGTTACAATCTCTGCAGCGATACGCAATGTCAGGTTTATAAGAATCCATCTAAGGCCGATCAAAAAATTAAAACGGCCATTAAAAAAACTACTGGTAAAATTCTTACTTGGAATCAAAAGCCAATAAATACTGTTTATCACGCAACAAATGGAGGTGTAATGGCTTCTGTCGATGAAGCATGGTCAATTAATCAAGTTCCGTATTTGAAAATGCGCTTGGATGGACCAAAGCATTGGACTCGGACGGTTGATTTACCTCTATCAAATGAGAAATATCTGAGATCTTTTTTGTTTTCAAAGTCTGAGGCTTTTGGTTCTGATCATCCACTTTTTAGATGGGAGAGGACTCTAGACGCCTCCAAAATTGCAAAACAGCTGAATCAAGCTCAAAAAGTTAGAACCACTTTTTATCCAAGAAAAATTAAGGTTGTAAGTCGAGGAAGTAGTGGAAGAGTTACATCGTTGAAAATTGACGGACATACTGGCTCAGAAACCTTTCTTAAACTTGATGACATTCGTGGTGTCTTAAGACAATTACCAAGCACGTTATTTGTTGTTAAAGAAATTAAAGAAGGTAAATGGCTTTTTTCTGGAGGAGGCTTTGGCCATGGAGCAGGAATGTCTCAGTCTGGGGCTATAGATTTAGCAAAAAATGGATGGACTACCAAGCAAATTCTTACTCATTATTATCCAAATACTAAATATGGATTTTTGCCTTAGTGATGAAAGACTCTTAGAGTCATTAGTTGATAAAAGGACTACTCCATGGCTTTAGCCAAAATCAGTGGAGAAAACCGACGCACTAAATCAATATTGTTTTTGATTTGCTGCGCTTTGATCGGGATTTTTCCTCATTTGCTGGAGCCTAGCAATAATTTATTTCCTTCCATTACATTGGCTGCATTGCTGGGTGGCTATGGGTTAAGGGTCGTTTTACGAGAGAGTAGGCAAAATTATCAATTACAAAAAGAGTATCTAATTGATAATGAAACTTTTTTTGAAACTCTTCCTAAAGTTGATGTGTTGGTGGCAGCCCGCGATGAAGAAAATGTAATCGAGCGATTAGTTTCAAGACTTTTATCAATTGAATATCCAGAGGATAAGATCTCTCTGTGGATCATTGATGATGGGAGTCAAGATCGTACCCCTTATTTATTACAAAAATTACGTACAACTTTCTCTAGGATTAATGTGTTAACTCGTCCATTAATGAGTGGTGGCGGTAAATCAGGTGCCTTGAATTCTGTATTGACTAAAACCGATGGAGAATGGCTATTTATTCTTGATGCTGATGCACAATTACAGAGCGATGTATTACTTAGGGCAATAGCCCTTGCCTTGAATGGTGGATGGTCTGGTGTGCAGTTGAGAAAATCGGTCGTAAATTCTGAGTTAAATCAAATTGCAGTGTATCAAGCAATGGAGATGGCTATGGATGCTGTTATCCAAAGAGGCAGGCTTGCTTGTGGTGGGGTTTCGGAGTTAAGAGGTAATGGTCAATTAATCAATAGAAAAGTTCTTGAATCATGTGGAGGATTTAATGAACAAACTATCACTGATGATTTAGATCTAAGTTTCCGGTTTTTGTTAACTCGATCACCACTCGTAATCATGTGGGATCCACCCATTCAAGAGGAAGCAGTGGAATCTTTGTCGGCTTTATTTCGACAAAGAAAAAGGTGGGCTGAAGGAGGCTTACAAAGGTTTTTTGATTATTGGCCATTGTTATTCTCCAAACGTCTATCCAACTTTAAAAAAATAGATTTATCTTGTTTTTTCTTACTGCAATATGTCTTACCAGTTGTATCATTTTTAGATTGCCTTGTGTCAATTATTTTATTTGAAATGCCACTATATTGGCCTTTATCTATTGTTGCATTTGGTATTTCTAGTTTAGCGTATTGGAAAGGATGTTCTCAAAATAGTGAAGGGCCAAACTTACCATCTCCTAGCTTTATTAATATACTTGGAGCAACAATTTACCTTGCACATTGGTTTGTTGTCATACCATTTATAGTCATTAAGATGTCATTATTTCGCAAAACATTAATTTGGGAAAAAACCGATCATATTGGCTCTTGATTAATTTATTTTAATCAATCAAGATTTACTATTTCTCCATTAAAAAAATCTGCAAATTGCTTAGCTTTTTGATCAATAGAATTTGTTTCTAAATTATTTTTTGATTCTACTTTCTCTTCTTTTAAATAATTTTTATCTCGATTTTTATCAATTTTAAATTGATTTTTGGCTTCTATTTTTTGTACAAATTTTGCTTCTTTTTTATTATTAGATAGATTATCTTTTTGTTGTATTAAAAGAACTTTGGTTGATGATCCTGTTGCTTTATAAACAGCATCCTCAATAAGATTTTTACGACTTTGAATCATATTTATCCATTTTTCTGAGATTGCTATTTCAGCAGAATCTGAGTTTAAATTTATTAATTTAGCTTGTTGTGAAAGTAACATTTTTGTTGAAGGAAGCTCAAGCATAGATATAATTTTTTCCCAGGTTTGATCAAGATTTATTTCTTTAATTGGTTTAGATTCTTTTTGAATAGATGTTACCTGTGTTTTTTCTTTTTTGTTAATTGAGGGCAAATGCTCTGATATATCTTTTTCAGGATCAGAAATATTTGAGATAGTTCCTCCTCCAATGGTTTCTTTGATGCTTTTAACTTTTTTAAAATCTTCTTCTGAAAGCATTCCAAGTAAATGAATTTCCAACCACAATCTAGGCTGATTACTATTTCTAATATGGCTTTCTGAGCCTTTTAATTTAGACTGTAGTCTTAGTATTTGATCAAGATTAATAGACTTTGCAATGTCATTTAAACCTTCTCTATTCTCTTGAGAAATTTCACACAAATCAGTTGGTTGATTTGTGACTTTTGTGACAACTAAGTCTCTTAATATAGATGCTATTCCTTGTAAAATTGCAAGTGGTTCTTTCCCCGTGTTGATTAGGCGATTGCAAATATTTAAAATAGAATTAGGATCTTTTTTTATTAACGATTTGGCTAATATTAGTAATTCTTCTTCTGGCACAGCCCCTATAAGATCAATGATATTTGATTGAGATATTGGTGGAGAAAGCAAGCTGACTTGATCAAGTAAGCTTTCTGCATCTCTTAAGCCCCCTTGGGAATGCTTTGCAATTAAGGAGATCGCCCCTTCGTTGATTATAATTTTTTCTTTTATAGCAATATTGGTTAAATGATTTTCTAAATCATCCAGACCTATTCTTCGAAAATCAAAGCGCATACATCTACTAAGAATTGTAGGTAATACGCGTTGAGGATCTGTTGTCGCAAGAATAAAGACAACTTGTCGAGGAGGTTCCTCTAATGTTTTTAGAAGTGCATTAAAAGCCGCAGTTGAAAGCATATGACATTCATCTATCACATAGACTTTCCAGCGAGCTTTTGCAGGAGCAAATCTAGACCTTTCAATTAGTTCACGAATATTCTCAACACCCGTATTAGATGCCGCATCAATTTCAATTACATCCAAAGAATTCCCAGAATTAATACCTTTGCATAGGTCACATTTTCCGCATGGGTCGGTTGTAGCTTTTTCACTTTTTAAGCAATTCAATGATTTAGCGAAAATTCTTGCACTGGATGTTTTACCTGTTCCTCTAGGCCCAGAAAATATATAAGCAGGGGCTATACGGTTGGTGATTAATGCTTGTTTTAGTGTGGCTGTGATCGGATCCTGACCCACAAGCTCGTCAAAGCTTGTGGGTCTATATTTATGGTGTAATGGCTCATAAATATTTATCATTTGTACTTACAGATAAATATGAATTTGATATTCGTTTTTTTGATCATATTCTAAGTTGATAAATATTGCTGAGATACTTGATTAACTTTATTTTTAAAAAATTTTCTAATTGCTCTAATTACATTTAATAAAGTTATTTGTAAAGTTTATTTCTCTAGGCAGATTCCTTAACAATTCTTTTCTCATTTGATAAAAGAGGAACTACCTTTCCGCCTGTAATTTCATCGACCATTTTTTTGGTTACATTGAAATTTTTTATCTTAGTTTGAGATGGAAGGCTATACATCAGTTCTAACATAATTTCTTCAACAATTCCTCGCAAAGCTCTAGCCCCAGTTTTTCTTTTGTAAGCTTCTTGAGCAATTGCCTCAACAGCCTCTTCATCAAATGAGAGTTCTACATTATCCATACTTAATAAGGTTCTAAATTGTTTTATTAAGGCATCTCTAGGTTCTGTCAAAATAGATTTAAGAGCTTTAGCATTTAATGGTTCTAATATTGCAGTGACAGGCATCCTCCCAATAAATTCGGGAATTAGTCCATATTTGACTAAATCGTCAGGCTCAACGTCATTAATTAAGTCTGCACCAATTCGTTCTCGATTGGTTTTGCTTCTAGCCCTGGTTTCATTTGGTATGAAACCAATTGAATTTCTTCCAAGTCTTTTTTGCACTACATCTTCTAAACCAACAAATGCTCCTCCACAAATAAAGAGTATTTGGCTTGTATCGATTTGAATAGAATCACCATAAGGATGCTTTCTTCCTCCTTGCGGTGGGACGTTAGCCGTCGTGCCCTCGAGCATTTTTAACAGGGCTTGCTGGACGCCCTCTCCCGAGACATCTCTCGTAATCGAGGGGTTTTCACTTTTTCTAGCAATTTTGTCAATTTCATCGATATATATAATTCCTCTTTGTGCTAAGTCCACATCCATGTCTGCTTTTTGCAAGAGTCGTAACAGAATATTCTCTACATCTTCACCAACATATCCAGCCTCAGTAAGAGTTGTTGCATCAGCGACAGCAAATGGAACATCAAGCATTTCAGCTAGGGTTTGAGCAAGTAATGTTTTGCCGCATCCAGTTGGTCCTATTAATAAAATATTGGATTTTTGTAATTTCGTAGCTGTTAGATCAGTCTCGCCAGAACCGTCTCCTTTCCATGCAAGTCTTTTATAGTGATTGTAGACAGCAACTGACAAGATTTTTTTTGCTGGTTCTTGCCCAACCACCTGATCATCTAAAAACTTTTTAATTTCAATCGGCTTTGGTATGGAAGCCAAAGTTGGAGCAGGCTTGCTTGTGGTTGTTGTGGCAGCTTTTGCTTTACGGCTTTGTTCATGTCCACTTCTTTGATGATTTGGATTATCAATTAGTTCTTCATCTAAAATTTCGTTACATAAGTCGATACATTCGTCGCATATGTAAACTCCTGGACCAGCAATGAGTTTCCTCACTTGATCTTGGGCTTTGCCACAAAAGGAGCATTTAAGATGGGCCTCAAACTTTGCCATCGAGCTCTAAAAAAAACAGGTTGGATGGACCGATCATTAATTTTATTCAGTCTCAATTAATAGGATCATTGAGGATTGATGCCTTGTCAGCTTTCCTTAATGATTCATATGGAGTTGAGATTTGAAACCACTTTGTCGATCAGGCCATATTCAACCGCTTCTTGAGGAGAAAGAAAGTGGTCTCGATCAGTGTCTTCTGAAATCTTTTCAATATTTTGCCCAGTATGCTCCGCTAAAAGTGTATTAAGAGTTTCTTTTAAGTAAAGAATTTCTTTGGCTTGAATTTCAATTTCAACAGCTTGACCTTGAGCTCCACCAAGAGGTTGATGAATCATTATTCTGGAATTGGGTAATGCAAGTCTTTTACCTTTAGTCCCTCCAGAGAGAAGAAAAGCTCCCATGCTTGCTGCAAGGCCATAACAAATTGTTATGACATCAGGACTTACTTGCTGCATAGTGTCATAGATGGCTAGTCCTGCAGTTACTGATCCTCCTGGAGAATTTATATACAGTTGAATATCTTTTTCTGGATCATCAGCTTCTAAAAAAAGCATTTGAGCCACTAATGCATCAGCAACTTGATCATTAACATCGGTACCTAGAAAGATGATTCTTTCACGCAGTAATCGAGAATAAATATCAAACGCCCGATCACCTTGACCTGATTGTTCAATTACTGTCGGCAGAACACCTGGTCCTGAGAATAGACAAGAGTTATTCCAGAAATTATTAATGGGATGATTTTGTCTTGCTTCAATCAACTTAGAACTTTAGTAGTCAACACTGTTAATCTATGCGTAGAAACTAGGATTTGGGTGTTTTAGAACTTTTCTTTTCTTTATTGGTTTTTGTTGTTTTCTTTTGAGAACTTTTCTCCTCGCTGTGATCCTTTGTCTTCCCAGGCGCTTTTTCTAAAATAGTATTATTCTCCTCAAGCCAAGCAAATAACTTTTCTTGCAACAAATCATCAGTAATAGCATCTTTAAGACGGTTCTCGTCGATATTTTTTTCGTTTGATAATTTGTTATCAGCTTGTATTTCACTCAGCTTTGTATTGATTTCTTTTTGCGAGACCTCAATTTTTTCCGACTTGGCTAACGCATTTAAAGCAAGTTTTTGACGAAGTTTTTTTTCTGCTTCTCCTTTTGAAGACTCCATTAACGATTTCACAAGTTCTGGAGTAAACATTGATTTGACATCAATTCCTTGTTGAGCGAAATTTTGAGCTGTTTGTTCAACAATTACACGAACTTCTTGATCAATAAGACTTTTTGGTAACTCCACTTCAAGTTCTTTAACTAAAGCATCAAGCAGTGAGTCTCGACGTTTATTTGTTTGTTTTCTATCCGTATCCTCTTTGAGCCTCTTTTCAAGATCGGCGCGTAAGTCAGTCATATTTTCTTTATCACTAGCTTGCTTGGCAAAATCGTCATTTAGTTCAGGTAATTCTTTGATTTTTAAATCTTCTAGATTGACTTTGAATTCAGCTTTTCTGCCTTTGGCATCTTCTTGATGATAATCCTTGGGAAATTCACACTTTAATATTTTTTCATCATTTACATTCATTCCTATTACCCCTTCAATGAACCCAGGAATCATTCGGCCTTCTAGAAGTTCTATTTCTATTGAATCCGCGCTTCCCCCTTGAATTTCGCTCCCATCATCCGTGAAATTCCCCTTAAAACTTACTAGAGCAATATCTCCTTCTTTCGCGGGTCGACCGCTGATTGGGACCTTGGTTGCAAGTTGCACTCTAGATTGCTCAATCAGTTCATCTACTTTTTTTGGATCAAAGATTAAAGTTTCTACTTCAGCAGTTAGACCTGAAGATTTTTTTAAAGTTGGTATTGGGGCGATATCAGTTTCAAGTTTTAATTTGAGAATTTTTTCAGTGTTAAAATTTTCTAAAATTGTTTCAAAACCTTCTTCCAGCTCTGGCTCACATAAAGGTTCAATACCTTCTTGATCCAGTGCTTCTGTCCATACTTTTTGCAAAAGTGATTCAAGAGCAGAGGCTTGTATTCTTTTTACTCCAAGCTGCTGGATGACGACTGCTTTTGGAACTTTACCTTTGCGAAACCCTGGGATTGAAATAGACCTGCTGAGTTTACTTAAAGCTTCGTTGTAACTATTTTTGCATCGATCTGCGGGCACCTCAACCTCAACAGCAATTCTGCTATTGGGTTTTGAACTGGTTGATACTTTTAATTTGGCAGCACTCATTGAAACGGAATTCTCAAATTTGGTTAGCGTAAGAAAGCGTTAATTCACTTCCAAAGCTATTGTGGCCTAAAAAGTATCTAAAAATTTGTTATTTGTTGATTTTTCCAATAAGAAAAAATTTTTTGTTAAACCTTTTTATTCTTTTTATCAAGCTTGAACTCACAGTTTCTTCTCCCGAATAGACCCCTTACAGTTGCAATCCTTGGATCGAGCGGGGCTGTAGGTCAGGAATTATTGGCTTTGCTTGAAGAAAGGTCTTTCCCAATTCATAAATTAATTTTATTAGCTTCTCATCGCTCTGCTGGTGAGCTTCAGAACTTTTGTGGAAACAAATTAAGAGTGCAAGAAACAACTCAAGAGAGTTTTCAAAATGTGGATTTAGTTCTAGCTTCGGCTGGTGGTTCAGTATCCCGTAAGTGGAAAAACATAATAAAAAGTTGTGGAGGCTTGATGATTGATAATTCAAGTGCATTTCGAATGGACGAAAATGTTCCTTTGGTTGTGCCTGAAGTCAACCCCAATGCTGCAAGTAAGCACAAAGGTTTAATTGCTAATCCTAATTGCACAACTATTTTATTGGCATTGGTTCTAGCTCCGTTGCATAGACATATTCCTATTAAGAGAATTGTTGTCTCAACTTATCAATCGGCCAGTGGTGCGGGAGCAATGGCAATGGAAGAATTGGAAAAATTAAGTCTAGAAGTTTTAAATGGAGGAACACCAAAAAGCAAAGTTCTTCCTTATTCGTTGGCATTTAATCTTTTTTTGCACAACTCACCCTTGCAATCAAATAACTATTGCGAGGAAGAAATGAAAATGGTTAATGAAACTAGAAAGATTCTTGGAGTCCCAGAACTTGCTTTGACAGCAACGTGTGTAAGAGTTCCTGTTTTACGGGCGCATTCTGAAGCAGTCAATATTGAATTTCAACAGCCGTTCCCAGTAAAAGAAGCTTATGAGATTTTGGAATCTGCTCCTGGAATTGAGATTCTTGAGGATTTTGACAAAAATCGTTTTCCTATGCCAGAAGATGTAACGGGTAGAGATTCAATATCAGTTGGTCGTCTAAGGAAGGACATTAGTAACCCCAATGCTTTGGAACTATGGTTATGTGGAGACCAGATACGAAAAGGAGCTGCACTTAATGCAATACAAATTGCTGAACTTTTATTGCCAAAATCATGAGTCAGTCTGCCTTACTATCACCAGCCCCTTTTGGAAGGATGTTAACCGCAATGGTTACCCCCTTTGATGAAAATGGGAAAGTTGATTATGGTCTAGCTGCTGATTTGGCACTTTACTTAGTAAATCAAGGTTCAGATGGCATTGTTGTATGCGGAACGACAGGAGAATCGCCAACTTTAACTTGGCAAGAACAAAAAAAGATGCTTGAAACAGTAAGAAATTCTTTAGGCTCTAAAGCTAAGGTTTTGGCTGGCACGGGAAGCAATTCTACCTCTGAGGCAATTGAAGCCACCAAAGAAGCAGCCAATTCAGGCGCTGATGGGGCATTAGTTGTTGTTCCTTATTACAACAAACCACCTCAAGAAGGATTAGAAATTCATTTTCGCTCTATCGCCAACGCTGCACCGGAGTTACCTTTAATGCTGTATAACATTCCAGGACGGACAGGTTGTTCGATATCGCCTAGTATTGTAAGTAAGCTTATGGATTGCAGTAATGTAGTCAGTTTCAAAGCGGCAAGTGGAACAACTGACGAAGTGACTCAATTAAGAAACTATTGCGGATCAAATTTAGCTATTTATAGCGGTGATGATGCTTTGGTTTTACCAATGCTTGCAGTAGGTGCAGTAGGTGTGGTTAGTGTGGCAAGTCATCTTGTTGGTCTTAATTTGAAGAAAATGATAGAGAGTTTCTTTGAAGGTAAATATGATCAAGCACTTTATTTGCATGAGACATTACAACCTCTTTTTAAATCCCTTTTTGCAACTACAAATCCTATTCCTGTTAAAGCGGCACTTCAACTCATTGGTTGGTCTGTTGGACCTCCTCGAAGTCCTCTAGTCTCTTTAAACAGTGAAATGAAAGAAGAACTCGTGAAGATACTCTCTTCTATGAGATTGATTTGATCTACTCCCTCGTTTTCGAGTGGATCCAACTTTCATTTAGGTAACAACCAAGTTTTTCGCATAAATTTTTCCATGACATCAAGTTCAATGAATTCTCAAGGTTCAAAAAATAATCAATCTAAATCTCCTTGTTTGAGGATTATTCCTTTAGGTGGCCTCGGAGAAATTGGAAAAAATACCTGCGTATTTGAATATGGTGATGACATCATGATTCTTGATGCTGGTCTGGCTTTCCCTACCGACGGGATGCATGGAGTAAATGTTGTGATGCCAGACACAACTTATTTACGCGAAAATCAAAGTCGAATAAGAGGTTTAGTAGTTACCCATGGACATGAAGATCATATTGGTGGGATTTCTCATCATTTGAAAAACTTTAATATTCCAATTGTTTATGGTCCTCCCCTTGCTATGTCTATGCTCAGGGGGAAGATGGAGGAAGCAGGAGTTGCGGATCGCACAACAATACAGGTATGCGGCCCAAGAGAAGTTATCAAAGTTGGACAACATTTTTCACTTGAATTTGTAAGAAATACGCATTCAATTTCCGATAGTTATTCCTTCGCCGTAACTACTCCAGTGGGAATAGTATTTTTTACTGGTGATTTCAAGTTCGACCATACGCCACCTGATGGACAGCCTTCAGATTTAGCCAGAATGGCTCACTATGGAGATAAGGGCGTTCTTTGCCTTCTATCTGATTCAACTAACTCTGAAGTCACAGGATTCACACCCTCTGAATATTCTGTTTTTCCAAATTTAGACAGATATATTGCTACTGCTGAAGGCAGAGTTATGGTCACTACATTTGCTAGTTCAACTCATCGCGTGGCTATGCTTTTAGAGTTGGCGATGAAAAACGGTAGAAAAGTCGGCTTGCTAGGCCGTTCAATGCTGAATGTGGTTGGGAAAGCAAGAGAACTTGGCTATATGCGTTTCCCTGATGATTTGTTTTTCCCAATTAAACAGATAAGAGATTTGCCTGATAGAGAGACTTTTTTATTGATGACAGGTAGTCAAGGAGAATCAATGGCCGCTTTGAGTCGTATCTCTAGGGGAGAGCATCAACATGTTCAATTAAAAACCAGTGATACTGTCATTTTTTCCGCTAGTCCAATTCCTGGAAATACTATTTCCGTGATGCATACGATTGATAAATTGATCAAATTGGGTGCAAAAGTTATTTATGGGAAAGATAAAGGTATTCATGTATCCGGCCATGGATGTCAAGAAGATCAAAAATGGATGCTCGGATTAATTAGACCCAAATACTTTATTCCTGTGCATGGAGAGTACAGAATGCAAGTTCTTCATGGAAAAACTGCTGTATCAATGGGGGTTCACCCAGATAATGTTTTAGTTATGGAAAATGGGGACGTAGCTGAATTAAGGCCAGATTCTCTTGTTCAAGGGTCACCAGTTAAATCAGGAGTGGAATTACTCGATTCTTCTAGAACAGGGGTTGTTGATACTCGCGTCTTAAAAGAACGTCAGCAACTGGCTGATGACGGGGTTATTACGGTTCTTACTCCCATTAGCACTGATGGCGTAATGGTTGCACCTCCGAGGGTCAATCTGCGAGGTGTTATTACTAATGTTGATGCTAAAACAATGGTCAATTGGACTGAAAGAGAGATTAATTGGGTCTTGGAAAATAGATGGAAACAGCTTGTTCTTAAGACAGGAGGTAAGTCGATTGAGGTCGATTGGATTGGTTTGCAAAGAGAAGTTGAATCAGGTTTATCTCGTCGATTAAGAAGGGAGGTTCAGGCTGAGCCATTAATTCTTTGCCTTGTTCAACCTGCTCCTGGTGGAACACGTGCATATAAGCCTCAACTTGATCAACAGCCAGACTCACGACAAGTAGTTAAGAAAAATGCAGATACAGTGGTTAAGCAGAGAAATGAATCCATAACAAATCAAGATAAAAATGGAACAACTGAACAAAAAACAAATAGTGACAAAAGTACAGAGGACATGCCATCTGGAAGAACAAGACGTCGAAGATCTGCAATCAGCTGATAAAAGATTATTTGTTTCTTTTAATTAGTCTTATTTGATATGTAAATAACTTTTTTGTTCCATTGTATTAGGTAGTCTCCATGAAGATGAATTCTTCCAGGTGGATTCCTGTCAGATATTTTGGTATTTATTTCTTCGATTTGCAAAGCTGTTACTCTTTTTACTCCTAACATTTTTAACCAATTAGTAAGTATTATCTTTCTAACAGAGTGTGTAAAATTTATTAGTTTTTTTCTGGATAGAGAATTTATTTTTTCTCCTTGGCAAAATTCTATTGCTATTTTTGCTAATGATTGTTGGTCGTTAGTATAACTTTCAAGTCTATTAGCTAAAGATGATATTCTTGAATCTGCGCCTTTATAGATTGAATTTAAAATTGGTAAAATTTCTTTTCTAATTTTGTTTCTTGTCAAATTAATATTTTCATTTGAAGGATCTATCCAAATTGGCAAATTAAACTCTTTGCAAATTTCGAGTGTTTCGTTTCTATTAAATACTAATAGAGGGCGGATTAAATCTATACTATTGTCTAAAGGTCTTTGTTCTCTAAGGGTGCTGAGACCAATCAGATTAGTTCCTCTGGCTAAGTTCATAATGATCGTTTCTGCTCGATCAGTAGCTGTATGACCAGTTAATATTCTTGTATGTGGGAAATTGATATTTTTTGACGATAACACCTTGGCTTTCATTACTAGTTTTTTATATCTCCAATCTCTCGCCTTTTTTTCATTAACTACTTCTTCTTTATTTGCTTTATTAGAGTGAAATGATATTTGCTTATTAAGACACCAAAGCTTTAGTTCTTTTTCTATATTTTCGGATTCGTTGTGCCATTGGTGATCTCCATGCCAGACTTCGACTTGCCATTTATATAGTCTTTTTAAATCAATAATTAATTTAAGAAGGGCCATAGAATCTTGACCACCAGATATTGCTAAAAGAAGTGTGGATTTGATCGGAAGCAGAGATTGATTATGTTTTAACCTTTTATGTAAACGCATATGCCATTTACTCCATGAAAGGTCATTTTTAGTAGATGGTGACATTTGCTTTGTTTTCAGAGCACTATTCGTCTTTTTTAAGTTCTTTTGCTGAGTCAGTGTCACAATCAGGTTAATAGCTGATGTTTTTATGACACGCCTGCAGACATTGCCACTTTCACTTCAAAAGAGTATTCAAAATAGATCTTTGTTAAAAGTAATTGCTGGTTTAAATAATTTTAATTCAGAATCAGTATCTCTAATTTCTAAAGCTGCAGGTCTTGGGGGTGCAGATTTACTGGATATTGCTTGTGAGCCTAAATTAGTCAAGCTGGCTGCGGAGGCATCGAATATTCCTGTATGTGTAAGTTCTGTGGAACCAAAACTTTTCCCTCAAGCTGTTCAGGCAGGAGCATCAATCATTGAGATTGGGAATTTCGACTCTTTTTACCCAGATGGACGTTTTTTCTCGGCAGAGGAAGTCCTCTCATTAGCGGTGGAATCTCGTAGGCTTTTACCTGAGGTTGTTTTATCAGTTACTGTTCCCCATATATTGCCTTTGGATAGTCAAGCTCAATTAGCTGTTGATCTTGTAGATAACGGGGTCGACTTAATTCAGACTGAAGGAGGGACGAGCTCTCATCCTATTAGTCCTGGAACATTAGGATTAATAGAAAAAGCGTCACCTACGTTGGCTGGAACTTTTGCTATCTCCACTGCTTTAAAAGAGAGTCGTCATGATGTGCCTGTTATTTGCGCTTCTGGACTTTCTGAAGTGACTGTTCCAATGGCTATATCAGTTGGTGCTCATGGAGTTGGTATTGGTTCAGCTATCAATAAGTTGAAGACCGAAATAGCTATGATAGCTACTGTTAAAGGTCTTCGTCAGGCTTTAGATTCTATAAAACTTATTTCCACAATCAATCAATCAATTATATAAGGTAATTGCAATCCTTTTTTTATCAAAATGATAAGAATATGGAATTAATAAATTTTTTTTAGAATTGAATTAAGAATATGCCTGAATATAAGCTTCAAGCTCCATACGTTCCAAGAGGTGATCAACCTGCAGCAATTGAAGGACTTGTTGGAGGAGTAAATGATGGTGAGAAGTTTCAAACCTTATTAGGTGCAACCGGAACGGGCAAAACTTTTACAATAGCTAATTTGATAGCTCAAACGGGTAGGCCATCATTAGTTTTAGCTCATAACAAAACCCTCGCAGCTCAATTATGTAATGAATTAAGGGAATTTTTTCCTGAGAATGCTGTTGAATATTTCATTTCTTATTATGATTACTATCAGCCAGAAGCTTATGTTCCAGTTAGTGATACTTACATAGCAAAGACATCATCAATTAATGAAGAAATTGATATGTTGCGCCACTCTGCAACCAGGTCTTTATTCGAGCGAGATGATGTCATTGTAGTTGCTTCAATTAGTTGTATTTACGGCTTGGGAATTCCAAGTGAATATTTAAAAGCATCTGTAAAGTTTCGAGTTGGACAAAATATTGATTTAAGATCTTCTCTTAGATCATTAGTTTCCAACCAATATACACGTAATGATATAGAAATTACTAGAGGTAGATTTCGAGTTAGAGGAGATGTATTAGAAATAGGTCCAGCATATGATGACAGACTTGTTAGACTTGAATTATTTGGTGATGAAATAGAAAGCATTAGTTATGTCGATCCTACTACTGGAGAAATATTAAATAAACTTGACTCAATTAATATATATCCTGCTAAGCATTTTGTAACTCCGAAAGATCGTCTAGAGTCTGCAATTAAAGAAATTAAAAAAGAATTAAAAGATAGATTAGAATTTTTTAATCAAGAGGGAAAATTACTTGAAGCTCAAAGATTAGAACAACGAACAATTTATGATTTAGAAATGTTAAAAGAAGTTGGATATTGCAATGGAGTTGAAAATTATGCTCGTCACTTATCTGGTAGAGAACCTGGCTCTGCACCAGAATGCCTAATTGATTATTTCCCTAAAGATTGGTTATTACTTATTGATGAAAGTCATGTTACTTGTCCGCAATTAAGAGCTATGTATAATGGCGACCAAGCAAGAAAGAAAGTGTTAATTGATCATGGCTTTAGATTACCAAGTGCAGCTGATAATCGTCCTCTAAAGGATACAGAATTTTGGAATAAAGCAAAACAAACAGTTTTTATTAGTGCTACTCCTGGTGATTGGGAATTGTCTCAAAGTCCAAGAAATATAGTTGAGCAAGTTATTAGGCCTACCGGTGTTTTAGATCCATTGGTTGAAGTACGTCCAACACATGGTCAAGTTGAGGACTTACTTTTTGAAATTAGAAAAAGAGCATCGAAAAATCAGAGAATACTTGTCACAACTCTTACAAAAAGAATGGCTGAAGATCTCACAGACTATTTATCTGAGAATAAAATAAGAGTTCGTTATTTACATTCAGAGATTCATTCAATTGAGAGAATTGAAATTATTCAAGATTTAAGATTGGGAGAATATGATGTATTGGTTGGAGTTAATCTTCTAAGAGAAGGTTTAGATCTTCCAGAGGTTTCTCTTGTAGTAATTCTAGATGCAGATAAAGAAGGATTTTTAAGAGCTGAGAGATCTTTAATACAAACAATCGGTAGAGCAGCAAGGCATGTTGAAGGACTAGCTTTACTCTATGCAGATAAAATGACCGACTCAATGGCAAAGGCAATTAGTGAGACTGAAAGACGTCGAGAAATACAAAGTAATTACAATATTGAGAATGGCATAACTCCTAAGCCAGCAGGAAAGAAAGCTAATAATTCAATTCTCTCTTTCTTAGAGTTATCAAGGAAATTAAATCAAGATGGAAATGTTAATGATTTTGTTGATATTGCTGATAAGTTGATTGATTATAATGATAAAGATTCTGATAGCGGTGCATCTTTAGAATCTCTGCCTGAATTAATTGAAAAATTGGAATCTAAAATGAAATTAACAGCTAAAGATCTAGATTTCGAGAAAGCTGCAATTCTGAGAGATCGTATTAAGAAATTAAGGCATAGGTTAATTGGAAAATAATGTATTATTATTCTGAATACTTTCCTAATTGAAAGCAAGAATGAATTTCATTTAATGCTTTTTCACCATATTTTTCGGAGATAATACAAGTTGTTCTGATTTCACTTGTAGCGATCATTTCAATATTAATTTTTTGATTAGCCAGTGCTCTAAATATTTTGCCAGCTGTTCCTTTAGTGAAAGGCATTCCAGAACCTACTGCGCTAATTCTAACTATGGATTCTCCTTCCTCGAGTCTGGACCCTTTCCAATTAGCTATCAATTCCTCTAAAGCATATTTAGCCTCGCTTCTATCATTTTTCTTTAATGTGAAACTAATATCTTTGGTTTTATCCTTATGCTTTCTTTCTGATTGTACTATTGTATCTAAGCTGATAAACTTCTCAGCCAATGTTGAACATATTGTTGAAGCAGTACCTGGCTTGTCTGGGACATTCTTAACGCTAATTTGAATTTGATCTTTATCTAAAGCTACTCCTCTTACCTCCGGCTCGTTATTATTTTCAATTATAGGATTAAGAGTAATTTGTTTATCAGAAAGCTTGAAAACCTCTCCTACATTGCGTAATGCTTTATTCCCTGATTCTGCGTCAATAACGCAACTTACTTTGACTTCACTAGTAGCTATTAGCCTGATATTAATACCAGAATCGGATAGAGTTTGAAATAGAGAAGATGCTATTCCAGGTCTACCCATAATTCCGGCTCCGAAAATACTTAGCTTGGTAAGATTTTTTTGAAAAGAAATTTCACCTCCAATAGCATTAATAAGTTTTTTACATTGAGCTTGTGCATTATTTAATTCATTTTCTGAAACAGTAAAAGTTATATCGTTAGAGTTGATTTGATGTGTTGCTTGAATAATGAGATCTACATTTACACCTCCTTCTGATAGAGATTCAAAAAGCTCAGCAGCAATTCCTGGGCGATCTGGAATATTAGATAGAGCTACGACTGCTTGATTCTCAACAAGCTCTAATCCATCTACTGGGCTCCGATGTTCTATCCCACCTTTAGAAAAAACATTCTTCTTATTACTAGTTAGAGTCGTTCCATCAAGGTTGTCCCAACTTGACTTGACTACAAGAGTTAGGCCGAAATTTCTTGCTATTTCAACAGCCCGAGGATGCAAAACAGCAGCTCCAAGGCTTGCGAGCTCTAACATTTCATCACAACTAATATTTTTCATTAATTGTGCATTTTTAACAATTCTTGGATCAGTTGTTAAAACGCCTGGAACATCGGTATAAATTTCACATGTTTCAGCTTCTAGAGATGCTGCTAAAGCAACTGCAGAAGTATCTGATCCTCCTCTTCCTAAAGTTGTGATTTCAGCAATTCCTCCTATTCCAAGACTGGTCCCCTGAAAGCCGGCAATGACTATAGTTTTACCTTGATTTAAAAGATTTTTTATTCGTTCTGTTCTAATCTCGAGTATTCTTGCTCTTCCATGAGCTGATTCTGTAATAATTCCAGCTTGAGTACCAGTTAAAGATATTGCTTGTATGCCCAATTCATTCAGGGCCATTGTCAATAATGATATTGAAATCTGCTCACCAGTTGATAGGAGCATATCCATCTCTCGATGAGGAGGATCAATAGTTATTTCCGAGGCTAGTTGTGTTAACTCATCAGTTGTATGTCCCATTGCCGAAACAACAACAACCAGATCATTTCCTTTTTCTTTACTTGCTTTGATTTTTTGGGCAACAGATTTTATTCGCTCAATGTTTCCAAGAGAGGTGCCGCCAAATTTTTGAACCAGCAAAGACATTGAACTCTCAGTAACTTATCAATTATTTCAGTTATTAGTCACAAATATACTTTCTGTTAGCAGATTATCTTTAAAAGAATTGATTGGATTGCTTCCTGATTTTATTGAAACTTCAATTTTTAAAAGTTTTTTCATCAAATCAAGTAACGATTTCAATGATTTGCCTTGAATTTGTTTTCGGATTACAAAAATACGTTTTGGATTGGCAATCCCAGCAAGTTTTGCTATTTCTTTGACGTCATGATGTCCTTGGGCATCTAATAGGTGTACCCATAGCCATCCTCTTGCTTGACCAGTCAAGGTTGAAATTAACCTTAATGCTGGTTCTCCATTTTTAAGCAAGGATTGAATTTTATTTAGAGCTATTATTCTCTCTTCTTTTAGTAAAAAATTAGCAATTTCTAAAGCATTAGTTGAATTATTTTGAATTATCTTTTTGACTATATCCTCTGTGATTTCTTGAGTTTCATTGATATTTGAATTTTTATTCATTGCTTCTGCTAATAATGATAATTTTTGAAGCTCAGTATTAATTAATGAGCTATCATTACCTATACTTTCTATCGTCAAGTCAATTGTTTTATTATTCATTCTTAAATTCAATCTATATAAAATATTCTTAACTAGCTTCCGCTGCCCATTGATATCCCATGGCTGTGGAAGAATAAAGCTTTTTTCATTAGATAAAGAATTCGATTGTATAGTTTTCTGTATTAATTTAGTTGTTTTAAGTCTTTTATCAGGTTTGTTTGAATTATTTAAAATCAGATGTGTATTATTAGGAATTAATGCAATGACTTGTTCAAGCTTATTAGCAAGCTCAATGGAACATCCGTTACAAAAAGGACTTCTTCTGACTAGTACAATTCTTCCTCCGCCTCCTAAAGGAGGACTTTTTATCTCTTCCAGCGCTCGAAGATTTTGCTTTGGATCATTCCCATCTATTTGACTATGATTAAAATTTTTCCATGCTGGATCAACAACTTTTTGAATTATTTCTTCTATTTCCCTGTTACTGGCCTCATAATCGTCTCCCCAAATTAGATGTATTGGCATTACTTAGAGATATGTTTTAAAAAGATCTGATCTTAAATTAGCCTAGGAACTTAAGCAGTGAAAACTCCGGAACATCCAATTTTTCTTAAAAGCGTTCAATATATTAGATCTCAAATCGGATATACCGGGCTTAATAAACTACAGCAATCGGTCTTAGAACGAATTATTCATTCAAGCGGTGATCTTGGAATGCAGAGCTGTTTGAGGTTTAGCTCGAATGCTTGTGAAAATGCTATTAATTCTCTAAAAAAAGGAGCCAATATTTTGACTGATACTTATATGGCAGAAGCAGCTGTTTCTCCGGTTGCTAAAAGAACATTAAATTCAAATGTTAAATGTATTTTAGAAATGGCTCCTGAATTTATTGATTCACCGTCGAAAACTAGAAGTTCAATGGGAATGCGAAAAATGTGGTTAGACATAGAAAAAACAGAAGAATACTTGGAAGCACCAATCGTTCTAATTGGTAGTGCACCCACAGCATTGATGACTTTATTAGATTTAATTGAGGAAGGTAGTAAAAGACCAAGTTTAATTATTGGAATGCCAGTAGGGTTTATAGGAGTTTCCGAGTGTAAAAATAGATTATTGAAAAGTGATTGTTCACATATAGTTTTAGAGGGCTCTAAGGGAGGGGCATCTCTTGCGGCAGCAACAGTTAATGCTTTGCTGAGAGCTGCTGATTATTAGTGTTGTTATGTAAATTTTTGAATTCCTGAGTAACTACCCGTAAATTTTTATTCTTTTGGATTATCTATATTTTGTTAAAGCTATTGTCTTCAAGATCGCTTAAGATTTTTCGAGCATTATTTATGACTTCTTTTGGAACTCCTGCCAGTCTAGCGGCTTCAATTCCATAACTTTTAATCGAACCGCCTTTGGCAACCTTGTGAAGAAAAGTAAGTGAATTCTTATCGTGTTTCACAAGGACTTGAAAATTCTCTACATTTTCATTGAATTCGGAAATTTGATTTAATTCATGATAATGAGTCGCAAAAATTGAACGACTTTTTATCTTTTTTGCCAGAAATTCGCTTACTGACCAAGCAATAGATAAGCCATCAAAAGTTGATGTTCCTCGACCAATTTCATCTAATAAGACTAATGATTTTTCTGTTGCTTTATTAAGAATAAAAGCCGTTTCTATCATCTCAACCATGAAAGTAGATTGACCTGCTGCTAAATCATCTACTGCTCCAACACGGGTGAAAATTTGGTCTGCAATTCCAATTGTGCATGATTTTGCTGGGATCCAGCTACCAATTTGTGCCATAATTTGTAGCAGACCTATTTGCCTTAAATAACAACTTTTGCCGCTAGCATTTGGTCCAGAGAGAATAATTAAATCGATTTTTGATCCAAGATTGATATCATTAGGTACGAAAATTTTATCAACAAGAATTTGCTCAACAACTGGATGTCGGCCCTCTAAAATTGATAGCTTCCTTGACTTTTTAGAATTTGTATTGTCAACGATATTCGGTTGAACATAATTATTTGTAGCAGCAAGCTCTGCTAAACCAGTCAAAACATCTAAATATGAAATTGCTTTGGCAGCTTTTCTAATGCTTTTTGCTCTTTCTCCAACAAGAAGTCGAAGTTCACAAAATAAATCATATTCTAGCTGTGATATACGAGCTTTTATTTGGAATATTTTCCCTTCCCTTTCTTTTAATTCGGGTGTTACAAATCTTTCTTCATTAGTAAGAGTTTGTCTTCTGATCCAGTGATCTGGAACATTAGTTGACTTTGCTTTACTGACTGCTAAAAAATATCCAAAGGATCGATGATATTGTAATTTTAAATTATTTATTTTACTTATTTCTTTTTCTTTAATTTCTTGAGCCCTTAACCATGAATTTTGATCATCAAGTTGATTTCTAAGTCCATCAAGAATGAGGTTTATACCATCATAGAATAGACCACCTTCTGTAAGACTTAGTGGAGGATTTTCAATGATCTCATTATTTATCTTTGATGCAATTTCTATTAAATTTTTGTCTAAATTTATAATAGATGAGAAGTATTTAGATTCTTCAAAAATTTCGTTATTCAGATTTTTTGCGAGCAATGGTAAACGATTAATGCCTTCTGCTATTGCTACGAGTTCTCTTGCACCTGCTTGTTGTGCACTTGCTCGTCCTGAGAGCCGTTCAAGGTCTCCCATCGATTTGAGTATTTTTCGAAGATTTTTTCTTATGGAGGGCGATTTAACTAGTAAAGAAATTATTTCTTGTCTGTTCTTTATTTCATTTACATTTGTTAGAGGTTCTTCAAGCCATCTTCTGATACATCTGCCTCCCATCCCAGTTAAGGTCTTATCTATTGCCCATAATAAAGATCCTTGAAATTGTCCTCCTCTTTGAGTTGAGACAATCTCTAGATTTCTTCTTGTTTGATTATCTATAATTAAACCAGCATTATCGTTTTTGATATGTGGATAATCTAAGGATATATGAGTTTTTACTGAATGTTCATTATGACTACTTAGATTGGGATGTGTTTTATTTAGGTATGCAATTAGTCCCCCTAAACTTCTAATTGAAAGAGAATGAGAGGCTAAACCCAGTCCTTCAATATTATTTAAAGAATAATAGTTTAATATTGCTCTTTCAGACTCTAATTCTGTAAATGAAGTTTGATTGAACTCGGATATTTTCATTGATCTCGTGTACCATTGCCCTCTACTTATTGTATTTTTTTCTGAGATCACCTCAGCTGCTTCTAATTTGATTAATTCTTGTCTTAAAATATTAATTTCTTCTCCTTCCTGGACAACAAGTTCACCCGTGCTGACATCTACTTTTGTAAGGGACCATTGAATAAATTCGGTATTCGAATGAGAGTCAATGAAAACTGAAGCCAGCCAATTATTTTTCTTTGCGCTAAGCATTCCCTCTTCTAGAATCGTCCCAGGAGTGATTAATCTTGTAATACCTCTTTTGATTAATTTATTCCCCTTTGATGGGGCAGCCTCCAGTTGGTCGCAAATGGCAACTGATAAACCTTTCTTTATTAGTTGAGAGCAATATCTATCAGAAGCATGATGCGGTATGCCAGCCATTGGAATCCGACCAATCTTTTTACCTCCCTCTTTGCTGGTCAGAGTCAGTTCTAAAAGTTCAGACAGTCTGATGGCATCCTCAAAAAAACATTCAAAGAAATCACCAAGCCTATATAATAGAATTCTGTCCGGATTTTCTATTTTTAGTTCTACATAATGTTTTAGTGCAGGAGTGAGATCATCGATTTTGGGTAAGCTGTGATGCGACCATTTGGTTTCTTCAATTTCTGGAACCAATAACCCATCAAAATTTTTAAGTTGTTTTTTTTGTGTCTTCGTTTTTCCGGCGCGTGGTCTTGATTGAGCGTCATCCTTAAGTTGTTCATTGTCTAGATTATCGTTTGAGATCTTGAGAGAATTATTCTTTTCAGCGTTTGATGGAAAGGGTTTATCTTCCCCTTTAAAAAGGCTGCCTTGCATAGGATTTGGGCTGGCAGCCATTTAATTAGTTACTGTTTCATCAACGCATATTAGAAGAATTAATTTTTTTTGCATGTGAAGCCTCGCTACAAATATTAAGAGGTGGTTCATCAAATCACACTTACGTGGGAGAATTATTGGAATTGAGTAATTCTTCTTCAGATTTCTCCCTCATGCTGGCTATTAATTCCATCGTCGCGAACGCACTTTTATTTTCTTCATTACTTTTGGTAATTGGAGTACCTGTTTTCTACATGACCCAAACAAACCCAGAGGACAATAGAAATCCAAATATTAAAAAGATAGAAATACTTGCTGGTGTATGGTTCCACTTGGTTCTTCTACAAGCATTGGTAGGTGAGTACATAACACATCAGATGAGTGTTTAGAGACTTTTTGCAATTGAAAATTGCATATATTCAGAGTTATTTTGTTGAAATGTTTTAAATTTCCTCTCTGGAGGTTACTGTTAGTAAGTAAGTAAGGCCTTAAAAAATGGCGACTTTAGAAGGTACCTTCGAAAATTCATCATCTTTGCGCGCAGCAATAGTGATTGCTCGATTTAATGATTTAATTACAAATAAACTTTTAAGCGGTTGTCTTGATTGTTTATCCAGGCATGGCATTGATGTAGCAGAATCAAGCTCACAATTAGATATTGCATGGGTCCCTGGTTCTTTTGAACTCCCAATTGTTTCTCAAGGACTCGCTCGTACAGGGAAATATGATGTTCTAATTACTTTAGGTGCAGTGATCAGGGGAGATACTCCTCATTTTGATGTAGTTGTTTCTGAGGCAAGTAAAGGAATTGCAACTGTCTCTAGGGAAACAGGAATTCCTATCGTTTTTGGAGTTTTGACAACTGATACTATGCAACAGGCTTTGGAGAGAGCGGGAATTAAGAATAATTTAGGGTGGAGCTATGCATTGCAAGCACTTGAAATGGGTTCATTAATGAAAGTGGTTGGTTAAACAATTTTTAAATGAAAAGAAATCAATTGATTATCTTTCTTAAACTATGGCCTATTAATTGGTAACATGATTGAGGGTCTAATGCGGATGTAGCTCAGTGGTAGAGCATCTCCTTGCCAAGGAGAATGTCGAGAGTTCGAATCTCTTCATCCGCTTCATGCTTAACTAAAAATCCATTTTTATTAACACCAGAGTTTTTCTTAGAGAGAGCCTAAATTTGAATTTGTTTTTTGATCTGATCTTTAAATAGATACAATTAGCTTGATCTAATCATCCAGCACCAATGGATGTAAGATTTTTACAATTAATATTAAAAATATAAAATTTCTACTTTTTATTTTCCAGTGTTTGTCATTACACCTTCCTTATGTTTCATATTTCTGAGTCTATTCAAGTTTAATATTCTAATTAATTAATGATAAATTGCTTATAACAAATAAAATAATAAAGTAAATTATTCATGGGTATTGAATTGGCTGATTCTATTTATTCAAAAGAAAAGCCTTTGTCCCAAATGCGAGTCGCTGTAACAGCTATTGATCTAGAACAGGACGAGCATCGTGGAATTGCATATTTATCAAAAGGTTTAATAACATCTTTATCTGATCTGGGAGCAGAAGTTTATTTATTAACTGGATTTTATGGTCGACGCTTAAATCCTTTAATGAAACTTGCAATGAGCCCAAAGTCGGTTATAGAAGTTGACTGCGCAGATATTCTGGATCAATTCTGTGATCCATTAAGTCAATTTACAAAAATAAAAAAGAAGAAAAATCAAGATCAAGATGAAGATTTAATAACTAGAGTAATAAATAAGTTTATAAGATTTAAAAACGAATCAAAAGTTAGCCTTAATTTGCTATTTTCTGTATTTAGATTTTACCTGAATAGAGGTAAATTTTCAGGACGATTAATTAAGCTATCTAACTTTCAGAATACTCCTTATTTTGGTCAAGAAAGAGTAGACTATCTTTCGAAAATATCAGGTTTTTTATCTGTTAAAGATATTTATAATTTTACTACTTTAAGAAGTAAAAGGTTATTATTTAAATCTCCAATTATTGACTTAAGAAAGTTAAATATAGACTTGTTAGTCACATCCTGTCCATTGAGTATTACGGTAAGAACTAAGGATAAAAATAGTCTAAGTTGTTTACAGCTTATTATGGATTTTATACCTCTTTCCTTCTCAAAACATCCGGATCATCCTTTTGATTTTTATAATCGCTTGAAAGATGCAATGAAAACTAAAAATTGTTTTATTTCAAAGGCTTCTAGAGATAAAATATGTTTACTACTTGAAAAAAAGTGTTCAAAAGATGAGAGTAATATAATTTATCCAATGCCTTCATTAAATATAAATAAGTTACAATTAGCTAGTCAAGTAAAAAACCTAAGAGGTATCAGTAAAAAATATATTTTATTTAATTCCTCAGTTGTACCAAGAAAAAATCTACATTTTTTAATAAATATATTTCAAAGTAGTGAACTTGCTAGCAAAGGTTTTGATTTATGTGTGGCTGGTAAAATACATAATGATAAATATGGTTTAGAGATAAAGAGAATGTGTGCAAATCAACCTCATATTAGATTATTAGACTATGTAGATGAAGCAGAAAAGGCTTGGCTATTTTTGAATTCTTATGCATTTGTTTCTCCGTCTTGCGTAGAAGGTTTTGGGATACCAGTTTTGGATGCTGCATCATTGGGGCTTAGAGTTTTAGCAAGTGATTTACCTTCTCATCGGGAAATTTCAAACCTTGTTAATCAAAATCAGGATTTTCGATTACTCGACCTATCTAATGTGGATAAATGGATTTATGAATTGAAATTATTAAATACTTTAGACTTATGCATGGAAGATGAAATCAAAGATCGTATTTTGAATTATCGCTATTGTTTTAATGGCTTGAAAGAAATTTTTGAGAAAAGTATTATTGATTTGGTTACTTGAAAGATCTATTAACTGATTAATTATAAAAATTAATATTTGTTTTTATTTATTACCATCAATGACTGCTTAATGTTTAATTTAAATCCTAATTGTTTATAAAACTCTGAACAGTTAGTTGTCATTAAGTAGATTTTTTCAACAGACTTGATTTTTTTATCGGTTAATATTGCATCGATTATTAACTTCCCAAATCCTAGGCCTTGACGATCTGAAGCAATAACTATATCCCAAAGCACGGCTCTGAAGACAAGATCACTTGTTGCTCGGCCAAATCCTATTAATTGATAATTATCCCATAGGCTGACTATAACGGAACTATTAGTGAGCATTTGACAGAGCTGTTTTTTATTTCTACCCCTAGCCCAAAAAGTGTTTTCATTGAGAAAAGATTGGAGTTTTTCTAACCCATTTGTTGGCGTAAGCTTAGGACCAATTCCCAGTAATCGTAGCCCAGGGGCCGTTGTTGCATGCTTGATTAGAGATATTACGCTCATTAAAAATTATTTAAGATCTCGATTTTTTTAATCTTACTTCTGCAAGGATTCATTTTTATATTTCCAACAAAAGAATAATGATTTCAAAGGTTTAAATATTTGCTTTGGGATCAAGCGTATTCCTAACCTTTAAATAGTAACATGAGTAAATAATCTTTCGTATGGGATTATCTTTAATGGTCAGAAACTAGTATGAATTTTAGCTTCTAAATTAAATTAATTAAAAATTATGGATTCAGATTTTTATACAGAATTCGAAAATAATTTTCGTGGAAGTCGAGAACAAATAATGAATCTTCTTTCTAATTACGATGGTTTAATAGATTATATTTTGACTGTAGATAATGATCCTTCTCTTTTGGATATAGGATCTGGTAGAGGTGAATGGATTCAAAAATGCAATGCAAAGGGTTTTAAATCTATAGGTCTAGAGATAGATCCTAAGATGGTCAATGATTGTAAAAAATTAAATCTAAATATTCAACAAGGAGACGCATTAACATTGTTAGATCAATTTTGTGAAGATAGTTTCTCTATAGTCAGTGCTTTTCATGTGATTGAGCATATGAATCATGAAAATATTAAAGAACTTCTGATTAAAGCTAAAAGAATTTTGAAGTCTGACGGATTTCTTATTCTTGAAACACCTAGCATAGATAATCTTATGGTTTCTGCCAAATCTTTTCATATTGATCCTACTCATATCAATCCAATTCATCCTGATCTATTGGCTTTTATGATTAAAAGAACTGGCTTTACTAATCTAAAATATTATTTTATTAATGGCGGACCATTACAAAATTCTGAGGCTGATGCATTAACAAGAGTATTAAATGGAGTTGCTCAAGATCTTGTATTAATAGCATCTAAGTCTAATCTTTTAGATAATTCAATTTTTGAAAATATTAACTTTATAAAAAGAGATATGAGGTTAGGAATCACTTCGATAGAGGCAGCTATAGATTTTGATAATTATTCAAGGAATCGATACGCTCAATATGATGAGTCTATTTTCTTAATGCGAAAACAGATTATAGCTCTAGAAAGACAATTACAATATTATAATAGTCTTTATGATAAGAGCTTTTTACCTATTCTTTTTAAGACAATTAAAAGGTTAAGAAGATTGATGTTTGCTGCCAAGGTTCGATTAAAAACCTCAATCAAAATTTTAATTAGTTCTCTTAACAAGAGTAAATTCTATATTGCTATTACTAAAAGAATATATAAAATTCAATATTTCTTTTATATTCTTAGATATATAGAAAAAATTATTGATAATCTTGGCTACCGAATTTATCAATATCAATTTGTAAAAAGAAGTAAAAAGAGCAAGGAAGACTCTTTATTAGTCTCAGATTATGCTAGATATTTGGAGACTTACTATGATTCCTCTGAAGATTCTAAGGAAATTTTTGAGGATTTTAATAATTGCTCTAAATTATGAAAATTGTACTTGATTTACAAGGATTACAAAGGGATGGAAATCGTAAAAGGGGAATAGGTAGATATTGCTTGGATTTGACAAAATCTTTGATAAACTTTTATCCAGAAAATGAATATATCTTATTTGCTAATGCTGGATTATCTGATTTGAGAAATGATTTCTCTGAAGAATTTAATAATCAAAAATTTAATTTAACTTACTTTAATTGTCCAACAGTTGGTGATATTAATGACATTTATGTTGGGAAATATTCAATGCTTTGGTTATCAATACAATTAAGAAGTTATGCATTATCAGTCATTGATGCCGATGTTATATTAATCACAAGCTTTTTTGATGGATTTAGAGATAATAGTCTAGTAAGTCTTAGTGGTGATTATAAATTACCTCCTGTGGTATCAATTATCTATGATTTGATACCTTTAATTCATAGTGAACAGTATTTAAGTACTGATCCAGAATATAAGCTTTTTTATCTCGAAAAAATTAAAGAATTATCAAGCTTAGATGGACTCTTTACTATTTCGAAATCATCTTTAGAAGAAGCTTGTAAGTATTTAGAAATAAACCCTAAATTTATCTATAATATTTCATCGGCCTGCAACGAACAAAAATTTTCGCTCCAACTTTCTAATCCTGATTTTGATAGAAAAGATTTAGGAAGATTTTTATTATATTGTGGTGCCACTGATCCCAGGAAGAATTTATATCGATTAATAGAAGCTTATTCATTACTCCCTTTAGAAATAATATTTAAGCACAAATTAGTTTTAACTGGTCCTTATACAGAGGAAGAAATATTACTCATTAAGGAATGGATAATTAATTTTGGTCTATCTCCTGAATATGTTGTATTTCTTGGATATGTAACCGACACTCAACTTGCACATTTATATAGTAATTGTTATTTATTTGTGTTTCCTTCATTGCATGAAGGATTTGGTTTGCCAGTTTTAGAGGCAATGAATTGTGGCGCACCTGTTATTGCTTCTAACCTCACCAGTTTGCCAGAGATTATTGGCAACCAGAGCTTTCTTTTTGATCCATATAATGCAAAAGATATCTCATGCTTAATGAACAAATGTCTTACTGATAATAGTTTCTATCAGTCTCTATGTAAAAATTCTGAATTAAGAAAAAAATTTTTTTCATGGAAGAATACATCTGATAAAACTATAAACTCACTAAAGGAAATTGTACTTAGAGTAAATCGGTCTTCGAAAAATAATAATCATGATATTAAGTCTTTAATTTCTACACAATATAATATCTTAAGGTTAAATTTATTGCGAAGTCCATTAATTAAAGAGAAAAGCAAGTTGAATCTCGAATTATTAAAGCTTTTTTCTTCGGCTATATCAATTATTAATAAGCAAGCGAATAAAATAGAATTTATTAGGCAGGAAAAAATAGAAAATAAATATACATGGCGTATTGAGGGTCCATTTGATACTACTTATAGTTTAGCTATCTTAAATAAAAATTATGCTCTAGCAATGTATGATTTAGGGCAAAATGTTTTACTATATTCTACAGAAGGCCCAGGCGATTATGAACCAGATTCTATTTTTTTGGAAAAAAATAAAATAATTAAAAACCTCTTTTATAAATCAAAAGAGGTTAATAAAGGATTGTTCATATGTACTAGAAATTTATATCCACCAAGAGTTCATGACTCCAAAGGCGTAATTAATTTACTGCATGCTTATGGTTGGGAGGAATCAATGTTTCCACAATCATGGGTAAGAAATTTTAATACTTACTTAACAGGCATGACTGTAATGTCATGCGAAGTTAAAAAAATTCTTATAGATAATGGAGTGAATGTTCCGATTTCTGTTTGTGGTCTTGGAGTTGATCATATAGATAATATTGATGGTACAACTTCTAATATAATTGATAAAAATAAGTTCACTTTTTTGCATATTTCATCATGTTTTGCAAGGAAGGGTATTGAATGTTTGCTCGCAGCATATTTTCAAAAATTTAACGCTAAAGATGATGTGATTATGATCATAAAAACTTTTAGAAATCCGCACAATAATATTTATAAAATTCTCAATAATCTTAAAAAAGTTTACTCCAGTACACCTGAAGTTTTAATTTTAGAGCAAGATTTATCTCCTTCTGAAATAAAGTCGCTTTACCTATCCAGTAACGCACTTGTAGCTCCAAGTTATGGAGAAGGTTTTAATTTAACCGTAGCAGAAGCCATGAGAGTTGGTCTTCCTGTCATTACTACAGGATGGGGTGGTCAGACAGACTTTTGTAATGCTAAAAATTCTTTTTTAGTTGATTTTACTTTTGAATATTCTAATTCCCATTTGGGTTTATTTTCATCAGTTTGGGCTAGACCTTCCGTTGATCATTTAGCGAAACTTATGAAAGAAGTCTATTCTTTAAGTAATGAAAAAAGGCTTTCTAAGATTGAGTCTGCCAAAGAGTCAATTTCTCAATATACATGGAAAAAAGTAGCGGAAGAAAATTTAAATTTCGTGAAAAATTTAAGTAATAGTTTTGTTGACCACTCATCTAAGCTTGGCTGGATATCCACTTGGGGAACAAGATGTGGCATTGCTACTTATTCTGAACATTTATTGTCAGAAATTAAAAGCAATTATCTTATATTTGCTAATAGAATTAATCTTGAACGTCAAGATAAAGTTGTTAGATGTTGGAATATCGGAGATGATAATTTACAGGCATTGTTTGATGAAATTATATCTAATAATATCACTTCAATAGTTTTACAATTTAATTATGGTTTTTTTGAATTTACTAATTTATCTAAGTTTATAAGGAAAATTAATTTAAAAAATATTAAGATAATTATTTTTCTACATTCAACAAAAGACCCCGAATCTGATGATACTAAAAAAATATCTTGTATCAAAGATGATTTATCTTTATGTCAAAGATTATTAGTTCATACTCCTGCAGATTTAAATCGTTTAAAGGAAATAGGACTAGTTGATAATGTTACATTGTTTCCACATGGCTTATTAGACTTTAATGTAGGGAATAGAGTCTATAAAAAATCAAAAAGTTCAAAAAGCAATATTCATTTCTCATCATATGGTTTCTGCTTGCCTAATAAAGGTTTTTTAGAATTAATTAAAGCAATTAATATTTTAATTAAAGATGGTTTTCAATGTAGACTATCTCTCTATACAGCTTTATATGATAATCCAGCATCCGTATCCGTTTATAATCAACTTGTTGATTTTATAGACAATCAAAATCTCAAACAATATGTGACAATTAATACTGCTTTTATGAGTGATAAAGAAACATTAACAAAACTTTCTAGTACTGATTTGGTAGTCTTTCCATATCAGTTCACCAATGAATCAGCCAGCGGAGCAGTAAGACAAGCTATCTCATCATTTACACCTGTAGCAGTAACACCTTTAGCTATATTTGATGATGTTTTACCTGTTGTTTATAAGCTACCTGGCACGACACCTTCATTAATTGCTAAAGGACTTAAAAATTGGGTTATTAATTTTCTTGGAAAACCTATGACAGATCTTGAAAAAGAATGGAGGAATCAGCATTCTTTTGAAAAATTAGGATATAGGTTGCAGGGTTTAATAAATAGTCTTGAAGTCAATTGTTAGATTAATATATAAGAAAGTTAAGACCTTTTTGTATACTTCATTTTCTGCTCTAAGAGCTTAGTTATTATTTCATCAACACTGACTTTGGCTTTCCAATTTAGTTTTTTTTCAAGGGGTTCAGGATCACCAAAATTTTTTGAGATTTCATTTTCTCTTTTTAATGATTTATCAATCAATACATGATTTTCCCAATTTAAGTCTAATTTACTAAAGGTAATATTGATAAATTCAAGCAACGATGTTAGTTTTCCTGTGCAAATGATGTGATCATTGTTATTACTGTTATTTAAAATGATCTGCATTGCTTCTACGTATTCTTCTGCCCAGCCCCAATCTCGACTAATGTCAATATTACCTAATTTTATTTTGTGGTTTTTATTATTTTTTGCGTTAATTGCACCTGTGATGATCTTGTGGGTAACAAAATTTTCATTTCTAAGGTTAGATTCATGATTGAATAATACTCCAGTTACGCAATTTAAATTATAATTTTCACGATAAAACTTCACTAATTTATAACTGGTTTGTTTACTAATCGCATATGGACTTACAGGATTTTGAGGATGATTAATATCGGCAGCTTTATTTGTTGATCCAAACATTTCGCTGCTTCCAGCAAAAAATATTTTTCCTTGAAAATTTAATTTTCTCGCTGCTTCAAGAATATTTGTTGTTCCGTTGATTATGCTTTCAACTGTCTCTTTTGGCATGAAAAATGATTTTCCTACAGAGGATTGTCCTGCTAAATTGTAAATTTCATCAGGTTGATATTTATCAATTACATTGGTAATGGTTGTACTATTTGTTATGTCACCAACTAATAACTCTATCTCATTCTCTAGTTGTATCTTGTTTTGATCTGAATGTGAATATGGTGTTGTGCTTCCTTTTGATAATCCTATTACCTCGTAATTTTTTTTAAGAAGCGATTTGCAAATAAGGGTTCCATCTTGACCTTTTGGGCCTAACACCAAGGCTTTTTTGCTGGACAAAACTTGCTTGCATGTTTTTCCTTTCTCTCATTTTTACACGAAAATGACAACAACATTTAATTAACATATATTTTTGAAGAAATTTTGACCTTTTTTACGGTACTAAATCCATCGCTTGGGCTTGCATTTTTAGCTGATTTGATTTGCTGGCGAAGAATTGGATTCATAGTGTGCACTTTTTGATGTGCACAGCGTGTTTTACAGGTGAATGCAAACTTATAAGAAATTTTTCCTTAAATAATTAAGATACGTTATCAACATTAAACTTTAAAAAACCATTTATTACGGGGGTTGTTGGTTTTTTTTTTTTTAATTTATTGTCTCTTGATCGATTGATTTCCAAAGACTAGGACTGTGTATCTTTTATGCGATTTTTCGTTGAAGGATGTTCAAATACCCACAATTTTCAATGAAATACTAATAAAACTCTTGATTATTAACTTTAATCATATATAGTTTGTCGGAATTCTGAATAGGGTTCGTCTCTCTTGATTGAGTAGCGTTCTCCTTTCAAATTGCCAGGCCCATATTTCAGGGTTTCTCGGCAGCCGCAAACTTCTGCGGAAACCCCAACCTCAAACCTTACATTTCTTACTGTTTAACTAATGGCCCTAACAGAATCACAAATTCAGGAGCTTTACGTAGCTTATTTTGGCCGTCCGGCTGACGTTGAAGGTAAGGCTTATTGGTCTGGATCTTCTACTGGAGTTTCTACAGTTCTTGGGTTTGCTGCAAACATGCACTCTCAGAGTGAGTTCCAGGATGCATATGGTTCTAAAAAGACAGCAACACAAGTCAATCAGATTTATCAAAACTTGTTCAGCAGAGACGCTGATGCCGCTGGCTTGGAATATTGGACCGGACAAATTGCTAATGGTTCTCTAAAGCTTGCTGAAATTGCTGTTCACCTCATATGGGCTGCAAAAAATAATACTGGTGGATCAGCAGATAAAACCGCTCTAGAAAATAAAGTAGCAGCTGCAAAAGCTTTTACTACTGATGTTGCCGCTGATGCTACCGCGCAGCTTGCATACACTGCTGATGATGCAAATGCATTTACTACAGCTAAGACTTTTATCTCTGGCATAACTACAACTGCTGCCACTGCTGCTGAAATAGATACACAAGTAGCGTCTGTTAAAACTACTTATACCTCCAATCAAGCCAAAGGAGTTACTTACACACTAGTTACTACTGCTGATGATCTAACAGGTGGAGCTAAAAACGATACCTTCTCAGGTGTGGTTGATGCTGATACAGCTGCAAACAACACATTTTCAGCACTTGACTCCATAGATGGTGGAGCCGGAACCGATACATTAAAAGTTACATTTGCTTCAGATTCTGGAAACACTAATACTTTCCCTGCAGCAACAATCACAAACATTGAGAATTTCTCAATTAAGAACCAGGATGATGATGACGCAGTCACAGTTAACTTCGGAAATATCACTGGCGAAGAGGTAGTCAACAATAATTTGTCCACACAAGCAGTAACCTTCTCTAATTTGGCTGCTGGTACAAACGTAGATATTACTGGTAATGGCTCACTAGCTAATGGCAATACAACTATCACTCATGTAGCTGCAACAACTGCCTCGACTATAGACATTATTGGTGGTACTACTGCTGGGAATATTTCAGACTCACAGGCAACGGGTTCTAAACTCGTAACCACAACAATTACTTCAACTGGAGCCGCTAATACTGTTGGTACTGTTGGAATAGATAGTACCGTTACAGCTTTAAACATTAACGCTACAACTGATTTAACAACTGGAGCTATAACTGCAGCTGGTGTTACTACGTTAACTATCACAGGTGCTGGTGATGTTGATATAAATGCTGGTGCATTAGGCGCAGCAACTGACGTTATTGATGCAAGTGCAGCAACTGGTGACGTAGACGTTCTTGCAGGAAACGTAGCTAACAACTCTGGAGTTACAGCAGACATAACAATTACTACTGGTTCAGGTGATGACGAAGTTTCTCTTGCTGGCCTAGATGCCGCTGATGAAGTTAGCGTCACTTTGGGAGCTGGAAACGATAGCGTATACATAGATGAAGTTATTCAAGCTACAAGTTCAACATCTCCTGGCGATGTTCTTGCTGGTGGTGCCGGTACTGATACCCTCAAAGCTTTAACAGCAACACTCGATGGTCACGCAACTACGACAACAGTAACTGGTTTTGAAGTTGTTGAAATCACTGACGAACATTCAGGTTCCCTTGATGTGGCCGATTTTGGCACAGGGATCACAACAGTAACCTTGGCTGCTGGTGCTCACTCAGGCGACGCAGGAGATATTTCATTCAATGCTGGGTCTTCGGTACTAAATATCAAAGATGTTAATGATGGTACTTTGACTCTTACTGCTGCTGGTACAGCTGCTACTGATTCATTAACTATTAACCTTACCGACAGTACGGACGTTGATGTATTCAGTGGTGAAGCCATAACTACTACAGAAATTGAAAACATCACCCTAAACACAACTCACGCTGGTTCTACAGCAACTGCGCAAGACATAACCACCTTGAGCATGACTGCTAACACTGGTGGAGTTACTAAGCTAACGATTATTGGTAGTAATGCTTTAGCTCTAGATGCAGTAACTGCTAACACAATTGATGCATCAGGAGCTACTGGGGCAATCACTCAAAGTACGAATATGGTTGGTACTGCATCTGGTACTAACGTTCTAAAAGGTGGATCTGGCGCTGACACACTTGTAGGTGATACCGATGACACCACAAATATTGATGGTAACGGTGGTAATGACAATTTGACCGGTGGTAGCGACGCTGAAACAATTAATGGTGGAGCTGGTAATGACACCATCAACAGTAGTACTGGAGCTGACACACTTAACGGTGGAGCAGGTAATGACACCATCACAATCGGTGCAGCGACTCAAACTGTTGATGGTGGTGACGGTGATGATACTGTTTATGCTTTGAATTTCCTTGCATATGGTTATTCAGTTGCTGGTGGAGCTGGTACAGATATCCTTGACGTTACAGCTGCTGAAGTGATTGGTGATGGTTCAGTGGTGACTGGTTTTGAACAGTTGACTATTGACGGTGATGTAACTATTGACCTTGATACTTACGCCAACAACACATTTACAACAGTTCAGCTTGAGGGTCATACCTACACACTTCAAAGTGTCAGGTCTGAGGTTATTGAACTAACTGCTGCATTAGGAGGAGATTCAACGTTTACAGGTGAATCCGTAACTGGGTCATCCGATTCAATGAACTTCAAGCTTAAAGCTGCTGCTGGTTTTGATACCTCTAATGAGATAACAGCTGATGCAATTGAGAGCATCTCGCTTGTTACAGACGATTCTGATGACACCACTTTCGGTACATTCACAGCTCAAATCACTGCTGATGATCTTACAACCCTTACCATTACTGGTGACACAGGTGTTGCGCTAACAGGTAGTGGAGACTTAAGCGCTCTTCAAACTATCGATGCGTCTGGTGCAACTATTGGTGGAGTTTCAACAGCTTCAACAATTGCAGGTATTGTTTGGGCATCTACTAACTCAACTTCAGGAGCAGTAACTTCTTATACAGGAACCAATGGAGCTGATAACTTCACAGGTCTTGCAACATCCGATGATACATTTATCGGTGGTTTAGGAGTTGATACTCTCGTTTACAACGGTAGAAAAGATACCTTTACTGGTGGTGGTGGAAATGATGTTTTTGATCTAAATATCACTTCTCAAGGTGTTGCTGCAACATCAACAGCTTTCCTAACAATCACTGACTTAGCAGCTGGTGACACTATTGATTGGGCTGGTGCTCATACAGGAACCAGTACTTGGAATGCGACTGAAATCACCTTAGGCGCTAATGCTACTCTGGCTAACTATCTTGATACAGCTGCGGCAGGTACAAGTTCTGCTACTAATAGTATTGCTAGATGGTTCGAGTACAGTGGCGACACCTACATCGCTCAAGATGAGAGTGACAACGCAACTTATACTGCAGGTACTGACTGGTTCATCAAGATTAGTGGTTCTGTTGAGCTTAAGAATTCAACTCTATCTGGTGATGTTCTTACAATCGTTTAAGACATTACAACCAAAAAAAGCTCCTTCTTTAGAAGGGGCTTTTTTTATGGAAATTTTTGATCTTTTAATATTTTAAGTTATTTAGATAAATAGATATTCTGATGAACCATAAAGTTTTTTTTATTTGAAGTTGATTACAGAAATTATTGATTTTCAATTTTTATTTCTTGTGATTATTTATTGCGTGTTTAATTTTTTTAGAAAAAAGAATAATCTTCGGCCTTTACACGTAGTGAGACTATAAGTATTCCATTAAAGTTTTTCTAGACATTATTACTTGAACTACATCTCCTGAATACATAGATATAATTTTTATTTGATATTCCCAATTATTGTTTAGTTTGTAAATAAATTTTCAAACAATATTTATACTTTAATCTTTTTAATATTGATATTTTTCTGTTTACATAGATCTTAAAGAATCAGCTTTATCCCTAAAAGTTCCAAGTAGCAATTGTAAATATGATACTTTCCTAAGTTTTACATTGGCAGTGAGACTCATTCCTGTTTGGAGGGGTAACTTTCTACCATTCTTTAAAGTTAAAAATTGGTCTTCAATTTTTACATCAGCAGGAAACCTAAAGCCTTTACCAAGCGAAGGATCGGGAGTTAATGCGTCAGAACTAATACGTGTAATTTGACCTTGAATTACTCCAAAATCCGTCGCAGGATATGAATCAATGCTTATGTCCGCTTTTTGACCTACTCGAACAAAACCAATTTTCTCACTATTGATTTCTATTTTTGCTTGTAATTTATTTATCGGAACTATTTTCATCAATGGCTCACCATTAATTGCTACATATCCAGACTTTTGTGGTTTTAAATCAAAAACATATCCTTTTATAGGGGATTTGATCGCCTGATATTTTAAAGTAACAGAATTTTCAACTAATTGACTTTTTATTTCAGACACCTTGTTTTTATGCTGTAGGTATTGAATTTCAGAGATCGCTCCCTCTTGTACTAAAAGTTTTAATTTCTCTAAGATATTTTTGTTGATTTTATAAGTTTGATTTAAATAAACTTGGCGTGATTCATTTATTTCAGTATCCAGTTGAATTAGTGTTTCATTCTTATTTACTAGCTGTCCTTCCTTGATCAGTATATCTTTAACAATGCCTTGTGAAGGGATCTTTATATCTACTACCCCACCAAATGGCACAAGTTTTCCTCGCAAAACTATAATTTCCTCTGTTTTTGCAATACTTAACCATATGACACCGAATATGGTTCCTCCAATTAAACCAGCTGTAATAGATTTGACCCAAAGTGAAGACTGCTTTAATGAAACATCTTTTATATTATCTCTCAATATATTCTCTATTTTATATTGAAGATTATCCGATATTTGAGTAAATTTTGTTGGAATATCATTTTTTAAATTAATATTTCTCAGATTGATAATTGCATTAAATTTACTTATAGCAGTATTTGATAGTTGTTCAAATTTTTGACGATTTAACAAAGATAAACTTGCTGTTTTTCTCTTTAATTTTTTTTTAATATCTTTTATTTTATTATTAACTAAATTTTTATCAATCACTACTCGCTTCCTGTTGTCTGTATAAAGCATAATAACTCCCCATCATGTTCATAAGCTTTTCATGTGAACCAATTTCACTAATTGACCCGGATGACATCATTACTATTTTGTCTGCATTTTTAATAGTGCTCAATCTATGAGTAATGAAAAAGACCGTTGTACCATTGCATGAGATCTTTAAATTTTCACATACTTTTCTTTCAGAATCGTAATCTAAAGCGCTTGTAGCTTCATCCATAATCAAGAGTTTAGGTCTTGTAACTAGAGTTCTTGCAATAGCTATTCTTTGTCTTTGCCCTCCTGATAACCTCGAACCTCTTTCTCCAACATCAGTACTATAACCATCTTGAAGCTGCATAATAAAATCGTGGGCATTAGCTATTTTTGCAGCTTTCACAATTTCATCTTCACCAATATTTGGATCAGATATTGCGATGTTTTCACTAACTGATCCCGAAAATAATAAAGGTTCTTGCGGAACTATGCCAATTTGTTTTCTTAGAGAGTATAATTCCACTTTGCTAATGTCGTAATCGTCAATAAAAATTGTCCCTGAATCTATTGAATACAGTCTTGGTAGTAACTTCATAAGAGTGCTTTTACCGCTACCACTTTGGCCAGCAATTCCTACAAATTCAGATTTTTTAATTTTTAGATTTACTCTTTTTAGGATTTCCGAGCTACCTTTTGAAAAGCTAAAACTTACGTCTCTAAACTCAATTTCTCCATCAATTGGGGGTAGAGTTAGTTTATTTTTATCCTTTTCATTTGATTCTTCCGGAGTGTCAATAATATCAGATAATCTTTCAAAGGAAACCCGAAGTTCTTGTAAATTTTGCCAAATAGTACTTAATCTCAACAGAGGCTGAGTCACATAACCTGAAATTATTCTAAAAGCTATTAACTGACCAAGACTCAATTTTCCATCTAACACCATAGAGGCACCAACCCAAAGAACAAGCAATTGAGAGAGTTGTTGAAGAACCTGACTGGTTTGGCCCAGAGTGGTTCCAGTTATTGTTCTTTCAAATGATTTTGAAATGTATTTCTTATATAAATCTTGCCATTTCCATCTAGTAACTGTTTCAATATTTTGAGCTTTAACTGTTTGAATACCAGTTAAAACCTCAACTAAATGGCTTTGAGTTAAAGCATTTTGATTGGCTACGTTTCTTATTTGACTTCTAATTAGAGGAGAGCCAAGTAAGGTTAGGCTAATTTGAATAGGAACAACTGCTAAAGCTATAAATGTTAGTTTCCAGCTGTATAAAACCATTACTAATATATATATAATTGAGAATATTGCATCAAGAATTGTAGTAAGAGCTTGACCTGTAAGAAACTCTCTTATTTTTTCCAATTCAGAAACTCTGCTCCCTAGCTCACCTACTGGGCGTCTGTCAAAATATTTTAAAGGTAATCTTAGGAGATGATCAATTACCTCGGAAGCTAATCTAGTGTCAATTCTATTAGTTATTTCTGTAAATAAAAATGTTCTTAATCCTCCTAATATGCCACCTAAACAAGTAACAAAAACTAAAGCATATCCTAGTACCTGCAATGTATTAAGGCTTCTTTGTGATATGACTTTATCAATAATTACTTGTATTAATAGAGGATTCGCTAATCCAAATAGTTGAACAATAAAAGATGCGATAAGTACTAATATTAGTCCAGATTGATATTTTCTTATTGATGGTACAAACCAATTCAGTCCGAATTTTTTGTTGGGTGTGATACTAGTTTTTTCAACGATTATAATTTCTATATTATCTGTAAATGTATTATCAAGCTCTTCTGCCTTAATATCCACTTCACCTTCTTCTGGCGAGAATAATAATAAACCATTTGAATTTGTTTTCTTTAATAATGCGTAAGATTCTTTCCATTTTATTATTGAAGGTGTTGGTAATCTAGTGCCTAAATTTTTTGGGACTTTAGCAATTGAAGTATATAATCCCATAAACGATAAAATATTACTTGTAAATTGAATAGAGATTGCTTTATTCTTAAGAAATTCTTCTTTAATTACTTTTTCTATTGTATCGCCTCTAAAAGGCATATCTAATTCGTTAGTTAACATCTTGAGACACGCAAGTGTCGATTGAACTGATCCTTGAGCTGAAATCAATGGTTGTTTATTTCCGCTGATAACTTCATCATTAACTAGGCTAGTTTTCTCTGGAAGATCATATGTAAACAAGTTACTATTTTTCAACTCAGAATCTGATTTAGACTTGTTACGATTGAATAATATGTTTTTATCAATTTTTTGAAGAGAATCTTTAGAGATGCATATATACCTTGGCTCAAAAGGATTAATGTTATTACCTTCTAAAACTTTGTTTGTCGACGTACCGATCTCTAATTTATCAATATTTTTGCTACCTATATATAATTTTTCAGTTGGTTTTTTTTGATAATTTGTATTGACAATTTTAATGATTTCTTTTTGATATAGCATATCAAAAATATCTTTGAAATCAAAATCTTTTTTATTAGTAGATTTTGAAAGTGACTTAGAAAAAGAAACTATTTCGCAGGGGAAAATTGTTTTATCACACCAATTCTTAAATTCCTTTTCTTTTTCATACAGATTAAGAATCTTTTTGTCATTTAATGCAAAAACTTTTAACTCCGTGGATGCAGCTACTTGCTCACATGCTTCCCCTCTTAGGAATGACCCTAAATTAATAGAATCACCCATAGATAACTTTGTAATAGTTACTAACTTATTATTACTTATATCTAAAAGTCTAGCCTTTCCACAAAGGATAAAATATATATTGGAGTTGATTTCATCCATATTTGCCAGTGGCCAACCCTCTTTAAAATATAGAACTTTACCCTCTCTGATAATATTTTTTAAACTTTCCTCCTTGAGGTTTTCGAATGCATGTAGATTTCTAATATTAGTTTCATCATTATTAGATATTATTGATTCTTCTGATGACTCTTTCATGTTAATTCTTAAGATTTAAATTGGATTGGATTTCACTGATTTTTTCTTTAATGGCTTGATTAAGCCATTCTTCGAAAATTTCTTTACAAAGAAGAAGTTTGGTTTTTTGGTCCAAAACTGCTTGTTTTAAAAATTCAACTCTAGTTACAACCCAAACGTTATCTATTTTGAAAGGTTGATTTACTTGACCAATTTTACTACCTTTCAGAATTTTCATCAATCCAGGATGTCCTTGACTAAAGGAGATTGGTCCAATAATGCCCTTAGATGATTTTTCGTGTCCTATAGAATATTGAGATGATATTTCACTAAATAATGATGGATTTTCTTCAATTCTAAGGAAAAGTTCCCGGGCTAAATACATATCTTCAACTCTTAATAGACTGTAAGTCACAATATCTAGAGCTGGCTTTCTTTTTAAAAACCTAGATTCAGCCATATGTTCATATTCTTGCAAACAGTATTTATCGATTTTAAGAGGTTTCGAGAAGTCATCAAATAATTTTTCTTCTGTAATGTTCTTTTCTTCGAGCCATTTAATATAATTCTCACTTGATGTTATCTTTTCATTGAAAATGATAGTTTGTTTTATTTGATTTTTTTTTGCCTCATCTAACTCTAATTTAATATTAGATGTAATAGAATTTATTAGCTCTGATTTTATGAGTGATTCTAAGAGATTATGTTTTAATAATAAATAATAGAAATCTTTGGTTAATAGACCAATGCTTTCCATTTTATTAATCTTGAGGTATTGCTGAAGAGTTGCTTTCAGGTTGGTCTTCAATTGCTTTATTTAGTGCTAAAGAATATGAATTTTTTGCAGTTTTGTAGACTGCAATTTCAGAATTCAGTTTTTTTATTTCATTTTGAACAAATATAAGATTAGATAATTGCTGCTTTGCGTTATCACTTAAAGACTCAGAATCATATTCTTTATCGTTTATCTTTATCTTAGGCATGAATTTCAAAAATATTATTCGAACACTATATACTATAAGGAATAAATTGAAAAGCCTTTGATTTAGATTGTATTTGTTTTTGTATAAATAAACTTAAAGACCTGTTGAATCGATGAATAAGTTTATGTTTTCTCTTGATTGAGCAATATTCCATAAGACGCTCCATCTCTGCTCAATATTATTATTAAGATTTCCCACCCAATAATTAAGTCCTTCTTGATCATAATCCCTTCCTAATACATTTGTATATAATTTTTCTACAAAACTGGTATTGCTTAGTTGAGTACCATATTTATTTATAAATTCATTTGATTGAAGAAATGATTTGGTTACGACTTCATGATTATCGATATTATTCTTATATTGATAAATCCAATATTTAAGACCATCTGAATCAGGGAATCTCGAAAAAGCTGCATTATATATTCTAAAGATTTCTCCAGTAGCATCATATATGCCTGTCAATTGATCGAAAGTCCCTTTAATATCTTTTTCTAAATTTATCTCTTTATCTTTAAATATCAATGTCTCTATTCCACTAATATCTTCAAGTCCAATCTCTGTTTTTATTGAATAATTATTTCCTCCTAAATCATAGAATTTATACTCATCAAAATTCATTTTATAGTTGATACTTCCTTTATCATTTTCTCGTCCCCAAATACTAATCAATGCATTAATATCTGCATTAGAGAACCATGTCGAATACCCTTTAGATGGAATGTTGTAACTCATGATAGTGTCGTCTGTATTCCATTTAGGATTGTATGGATCATTGTTGGGATGTGATAGACCAAGAGTATGTCCCAATTCATGTACAAGCGTATATTTATTCAAATTGCTTATATTGATTTTTTCATCATCATCCTTCCATAGTATATCCCACCATCTTCCTACGTTATTCCTTTTTGATATGGCTTGACCAATTACATTTTTACTAAAAGTGGAAGAATAACTTAAAGAGTAAATGTCAATTTCAGAGCCATTATTGGTATCTTGTTCTTGAAAATCTAAGTCAATTAAACTATCAATTTCGGAAAACATATAATTTATAAAGGTTATATCAGATGATCCATGCCCAAGACTTGTTAGAGTTATATCATTAACTATTCTTTGATAATTATTCTCACTTATCTGCCTAAATGTGTCTAAATATATAGATCCAATATTATCCTCGATATAATATTTTATGGTCTCCGAATTGTTATTTTTAACTATTTCTTTTGTATGCTCAATCATAGCCTTCCCTTTTAAAATATTGAAGTCAATCATTACTTGTTAATTTATTTCTTTTTTTGCTAATGCTAAATCATGATTTAGCATTTCCTTTGCAAGATCTTCAAGATTTGAGGTAGGTGTCCAACCCAATTTTATCTTTGCATTGGCTGGATCTCCAAGTAATTGATTCACCTCTGATGGCCTGAAATAATTTGGATCGATTCTTATCACTACTTGATGGTTATCAATTCTTTTACCGATTTCATTTACTCCCTCTCCTTCCCAACGAATCCCTCCCCATCCGAGTATGGATGCACACAATTCTATAAATTCTCTTACTGAGCATTGTCTTCCCGTCGCAATTACAAAATCTTCTGGTTGATCTTGTTGAAGCATTCTCCATTGCATTTCGACATAGTCTTTTGCATTTCCCCAGTCCCTTAAAGAGTTTATATTACCCATATACAAAGTTTTTTCTATACCTAAATGTATTTTCGAGAGACCTTGCGTAATTTTCCTGGTAACAAATTCGTTGCCACGTCTTGGCGATTCATGATTGAAAAGTATTCCATTACAAGCGTAAATACCATAAGCTTCTCTGTAATTAACCACAATCCAATATGCATATAATTTGGCAACACCATATGGACTTCTTGGATAAAATGAAGTTAATTCTGTTTGAGGAATTTCTTTCACCAATCCATAAAGTTCAGAGGTGCTTGCTTGGTACAACCTTGTTTTTTTTTCTAATCCTAAAGCTCTAATTGACTCTAAGATCCGTAAAGGTCCAATAGCATCAACTTGAGCAGTATACTCAGGGCAATCAAAACTTATGCCAACATGGCTTTGTGCTGCTAGGTTATATATTTCATCGGGCCTTATTTTATTTATAATGTTAATTATATTTGTGCTGTCTGTTAGATCTCCATAGTGTAAATCTATTTTCTTATTATTATTTTTTGGGTTTATCAGATGATCTATATTTGAAGTATTTTTTGTGCTTGATCTTCTTATTAACCCGTGCACATAGTATCCCTTATTTATTAGAAGCTCTGCTAAATAACTTCCATCTTGACCATTTATGCCAGTTATCAATGCTGTTTTACCCTTGCTCACTTTTGCAATGCCTCTAGAAAATATTGTACTTCATCATATAGATCCATTAAACTCATAGATAAATAATCTTTTTTTTGACTATTATAAAATTGAATTGATTTAATTTCATACAGTTTAACATGTGTCTTTTATAAATTAAACTTAAATCTTATTTCAATAGAGTAAAATAGAAAGCATAATGACTAGAACAAAATAGTTAATGCTTAAAAGACTTCTTGGTGACCCTAACGCCCGCAAGTTGAGGAGATATGCTCCTTTGGTTTCTGACATTAATATACTTGAAGAAGATTTTAAACGTCTTTCGGATGATGAGCTTCGTTCCCAGGTAGCTGAGTTTCGTTTGCAACTTGAAAAAGCTGATAATGGTTCATCACAATTGGCACTAATGGATGACATTCTCCCTGAGGCTTTTGCTGTTGTTCGCGAGGCCTCTAAGAGAGTTTTGGGGATGAGGCATTTTGATGTTCAATTAATGGGTGGAATGGTTTTGCATGAGGGGCAGATAGCAGAAATGAAAACAGGTGAGGGTAAAACACTGGTTTCTACTTTGCCTACTTTTTTAAATTCTTTAACTGGAAAAGGAGTTCATGTTGTCACGGTGAACGACTATCTGGCGAGAAGAGATGCGGAATGGATGGGTCAGATATATCGTTTTTTAGGTCTTTCCGTTGGTTTGATACAACAAGACATGCTTCCCCAGGCACGTCGAAAAAATTATTTGTGTGATATTACTTATGCGACTAATTCAGAATTAGGTTTTGATTATCTTAGAGATAATATGGCTGCAAGTTCAGATGAAATAGTTCAAAGGTCTTTTCAGTTTTGTGTTATTGATGAAGTGGATTCGATTCTGATTGATGAAGCTCGTACGCCATTAATAATCTCAGGACAGGTTGAAAGACCTCAAGAAAAGTATCAAAAGGCAGCATCTGTAGTAGATAAATTAATTAGATCTAAAGAACTTTCAAAAGATGGAGTAGATCCAGAGGGTGATTATGAGGTCGATGAGAAGCAAAGAAGTTGCATTCTCACTGATGAGGGTTTTGCTAAAACAGAGCAACTTTTAAATGTTAAGGATTTGTTTGACCCTAAAGATCCCTGGGCGCATTACATAACTAATGCTTTAAAAGCTAAGGAACTTTTTACGTTAGATACTAACTACATAGTTCGAGATGGTGAAGCGGTCATAGTGGATGAATTTACCGGAAGAGTAATGCCTGGTAGAAGATGGAGCGATGGACAGCATCAAGCGATAGAGGCTAAAGAAAAACTTGCAATTCAACCAGAAACCCAAACTCTGGCTTCAATAACTTATCAAAACTTTTTTCTCCTGTATCCACGATTGTCAGGAATGACAGGTACGGCAAAAACTGAAGAAGTTGAGTTTGAAAAAACGTATAAATTACAAACAACCGTTATTCCAACAAATAGAAAAATTTCAAGGGAAGATTGGACAGATCAAGTTTATAAGACAGAATCAGCAAAATGGAGAGCTGTAGCAAAAGAAATTGCTTCAATTCACCAAAAAGGGAGACCTGTACTAGTTGGAACAACGAGTGTTGAAAAAAGTGAATTACTTAGTGCTCTTTTAGAGGAAGAGAAAATACCACATAATTTGTTGAATGCTAAACCAGAAAATGTTCAGAGAGAAGCTGAAATTGTCGCTCAAGCGGGTCGGTCAGGTGCGGTCACTATCGCTACGAATATGGCTGGTAGAGGTACTGACATAATACTTGGGGGAAATAGTGATTATATGGCCAAATTAAAAATCAAAGAATTACTCAGTCCCCGATTAATTAAACCTGAAGAAGGGCATAAACCACCCATTCCTTTGCAAAGAAAAAGTGAATCTGTTGGATTTCAATCTACTGAAAATAAAGACAAACAGATTCGTAGTCAAAATTCTCTAAATAAATTATTTCCAGTTACTTTGTCAGATGAGACAGATCAAGAGCTTGCTAAATTAACAGCAAATCTAGTTAAGTCGTGGGGAGATCGTACTCTTACTTCAATTGAATTAGAAGATCGAATTGCGACCGCAGCCGAGAAGAGTCCAACACAAGATGAAAATATAATTTCTTTGAGACAAGCTATTAATTTAATTAAAGATGAGTATCAAGATGTCATCAAAGACGAAGAAGAAAATGTTCGAAATGTTGGAGGGTTACATGTTATTGGTACCGAAAGACATGAATCGAGAAGAGTTGATAATCAATTACGTGGAAGATCTGGGAGACAGGGGGATTTGGGAAGTACTAGGTTTTTTCTGTCTCTAGAAGATAACTTACTTAGAATTTTTGGGGGAGATAGGGTTGCTAGTCTGATGAATGCTTTCAGAGTAGAAGAGGATATGCCAATTGAATCAGGAATGCTTACTAGATCATTAGAAGGAGCGCAAAAAAAAGTTGAAACCTACTATTACGATATTAGAAAACAAATTTTTGAATATGATGAGGTGATGAATAATCAGAGAAAAGCTGTTTATACTGAGCGAAGAAGAGTTTTAGACGGAAAAGAATTAAAATTACAAGTTTTAGGATATGGTGAACGCACTATGGAGGAAATAGTTGAGGCATATGTTAATGAGGATCTTCCACCAGAAGAGTGGGATTTAGAAAAATTAGTTTCAAAGGTAAAAGAATTTATTTATCTATTAGAAGATTTAAAGCCTAATGACTTATTTACATTAAATGTAGACGAATTAAAAAATTACTTAAAGGAAGAGTTGAGAAATGCATATGATTTAAAAGAAGCGCAAATTGAAGATTCTCATCCAGGAATGATGCGAGAAGCTGAAAGATTTTTTATTCTTCAACAACTTGATACTTTGTGGAGAGAGCATTTACAATCGATGGATTCTTTGCGCGAATCAGTTGGTCTTAGAGGGTATGGTCAAAAAGATCCTTTAATAGAATATAAAAATGAAGGTTATGACATGTTTTTAGAAATGATGATTAATATGAGAAGAAATGTTATTTATTCAATGTTTATGTTTCAGCCAGCAAAAAAAACTACAGGATGAGTTATATAACTAAGTAATGGAAGTTGATTCTAAAAAATTACAAGAGTTATACATAGCTTATTTTGGAAGACCTGCTGATCCGCCTGGAATTCAATATTGGCTTTTGCAAGCGAAAAGAGGAGTAAAGTTAAGAGAAATAGCTTGTTATTTAGCCCTCCAAGATGAATATAAAAAATCTTTAATGCACGGCAAATCCCTAGATTTCCAGATAAACCAATTATATCTTAATTTATTTAGTCGAAAGGCTGATTTTGCGGGATTAAGTTTTTGGTTAAACTCAATCGAATCGGGTTCTCATGAAATTTCAGATTTAGCATGTCATTTAATTGCATCATTATCAAATTCAAGTCAAAGTAATAATGTTCAGCAAAGAATTGATAAAACTACTTTAGAAAATAAGGTTAAAGCTGCTGAATTATTTACTAAAGAATTAGAGTCAACAATTAATGGAGTTGGCTTGTATCAACCTTCATCTACGAATCCTTGGGTTTCCGGCCATGCATTGTCAGTTGGTGTTGACTTTATAATTCAAATCAATGCAGAAAATACAACTAATCTTGTAGAAGTAAAAAAAATTATTCAGTCTATTACTTTATTCTCAAAGCCATCAAATTATAAACCTATAATTGAGATAGAAGGAGTATCTTTATTTATACCTGTTTTTTCCAATAAAAAAAAAATCACAAAATTCCTCACTAATACAATAAAAGTTCCTTTTACTGGTGGTGGTCTAAAAATTAAAAATAATCAAACAAATGTCGAAGCTTTATCTAATTTGAATGTAACCTTTTCTAAGGGAGAACGTGTCGCCTTGATTGGTCATAATGGTTCAGGGAAAAGCACATTCTTAAAACTTATTTCAGGAATATATTCTTTAACTTCAGGGAAAATGAAAATAAATGTTAATGTTTATCCAATGCTTCAGAAAAGTTTTTTAACCAGTAGTGAATTAAGTGGCATTGATGCTGCTAAGGCACACTATTTGCTGATTAATAGAAATTTTAATGGGTTTGAGGAGTATCTGAGTGAGATTATAAATTTTTCAGGTTTAGGTGATTATATATCTTTACCAGTTAAAACCTATAGTGAGGGTATGTCAGCAAGATTAATCTTCTCTCTTTTAACCTCATGCAAGCATGACTGCTTGGCTATTGATGAAGGATTTGGAACGGGAGATAGTGAGTTTTTTGAGAGAGCAGAGAAGCGACTTAAATCTTTTATTCGTTCGGCAGGAACACTTTTCTTGGCTAGTCATTCAGAGGAGTTACTTAGACAATTTTGTATTAGAGGAATTGTATTTAACCATGGTTCAATTGTTTATGACGGTCCTCTAGATGAAGCATTAAATTATTATCATGCTAGCGACTATTATGAAAATTCTTAGAGATAACATTAAATTTTCTATAGATTCGAGGCAACTTTGGTGGTTTACAGCTACATCAAGAACAAGAGCTAGATTTGCAAGAACAGCATTAGGTAGCTTTTGGCTTGGATTCTCGAATTTATTATCAATAGCAACTTTAGGTATTGTTTATGGGACAGTTTTTTCTGTTACTGATTTTAACTCTTATTTGATATATCTTGGCATTGGTCTTGTTGTATGGAATTCAATTTGTTCTTCCATTTCATGCGCGCCGACACTTTTTATTAACAATAGATCTAACATTCAAAATTTAAAACTTAAGCCAATATTTTATGTGCTTGAAGAATGGGCTTTTCAGGTTCAAACCTTTTTTCAATCTTTTATATTAGTTTTTCTAGTTCTAATATTTTTTAATCAGTCTCTTATCTATAATCTTATTCTTTCATCTTGGATTCCATTCCTCAATCTTTTTATTTTTTTATTTTGGTTCCCTTTACTTGTCGCTTTGATCAGTCTTCGCTTTTCAGATTTTGGCCAATTAGTTCCTATCGTCTTGCAATTGATTTTTTTAATATCACCCATTTTATATAGAAAAGAAAATTTGGGAGACTTAAATTGGATAACTAATATTAATTTTATATATATATTGATAGACTCTTTACGATCTAGTTTAACAATGTCAATTATTAATTACGATACCCAATTTATAATCCTGATAATTAATATTCTGGGTTTTTTGTTTTCACTCTTGGTTCTAAATTCACAAGCTAAGAAAATACCGTTTTTGGTTTAAAGCTATTTCTCTTAGAGGTTTTTTATTTTATTTCTTCTTCACTAGTGCCAAGAAAGTCAATAATTTCTTTATCTTTTAGGCTTTGAGATTCGCTAATGAAAACTTCTTTTTTCTTTTTGATAAGATTATTTTTCTCTATTAAATCTTGTAACCCTACTATATGATTTTCTAGATGATCAATCCTGTCCATTAAATTTTTAATAACACTACCCTCAGCGTCAGGTAATGCTGAGTGAGCAAGAGGATTAATTTTGACTCCACTTTGATGAACAACTCTTCCAGGAATTCCTACTACTGTGCTGTTTCTCTCAACATTTTTGACTACTACAGATCCAGCACCGATTCTGGTATTAGAACCAATTTTGATAGCACCAAGTACTTTTGCTCCAGCTCCAACTACAACATTTTCTTGAAGTGTTGGATGCCGCTTGCCGCTGTCTTTCCCCGTCCCTCCAAGTGTGACACCTTGATAAAGTAGACATCTATCGCCTATTTCACTTGTTTCGCCTATTACTACTCCCATCCCATGATCAATAAAAACTCCTCTGCCTATTTTTGCCCCTGGATGTATTTCAATACCAGTAATATTTCTTGTGAATTGACTAAGGACTCTAGGTAACAGCGGTAGTTGATAATTCCATAATGTATGGCTAATGCGATGTAAAACTAATGCCTGAAAGCCTGGATAGCAAAGCAAAATTTCAAGAAATCCTCTTGCAGCGGGATCTCTTTCTTTGATGATTTTGAAATCTGATTTAATTAATTTAATCATCGTTTAACTCATTGGTTTTTTGTTCTAGTAGACCTATTTCTTTTCTTAATTCCTCTATTGTTGAATCGCTCAGGTACCTATCTGCGCAGTGGATTTGGGGCATTCTCATTAATTGAGATCTATTTTGTCTCAAAGTATGTTCAATCACAGGTTGGCTAGGACTATCACAAATAACGTGACTTGCTGCCCTCAATAAAGCAATCAGACGGCTTCCTACATCAGGATTGGCAGTCATCAAAAGAATTTCATTGCCACGCATACTGTGCAAAATCACCTCTGCTGCTCTCAATATTCCTGGGCTTATGCTGACTATCCCTACACAACTGCCTGAGCGAAGCTTGTTTAAAATAGCAAGTTCTTTTTGGAAATCACTGAGATCTACTGCTACAGCTCTGACTTGATGACGTTTTGCTATCTCTTCAAGTGGTTGTAAGAAGTATCTACTTGTTACAACTGTCCCTTTGCTTGAACTTTCTAAAACAGTTTCCAATTCCTCCATGGGAACGACTTCGACAGGGACATCTAAATGAGGTGCCAATTCCTCTGCAATTAGTAATGATGCTCCTATATCCTCTCTGGGCGTGCTAACAAGTAAACGGGCTCCACATCTTAGTCTCCAATCAATTTCACGAGTAAATAACTCTCTAGTTTGCTGTAGGGTACAGCCTTCATTTAAAAGTTGATCAATACTTTTACGAACCTCATTGTCTATGTCTTTGATGACTTTTTTTCGTATTGAGGGAGAGGTGTTTCGTAACTCTTTTTGTTTCTGTTGATCTCGAACATAAATACCTGAGCCCGCAATGGCTTCGACGACTCCATCAGTTTCAAGTTGTCTGTAAACTTTGCTGATTGTGTTTCGATGAAGACCTGTTTGCATGGCTAGCTGTCTAGTGCTTGGAAGCCTGTGCCCAGGCGGATAGTGTCTGGCTGCTATTGCAAAGCAAATTTGGTTGTATAGCTGACTTGATGCAGGAATTTCACTGTCTTGTTGAATGTGGAATCTCACAGGCTATATGACAGGCTTTGATGTGGCTACATTAATAAAAAGATTAGCAAGTGACAATTATTTTTCTGTCCAATAATAATTTTGTTTGATTTATTTTAATTTAATTAATTGTCCTTAGGGCTTTATGGGGTTCAGTTGAGTCTTTTTCTTTCTTTAATAATGGAGTTTTACGCGGAGTTAAAAACATAATCATATTTCTTCCCTCTCTCTTTGGAGATTGCTGCACTTCTGCTTTCTCTTCAAGGTCATTGGCCATTCTTTTTAAAAGAGTTTCAGCAAGAGCAGTGTGTTGTATTTCCCGACCTCTGAAAATAACTGTGCATTTGACTTTGTCACCAGCTTTTAAGAAGCGCGTAGCTTGACTAATACGAACTTGATAATCATGTTGATCAATTTTATATCTCATTTTTACTTCTTTGACTTCTGTTTGGTGGGACTTTTTCTTTGCTTCCTTTGCTTTTTTTTCTTGCTCAAATTTAAATTTTCCATAATTCATTATTCTGCATACTGGCGGTGTCGCCTTTTCGCTGACTAAGACAAGATCTAGCTCTCTTTCTTTAGCAACTTCTAATGCCTCTTCTCGGCTAATGACACCAAGTTGGGTGCCATCTGAATCAACTACTCGGAGACTTTGATAGTTAATTCTTTCATTAATGTTGGGCAGCTCTCTTTCTGGAGCGCGACGATCAAAACGAGGACGAGGTGGCATTCAGTAACTAATTAGGTGGAAAGAACCTTTTGGGCTAATTCTAAGCGTATATGTTGTTATCAACTTAGAACCTCATAAATAGAGGATAAAGCTTCAGACAATGCATTATCGGTATTTAGCCATTTTGAATTATGTTTGTTCCTAAACCAAGTTTTTTGTCTTTTGGCTAATTGGAGTGTGCGTTTGGTTGTTATTGCTAGGGCCTCCTCAAAGCTAATTTTTCCATTAATAATAGACCTTGCTTCCCCATATCCAATAGTTTTTAGCAACTGTAAATCATTTCCGTATTTCATAATCAAATTTTCAGTTTCTTGAATCAACCCGTTTTTATACATTTTTTCAGTTCTTTGTTTGATTCTTATGCTTAAATTTTCAGGGTTTAAACCAAGCTCTAAAATTTTCCATGGAGGAGGATTTGAATTTTTTTGCTTTGAAAAACTTTTTCCAGTTACATAAAAAACTTCAAGAGCTCTAACAGTTCTTATTGAATCTTGGGGATGTATTTGTTCTGCAGCCTTTGGATCACAACACTTCAATAAATTATGCCTTTCGTTTCTCTCAATTTTGTTAAGTTGGTTTCTTAAGAATTTTTGAGGTGGCACCCCTGGAGGGTTAAGTCCTCGAATTAATGAATGAAGATATAGTCCACTGCCTCCAACAAGCAATATTACGCTCCGTTTTTTTAATTCTTCCTCTATCGAAGTGATTGCTATTGAATGAAATTCATACAGATTTATTGGTGTTTTAGGTAAGCATAAATCAATCAAAAAATGAGGAACTTGTCTTTGCTGCTCTAATGTGGGTTTTGCAGTCCCGATGTTCATATCAATGTATATTTGACGTGAATCAATATTGTGGATACTAGTTTTAATTGTATTTGCAATATCAATTGCCAGTTCTGTTTTTCCGCTTGCAGTTGGACCCATAAGGGCTATGACAAGTGGTTTATTGGGTTGCATAATTCATTTTCTGAAGTTTTATTAGCAGTAACTGCATCATGATTAATTGTTTTGATTTGGTTTTGGAATTTTCCAAAGACTTTCCTTAGTACCGATGTTAAATTGAAATTTCAGGAAAGGTTTCGACTAATGCATTTATCACAGACAACCTTGACTGTTTGCCTTAATACGAATGAGTAAAGATTCAAAAGTCCAATCGGCTTATGGTGCTGAGCAGATCCAAGTATTAGAAGGCTTGGAACCTGTCAGAAAGCGCCCTGGAATGTACATAGGCTCAACAGGGTCAAAAGGGCTTCATCATCTTGTATATGAAGTTGTAGATAATGCAGTCGATGAGGCACTTGCTGGCCATTGTGATCAAATTACCATTTTACTTTGTGAAGATGGTTCAGCATCTATTACTGATAATGGTCGAGGGATACCAACTGATATTCATCCACGCACTGGCAAAAGTGCATTAGAAACAGTACTAACTGTTCTTCATGCAGGTGGAAAATTTGGAAGTGGTGGATATAAGGTCTCTGGAGGTTTGCATGGTGTTGGCATATCTGTAGTAAATGCTTTGAGTGAGTGGGTAGAAGTCACGGTTCGTAGGCAAAAAAAAGTTCATTTTCAGAGATTTGAGAGGGGTGCTTCAATTGGAAATCTGAAGTCTGAAAATCTTTCGAAGTCAGATCAAAACTTAACTGGCACGACTGTTTGTTTTAAACCGGATGACAAGATTTTTACTGATGGCATAGCTTTTGAATACGGAATATTGTCTTCGAGGCTTAGAGAACTTGCATATTTGAATGGAGGAGTCCGAATCGTTTTTCGTGATGAAAGAAAAAAGGAAAAAGATCCCGAACAAATTCCCTATGAAGAAGTTTATTTTTATGAAGGTGGAATTAAAGAATATGTTCAATACATGACCAAAGAAAAAGATTCATTACATCCAGAGATCATTTATGTCAATTCTGAAAAAGATGGAGTTCAAGTAGAAGCAGCAATGCAATGGTGCGTTGATGCTTATTCAGACAGCATTCTTGGGTTTGCTAATAATATTCGCACGATCGATGGGGGTACGCATATTGAGGGCTTAAAAACAGTCTTAACTAGAACTTTAAACACATTTGCTAAGAAAAGAGGTAAAAGAAAAGATTCGGACTCCAATTTAGCTGGAGAAAATATTAGAGAAGGATTGACAGCTGTTCTATCAGTAAAAGTTCCTGATCCAGAATTTGAAGGTCAAACAAAAACTAAATTAGGGAATACAGAAGTACGCGGAATTGTTGATAATTTGGTTGGCGAATCTCTTAGTCAATATTTAGAATTTAATCCAGGTGTAATTGATTTGATATTAGAGAAAGCAATTCAAGCTTTTAATGCTGCTGAGGCAGCAAGAAGAGCTAGAGAGCTTGTACGAAGAAAAAGTGTCTTAGAAAGTTCTACACTGCCAGGTAAACTTGCCGATTGTAGTTCAAGAGATCCATCAGAATCAGAAATTTACATAGTTGAGGGAGATTCTGCTGGAGGATCAGCTAAGCAAGGAAGAGATAGAAAATTCCAGGCAATTCTTCCTTTGAGGGGTAAAATTTTAAATATAGAAAAAACCGATGATGCGAAGATCTATAAAAATACTGAAATTCAATCTTTAATAACTGCGCTTGGTTTAGGAATTAAAGGTGAGGATTTTGAAGTTAAGAATCTCAGATATCACAGAGTAGTAATAATGACTGATGCTGATGTTGATGGCGCTCATATAAGAACTTTGCTGTTGACTTTTTTTTATAGATATCAAAAGGCTCTTGTGGAAGGCGGTTATATTTATATTGCTTGCCCTCCTCTTTATAAGGTCGAACGTGGAAAGAAACATACTTATTGCTATAACGAATCAGATTTGCAAAAAACTATTTCAAATTTTGGAGAAAAGGCTAATTATTCAATTCAAAGATTTAAAGGTTTAGGAGAAATGATGCCAAAACAATTATGGGAAACAACAATGGATCCTACTACTAGAATGATGAAAAGAGTCGAGATAGAAGATGCACTTGAGGCTGATCGTATATTTACAATTTTAATGGGTGATAAAGTTGCACCAAGAAGAGAGTTTATTGAGACTCATAGTGTTGACCTTGACCTTGCAACTTTGGATATTTGATGAATCTAATTAGTACTTTTATCATTTGGATATGGCTTTTAGGTATTGCTTTAGTGATTCCTACAACATTGCCTGCCGGAGGTGCGCAAGAATCTATTATTCAACACAGAAAAAATAATGTGGGATCACCAATAATTGCATTGAAGGATTTTAACTTGCTTTCTTCAGCTCATAAAAATTCATCTGTTTTAACTAGTGTTCAGGCAGGAACACCAGTTAAAATTTTAAAAATTTGGGATAGTGATAATAATGAAAAGTGGTTATTAGTTAATATTGTTATTCAGAATTTTAATCAACTATTTTATAAAAGAGGATGGGTAAATATTGGCAAAACTTAATTTATTACAAGATATTTTAGTGATTTCTATTGGTGCAATATGTGGCGTGAATTCTAGATTTCTAATCTATCAGAAATTGAAAGAAATAAATATAAATGGAAAATTTTCTATTTTCTTAATTAATATTTTCTCTTGTTTTTTTCTTGGTTTTTTTATTTCTATTTCATCAAAGATTGAATCTTTAAATGTTTCATCGCAATTAGCATTATTTTTTGTTGTTGGTTTTATTGGAAGTTTAAGTACTTTTTCAACATTTATTTATGATTTGTTTGAACTATTCAGAGAATATAAGTTTTTTAAAGCTTTAGAGCTATTTATACTTTCTTTTTCTTTAGGAACAACTGCTTTAGTATTAGGCTCTTTATTGGTCAATTAATAAATGAATAATTTTTTTAAACAAAATAAATACCTTCTTATTTCAATTGGAGCTGTCCCAGGGGCTATATTTCGATGGCAAATTGATGATTTTTTAATAGTAAATACAATAGGTTGTTTTGTATTAGGCATTATCAATGCAATGCCTCTAAAAACAATTTATAAATTGATTTTTGGTTTTGGATTTTGTGGCTCACTAACTACATTTACTGGCTGGACTTTTTATTTATTTAAATTAATCAGTGAAGGTTTATATAAATTATTTTTTTTAAATTCAGTTTTAATTGTATTAATTGGATTTTTTGCTATTTGTTTGGGTGATATATTTGCAAAAAAGTTCTTAATTAGTTGAGTAAATCTTCAATGGCTTTTTGAATTTCAATACTGTCGGGTTCGACTGAACTTTTGAACCTTGAGATTGCATCCCCTTTCTTGTTAACAAGAAATTTTTCGAAATTCCATTCAACGTCGCCAGAAGGCTCGACTTGATTCAATGTTGTAAATGGCTCAGTAGTATTCCCTTTTGCATGAACTTTTTGGAAAAGTTGGAAATTTGCCCCGTACGTCATTGAGCAGAAATTTTTTATCTCGTCTAGCTCTCCAGGCTCTTGATTACCAAAGTCATTGCATGGAAAGCCTAAAACTCTAAAGCCTTTTGATTCGTATTTGTCTTGAAGACTTTGAAGAGCTTTGTATTGTTTTGTAAATCCGCACTTGCTTGCGACATTCACGATCAATAAGACATCTCCTTTGAAATGATCAAAAGTTATTTTTTCATTATTAGAGGAGATGATTTCAACTTTGCTGATATTTACGGACATGGATACTGAAGTAACAAAAAAGTGAGTTAGCAATAAAATAATATAGGCTTATTGCTCCGAATATGAACGAAGAAATAGGGGCATCCACTGAGGCTCAATCTTTAGCGAATGGCAATTGGGTTGCCGAGGCGGTTGGACAGCAGTTAGAGGCAATGCTTTCTGCAGGCAATTACGATGGTGTTAAATCACTTCTAAGACCTGTACAGCCTGTTGATATAGCTCAAGCTATTGATACATTGCCGATGATTTTACAAGCCTTGGCTTTCAGGTTGTTAAATAAAAACGAAGCTATCGAAGTTTATGAATATCTGGATCCCTCAGTTCAACAAAATCTTTTAGATCGTCTGAGATCAAATGAAGTGCTCGACTTGGTCGAGGAGATGTCCCCAGATGATCGTGTACGTCTATTCGATGAATTGCCCGCAAAAGTTGTTAGACGTCTGCTTGCAGAACTTAGCCCGGAGGAAAGACGAGTAACAGCTCAACTTTTGGGTTATGCATCTGAGACAGCTGGCAGATTGATGACTACAGAATTTATAGATCTTAAAGAATTCCTCAGTGTCTCTCAGGCATTGAAATTGGTTAGACAAAGAGCTACTTTTTCAGAAACAATTTATAGCCTTTATGTCACAGATAAAGAGAGACATTTAACTGGAATCTTATCTCTGCGGGATCTAGTGGTTGCAGATCCGGGATCACTTATTGGGGAAGTCATGACAAGAGAGGTTGTTAATGTTAGAACAGATACTGATCAGGAAGAAGTAGCAAGAGCGATTCAAAGATATGATTTTTTAGCTTTACCCGTTGTCGACCTTGAAAAAAGATTAGTTGGTATTGTCACTGTGGATGACGTGATCGATGTTATTGAACAAGAGGCAACCAGGGATATTTATGCGGCTGGGGCAGTTCAAGCTGGTGATGAAGACGATTACTTCCAAAGCAATTTATTTGTTGTAGCTAGACGTCGAATCGTCTGGCTTGCTGTTTTGGTTTTGGCGAATGGACTAACAACTCAAGTTATTGCTATGAATGACGAGGTTTTAAAGCAAGTTGTTTTATTAGCTGCGTTCATTCCCTTATTAATCGGTGCGGGTGGAAATGTTGGGGCTCAAAGCTCAACAGTTGTCATTCGAGGTTTGAGTACTCAACGAATTCAAAGACTTGGTCTATTTCGGGCAATTGCGAGAGAATCAGTGGCTGGAGCTTTGCTTGGAATTTTAATGGCTATTTTCGTTGTGCCTTTTGCTTGGTGGCAAGGAGAAGGACCCTTGGTTGCAACAGCTGTGGGCATAAGCTTAATGGCCATTACAACTCTTGCTGCGACAGCAGGTGCCTCTTTGCCTTTGTTGTTTGATCGTATGGGATTAGATCCTGCATTAATGTCTGCTCCATTTATAACTACAGCTACTGATGTAGCAGGAGTGTTGATATACCTGAAAACAGCTTCTTGGCTTTTAGGAAGGCTGGTTTAGGTCACGGATAAGTGTTTATACTCAAAGTGCGGGAAGCCGAGCTTTTTTTAATTGATCTTTACAATTCTTAGTAGTAGGCTTCACAAAACTCAACAAACTCATGACAACGGCAGCTGAGGCTCTTAAAACTAATAAAGCAACTGTCGCCACAGCTTCAAGATCCATATCAGATGTAGATTTAGTTCGTTCCTATTTAAGAGATATTGGAAGAGTTCCTCTGCTCTCACATGAGCAGGAGATAACACTGGGCAGACAAGTTCAAGATCTTATGGTTCTTGAAAACCTAGAGATTGAGCTTGAGAGTGATCTTGGTGAAAAGCCAGACATTACCTTTTTCGCTGAAAAGGCTGGTATTTCTACCATCCAGCTAAAAAAGAAACTAAAAAGTGGGAGAAGAGCAAAAGAAAGAATGGTTGCAGCTAATCTTCGTTTAGTTGTAAGTGTGGCGAAGAAATACACAAAAAGAAATATGGAATTGTTAGATTTAATTCAAGAAGGGACAATTGGCTTAGTTCGAGGTGTTGAGAAATTTGATCCAACGCGTGGTTACAAATTTTCAACTTATGCTTATTGGTGGATACGTCAAGGTATTACAAGAGCAATAGCTGAGAAAAGCAGATCAATAAGACTCCCAATTCACATAACTGAAATGCTAAATAAATTAAAAAAAGGGCAACGGGAACTAAGCCAAGAACTTTCTAGAACTCCAACACTAAAAGAATTATCTGAGTACGTTGAAATGCCTGAAGACGAAGTCAAAGATCTAATGAGCAAAGCTGGTCAGCCTGTTAGTTTGGAAACAAAAATTGGTGATGGCGAAGACACTATCTTATTAGACCTTTTATCTAACGAAATTGATATGCCCTCTGAGCAGATAGAAAGTGATTGTATGAAAGGAGATTTAGAAACCTTACTTGAGCAATTACCTGAACTTCAAAATCGAGTTTTGAGAATGCGTTATGGAATGGACGGTGATGATCCAATGAGTTTAACCGGAATTGGTAGGGTGTTAGGTATTAGTAGGGATAGAGTAAGAAATTTAGAAAGAGATGGTCTTAGAGGCCTAAGAAAAGCTGGAGAATCAGTAGAAGCTTATATGGCTTCTTGAATTACCTTTTGAATAATAGGATTTACCTTTTCCGGCATCTCATCATGAGGACAATGCCCAGCTTGAGGAATTACATCTAAGCTTTTAATGCACTCATAAGTTTCATACCATTTTTGAGCTTCTTTTATAGGCTCCCAGGGGTCCTTTTCGCCCCAAATTAGATGTACTGGCTTTTCGCAATTTTTAAGTAAATCTGGAGCGAGATAATCGTCGAAGAGATTAATGAATCCTCTAAAAGCTTCTGGCGCTCCTTGTCTTTGGGTTGGTAGAAAAAGTATATCTATTAGTTCTTGATTAATGTTATTTCCGCTTGGATAGGCTACTTTTAAAATCTTTGCAATAAAGCTTGGTTTCGCTGCATTTTTAAATAGTGTTGAACTTAGGAATCTTTGTCTTACCAGGGTTTTAACTACTGGTCTAAGAAATCTCATTATTAATGATTGCTCGGCTAGGCGTTTATCGTCCATTGTTCGCTGTGCACAATCAATTAATACTAGCCCTAAGCTTTTCTGAGATAATTGTTTTGATGTATTTAATGCTATTACCCCTCCAATCGAATTCCCTATCAATAAGATTGGTTTTTTAACTACTTCTTTGCAGAAATCACTTACTTGCTGACTCCAACTATCAAAGCAGTAAAAAAAATTGTCAGAAGTTTTCTTTTCGTATGGCAAGCATGCATTTGGCTGACTACTCTCTCCGAAACCTATTAAATCTAATGAATAGCAAGGTGCTATTGCTCCCAGCTTATTTTGATTGAGTCTCCAATGATTTTTTGATGCTCCAAAGCCATGTATTAAGACGATTGCGAATGGAGCATTTATTTCTTCTCCCTCTGCTTGCCATGCAACTTGAAGATTTTGCCAAGTCCAGAATTGTGTCATAAGTTCTTCGCTGAAGATACCATCATTGTTATTAATATAAATGTATCTAAGAATTTAGATTAATTATTGTTTATTAATAAGTATTAGTTTGATTTATGGCTTCTTAGTCAGTAATTAGAGCTAAATGAATATGATAATTTAACTTATCGTATTCATTTAATAAACATATTGTATTTCTAATTAGTAGGGTTAGAATAATTCCTACCCTACTCTACTCTACTCTAATAATATAATGGTATCTGCTATTTATTATGAATCTGATGGCTATAGGTTAGGTAAAAAGAAAATTATGGGAAGACAAGTTGCTGGAAATTCTTTTTTAAAAGCATATTTTAAATACACAAAAGATTCACAATTTTGGGTGTATTCAAGTAAGAAGAGTGGAGCTGAAGATTTTTGTAAGTTTGCTAGGGAAAATGGAAGAAAAGAAGAAGTTAAGTTTATTGATTTTCAAAATACTGCAGCATTGGGAGAGCCAGGGATGCTGTTTTACCCTGGTCCGGATATATCTTTCCAATCAAAAAGACGCTCTTTTTATAAAAATAATGCTTGGAGTATTTGTGGTATAACCCATACGATATGTAGCGCAAATATAATGGAATCAATTCAAAGTTTAGTTACCTCACCTGTTTATCCATGGGATGCTTTGATTTGTACGAGCAAAGCAGCTAGATCTAATATAATTAAAATCTTTGAAGTCGAAGAGGAGAATTTAAGGTATAAACTTAAAGCCTCGAACTTTACAAGACCTCAATTGCCTATTATCCCTTTAGGAATAGATTCGTCTGAGTTTAAGTTTACAAAAGAGGACAAGAATAATGCCAAAACTGAGTTAAATATTACCAATAATGAGATTGCTATATTATATATGGGTAGATTATCCTTTCATGCTAAATCTAATCCTTTTCAGATGTATAAATCTTTAGAAGAGGTTGCAAGGATAGCCAAGCGAAAGATAGTTTTAATTGAATGTGGAATGTATCCCAATGAGGGTATTAAAGAAGCATTTTATAAAGCATCTGAGTCTTTATGTCCAAGCATAAATATCATTCGTATTAATGGAGGGAGTAATAATGATAAGTTGAAAGCCTATGCTGCTGCTGATATATTCTGTTCTTTATCAGATAATATCCAGGAGACTTTTGGGATTACACCCATTGAAGCAATGGCATCTGGTTTACCAGTTATTGTTTCTGATTGGAATGGATATAAGGATACAATTAGAGATGGAGTTGATGGTTATTGTATCCCAACATTTATGCCTGAGAGTGGCAATGGAATAGATTTTGCTGTTAGATATGCTTTAGATGTTGATAATTATGACATGTACATAGGAAATATTTCTAACTCTATATCAGTTAGTGATGAATGCTTAAGGAAATCTTTTTATAAACTTATTACTAATGATAAGTTAAGAGCTGAGATGGCTCGAAATGGTCAAGCAAGAGTTTCAGAAGAATTTGATTGGAATAAAATTATTATACGTTATCAAAATTTATGGGAAGAGCTTATAAGTAGAAGAATTAAGTCAGAAAGCTTTGGCTATCAATGGGCGGCAAGATTAGATCCTTTTTATGCTTTTTCTTCTTATCCTACTTTTTCGATAACAGATCAATCAAAATTAAAACTGAAAGATAAAAGTATTGAATTGACTAAGAATAAAATAAATACAATAAATAAATTATTTATTGTAAATTATTCTAATTATACAATGCCTGATCAAAAATTTTTGCTGCAACTTGTAGATGAAATAAGTAATAAAATTATTACAGTTTCCTCTTTAAAGAGTAATTTAAAAGAGATTAATTCTACTCGTTTAATTAGAGCTGTAGCCTGGATGAACAAATTTGATGTTGTTGAAATTCAAACTAGTTGAAATAAAAATTTAAATATTTTTATTTCTTGAATGAACGTAGAAATTTAATTCAAAAATGGAGTTCATTGCTCATGTTCATGATATTCAAAAAGATTTATTGATATGGTTTTTTGCTAATGGCCGTCTTCGAATACCATGGAAACTTAAAGAAGATGGTTCTAGACCTAATATCGGTGAGCACATCTCTCCTTATGGTGTTTGGATTGCTGAGGTAATGCTTCAGCAAACCCAAGTAAAGGTAGCAGTTCGATATTGGCAAAAATGGATGATGACTTTTCCAAGTTTAGTAGCATTAGCAGAGGCAGATGAACAAGAAGTTCTTCTGGTTTGGCAGGGGCTTGGTTATTATTCAAGAGCAAAAAGAATTCATAAATCCTCAAAATTATTATTAAATTTAATTGGTATTAATAGTAGTTCTGATGTTTCTTTTTGGCCGGTTGATTTGGATCAATGGATGCAACTTCCAGGAGTCGGAAGAACTACAGCTGGTAGTATTCTTTCCTCAGCTTTCGATTTACCTTTTCCAATTCTTGACGGCAATGTTAAAAGAATTCTTTCTAGATTAATTGCAGCTGATATATCACCTATCAAAAATATTAAAATATTATGGAGTTTAAGTGAGCAATTAGTTCCCTATGAGAATCCTAGAGATTTCAATCAGGCTTTGATGGATTTAGGAGCATTAGTTTGTACAGTTAAAAATCCTAAATGTTCTTTTTGTCCAATACAAAATCATTGCCTTGCTTTTTTAAAATATGATCCTATTGATTTTCCAAAAAAAGAGATGAAAAAGGGTATTCCTTTTCAAGAAATTGGCATTGCTATTATCTTTAATAAAGCTGGCAAAATACTTATTGATCAGCGTCTAGAAAGTACAAGTATGGGAGGGATGTGGGAGTTTCCAGGGGGTAAAAAAGAGTTAGATGAATCTATTGAAAAAACTATTAAAAGAGAAGTTATGGAGGAAATCGGCATAAATATTGAAGTTGGTGAAAAGTTAATATCTTTCGAGCATGCTTATAGTCATAAAAAATTTAATTTTACAGTACACATATGTGAATTTTGTTCTGGGAAACCAAGACCGCTAGCAAGTCAAAAGTTACTGTGGGTTGACCCTACTAGATTATTTGAATTCCCTTTCCCAGCTGCTAACTCAAAAATTATTTTTGCATTACTTAATCATCTAGGTATTGAAAAGAAAAACCTATGAATTCTTGATACTTTTAAGAAAAACATTTTTATGGATAATTCAGACGAAATGAAAACTTCAAGGGTGATTTCGCTTGGAGAGGCTTTAATTGATCGTCTTGGACCTCTTGGCGGGGATCCGTCTTTTGATAAACCAGTAACTGATTGTTTTGGAGGAGCTCCTGCAAACGTTGCATGTGCATTGAGTCGACTGGGTGCAAGTGTTTCTTTTATTGGCTGTCTTGGAAATGATTTGATTGGTAAGAAATTTAAAGATTTGATGATTGATAGAGGAATCAACACAGAGGCAATACAGGTAGACATGTTGCGTCCTACCAGGATTGTCTTAGTTCGTAGAGATGTTAATGGGGAAAGATTTTTTGGTGGTTTTGAGGGGGAAAAGGGTTTGGGATTTGCTGATCAAGCAATTTCTAAGGAAAAGATTGTTAAAGATTGGCAATCTATTTCCAATAAAGCTAAATGGTTAATTATTGGCACAATTCCTCTATCCTCTGATATTTCATCCGACGCTTTTTTATGGTGTATTGAAAAAGCTGTGAAGTCTGGAATACAAATTGCCCTGGATTTAAATTGGCGACCTACCTTTTGGCGTAAGAAATCTTCAAAAGTATTAGAGCCGACGCTCGAGGAAAAGATTCAAATAAATACAATCATGAAAAACGCTTCTCTTATAAAACTTGCGAAAGAGGAAGCAGAATGGTTTTTTGATTCATCAAACCCAAGAGATGTATCGTTGTCATTACCTAAAACTCCATCAGTTGTTATTACTGATGGACCCAACTCTATTTCATGGTTTTTGAATAATATTTATGGAAACTCGCAGGCGATTTCCCCGCCAGAAATTGTAGATACTACTGGTGCTGGCGATGCATTTACTGCGGGATTAATCTATAAACTTTTATCAGTTAATCTAGCAGAAATTAATGAACAAATAGCTAGAGAAATAATCAACTTTGCTAATGGTTGTGGCGCTTATGTCTGCCAAGGTATGGGAGCCATTGATCCACAACCTAATTATGAAGATATGGATAAATTTTTATCATTGTCTAATGGCGGAATCAGCTGAAATATTCTACTCTGGCTATCAGCTGAATACTGTAATTTTCCATTCCAAGCGTCTGGAAGAAATAAAGATAATCTTTCTGGCCATTCAACAACCATCAATGCACCAATGGCTTTAGATTCCTCTTCTTCTTGTAAGAAAAATTCGTTTGCCGCATTTTGCTCTTCAATTCGATATAGATCAAGATGTATCAAAGGAGGGGATCCCAAAGGATAATGTTGAGATAAAGGAAAAGTTGGCGAAGTTATAGGTTCTTGAATGCTTAGGGTTTTTGCAATTCCTTTAACTAATGTGGTTTTCCCTGCACCTAGAGGCCCCTTTAAAAGGAGAATGCGTAGATCTGGAAATTTTTTTGTTAATGTTGAACCAATTGACATTGTTGATTCAGGTTTGTCTAGAGTCCAGCAGAAATTATTGGTTTGCTGAGCAAATGAATTAAAAACCTTGAATTGTTTTTCACTTTCTTTTTCCACAATCTCCCTTAGAGAGTTTTACCTATGTTTGCAGCAACCAAGTCAAATCTCAATAGTCTTGAGATGAATCCTGATTACGTAGTCAAGGATATAACTGAAGCAAAATTTGGCAGAAAAGAACTTTTGATCGCTGAAACAGAGATGCCTGGTTTAATGGCATTGCGAAAAAAATATGGATCCGAGAAACCATTACAAGGGGCTTTTATAGCGGGTAGTCTTCATATGACTATTCAAACGGGAGTTCTTATTGAGACTCTTGTTGCACTCGGTGCAAAAGTTAGATGGGCTTCATGCAATATTTTTTCTACACAAGATCATGCAGCTGCAGCTATTGCTCATTCTGGAGTTCCAGTATTTGCTAAGAAGGGTGAAACTCTTGATGAATATTGGGAATACACCCACAAAATTTTCGAATGGAGAGATGGTGAATCTGCAAACATGATTCTTGATGATGGAGGTGATGCTACTGGATTACTCATTTTGGGGAGCAAAGCGGAAAAAGATATCTCAGTTCTCGATAACCCATCTAATGAGGAAGAAATTGCATTATTTGCCTCTATTAAGAGAAAACTATCTCAAGAGCCAAATTTTTATTCAAAAGCAAAATCTTTTATAAAAGGTGTTACTGAGGAAACAACAACTGGTGTTGCTCGTCTTTATCAAATGGAAAAAAGTGGAGAACTTGTATTTCCAGCCATTAACGTAAATGATTCTGTTACCAAAAGTAAGTTTGACAATCTTTATGGTTGCAGAGAATCGTTGGTTGATGGCATTAAAAGAGCTACAGATGTGATGGTGGCTGGGAAGGTGGCCCTTGTTATGGGGTATGGAGATGTTGGTAAAGGTTCTGCTCAGTCACTGAGAGGTCTAGGAGCGACAGTTATGATTTCTGAGATAGACCCTATATGTGCTCTCCAAGCGGCAATGGAGGGTTTCAGAGTCGTGAGATTAGATGATGTGGTTGAAGATGTGGATATTTTTGTTACTGCAACTGGAAACTTTCAGGTTATTCGTCATGAGCATTTAATCAGGATGAAAAATGAATCGATAGTTTGTAATATCGGCCATTTTGATAATGAAATCGAAGTTTCCTCTTTGAAGTCCTATGAATGGGAAAATATTAAACCTCAAGTTGATCACATAACCCTACCAAGTGGTAACAAAATAATTCTTTTAGCTGAAGGCAGATTAGTAAATCTTGGATGTGCTACTGGTCATCCTAGTTTTGTTATGAGCAATTCTTTTACTAATCAAGTTTTAGCTCAAATCGAATTATTTAAATACGGGGTTAAATATTTGAATAAAGTTTATGTTTTGCCGAAACATTTAGATGAAATGGTCGCTATTCTTCATTTAGATAAAATAGGAGCAAAGTTAACTAAATTAACACAAGAACAAGCTGATTATATTAATGTTCCAATTGCAGGTCCCTACAAGACAGATCAATATCGATATTAATTTATTTCAATAGTTAAAACTAAATGGAAATATCAGAATTTATATCTTCGTTGCCGGTATGGATTGGAAATGCGGTTGAGACTAATCAGTTAATTGGTTATGGGGCAATATTATTAGCAATGTTTTTGGAAAATCTAATCCCTCCAATTCCATCGGAATTAATAATGCCTCTTGGCGGCTTTTATGTGGCTCAAGGTCAATTAGATTTTTTTCCAGTTGTTTTGATGGGTTTAATTGGAACTGTTATTGGGGCTTTGCCTTGGTATGGAATTGGCAAATTAGTTAATGAAGAAAGACTTGAGACATGGCTGGACAAAAATGGACGTTGGCTTGGTATTAATTCTCAAGACCTTGCTCGAAGTCGAAAATGGTTCAATAAATACGGCGTATCTTTGGTTTTCTGGGGAAGATTAGTACCTGGAATAAGGACTTTGATCTCGGTCCCAGCTGGTGTCGAATTAATGCCCATTACCCCCTTTCTTATTTGGACTACAGCTGGGAGCTTAATCTGGACTTTATTTTTAACAATTACAGGATTTTATCTTGGAGATAATTATCAAAATATTCAAAAATGGATTAGTCCTTTTTCAAGTATTTTTAAGACAATAATTCTTTTATTTATAGCAGTTTCAATAATAACTTTAATTTATAAAACTCTTCGTAAACTGATCATTAATTAAATGGATGTTTTTAGAATGGAATTTCATCATTACTTGATTGTTGATTGAAAGAATTGTTGTTTTGAAAATTACTATTTTCTGAATCTCTTCTTGATCCTAATAATTCAAGACGATCAACTCTGACAACTGGTTTGTTTCTATCTTCTCCAGTATTACGATCCTTCCAGCTATCTAATTTGAAACTACCAGTTACGCCTATTAAAGACCCTTTTTTAACATAATCGGCTGCAACTTGCGCTTGTTTTCCCCAGATTTCAAGATTAAACCAATCTGGTTCTTCCTCTCGACTTCGTCTATTTACAGCCATAGTAAGGTTTGCTACTACTGTTCCAGATTCAAAATATCTGACTTCAGGATCTCTTCCTGCTCTGCCCACAAGAGTGACTGAATTTATTCCCATTTTTGCCTCTGAAGTTTATTGGTTGCTAATAATGTATTTATCTTAGTTCAACTCTCTTTATGATTGCTCAAATGATTGAAATCCGTGTTTTTTAACCGTTTCAAATTCTCCCGTGATATCGGGATCGATTTAGGTACAGCCAATACCTTGATTTATGTTTCTGGCAAAGGAATTGTCTTGCAAGAACCTTCAGTTGTGGCAATGGATTTAGAAGAAGGAGTCCCTTTGGCTGTAGGAGATGATGCGAAATTAATGTTAGGGCGAACACCTGGGAATATCCGCGCTGTTAGGCCACTACGTGATGGTGTGATAGCGGATTTTGATGCGGCGGAACAAATGCTTAAGACTTTTATCCAAAAGTGTAATGAGGGGCGCGGAATTATTGCACCTCGACTAGTAGTTGGTATTCCAAGCGGAGTGACTGGTGTAGAGAGAAGAGCAGTACGAGAAGCTGGTCTTGCTGGTGCAAGAGAGGTGCATTTGATTGATGAACCTGTCGCTGCTGCAATAGGAGCCTCTTTGCCAGTCACAGAGCCAATAGGAACAATGATTGTTGATATTGGGGGAGGAACTACCGAAGTAGCTGTTTTAAGTCTTGGTGGAACAGTTTTAAGTGAATCTGTAAGAGTTGCCGGTGATGAGATTAATGATTCAATCGCTACTTATTTGAAGAAGATACATAATTTAGTGGTCGGGGAAAGAACTGCTGAAGAGATAAAAATTAAAATTGGATCAGCTTTTCCATCCAATGAATTTGATTCGCAATCGATAGATGTAAGGGGATTGCATTTACTTTCAGGTCTGCCTCGATCAATTAATTTGAAAGCAGGTGATTTACGAGAAGCAATGTCAGAGCCTTTGAATAAGATTGTTGATGCTGTGAAAAGAACTCTAGAGAGGACTCCACCCGAACTGGCTGCAGACATTGTTGATAGGGGGATAATGCTTGCAGGAGGGGGTGCATTAGTAAGAGGAATCAGTGATCTTTTAAGCCATGAAACAGGAATTTTCACTCACGTAGCTGAGGACCCATTGCTGTGCGTTGTAAATGGATGTGGTTTGGTTTTAGATGATTTTAAATCAATGCGAAGAGTTTTAGATACGCCCGATTTCGCTAGAAATGTAATTAGAGATTGAACAATGATTAAAGCCCGAAGGAATATTGGGTTTCATTTGCTTTTGAAAAGTAGGTTTTGGGTAATATTTTTGTTTGTAGCTTTATTGTTTGCTATTCGTTGGACAAAGGGAGCAGGATTTTTAGATTTTTACTCTATTTTACTCAAACCAATCCTCCCTGGTACTGCTCAAAGAGAATGGATTAAAGAAGGAGAAAATATTGAGAGAAGTATGCGATTAAAATTACTTGAGAAAGATAATACTCGCCTAAGAAGAGCTCTTGCTTTGAAAGAGCTGAATAGTGATGAAAGAATTTCGGCAGCTGTCATATCGCGATCCTCAAGAAATTGGTGGCAACTTTTGGAAATTAATAAGGGCGCTCAAGATGGAATCTTGAAAGGGCAAACGGTCATAGGACCAGGTGGCTTGATTGGTCTAATTGATAGCACAACTCCACTTACCTCAAGAGTAAGACTGTTGACTGATCCTGGTCATCAAGTAGGAGTTTGGATTGATCGGACTAAGCACCATGGAATTTTGACTGGAATGGGTACAAATAGACCAAAGCTTATTTTCTTTAATAAAAATCCTTTAGTGAAGATTGGAGATGTTGTTACTTCATCACCAGCAAGTACTTTATTACCGCCAAATTTAACAATAGGAATTGTTCAATTTATTAACGAGAAAGCATTGCCTTCTCCATATGCAATTGTTCAATTAACTGCATCACCTGAGGCGATAGATTGGGTTCAAATTATAAAAAAATAATGGCTCAAAATCATAAGAAATTATTGATCTTTTTTACAATAATCGTTTTACCAGCTTTTTTTATAATATCTCCTTATTGGCTTAATATAAATGGAATAAAACCATGCTGGCCTGTAATTTTATTGTTGCCATTTTCACTAAAGAATTCTCGATGGAGGTCACTTATTGCTGCTATCTTGTTGGGAATTTTTCTAGATTCTTTTACAATTAGCGACGCTTCTTATATTCCATCTTTATTTATTTTGTCTTTAGTTTGGAGTCAATATGGATTGCATAATAAAAAAATAGAATTCTTTTTAAATATTGGTTTAATGGCCATCTTTGGATCCGCCTTTGTTGGCCTTTCTCTTTGGGCTCAAAAAATTTTCATATACAGCTCTCTAAGAAATGACTGGTTTCATTCTTGGTCAATTTACATATTAATTTCTGAGGCTATTATCACTGGATTAGTTGCACCGTTTTTTTCTTCATGGCTTCTTCTGGCTTATAAAAAAAACTAATTATAAAAATTTTAAATCTTTTAAAATAGAATAAATAATTATTTATTAGAGGGGAGTCTGTCTTTTAGATTAGTCAAAGGGCTTTGAATAGCTGACTTGAAGATGATATCTTCTTATAACAAGAAGCCATTTTCGACACAAAATTTCGATGGTCCTGTCATTACGGCAACAGCTAATCTTATGACCTGTATTTTGGTTGTAGATGATGAACCAGCAGTATTGAAAGTCTTGGTCACAAGGCTTAATCTTGCTGGATACCAGGTTTTATCTGCACAGGATGGAGAGCAAGCACTCGAGGTTTTTCATAAAGAAGCACCAGACTTAGTGGTTCTTGATGTCATGCTCCCCAAGATGGACGGTTTCGCAGTGTGTAGAAGAATTAGAGCAGAGTCTTGTGTCCCAATAATATTTTTGACAGCTCTTGAAGCAATTTCAGAAAGAGTTGCTGGTTTGGATTTAGGTGCTGATGATTATCTGGCTAAGCCATTTAGCCCCAAAGAGTTGGAGGCAAGAATTGCGACGATACTGAGAAGAGTTGGACCAGCTCCGACAGTAGATGAGCCTCGAGAGGTTCCTTCAGGACAAGGAGTAATGAAACTAGGTGATCTTGTTGTAGACACCAATAGAAGGCAAGTCAGTAGAGGCGGAGCCAGAATAGGTCTTACCTATACAGAGTTCAGTTTACTGGAATTATTATTCCGTGATCCTGGCCGTGTTGTGCCTAGAGCAGAGATTTTGGAACAGCTTTGGGGTTACCCTCCTCGACGAGCGGCTGATTTAAGAGTTGTAGATGTATACGTAGCTCGTTTGAGAGGCAAGCTTGAACCTGATCCAAGAAACCCTGAACTGATTTTAACTGTAAGAGGTATTGGCTACGCTTCGCAAAGAATGGGAGAATTTCCAACTGCTATTGCAAGTTAGAGATTCATAGCTCAATATTGATAGGTTTTGCATTTATCCCGTTCTTTGCCGCCGTACGTATGAATTGCCTTGTCTGAATTAAGAGATACCCGCCTTGAGAAGGCAAAAGCACTAAAAAGCCTTGGACAAGGTCCGTATGGCTTAAATTTTAGACCTACTCATTCTTCCTCGGTTTTACAGGAAAAATACGCAGACTTGCCAAAGGGCGAAGAAAAAAAAGAAGAAGTGTCCATTGCAGGGCGAATAACTTCTAGAAGAGTGATGGGCAAACTCGCTTTTTTTACCCTTGCCGATGAAACAGGCACAATACAACTATTTATAGAGAAGGCTACGTTAAATCAAAATGAAAATAGCGAAAATCCAAAGAAAAATTTTGAGATTATTACCTCCCTTGTTGACTCTGGTGATTGGATAGGAGTGAGTGGAATATTGAGGAGAACTGATAGAGGTGAACTCTCTATCAAAGTCTTTGAGTGGTCAATGTTGTCAAAATCTTTACAGCCTTTACCAGATAAATGGCATGGTCTCGCCGATGTTGAAAAGCGATACAGGCAAAGATACTTAGATTTAATTGTTAATCCTCAATCAAAAAAAACTTTTCGAACCAGAGCTTTGTTAGTTAGTTCAATTCGACGATGGTTAGATGAAAAAGATTTTCTCGAGATTGAGACCCCAGTTTTACAATCAGAGGCCGGTGGTGCTGATGCAAGGCCTTTCATAACTCACCACAACACCCTTGATTTACCTTTGTATTTGAGAATTGCAACAGAATTGCATCTTAAAAGACTTGTGGTGGGGGGCTTTCAAAGGGTTTATGAACTGGGAAGAATTTTTAGAAATGAAGGTATTAGCACGCGGCATAATCCGGAATTTACTTCTGTTGAAATTTATGAAGCTTTTTCAGACTATTTTGACATGATGGAATTGACAGAAAAATTACTTTCCTCAGTTTGCGAGAAAATTTGTGGGTCGACCAAAATTAATTATCAAGAGCAAGAAATTAATCTGAAACCCCCTTGGAGAAGGGCCACGATGCATCAATTAGTTCAGGAATTCACTGGAATTGATTTTGAGTTGTTTGGAGATAAAGTCAACGATGCCAGGGCTGCAATGATTCAAGAAGGTCTTCAAGCGCCTGAAAAGGCTGACAGTGTTGGGAAACTGTTAAATGAAGCTTTTGAGCAAGTAGTAGAGCCTAAGCTGGTTCAACCTACATTTGTGATGGATTATCCAATTGAGATTTCTCCATTAGCCAGAAAACATAGAACCAAGAAAGGTTTAGTTGAAAGGTTTGAACTTTTTATTGTCGGTAGAGAAACTGCTAATGCGTTTAGTGAGTTAATTGACCCTATTGATCAAAAAGAACGTTTACTGTTACAGCAGGCGCAAAAAGAGGCAGGTGATCTTGAGGCTCACAGCTTGGACGAGGATTTTATTAATGCTCTTGAAGTTGGAATGCCTCCAACAGGAGGTCTTGGTATAGGGATAGATAGGTTTGTAATGCTATTAACTGATAGTCCTTCAATTAGAGATGTCATAGCTTTTCCGCTTTTGCGACCAGAATCAAATTTAAAACAAACTGGAAAGTGACCCGTCAGAGTGGATAATAGGCGAGTAAGTATTTTGTTCAGATGAGTGGCGAGAGAGTTGGTTTTCGCTTCAAGCACGCAGATGCTGTTGTGAAACGGAATCCCCAAGGGCGTTCAAGACGCGGTTGGGTAATGGAACCTGTTGAACAAACGACAAGCAGGGGGACAAAAATGCCTGCTTATCGTATTAGATGGAGAGATAGCGAGCGTCCTGAAATTGTTTTACAACATATGCTCATTGCGGACCCTGATCCAACACCTCCGCCAGATAATGTTATTTTAGATGTTAGTGATAATTGAAGAATAAATAATTGTTTTTAGAGCGATCTTTTATAGGTGATATAAATAAATTTCTCCCTTTTAAAAACGTTTTAGTGCATTAGCTACATCTCTTTTCGAGTCATTAACTTTCTCTCTATCCCTTTTGTCATGTAGCTTTCGCCCTTTTCCTATTCCAATTTTCAACTTTATCCATGAGCCTTTGAGGTAAAGACTTAAAGGTATTAATGCTAAACCTTTTCTTTCTAAATCTATTTTTAATTTTTTTATTTCTTTTCGATGTGCAAGAAGTCTTTTGATTCTTAGAGGTTCGTGATTGAAAAACTTACCGGCACGATTATGAGGCGATATGTGAACATTATGAAGTTGAATTTGATTTTTTTTAATTAAACAAAACCCGTCTTTTAAGTTTACTTTCCCAGCTCTAATTGACTTAACTTCAGTTCCAAGAAGCTCTAAGCCAGTTTCAAGTGTTTCTAGGATTTCATACTCGTATCTTGCTTGTCGATTTTCAGCTAAGCGACGATTTCCATCAACTGAGGAAATTTTTTTGGATTTTTTCTTTCTTTTTTTGCTCATTTTTCCATTTACCCTCATTTTTATGGATAAGCCACTACCCTTCGTTCATGGCAATTGTGTCTTCAATTACTAATCATTCACGTCTTCCCAATGATAAAGGAGAGGAAAGATTAGTTGGTTCTTCTCTTTTAAAAGAGGAGATTAAATTATCTAGGCAAGATTCACTTAGGCCTAAATCTTTTGATGAATTCGTGGGTCAATCTGAGTTAAAGAAGATTCTTGCAATATCGGTTAAAGCATCATTGACGAGAGGAGAAGCATTAGATCATTTAATGCTTTATGGGCCGCCTGGATTGGGAAAAACAACTATGGCTTTGGTTATTGCTGAGGAATTAGGAGTTAAAATTAGAGTTGCAAGCGCACCAGCACTTGAACGTCCAAGAGATATTGTTGGATTATTGATCAATATGCAGCCGCGTGAATTGATATTTGTTGATGAGATTCACCGACTTAATCGCATATCTCAGGAACTTTTGTATCCAGCCATGGAGGATAGAAGGTTGGATTTAACTGTAGGCAAAGGTACTTCCTCAAGGATGCGATCAATCGAAATCCCGCCTTTCACATTGGTTGGAGCCACTACAAAGCCCGCTTCGTTGAGCTCCCCTATGCGAGATCGCTTTGGAATAACTCAGCGACTAGACTTTTATAATTACTTGGATCTTGGAAACATAATTAAAAGATCTGCAAGCCTTATAAATTTATCAATTTCAGAAGAAGCATCTCATCAATTAGCCAGAAGGAGTAGAGGTACTCCCCGAATTGCGAATAGGCTTTTACGAAGAGTAAGAGATTATGCAGAGGTGCATCCCTCTTCAAAAACTATTGATGTACAACTTGTTAATGAAGCCCTTGATCTACATCGAGTCGATCAAAGAGGATTAGATGCCACAGATAGAAGTTATCTGGGCCTGATAGTTAATCAATATCAAGGCGGACCTGTAGGACTTGAAACATTGGCAGCTGCGCTAGGAGAGGATTCAACCACTCTTGAAACTGTAGTTGAGCCTTATTTAATGCAAATTGGTTTTTTACAAAGAACTGCCAGGGGAAGGGTTGTTACTTCAGCGGCTGAAAAACATTGTCTTCTTACTTCAATAAATAAAATAGACAAATGATCAACATATCAGTTGTAAAGGTTTTACTTCTTCTTTCTATTGTTTTTGTACCATTTGCGTCGCAAGCCAAGGTGCTTCCCAAATACTTATTCGAGAAGGCTCTTCAAGAGAGTAAGACTGGAGATTTTATTCAAGCTGAAAAAGATTGGAGTTCTTATTTGAATGACAATCCCAATGACGCGGCTGCATTAAGTAATAGAGGAAATATTCGTCTTACTCTCGGTGATCCTAAGGGCGCCATAAAAGATCAAACCATGGCCATAAAAATTTCACCTCAAGATTTAGACCCTTATCTGAATAGAGGAATTGCTGAAGAGGCTTTGGAGCGCTGGGAAGACGCTAGTAATGATTACAAATACGTTTTAGAGAGGAATCCTAAAGATGTTTCGGCTTTATACAACTTAGGTAATGTAATGGGCTCTATGGGGAATTGGATTGAGGCGAAGAGATTATTTTCTCAAGCTGCATCTTCCAATTATTCTATTGCTATGGCTAGCTCTAGTGAGGCGCTTGCAATTTATCAATTGGGTGATTTTGAACTCGCTGAAAAAAAAATTAGAATATTAATTCGTAAATATCCCTTATTTGCAGATGCTAGAGCAGCACTAAGTGCTCTTCTGTGGCGTAAAGGCTTCACAGGTGAAGCTGAAAGTAATTGGGCTGCAGCTTCTGGACTAGATATTAGATACCGTGATAAAGATTGGTTACTGCATATCCGCCGTTGGCCTCCAAAACCTACAAATGATTTGATTGCATTTCTTGCGTTGGATTAAAGATGAAAGATTTAGGTAAAAAAATTGAAGTATTGTCTAAGGAGATGCTTCCTGACTTTATTAGGTCACGACGTCATCTACATGCTCATCCAGAATTAAGTGGTCAGGAATATCAAACAGCTGCTTTTGTAGCTGGGGAGCTTAGAAAAGCAGGTTGGGAGGTAACAGAAGCAGTTGGTAAAACAGGCGTGGTTGCTGAAATGGGTGAAAAAAGCGGACGTGTTATTGCCTTGCGAGTTGATATGGACGCTTTGCCAATCGAGGAGAGAACTGGCTTGGATTACTCTTCTTCAATTCAAGGCTTGATGCATGCATGCGGCCATGATCTGCATACTTCTATCGGATTGGGAGTGGCAAAAGTATTAGCAAACAATAAATTTACAACTTCTCGAATCAGAATAATTTTTCAACCTGCTGAAGAGATTGCACTTGGTGCGAATTGGATGAGATCTGAAAAGGTTCTTGAGGGAGTTCATGCACTCTTTGGTGTTCATGTTTATCCAGATTTGCCAGTTGGAAAAATTGGAATAAAAAGTGGTACTTTTACAGCCGCCGCCGCTGAATTGGAAATAGATATCATTGGAAAAGGAGGTCATGGAGCTAGACCCCATGAAGGCACAGATGCAATTTGGATCGCGGCAAAAGTTATCAGTGAACTTCAAGAGGCTATTAGTAGACAGTTAGATGCTCTTAAACCAGTAGTTATAAGTTTTGGGAAAATTTCCGGAGGGAATGCTTTTAATGTAATTGCTGAGAGAGTTAAGCTTCATGGAACAGTAAGATGTTTAGATAGCCAACTTTATGAAAAGTTACCTCAATGGATAGACAAAATAGTTCAAAATATAGTTAATAATTATGGAGCTAAAGCTAATATAAATTTTAAGTCAATAGCACCTCCAGTTTATAACGACCCTGAATTAACTAATTTGTTATCTGAGTGCGCGAAGAATTTTATTGATCCAGAAAATATTGTTTATTTAGAAAATCCCTCATTAGGTGCTGAAGATTTTGCTTTCTTTTTGCAGGATGTACCTGGGACGATGTTTCGATTAGGAGTTGCAGGAGATCAAGGTTGTGCTCCACTACATAGTGGATATTTCTCTTTGGATGAAAGAAGTCTGGAATTAGGAATAAAAATTTTGTCTCAAACAATAGTGATGGCTACTAAACCTCTTCACAACATATAGGGTCTTAATTTTATGAACAGATTGGGTAATCCATTGATTTCAATTTCAGCACCTTTGCTGATTTTATTAGCAATTACTGGTTTTTTACATAGAGAGGGCAAAGATAAAATCCAAGTAATACCTGCATTAGTAGTTGGAAGTGGATTGGTTTTGACTGGGGCAGTTAGAAGATTAAGGCGACGACGAATGTTGTTTCTAGAGATTAAAAAGGAAATGAATAATCAAAAATTTTAAATAGAAATTTTTTATCTATAAAAACTTTAGGGTTTAGTTGGTGATTTCGAGCTAATTTGTATTTATCACTAGGGGTGCCATATCACTTCAAGGTATGGCTGAGATCACACCCTCTGAACCTGATCTGGTTTGAACCAGCGAAAGGAAAGTGAAATATTGTGATCTTCGCATAATGCTCCCTTTCTTTATTCAATAGCTTTTTAGTTCATGCGGAATTCATGGGTTGCTTCCAGAAAGGGTAAAAAAAATGTTTCTCAGATGCATTTTGCTCGCAAAGGCGAAATCACTGAAGAAATGTTTTTTGTAGCAAAGCGTGAAAATCTTCCAGACACTTTAATTATGGAAGAAGTTGCGCGTGGTCGTATGGTTATCCCTGCGAATATTAACCATACGAACTTAGAGCCTATGGCAATAGGTATTGCCTCTACTTGTAAAGTCAACGCAAATATTGGCGCTTCCCCAAATGCAAGTGATATCAGCGAAGAATTAAAAAAGCTTGAGCTTGCTGTTAAATATGGCGCAGATACCCTTATGGATCTGTCCACTGGAGGAGTTAATTTAGATGAAGTCCGAACTGCAATTATAAATGCTTCCCCTATCCCTATTGGGACAGTTCCTGTTTATCAAGCTTTAGAAAGTGTTCACGGATCTATTTCAAGGTTAACTGAGGATGATTTTTTACACATCATTGAAAAGCATTGTCAGCAAGGTGTTGATTATCAAACTATTCATGCTGGCTTGTTGATTGAACATCTACCTAAGGTTAAAGGTCGCATTACTGGAATAGTTAGTCGAGGTGGTGGAATTCTTGCTCAATGGATGCTTTATCACTACAAGCAAAATCCTTTGTTTACGCGTTTTGATGATATTTGCGAAATTTTTAAACGCTATGATTGCACTTTTTCTTTAGGCGATTCACTAAGGCCTGGATGCTTGCATGATGCATCTGATGAAGCTCAACTTGCTGAGTTGAAAACCTTGGGTGAATTGACTAGACGAGCTTGGAAGCATGATGTCCAAGTTATGGTCGAAGGGCCAGGTCATGTGCCGATGGATCAAATTGAATTCAATGTTAGGAAGCAAATGGAGGAGTGTTCAGAAGCTCCTTTCTATGTCCTAGGTCCATTGGTAACAGATATATCACCTGGTTATGACCACATTTCAAGTGCTATTGGTGCAGCTATGGCAGGTTGGTACGGGACCGCGATGCTTTGTTACGTAACACCCAAGGAACATCTTGGCTTGCCAAATCCTGAGGATGTTAGGGAAGGTCTAATTGCTTATAAAATTGCTGCTCATGCTGCAGATGTTGCAAGGCATAGATCTCAAGCGCGTGATCGTGATGATGAATTAAGTAAGGCTAGGAAAGAATTTGACTGGAACAAGCAGTTTGAATTGTCATTGGATCCTGAGAGAGCTAAGCAATACCATGACGAAACCTTGCCCGAAGAAATTTTCAAAAAAGCAGAGTTTTGTTCAATGTGCGGTCCTAACCATTGCCCAATGAATACAAAAATCACAGATGAAGATCTTGATAAATTAAACGATCAAATCAAGTCAAAAGGTGCAGCTGAATTAACTCCCCTAAAGTTAAACAAAGAAAATTAGTTCTTTGTTTAACTCGTTTAAATGGATTAATTTAACTGTTTGCTAATTGCAAAGATTAATTTATTTGTTGAGTAGATTTCTAGATTTTTCTAGTACGTTCTCAACTGTAAATCCAAATTTTTCCATACATAATCCACCTGGTGCAGATGCTCCAAAGCTGCTCATAGTAACGCTATCTCCATCAAGACCGATATATTTATGCCATCCGAAGCTTTCTGCGGCTTCAACTACTATGCGTTTTCTGATGTTAGAAGGTAAGACTTCTTCTTTATAACTGTCGCTTTGTTCTTCAAAAAGCTCTACACATGGCATAGAAACTACGCGCACTTTTTTACCTTCTGAAGTTAGTTTTTTAGCTGCTTGGACACATAAATCAAGCTCAGTTCCAGTTCCAATAAGTATTAGATCAGCTTTGCCATCGCAATCTTCTAGTACATATCCACCTAAAGCAACTTTTTCTACTGATGAATTTTGTTGATTCACCATGCCCTGCCTACTTAGGCACAAAGAGCTTGGTCTCTTACGATTCTTAATGGCAATTTTATAAGCACCACTGGTTTCATTACCATCACCCGGACGGAAAACCATCATATTTGGCATTGCTCTTAATGAGGGAATGGTTTCTATTGGTTGATGTGTTGGCCCATCTTCACCAACACCTATTGAGTCATGGGTTAAAACATAAATAACCCCCAGCCCACTGAGAGCTGAAAGACGCATCGAGCCTCTCATATAGTCTGCGAAGACTAGGAAGGTCCCACCATAAGGTATTAGACCACTGTCGTGATATGCAATACCATTGAGAATGGCTGCCATCGCATGTTCCCTGACACCAAAATGCAAATAACGTTTTTCAGGACTTTCATATTGAAAAGACCCTGTTTCACCTTTGATATCCGTGTAATTTGAGTGTGTTAAATCTGCAGAACCTCCTATAAGTTCAGGAAGGTTAGGTCCCAGAGCACCTAAACATATTTGAGAGTGTTTTCTTGTGGCAAGGCCCTTGTCATCAGCTGTATATGTAGGCAAATCTTTATCCCACCCTTGAGGAAGCTCCCCTCTAAGCATCCGTTCAAATTCAGATGCTTCAGCAGGGTATTTTGCCTTGTAATCCGCAAGTGTTTGATTCCATTTAGACTCAAGTTGGGAACCTCTTTCAATGGCTTGACGGTATTGGTCATATACATCTTGAGGAATTTTAAAAGGTTCGTATGACCAATCAAGTTCTTTCCTTGTAAGTTCTGCTTCTTCTTCTCCAAGAGCTGCTCCATGGATTCCAGCCGTATCACTCTTGTTTGGAGAGCCAAATCCGATGGTTGTCGTAACCTTTATAATTGAAGGTTTATCGGTAACTGATTTTGCTTTTTCTATTGCTTTAGAGATGCCCTCCACATCTGTATTTCCATCAGGTATTTCTTGAACATGCCATCCATAAGCTTCATATCTCTTTAATACATCTTCTGTGAATGATACATCTGTTCTTCCATCAATTGTGATGCTGTTGTCGTCGTATAGAGCGATTAATTTCCCAAGCTTTAGATGACCTGCGAGAGAACAAGCCTCTGAAGCTATTCCCTCTTGATTACATCCATCACCCATAATTACGTATGTGTAATGATCTACAACTGTTGAATCAGGCTTATTGAATTTGGCTGATAAATGCGCTTCTGCTATTGCAAGTCCGACTGCATTAGAAATTCCAGCTCCCAGTGGTCCTGCAGTGACTTCAACTCCAGGTGTCTCGAAAGTTTCTGGGTGACCAGGAGTTTTTGCCCCCCATTGTCGGAATTGTTTTATGTCCTCCATTGTTACGGAGTCGTAGCCTGTTAAATGCAAAAGGGCATACAACAACATGCACCCATGTCCTGCAGAAAGGACGAATCTGTCTCGGTTAAACCATTTCGGATTTTTTGGATTATGACGAAGATGTTTGTCCCATAATGCGTATCCCATCGGTGCACATCCCATAGGAAGTCCTGGATGGCCGCTATTTGATTTATTAATTGCGTCAACTGCGAGCATTCTGATGCTATTGATGCATAGTGTGTCTAGAGAATTAGTCAGGGCAACCATTTTGAATTAGTGAGTGGAAAAAATTTTAAAGTGGACAGTTAAGACGACATTGATTAGATCATTTGTCGAAAAGCTAGACAGACATTGTGACCGCCAAACCCGAAAGAGTTAGATAGTACGACGCCTAATTTCTTTTCTCTTGCCTTGTTGGGAACATAATCAAGATCACAATTTGGGTCGGGATTGGAATAATTAATTGTTGGCGGAATTATTTCATGTTTTATTGCTAAAACACAAGCAACGGCCTCTATGCCACCTGAACCCCCCAATAAATGACCCGTCATTGACTTTGTTGAGCTCGTTGGGACTTGGAACGCATGGTTCCTTAATGCAGTTTTAATTGCAGAAGTTTCATTGCTGTCATTGGCTGGAGTACTTGTTCCATGAGCATTGATGTAATCGACTTGCTCAGGATTAATTTTCCCATCATTTAATGCGAGTTTGATGGCCTCTGCACCTCCTACTCCCCCTGGTGTAGGTGATGTGATGTGATGAGCATCACACGTGGTTCCATAACCAATTATTTCTCCATGTATTGTTGCGTCTCTTTTTAATGCATGTTCAAGAGTTTCTAAAATTAGTACTCCTGCTCCTTCTCCAATTACGAATCCATCTCTTTGAGAATCAAATGGTCTGCTCGCTGTGGATGGATCGTCATTCCTAAATGATAGGGCTTTGGCACTCGCGAAACCTGCTACACCTAGAGGAGTAATACTTGCTTCTGCTCCTCCACAAACCATTGCATCTGCCTTACCTAATTGGAGAAGTCTGAATGCATCACCAATAGCATTTGATCCTGCAGCACAAGCAGTTGAAACCGCTGAACTCGGCCCTTTAGCCCCAAGTGCAATCGCTGCAAGACCAGTAGCCATGTTTGGAATCATCATGGGCACGGTAAATGGACTTACTCGACTAGCTCCTTTGTTATTTAAAACATGTGCTTGAGTTTCCATCGTCAGCAACCCACCAACTCCCGATCCAATAATTACTCCAATTCTTGCGGAATTAGAATCGTCAATTATTAAACCTGAATGATTCAGTGCTTCTTTTGCAGCAATGACTCCAAATTTTGAGAAGCGATCCCATCTTTTGGATTCTTTTGGCTCTAGTAAGCCTGTTGGGTCAAAACTTTTTACCTCTGCTGCAAATCTGCAGGCATGGGAAGAGGCGTCAAAGAGTGTTATTTGATCTACCCCATTTTGACCAGATTGAAGGCCTTGAAGGTAACTCTCTATGTTGTTGCCAATGGGAGTAATGGCACCAAGACCTGTGATAACAACTCGATGGAGGTTCTCCATCATTTAAACCTCAAGACTGTTTTTCTTCTATGTATTTGACTGCATCCCCGACAGTGGCAATGCCCTCTGCAGCCTCGTCAGGGATCTCTATGTCAAATGCTTCTTCGAGCGCCATTACCAATTCGACAGTGTCGAGAGAGTCTGCACCGAGATCGTTTTGGAAATTTGAATCCGGTTTTACTTCACCGGCTTCAACGCTAAGTTGTTCTGCGACGATAGAACGAACTTTTTCAAGGATTGCTTCCTGGGACATAACCTTCTTAGACCTGACTTCTAATCCTACGGGTTAATGTGTCTACTTCGAAAAACCTTTTTGCATTAGAAACAACCTAAGTTGACAGATAGTAATAAATGCTCTGTTACCAAAAGTATCAGAACTGATCAAAACCCACAGTTTCATTAAATAGAGAGTATAAAATTTTACATACACAAACGATCTAAAGACAGTTGTCTCACGCAGTCAAAATCTACGACACTTGTATTGGCTGCACCCAATGCGTAAGGGCTTGTCCACTGGATGTTCTTGAAATGGTCCCCTGGGACGGCTGTAAAGCTTCTCAGATAGCCTCATCTCCAAGAACTGAAGATTGCGTTGGGTGTAAGCGGTGCGAAACTGCTTGCCCAACTGATTTCCTCAGTATTAGGGTTTACTTAGGAGATGAAACAACTAGAAGTATGGGATTGGCCTACTAATAATTAGTTATTTTTTTCTTCTACCTTTATTTTATATATGAATAATTTGTAAAGTTAATTGGAATTTATGTGTGGCATATTTGCTGTTATTGGATCTAGTGAAGCCTCTTCTAAACTTATTGATGGGCTGAGAAAACTTGAATATAGAGGTTATGATTCCGCGGGGATAGCTACAATTGATAGTTCAAAAAACGGTCAAATTGGAAAACTTAATATTATAAAATCCCAAGGAAAACTGATTAATCTTGCAAATTTAATTAAAGAAAAGCCTCCCAAAGGTTATGTAGGTATTGGCCATACCAGATGGGCTACTCATGGTAAACCTAACGAGAGGAACTCACATCCTCACCTTGATTCTTTAGCTCAAATTGCAGTAGTGCAAAATGGGATTATTGAAAATTACAGGGATTTATCTAAAAGCCTGAAACTCAAAGGAATTAAATTTACCTCCGAAACTGATACTGAGATAATTCCACATTTAATCGGGCTTGAATTAGAAAAGTCCTTGGCTAATGGGCTTTCCCAAAATGGACAAACATTATTAATAGCTGTTCAAAAGGTTTTGACTTTATTAGAGGGGACTTATGCCATAGCCGTGATTTGGGCAAAGGCTCCAAATGCCTTAGTAGTGGCTAGCGGACAAGCACCCTTGGTTCTTGGCTTTGGTGAAGGTGAGTTTTTTTGTGCAAGTGATATTCCAGCATTAGCGAAATTTACGCGAACATTTTTACCATTAGAAGATCATGAAATTGCACTTTTAACTCCATTAGGAATTGAACTTTACGATGATGAGGGAAATAGGCAGCACAGACAACCATCGCTTCTAGAGGGAACAGATTTATCTGCTGATAAAGGGAATTTCCGTCATTTTATGCTGAAAGAAATTTATGAACAGCCAGAAAGAACACAACTTTGGATAGATAGATTTTTGCCTATGGATTTGCCCTTGAAGAATTCATTGGCTTTCCCGATTTCAACAACAGTCCTCGAAAAGATTGAACAAATACAGATAATTGCCTGTGGCACAAGCAGACATGCAGCTATGGTAGGTGCTTATTTGTTGGAACAGTTTTCAGGAGTACCAACAAAGGTATTTTTTGCAAGTGAATTTAGGTATGCTCCACCTCCACTTTTACCTAACACTTTAACGGTAGGAGTCAGTCAATCGGGGGAAACGGCAGATACTTTAGCTGCATTAAGGATGGAAAAAGATAGAAGAGATTCAATTGGCGATGCTAATTTTTCTTTTCATCACTTGGGAATTACCAACAGAGTCGATAGTTCATTTGGTCGCGAACTTGAAAATGTCATTGATATTGGATCAGGGATCGAAATAGGTGTCGCAGCAACTAAAACCTTTCTGGGGCAAATGTTGTCTTTTTATGGCTTAACTTTGTTGTTTGCCTCTCATAGAAAAAAAAGAACTCCTCAAGAAATTTTGGATCTCTCCAATGATTTGAGATTGATTCCTAAACAGCAAACAGAACTTATAAAAAAGCATGACTCTCTCTCACAGGAAATAGCACACATGTTTGTTGAAACAAAAGATGTGATTTTCTTAGGTAGAGGTATAAATTATCCAATTGCACTTGAAGGTGCTCTAAAACTTAAGGAAATAAGTTACATTCATGCTCAAGGCTATCCAGCTGGGGAGCTGAAACATGGACCAATAGCACTATTAGATCAACATGTTCCAGTGGTATCTATTGCAGCTCCAGGTGTGGTGTATGAAAAAGTTCTCAGTAATTCTCAAGAGGCGAAAGCTAGAGATGCTTGTCTAATAGGAGTCTCAACAAGTAGTCCGGAAGCAGAAATGTTTGATGAATTGTTTGCTATTCCAAAAGTTAGTGAATGGGTTAGCCCTCTTTTGACTGTTGTACCTCTACAGTTATTTAGTTATCATATAGCCGCTCATAAAGGTTTAGATGTTGATCAGCCTAGGAATTTGGCAAAAAGTGTGACTGTAGAGTGATTTTACTTTGTAATAATTTTATTTAATTAATCTCTATATTTAAATAATTAAACTATAGTTTTTATTAATTAATTTTTTTTATTCTGCCGTAGGAATCTTCAAAACGGACAATATCATCTTCGTCTAAATAAGTACCACTTTGCACTTCAATAAGCTCAAGCTTCATCCGTCCTGGATTGCTTAATCTATGTTTGCAACCTAAAGGAATAAATGTACTTTCATTTTCACTTAAAAGTTGTTTTTCCCCATTCTTTTCTATCAATGCTGTTCCATTAACTACTACCCAATGTTCAGCTCTATGGTGATGCATTTGTAATGAAAGAGAGGCTTTTGGCTTTACTTCTATCAGTTTAACTAACCATCTTTTTCCCTCAACTATTGTAGTGTAATTACCCCAGGGTCTATAAATTTTTCTGTGAACTTTACCTTCCGGAAAATCTGTTGAACTTAATCTTTTTACGATATTTCCAATGTTTTGAGATTGATCTTTACTCGCTACTAATATAGCGTCGCTTGTATCCACAACTATTAGATTTTCTATCCCTATTCCTATTACAAGACGGTGTTCGCTTTGTAAAAAACAGTTTTTACTTTTTTCAGCTATTATTCTCCCATTTATATAGTTTCCATCATTATTTTTTTGATTGATATCCCACAGGGATTTCCAACTTCCTATGTCACTCCATCCAACATTTAATGGAAGAACCGTTCCTAATTTCGTTTTTTCCATTACTGCAATATCTAGAGATACTTTTGGACATTTCTTAAATGACTTTGGGTCTAATCTTAGAAAATCAAGATCTAATACATCTTTCTCAATAGCAATCTTGCAATAATTAATTATTTCTGGCGAAAATTTTTCTAATTCTTTTATTATCGAACTCGCTTTAAAAAGAAACATACCACTATTCCAAGTGTAACGAGAATCTTTGATTAGTTTCTCGGCTAGCTCTTTATTAGGTTTTTCTATGAATTTTTTTATTTCTAGTCCTGTTGTTTGATCTTTTTGATTAGGTGATTCTTTTGCTTCAATATAACCGTAACCTGTTTCTGCGCATGTTGGAATGATACCAAAAGTCACTAGTCTGCCTTTATTTGCATATGTTTTTGCTGATTGAATTACTCTTTTGAATTCATCGATATTTTCTATTAAATGATCCGCTGCCAAAATTAAAAGCAAAGGATCTTTACCTAAAGAAATTGCTTGAAGCGCAGCCACCGCTATCGCTGGAGCAGTATTTCGACCTTCTGGTTCGAGAATGATTGCTTGGGGAGTTGTATTTAGTTCTCTAAATTGCTCTGCAACTATAAATCTATGATCTTCATTACATATCAATATAGGTTTTTCAAGACCCTCTAAACCTAGAAGCCTTTCATAAGTGCTTTGTAAAAGAGTTTGGTTTTTTCGTGAATCCAGTGCTAGAAACTGCTTTGGATAACTTTCTCTTGAAAGTGGCCACAATCTTGTTCCTGATCCACCACTAAGAATTACAGGAATTATTGAGTTAGGATTTATTTCCATGAAGAACTTTGTAAACCATTCTTGAAGTACTGATTAAAAATCTGAATGATTTTTAGAGTTCCAATAAGCCTGGGGGTGGATTGATGAGCAGCCATTTTTCTTTGATTTCTATTTCTGGGATAATTTCTTTAACAAAAGGTACCAAAACTTTTTTACCTTCTAACAACTCTATCTCTAGGAGGTCGTTCCCTCCCTTGATTAAGTCAGTTACATAACCAATTAAAGTCTTTTTTGCACCTTTTCTTGCTTCTAAACCAATCAAATCAAAATAATGGTACTCATCTTGACTCAATTTTGGTCTGCTATCTATTGGTATGACTAATTTCCATCCAACAATTTTCTCTGCTGAACTCCTATTAGATACTTCTTCGATAGAGAGTACATAGATTGATTTACCTGGAATAAGCGTCCCTCTCGTTAAATTAATTTCCGTGGGCAATTCGTTGTTTTTTTGAATCCAACGTTTTCCCGGTTTTGTAAACCTCTCAGTAAATTCACTGCTAGGTTTGATTCGAATATCGCCTTTTAAACCCTGCGGAGCAACAATTTCACCAATTGACATCCATTTATCTTTTTCGATCATTCTGATAAGTAGACTTTTAGAAGTTTATTTTAATATTTTTAATTATGACTGATTCAAAAGACCTTATTCTCCCTGGCACAACAGTAACTGTTAATAACCAAGAGTCAATTTATAATGGTTACGAAGGCTTTGTTCAAAGAATAAGTGGTAATAAAGCGGCAGTGCTCTTTGAGGGTGGTAATTGGGATAAATTATTGACACTACCTTTAAAGGATCTTGTTAAAAGTTAATGAATACTTTTCCAGTTAATTACATCGTTACTTACTGACTTGCTTAATAAAATTATCATCAAGTTGCTTTAGAGCTTTCTTTGCGGCATCTTTCTCTGCTTGTTTGATTGATTTTCCAATACCTTCTGCTATTGATAGATTTTTGATATAAACAGTACAAAAAAATCTTTTTGGATTGTCATGCTTTTTATCTACTTCAATTGTTTTATAGACGGGAATAGATAATCCTTCACTTTGGGTCAATTCTTGAAGAGCTGATTTGTAATTTTTCTTGTGAGGATCAGCTAGAACTTCTTTACTAGTTTTATCCCAGAATGGAAGAAGCAAATTTTTTATAGGATCCAAAAGAGCCAGACTTTCATACAAAGCTCCTATTAATGCCTCAGTTGCCTCTGCTTGAATAGTTGCATTTGCTGATTTATCTCTGATTGCTTTCTTGCCAATTAATAATACACTTTTTATATTTATTTTATTACCAACTTCTGTTAGCCACTGATCACTTACAAGATGAGAACGGAGTTCAGACCTTTCTCCAACTTGCATATATGGATATTTATTTTTTATGAAATCTGATGCAATGAGTCTCAATACTGCATCTCCAAGAAATTCAAGATTCTCATAATTAATTTCATTATTCGCTGAACTATGTGTTAGTGACTCATTAATATATAAAATGTTCTTTATTTTTTCTTTGGTAAATTCTTTTTGATATTTTGGGTCTAGATTTAGACCTTTTAAAAAATTAATTATCTCTTCTATTCTTTGAATTGAAATTTGCATAATTATTTAAAGCAAATAATTTAATTTATGAAAAAAAGGATTTTGCCTGTAATTTCTTTGTATCAGATTAATTAAGTGAAAGCAGGTCATAAGCCGGGTTCTGTTCATTCTTCTTTCTTTAGAAAGTGAATGGGCAATCATCTATCTGGGACTAACGTTGCCGATAGCCTCGAGCGGCTCTCCTTGGGAACAAGGTCTATGGCCATCCAGAGTCCCCCGCCTTGCTCCTAGCCGGGGTTTACCTAGCCAGCACCTCTCGATGCTGCTGGTGCGCTCTTACCGCACCTTTGCACCCTTACCGTGCTTGTTGGGATTTCCCCATTAAGCATTAGGCGGTGTGTTTCTGTGGCACTATCCTCACGGTCACCCGCACTGGGAATTACCCAGCAAGCCTGGCCAAATAGGAGCCCGGACTTTCCTCAATCAATGCTTCAGCTTTTTGCTGAAGTTCAATTGCGATTACCTCCCCTGCTTTCCACTCCATCATGCCTCAAGGCATAATTAATTTCAGGGGGCTGTAGCTCAGTTGGATAGAGCGACGGTTTCCTAAACCGTAGGTCGTGGGTTCGAGTCCCGCCAGCCCCGTGCGAAAAAGGAATTAAAACTAAAAATATGTAGTCCTATATGTGGTGGGTGTGCAAAATCCTTACTCTCTCGCTAGCGTTGATGTAGTGAATCAGTCAAGATGGCCCAGCTTCACGATCTTCGCTTACGATTACTTGTTCAACAAGAGAGTGAGCAAATATCTAAATCGCAACCAAGTGATTTGGATTTATCAATTGTTCAAGCTAGATGCTTATGTTGGTTAACACTTTTGGCTGAAGCACACGAAGATCAAGCTAATGATGCAGAAGGAAGAGGTGATACAGAACAAGCCATGGGATGGTTTGCAGATTCAATGAGATTACGTGATGTCATTCAAGTGGTTACTAGCGTTGAAATACCTTTGCCTGAAAGCTCAGATGCTGATAATAATGATGTCGAAGGAGACTTCTTTAATGATGAGCCCCCTATGAGGGCCTAAAAAATGCAATTATGGTTATGAGCTGCCTTGATCAAGGTGCCTGAAGAACCATGCCAATGTCCAGATTGCCTAAGATTTTATCGGGAACATGATCGTTTGATTAGAGAATTTCCCACTTTGCGTAAACAACAAGAGCTTAATTGGGCTGCTCTTCAATCTTTTAGAACATTATGTGGAAGAGTTTTAGAAGAGTTGCAAAAAAAAATTAATTCAAATTCAACAAACAAATCTGAGGAAACTAGTCAGATAGGGTCTATTGAGAAAAAAGAAAAATCTATTACACAAGTAATCTCTGATCTAGAGAATGTTAATGCTCATCTATATTCCATTGAGGCTTTAATGGAAAGAGTTTTCGATGTTAAAGTTTCCGAGGAGGTTGAAGATATATTTAGAGAGGTTGCTGGTGAACTGGCTCCAGACCCCTTAAATATTGATAGATTAAGATTAAACAGATTATTACATCAAACCCCTGACTTGCCTGAAAAATAGGGATTTATTTTTCACAACTTATTTCTACAGGTAGTGGCTTGACTTTCCATATAGATTGACAATATTCCCTAATAGATCTGTCTGATGAGAAAAAACCTGATCTTGCAGTGTTTAATAATGCCATGCGATTCCATTTTTGACTCTTCTTCCAGGCCTTACTAACCTCATCTTGTGCACGAAGGTAATCATCAAAATCTGCCATCACAAAGAAAGGATCATTCCCAGTCAAGATATTAATTATCGGTTTAAATAGCTCACTATCACCATTACTAAAATGCCCAACTTCTATTAATTTTAGAGTCTCTTGTAGTTCATTTGATTTGGAAATGAAGTTATTTGGACGATAACCTTGATCTCTTAATTCCATGATCTCTGACTCTGTTTTTCCAAACAAAAAGAAGTTTTCTTGTCCTACTCTCTCTCTGATTTCTACATTTGCTCCATCAAGGGTTCCAATTGTTAAGGCACCATTCATTGCGAATTTCATATTTCCAGTCCCTGAAGCTTCTTTGCCAGCAGTTGAAATTTGTTCGGAAAGATCAGTCGCTGGATATACTTGCTCTCCTAGTTTTACATTGTAATCAGGCAGAAAAACTACCCTTAGTAATCCCTCCATATCTGGATCTGCATTAACTACATCAGCTATGCCATTTATGAATCGAATCATTAATTTCGCCATGAAATAACCTGGCGCAGCTTTACCCCCAAAAATGATCGTACGGGGTGCAATATTTTTTGTTAATCCATTTTTAATCCTCAGATATTGAGCAATGACTTGCAAAGCATTTAAATGCTGTCTTTTATATTGGTGAATTCTTTTAACTTGAACATCAAATAAACTCGATGGATCAACAAGAACACCAGTTTGTCGATGTATGTAACCAGCAAGTTTTCTTTTGCCAGATAATTTGGCTGAAGCAAACAGATCTAAAAAATTAGAGTCATTTTCTTTTTTTTCTAGTTCACGTAATAGATCCATGTTAGTAATCCAATTCGGACCAATTTCTTTGTCAAGAAGTTTTGAAAGTTCAGGATTTGCTAGAGCAACCCATCTACGAGGGGTTACGCCGTTTGTGACGTTAGTGAATTTTTCAGGCCATAGCTCTGCGAATTCAGGTAGTAATTGCCTCTTGATTAAATCTGAATGTAATGCGGCTACTCCATTTACATGATGTGCTCCAATTGTCGCTAAATGAGCCATTCGTATGGCTTTTCCACCTTCTTCATCAATAATTGAAAGTTTACGTAAAATCGAATCGTTTCCTGGATACTTAAGTCTTACTTGTTGCAGGAATCTCCTGTTTATCTCGTATATAAGTTCTAGGTGCCTGGGTAATAAATTTCGAAAAAGGCTGAGGTCCCATTTCTCAAGAGCTTCAGGTAGCAAAGTATGGTTTGTGTAAGCAACAGATCTATTAGTGATTTCCCAGGCTTTATCCCAATCCAATCGATGTTGATCGATTAAAAGTCTCATTAACTCAGCGACAGCAATTGCTGGATGGGTGTCATTAAGTTGAACAGTCCAATGATCTGGAAATTCATCGACAGGTATTGATCGCTTTTCTAAACTTCGCAGCATATCTTGCAGAGAGCAACTTACAAAAAAGTGCTGTTGCTTCAAGCGCAATCTTCTTCCTTCATCAGTTCCATCATTCGGATATAACACCTTTGAAAGAGTTTCTGAGGCTACTTTCTCTTCAACAGCACCGTAATAATCTCCAATGTTGAAAGCATAAAAATCAAAACTTTCGGTTGCATCAGCTCTCCATAACCTCAAGCGATCACAACTGTTAACTCGATAACCAAGTACAGGGACATCATGTGGAACACCTATTGCATGTTCGCTTGGAATCCATCTGGATCGATAATTTCCATTATCGTCTGTGTAACTTTCTGTCTGTCCACCAAAACCGACTAAACAAGCCTCGTCTGGTTGTGGCAATTCCCAAGGCCAACCTCCTTTAAGCCATTTATCAGTAACTTCCACTTGCCAACCATCTCTGATTAATTGGTTGAAAATGCCAAATTCGTACCTTATTCCATAACCAACTGCAGGGACCTGAAGACTTGCGAGTGACTCCATATAGCAAGCTGCCAGTCTACCTAAACCTCCATTTCCAAGCCCAGGCTCTTCCTCTACTTCCAAAATGTCATTTAGAGATTCAATTCCAAACCTTTTAAGAGCTTCTTCTGCTTCTTTTTTTATCCCTAGATTTAATAAATTATTATTAAGTTGAGGCCCTATTAGAAATTCAGCGGAAAGATATGCGACTGTTTTTTGAGGTCTAGCCCTTATTGTCTCCTGACTTGTGAGATATCTGCTCATCAATCTGTCTCTTACAGCAAAACTTAAAGCCATGTAGAGATCTCGAAGACTTGCTGATGTAGCGAGTTTTCCGAGTGTGAAAAAAAGATGTTCAGTCATTCCATCGAAGACTGCATCAGCATCCATGCCAGCCCTGACAGGATCTGCATAGCATCCTGGGGTCGGCAGACGCAGATCTATAGACTGGGAGCTGCTCATAAAGGCATTAAATGTCTTTGGACGCTAGCCAAAATCGACCCAGTAAGCTGTTAGTAACTTCAGATCCACACCTTATTGGTTAAGTCACCTTTGATACTTAAACCAAATAGGCCCCATGATTAGGTAATTTATGTCATAAAAGAAAAGGCTTTTGCTGGACACCTGATGGTATTAACTCCTTTAGTCTCTGTACTAAATACACATGATGTAGAGGTCGCGGAAACTCTAATTGGGGTCATTAACTTCTTAATGATTTTTGTGGCTGCAAGGACTTTGGCAGAAATCCTGGTGCGACTAAGTTTGCCTACAATTGTTGGAGAACTTCTTGCAGGGGTTTTAATTGGTGCTTCAGGATTACATCTTTTATTGCCGCCCAGTGCACATGCTGAATTAAATCAAGGCTTTATATCTCTGATAAGTTCTCTTGCATCAATACCAAAAGAAGCAGTTCCGGATATCTATTTTGAAACTTTTCCTTCATTGCAGGCAGTAGCAACATTAGGGCTTTATGCATTGCTTTTTCTTACTGGTTTGGAGAGTGAATTAGAAGAATTAGTGGCAGTGGGAGCACAAGCCTTCACAGTTGCAATGGCAGGAGTGATTTTGCCATTCGCTTTTGGAACCTTTGGATTAATGTTTATTTTCCAAGTAGATATTATTCCTGCGATATTTGCTGGTGCATCCATGACAGCTACGAGCATAGGGATAACAGCAAGTGTTTTTGGTGAGCTTGGATATCTAAAAACGCGTGAGGGACAGATTGTTATTGGTGCAGCCGTCCTGGATGACATTCTTGGAATTGTGATTCTTGCTGTTGTAGTTGCTCTTGCAACAGGAGGTTCGCTTCAAATAGCACCTATTGTCAAGTTGGTTTTGGCTGCAACTGTTTTTGTTATTGCTGCAATTGCCTTGAGTAGAACAGCCGCTCCAGCTTTTGATTGGTTACTAGAAAGGCTAAAAGCGCCAGGTGCGGTTGTAGTCGCATCTTTTGTGATATTGGTTTTAAGTTGTTTTATTGCCACTGCAATTGGTCTAGAGGCAGCATTGGGGGCTTTCGCAGCAGGGTTGATTCTCAGTAGTTCAAAGAATAATCACGCGATACAACAATCTGTTTTGCCCTTGGTTTCACTATTCGCAACAATTTTTTTCGTATTAGTTGGTGCTGGAATGGATCTTTCAGTAATCAACCCTTTAGATCCCGAGAGTCGATCTGCTTTGGTTGTGGCAGGTTTCCTTTTTCTTGTCGCAATTGTTGGAAAGATTGCAGCTGGATGGTCATTCATTATTGATAAACCAACAAATCGATTAGTTGTTGGTTTGGGAATGATGCCTAGAGGAGAAGTGGGATTGATTTTTCTTGGCTTGGGAACAAGTGCCGGTTTGCTTACACCCTCTCTGGAGGCTGCGATTTTGTTGATGGTCATTGGAACAACATTTTTGGCTCCTGTTCTACTCAGAGTTGTCTTGAAAGATAAGCCACCTTCAGGAGGTAATTCCATTCCTGATGAGGTTGCGGCAGATCCGGTGGGGTTAGTCTAAAAAATTTTTAAATTGCTAATTTTCTAGGTGAGGAAATTTCGAAAAAAAGAAATAAAATTACCAATCTATTCTTATCAATGATTTACTAATATCGGTTTCATCAGCTTATTCTTAAATGGTTTCCTCAGTAGTAGAAAAAAATCTTTCTGAATGGAAATTTTTAGGACATTCTGTTCACAGTTTGAGCATTATACCTGCTTCGCACAAAAGCAAGACTGACAAGGAAAAAGGGCCGGCGATTCTTTTAATCCATGGCTTTGGTGCATCAACAAAACATTGGAGACATAACTTGCCAGTACTCGGGAAGCAGTATGAAGTTCATGCCTTGGATCTTCTGGGCTTTGGTAAAAGTTCTAAACCCGTTGGTCTTTCTTATGGAGGTCCGCTTTGGAAAGATCAAATAGTCTCGTACGTAAAAGAAAATATTCGGAGACCCACAATACTAGTGGGCAACTCGCTTGGGGGATATGCAGCGCTTGCTAGCGGCGCTGCATTGGGTACTGATGCAGCAGGTGTTGTGTTGTTAAACGCAGCTGGTTATTTCAGTGAAGACAAAAAGCCGACTAAAGGATTTTGGGCTACTGCTAGAAAAACCGTTGCTGGGATCTTTCTCAAAAATATCTTATTGCAAAGGATAATTTTTGAGAACCTTAGACAGCCCTCGACGATTAGACGGACCTTGAAGCAAGTTTATATAGACACATCGAACGTTGATGATGAATTGGTAGAAGCTATCCGAAAACCATCTTTGGATGCTGGGGCTTTCAATGTCTTCAAAAGTGTTTTTGACCCTGCAGGACCTGAGGGAAGACCACTGGATGAATTGTTTGCTCAGTTGAAAGCACCGTTGTTACTGCTCTGGGGCAATCGAGACCCTTGGATGAATGCACCTGGTAAACGAGCGACTTATAAAAAACACACTCCAGTAAATACAAAAGAAGTTGTTTTAGATGCTGGTCATTGTCCTCATGATGAAGTTCCCGATCAGGTTAATTCCGCTCTCTTAGAATGGATTGATCAGTTTTAATCCATGCCCATAAGTTTCTCGAAGAGGACAAATCCTTATCCTCATTGGGAATATTCAAATACTGAATATGATTCATCTATAAGAATTGTTCCTGAAAGAGGAGGCTTGATTACTGAATGGCGAAGTGAAGGCAAAGACCTTTTGTATTTTGATTTAGATCGTTTTCTGAATGAAGACAAAAGTGTCAGAGGTGGAATACCTATCCTTTTCCCCATCTGTGGTGATTTATCTGAGAGTTATTTAATTGGTGGTAATAAACATTGTTTAAAACAGCACGGATTCGCAAGAGATTTGCCTTGGTCAATTGATTTATTAGAAGATACATTAGGAATCAGATTAAAGCTAGTTGATACAAAGGATTCGCTGTCTTGTTTTCCTTTCTTTTTTACCTTGTTGATGGACGTTTCCTTGAAAGAAAAAACTCTTCACATATCTGTTAAGATTTACAATCAGAGTAGAGAATGTATGCCCTTTAGTTTTGGCTTGCACCCATACTTTCAAGTTTCAAATTTACAAAAAATAAAGATTGATGGTTTGTCTGAAAAATGTATTGATCAAACAAATATGAAAGTTACGAATTCCTCTGACCAAACAAGAATTTTAGATAAAGGAGTTGATTTCGTTTCTTATCCTTCTAGTTCGGTTAAACTATATGACTGTCAATCTAGAAACGTAATTGAATTAATTCACCAATACCCAATGGATACAACTGTTATATGGACTGATCCACCAAGGAAAATGGTTTGTCTTGAGCCTTGGACTAGTCCAAGGAATTCATTGGTAACTGGAGATCGAAAACTTCAAATTCAACCAGAAGAATATACAGAATTATTTACTACTTTTAAGCATAATTCCTTTTAGTTATCTAACTATTGACGCGTATAATTTGTAACTAATTAAATTTTAATTTATAATTTTTGTATGACAAATATTTCAATATTTTTTTCGTTTTTGCATCTATGAACAATATATTATAGATTCATCATTCATGAATTTGTGATGAATAATGTTAGGAGCAGATGTTTCCTCTCCAGGCGTACTTAATATTGAGGACCTCAGGTCTAGAGCAAAGAATCGTCTACCGGCTATGGTTTTTAACTATATAGATAGTGGTGCAGATAGAGAACAAACACTTTCACAAAATTGCAACGCATATAATGAAATTCTATTTAGACCTAGATGTGCAGTTTCTGTTCCATCGTGTGATCTTGGAATATCTGTTTTAGATCAGAAATTTCAACTTCCTTTCTTGTTGGGACCAGTAGGTAGTAGCAGGATGTTCTACCCCCAAGGAGAAGTGGTTGCGGCTAGAGAGGCAGGAAAAGCCGGGACAGGTTATACATTGTCGACTCTCTCAGGTTGCTTATTGGAGGATGTTAAAGCGGCTACAAGCGGTCCAGCTTGGTATCAGCTTTATTTGCTAGGTGGTAAAGAAGTCGCGTTAAAAACAATTGCAAGAGCTAAAGAGTCAGGATTCTCAGCAATAGTTGTAACTATTGATACGCCCGTATCTGGTTTAAGGGAAAGAGATATGCGATCAGGAACACAACAGCTTTTATCAATGAATCCTTTTGAAATGCTTCCATATATTCCTCAAATCTTAGTTAAACCATGCTGGATGACTCAATGGTTAAGTGATGGCGGCTTGATGAGTTTTCCAAATGTTCAACTTGATGATGGCCCTATGAGATATACGGCAATTGGACCTGCTTTAGAGCAATCAGTTGTTACTTGGGAGGATCTTCAATGGATACGCGAAGCGTGGGGTGGAAAAATTATTGTTAAAGGAATACATATTGGTGATGACGCAAAAAAAGCTGTAGAGCTAGGTGCTGATGCGATTGTTATTTCTAATCATGGAGCCAGACAACTTGATAGCGTTGCTCCCACGATCCGTGTTTTGCCAGAAGTTTTAGCTGCAGTGGATGGAAAGATAGATGTGTTGCTAGATGGAGGTATTCGCAGAGGTAGTGATGTAGTGAAAGCATTATGTCTTGGCGCGAAAGGAGTGTTGATAGGTAGAGCCTATGCTTATGGACTTGCCGCTGCAGGAGGTAAAGGTGTTGCCAGAGCTATAGAAATTCTTCAAACGGATATTGTGAGAACAATGAAACTATTAGGGTGTGGGTCTGTTGCCGATTTAAATAAGTCTTATATTCAAGTTCCTGAAAGTTGGGAGAGATTCGAATAAATCGTTTATTAAATAATAGATTAATGCATTATGAAAATAATTATTTTTGATGATGATCCAACTGGATCTCAAACTGTTTATGGATGCCCATTATTATTAAATTGGGATGAAAAAACTCTTGAGGAAGCATTCTTAAAATCTTCGCCTTTGATATTTATACTCGCTAATACAAGATCTTTATCTTCTGTTTTGGCTATCCAGAAAACTAGAGAAATATGCTCATCTATTAAAAAGTTTTTTTTAAGAAAAGGGTTTTCCAAAGATGATTATTTTTATATAAGTAGAGGTGATTCAACATTACGTGGTCATGGTGTTTTAGAACCTGAAATTCTTGCAGAAGAATTAGGACCATTTCATGCAACATTTCACATCCCAGCTTTTTTGGAAGGTGGAAGAACAACTGAGAATCGAATTCATTATTTAAATGGAATACCAGTTCATAAAACGGATTTTGGCCGTGATAATATTTTTGGATTTTCTACTAGTGATTTAGCTAAATGGATTGAAGAAAAAAGTTTTGGAAAGATACAGGCGGAAAATATCTTGCATATTGAAATTAAAGAATTAGACATGGCCTTTAACAATGAGGATGGCTTTAAATCTCTTTTGATCTTTTTGTCTAAATTAGAAAATAACATTTCAGTAGTTGTTGATGCTAAATTACCTCATCATTTAGAAACCCTCGCTAGGGCGATTAAAGTAGTTTCTCGAGAAAAAAAATTTCTTTTCAGAACAGCTGCAAGCTTTATCAACTCTTTATCTGAATTACCACCTAACCCTCAAGATAATGCAGATTTAGTGTCTTTAAAATCAAAAAATAATCAGCTTGAATATAAGCCAGGTTTGATAATGGTTGGCTCTCATGTGCAATTAGCGACAGATCAATTAGAGGTTTTAATGAAAGATAAGCTCTGTGAAGGTTTAGAAATACCAGTCAGTACATTAGCTGATATTTTTGCTTTAGAAGATTCTCAAGAAGATATCTTAAAGCTGGAGAAAATATTGTTATCGAAAATAGATGATATATTGGATATAAAAAAAGTACCTGTTTTATATACTTCTAGAGAAGAAATTAAGTTTTCTTCTTACTCTAGAAGAATGAATTTTGGATTGGAACTTGCAGAGTTTATGGCTATTCTAGTTGGAAAAATAAGTAATAAGTTTGGTTATATTATTAGTAAAGGAGGTATTACAACACAACTTTTGCTTCAAAAGGGGTTGAATTTTAATCAGGTGGATTTAAAAGGTCAAATATTACCAGGATTGTCAATAGTAAAAAGTAACTCTAATCAATATGATTTACCAGTAGTTACTTTTCCAGGTAATCTAGGCAATGCGCAAACACTTCTCGAGTCGTTTAGATTGATGGAGTCAAAACCTTGATTTTGGGGATTTTAAAAAATATTTAATTAAAATCTTTCAATAATTGATTTAGCAAAATCACTACAACTAAGAGGAGCTACGCGGGGTTCCATTAATCGTGCCAGATCATAAGTAACTTGTTTGTCTGAAATAGATTTGCTCAACCCATTTGTAATTAATTTTGCTGCCTCATGCCAACCTAAATATTCCAGCATCATTACTCCACTAAGTATTACTGAACCTGGATTTATTCTGTCTAAACCTGCATGTTTTGGAGCTGTCCCATGGGTGGCTTCGAAAATAGCCGCTGTATCTCCAATGTTTGCTCCTGGTGCCATCCCCAGTCCACCAACAATTGCTGCGGCCGCATCTGAAATGTAATCACCATTTAAATTGAGAGTTGCAAGGATGGAATACTCTTGAGGGCGAGTTTGAATTTGTTGAAAAATACTATCTGCGATTCGGTCATCAACCATCACCATGTCCTTCCATTTCCCATTGCCATGACTAGCACCAATGCTTGTTAGTACCGAATAAACTTCATCACAAATAGCTTTCTTTTTCTCTGTTGTTAAAGATGAATAACCTGGATCAATTAACTCAGCATTCTCCTCATTGGTGATGCCAGGATTTTTTTCTAGATTTTCTAAAATCCAACTTTCTCTCTCGGTTACGCATACATTCCTGAATTCTGTGGTTGCTAATTCGTATCCCCAATCTCTGAAAGCTCCTTCAGTAAATTTCATGATATTTCCTTTATGAACTAAAGTCACATGTCTTTTGTCCCCCTCAAGAGTGAGTGCATGTTTAATCGCTCGCCTAATGTGTCTCTGACTACCACTTTTGCTAACGGGCTTAATTCCTATACCTGCTCCGTTAGGAATTTGCCTGTTTTTTAGTTTTTGGCTGGCTGGAATTATTTCATTATTGAGTTTATCAATTAATTTGATGCCTTCGGGATCATCAGATTCCCATTCAATGCCCATATAGATATCCTCAGTATTTTCTCGATATACAATTACATCTAAATTTTGCGGCTTTTTATGAGGGCTTGGAGTTCCTTCGTAATATTTGCAAGGTCTAACGCATGAATATAAATCAAAAATCTGTCTTAAAGATACGTTTAAAGATCGTATCCCTCCGCCTACTGGCGTTGTTAAAGGTCCTTTGATTGCTATGCCGTAAGTTCTTATCGCCTCAAGAGTGTCATTAGGTAAGTATTGATAGGTTCCATATAAGTCGCAAGCTTCATCACCCGCATAGATTTTGAACCACTCTATGGATCTGTTTTTTCCATATGCTTTTTTAATGGCTTGATCGATTACTAATTGTGTAGCAGGCCAAATATCTATTCCTGTTCCATCACCTCGGATAAATGGAATAATTGGATGATCTGGGACTACTGGGTTTCCATCAACAAAAGTAATTTTTTGGCCTTCTGATGGGGCAATGAGCTTTTCAAAATTTGCCATAATTTTTATTCACGGATTAATAGATCTAATGTTGAGCTTATGTCTAAGTGGTAAGTTTTGATTAAATGATTTTGAACTCATGGCAGTAGCCTTGGCTAGGCAACTTCGTGAAGGGACTAAAAAGTCTCATACGATGGCTGAGAATACAGGTTTTATAAGTTGTTTTCTCAAGGGAGTAGTTGATAAGTCCTCATACAGAAATTTATTAGCTGATTTATATTTTGTTTACTCTGCGATGGAGGAGGAGATAGAAAAACTTTGTGAAAATTCTCATCCCATAATTTCTCCAATTGGATTTAAAGAGCTTTTTCGCAAGGAAAAATTAGAACAAGATCTTTCGTTCTACTTTGGTAGTAAGTGGTCGGAATTGGTAAAACCCTCTAAGCCAGCTGTTGAATATGAAGCAAGAATTAGACAAATTGCTAAAGATAATCCAGAACTTTTAATTGGGCATCATTACAGCAGATATATAGGTGACTTATCTGGGGGACAGCTTTTGAAAACCATCACTAAAAAAGCCATGAATCTTCCTGGTGATGAGGGACTTAGCTTTTATATTTTTGAGGACATTACAAATGAAAAAGAATTTAAAATCAAGTATCGAAATACCTTGGATAATCTTCCGATTGATCAAAAGATAGCAGATTCAATTATTGAAGAAGCTAATAGATCTTTTAAATACAATATGGATATATTTAATGAATTAGAAGGAAATTTAATTGCTGCTATTGGAAAAGTTTTGTTTAGATTTTTTGCAAATAAAAAGCGAAAAGGTAGTACCGAGTAGTGAAATTAATTTTTTCTAAAGATTATTCCTTTCTTTAAATTCAGTATCTATTAAGATATCTATTAGAATACTAAAAATGTTTGAATTTATTCATTTTAACTGATTTAATCACTTGCATAGATAGAAAATTATTAAATCCTCTAAGGAGATTACCATAGATGTTTGATGATCTTTTAAGTGAATTAAATAAAAATATTCTTGATCATGGCGGTCAAAATTTGATCGTTCCGAATGAATTTTGTGAACGCGTTTCTACAAAAGGCAATCATAAACTCAATAGCTGGTTATGGGATGTTCCTGGATTTCGAAGATGGAGAGTGACCAGATTAGATGCCGGAGATCGTCTTCAAGTATTAAATTCAGTTGCTTATCCGAATGATCAAAATGATATGCCCATTATGGGCATTGATCTTTTATGGTTTGAGAAAAAAGAAAAGCTAGTTGCTATTCTTGACTTTCAGCCTCTTGTTCAAGATAAAGAATATTTTGATAGATACTTTGATGGCTTAAAAAGCATAAAAAAATCTTTTTATGAATTTAATTCTGATATGAAAAGTAATATATATGATCCAATGAAATACTTCTCTCCATGGGCTTTATTTTGCAAAGGTGGTTATTTTGAAGCAGACAAAATTTTACCAAAAGTTTTTAGCTCTTTTCTTAAATGTTATTGGGTTAATCTTGATTTATCTAAAGTTAATGAAAATTATATTAAATCGCAGGAGATAAACTTATTGCATATGGATTATAATAAATATAGTGCTGAAAAAGATCCAGCTCATGGTTTGTTTTCTGGCTTTTTTGGCAAAGAATGGTCAGAGAAATATATGAATGAATTTTTATTTCCTTTAACCCTATAAGCATTAATTCTACATTTTTATCTTTAAATGCAAAGTAACCGAAATAATAGTCTTGCCCCTATTTCAATAAGTAATTGGCGTTGGGCTTATTTCTTGGATGAAACTATTAAGAAGTTTTCTATTTTTGGACCTAACCCTTATCCGATCAATAATGCTTTTCTTTTCAAAGAATCCTTATTTGGTTCAAGTTCTAATCCTAAAAAAGTTATTTTGGAAACATGGGGTTTAAAGACAAAAAAAATACGACAGGCTAGATGTGCTTGCCTACAAGCTGGTGAAATCACTTCTGTCATGAATTTGGTAATCTCACCTTTCAATAATTATGATTTACCTTTTTTTGGAGCCGATTTTGTAACACTTCCAAATGGTCATCTTATTGCTTTAGATCTTCAACCTGCTTTAAAAGACGATATAAATCATACTCAACATGTTTGGGATAAGTTAAAACCTATACATGCTAACTGGCAATCAAAACTACCACCAGGAGGTGATATTCCTTCTGAGGCTATTCAATATTTCTCCCCTGCTTTTCTTTGGTCTAGAATTCCATTAGGAGAAGAAGGTGATAAATTAATTAGTCAGATAATTAAACCTGCTTTTGTTGAATACTTGAATTGTTTCTTTGATTTAGTGAGAGACGCAAAAATGATTTCTAAGGAAAGATCTTTTAAAATGTTAAATGGTCAAAAAGAATATATGCGATACAGGGCTGAAAAAGATCCTGCAAGAGGTATGTTAAAGGGCTTTTTTGGAGAAACATGGACTGAAAGCTATATAAATAATATTCTTTTTGATTTAAAATAAAATAAATAAATTCAAAAAATGGTAAAAAAAATTCTCTTTGTTTGCTTGGGAAATATATGTCGTTCTCCGGCAGCGGAAGGGATTTTTAATCAAAAAATTAAAGAGAGAGATTTAGAAAATCTTTTTGTGGTTGATTCCGCAGGAACTGGTAGTTGGCATGTAGGAAATCTTCCTGATCAAAGAATGCGTACAACAGCATTATCGAGGGGAATAGAACTAACCAGTCGAGCGAGACAAATAGAAGAAAATGATTTATATGAATTTGATCATATTCTTGTTATGGATAAAGATAATCTGAATGCTGTTAAATCATTAATTAAAGATGATATGCAAACTATTAATTCAAAAATAAATCTTATTTTAAGTTATTCTAAAAAATCACAATTAGATGAAGTTCCTGATCCTTATTATGGAGGTCAAAATGGATTCGAAAAGGTTCTAGATTTATTGGATGATGCTATTGAAGAATTAATCGATAGTCTTATAGAGTAGGTGTTGGCCAGATTTCTTCAGGAATTTTTGATCTAAAAATATAAGTCATTTCTTCTAATACGTCTTCAATATTCAGTCCATCGGTAACAAGTTCTATGGCATCTTGAGCTTTTCTTAAGGGGGCGATTGCTCTTTCTGTATCTTTTTTGTCTCTTTCTTTAATTTCTTTTTCAAGATCTTCAATGCTGGAGTATTCATAACCTCTTTTTTCTAAGTCAAGAGATCTTCGTTTGGCCCTTTCTTTTGGAGTAGCTGTCAAAAAGATTTTTACATCTGCCTCAGGGAATACAGCTGTTCCGATGTCTCTCCCTTCAGCAATCAAACCTCCATGATCTCCAATAACTTGTTGTCTTGTTGTGAGTAACTCTCTAACGAATTGTTGTTTAGCAATTTCAGAAACCATTGAAGTAACTTCTGGTGATCGTATTTTTTCTGTTACATCAGTGCTGTTAATTAATATTCTTTGCTCATCAAAACTTGAGTTTTTAAACTCTAATTTTACATCTTTTAAGATGTTTTTTATTGCAACTTGGTTATTTGGATCAATCGAATTTTTGAGTATTAACCAAGTGACTGCTCTATACATTGCACCAGTATCTAAATAAATAAAACCAAGTCTCTTTGCAAATTCTTTCGTTACTGTGCTTTTACCAGCACCTGCTGGACCATCAATTGCAATAATTGGTTTTCTATGCATAAGAAAAGTGTGATCGATGAGCCTCGTAGAACCACATCTTACTGCTGCGGCTAAAAGACATATACCATTTATATTCTTTTTTTCTTGCAATGAAAATGCATCTACGATTTTTATGTATTCGATTTCTAAATTGCTTGCTTTAAGTTTGGAGTCTATCTTTTTGAGACTAATGATCTTGTCTTTAACAAAATCATTTTTTGCTTCTTGAATTACATTGGGTAAAGCCTGAGCATTTGATCTTTCAGAATGACTTAGATAAGCATTTCTTGAACTATAAGCTAATCCACTTTGATCTCTTTGTGTAGAAAAGGATTCAATTTTTATAGGTATGGAGAGTTCTTGAAAAAGTTTTCTAATGATAAGTAATTGTTGCCAATCTTTTTCTCCAAGAATTAGTTTCTCTGGCTTGATAATTTTTATGAGACGAATAATTACGGTCGCAACTCCATCAAAATGTCCTTTTCTTTCAGCACCACATAATTGATTGTGCAAAGTTTTAGGAACTTGAATTTTGAAATATGAATCTTCGCCTCCTGGAAAAACGTCAATATAATCTGGAGCCCAAATTGCATCTGCTCCTGCACTAAAAGCTAATTCAGAATCTCTAGTTATATTTCTAGGATATTTTTTGAAGTCTTCGCCCTTGCTAAATTGCAATGGATTGACAAAAACACTTACAAGAATGATTTGACTTTTGTTGGTTTTCCTTTTTTTAGCTTTCTGAATTAAATATTGGTGCCCAGGGTGAAGCCCTCCCATAGTTGGGATGAAAATTATTGCTGAATGTTGTTCACTAAGCCAATCTTGTAATTCAGCATTATTTTGGAAGATTTTTTTTCCCACTATGTTGGTAAACAAATTAATTTCATAAACTTATGATTGAAATGAAATAGGTTGATTGCATACTGATTCCATATGGAGTTTCATATGAGGATTCAGATCTTTTGAACATGAAAGTTTTTTACTGATGGATTACAAAACTGCGGGAGTTGATGTTACTGCTGGAAGAGCATTTGTGGAGAGAATTAAATTATGCGTTGAAAAAACTCATAAAAGCGAGGTGATTGGAGGTTTAGGAGGTTTTGGAGGATGTATAAAAATTCCAAAAGGTTATGAAAGTCCTGTATTGGTATCAGGGACTGATGGTGTTGGGACAAAATTGGAATTAGCCCAGCAATATGACTGTCATTTTGGAGTTGGCATTGATCTAGTCGCAATGTGCGTGAATGATGTAATAACCAATGGCGCTAAGCCTTTATTTTTTTTGGATTACATCGCAAGTGGTGCCTTGACTCCAGATGCTTTGGCAGAAGTTATAGAGGGAATTGCTGAGGGCTGCAGTAAATCTGATTGTTCTCTATTGGGAGGCGAAACGGCTGAAATGCCAGGATTCTATCCCAAGGGAAGATATGACTTAGCAGGCTTTTGTGTCGGCATCGTTGAAAATAATCACTTAATTACAGGCTCGCACATTGATTCTGGAGATCAAATTATTGGGATTAAAAGTAATGGAGTCCATAGCAACGGATTTAGTCTTGTTCGTAAAGTGCTTTCTATGGCAAATGTTGATCAAAATACTTTATTTGGAAAAAATCAAAGTAACTTGATTCAATCTTTGCTTAAACCAACAGCAATTTATGCTGAACTTGTTGAGAAATTGTTGATTGAAAATTTACCAATTCATGGAATGACTCATATAACTGGTGGAGGATTGCCAGAAAACCTTCCTAGAGTTTTTCCTGCTGGATTAGTACCCCATATAGATATAACTAGTTGGGAAATTCCTGAAATATTTTCTTGGTTACAAAATGCTGGTGATATTCCCGAGATTGATCTTTGGAATACTTTTAATATGGGAATAGGTTTTTGTTTAATTGTTCCCAAAAATGTATTACATTCCGCTTTAGAAATATGTTCAAAAAATGATTTTGAAGCTTGGAATATTGGTCAAGTTGTAGAAAGTTTAAATAATCCAAGGCATTTAGAAATATTGGGAATTCCATGATTAAGGCACATAGCATTGGTTTATAAAATTCTGTATTCCAATTTTTAATACCTTAAATTAAGGTTAAAAAAGATTTTCGATATCGGTAAAAAAATAGTAAGATATTATAAAACGCAAGCCGGATATTAGTTCGGGTAATGCGAAGTCAGATCTTAATTAGTTCTAAGTTCTATGCCTTTTGAAAATCAACAGCGTCTTACGCGTAGGAGAAGTTCTGCAGGTCCAACACCACCTAGAAAACCTTTAGGTGGACAAGCTGAATCGGGCATGAGACAAAATGGAGGTCCAAGACCAACTTTCCTAACACTCCGAGATCATGGAAAAGTATATGTAGCTGATTTGCCAAACTTGTCTGATGGACAACTCGCTCATATTGGTAAAGAAGCTGATGAAGTCCTAACTAGCTTAGAGAGCAGAATTAATGATTTAGAACAAGAAGCAAATAATGGACAAAGAGATAATGATACATTAATCAAAGCTTCTACTAAGCATGAAGTAACTCTAAGATTTATTCGAGCAATTCAAGATGAGCAAGAACATCGAAAAAATAATCCTGCTTTAAAAGATGCAGCATCAGAGTCTTTACCACTCACATTCCTTGAAGTCGCCAGGCATAGATTGCCAGGTGCTACTTTTGACTCTTTGTTGAGAGAAGCCCTAGAAGCTTGTGCTAAAGATGAAAAAGAATCTGATAAAGAAATAGTTGAAAAAACCTCAAATTCACAGTCAATTCCACCAGCAAAAGTCATTACTCTTCCAACTTCTTCCGATTCAATGAAGGTGATCTTGAGCCCTGATAATTAATTTGAATTATGGACTAGTAAAAGGATTTTGAGGCATATGTGTAAGACATTTATTTCTATAAGAATTCAGTCTTTCTTTTTCTCTGTGGGTTAAAGACCAATTGAGAGCTGAAATAGCATCTTGAGCTTGTAAGGGATTGCGAATCCCAACTATTGGTTTGGCTCCATGAGACCTTATCCAATTCAATGCCACTTGTGCTTGGGAGGCTGAATATTTTTTAGCAATATTAGTTATTTGTGCTCTCATTTCTATAGTTTTAGGAAGAATATTTTCAAATAACTTTTGTCGTAAGAATGTTCTAGGTTTAGGAGACTGATTAGGTGGAATAGTTAGTATTCCCAATGCAAGTGGACTATACGCTAAATATTCTATATCATGCTCATTACATATATTTTTAATTCTTTCATTTGCTAAAGTTGGCTTGGTTAATAATGAAAATTGCATCTGTATACTATTGATTTTTATTCCTCGTTCTTTAAGTTTTTGATATAAAAATTCTAGTCTTTTTGGACCAGTATTCGATAACCCGATTTCTTTGATTAAACCTTTTTCGTATAAATCTCCTAGGCCATTTATTAATTGCTCTTCTTGCCAAGGCGCATAACGATAAGTACTCCAATGAAGTTGTACCCTTTTCATATGTCCTTTAAGCCGCTTATTACTCTCTTGAAAAGCATAATTTAGGCCATTGCGACCAATTCTCCAGGGAAAGGGGGCGAGTTTTGTTGCAATGGTGATTTTTTTTAGTTTCCTTTTTGGTAATTCTTCAAGGAAATTGCCAATCAGCTTTTCGCTTTGACCAAATAAGTTTCCTGTGCCATATGAATCTGCCGTATCAACAAGATCTAATCCACCATCTATCGCATCAAAAAAAGTTTTTTTTAGTAAAATATCATCTATATCAGGTTTGTAGCCCCATACCAATTTATTTCCCCACGCCCAAGTGCCAAAGCCAATCCCGATTTTTTTCTGACTCATTACTTCGCGGTTGTTCTTTAACTAAAAAGTCTATTTTTAAGTATCTTACATGAATAAATTAAACAGATTGAAAGATTTCTCTCTGGAGAATAGTAAAAGTAATCACGAAAGTCAAGAAGATAATGCAAGTGAAAATAAAATTGAAAAAGTACTATGTAATCATTGTGGAAGAACTACAAGTAATGGTATAAGGTGCCTTGGCATTTGCGTTGCAGACAATGAATATTAACTTTAAAATTTCTTTGTTTAAAGACTAAATTTGATAATTAATGATGAATCTAAAATCATTTTTTTAGATCTTACTTGTTAAGTTATTCAATAACATCAATTATCCCCTCAGTAATATATCTTGCCATTTTTGTTATGTGCTTTCTTATTTCACCTTCTCTAATATTCCATTTTTTAGATATTTCTTTCACTTTTTTCTTTTCTTTAATGTACTCAATCATTTTATTAGCAAGGAAGACGGGAAGTTCCTGTTGATTTTTTTCAGATAATTTTTCCCATCCTTCTTTATCTATCAGACCGATAGACTTTAAATCCTTTTGATCCGTAAAAATATATAATTCTGTGACACCTATCGCTAGATAAAGCGATCCCAACTCTTCTAAAAAACTTTTGGAATTGGTACCATTTTTAAATTCATTAATTTGTTCATCTAATAGAGATATTTTTTCTGATTCTCCTTCTTTTATTGAATTTAATAATTTAAAAAAAGAACTGAATTCAATTTGATCAGTCACTGTTATATTGGTTATTGTTTTTGATATTAGTTCATGACTAATATTACTTCCCAATTTTTAAACGAATGAAATAGTACATAAAGATATGAATATAAGATAAAACTATTTGGCATTTTGATTTGTTACCAGGTTTTCATTATGGTTCTTTTCATGACTAAATGTAAGAATGTGAAAATGATCAATATTTCGATCTAGAAACAAATCAACTTATCAATTTCTGACTCTTCTTGAAACTTGCTAATCGCTACACATGGAGCATTGTTCTGGGAGGCTTTCTCAGTAAAATTAAACGATTAATACTAAAGGCGGCACCCAGATTCGAACTGGGGATAAAGGATTTGCAATCCTCTGCCTTACCACTTGGCCATGCCGCCGAAAATGAAATATTCATTTCCAATCCAAATCGTATCAGCCAAGCCGAACAAAATCTTTTGTTTCTTTGTAATGGACATGGAGAAGATACGATTGCCTGCCAGATCATGGAAGCATTACATGAAATTAATCCAGATATTTCCCAAGAAGTACTCCCAATGGTTGGAGAGGGAAAAGTGTTTAACAAGCTCATAACAGATGGCTGGCTTACCAAGATTGGTCCCTTAAGTTTTTTACCAAGTGGTGGATTTAGTAATCAGAGTTTTAGTGGATTACTTTTAGATTTAAAAGCTGGATTGCTCTGGAGCCTTTTAAGGCAATGGACTGTTATTCATCGATCAGCGAGAGAGGGAAGAATTATTGTTGCGGTTGGAGATTTATTACCCCTTCTTTTTGCATGGGCTAGTGGTGCTGATTATTTGTTTGTTGGCACTCCCAAAAGTGATTACACATGGACAAGCGGACCTAGATTCTCTTTGAGCGATTTTTACCATCGATTAAAAGGAACCGAGTGGGATCCATGGGAATATTGGTTAATGCGATCTAGTCGCTGCAAGATGGTTGCAGTAAGAGACAAAATCACTGCTAGAGGTTTAAGGGGTCATGGAGTGGAAGCAATTGCCCCTGGGAATCCGATGATGGATGGTCTGGCTAAGAGAGAATGTCCAAGTGAATTCGAAACATATAGACGCTTGATTTTGTTATGTGGAAGTCGTTTACCTGAGGCGTATGAGAATTTTAAAAAACTTTTAATTGCAACTCAACTGATTCAAACCTCATCTCCTTTGGCAATATTTGTTCCTTTAAACTCTTCTTCAATGAGTAAAAAAATAAAATTGATAATGGTTGATTTAGGTTTCAACCCGACTGATGAATCAATGGATAAATTAGGGATATCAGAAATATGGGAAAAAAAATCTTTACTTATATTGATTGGTTTTCAACAATTCTCTTCATGGGCTAATTGGGGAGAAGTAGGAGTGGCAAATGCGGGAACAGCTACAGAACAATTAGTAGGTTTAGGTATCCCATGTGTCTCTTTCCCAGGGAAAGGGCCTCAATTTAATTTCAATTTTGCTAAGCGTCAAAGTCGATTGTTGGGAGGTTCAGTGGCTATCGCAAAAGGTTATCAAACTTTCGCAAAACGAGTGGAGTTTTTATTGGATTCTGATTTTGATAGACACATCATTGGTTTAAGAGGTTCTAAACGAATGGGCCCTGAAGGTGGAAGTCGCTCTTTAGCTATTAGTATTTCGACTCACTTGTCCCAGGGTTGATAGTGCGGTGTAATCTGATAAAAGATTTTTAATGAAGATTTTCTGTTTCAGCCACAGCATATGCCTCTAATTGAAGATCATCATTATCTTAAAATTTGTGCTCAATTAGCATCATCTTTAAGCATAAGTATTGCAGCCGCTCGAAGAAAAGTAGAGGTTGCAGCGGCTAAAGAAGGGAAAAAAGATTTGCAATCAAGAAAAGAAATTGCTCAAAAGATCCTTGAGCAATCTCTTAATGATAATCAAAAACAAACTTTATCTGCCTCTGCCTCATTTGATCACTTGTTGAAAGCTCTAAAAGAAGAGGAAAATTTTATGCTTGAAGATTAATTAATCTTTTGGTTAAAAAAATTAGTGGTCAAAAATATTAGTAAATCTTCTTCTATCAAGCTCGGAAAAAATTGGTACACACTGGAAACATTTTTGTGCTAAGTCAAATCTATCTTCACGTATCAACATCTCCTGAAGTTTCTGTTTAGCCCGTAGTAAATATCTAACATCATTTGCAGCATAGATCAGTTGTTTTTGAGTTAAATCTCCAACTTTTCCCCAGTCACTGCTTTGAGCTTGTTTATCTAATTCAACTCCAACAGTTTCCATAATCACTTCTTTTAATCCGTGTCTTGGACTGTAAGTTCTACCAATTTTACTTGCAATTTTTGTACAAAAAATTGGATTAACATCAATATTTAGATTACTTGCTAAAGCAGCCACATCAAATCTTGCAAAATGAAAGACTTTTTCAATTGTTTTTTTCTCAAGAATAGATTTTAAGTTGGGTGCTGAATGTTGGTTTTTTTCTATACGAATACAAATAACATTATCTAATTGATCACATATTTGTATTAAACATAGTCTGTCTCGGCCATGAATTAATCCCATAGCTTCAGTATCAACTGCTAATGCTAAAGATGAGCTTAGAGCAATTTTAGTTTCATTATCTATGTCTTGATCAAAGATCTTGAAGGTCGACGGTTCGTCAAGTTTTTTTGGCATAATAGATTTAGTGGAATTTAATTAACAAGTGATTTTTCCATGATTGAATTCTAATACCTTTCATGATGAAAAATATTTAGGAAGTTTATCGAGTTTATTTTTTCAAATATCTTTTAATTCTTTTAGCTCACTTTTGTAGCTATGTTTTTCATAACAATTAAAATTAAAGGGATTTTATTTTTGAGATGCAAAGCGCATTCTCCTCAACTTTATTTCTTACTATCCTCTTGGCTATAGGTTTGGGTTTTTTTCTGCGAGCTGCAAGTAAAGACCGCACGACAGTTGTAGATGTTCAGTCTCCTTTACCTCCCCTTGAAGTTATGGAAGGAATTAGTTTTTGGTTAGAAGAACGTGGTTGGAAAAAGAATGGAGGCAATGTGGAAGAGAAATTGTTGATCTTCAATGGCAATGTTGCTTCTAGTACTTTTTTGATTGTCTTTTTATCTTGCCTTGGAGGACTGGGATCAGCTTGCTTGGGTCTGGTTCTGATTCAGCTTTACCCCTCTTTGAGTTGGTGGCCTTTACTGCTAGCTGTAATTGGTGCACCTCTGGCAGGGATTATTTATCGTATTCGATCCCAACGAGAGGAATTATTAGAAGTTAAGTTGTTAAGTTCAGATTTATCAGATAGTAGTGTGTTAAGAATTAGAGCTCATCGTGATGAGTTGATAGCAATTCAGTCGGAATTATCTGAAAGTCTTAAGCTTAGTAGTGAAAATTCTCTACTTTCATCCCCTATTTAATTTTTAGTTGTGGAGAGAAATCAATTATTTAATCGTTTGAAATTTCTCGTATTTTTTATTATTTTTTATGCTTTTTCTCAACTTTATTACACTAGAAATTTTAATTTCACTCATGATTTCGAAGTAATTATTGGTGAAGGTTCAACTCTTCCTGCAAATTGGGTTGGGAGTAAAAATGTAGATAAAAATATCCCTATTTTAATATTAGCTGGACATGCAGACTCTCAGGGGTTAGCTGGCGCTGGTACTCCGGGAGAAGCTGTGGATAAGTTTGGAAAGAATCCAATGCATCCTGAAATTAGTGATGAACTTTTTTGGAATTTAAAGTTACAAAAATCAGTTGTGAATATTGGCAAAAAGAGAGGCTTAAATATCAGATCGTATGATCCTGGGATAAGAAATATTGATGATGCTAATGATCCAAGAACAAATTGGTCAGTAGGTAGGAAATTTGCCAAGCAAGGTGGATATGCGATTGAGATTCACTTTGATGCGTATGGTAAATATGGAGTCGGTTCAGGATTGATACCACCTTTTTCTGAAACGCCAAACAGAATAGACGAGTCAATCGCAAAAAAATTTGGAAGGTTTCCAGTTTTATTTAGAGGAGGTTTAGGTGCTCCAAGAAGGCAAATAAGGATTCTTGAAATTGGGAAATTAGAGGGTTTACTAGAACAAAATCTAAGAAATTTAAAAACTAGGCAAAGAACAATCAATCTTATAGCTAATGAAATAGTTCAGGCTTTTTTAAATGGGATAACTTAGAAGTGGTAAATTTAATCCAATGCTTGATGTGCTAGACACCTCTCTTCAAGCGTTTTATCTGTAAACCAGTCTTGAGGCTTAGTAAATAAATCTGTCAATAGTGCTTCACGTGAATTGTTTTCTGGCTTGTATCCATACTCCCATCTTGCTAAGGGTGGTAATGACATCAATATTGATTCGGTTCTTCCATTTGTTTGTAATCCAAAAATGGTCCCTCTATCCCAAACTAAATTGAATTCAGCATATCTACCTCTCCTATAAAGTTGAAAGTCTCTTTCTTTGTTTGAAAATTGTTGATTTTTTCGTTTTTTTATTATTGGCTCATACGAGGGAAGAAATGCCTGTCCGCATGCTTTGGCAAGTGAAAAAAGATTTTCCCAATTCAAAGAATAGTGACCTAATTCTTTTGAGATGTGAGATGCTTTCCCTTTGGCATTTTGTCCTTTATAAAGTAAACCTGAGCCGTCTTGATAGTCATAAAAAATACCTCCAACTCCTCTGGTTTCATTTCGATGTTTTAGAAAGAAATATTCGTCACACCACGGTTTGAAAACTTTATGAAGATCTTTGTTGATTGTGTCACATGCGGCTTTATGACATGAATGAAAGTGACGCGTATCAGATAGATATGGATAAAAAGGGGTCAAATCTGCCCCTCCCCCAAACCACCAAACAGGACCTGCTTCAAAATATCTGTAATTCAGATGAACAGTCGGTATGTAGGGGTTTTTGGGGTGAAGAACCATGGAGGTTCCTGTTGCAAACCAAGAGTGACCTTTCGCTTCTGGCCTTTGGCTAATTATTGAGGGTGGAAGTTCATTCCCATAGACTTCAGAAAAATTAACTCCTCCCTGTTCAAAGATTTTCCCATCTTTCAAGACTCGTGAACGACCCCCACCACCCTCTGGTCTTTGCCATGATTCTTCTAGGAATTTGCCTTCTCCATCAATAGTCTCTAAGCCAGTACAAATTTCATCTTGAAGACCTAAAACAAGCTTTTTGGCTCGTTCTCTTGAATTTTTTGCCGGTAAAATGGCTTGATTTGGTGAGGAGGACAAAATTGATTGTATTTTGCTTTCTTTAAAAAATACTTTCAAATGATGCAAATTTCACATCAATATTGGAAAAGTTTGTATTGCGAATATTTTTTACTTTTTACCAAAGCCAATATCATTGGATAATGAGTTGGAATATTTGTCGATTTTTTTACTATTATCGGGTGAATAGAAATTAAGAATGACAACTAACGAGAAGGTTTTAAAAGCGTTTAATTCAGTCAAAGATGTCGGAAGTGAACGATCTATTGTTGAACTTGGATGGTTGCATATCGTTTCAGTAAAGCCACCGAAGATTGTTGTAAGACTCACCCTTCCTAATTTTGCCTTAGCGCAAAGAAGTCAAATAGCCAATGATATTAGGAAATGCATTGATTTACTGGAAGACATAGAAGAAGTACAAATTGAGATAGGGGACTCATCTCCATCTGCGGAATCTCCTATTGGTCAGGCCGGGCATGGTGCTCAATCTCTGGGATTAACTCCAATACCAAAAGTGAAGAATGTTATCGCTATAAGTAGTGGTAAAGGAGGCGTTGGTAAAAGTACTGTTGCCGTAAATTTAGCTTGTGCGCTTAGTCAAAAAGGTTTTAAGGTTGGCTTGCTTGATGCAGATATCTATGGGCCAAATACCCCTTACATGCTTGGTGTTAGCGAAATAACTCCTGAAGTTAATGGTTCTGGCGCAGAGCAAATGATTATCCCCATTGAAACATGTGGAATTGGAATGGTTTCAATGGGATTATTGATTGATCAAAATCAACCAGTGATTTGGCGTGGCCCAATGCTTAATGGAATTATTCGACAATTCTTGTATCAAGCTTCTTGGGGAGAACGTGATTTTTTAATAGTGGATCTTCCTCCTGGGACAGGGGATGCTCAACTTTCTCTAGCTCAGGCAGTTCCCATGGCAGGTGTGCTTATAGTCACCACTCCACAAAATGTATCTCTTCAAGACTCAAGAAGGGGACTAGCAATGTTTAAACAATTGAATATTCCTGTACTAGGAGTGATAGAAAACATGACGTATTTTATTCCTTCAGATCAACCTCAAAAATCATATGAGATTTTTGGCTCGGGAGGTGGAGAGCAATTAGCTAAAGAGAATGATGTACCCTTGCTTTCTCAGATACCAATAGAGTCAGATACTTTTTCGGGTACCGGTAAGGATTTGCCTGTAGTTCATACATCTCGAGATTCAATAACAGCAAAAGTATTTTTAGAACTTGCAGAAACTCTATCTAATCAATTATCAGTTAAACATTGATTTAAAGTCATGATAAGTTTTGGTCGAAAGAAAATATCTAATTCAAAAATAGTTAGAAACAGAAAAATTTGGAAAGATACTGATTTTATAATTTGGATTGTACCTTTTATTTTAGTACATTTATCTTGTTTTTTAATTGCAAGTACTCAAAGAAATATTGGAATTGCAGATTGGTATCACCATGCAATCATTGCTTACATAGGTTCTTTAATTGTTTATTTTTTAGCTCAAGTTCCTTTGCAAGATCTAAGAAAATATATTGTACCAACATATGTCTTTACTATTTTAACCCTATTATATGTAAATTTTAGTGGTACTTCTGCTTTAGGAGCACAGAGATGGTTCAGCTTTGCTGGCGTGTATGTTCAGCCATCGGAGTTTGCTAAATTGACCTTAATACTTGTTTTGGCTTCTATTTTAGATCGAAGAAGATTTACTAATTTATCGCATGTAATTAAACCTTTATTAGTTTCTATTTTCCCTTGGATTTTGGTTTTCATACAACCTGATCTAGGTACATCTCTTGTTTTTGGCTCGATACTTCTCGGCATGTTGTATTGGTCAGGGATGCCATATGAGTGGACATTTATTGTTTTGGCTACTTCAGTTACAGGATTCTTGTCTTACTCATACCCATTGGGGCTTTTTTTATGGTTCCCAATAATTGTTTTTTTGTCTTATAAGTCTCTTCCAAATCAAAGAAAAATACTAATAATAATAGTTCTCACTCATTCATTAATAGCCAAAACTTCCTCTTGGTTTTGGGAAACTTTATTAAGAGATTATCAGAGAGACAGACTAATTCTTTTTCTTGATCCCAGCCAAGATCCTTTAGGTGGTGGCTATCATATGCTCCAAAGCAAGATAAGTATTGGATCTGGAGGATTGGCGGGAACTGGTTTGATGCAGGGTCAATTAACTAAATTAAAATTCATACCAGAGCAACATACTGATTTTATTTTTAGCGCTCTTGGAGAAGAGACAGGTTTTATAGGAACTTTATTGGTCTTATTTTTATTTTTTATTCTAATTTTTCGATTGATCAAGATAGCTATTGAGGCGCGCACTGATTTTGAATCTTTGATTGTGATTGGAATAGCTTCAATGTTTATGTTCCAAATTATGGTGAATATATTTATGACCATTGGTCTAGGACCTGTCACTGGAATCCCATTGCCTTTTATGAGCTATGGAAGAACGGCATTGTTTGTTAATTTTATAAGTTTGGGCCTTTGTTTATCTGTATCTAGAAGAGGACAGTCAATAAGAAAAAATCTCTAATTAAACAATTATGCTTATTTTATTTGTAAATGCATTAGTTGAGTCTCAGTAGAGTTTTAAGTATTGCTATGGTTAAGCACTCATTACCATCTTGAGGTTAAGTTTTTCATCTATGTAAAGGAAGGAATCCTCACTTTAAGATCAAACATTAGTTTCATTGGATTAGTTATTGTTGAATTTATGGGATATAAGGTGTAATCCTCACCTTGTAAACCCTGACTAATAACGAATTAGTTCTTATGTTTTTATTTTTTTAAAGACTTTAATTTGCCACTTAAATTGAATTACTTAGAAATTTTCAATCAATCCAATTGAAAATAACTATCTAAGGCACCTCACGAGTTGAAACTCTATTTTTCATGATTTTTCGCCCTTTAAAATCTAATCAATCTTATGGATTTAAGGGTTTGTATGAGGTTTGGAGATTTTCGTGAATACGCCTCTAGTAACAATCAAAGCATTACAAACAAGGATGGCTAAAGGTGTTCCTCAAGCCAAATGTAGTGAATCTGCAGTAAGGAGAATGTGGTGGGCGGCTCTAGATACACTTCAGTCAGACATTCTCCTGCCTATGAACCTTACAAGAGGTTTGTGGTTGTCTTCTCCTTTACCTGCATTATACGAGCCTAAATTACTCAAGAAATTTCAAGGATGGGTATGGGCTCCCAAGGATCTTGTAAATCTAACAAATCCTTCTATGGGGATGTTGCCGCCCAGTCAATCAGTTTCGATGGATTTTCATAATGATTCCTCAAGCTATGAGCGATTGACTCTTCTGGAGGAAGATGGGAATGATCCTTTGTTAATAGTAATTACTCCTGAAATTCAAATTGCTTTGGCCCTGGAAGGTAGTTGTGTTGAGAGAAAATTATTAATGCGCAGTGATCCCGAGACTTTGAGTGACCTTTTGACGTTACTTGACAACAGATTGAATACAGAAAATGTTGAACAAGCAAATAATCTTCGAAACGCACTTGGAGAATTGGGTCAGCTAAAAACGAATGATGATTTATCTAAAGTATTTTGGCCTTTACTATCTCAACGACTTGCAGATATTGCACCAAGTTTAAATATTCAAACTTTGCCTGATACTTTAATTAATGATCAGACATCAAGTTCAAGAAATAGTGAAATTTCCTTGCTAGAGGCTTTGACACATGAAATAAGGACTCCTCTGGCGACAATAAGAACTTTAATAAGATCTCTTCTACGAAAACAAGACTTACCTAGGGTAGTTGAAACACGTTTGAAGCAAATCGATATTGAATGTACAGAACAAATTGATCGTTTTGGTTTGATTTTTAATGCAGTTGAGTTAGAGAGGAGTAAGCCAGGAGAGACAAATTTAGCTTTAACTGATTTAGGTAAAATGCTCACAATGTTATTTCCTGTTTGGAGTAATCAGTTAGAACGAAAAGGATTGAAACTTATTCTTGATATCACACCAGATTTACCAAAAGTCTTGAGTGATTCTGAAGGGCTTGAATTAATGCTTACGGGTCTTATTGATCGTAATAGTCGTGGATTGCAAACCGGTGGAAAATTAACTTTGAAATTGAGGCCAGCGGGTCAAAGACTAAAACTTCAGATTTTAACTCAGCTTTCCACAACTACTCATTCTGAAATTTCAGAAAGTTGTTCCAATGAAGAAATTGGTCCAGTACTTAGCTGGAATCCTTCAACAGGAAATTTGCAGCTTAGTCAGGCTGCAACGCAAAGACTTTTGAAAAGTCTTGGGGGCCGACTTACCAATAGGAGAGATAAAGGAATTACTATATTTTTTCCTATTTCTGAATTAAAAGAATTTGATCTAATTGATTAATGTTGACGCGTGTGAAGTTGACGTCCAATGAGTCAAAAGGCACAAAATAAAGTGCTAATTTAAAAATATAAAGAAAAAGTTGATTTAATTGAAAGCATGACCGAAGTATTACCTGGAACACTTCCAAAACACATTGGTAGCACCGGTGGTTTATTAAATTCGGCTGAAACCGAAGAAAAATATGCAATTACCTGGACAAGTAAAACCTCTGAGGTATTTGAGCTTCCAACGGGAGGAGCTGCAGTAATGCATGCAGGTGATAATTTGATGTACTTTGCAAAAAAAGAGCAGTGTTTTGCTTTGAATACTCAATTAAGAGGGTTTAAGCCAAGAATTGAAACAAGCAAAATATATAGAATTTATCCTGGAGGGGATAGAGAATTACTTTTCCCTAAAGATGGCGTCTTCTCTGAGAAACCCAATGAAGGAAGGTTAAAAGAAGGTTTCAACAATAGACGAATCGGAGAAAATCCGAATCCAGCAAGCTTGAAATTTAGTGGAAAAAAAACTTACGATGCATGACTAATCTAATTTAAACTGTTGACCCCTTTAAATATATGTATTGGGCTGCCATTATGCAGTCATGCTTAGCTTAGATAAGGAACAATTTCTTTTATCAGCTTCCAGCGGGGCAAACTATATTCCCTTGGCAAAAAGTTGGCCGGCTGATTTGGAAACCCCCCTTACCACCTGGCTTAAAGTTGGTAACGACAACCCTCCAGGGGTACTGCTTGAATCAGTAGAAGGTGGAGAAACTATTGGCAGGTGGAGTGTGGTTGCATCAGATCCTCTCTGGCAGGTGAAAGTTAGTGGTGATGAATTGACTAGATGTTGGAGAACTGGAAAACAAGAAAAGTTTCATGGAAATCCAATTGAAATACTCAGGGAAATGCTTAAGCCTTATAAATCTGTGTCTTTATCAGGGTTACCGCAACTAGGACAACTTTTTGGAATGTGGGGTTATGAACTAATTCAATGGATTGAGCCCTCTGTACCCACCCATGAATTATCAGATCAAGACTTGCCTGATGGTATTTGGATGTTTATGGACAAAATTCTTATTTTTGATCAAGTCAAACGTCTAATAACAGCTGTGGTATATGGAGATTTAAGTAATGGGGTTTCCCCTGGTCAAGCTTATGAAATCGCTTGTGAACAAATCAATCAACTTCAAGACCTAATGGCAGCTCCTCTAAAGCCAGTCAAGTCTTTAAAATGGAATGAAAATGCGAATAGATCAGTTGATATGAAGCAAAAAACATCAAAGAGTGAATTTGAAAAAAGTGTTAAATCGGCAAAAGAATTTATCAAGAAAGGTGATGTTTTTCAGTTGGTTATTAGTCAAAAATTGGAGTCGACTGTAATACAAAAACCTTTTGAGTTATATCGAAGCCTGCGGATGGTAAATCCCTCTCCATTTATGGCATTTTTTGATTTTGGAGATTGGCAACTTATTGGTTCGAGCCCGGAGGTAATGGTTAATGCCAAACAAACTGACAAGGGTATTCAAGCAAGTTTGAGACCAATTGCTGGTACACGTCCAAGAGGTAAAAATGATTTGGATGATGCAATCCTTGAGAAAGATCTTTTAAAAGATCCAAAAGAAAGAGCTGAGCATGTGATGTTAGTAGATTTAGGTCGAAATGATTTGGGCCGAGTTTGCATCCCAGGTAGTGTTTTTGTAAAAGAATTAATGGTTATAGAAAAATATTCGCATGTAATGCACATAGTCAGTGAGGTTGAAGGTACTTTAAAAAAAACAAATGATATTTGGGATTTATTAATTGCTTCTTTCCCCGCTGGAACTGTTAGTGGAGCACCAAAAATAAGAGCTATGCAACTAATTAATCAATTAGAAAAACAACGTAGAGGTCCTTACTCCGGTGTTTATGGCTCAATAGATTTAAATGGAGCCTTAAACACAGCAATTACTATCAGAACAATGGTTGTTCGTAGGAACAATAAAAATGACTGTATAGTTCAAGTCCAAGCTGGAGCTGGAGTCGTCGCAGATTCCATTCCTTCTAATGAGTATCAAGAAACTTTAAATAAAGCGAAAGGAATGTTTACTGCTTTAGCTTGCTTAGAAGCTCCTGATTTATGACCAACTTTATGCTTTTAAAGGGGTTTGAAGTGGAGCTTTTTACAGGTACATTTGCAGGCGAAAATGTAGGAGTTGCATCTGCTATAACTAAAGATTTATCAGATTTTGTGAAAGAACCGGATCAAAGAAATCTTGAGTACATAACTGTTCCAGATCAAAGATATGAAGTTTTAAAGCATGCACTGTTACTACCAAGATTAAAACTTAGAAAATGGCTTGATTGTAAAGAACTCACCATTCTTCCTGGGAGCACTTTAAGTCTTGGAAATACAGAAAAATTTGAAAGGTCAGATGTGGAAAATTGTTATCACTCTTTTATAGAAAAAAATTATGGAACAAAAGTCGTAACAGCAAGTATTCATATTAATTTAGGTATTGAAAACCTATCTTTACTGTTTTCGGCTCTTCGTTTGGTTCGATGTGAGGCATCATTATTTTTGGCATTAAGCGCTAGCTCTCCTTTTTTAGGAGGAAATGCAACTGGAGCACATTCTCAAAGGTGGATTCAATTCCCTAAGACACCCTCTAATGTCCCCATGTTTGTAGATCATGATCACTATGTAACATGGGTTGAAGATCAGTTATCGCAGGGGAATATGCAAAATGAAAGACATTTGTGGACATCAGTTCGGCCGAATGGTCCAGAAAGACCTCATGTATTAAATCGATTAGAGCTAAGGATATGTGACTTGATCTGTAATGTTGATTTGCTCCTAGCAATAACAGCGTTACTTGAACTAAGAATTATCAATCTTAAAAACAATATAAAAAAATATGATCCCATGGAGGCCAGTTTTAAAACACTCAAAGAATTGGCTCTATTAGCAGATGAAAATGATTTGCTTGCCGCTAAATCAAGTCTCGACGCAAATTTATCTCATTGGAAAACTGGAAAACAAATAAAATGTCGTGATTGGATAAATGAACTTCTTTTAGAGGTGACTCCTTTGGCTAGGCAGCTTGATATGTTTGAGTTATTGCAACCTATTGAATCTATTTTAACAAACGGAAATCAATCAATGATATGGCTGAATTCTTATTCCAAGGGAGTTTCAATTCAGTCTTTGCTTCAGAAAGGTATTAGTGAAATGGAACGAGAAGAGACCAATTTCATTCAATTGAAACAACCCATTAGTGACTAAGTCGGGAGAACTGCCTCATAATAGGTTTATGTTGAAAAATTCTTCTAACGCAAATATCTCTCATCACTCGACAGAAAGTGTTGAGGATAAAGATCCTGGATATTTATTGCAGCAAAGACTTGAACTGGTTGAGGATCTGTGGAAAACAGTTCTCAAAAGTGAATGTCCTCCTAATCAAACAGATCGATTATTGCGTTTAAAGCAATTAAGTGACCCTAGCAAGTCAAATAAAGATAATTCTTCGCAAGCTATAGTTAATTTGATTACAGAAATGGATTTAGCAGAGGCGATATCTGCTGCTAGAGCTTTTTCGCTTTATTTTCAGTTAGTAAATATTTTAGAGCAACGTATAGAGGAGGATAGTTATTTAGAAAGCATGAAAAAAGGGAAGTTAGACAATAGTCATGACAACATAGATCCTTTTGCTCCTGCTTTGGCGAGTCAAACTGCACCAGCAACTTTTCGACAATTGTTTGAGCGATTACGTCGTTTGAATGTTCCTCCAGCCCAGCTTGATGCTTTAATGAGGGAAATGGATATTCGTCTTGTCTTTACAGCTCACCCAACTGAAATAGTTAGACATACCGTCAGACATAAGCAACGAAGAGTAGCCACTCTTTTGCAACAACTTCAATCTAATAGCTTAATCTCCGAGTCTGAGAAGGAAATCTTTAGGCTGCAATTAGAGGAGGAGATAAGACTTTGGTGGAGAACTGATGAACTTCATCAATTCAAGCCGACTGTTCTAGATGAAGTTGATTATGCGCTTCATTATTTTCAACAGGTTTTGTTTGATGCCATGCCACAATTGAGAAGGAGGCTATCTACGGCATTGGCTTCAAGTTATCCAGATGTAGAGATCCCTAATGAGGCCTTTTGTACATTTGGTTCCTGGGTGGGCTCAGATCGAGATGGCAATCCGTCCGTCACTCCTGAAATTACATGGAGAACAGCCTGTTATCAAAGACAATTAATGTTGGATAGATATATTGCTTCAGTTCAAGAGCTCAGAGATCAATTAAGTATATCTATGCAATGGAGTCAAGTAAGTTCTCCTTTGCTAGAGTCATTGGAAATGGACAGAGTTCGTTTCCCGGAGGTCTATGAGGAGCGAGCTGCCAGATATCGGCTAGAACCTTATCGATTGAAGCTTAGCTATACACTCGAGAGGTTGCGACTTACTCAAATACGTAATAAGCAGCTAGCAGATGCTGGGTGGGAATTCTCTCCTGAAGTTAAGCCTTTAGCATCTACAAATAATAGTTTTGATGATTTGCTTCACTATAGATCTGTAGACGAATTTAAAAATGAATTAGAACTTATTAGGAATAGTTTGGTTAGTACTGATCTTACATGTGAACCTCTGGATACCTTGTTAAACCAAGTTCATATCTTTGGGTTCTCTTTAGCAAGTTTAGACATTAGGCAAGAAAGTACTCGTCATAGTGATGCGTTGGATGAACTCACTCGCTATTTAGATCTTCCTGAGTCATATGGATTGATGAACGAGGAAAGTCGCGTCATTTGGTTAATGAAGGAATTGAATACTCGGAGACCACTTATCCCTCCTGCTTTTGATTGGTCTAAAAGCACTCAAGAGACTATCTCAGTTTTTCACATGCTTCATAGGCTTCAAAAAGAATTTGGTACTCGTATTTGTCGCTCATATGTAATTTCAATGAGTCATACAGCATCAGATTTATTAGAAGTTTTGCTTTTAGCCAAAGAGTCAGGATTGATTGATCCAACTTTAGGATCTGCTGATTTTCTTGTTGTTCCATTATTTGAAACGGTTGAGGACTTACAACATGCTCCTTCTGTCATGGAGTCTTTACTTAAGAAAGATGTTTATAGAAAATTACTTCCACGAGTAGGAGAGAAAAAACAACCTCTTCAGGAACTTATGCTTGGATATTCTGATAGTAATAAGGATTCTGGTTTCCTCTCAAGTAATTGGGAAATTCATAAGGCCCAAATAGCACTACAAGATCTCGCTAGCAGACAAGGTATAGCTTTACGTATTTTTCATGGTAGGGGAGGGTCAGTAGGCAGAGGAGGTGGACCAGCTTATCAAGCAATTTTGGCTCAACCAAGTGGTACGCTTCAAGGCCGTATAAAGATCACAGAGCAAGGCGAGGTTCTTGCCTCAAAATATAGCCTTCCAGAATTAGCTTTATATAATCTTGAAACTGTTACTACAGCGGTTCTCCAAAATAGCTTGGTTACTAACAAATTAGATGCCACGCCAAGTTGGAATGAATTGATGACCAGGCTGGCTGCTCGTTCAAGGGAGCATTATCGAGCTTTAGTTCATGATAATCCCGACTTGGTTCAATTCTTTCAAGTAGTTACTCCAATAGAAGAGATCAGTAAGCTGCAAATTTCTAGTCGTCCTGCACGAAGAAAAAGTGGTGCAAAAGACTTATCAAGTCTTCGTGCAATTCCATGGGTCTTTGGTTGGACTCAAAGTCGATTCCTCTTGCCTAGCTGGTTTGGGGTTGGTACGGCGTTAGCTACTGAACTAAAGACAGATCCCAATCAAATGGAGATGTTGAGAATGTTGAATCAGAGATGGCCATTCTTTAGAATGTTGATATCTAAAGTAGAGATGACACTTTCGAAAGTTGATTTAGATGTTGCCCACCACTATATGCTTAGTTTAGGTGGCAATGATAATCGTGAAGCATTCGCTGGAATTTTCGATATCATCTCAAGTGAATATAATTTAACAAAGAAATTAATTTTAGAAATTACTGATAAGTCAAAACTTTTAAGTGCAGACCCTGCTTTGCAATTGTCTGTAAATCTGAGGAACAGGACTATTATTCCCTTGGGATTTCTACAGGTCGCTCTTCTCAAGCGATTAAGAGATCAGAATCGTCAACCACCCATTAGTGAAGATTTGAGTGCTGACTCTGGTCAAAGTTTACGTACATATAGCCGTAGTGAATTATTGCGAGGAGCATTGTTAACTATCAACGGCATTGCTGCAGGAATGAGAAACACAGGATGACATGCTTGGATTAAATTCAGGAAATAAATGCCCCAAAATTCCTCAGGGCTTTGTTTTACTCAGGAGTGAACCTGTTTCTGTACGTAAAATAAATAGGCTTTTATTAAGATGTAAACAAGATACCCATCAACCAAGGAAGTTAGAATTAGCTTTGAAAAAGTCTGATTTTTATTTAACTCTTCTTCAAAAAACTTCTGATAATCTTGTTGGCTTTGTTCGTGTGACTAGCGATAAGGGTTTAAATGCAAATTTGTGGGATTTAGTCGCAGAGCCTGGGGATCAACAAGAAACGTTCATGTCTATTATGGTTTTCAAAGCAATCGAAATTATTAGACGAGAGTTGCCAGGCTGTAGTATTTCCGTTGCTGCTCCATTAATTTCACTTAATCCATTAAAAGCTAATGGATTTTTATTGGATCCAAATGGTATAAAAACAATGGGATTTAAACTTTGAGAAATTATTTTTACGAGCATGGAGGGACTCGAACCCCCGACTCTCAGAACCGGAATCTGATGCTCTATCCAACTGAGCTACATGCCCAACAAGGGGTTGATATTAAAAAAGGCCAAATACTGAGACCTTATTAAAATTAGCTTACATACAAATCCCATAAAGCAACATTCAACTTCATCAGTTAGAACTTAATAATTTTCGAAATTATCGATGTTTTCAGTTGGAGTTAACTGAAAATCGATTAATATTAATAGGTCAAAATGGAGTTGGGAAATCTAATCTTCTTGAATCTGTGGAGCTATTGTCTAGTTTACGCTCTCATCGATCTAATCGAAATCAAGATTTAATTTATTGGGACCAAGATCAGGCTTTCCTATCTGCGAAAATTGACGATGATCAAAAAGTTTCTTTAGAATTAAATAGAAAAGGTGGGAGAAAAGCCTATAAAAATGAAAAACTTTTAACTCGTCAAATTGATTTGATCGGACCGATGAGAAGTGTAGGTTTTAGTGCTCTTGACCTAGAATTAATTAGAGGAGAACCTGCTCTAAGAAGAAATTGGCTGGATAGGATTGTTCAACAACTTGAACCAATTTATTCTGACTTGGTCGGAAGGTTTTCTAGATTGCTTAGGCAAAGAAGTCAGTTATGGCGTAATTTCAGTGCTCAATCGAACGAGATTCAAAATATTCTATTGGATTCTTATGATAGGCAAATGGCTTTGGTAAGTACAAGAATCCATCGAAGGCGTAGGCGTATTTTAGATCGTCTACTTCCAATAGCTTCAAACTGGCAAGAACATTTAAGTAATAGTAAGGAGAAACTTACTATTACATATTTACCAGGTAGTAAACTTGAAGGTGAAGAGAGTGAAAGGCTTTGGAGGGAGAGTATTGAACGTCAACTTTTGGCAATGAGGCCTGATGAACAGATTACGGGTCATTGCCGAGTAGGTCCGCATCGTGATGATGTACATTTTTTAATAAATGGAGTAGATGCTAGACGCTTTGGTTCTGCTGGTCAGCAGAGGACTATTGTGTTGGCTTTGAAATTGGCCGAATTAGAATTAATTAAAACGGTGTTTGGCAGATCTCCCATTTTGCTTTTAGATGATGTTTTAGCTGAGCTGGATCCAAAACGACAATTATTGCTTTTAGATGCTGTTGGCCAAAAACATCAGTGTTTAATTAGTGCAACACATTTGGAATCTTTTGAAGGTGAATGGGTACGAAACTCACAATTAATGCAATTAGATTCTTTTAGTTGAAACTATTGGTCGGTTATTGTGGAAATGATTTTTGGATAGATTATGGAACCTTTTTTCCCCGAATTGCATCCAAACCCTGGATGGCCCGATTCTTACAAGTCACATGATGCAGAAATCACTCATGCTAATTCTAGTGAGAATATAGGAAGGCACTGCATACTTGAACTTTACCAATGTGATCATGCGAAGCTTAATGATGAAGCTTTTATAAGGACAACAATCACATCATCGGCCAAAATTGCTGGTGCAACGCTCATAAATTTGGTAACACACAGTTTTAAACCTCAGGGAGTTACTGGACTCGCGTTATTAGCTGAATCTCATATCTCAATACATACATGGCCAGAGATTGGTTATGCAGCCATTGATGTATTCACTTGTGGTGACCATACGATGCCTGAAAAAGCTTGTAAAGTACTTTTCAAAGATTTTTTGGCTAAGAACTTCTCTTTTAAAAATATTGCCAGAGAGATTCCTTCAGGAATTCAAGCTTTGCATCGTGAACCCTGAGCAAAATCAATACTTTAAGTAAATCAAAAATTATTTCGAGATGAGATTTGATCTTTCAGGTGGTTTTCTTTATGTCTCTAGTGAGTTTGCCACTAATAAAACCTTCTAGATCAAGGCTTATTGAATGAAAACCTAAAGATAAAAAATATTTAATTAATTGATTTCTTTGAATGATTTTCAGAAAGTTGTTTATTTCATGTGCGGGTAATTCGATTCTTGCTGATAGACCTTGACTTCTTACACGTACCTTGGAAAAACCTTGATTAATAATCCATTCTTCTGCTAAGGCAATTTGCTCCAGCCTTTTTGAACTTATTTCCTCTCCAAAAGGAATGCGAGAGGCTAAACATGGCTGAGCAGGTTTATCCCACCAAGGTAATCCTAATGATTTGGAAATCGAACGAATTGATTTTTTATCTATTTTCAGTTCGGCCAGAGGTGATATCACGCCTGCTTGATTAGCTGCCTTAATACCTGGTCGAAAGTCGCTAAGGTCGTCATGATTGACTCCATCGAGAACTTGAGCATTATTGTATTTTTTTGAAATTTTATGTAAATGCTTGTGCAATTCTTGTTTGCACGCAAAGCATCTATTTTCAGGATTCTTAAAGTAATTTGGCTCATTGATTTCATGGGTTTGACATTCTTCATGACGAATACCAATCCAAGCCGCTTGAAGACGTGCTTGCTTTAGTAAATATGGAGCTAAAGAAGGAGAGACGCCTGTAACTGCTAGGGCTTTTAAGCCTAACTGTTCTTGCGCTATGGTGGCTACTAAAGAACTATCAACGCCTCCAGAGAAGGCAACACATGCATTATTTATATCTTTAATAAATTCCCTTAACAATTTTAGTTGCTCAAGTTCTAATTCAGATAAAGATTCAAGTTGACTGAAAAACACTTTTTTAGAGGATCATTAATTTGTTTGAATTTAACGTTCTGAACTCTTTCATCTTTGTGTGTATTTTGCATATTCTATGACGTGTAATGAAGAAGAAGTTAAGTTGCATGCATAAAAAGCAGAATTATCGATCGTGGTATCAAACGGTATAGGAATTACGACAGCATCGGAAAGCCAAGAACGAAGTCATGGACAATTACATGTTTATGACGGAGAGGGTAAAGGCAAGAGTCAAGCAGCTTTGGGGGTGGTTCTGAGAACTATAGGTCTGGGTATATGTGAGAAAAAACAAACAAGAGTATTACTTCTTAGATTTTTGAAAGGGCCTGGTCGCTCTTATGACGAAGATTCAGCAATTGATGCTTTGCAGCAAGGTTTCCCCCACTTGATTGATCAAGTTAGGACTGGCAGAGGTGAATTTTTCAACGTCGATCAATCTACAAAATTTGATTATCAGGAAGCTCAAAGAGGATGGGACATCGCAAAGGGGGCGATTGCCAGTGCCTTATATTCAGTTGTTGTCCTAGATGAATTGAATCCTGTTTTGGATTTGGGTTTATTGCAAGTTGAAGAAGTTGTGAAAACACTTACTGCACGACCAAGTGGTATGGAAATCATTGTCACTGGTAGAGCAGCACCAAACCCTTTAATTAAAGTTGCTGAACTACATTCTGAGATGAGAGCTCACAGGCGCCCTGAGATCAATAAAGAGGAATGTCTTGTTGAAAATAATGTTGGCGGAATTGAAATATATACAGGGGAAGGGAAAGGCAAATCAACCAGTGCTTTGGGTAAAGCTTTACAAGCTATCGGTAGAGGAATTAGTCAGGATAAAAGTCATCGTGTTTTAATTTTGCAATGGCTTAAGGGTGGTAGCGGTTACACAGAGGATGCTGCTATTGCAGCTCTTCGAGAAAGTTATCCTCATTTAGTGGACCATCTTAGATCTGGTAGAGATGCGATTGTTTGGAGAGGCCAGCAAAAACCCATTGATTATGTAGAAGCTGAGAGAGCATGGGAAATTGCAAGAGCAGCGATTTCAAGTGGTCTTTATAAGACAGTTATTTTGGATGAGTTAAATCCGACTGTTGATTTGGAACTCATACCAGTTGAGCCTATCGTTCAAACATTACTTCGCAAACCATCAGAGACCGAAGTGATTATTACAGGAAGATGTAAAAATCAACCTCTGTATTTTGATTTGGCAAGTGTTCATTCTGAGATGGTGTGTCATAAGCACTATGCAGAAAAGGGAGTTGATTTAAAGAGAGGAGTTGATTATTAGTTTCAATTAATATTTTCTTTGTTCCAGGCATCAATACCTCCTTCAATATTTACACCTTTAATTCCAAGTTTGTCTAAATGCCTTAGTGCTCGCAATGACCTTTTTCCACTTTTACAAAATACATAAAGATTTTTTTGCGCGGCAAGAATTTTGATTTCATTGATGGACTCCCCACTTTCAATTGTACTTAGGGGTATGAGCCTTGAGCCTGAAATTGAAAATTCATTATGCTCGATTTGGTTGCGAACATCTATCAATAATGTCTCTTTAGATCCTTGACTAAGAAGTGTTTTTAATTCCTGCACTGAAATGCTTTTTATATCTAAATCGACCTCATTTTTAACTTTAGTCTCTGAACAGAAGCTTTTATAATCTATTAATTTATTGATATTGCTACTCTCTTGACTAGATTTCAATGTTAGCTCCTTAAAGCTCATCTCTAGTGCATTAAAAATGAGGACCCTTCCATCTAGTGGAGAACCAATATTTGTTATTATTTTTATTGCTTCAGCTGCTTGAATTGTACCTATAATTCCTGGAAGAATTCCAATAACACCAGCTTCAGAGCATGATGGGATTAATTCTTGTGGAGGTGGCGTTGGAATAAGATCTCTATAGCTAGGACTATCTTGATTCAAGTTAAATATACTTACCTGACCATCGAATCGTGCAATTGAACCATATACGTGAGGTTTCTTGAGAATTATAGAAGCATCATTAATTAGGTAGCGTGTTGGGAAATTGTCTGAGCAATCACATATCACGTCATAGGCTCTAAGTATTTCTAAAGCATTACTACTTGTTAGCTTTTGATTGAATAAATCCACTCGACAAGAAGGATTTATTTTGAGTATGCGTTGTTTGGCAGAATCTGTTTTTAATAGGCCTATTGAATCAGTTGTATGAATGATTTGCCTTTGTAAATTTGAGTATTCAACCACATCAAAATCAACTATTCCGATACGTCCTATTCCAGCGGCAGCAAGATAAATTAAAAGTGGAGATCCGAGTCCCCCAGTCCCAATGCAAGCAACTGAGCTTGTCTTCAATTTTTTTTGACCTGTAATACCTATTTCAGGAAGGCTTATATGTCTTGCATACCTGGTAAGTTCATCGAGATTTAAATTTGCGTCATTCTGGCTTTGCCCCATGAGTCAACCCTTTCATGATTTACTTACGTTAAAGAAATAAATTTAATTTTCACGCTATGAAAATCAAATTTATTTTTGATCCACCATGCCTTTAAATCTCCATCCTTATTTGAAATAACCATAAGACCAGGAGATTGGTGGAAGAATAAATCCATTTCCGAAGGTTTGTTTTCACTTGAAGGATGAGAGTGAGCACAGCATAAAACTTCTAAATCATTTTCTCTTGACCATTTTTGAGAGGCAATTTGATCTTTTGCGTCTATTTCGAAGCGAGTATTTTTTGATGGTTGGATTTTTTGATTAGCAAAAACTCTTATATTTTGATTAATTAAGAATGTTTCTGGTTCTCCCCACACATTACGACAATTCCAGATGTGCATTACTTTCCAAAAATTTTTTTTTGCATCTGTTATGGAAGTTTTTTTTTGGCCTATTAATATAGCGCAGCCTTCAGCCGGTTCAGCTGCCTTTAAAGAACTAGAGAGAACATAATTTGTCTCGTTATGGAACTCAATATATTTTGGAATTTTCATCAGAAAAAGTGAGTTAATTCGGCATCCTCTCTATTTTGGTTCGGACTTATCCCTATATAGCCTATGGCATTTCTTAAATTAATTCGATACGCTCGGTCCATAACTGCTTAGTCGCTTGTGTTCATGTCTGATGTAAATCCTGATTCTAAAGATGAATCCAAGGGAGGGAAAACTGAAGGTGTTAATTTTTCAGAACGTTACAGTGATGTAATGGGGAAAGTTAATGAATCATTAAGCAAAATTGATTGGACCCAAATGGGTAAGTATGGAAAGGCCGCAGGAATCATTGCTGTGGTTGTTCTTGCTCAAGTATTAATCAAGGTTGTTATTGATACAGTTAATTTTTTCCCCATTCTTCCTGGTTTACTTGAACTTCTTGGAATAGTTGTTTTAGGCCAGTGGAGTTGGCAAAATTTAACTACAAGTGAAAAAAGAACAGCTGTTTTTGATAAAGTTCAAACTCTTAAAAAAGAGTACCTAGGATAAATTAATAATAAAACAATCAAAGATCTGAGGTCTCGTTACATACGTGATCTCAGATCTTTTAGTTTTTTTAATGAATTTTCTTTGTATGATCCACCAAACATATTTGCGTGGTTAAGCAAATGGTAAAGATTATAAATATTAGTTCTATCTTTTGAAAGCCTATCTAATGGCCAGATCTGTTCGTATCCTTTATAAAATTCTCTATTAAAACCGCCAAATAATTTAGTCATTGAGATGTCAACTTCTCTGTCAGCCCAATATGAAGCAGGGTCATAAAGACTTCCTAAACCATCTTGAGTACTTCCACAATTACCTGACCAAAGATCACCATGAACTAATGAGATCTTTGGGTTATGGTCGTTTAGGTATGAGCTTAAATATATTAAAACATCTTCATAATCATCAACTATGAGACCCCATGCTTTTGCCTTTATAAGTTGTGGTCTAAGACGATAATTGACAAAGAATTCGCCCCAGTTACTACCCCACCCTCTTGCTTGGGTGCTAGAACCTATAAAACCTTCTTTATCCCATCCGAATTTTTTTTGGCTCGACTCACTCGATGATTTATGCAGTAGTGCTAAACCTTGTCCAAGGAGATTTTGTTGGGATTGTTCGAGATCTATCCATTCTAAACAAAGTACAGATATGTCTTGATAAGCTATTAGATCAAGTGTTTTAGGAACGCAGATATACGATTTGTCAGCAAATCTTTTGAGAGCAGAAAGACACTCACGTTCGAACTTAAACATATTAATATTGTCTATATGATTTGATTTAGCAAACACTCTTTTGCCATTTTGGAAATAAATGCACCAAGCTTTGTGGATACAACCTCCGCCTACCGGGATTATTTTTTCTACTAATGAGTTTTTGTTTACTTTATTTGAACAGGAAAGAGCATTTTTGATTAATTCCTCCATTCACCTTATTCTCGCTTGATAATTTTTTATGTCTGAAGAATCTATCATTGTTGTTGGGGGTGGGATAGCTGGTTTAACAGGTGCTGCTCTTCTTGCTAGAGAGGGTTATCAGGTAACTTTGGTCGAAGCACATACTCAATTAGGTGGCTGTGCAGGAACTTTTAAAAGAGGTTCTTATACTTTTGATGTAGGCGCTACTCAAGTTGCAGGTCTTGAGAGCGGAGGAATTCATCATCGTTTATTTAACTATTTAGATATTCCTTTACCTGATGCGAAAATTTTAGATCCTGGATGTTCAGTTGTTCTTGGTGATGGGAGTAGGCCAATCAATCTTTGGCATGATCCATTAAGATGGAATCAAGAAAGAAAAGAACAATTTCCAGGGAGTGAAATCTTTTGGTCATTATGTTCTAAAATTCACGAAAGTAACTGGGATTTTGTAGAGAGAGATCCCGTACTTCCTGTAAGAAATTTGTGGGATTTAAGACAATTAATTAGAGCTATACGTCCTTCAAATCTTTTAACAGGTTTTATGAGCAAGTTGACTATTGCAGATTTGCTTAAAATAACTGGTTGTCATCAAGATAGACGTCTACGAAGTTTCCTAGATCTTCAATTAAAACTGTACTCTCAAGAGCCAGCGAGTAGAACGGCAGCTTTATACGGTGCAACTGTTCTTCAAATGGCCCAATCTCCCAGAGGGTTATGGCATCTTCATGGATCAATGCAAGTTCTTAGCGATTTGCTGGAAGATAGTTTTTTGAGAGATGGTGGGAACCTTTTAATAGGTCATAGAGTGACTAAAATAATCAGTCAAACAAAATCAAACATTTTTCATGTCAATGTGATTGATAGGAGAAAAAATTTGATAGAGTTGAAAGCATCGGATATTGTTTTTAGCTTGCCTCCTCAATCTCTTTTGGATTTAATTCCTATTGATGGAGGTTTATCTACAACATATCGTGAAAGTATAAAAAAATTACCCAAACCTAGTGGTGCAGCTGTATTTTATGGAGCTCTTCGTCGTGCCGACTTGCCAGTTGATTGCCCAGGACATATTCAAGTATTCGATGAGAATTTTGGCTCTTTATTTATTTCTATAAGCATGGAAGATGATCAGCGTGCACCAGTGGGAATGGCTACTTTAATTGCAAGTGTATTTGTTGATATTGATCAATGGTCTAATCTAGATAATCAATCCTATGCCAGAAAAAAAAATATTTTATCAAAACAGATACGAACTATTTTGAATAAAAAGTTTGATTTGATGGAGTCGAGTTGGGATTATCAAGAATTTGCAACTCCGAGAAGCTTTGAAAAGTGGACAGGTCGTCCTCGTGGAATAGTCGGAGGGCTTGGTCAGCATCCAGATCGATTTGGGCCTTTTGGCTTGTCAAGTAGAACCCCTCTAAGAGGTTTATGGCTTTGTGGAGATTCAATTTATCCCGGCGAAGGTACAGCTGGTGTAAGCCAATCAGCCATGATGGTTGTCAGACAACTAATGGAATTAAGAGGTAGGCATTTGAATATCCCTGTCTTTAATTCTTAGGTTTTGAAATGAAATTTTGTCTTTCTTCCTGAGTATTGACTAACATTTTCTCTAACTCACTCCAGTTCTCCTCCAGTAAATATTTTTCAAAAAGATTTAGAGAATGTCTATAAGAGGCCAAATGTCTCTCAATATTTTTCTTATTAAATTTTGCCATAGAGACTCCCAGTTTTGGATTGCCACCTCCAACTCTAGAGGTATCAGAAAATCCACTGGATGCAATACTTTTTGCAAGTGAATATAAGGAAGGCTTTACATCAGTAGTTAATGTGTTGAGCAACGCCGCGCTAATTAGAACTGGTAAATGTGAAATCAATCCAACAGCTTCATCATGTATTTGAGCTTCAGAGCTTATCCATTGACTCCCAAGTGATAAAGCAATTTGTTGCACTATTTCGAGAGCTTTTTGATCAGTTTCTTTACTTGGGGTAACAACCCATGGCTTGTTTTTAAATAAATTATGTTGACCTGCGTGAACACCAGATTCTTCGGTCCCAGTCATTGGGTGACTGGCTACAAAACGCGGATGTAGCTTGTTCCAAGTATTTAAAATAGGGACTTTCACAGATCCAACATCAGTAACAACAGCATTTCTAGGGATGGCATTGATCAGTGCTGTTGAAGGATTTAGGATCTGTTCCAGTGGTAAAGCAATATAAATAAGAGAACAATTGTTTAATAAGCTTGTATCAGTGCTGACAATTTGGGCTAGTTTTCTTTCTCTTGCTTTTTGTGCACTTTTTTCTCGATGAGTAATTCCATAAACTGTATATCCAAGCTTTTGGAGATCTAAGCCTAAGGAACCTCCAATTAGACCTAATCCAACAATTCCAATATTTTTAGAGGTTTTTGTTTTAAGCTCCATAGATATTATTGTTCTATATCTTTATTGATAGGGCAACATGATTAAAAGAATTTATTGATAAAGGTACTACTAATGCTTGCGGTGAATTCACATGAACATCTGAAAAAATACTATCAAAATAATCTTGCTCTATGGCCTCATAATTTGACCCTGACAAGATTAATAGCTAGAAGCTTAAGTCGTAAAGATAATACTTTTATTCAACTATCAAGTGATAGTAAAAATTTCTGGTGGCCTGGTCTTTTGATTCCACTTTGTTTGCATAACAAGAATGTTGTTCTGATTCTATCAGAGAGACAATGTCGACTCTTGTTTGAAGTGGAATTACCAAAGTTAAGATCTAGTCGATTAGATTTCGATTATGTAGAGGGAATTGAATTAACTCCTTCAGATAAAAAAGTTTGGGTTTTAAGATATCAAGATCTTGTTTTTGCTTATGAAAAAGATTTATTAAAAAATCGCCAATTAATTTTTCCTGAATCTGAGTTTATTTCTAGTGAGATTAGAGAATCTATGTCTATAAAAATTACTCAAAAAGATTGGGAGGATTTAATTGCTTCGCGCTCACGTTTTGAAGTTACACTTGTCGAACTTCATGAGCGCTTAACTCGAGATCTATTTAGTCATTCAGTGCGCTCTGATGCTGTCATAAGAATTCATCATAGGGAACTTCTAACATTAAAACAAATTCTCAAAGATGACTTGCCTTCTGCTATGCCGTGGAAACGAGCTCTTAATGCGGTCAATAATGAGTGGGTAACCTGGGCGAAATTAGATAAGCGAAAACTTAGTTGGGACTGGTATATTCAACCTTTATTTCCTTTACAAACTCTTTCCAGTTTGTTTTCAAAAAATACTCTTTTAATGCTGACGAATTCAGGCCAAAGCGATTTCTTCTTTTTAGATCCAAATAGCAAAAAATTTACTTTTCCTGTGAAGGTGAATTTAGGAAATAAATTTGACCAAGAACCCATCCCATTGTTTATCCCTAAAAGACAACCTTTGCCAAATACGTCTTATTTTTATTGTCATATAGTAAGACAATGTCAAAGATTGATACTTGGTCGTCCTCGTCCAACTATTATTTTGGTAGATGATTTACAACTACGACTTCAAATAGCTAGCGAACTGGCTGGAGATTTTGGATTGAGAGTAGTTCATGAAACTACTGATGTTGAGACTAATGGGATTCTTTGTTGTAGTTGTCATTGGTGGATTATTAATCAGTATAATTTGCCAACACCAGATCAATTGATTTTTCCAGTGATTCCATTTCCTACTCTAGAGTCGCCCTGGGTGGCTGCTCGAGTTGAAATGCTTAAGCATCAAGGTTGTGATTGGTTTCGAGAATTCCTGTTTCCCGAAACTCTGACTATACTTCTGAAATCGCTTGCAATCATTAGGGGTGGAGATGTTCGAGTCGCTATACTGGATGGCCGCATGCACTATAGAAGTTGGGGAAAACTAATATTTGAAGCTCTTGAGCCGTGGATTGCGTTGGAGCGTTTATTGCCTTATTAAAATCAATATCTTAGATTAAAAAATATTGTTTTTTGGTAATGGGAGAAGCTCGGCGAAGATCTGAACAAGGATTGAAACCCAGAAAGAAAAACTCTAAGAATGAATCACCTCGTATTGTCTCTTGGTTTCCTGTGACGCAAGCGCAAAGAGATCAATTTATTAAATTAAGTATTCGTGCAGGATGGGTAGGTATTGCTGCTTTAGTTATTCTTTGGATTATTGTTCGCTTTATTGGACCTGCTGCAGGTTGGTGGATTCCTGCAGACATCAGATAAACCCAACTATATTTTTAGTTTCAACCGTTCGCTGAAACTTGGTTTAAGTTGGATCGTAATGAAGCATGTCGAGCTGCTGCTGCTAGTGGCCTCATTGAATTAGCACTTACTTCTGAGCCCTCAGTTAATTTATCTTTAACTAATTTTTCAATTATGTCTTTTGATTCAGGATTTTGCTCAAGCCAAGTAATGGTATTGTCTCTTCCTTGCCCAATATTGTCACCCTCATAGCTATACCAAGCTCCTTTACGAGTGACGACATTAGTCTCATCTGCTAAATCAAGAAGACAACCAAGAGTACTAATTCCTTTCCCAAAAAGTATATCAAATTCGGCTATTCGAAATGGAGGTGCAACTTTGTTTTTTGCGACTTTCACTTTTGCACGAATTCCATATTCTTCAGTTCCTCTCTTTAGCGTTTGAATACGACGAATATCTAATCTTACAGAGGCATAAAATTTAAGAGCGTTTCCACCAGTTGTTGTTTCTGGATTCCCATATGTAATACCAATTTTTAGACGTAATTGATTTAAGAAAATGACTGTGCAACCAGACTTGCCAATGTTTCCAGTAATTTTTCTCATTGCTTGACTCATTAGACGAGCTTGAGCACCTACTGAATGATCACCCATTTCTCCTTCTATCTCTGAACGGGGCGTAAGTGCAGCGACTGAATCAACAACCACTAGATCGACTGCAGCAGATCTAATAAGTTGGTCAACGATTTCCAATGCCATCTCTCCTGTATCCGGTTGAGATACGAGAAGATTCTCTACATCAACACCAAGAGAGGCTGCATAGACTGGATCAAGAGCATGTTCTGCATCTACAAATGCAGCAACTCCACCGTTACGTTGAATCTCGGCTATTGCATGTAATGTCAGCGTTGTTTTCCCAGAACTTTCTGGACCATAAACTTCAATCACACGTCCTTTGGGATAGCCACCGCCAAGAGCTAAATCAAGAGTTAAAGCACCCGTAGATATTGTTTCTACCCGCATCTTTGATGCGTCACCAAGACGCATGATTGAACCTTTACCGAAATTGCGTTCTATTTGCCCAACCACTAAGCTCAATGCTTTTTCTTTCTCTCCAGATTTTCCGTCTATTTTCTTAGATTCATTTGATTGAAGTGACTTACCTTCGTTTGACATGACAAATAACGTTAATGCAGAGGGATAACAACAGACGTTGGGATTGATGATGAAATACTCAGCTCCTCAACGAATAGCAATTAAACCGATAGTACAGACGTACGCTATTAAGTCAAGACCACTTCGAGATAGGTTCTCGTAAAATATCTAAATTTAGTAATGTAATACCAGAGGGAAGATTATTTCGATCCTGAGGTTTTAAGTATCCCCAGCTTGCTAAGTAACAGGGGATAGTTTGCAGCCTGGGATCTTCCAAGACTTTTTCTAAGGTAGTTCTTCGATCTTCAATAAACCCTCGAATTATTCTTTTCTGTAAGAGTTGATTCAAGACATCGACTTTATTTCCTGATTCGTGACCAAAAACAAGGCTTGGCTGAAGATCGAAACAATCCAGGAGCTTTTTTGTGAACTCAATACTTTTTGTAGTTAAAACAGCAAATTCAATGCCTTCATTCTCAAGGGTCTTGAGGCGTTCAGTGACTAAAGAAAAAGGCCGATGCAAATTTAACCACTGAGTGAAATTATTTGATATTGCTTCTTTTCTAGTTTGATTTAAAGCTTCTTGTAATTGGGAAGGTGTCCAACCCCACTTTGTAAGAGCTAAAGAGCATTCTATTTCATAATTTTTTGAGAAATTTTGTAAATCTAGTAATTTGAATTGACCAGTGTTATTTGCACATTCAGCAGCCAAAATAACCATTTCCCAACCATAATTGACCCATGGCCTCATTGCCTTAAAAGCTTTGGGAATCTCACTAGGAAAAGAAATAATATTTTTTTCTTTGGCATAAAGTAGATTTATACAAGTTTGACGAGAACTTGACCAATATTCCTTAATGCCATCAACTATGACACCATCAAAATCAAGAACAATTAGAGGTTTCTCTAACACTTACTGTTAAAAACTGGGCCGCTAGGATTCGAACCTAGGAATGTCGAGACCAAAACCCGATGCCTTACCACTTGGCGACGGCCCATTGTTCCAGATCTATGTTTGCAATTGAGAGACATAGATTAGGATTCTTTCTCTTAGATAATTGCATATTTGATTCAATCCTGTCATGTCTTTATCCAGTTTTTTTTATTTAATCGGAAGATTTCTTCATTAATGCAACTCAACATGGGCTTTCGAATGATTGATTTAACTAGAGAAATCCAATTATAAAGATTTCCTTACAAGCCAAGGATTTATAAGTCGTTTTGCCTCTGAAAGAGCCGCCTCCCAGCCTTCAGGCCACTCTCTAAGGCTGATTTTTTTTCGTTGAGCCTCCTCTAACCATGGTTGAATTATCTTTCTTGCTTTCCCTCCAAAAGCAACTCCCTCAGGCCCTTTAATCTCTGGCAGGTACTTAATGGTCGATTCATTAGTTCCTCCAGCAAGTTGTAAGGGGCCTGGTGGAGCTATTGGACGTATTCTTTCCCAGAGTTTTACTGCAATTTTGGCCGCACCTGCTCCAAGGTCTCCACTCATTCGACGCCCATCAAGTTGCCAAAGAGGTTTTTGATTATGAATTCTTAGGAATTTATGTCTCAGCCAAAGTTCTTCAGCTAATTTTTCATGGTTTATTTTATGTCCTTGTAAACCGCAGCTGACTGATAAACGTTGTAGTTGCAAATCGACTTTAAAAATTTCCTTGATTGTTTTTTCAAATTCTTGGCCTCTTCCTGGAGCAGTATGAATTTCTACTGCATCTGGTCTGATAGTTGTTAACAACGGAGCAAAATCTTTCAGAGTTAATCTTCGATCCTTTTCTTTAATGATTCCTAATGGGCATGTATCAATACATCGGCCACATCCATAGCATTTACTAGCCTTTACACCACCTTCGTTTTCAATCGCGTGTGCTGGACAAATGCTTTGACAGGGTCTTAAGCAATTCGAAGGACATAGGTGTGGATTAAACCAAGCTTTGCGAAAATGCGCATCTTTTCCATCACTTAAGCTGATCATCAGCCAAGGTTTTTTTCCGTAAGTTTCGAAAACCCAATCAATAGCATTGCGAGCTGCATGGACAACAGCTTCGTCGGCAGCAAGGTCAATGCAATGCACTCCTGCAGCTCCATAAATTGAGCAAAGATCAGTTATTGAAGGTAAGTCTTGATTACTTGCACCACAAATTAATTTTACCCAGTTACCTTTTTTGAGAGCTTCAGAATTGCAAATCGAATTTTGAGTAATCACCTTTAATAATTTCTAATCGCTATTGATGAATGCATCTAATGGTTGCCATTGAATACTTCGAGCTCCTCCCATCTCAATAACAATTTTGATTCTAGGTTCCTTTTTGCAAAGATTATTTATTGCTAATAGTTCTGACTTGGATAAGACTTGACCCTCTAATAACCATAGGACAAAGGGTTTATCTTCAACTAATAATTCATTTAATTGAGGAATAACTTGTTGAACTTCACCTAAGGCTCCATTCCTCCCAACATTTTGATGTCCCAAATGCGGTGGTCTAATTCCATGTAATTGGGTAAGAAAGACAACTGGATCTCCTAATCCTCGAGCTGAAGTGATCTGTGTTTGATATCCGCTGGCTCGCAGTCTTCTAAGTAAACGAGTTTCTGCTCCACCTTCTAAGGGACTAAGGATGGCAAGGCAGCCAAATGATTCAAGATCACTGCGAAATTTATGACCAGAGAGTAATAAAGGCATCCTTAAATCAAATTCTTTTTCTTATTTAAGTGAAGCATCACACAAAATGGGTGTTAATAGTGTAATCTTTTAAGTTGCTAAAGCTTTTCTATGCCCGTCCGCTAGCCGGGCCTCTGGATGCTTAAGCAGGCTAAGCGATTGCGTTTAGTCTTTTTGGCCAGAGCAGAAGAATTTATTTTTTTTGTCGAGATACTGTTTGAACTTGTTGAAAAGTTTGAAAAAGTCTCAGCCAGCTGATTGTCGCTAGCATTTTTCCAAACAAATTGAACTTCAATTATTCAATTAACTTCAACTTTTTTGGCTAGATAAGCGATTTAATTCAGATTCCGAGTCTTTCTTTACAGATTGACCTTTCAGCTAGCGTTTATTTAACTCATGTCTTTAGGAATCTTAGGTAAGAAGTTGGGTATGTCCCAACTCTTCGACGATCAAGGCAGAGCCGTTCCAGTCACTTTGATAGAAGCGGGTCCCTGTCGAATCACTCAATTGAAGTCTGCCGATACAGATGGCTATGCCGCTGTACAAATAGGGTTTCAATTAATTCGCGAAAAACTTCTCAACAAGCCTTCAAAAGGTCATCTTGCAAAATCAGGGGATGATCTTTTGCGTCATCTTCGAGAGTACCGAGTTGAAAATTCCGGTGAATTTGAACTTGGAGCTGCAATAACAGTTGATGATTTTAAAACAGGTCAAAAGGTTGATGTAAGTGGCGACACCATGGGAAGGGGATTCGCAGGTTATCAAAAGCGACATGGTTTCAGCCGAGGTCCTATGAGCCATGGTTCGAAAAATCATCGATTACCTGGTTCAACAGGAGCTGGAACCACTCCTGGCCGTGTTTATCCCGGTAAGAGGATGGCTGGTCGTATGGGAGGTAAAAAAGTTACTACTAGAGGCCTTGAAATTCTCAAGATAGATTCTGATCACAATTTATTAGTAGTCAAAGGATCTGTTCCAGGTAAACCTGGATCACTTTTAAACATAAGACCTGCCAAAAGAGTTGGCGTCTCTACCCACCAAGGAGGTAAATGATGGCTAACTGTACTGTTCTTGATTGGCAAGGCAAAGAGACTGGCGAATCAACAATTGATTTAAAAACTGCTAAGGAATCATCTGCAGCAGACTTACTGCACCGTGCTGTTTTGCGCCAGCAGGCTCATAGCCGCCAAGGAACTGCAAGTTCTTTGACTAGGTCTGAGGTGCGAGGCGGCGGCCGAAAACCTTACAAGCAAAAGGGTACTGGTAGAGCAAGGCAAGGTTCAATTCGAACGCCTCTTCGTCCTGGAGGGGGAGTCATATTTGGCCCTAAGCCTCGGAAGTATAACTTGGAAATGAATAGGAAGGAAAGAAGGCTAGCTCTTCGTACTGCTCTAATGAGTAGAATTTCTGATGTGAAAATAATTAAAGACTTCGGCTCAAAACTTAAAGTTCCCAAGACAAGTGAAATTGTTTCTTTACTTAAGAGAGTAGGAATTGATTCAGATGGGAAAGTTCTTATTATCCTCAACAATCCTTCTGAAATCATTAAGCGCTCAATTAGAAACTTAGAAAAAATCAAGCTTATTTCTGCTGATCAACTAAATGTGTTTGACCTTCTGAATGCCAATTCATTGGTAATAGGTGAAGACGCATTATCAACAATTAAGGAGGTCTATGGTGATGACTAAATTTTTTGATAAACGACTTACAGATGTGATTAAGCGACCCTTGATAACTGAGAAGGCTACAAAAGCTTTGGATTTAAATCAGTACACTTTTGAGGTCGATCCCAGAGCAGCTAAACCTGACATAAAAGCTGCAGTAGAGAAAATGTTTGATGTCAAGGTTCTTGGTGTCAGCACCATGAATCCGCCAAGAAAAAGTAGAAGAGTTGGTAGGTTTTCTGGTAAGAGGCCACAAGTGAAGAAAGCTGTGGTTCGCTTAGCAGAAGGCAACTCCATACAATTGTTCCCAGAATCAGAGGAGGCTTAAAAAAAATGGCTATAAGAACTTTCAAACCTTATACACCAGGTACTCGTACAAGAGTAGTAACTGACTTCAGTGAAGTTACATCCAAAAAGCCTGAGCGCTCACTTGTCGTATCTAAGCATCGAAAGAAAGGACGTAACAACCGAGGAGTAATTACTTGTCGTCACCGAGGTGGCGGGCACAAAAAGTTATATAGGATTGTTGATTTTCGTAGAAATAAGCATGGTGTTTTGGCCAAAGTTGCGGCAATACATTATGACCCTCATCGCAATGCAAGGCTTGCTTTACTCTTTTACTCTGACGGCGAAAAGAGATATATTCTTGCGCCTGCAGGCATAACGATTGGTCAAGAAGTTATTTCAGGTCCAGACGCACCAATTGAAACTGGTAATGCCTTACCACTTTCCTCTATGCCTTTGGGATCCAGCGTTCATTGTGTTGAACTTTATCCAGGTCGAGGAGGACAGATGGTTCGTACAGCTGGAGCAAGTGCTCAGGTTATGGCGAAAGAGGGAGATTATGTTGCATTGAAATTACCCTCTACCGAGGTTCGTTTGGTCAGAAAAGAATGCTACGCAACACTGGGAGAGGTGGGAAATTCTGAGATTAGAAATACAAGTCTTGGAAAAGCTGGTAGAAGAAGATGGCTCGGTAGACGACCTCAAGTTAGAGGTAGTGTAATGAATCCATGTGATCACCCACATGGAGGAGGAGAAGGCAAGGCACCAGTTGGTCGGGCTGGTCCAGTTACTCCATGGGGTAAAGCTGCTCTTGGCTTAAAAACCAGGAAGAAGAATAAGCCTAGTAATAAGTATGTTCTTCGAAAACGACGCAAGGTATCTAAACGTAGTAGAGGAGGTCGAGATTCATGATTTCTTTCTTTCTTTACAAATTCTATTAAACCGTTATGGGACGTTCACTTAAAAAAGGGCCATTTATTTCAGACAGTTTGCTTCGTAAAATTGAGAAGCAAAACTCTAATGATGATAAAACTGTCATCAAAACATGGTCGAGAGCCTCAACAATTTTGCCAATGATGATTGGCCATACAATTGCTGTTCACAATGGGAAAAGCCACATACCTGTTTTCATAACTGAGCAAATGGTTGGACACAAGTTAGGCGAGTTTGCTCCAACTCGAACCTACAGAGGTCACATCAGAGATAAAAAGGGAGCTCGTTAATTATGACTAATTCAACAACTAAAACTGCAGCCCTAGCTCATGGGCGTTACATTCGCGGATCTGCTTCAAAAGTAAGACGTGTTCTTGATCAAATAAGAGGACGAACTTACAGGGATGCATTAATTATGCTTGAATTTATGCCTTATCGATCAACTGAGCCAATAACTAAGGTATTACGATCAGCGGTTGCTAATGCAGAAAACAACCTTGGTCTTGACCCTTCTTCTTTGGTGATTACCACTGCTACCGCTGATATGGGGCCACCAATGAAACGCTATAGACCTAGGGCTCAAGGCAGAGCATTTGCTATCAAAAAGCAGACATGCCACATCAGCATTGCTGTTTCGGCTAATCAATCAACCAATTCTGAGGACACTGACTGATGGGACATAAAATTCATCCAACTGGAATTAGGCTTGGGATCACTCAAGAGCATCGTTCTAAATGGTACGCACCTACTAAAACCTATCCGTTGCTTCTTCAAGAAGATGATCGCATCCGTACTTTTATAAAGAAGAAGTATGGAGCAGCAGGTATTAGTGATGTATTGATTGCTCGAAAAGCAGATCAACTTGAGCTCGAATTAAAAACTGCTCGGCCAGGCGTAATCGTTGGCAGGCAAGGCAGTGGTATTGAAGAATTAAGATCTGGTATTCAAAAAACGATCGGTGATAGGAGTAGACAAGTGCGTATAAACGTAGTTGAAGTGGAAAAAGTAGATGCAGATGCATATCTTCTAGCGGAATATATTGCGCAGCAACTAGAAAAGCGTGTTGCATTTAGACGAACAATTCGAATGGCTGTACAAAGAGCACAAAGAGCTGGTGTTTTAGGTTTAAAAATACAAGTAGGTGGAAGGCTAAATGGAGCTGAAATCGCACGTTCTGAATGGACACGAGAAGGAAGAGTGCCACTCCACACCTTGAGAGCAGAAATCGATTATGCAACTAAAGTCGCCAGTACAACCTATGGCGTTTTGGGAATCAAAGTATGGGTTTTTAAAGGTGAAGTTCTTCCGAAAGAAGAACAGCCTTTACCTGTTGGTTCTTCTCCTAGACGCAATAGGGGGAATCGTAGACCTCAACAATTTGAGGACCGTTCCAATGAAGGTAAATAAGGAGTTTTAATCATGCTAAGTCCTAAAAGAACCAAATTTCGTAAACAACAAAGAGGCCGTATGCGCGGTGTTGCTACTAGAGGCAACAAAATCTCTTTTGGCCAGTTTGCATTGCAAGCTCAAGACTGTGGGTGGGTTACCTCAAGGCAAATCGAGGCAAGTCGGAGAGCCATGACTCGTTATGTAAAAAGGGGAGGACAAATTTGGATTCGTATTTTTCCTGACAAGCCAGTAACGATGAGGCCTGCCGAGACAAGAATGGGCTCTGGTAAAGGTAATCCAGAATTTTGGGTTGCAGTTGTCAAGCCTGGTCGAATTTTGTTTGAAATGGGTGGCGAAGAAATTACAGAGAAAATTGCAAAAGAGGCAATGCGTCTTGCTCAATACAAGCTGCCAGTAAAAACAAAATTTATTTCCCTAGAAGAAGATCTCAATAAGGGAAATTATAAACCTGCTAAAACACCAGTTCCAGCAGATGATTCGGAGTCAGCATCATGAGCAAAACAACTATAAAAGATTTCAGGAATCTCTCAGATTCCGAGATATCAGAAAAGATTGAAAATCTTCGTAAAGAACTTTTTGATCTTCGTTTTAAGCAAGCCACAAGACAGCTAGCGAAAACTCACCGCTTCAAAGAGGCACGAACCGAGTTAGCTCAACTTTTAACGGTTTCTAACGAGCGAAGCCGCTCCAACACATCATCTTGATTTATTAGTTATGGCACTTAAGGAAATGGTCGGCACTGTTGTCAGTGACAAAATGCAAAAAACAGTAGTTGTGGCTGTGGAAAATAGATTTCCACATCCTATCTACCAAAAAATCATTAGTCGTACGACTAGATATAAAGCCCATGATGCAGAAAACCATTGCAAAGTAGGAGACAGAGTTCGGATTAAAGAATCTCCTCCTATGAGCGCTCACAAACGATGGACGGTTACAGATGTTCTCGTTCAGGGTATGAAATCTAAGGAGGCTGCAAAATGATCCAGCAAGAAACATTCTTAACCGTTGCAGATAACAGTGGTGCCAAACGTTTGCAATGTATTAGAGTCTTGGGTTCTAATCGTCGGTATGCCCACGTAGGCGATGTGATTGTCGCTTCTGTTAAAGATGCGATGCCCAATATGGGAGTCAAAAAATCTGATGTCGTTAAAGCGGTTGTTGTTCGTACTAGAGCAACAATGCGCAGAGAAACTGGAAATTCAATTCGTTTTGATGATAACGCAGCTGTTCTTATCAATGATGATCAAAACCCAAGAGGCACTAGGGTGTTTGGTCCCGTCGCACGAGAATTAAGAGAGCGCAATTTCACAAAAATTGTCTCTTTAGCTCCGGAGGTTATTTAATCATGCCAGCAATTAACAAATCCAAAGCTCCTGCTGATCGGATCAAAATGAAGATTCGTAAAGGAGATACAGTTCAGATTATTTCTGGAAAGGATAAGGGTAAAACCGGTGAAGTCCTTAAAACACTTCCCTATGAAAATAGAGTTTTAGTCCAAGGAATTAACCAAAGAACAAAGCATGTAAAACCCTCACAGGAAGGAGAAACTGGTCGAATAGAGACCAAAGAATTTACCTTGCATGCCTCAAATGTAATGATCTATTCAACTAAAGAGAAAGTTGCGAGTAAAGTTGAAATTTTTGTAGATAAAGATGGATCCAAGAAACGACGATTAAAGAAGACAGGAGAATTAATTGATTAATTAATTCACTTTTCCTTTGTCTGAACTAACTAAAAGCAGACTTTCTTTCCTAATTGAATTCTGACCAAGACCAGAATCAACTTTTTCCTCAGCTATGTCACTAAAAAAACGCTATCGAGAGACAATTAGACCAAAGCTTTTAAAAGATCTTGGTCTGAAAAATGTTCATCAAGTTCCAAAGGTGCAGAAAGTCACTTTAAACAGAGGCCTTGGTGAAGCCGCATCGAATTCCAAAGCTTTAGAGGCTTCTCTAGCTGAAATGGCAACAATTTCTGGGCAAAAAGCTCTTGTGACAAGAGCTAAGAAAGCAATTGCAACCTTTAAGATTAGACAAGGAATGCCCATAGGTTGCTCGGTCACACTTAGAGGTGATCGCATGTACGCATTCTTGGAGAGGTTCATTAATTTGGCACTTCCAAGAATCAGAGACTTTCGTGGTGTGAGTCCAAAAAGCTTTGATGGCCGAGGAAATTACACTATCGGAGTAAAAGAGCAACTTATTTTCCCTGAGATCACTTTTGACAAAGTCGATGCCATCAGAGGTATGGATATCACAATTGTCACCAGTGCTTCTTCTGATGAACAAGGCAAGGCTCTTCTTAGTGAAATGGGAATGCCCTTCCGTAAAAAATGAGTTTGATTAGCTAAATACTATGGCCAACCACGATCCAATTTCAGACATGCTCACTCGCATAAGAAATGCGAGTGAGAAGCGTCATGAAAAAACCAAAGTCCCTGCTTCAAGAATGTCTCTTAGTATCGCTAAGGTTCTTCAGCGTGAGGGTTTTATCGCAGAAATCAATGAAGAAGGAGAAGGCTTTAAAAAGCAGCTCATTCTTGGATTGAAATATACCGGTAAGCATCGCTCACCGATTATTCGTTCTATGCAGCGAGTAAGTAAACCAGGGTTAAGAATTTATAAAAACACTCGAGGATTACCAAAAGTTTTAGGAGGTCTTGGAGTTGCAATAATTTCTACTTCCAAGGGAGTCATGAGTGATCGTGATGCTCGTAAACAAGGGGTTGGAGGAGAAGTCCTCTGCTACGTCTGTTGATTGATTAGGTATTTATTATGTCTCGCACAGGAAAAAAACCCATCTCCCTTCCTGAAAAGGTAGATGTAAAACTCGATGGTCTTTCCATTACTGTTAAAGGTCCCAAAGGTCAACTGGAGCGAACTCTTCCTGATGGAGTGAGTCTTACCAAAAATGAGAATACTATTCTTGTTAAACCAGTAAATGAAAAGAGGCAGTCCAGGGAAATGCATGGTCTTTGTAGATCTCTTGTCGCAAATATGGTTGAGGGAGTGAGTATAGGTTTTACAAAAAAACTTGAGATAGTTGGTGTTGGCTCAAGAGCTCAAGTAAAAGGAAAAACACTTGTTGTTAGTGCCGGTTACAGCCATCCTGTTGAAGTCGTTCCTCCAGAAGGCATAACTTTTAAAGTTGAAAATAATACAAATGTGATCGTAACTGGACCTGATAAAGAATTAGTTGGCAATGAAGCTGCAAAAATAAGAGCGATTAGACCTCCAGAACCCTACAAAGGTAAAGGAATAAAATATGAAGGAGAAAACATAATTAGAAAAGCTGGTAAGTCTGGCAAAGCTTAATCTTGCTTATTTGTTTTTTAAAATTTTTTAGCCATGTCAAAACTCTCAAGAAAACAACAGACACAAAAACGACATAAACGCTTAAGGAGAAACTTAAGCGGAACAGAATCAAGACCAAGACTTGCTGTTTTTCGTTCTAATAACCACATCTATGCTCAAATAATAGATGATGATGCTCAAAACACTATATGTGCTGCATCAACCTTGGATAAAGACTTGAAATCTTCTTTAAAAGCAAATGCTGGAAGTTGCGATGCCTCCACAGCGGTTGGAGAGCTAGTTGCAAAAAAAGCTTTATCAAAAGGCATCAAACAAGTTATCTTTGACAGAGGTGGGAACATCTACCATGGCAGGGTTAAAGCTCTAGCCGAAGCTGCCAGAGTGGCAGGCTTGAACTTTTAATTATTGCTTTAACAATGACAGACTCTAAAAACCAGTCCTCAAGTAAAAAAACATCTGGATCATCAGATTCTCCTCCTGCCGCAGATGGTAGGCAAGAAAATCGTCGAAATCGTGGTGAAAAACGTGGAGGCAGAAGAGATAGAAGAGGGCAAGAAAGAGACTCTGAATGGCAAGAACGTGTTGTTCAAATCAGAAGAGTCTCTAAAACTGTCAAAGGTGGAAAGAAAATGAGTTTTAGAGCAATAGTTGTAGTTGGTAATGAAAAAGGACAAGTTGGCGTTGGTGTTGGGAAAGCTGGAGATGTCATTGGTGCTGTTAGGAAAGGAGTCGCTGATGGAAAAAAACATCTAGTTCGTGTTCCTTTAACCCGAAATAGCTCTATTCCAACTCTCTCTAATGGCAGAGATGGTGCAGCTAGCGTGTTAATTCGTCCTGCAGCACCTGGAACAGGTGTAATTGCAGGAGGGTCAATTCGTACTGTTTTAGAGTTAGCAGGAATTAAAAATGTACTTGCTAAGAGACTAGGAAGTAAGACCCCTCTAAATAATGCTCGTGCTGCAATGGTTGCTCTAAGTGAGTTAAGAACTCATAAAGCCACAGCGAAAGAGCGTGGTATTTCTCTAGAGCAGATTTATTCTTAACAACCATGACTATGAAATTAGAATCCCTTCAATCAAATAAAGGATCTAGGCGTAAAAAAATGCGTAAAGGTCGAGGCATAGCTGCTGGTCAAGGTGCTAGTTGCGGGTTTGGAATGAGGGGACAAAAATCTCGATCAGGTAGACCTACTCGTCCAGGTTTTGAGGGTGGTCAGATGCCTTTGTATCGGAGAGTCCCAAAATTAAAGCATTTTCCAATAGTTAATCAGAAAAATTTTACTGTCCTAAATGTTTCTAATTTGAATGCATTGAAAGAAGGAACTGTTGTAAACCTTGATTCATTGGTGAAGGAGGGTATTTTGACAAAACCAAAAAATCCTCTAAAAATTCTTGGAAACGGAAAATTAGAAGTCAAATTGACTGTTCAAGCTGCTGCATTCACAACATCTGCTAAAAAGAAAATTGAAGAACTCGGTGGCAAATGCGAGGTATATAATTAATTTTTTATTCCAAAAAATTAATTTTATACATTAGTCTCTAATTAAATTATCCTTATTAAATGTTAATAAGTCGTGGTAGAAACCCAAGCGCGGGAGAAGTAATCACCCAGCTATTCAGTAATCAAGAGCTTAGGGGAAGAGTATTTACGACCCTAGGGTTATTATTGATTGTTCGATTAGGAATCTATATTCCTATGCCTGGTATAGATAGAGAAGCTTTTAAAACTTTTATTGATCAGGGGGGGCAATTGATTGGCTTCCTTGATATTTTTACAGGTGGAGGAATATCAACTTTGGGGATTTTTGCACTAGGTATTCTTCCATTTATTAATGCGTCAATAATTATCCAATTGCTTACCGCATCCTTACCTCAACTGGAAGATCTACAGAAAAATGAAGGTGAGGCAGGGAGAAGGAAGATTGCTCAAATCACTAGATATGTGGCTTTGGGATGGGGATTGGTTCAAAGTACAGTTTTTGCTTTGATTCTTAGACAGTATGCAGTCGAAGGTCTTGGCGAAACTGAATTTGTTATTCAAACATCACTGGCATTAGTAACTGGATCGATGATTGTGATGTGGCTTAGTGAGATTATTACTGAAAAAGGGATAGGCCAAGGCGCTTCTTTAGTTATTTTCTTGAATATTGTTGCGACTTTGCCTAAAGCACTTAGCTCTACTATTGAGAAAGCTCAAACCGGAGATAGAGCAGATGTTCTGGGAATAATAATTCTTTTGATCGTTTTCTTGATTACTATTGTAGGTATTATTTTTGTTCAAGAGGGTGCCAGAAGAATTCCAATAGTCAGTGCAAAAAGTCAAATGGGCGGTACAGCTCTTTTGCCAAGTAGGCAAAGTTATTTACCTCTGAAATTAAATGCTGGTGGCGTCATGCCGATAATTTTTGCATCTGCATTAATTTTCCTCCCCATAACAATCGCAAATTTTACTCAAAACCCTTTACTTATTAAGGCTGCTAGTTCGCTTAATCCAGGTTCGTCTAATCCATGGCCATATGCGATTACTTTTTTCGCGTTGATTTTAGGTTTTGCTTATTTTTATGCTTCTTTAACAATTAATCCAATAGATATTGCTTCTAATTTAAAAAAGGGTGGTGTCGCAATTCCAGGCGTGAGGCCTGGAGGTTCTACTTCTACTTACCTTTCAGGTGTTCAAAACCGCCTCACTTTGCTTGGTGGATTATTTCTTGGTTCTGTTGCTATTGTTCCTGCAGCAGTAGAAAGAGCAACTAATGTTCAGACTTTTCAAGGGCTTGGGGCGACTTCATTATTGATCTTGGTGGGAGTCGCAATTGATACATCTAAGCAAATTCAGACTTATGTCATTTCTCAAAGATATGAAGGATTAGTACGCCAATAAAATCTTTAATATGATTTTTATTTAAATGAAAAAGAAATTACTATTCCTAGGCCCACCTGGTGCGGGTAAAGGGACTCAGGCAAATCTTTTTTGCAACAAGTACGGATTAGACCATCTTTCAACGGGTGATTTGCTTAGAGATGAAGTCTCCTCTGGATCAGATTTAGGAATTAAAGCTGCTGAAGTTATGAATAAAGGAGAATTAGTAAGTGATGAATTAGTTCTTTCAATTGTTGAAGGAAGATTGATAAATATTAATGAAGGATGGTTGCTTGACGGTTTCCCTAGAAATGTCAATCAAGCTAATTCTCTCAAAAGTCTTTTGGAAAAAATTAATCAACCTTTAGAAGGAGTTGTGTTAATAAAATGTGCCGACGATTATTTAATTAAAAGGCTTTTAGAGAGAGGGAGAAAGGATGATAATGAACAAGTCATAATTAATAGACTCAAAATTTATAGAGAAAAAACTTCTCCTCTTATTAATTTGTATGCCAAGCAGGGAATTCTTGAGGAGATAGAAGGTAATGCTGACATAGATGTTGTTTTTTCATCTATCGAGAAAGCTTTAGGCGGATGATGTAGTAAAATTATGGTTTGGAAATAGGAGAGTCTCACCAAATGAAGGTTAGATCCTCAGTCAAAAAAATTAGTCCTGACGATCAGATCGTGAGGCGCAGAGGCCGGATCTATGTGATCAACAAGAAAAGGCCTCGAAATAAACAGCGTCAGGGCTGATCCCTGGCTTTCTTAAGAAGCCATGAACGATTAATTTTATTTTTCGTTTTCTTCTTACAACAAGGTCATCATTAAATTATGATGATTTTCATTGTCCTCTTCGATTTATCCCTAAGTGGCACGGATCTCAGGCATCGACATACCTCGCGAAAAGCGGGTAGAAGTTGCCCTCACTTACATCTATGGTATCGGCTTAACCAGAGCTCAGACTATCCTCGAAAAATCTGGGGTTAACCCTGATATTCGTGTAAAGGATTTAGACGACAGCGATGTACAGAAGCTTAGAGCTGTTACTGAAGAATTCACCCTTGAAGGAGATTTAAGGCGCCAAGAAGGAATGGCTCTAAAACGTCTTCAAGATATTGGATGTGTTCGAGGAAGAAGGCATAGGATGAGTCTTCCTGTCCGTGGACAACGAACCAGAACTAACGCTCGCACAAGAAGAGGAGCGAGAAAAACCGTTGCAGGAAGAAAGAAATAATTTCTTAAGACTCCTGTTACCTTCTGGTAATTTACTAAATCTTTTTTAAATCAGGCACAGCCTAATGGCTACAACCTCAAAAAAATCCGGTTCTAAGAAGTCAAAGCGCAACGTTCCTAATGGAGTTGTGCATATTCAAAGTACCTTCAATAACACCATTGTTTCAATTACTGACACCTCTGGTGAAGTAATTTCCTGGTCTTCAGCAGGAGCTAGCGGTTTTAAAGGAGCTAGAAAAGGTACTCCTTTTGCTGCTCAAACTGCGGCTGAACTTGCAGCCCGAAGGGCGGTAGAGCAAGGAATGCGTCAAATAGAAGTTCTTGTAAGAGGACCAGGTTCAGGTCGTGAAACCGCAATAAGGGCGTTGCAAGTAGCTGGTCTTGAAATTACTTTGATCAGAGATGTAACTCCTCTTCCTCATAATGGTTGTAGGAGACCTAAACGCAGACGCGTTTAAAATCTATTCACCTAAGTGAAATTTTCTTTTTTCCCCACATCGCATTAGACCGTGTTGCAATACCAGATAGACAGGATCGACCATCAAGTTGCTAATGATCGTTCCCAAACAGGCGTTTTCCTGATTGGACCTCTTGAAAGAGGTCAAGCAACAACTTTAGGCAACTCTTTACGCAGAGTTTTGATGGGTGGACTTGAAGGCAGTGCAGTTACTGCTGTCAGGATCGCAGGTGTTAACCATGAATATGCAACAATCCCTGGAGTAAGAGAGGATGTTTTAGACATCCTTCTAAACTGCAAACAAATTTCGGTTGATTGTCGTAGTCAAGAACTTGAGATAGGAAGAATTGCTGTTACTGGACCCGCTGAAGTAAAAGCAAAGGATATTCAGTTCTCTTCTCAAGTTGAGGTTGTTGATGGTGATCGCCCAATAGCAACAGTTCATGAGGGCCACAATTTAGAGTTAGAGTTGCATGTAGAAAGAGGTGTTGGATATCGACCAGTTGATAGAAGAAATGAAGAGACCAGCGCAATCGATTTACTTCAAATAGATGCGGTGTTTATGCCCATAAATAGAGTCAATTTTACCATTGATGAAACTGCAGTTGCCGAGGGTGGATCTACTAGAGAAAGATTAAAAATGGAGCTGGTTACTGATGGATCAACCTCTCCAGATGATGCATTGGCGGAAGCTGCAAATCAATTAATTGAACTTTTTCAACCTCTCGCAACCGTTTCAATGGTAGAAGAGATTCCTGAAGAGCCTGAGCCTGCAGCAGAAGCCCAAATCCCCCTTGAAGAGTTAAACTTATCGGTAAGAGCTTACAACTGCCTAAAACGTGCCCAAGTGAACTCTGTTTCAGACTTGATGGGCTTCAGTTATGAGGATTTATTGGAAATTAAGAACTTCGGTTCTAAATCTGCTGATGAAGTGATTGAAGCTCTAGAGAGAATTGGAATTTCTATTCCGCAAAGTAGAACTTCTGCATGACTTTCGGTTTTCTTACTACTACATTTCAAAGCTAATCCAATGCGTCATCAACGTCGAATTCCACAACTGAGTCGTCCTGCAGATCAAAGGAAGGCGCTTTTAAGAGGATTAACTACTCAACTAATTCGTGAAGGTAGAGTTACGACCACCAAAGCAAGAGCAAAAGCTTTGAGAGATGAGACCGAGAGAATGATAACTTTAGCTAAAGATGGCAGCCTTTCTTCAAGAAGAAGAGCTATTGGTTATGTATACGATAAGCAGTTGGTTCATGCACTTTTTGAAAAGGCTCAAGAGAGATATGGTGATCGTCAAGGAGGCTATACCCGAATAGTTAGAACTATCCCAAGGCGTGGTGATAATTCAGAGATGGCTATTGTTGAGCTTGTTTAGGATAAAATTTTTGCAAAAAATTAAATCAATATTTTTTAGTTTTAATTAAATTTGACGCATAGAATCGCACTTGTTATTCAATACGATGGATCATGCTTTAGAGGCTGGCAAAATCAAAAAGATTCAATAACTGTTCAAGGAACTTTAGAAGAAAAAATTGCAGAACTTGATCCAATTAGACCAGTTAAGGCAATAGCAGCAGGCAGAACTGACTCAGGTGTTCATGCTTCTGGACAAGTTGTTCATTTTGATTGTTCTGGCCCAATTCCTATAAATAAATGGACATCAGCACTTAATGGAAGACTTCCAGCATCAATTAAAATTATTGAAGCTGCGAGTGTTTCCAGGTATTGGCATGCTTGCTATTCAGCCAAATATCGAAGGTATAGATATACTATTTTTAATGGTTCCTATCCAAATCTTTTTCTTCAAAATATAAGTTGGCATAAATATAGAACTAAATTGGATGTCAATTTAATGAAGCATGCTCTGAATGATTTATTAGGTTTTCATGATTTTGCAGCGTTTCAAAAAGCAGGAAGTAATAGGAGTAATTCATTAACGACCGTGCAAGATGTTTCTATTTGTCGTGATGGAGACATAGTCACTGTTGAAATCCAGGCCAGTGGCTTTTTGTATGGGATGGTAAGGCTTTTGATGGGCCAATTAGTTGCTGTTGGAGAAAAACGACTTTCTCTAGAAAAATTTAGGTTTAGATGGAGAAAAGGTTTGCGCCATGAGGTGAAAGAGTCTGCGCCAGCTCATGGATTGTGTTTGATAAGAGTTGGTTACGAGGAAAACATCTTTTCACAAGAGAAAAGTTTTGATACTTTCCCTAGGTTCTCTCTACCAATATTTGAGTCCTCAAAATAGGCAAACAAAATAAAAGATTAATAATTTAAAATTGAGAATTTTTTTGAATCAGGAATTTAAATTTTATGCAAACAAAAAGGCCAGTTTTAAGCCATGAAAGTGTAGAATTGTATTTCTGAAGAATCAGTTCAATTTTTTGACTTGATAACTTCCTCAAATAGTATTATCAGTCGATAATGCTCATTCAGTGTTAAAGGTGTAAAGGAAAAATGAACAAGACATCCGTTCCATCACCGGATTCAATAGATCGCCAGTGGTTTCTGGTGGATGCAGAGAATCAAACTCTTGGTCGACTAGCGACTGAAGTTGCTAGTGTTCTAAGAGGCAAGACAAAGCCAAATTTCACGCCACACTTAGATACAGGTGATTTTGTCATTGTCGTAAATGCAGAGAAGATCAAAGTAACCGGCAAAAAATCAGATCAAAAGCTTTATCGCAGACATTCTGGACGTCCTGGTGGAATGAAAGTGGAAACTTTTAAAGCTCTTCAATCCAGAATTCCAGAGAGAATCGTTGAGAAGGCAATTAAAGGAATGCTTCCTCACACAAGGTTGGGTAGGCAATTATTTACCAAACTCAAAGTTTATAAAGGCTCTGATCATCCTCATTCGGCTCAACAACCTACAATTCTAAATCTAAATTCTGAATCTGTTAAGAAATGACTAACTCCACAAACAAAGTAGTTTACTGGGGAACTGGTAGACGTAAAACATCCGTAGCCAGAGTGAGATTAACTCCTGGGAAAGGAGAAATAATTATCAATGGTCGCCCTGGCGACCATTATTTGAATTTCAATCCTGCATACCTATCTGCAGTTAAAGCTCCTTTAAGAACTTTAGGATTGAGTGACTCATATGATGTTTTAGTTAATGTATACGGTGGAGGATTGACTGGTCAGTCCGACGCTATTAAGCAAGGAGCTGCCAGAGCTTTGTGTGAGTTATCTCTTGATAATCGCAAGCCTTTAAAAGTAGAGGGTCATCTTAGTCGGGACCCTAGAGCCAAAGAAAGGCGTAAATATGGTCTCAAAAAAGCTCGTAAAGCTCCTCAATTCTCAAAGAGGTAGTTTACTTTTTACCTCAAATTTTGCACTTTTATTATTATGCCTAAATCAGATATCCATCCAACTTGGTATCCAGAAGCAAAAGTCATTTGTAATGGAGAAGTTGTTATGACAACTGGTTCAACTCAGCCTGAAATACAGGTTGATGTTTGGAGCGGAAACCATCCTTTCTTTACAGGGACTCAGAAAATTTTAGATACAGAAGGAAGAGTAGATAGATTTATGAGGAAATATGGCATGGCCTCATCTGACTCAGGTGAACAAAAAGATAAATCTCCAAAACAAGAAAAAGAAAGTTGATAGCTGTTTTTCTAAAGAATTAGGGAATATAAAGAATGGATTCTTCAACCCTAATAAAACGATTAGAAACAGCTAAAACTAGTTTTCAAAACTTGGAGTTGCAATTAGCTGATCCAGACGTTGCATCAGACCCAAAACAATTAGAGAGAATTGCTAGGGAGAGATCACGTTTAGAGCCATTAGTTAATGATTATTTCAAACTTCAGATAATAGAAAGAGAGTATATAGAAGCTAAAGGATTAGTAAAAGAAAGTAGAGATGATAAGGAGATGGAGCTATTGGCTCGAGAAGAACTTGAAAATCTTGAAAAATCAAAAAATGAATTAATTAAAAAGTTGACTTTGGCTCTTTTGCCCAAAGATCCAAGAGATGAAAGAAGCGTGATGCTTGAAATAAGAGCTGGTGCAGGAGGAAATGAAGCTTGTTTATGGGCTGGTGATTTGGCAAGAATGTATGAAAGATATGGACAAAAACTAGGATGGAATGTCAAACCGATAAGTTCAACAGAGGCTGATATGGGTGGTTTTCGTGAAATGATCATCTCAGTAAAAGGAGATTCTGTTTATAGTCAGTTGAAATTTGAAGCAGGTGTTCATAGAGTTCAAAGAGTTCCTTCAACCGAATCTCAAGGGCGAGTTCATACCTCTACTGCAACTGTTGCTGTAATGCCAGAGGCTGATCCAGTGGAAGTAAAAATAGAATCTACTGACTTAGAAATTAGTACGGCAAGATCAGGTGGTGCTGGTGGGCAAAATGTAAATAAAGTAGAAACAGCTATTGATTTATTTCATAAACCCACAGGCATAAGAGTTTTTTGTACGCAGGAGCGTTCTCAATTACAAAATAGAGAAAGAGCAATGGAGATTTTAAGAGCTAAATTATTAGAATTAGAAATAGCAGAAGCTAATGCAAAAGAAAGATCTGCTCGATTGTCTCAAGTTGGTACAGGTGATAGAAGTGAGAAAATTCGGACATACAACTACAAAGATAATCGAACCACCGATCATCGATTAGGAATAAATTTTCCCCTCGAGCAAGTTCTAGCAGGTCAATTGGAAGATGTTATTGACGCATGTATTGCAGAAGAACAAAAAAGGCAAATGGAAGAGATGAGTAATCAATCTGAAGATTAAGCGAAGCTAGGCTACCCATCCAATTACATATTTACTCCATTCTTTATGGCGACCAGAATGAATTTGTTTTGTGGTTTCAAAACTCATGTTATTTAGAGGTTTGTAAGGTTTTGTTTTTAATGGCATCTTTGCTTCGTCTGGAGTTCTATTGCCCTTCATTACGTTGCATTGGAGACACGCAGTAATCACATTCTCCCAATTGTCGGTTCCACCTCTACTACGGGGTAAAACATGGTCAATTGAAAGTTTCTTATTTTTTTGACCACAATATTGACAACAGTTATCATCTCTTTGAAATATATTTTTTCTAGAAAGAGGTATATCACGATATGGAACTCTAATAAATTGTCTTAATCTAATTACCGTAGGGGCTTTGACATCTTGCCTAAGATTGTGTGAAGCATCTTCTTCTAGACTTTCGGCTTTGCCTTTAAGCATTAAAACAGTCGCACGACGCCATGAAGTGATGTTCAATGGCTCATAAGAAGCATTTAAAACAAGAACTTGACCCATGCAAGCAAGCTATTTAAGCGGCATGCTAGTGGTATTGGAACCTTGTTGCAGTTTCCCTTATTACATTGATTACATGTCGAGTATGTCAAAGATCAATAAAAGAGAAAGATCTTTCCCTTTTGAAGGGATAACTCAAAATGTAATGAGCCCCGATCCTCGAAGTCGTGCATGGGTAGAGATTGACTCTAAAGGTATAGAAAATAATTCAAGGGTTTTGAAAAACTTTATTGGTAAAGATTGTTTGTTAATGGCAGTAGTAAAAGCTGATGGATATGGACATGGTGCAGAGACTGTTGCAAAAGCTGCTTTAATTGGAGGTGCTGATAGTCTCGGAGTAGCAACATTAGAGGAGGGTATTCAATTAAGGAATGCTGGCTTGAGGTGTCAAATATTGATTCTTGGAAATCTAATAAATGCAGAAGAACTTTATTCTTCTTTTTGCTGGGATCTTATTCCTACGATCAGCGGCATTCGTGAGGCAATAATTTGTAATAATATAGCAGAAAATAAGAATAAAAGATTTGCTATTCATTTAAAAGTTGACACAGGTATGACTAGACTTGGCTGTGATTGCAGTCAAGTTGAAGAATTAATTACTAAGATTGATTGTTTAGAAAATATATCCTTGGAAGGTATATACAGTCATCTAGCAATTGCTGATCAAGATCTACAAAATAGTACTCAAAAAAGTTTCACTCAGATTCAGTTAAATAGATTTGAGAAGGTTTTAAAGGATTTAGGCAAAAGAAATAAGCTTTTATGCACCCACCTTGCTAATTCTGCGGGGACACTTTCAGATACTCGTCTTCATTTTGATATGGTTCGAGTTGGACTTAGCTTGTATGGTTACTTTCCCGTAAAAGATATCGAGTCTGATTTGAATCTTACTCCAGTCTTGAAAGTTAAGGCCCGAGTTACTTTGATTAGGGATGTTGAAAAAGGGATAGGAGTGGGCTATGGACATATGTTTAAAACCAAAAGGAACAGTAAACTTGCTGTAGTTGCTATTGGCTATGCAGATGGTGTAAGCCGGACACTCTCGGGGAAGATTTCAGCCTCAATAGATGGAGTGTTGGTTCCCCAAGTGGGTGCAATTGCAATGGATCAAATGGTTTTTGACATAACTGATAAACCAGATATTAAAACTGGTCAGGTTTTCACCCTTCTTGGAACTGATGGTGAGGTTTGCATATCTCCTCAAATTTGGTGCGATTTGTCAGGATCAATTCCATGGGAAGTTCTTTGCAGTTTCAGAAATAGACTTCCTAGAGTGGTCATATAAAATTTGTAGAGGATCACAATACAATTTTTTTGAGCTTTGACTTGATAATGTATTGGTAATGGAGAGGTGGCTGAGTGGTTGAAAGCGGCTCCCTGCTAAGGAGTTACAGGAGGTAACTTCTGTCGAGGGTTCGAATCCCTCCCTCTCCGTCCTTAATTTGGTTCAGCATGCTTTACAAGGACTAAAAAGCCTTTCAGTGACTAGATATAACGAAAGTGATTAATTCAGGAGTGTCCATGCTGTTGCATACAGTTCAGTTTTTTGTTGGGTGGAATAACTCTAAAATCCCATCACCTTGCGTCATGCTGCTTTTACCATAGTTCACTTGTTGTCACTCAAAATCCTTTCTCTTAGCTCTTATTAGCAGCAAAAGATCGTTATGAATTCAAAAGAAAAGAAATCTATTGCATTACTTCATTTCAACTAGCCAATTTTTTTAAAATCATTGTGATCAGGATGCTTGAATAGGCAAAATTTTGGATTTAAAGTGCAAGCGAAAACAGCTCAGGCAGAAAAGAAAGCCTTAGCAGAAAAGAAAGCTGCTGCAGAAAAGAAAGCCATAGCAGATAAGAAAGCTGCTGCAGAGAAGAAAGCTGCTGCAGATAAGAAAGCTGCTGCAGAAAAGAAAGCTCAGGCAGAAAAGAAAGCCCTAGCAGATAAGAAAGCTGCTGCAGATAAGAAGGCTGCTGCAGAGAAGAAAGCAGCTGCAGAAAAGAAAGCTGCTGCAGAGAAGAAGGCTGCTGCAGAGAAGAAAGCAGCTGCAGAAAAGAAAGCTCAGGCAGAAAAGAAAGCCCTAGCAGAGAAGAAAGCTGCTGCAGATAAGAAGGCTGCTGCAGAGAAGAAAGCAGCTGCAGATAAGAAGGCTGCTGCAGAGAAGAAGGCTGCTGCAGAGAAGAAAGCAGCTGCAGAAAAGAAAGCTGCTGCAGATAAGAAGGCTGCTGCAGATAAGAAAGCTGCTGCAGAAAAGAAAGCTCAGGCAGAGAAGAAAGCTGCTGCAGATAAGAAGGCTGCTGCAGAGAAGAAAGCAGCTGCAGAGAAGAAAGCTGCTGCAGAGAAGAAGGCTGCTGCAGAGAAGAAAGCTGCTGCAGAAAAGAAAGCTGCTGCAGAGAAGAAAGCTGCTGCAGAGAAGAAGGCTGCTGCAGAGAAGAAAGCTGCTGCAGAGAAGAAAGCTGCTGCAGAAAAGAAAGCAGCTGCAGGTAAGAAAGCTATTTCAGTAAACCAACTTGATCCTCAGAAAAAGCGTGACTCCAGGACTGAACTGTTAACAGTTTCAGTCTCTTTAGATACAGGTAAAATTGTTGGAATAGTTGCTGTAGGTATATTGGCTTCTGCTTTTCTTGTCTCTGCAATGGTATTTATTTCTGGCTAATTCAATTTTCAAAAATCTTATCCAAATTAAGTTTTTGATCATGAGTTTCTGCTATGTTTGCGTTTTTAACTTTTCCCAAAAGACATTAAATTGTGTTTAAAGATCGATTACAAGAAATTCTTGAATTCACTAAAAGTGAATCTCCTTATAACAAAGCAAATAAAGGCTGGGTTAATCAAGATATATTTTTAGAATTTGGTAAATCTTCTAGCGCCTTATCTAAACAAAAAGAGGCAGCAAAAATAACATTATTATGGCCCCCTATTCAAAGATTAATATCTAATTTCTTAATTATAGTAATTGTATCTTCACTAGTTGTTCTGACTACTATAAAGGGGGCTAAACTTAACTTTAATCTAGGATCAATTTCTGTCGCTTTCAAAGATAAACTAGTTCAAATAGATACAAAAAAATCAAATATAATCTCTGAGGACAATCAAATTATTGATATTAATTTCAATTCCAAAAGTGAAGAAGATTTTCCAACAGAAGAAATAAATATATTAACTGAAGATTTATCAGATAAAGAAGATTCATTAAAATCAGAAGATAATATGGCTAAAGATCAAATATCTGAATTTGAGGAACAGCAATTGGAAAAAATAGAAATTAAAAATGACATCTCCATTTCAATTACAAAGAAATCTAAATCTAACTTTTTTTGAGTTTATTTGAAAAAATAAGAAATAAATAAGTTTTTTATAAATTTTTTTCTCTCTTCTACCTTTTTAGTTCAATGGGATGTTTAGATGTTTTAATAAAAAATATTTTTTAGGAGTTTTTAAGGTGACAGACGCTAAGGGTAATCAACTCGCAACAATATCTGTTTATTTGAATACCCCAATAATTGCTGTTCTTTTAGGGGTGGGATTCATTGTGGGTTCTATTTTATTTGCAGGTATCTTACTAATTGCTAGATAGCTAATTTATTTAACTCACTTCCCAAAGCAGGAAGTAGAAATCTATCTTTCACTAAGTTTTCCCCAATAGTAAAAACAGCAACAAGCATAGGATTTTTATTGGGTGCTTCCCACCATGCGACATCGTGGCGAACCTCACTCATTAGACCTGCCTTGCTCCATAGTTTTGAAGCATAAGGAAGACCTTCGCCTAAAAAACCATCTACTTGATTATTTAAATCTTTCTTGCGAATAACTGGATCGAGTGATCGAAGGAAATTTTGTATAAATTTTTCACTTGCTTCTTTTGTAAGCATCTCTTTAGTCATTAATGATTCAAAAATTCTGGCACTTCCGTCTGTTGTCATACTGTTTCGATTCTCATTATTTTCTCCATAAAAGTCTTTTTCTCTTCCAAAAGGACCTTCATTCCAAGTTTTTTGACTACAGTTCCAATTTTGTATTTCAGGCCATCCAAGATCATTGAGCCAGGTGTTGATTAATTGTCTTTGGATTTTCCATCCTTGATAGTTGGATTCATTAAGAGATGGACCACTTGTTGTACCTGTTAAAAGATCTAAAATATAACTTGTGGCGTCATTATTAGAGTTTGCGATCATTTCATGTAATGCTCTTCTAAGCTCTTCTGAGTCAACAATTAAATCTTGTTGAAGCCATACCTGAGTCGCTAATGCATAAACTATCTTTACAACGCTTGCAGGATAAAAATTTCTGTTTGAATTCCACCCTGTTCCATATCCACCATATGTCGATGGACTTTGCTTGTCATAGCGGATGCATGTTAGTGCAATGTTTTCTTGAAGGTTTGGACGACCTTCTTTTTCAAATCTATCGAGGAGACCTTTCAGGCAATATGCCATCTCAGGGTCTTGTCGGTAGAACGCCATAGCGCTCGAGAAGAATTCAATATGACCTTAGAGGTTTTGCTAACTAAAGCTTCATTTGTTTTGGGAAGTTTATGGAAACTCAGAGTAAATATTGATGGATTTAAAAGTCCAAATAGTGATGAATTAGTTACTCAAGCAAGTATTGGTAGGAGTTTTCAATTAATTGATTGTGTTAAATGCAATTATAAAAATAAAGAAATTATCGATAGAGTTAAAGTTCGTCTTTTGGAAGATGACTATATTTGTTGGTTTAGATTCTCTGAATTAATTCTTCAAGCTTCAAAAATAGAATCCTGGGAATTTGAATTTTTCACTGAAGAGAAAATTATTTCTAAGATACCAAGGATTTTGTCTTGGACTAAGGCTGCGAAAAAAAATAATAATGAGTATTTGTGGGGTGGAACTATAGGTCCAAATTTTGATTGCTCTGGTTTGGTTCAATCTGCTTTTGCAAGTTCAGGTATTTGGATACCAAGAGATGCTTATCAGCAGGAAAAATTTTGTAAAAATGTAGGATTGGATATTGAAACTTTAGGTGAAAAATTAATACCTGGTGATTTGCTTTTCTTTGGATCTTCTGAAAAATGTACACATGTGGGATTACATATTGAGAATGGTTTTTATATACACAGTTCTGGGGTAAGTGATGGGCATAATGGAATAGAGATTGACGGTTTATTTAAACCGAACCTTGGAAAAATTGCTTCTTTTTATAGATCTAAATTTAGATCTGCTGGAAGAGTGATGTCTTGTTATCAGAGTGAAAACTCTAAAGAAGATTAATTCACCATTATGAGGAGTTTTGAATGAATTCTAATGTCACCTTATCAATAGTTGTTCCTATCTATAACGAAGAAGAAAGTCTTCCTTTTTTGGTTAATCAGTTATTAGAAGTTTTAGAGCCTATGGAAGAAACTTTTGAATTAGTTTTAGTAAATGATGGTTCCTCAGACGACAGCGCAGAAGTAATTAGAAAACTAAGCTTTGAGATACCAGAATTAGTTGGAGTTCTTCTACGTAAAAACTATGGACAGACTGCAGCTATGGCAGCAGGATTTGATATTTCTTCTGGTGAGATAGTCGTCACACTTGATGGTGATTTGCAAAATGACCCTAAAGATATTCCTTTATTAGTTAATAAGATTAGGGATGGATATGATCTTGTAAGTGGATGGAGATATCGAAGGCAAGATGCTGCTATAAGTAGGAAGCTTCCATCAAAAATTGCTAACCGGTTAATCGGGAAAGTTACTGGTGTTAGACTTAATGATTATGGATGTTCTTTAAAGGCTTATAGGAAAGAAGTACTGACTGATATGAGATTGTATGGAGAATTGCATAGGTTTTTGCCTGTTCTCGCAAATATTGAAGGAGCTAGGATTACGGAAGTCAAAGTAAATCATAGACCTCGTCAATATGGATCTAGTAAGTATGGAATAGATAGAACTTTTAGAGTTTTAATGGACTTGTTGACTGTTTGGTTTATGAATAGATTTTTAACTAGACCTATGTATGTTTTTGGTTTTGGTGGAATTCTTGCAATTATTGGGAGCTTCATAACAAGTTTTTACTTATTAACCATCAAACTTTTAGGAGAAGATATAGGGAATAGACCTTTACTTATTTTTGCTTTGCTTCTTGCAGTGACTGGAGTTCAACTTTTTGGGTTTGGATTGCTTGGAGAACTTCAGATCCGCACTTATCATGAAAGTCAAAATAGACCAATTTATCGCATTCGAGAGACATTTCGAGGAGGACGAGAATCTTGAGAATTTTTATCTATATCAATAGTTTTTCCTTTATAAGATGAAATGCCAGCAGCAGATGCAATAACAACGCTACTGTCAGAATCTTTTAATCCTCTTCTTAAAAATGGCAATGCTTTCTTGTTATCCCATTGACTAGCAATTTGAATGGCTAATAGTCGATCACTTGGGTTGCTAGAGATTAATTTAGTTAATTGTTTTTTTGTTTCTATTGAATTAAGTGAAGTTGGCTGTGAAAAAGGCTTCGTATTTTTGTTATTCAATGTTGTTGATTTTTGATTTTGTAAACTCTTATCGATGATCAACTCGGATGATGCTAACACCGCCTTTGAAAAGGAATCCTTTTGAGATCTGAAAAAAGCTGATGCCTTGGATTGTTTTTTTGAACTCCAAAGGATTAAAGCAATAATTAGAGCTAAACCACCTGCAAAAACTTGATTCATTATGAAGAATTTTTGAGTATTGATTCTATTTTAATAAGATAAAGGGATTAAACTTTTATGTCATCAATGGTATTTACTTCACTTAAGAAGAAAAGAATTCAGTAGAATATAATTGATTTATTTAAAAAAGTAATGACTAGCGAACTTGCTACGAATTTGCTTCCAAGTATTCTTGTTCCTCTTGTAGGAATTATGATTCCTGCAGTATCGATAGTGATGCTTGGACGATATATAACTGCAACTGAATAATTTTTAAATTTTATTTTGTCAACGTTAGCTTACTCCTATGACTGAATCTAAAGAAACACTTATGCAGAAATGGGCTGTCAAAACAGTTCAAGATCCAACGGTTGGTAATCTTCAAACCCCGGTTAACAGTGGTTGGTTTACAAGGATGGTTATTAATAATTTGCCAGTATATAGAGAGGGCTTGTCTCCAAATTTTAGAGGCCTTGAAACAGGAGCAATTTTTGGCTATTTACTATTTGGCCCTTTTTCTATGACTGGACCTCTTCGAAATACTGATTTTGCTTTGACAGCAGGATTGCTCGGTGGAGTTGGAGCTATTCAAATATTAACAGCACTTTTTATCCTTTATAACGCACCCGGTAAGTCCCCTAATGTTCAACCACCGGATGCAACTGTTATGAATCCTCCTGCTGACCTATTTACAAGATCAGGATGGACTGATTTTACAAATGGTTTTTGGTTAGGAGGTACTGGAGGTGTTGTTTTTGCTTGGTTGCTTATTGGTACTTTGCATTTAGATACTGTCCTTCCTCTGATCAAAGAATATCATTTATTAGGAGCCTAAAAATTTTACCTAGAAGAAGTTTTAATAAAAAAGCCCTATTATTAAATAGGGCTTTTTTATTTCTATTATTAAATTAACTTCAATAATAGGAATAAAAACTCAAAGCAAATATATGTTCTTTTAAATTTAGCTTTTTTTTATATGTCTTTTTACGATTAAATCGATACTTTTTGTTTTTTTAATAACTAGCTAAATTTAACCTAGTAATATTAATTCTCAAAAAAAAGAACACTACCTAATAGATAGTGTTCTTTTTTTTTGAAATTGTATAAAGTGTTAGCCAAACTTACCTGAAGTTGAGGCTATAACAAAAGCACCAAAGGTTATAAAGTTTCCAAAAGTGAAATGAGATAGACCAACCAAACGGGCTTGAACAATTGACAATGCAACTGGCTTATCTCTCCATCCGACTAGGTTAGCTATTGGTGTTCTTTGATGAGCCCAAACTAGAGTCTCAATAAGTTCTTGCCAATAACCTCTCCAAGATATGAGGAACATAAATCCAGTAGCCCATATTAGATGACCAAATAAGAACATCCAAGCCCATGGTGATAAAGCATTGACTCCAAAGGGGTTATAGCCATTGATTAACTGAGAGCTATTAAGCCACAGATAATCTCTAAACCAGCCCATTAAATAGGTGCCGGATTCATTGAATTGAGCCGTATTGCCCATCCAAATTGCCAAATGCTTCCAATGCCAATAAAAAGTTATCCAAGCAATTGTATTTAAAGCCCAGAACATTGCTAAATAAGTAGCGTCCCAAGAAGAGCTATCACATGTACCTCCGCGACCAGGTCCATCACAAGGGAAAGCAAATCCCAAATCTTTTTTGTCTGGAATTAATTTAGTTCCTCTTGCATCGAGGGCACCTTTTATAAGAATCAAAGCAGTTGTATGAAGTCCTAGTGCAATAGCATGATGAACAAGGAAATCTGCGGGTCCTATAGGTAGGAAATTCGTTAGCGCATCAGGTCTATTAATCATATCAAGCCAGTAATGGTTTCCTGGCATGGAGCTTGCTGCTATTGAGGCTGAGCTTGCGGAATTAGCTAGTAAAGCATTAAAGCCATACATCATCTTTCCACTTGCAGCTTGAGCGAACTGAGCGAAAACAGGTTCAATTAGAATTTGTTTTTCTGGAGTTCCAAAAGCTACAACTACATCATTGTGAACGTAAATTCCAAGAGTATGAAAGCCAAGAAGCATAGTTACCCAGCTTAAGTGACTAATCAATGCTTCCTTAGTGCTAAGAATTCTTGCTAAAACATTATCTCTATTTAGTACTGGATCGTAATCTCTAACAAAGAAAATTGCTCCATGTGAGAAAGCACCAACCATCAAAAACATCGCTATGTATTGATGATGGGTATATAGGGCTGATTGAGTAGTGTAATCCCTTGCGATAAATGCATATGAAGGTAGTGCACCCATATGCTGAGCAACTAGGCTGCAAGCCACACCTAGAGATGCAAGAGCAAGACCAAGTTGAAAATGAAGTGAGTTATTAACTGTCTCGAAAAGACCGTTATGCTTTATACCGAAATAACCTTTATGTGGATCTTTTGGATGACTTGTATTATGTGCTTCAACAATTTCTTTAAGACTATGACCTATTCCAAAATTGGTTCTGTACATATGACCAGCAATTATAAATACAACACCTATGGCTAAATGATGGTGAGCTATATCAGTTAGCCATAGTGATTCACTTTGAGGATGAAGACCTCCTAAGAAGGTAAATATAGCTGTTCCAGCTCCTTCAGAGGTTCCAAAAACTGCATTAAGAGAATCAGGATTTTGAGCATAAGCTCCCCAATTTCCTGAAAAGAATGGAGTTAACCCTTCCGGATGAGGCATAACAGTTAGCCAATTATCCCAGCCAACATGTATACCCCTTGATTCAGGTATTGCAACATGAATTAAATGACCAGTCCAAGCAATGCTACTGAATCCAAAAAGAACAGATAAATGATGGTTTAATTGAGATTCTGCATTCTTGAACCATGCTAAAGATGGTCTGTACTTTGGTTGAAGATGTAACCATCCTGCAAATAGCAACCAGCAAACAAGAATGTTTATAAATATTGCACCTTGAAAAAGTTGTTCATTAGTTCTCATACCAATTGTGTACCACCAATGATATAAGCCCGAATAAGCAATATTTACAGGAGATGTTGCTCCAGCTTGTGTTAATGCTTCAGTAAGACCTGGACCAAAATGTGGATCCCAAATTGCATGAGCAATTGGCCGAGTATGAAGTGGATCTAGAACCCATTGTTCAAAGTTGCCTTGCCAAGCTATGTGAAAAAGGTTTCCAGCAACCCAAAGACCGATTACTGCTAGATGTCCAAAATGTGTAGAGAAAAGCTTTTGATATAACTGCTCTTCAGTCATACCATCATGACTTTCAAAATCATGAGCAGTAGCTATTCCGTACCAGATTCTTCTGGTTGTGGGGTCTTGAGCAAGACCCTGATTGAAAGATGGAAATTTAGTTGCCATTTTTTAAGAAATCAGAAAGGGTCAGCCGAGACCTATTAAGCGAGCATGGAAGAAGGCCCATGTAGTAGCTATTCCTCCAAGAAGGAAATGAGCTGCTCCAACCGCACGACCTTGAGTAATTGATAAAGCCCTTGGTTGAATAGTGGGGGCTAATTTAAGTTTATTATGAGCCCAGACTATTGACTCAAATAATTCTTGCCAGTAGCCACGACCACTGAATAAGAACATGAGACTAAATGCCCATACAAAATGTGCTCCAAGGAACATCAATCCATACATACTTATAGGTTGACCATAGCTTGTAAGGACTTGAGAAGATTGTGCCCATAGGAAATCTCTTAGCCATCCGTTAATTGTTATGGAGCTTTGAGCGAAATTGCCTCCAGTCAAGCCCCAAACATCACTTTGCATTTTCCATGAGAAATGGAAGATAACAACTGAAAGTCCGTTGTACATCCAAAATAAACCAAGGAAAACATGATCCCAAGCAGATACTTGGCATGTGCCTCCTCTTCCTGGACCATCGCAAGGGAACCTAAAACCAAGATTTGCTTTGTCAGGTATCAGTCTGGAGCTTCTAGCAAATAAGACACCTTTTAGAAGAATTAAAAGTGTTACGTGAATAGTAAATGCATGAATATGGTGAATCATGAAATCTGCAGTCCCTAATGGAATAGGGGCAATTCCAATTTTCCCCCCTACTTGACTTACAGAACCATTGAAAACTTCACTCACTAATCCACTTTGAAGATTTACATTTGCCCCTGCGAGAGTTGTCGATCCAGCAGCTGAATGATGAATATTTTGAATCCATTGAGCAAATACAGGTTGAAGTTGGATTCCTGTATCACTAAACATATCTGCAGGTCTTCCCAGTGCTCTCATTACATCGTTATGAATATATAAACCGAAGCTATGGAAACCTAAGAACATGCAAGCCCAATTAAGATGACTTATTAGTGCATCTCTAGCTTTTAGAACTCTATCGAGAACATTATCAATATGAAGAGCTGGATCATAGTCTCTTACCATTGCAATAGCAGAATGAGCTGCAGCACCAACTATGAATAAGCCTCCAATCCACATATGATGAGTAAAGAGACCTAAAACAGTTGGATAATCAATCGACAAGTAAGGATATGGAGGCATCGCATACATGTGATGAGAAATAATTATGCTCAATGAGCCAATCATTGCAAGGTTTAAGCCAAGCTGAGCATGCCAACTATTAGCTAAAAACTCATAAATGCCCTTGTGACCATTTGGAGCAGGGAAAAGAATTGGATCTCCAGCATGATTATCTAATATCTCTTTGAGGCTATGGCCAATGCCAAACATTGTTCTATAAACATGTCCACCAAATACAGCTAGTACTCCAAAAGCTAAATGATGATGAGAAATATCTGTCATCCATAAGCTACCAGTAACTGGATTTAAACCACCTTTGAAAGTTAAAAAATCACTGAACGCCCACCAATTAGTAGTAAAGAAATTTTCAACTGTTCTTCCAGCTAGACCAGGGAATATTTGACTAGCAATAGCAGGGTTGCAAAGCTCGTGGGGCAGAGGCATATCAGCAATTGAAGCAATAGGAATGCCATCGATAATCAGGGGCTTCCCGGCATCAATTGCATCCATGATCGCTGCAGTTGGTGCACCAATGTGAATGCAATGTCCAGCCCAAGCAATTGAACCTAAACCAACAAGACCAGCTATGTGGTGATTGAGCATTGATTCAAGATTTCTGAACCAATCGAGCTTAGGAGCAGCTTTGTGGTAGTGATATATGCCCCCGTGAAGCATAATGGCAGCCATTAGCAAAGCACCAATAGCTAGAGCCATTAACTCTGTTTCGTTAGTAATACCCCAGCCTCTCCACATCTGAAAGATTCCTGATGTGATCTGTATTCCGTGATAATTACCACCCAAATCAGCATTAAGCATTTCTTGACCAACTATTGGCCAAACAACCTGCGCTCCAGGCTTTACATGAGTTGGGTCGGCTAGCCAGCCTGAATAATTGGAAAAGCGAGCTCCATGGAAAAAAGCAGCACTCATCCAAATAAAGATGACTGCTAAATGTCCAAAGTGAGCTGAAAAGACCTTTCTACTAGTCTCTTGTAGATCTCCAACGTGGGTATCAAAATCATGCGCATCAGCATGAAGATTCCATATCCAAGTGGTAGTTTTTGGACCCTTGGCAAGGGTTTTAGACCAAAAACCAGGCTTATCAAGCTTGGAAAAATCTACAGGGATTGCATCAGTTTCGATAGGTTTATCGAGAACTGGTTCTTTTTTTTGTTCTCTTTCTGGGGGGCTTATGGTCATCGAGTGATTCCTTTAGGAATGTGATCGAGGTGGGTGGGTAATCTTTTCAGATTAGTTGTTAAATCTAGAAGGAAAAACTAATGAAAAAAAGCTAGTTCCGTGGATAGATTTAGGAATTCAAGACCTACCTTGAAAGGTAATTGAATTTGTGATCTTTAGTTATGTCACAATCATAAAACAGAGATTCAGTTACTACGGTCACGTGTAACAAATGTTCTACACTTTTATTTTTGTGTCAATTCGAAACTTTGCTCAACCTCAATTTTTTAAGAGGTGAGATAAAGAATCAATCAAATTTCAAATAGTAGTTTTGGTGATAGATATCTTAAATTAAGATTCGTCCAAATAGCTATTTATCCTAGTTATCGTAACGTTTTTCGCTTACTAGGCTCTCTTTAAGTGCTTATTCATAGGCAAATATACTCTTGTTTGATGCATTTTGAAAATTGTTTTTTTAATCATTAGCGAATCTTTTTTATGGCATTTTATTGAAATGCATCAAAATAAAGCTGTTTCTTATTTTCGTTCTGGAAAAACCTTTAGTTAATACTCCAAAAAGAATTGCATTTGGATTTTCTTTGAGTTCTTTGCCTTTGCTCGAAAGATTAAAGGCATCTAATCATGTTGATCACATTTTCATGTCGGATAGATCAGATTTTTTATTCGAAGAAAAAGCTTCAGGTTTGATTCAATCAATGCCTAAAGCTTTTTTAAAAGATCACTGGCACAAAAACAATAAATTAATTTTTATAGGTTCAATCGGAGCAGTAGTTAGGCTCATTTCTCCTTTCGTCAGTTCTAAGGAAAATGATCCAGCGATACTGGTTATGGATTCAAAAGCTAAAAAAATTATTCCTTTATTGGGAGGCCATAAACAAGGTGGAGATATGTTTGCAAATGAATTATCAGCAGCTTTAGAAGCAGAACCGATTTTTACCTCAGATTCATTTATTGAAAGAAAAATATCACTGGATTGTTTTGGCAAAGGTTGGGGTTGGGAAAGAGGAGGAGATAATGTTGATTGGCGAAATTTAATGATTAAACAAGCTAGAGGGCGAAAAAATGTTGTTTTTCAATCTAAAGGCTCGAAACTATGGCACAAGTTGAAAGCTTGCTCAAATTTTTCTTTTTTAGAAAAAAATGATCAGATATCTTCTAAAAATGTCGACTTATATATAGGTCAAGAGAAAAAAAGCATATGTTCATGGCATCCATCATCAATAATTATCGGAATTGGTTGCGAGAGAAATACTGATGAAAAATTGATTAAAAGAGCAATTAATGAGTCTTTTGCTGAAAAAGGTTTGTCACTTCTTTCAATCGCTTGTATTGCAACGATTGATAAAAAAAATGATGAAATTGGATTATTGAATTTATCAAAAAAAAATGAATGGCCAATTTATTTTTTTAGTGCTCTTGAACTTTCAAAAGTAAAGGTCCCTACTCCCTCAAATGTGGTTTTAAAAGAAATGGGAACCCCCTCAGTAGCTGAGGCGGCAGCAATTTCCCAGGGAGCAGAGAGTGGAAGGTTAATACAAGAAAAACAAATCCATTACGCCAAAGAGGATGAATTTGGTGCTGTAACTATTGCATTGGTAGAGCTTGATAAACCTTTTGCTCCCCATAAAGGTGAATTGCATTTAATTGGTAGTGGGCCTGGAAAATTAGAAATGCTTACTTCTGACTCACGCCAAGTTTTGACTAGATGTGCTGTTTGGATTGGTTATGGCCCTTACTTAAATTATTTGGAAGCTATACGAGGTCATGATCAGGTTCGGATCGATTCAGAATTAACTTTTGAAAAAGATCGTTGTCATCATGCTCTTGATCTTGCGAAACAGGGAGTAAAGGTTGCTTTGGTTTCTTCTGGAGACAGTGGAATTTATGGAATGGCAGGATTGGCGCTTGAACTTTGGCTAAATGAAAGGGTTGATTCAAGACCTTTATTTCAAGTTCATCCAGGTATTAGTTCTTTCCAAATGGCTGCTGCAAAACTAGGAGCTCCTTTTATGCACGATTTTTGCTCCATCTCATTAAGTGATCTTTTGACTCCTTGGAATCAAATTGAGAAGAGAATCAAAAGTGCAGCTATTGGTGACTTTGTTCTTGCAATATTCAACCCAAAATCAATCAAACGTTATTGGCAGCTGAAAAAGACAGTTGATTTATTACTTGAATTTCGCAAACCAAGCACACCTGTTGCTATTGCTAGGCAGCTTGGGAGGCCAGAGGAAAGTATAGAACTACATACTCTCGAAACTTTGCCATTTGATCAGGTCGATATGCTTACGATTCTGGTTATTGGTAATAGTCAGAGTGTTATCAAAAACAATAAATTTTTAACACCCAGAGGCTATTCCCTTGATTAAATTTTTATATTCTTTTAAACCAAAAAGTCAAATACTTTGTTTTTAGCTTGTTTTTTGTAATTAACTTGAGAAGAAGTTAAAAAATCAAGTCAATCTGGAAATTCTTTCTAAAGTTAGTTTGTTATAAAAAGAGCTTTGCTTAAACCAGACTGGTTACGTGTTAAGGCACCACAGCAAGAGAGGATTGGCAATGTTGCTGATCTATTAGTTGATTTAAAACTCAATACAGTTTGTCAGGAAGCAAGTTGTCCAAACATCGGAGAATGTTTTGCAGGGGGTACTGCTACTTTTTTAATCATGGGCCCTGCTTGCACTCGGAAATGCCCTTATTGTGATATCTCATTTGATAACTCCAAAAGGCTTTTAGATCCATCAGAACCTGATCGTTTAGGTGAAGCTGTTTACAGGATGGGCTTGACTCATGTCGTTATAACTTCCGTCAATCGAGATGACTTGGAAGATGGTGGAGCCAGTCAATTTTTGAAATGTATTAAGGCTGTTCAAAGCAGATCCCCATTTACTTCTATTGAAGTTTTAATTCCAGATCTTTGCGGTAATTGGGATGCTTTAAAAGTTATTTTGGATGCCGCTCCAAATGTACTAAATCACAATATCGAGACTGTTCCAAGGCTATATCCAAGAGTCAGACCTCAAGGGATATATGAAAGGTCTTTGGAATTATTAAAAAGAGTTCGTGAAGGTTGGCCAAGAGTGTATACGAAATCTGGCTTAATGGCTGGATTAGGGGAAACAGATGAAGAGATTTTGAGTGTTCTTTCTGATCTGCATATAAATAAAGTTGATATCGTAACTATTGGTCAATATTTATCACCAGGCCCAAAACATTTACCTGTTAATAGATTTGTATCTCCTTCTCAATTTGATAGTTACCGTATTGAGGGAGAAAATAAATTAGGATTTTTGCAGGTAATAAGTTCACCATTAACTAGAAGTAGTTATCACGCGGGAGAAGTTAAAAAATTAATGATGTCTCATCCAAGATGATTTGAAAACTTTGGTTGACTTTTATCAATTGATATCCATTCTTGAAGATCCCAGGTAACTAAATTATTTTTAATCATGGGATCATTTTCTATGATCTTTTTTGCTGTTAAATAATCCTTTGCTTCAAGGATTAATAAACCCCCACCACCTGGCATCTTTTTTTCATTTATTAAATATCCGCTGCGGATGAAATGGCCGAATTGACTCATCTTTTTCACCCATTCTTCATGCATTAATAAGAAGTTTTTTCTTTCACTATTTGATAATTCTAAAGTTTCCTTTTTAAATTTTTCTGTCTTAATAAATATAGGCATTCTCTCTGTCTACAATGTCGCTTTCTCCAGTGCTTCCTGAATACCTAATTTATTTTTTTCGCTTGGAGGAACTACTATCTTAAATAACTTTTTCCACGAAGACCAATCTGAGAGAATTGTGTTTGCTACGGGACTTTTAGTTTTCTGAAGATGCTCAATAATTAGGTCCTTTAAAAATTGCTCTTGGTTCGTTGAAGTTAGATTATAGACCTCAACAATTTCATTATTTACTCTTAAGTCAAGTTCACTTTTTTGGTCAAGAATAAATGCTATTCCTCCAGTCATCCCTGCTCCAATATTTCTTCCGGTTTTTCCTAGAACAACAACCACTCCCCCAGTCATATATTCGCAACAATGGTCCCCCGCTCCTTCGATAACAGCATGAGCACCACTATTGCGAACACCAAAACGTTCCCCTGCTATTCCAAGGGCGAATAATTTTCCACCCGTTGCTCCATACAAACATGTATTTCCAAGTATTACCTGTGCGTTAGATTCGTGATTGATGATTTCAGGAACAACTGTAATGGAGCCTCCGTTAATGCCTTTGCCTACATAATCATTGGCTTCTCCTACTAAAGAAATATTCATTCCTTTTAAGATAAAGGCTCCAAAACTTTGCCCCGCTGAACCTTTAAACATCAAATTTAAATTCCCTTTAAAACCTTTATTTCCATATTCTTTAGCTATTACACCAGAGATACGTGCACAAACACTTCTGTCGGTGTTAACTATTGAGATTTCTTTAGTAATGCTTTCCTGAGTCTTAATTGCATTGGAAATTTCTTCATCTTTGAGAAGAGCATTCTCAAGAACTTCTCCATTGGTATGAGCATCTATTTCGTGGCTCAACCATGAACGATCTTTTGAGTTCTCTAAAGGTTTGAGAAGGCTAGAAAGGTCGACCTCTTTTGTTTTTGTTAGTTCTAGGTTCCTTGGAATTAATAAATCTGTTCTTCCAATAAGATCCTCGACTTTTGCTACACCAACTTGACTCATTAATTGCCTCACTTCCTCCGCTACGAAGATAAAGAAGTTCACCACATGTTCTGGTAAACCTGGGAATCTTTTTCTTAAGCCTTCTTGTTGAGTTGCAACACCGACTGGACATTTATTTGTATGGCAAATCCTCGCCATGATGCAACCTTCAGCGATCATTGCGATTGTTCCAAAACCATATTCTTCTGCTCCAAGTAGAGCCGCAATAAGGACATCCCAACCTGTTTTTAAACCTCCATCTGCTCTTAACAAAACCCTTTTGCGCAGACCATTTTCTAATAAAGATCTATGAACTTCAGTTAATCCAAGCTCCCATGGCAAACCAGCGTGTTTAATTGAACTCAGTGGCGAGGCACCCGTTCCCCCATCATGTCCTGAAATCTGGATTACATCAGCATTTGCTTTGGCTACTCCCCCTGCAATTGTGCCAATGCCTATTTCAGCAACTAATTTCACACTCACTTTTGCAGTTGGATTTATTTGATGAAGGTCGTGAATAAGTTGGGCTAGGTCTTCTATGGAGTAAATATCATGATGAGGAGGAGGCGAAATAAGAGCTACACCTGGCTTGCTATTGCGAAGCTTGGCTATGTATTCATCAACCTTTGGTCCTGGTAATTGTCCTCCTTCTCCAGGTTTTGCTCCTTGGGCTACTTTGATTTCTAATTGCTTTCCGCTAGTTAAATATTCAGGGGTTACACCAAAACGGCCAGATGCAATTTGTTTAATTGCAGAACAAGCGGTATCTCCATTTAAAAGTCCTTTGATATTGGGTAAGGTCTTTGACTGATTATTTTCATCAACATCTTCAAGGATATTGAATCTAGCGGGATCTTCTCCTCCTTCACCACTATTACTTTTGCCTCCAATTCTATTCATTGCTATTGCAAGAACTTCATGCGCCTCTCTTGATAGTGCGCCAAGACTCATGCCACCGGTGCAAAATCTTTGACAAATATTCTCAACACTCTCTATTTGATCGAGAGGTAAAGGCTGTGCTGCTTTTTTAAGAGTAAGTAGATCTCTTAGGGTTGTAGCTGGACGACTTTCTAATAGTTGTTGATAAGTTTTGAAGTGGTCATATCCTGGCCCAGCTTTGACTGCAGCATGAAGAATTTTTGACATTTCTGGATTGTTCAAATGAAATTCTCCACTATTTCGATATTGAACAAATCCATTAAAGTCAAGTTTTTTTTGCTCTAGCTCTGGGAACGCTTTTTTATGAAAAGAAATTGTCTCGATTGATAATTCTCTAAGAGTGAGTCCAGCTATACGACTTGTTGTTCCTTTGAAAGCTAAATCAATTAAATCTGCACCAATACCGATGGCTTCAAAAATTTGTGCTCCATGATAACTTGCTAAAACAGAGATTCCTATTTTTGAAAGTATTTTTCTTAATCCATCCTCCATTGCTTTCTTAACATTTTCTTGAGCAATCTCTATGGATAAATTAGACAATTTCCCATCGGAAATTAGTTTTTGAGTTTTAGGTAAATGCCACCAATGGCGAGTGGTTTCCCATGTTAACCATGGACAAATTGCACTTGCTCCAAATCCAATTAGACAGGCTATGTGGTGGGTACTCCAGCATTGAGCTGTATCTATAATTATTGAAGTTTTTAGCCTCAGTCCCTTGCTAAGTAAGTGATGATGAACTGTCGCAACAGCTAGAAGAGGAGGAATGTATGATTTTTCTCGATTAATATTTCTATCTGAAAGGATTAGTATTTCTCCGCCATTAATTACACAATTTTCTGCTTCTTTGCATAGATTTTTAATACCTATATCTAGGCTTATTTCAGAATCATCTATAGGAATTAATGTAGATATTTTATTGCAATTAAGACCAGATTTCGTTATTGAAATTAATTCTTTCTCATTAATAATTGGTGATTTAATATGAACTAGTCTTGCAGATTTTGCTTTTGGTGATAATGGAGCTTTCCTAACACCAAGGTGCATTTCTAAGCTCGTAACAAGTTTTTCTCTAAGAGGGTCAATTGGAGGATTAGTTACTTGTGCAAACCTTTGTTTGAAATAGTCATAAAGAATATGTGATTTCTTGGAAAGTATGGCTAGTGGAATATCATCTCCCATGCAATAAGTTGGTTCTTTGGCACTTGCAGCCATGCTATTGATTATGTAATCAAAATCTTCTGCACTAAATCCAAATGCAATTTGTTGCTGCAGTAACTCTTGCTTATCAAATTGATTATTTACTTCCCAATTTTGGTTGTTGAGATTAATACGATTTGCTTTTAACCAATCTAAGTATGGATATCTGTTTGCTGATTCTTCTTTGACATCCCAATTTCGTAAAATCCTCTTTTTTTCTAAGTCTACTGAAAGCATTTGACCGGGTCCTAGCCGACCTTTTTCTTGAATTTGATTCTCATCTAATTCAACAACACCTGTTTCAGATCCCATAACAACATATCCATTTTTAGTGATGCAATAACGAGCTGGTCTTAGACCATTTCTGTCAAGTGTTGCTCCTATGTTTATTCCGTCAGTAAAAACTATTAACGCTGGCCCATCCCATGGCTCTTGAGTCCCTGCAGCGTATTCATAAAAAGCAGTGATTTCAGGTTTGTTTGATAATTCAGGTTGGTCTCTAAAAGCCTCAGGTATGAGTGTTAATAAGCTATCAGTTATTGGTCGGCCGCTTCGAACCAATAGCTCAAGAGTTAAATCAAGATTGGCTGAATCACTAAATAAATTGTTAACAATGGGTTTTAGATCACTTGCATTGTCTTCCCATACTGAACTTATATCAGTTTCTGCTGCCTTAGCCCAATTTATATTTCCTAGCAGTGTATTTATTTCTCCGTTATGACCTAAAAGTCTCATGGGTTGAGCTAATGGCCACTTTGGTAGAGTATTCGTACTAAATCTTCTGTGGTAAACCGCATATGAAACTTTAAATCTGTCGTCCTGTAGATCTTTATAAAAAGGAGCAAGTATTTCAGATCTGACCATTCCCTTATATACAATTGTTTTATTACTTAAAGAGCATATATAAAGACCTAGTTTATCTTCTTTTAATTCTATATTTGCCCGATTTGAAATCCTTTGCTTGAGCCTGAAAAGCAAAGCCTCAAGATTAATTTCTTTATTCTGAATATCAACTATCCATTGTGTAATAAAGGGTTCATTTTCTCTTGCAAGTTTTCCTAAAACTTCATCATCAACAGGAACATCTCTCCATCCTTTAGAGGTTAAGCCTAAATATTCAGCTTCTTGTTCACATATATTTTTTGATATTTCCCTATTCTTTTCATCTTTAGGCATAAAAATCATTCCTATGCCTGATGATTTAGGCTCACATTCTTTAGCGGTTTGCCAAACTTGCTTTAGATATGACCATGGTATTTCGCATAAAATTCCAGCGCCATCACCTGAATCGCTATCTCCTCCACATCCGCCTCTATGCTCCATGCAACTCAGACCACGTAAAGCCTGAGACAAAACCCAATTGTTTTGCTTGCCTTCGACGCTTGCTATGAATCCAACTCCACAAGAATCTTTTTCCCCAGAAAATGCATCTGGATAGGTGCTATCGCAATAAGGCCAATTTGATCTTGAGGGTCGTTGATGCATGTTTTTTAACTTACTATTTTTTCTTTTCTTACAAAAGTGCTATCGGTAAGCTTTGAAATGAATGATTAGATTGATTTGATAGTTACTAGAGTTACATCTTAAACATTTTTGTCGACCATCAAGTTTTTTCTTCAATACTTTCTTTAAAAATTCGTCCCTTATGCTTGAACCTGAATAAAAATAAAATATTAATTAAAAGAAAATCCTAATTTGGGTGCTTGACCGAGTAATCTGGGGAATTGTTGAATCTGGTCGAACCCAGACCAAATATAAGATTAATGCCAACCATTCAACAGTTGATAAGAACAGAGCGAAAGACTCTTAAAACAAAGACAAAATCTCCTGCTTTGCGAGGTTGCCCAGAAAGGAGAGGCGTTTGTACCAGGGTTTACACCTCAACTCCCAAAAAACCTAACTCTGCTCTAAGAAAAGTTGCTCGTGTCAGATTAACCTCAGGTTTTGAAGTTACTGCTTATATCGGTGGTATCGGTCATAACCTTCAAGAGCACTCTGTAGTTTTGCTGAGGGGCGGAAGAGTTAAGGACCTACCAGGTGTGAGATATCACATAGTCAGAGGAACTCTTGATACCGCTGGGGTTAAAGACCGTAGACAGTCAAGATCAAAATATGGAGCTAAATCTCCTAAGGAATAAAACTTATTTTTGATCCATTGAATTTCCCACTTATACAAATTTAATTTCATGTCAAGAAGAAACGCAGCAGAAAAAAGACCTGTTCTCCCTGATCCTCAGTTCAATAATCGTTTGGCAAGTATGATGGTCCATCGATTGATGAAGCACGGTAAGAAATCTACAGCACAAAGAATTCTCTCTGATGCTTTTGGCTTGATTAACGAACGAACTGGTTCGGATCCCATTGAATTATTTGAAACAGCAGTGAAAAATGTTACCCCTCTTGTTGAAGTAAGAGCGAGAAGAGTAGGCGGAGCTACATATCAGGTTCCCATGGAGGTCCGTCAAGAAAGAGGGACTGCGATGGCGCTCAGATGGTTGGTAAATTTCTCAAGATCAAGAAATGGTAGAAGCATGGCTCAAAAACTTGCCGGGGAGCTCATGGACGCAGCTAATGAGGCTGGGAACGCAGTGAGAAAGAGGGAAGAGACGCATAAAATGGCTGAAGCAAATAAAGCTTTTGCACATTACCGCTACTGAATTTTTTCAAATTTTCTATTTAATTTCAAAAAATATTTCTTTTTTTGCATGCTGAGTTGTAGAGTCCATCTTCATTTTAAAGCCCTTTAGTTGGAGAATTTTCTGTGGCACGAGCCTTTCCTTTGGAACGAGTAAGAAATATCGGGATTGCTGCACATATTGATGCTGGTAAAACCACCTGTACTGAGAGAATTCTCTTCTACTCGGGTGTTGTACACAAAATGGGCGAAGTCCATGATGGCGCCGCAGTTACCGATTGGATGGCCCAAGAGAGAGAAAGAGGCATAACAATTACTGCAGCAGCAATTTCAACTACTTGGGATGATCACCGTATCAATATCATTGATACGCCTGGACACGTTGACTTCACAATCGAAGTCGAACGTTCGATGAGAGTACTTGATGGAGTTATTGCTGTTTTTTGTGCTGTGGGTGGCGTTCAGCCCCAATCCGAGACGGTTTGGCGACAAGCCGATAGATATTCCGTCCCAAGGATGGTTTTTGTGAATAAAATGGATAGAACTGGCGCTGATTTCTTAAAGGTCCATGGACAAATTAAAGATAGATTGAAAGCTAATGCAGTGCCAATTCAATTACCTATAGGAGCCGAGAATGATCTGAAAGGTATCATTGATCTTGTAGCTAATAAAGCATACATATACAAAGATGATTTAGGCAAAGATATTGAAGAGACTGAGGTTCCCTCCGACATGATTGATTTGGTTTCTGATTGGCGCTCTAAATTAATGGAGTCGATAGCTGAAACTGATGAGGAATTGCTGGACGCTTTTCTAGAAAATGGTGAGTTAACTGTTGATCAATTGAAGTCTGGAATTAGGGAAGGTGTTCTTAAACATGGCTTAGTTCCAATGTTATGTGGTTCAGCTTTTAAAAATAAAGGTGTTCAATTGCTTCTTGATGCTGTTGTTAATTATCTTCCCGCACCCGTTGATGTACCTCCGATTCAAGGTCTACTTCCTAATGGGAAAGAAGCTGTAAGGCCTTCAGACGATGGTGCTCCATTCAGTGCGCTTGCATTCAAAGTAATGGCAGACCCATATGGGAAATTGACTTTTGTTCGAATGTATTCTGGCGTCCTTGAAAAAGGAAGTTATGTTCTCAACTCAACTAAGGATGCAAAAGAGAGAATATCAAGATTAATTATCTTGAAAGCTGATGACCGTGAAGAGGTTGATGAGCTAAGGGCGGGGGATCTAGGAGCTGTATTAGGGCTGAAGAATACAACTACTGGCGATACTTTATGCGCCTCTGATGAAGCAATTGTATTAGAAACGCTCTTCATTCCCGAACCTGTTATTTCGGTTGCTGTTGAACCCAAGACCAAAGGAGATATGGAAAAACTTGGGAAAGCTTTAACCGCACTTTCAGAGGAAGATCCTACTTTCAGAGTAAGCACCGATCAAGAAACAAATCAAACGGTCATTGCTGGAATGGGTGAACTCCATCTTGAGATTCTTGTTGATCGTATGTTGAGAGAATTCAAGGTTGAGGCGAACATTGGAGCACCTCAAGTTTCTTACAGGGAGACTATTCGAGCTAGTTCATCTGGAGAAGGAAAGTTTGCAAGGCAAACAGGCGGTAAAGGTCAATACGGACATGTCGTTATCGAAGTTGAGCCAGCTGAACCAGGGACTGGTTTTGAATTTGTCAATAAAATTGTTGGTGGAGCAGTTCCAAAAGAATACATAAAACCTGCGGAATCAGGAATGAAGGAAACATGTGAATCTGGAGTAATTGCAGGCTATCCTCTTATTGACGTAAAAGTCACATTGGTTGATGGCTCTTATCATGATGTTGATTCATCAGAAATGGCCTTCAAAATTGCTGGCTCAATGGCTTTCAAAGATGGAATCAAGAAGTGCAATCCTGTCCTTCTTGAGCCTATGATGAAAGTTGAGGTAGAAGTCCCTGAGGACTTCCTAGGCTCTATAATTGGAGATCTGTCCTCTAGACGAGGTCAGGTCGAAGGTCAATCCATCGATGATGGACAATCCAAAGTCCAAGCAAAAGTGCCATTAGCCGAAATGTTTGGCTATGCCACTCAACTCCGATCAATGACTCAAGGTCGGGGTATTTTCTCAATGGAGTTCAGCACTTACGAGGAAGTCCCTCGTAATGTTGCTGAAGCAATTATCTCCAAGAATCAGGGCAATTCCTGATCTCTAAAACTTATTAACCAACCCCCGATTCTTTAAAAAAATGGCTCGCGAGAAGTTTGAGAGGAACAAACCTCACGTCAACATAGGTACTATTGGCCACGTTGACCATGGCAAAACAACACTTACTGCTGCAATCACAAAGGTTTTAGCCAAAAAAGGTCAAGCCGAAGCGCAAGATTACGCTGAAATCGATGGAGCTCCAGAAGAGCGTGAACGTGGAATCACAATCAATACTGCTCACGTTGAATATGAAACTGATGGAAGGCACTACGCACACGTTGATTGTCCAGGCCACGCTGATTATGTAAAAAACATGATTACAGGTGCTGCACAAATGGATGGTGCGATTCTCGTTGTAGCAGCCACCGACGGAGCAATGGCACAAACAAAAGAACATATACTCTTGGCCAAGCAAGTTGGAGTGCCTGCATTGGTTGTTGCACTCAACAAATGTGACATGGTCGATGATGAAGAAATGATCGAACTCGTAGAAATGGAGATTCGTGAACTTCTCACAAGTTATGACTTTCCTGGTGATGACATACCTGTTGTTCAAGTCTCAGGATTAAAAGCTATTGAGGGAGACGCAGATTGGGAAACAAAAATAGATGAGTTGATGACTGCTGTTGATGCTTCAATACCCGAGCCAGAGCGTGAAGTTGACAAGCCATTCTTAATGGCAGTGGAGGACGTTTTCTCAATTACTGGTCGTGGAACAGTTGCTACAGGACGAATCGAGAGAGGAAAAGTAACAGTTGGAGAAGAGGTTGAAATTGTAGGTATTAGAGATACGAGAGTTACAACTGTAACTGGAGTTGAGATGTTTAGAAAGCTTCTTGATGAAGGTATGGCTGGTGACAATGTTGGACTTCTTTTGAGAGGTATTCAAAAAGAAGATATTGAAAGAGGAATGGTTCTTGTTAAAAAAGGATCGATCACGCCTCACACTAAATTCGAAGGTGAAGTCTATGTATTAAAAAAAGAAGAAGGTGGCCGCCATACCCCTTTCTTCGCAGGTTATCGCCCTCAGTTTTATATCCGTACTACAGATGTAACTGGTCAAATTACTGCATTCACATCAGATGATGGAAGCAATGTTGAAATGGTCATGCCTGGTGACAGAATCAAAATGACAGGTGAATTGATTTCTCCTGTAGCCATAGAACAAGGTATGAGATTCGCAATTCGCGAAGGTGGACGTACTATTGGTGCTGGTGTAGTTTCTAAAATTATTGAGTGATAGCTCTGAGGATGACTTGTAATTTATTCAGGTCATCCTTTAGATTAAACAAGCTTGTGAACTAATCAGTTCATATTTAAAGAACCTCGAAAACCTAATTAGCTTTTGGTAATTCAACTATGTCAACTGCAATTGCACAGCAAAAAATACGCATACGCCTAAAGGCTTTTGATCGAAGAATGCTTGACTTGTCTTGCGAAAAAATAATTGAGACTGCAGACACAACAGCTGCTTCTGCAATAGGGCCTATTCCTCTACCTACAAAACGAAAAATTTACTGTGTTCTGCGCTCCCCGCATGTTGATAAAGATTCCAGAGAGCATTTTGAAACACGAACACATAGACGACTTATTGATATTTACAGCCCTTCAGCAAAGACTATAGATGCTCTAATGAAGTTAGATCTCCCAAGTGGAGTTGATATAGAAGTTAAGCTCTAGATCTTTTTCTCTCAAACAAGAGATTGATTATCTAGGATATGTTTAATTAGGAATACCCATTTGAGCGAACTTTCAGTTAGGGAGCTACCACTTTTCCCATTGCCTGAGGTTGTGCTTTTTCCTCAGGAGTACTTACCTCTTCATATTTTTGAGACTCGATATAGGGTTATGCTTCAAACTGTTTTGAAGTCAGACAGTCGTTTTGGAGTCGTTAGATGGGATCCAATCGCGAAAAAAATGGCTGATGTTGGTTGTTGTGCTGAGATCATTAAGCATCAAACTTCACAAGATGGAAGGAGCAATATTGTTACTATTGGACAGCAGAGATTTCGAATCCTAGAAATCATTAGCGAAACGCCTTTTATTAACGCTTTAGTTAGTTGGGTTGATGATGATCAAACCTCAGATCAAAAAAAACTATTAGAACTGAAGAATTCTGTCTCTATTGCCCTTAGGGATGTTGTTTCCCTAACCTCAAAATTAACTGAATCCGAGAAAGAACTCCCTGATTCTTTGCCCGATATCCCCAGAGAATTATCTTTTTGGATCGCAGCTCATCTTGGAGGCCCTGTAGCAAGTGAACAGCAAAATTTATTAGAATTAACCAATACTTACCACCGACTGGAGAGAGAATATGAACTTCTTGATCACACAAGAAGGCAACTGGCTGCAAGAACAGCTTTAAAAGATACTTTCTCAAACGCAGATCAAGCCAACAATTAATTATGCAATGGATATTATTTTTTATATTTAGCCTTTTCTTACTGTTAATTTTAAGTAATCAATGGTTCAGGGGAAGTCGTAAATATGAGTCGGTTAATAGTGTTGCATCCTCATATGATTCTTGGACTAATGACCGTTTACTAGAAAATCTCTGGGGGGAGCATATTCATTTAGGCTTTTACGAAAAACCAAATTCAAAAAAGGATTTTAGAAAAGCGAAGGTTGATTTTGTTCACGAATTAGTACGTTGGAGTGGTTTGGATAAATTACCAAAAGGGTCAAGAATATTAGATGTGGGATGCGGGATAGGCGGAAGTTCCAGAATATTATCTATTGATTATGGATTTGATGTTGTTGGTATTTCTATAAGTGAGGCACAAATTAGAAGAGCAAATGAGTTAACTACCAAGAATGATTTTTGTCGCTTTGAAGTGATGAATGCTCTTGACTTGAAGTTTGAGAAAGGAAGTTTTGACGGTGTTTGGAGCGTTGAAGCGGGGCCTCATATTGTTGATAAACAAACTTACGCAGATGAGATGCTAAGAGTACTTAGACCTGGTGGAATTTTGGCAATTGCAGATTGGAATCAAAGAGATTCAATAAAGAATCCATTAAATTTCTTGGAAAAGTTTATTATGCATCAACTTTTAATTCAATGGACCCATCCTGAATTTTCAAGTATTGAAGGATTCAAAAAAAATTTATTAAATAGTCCTTATTGTGGAGGCTCTGTAGAAACCTCTAATTGGACAAAATATACAATTCAATCTTGGAATGAATCAATATATGAAGGGTTTAGAAGACCTTCATCTATTTTGAAGTTAGGCTTTAGATCTTTAATAAAAGCATTCAGAGAAATACCAACAATTTTAATGATGAGATGGTCTTTTTCAACAGGTTTGATGAAATTTGGAGTTTTCAAATCAAGAGGATAAATTACTCAACTTCTGAACTGAAATAACATCCAAAATTAATTATTTGATTGCAAAGAGAAGATAAATCTTCAGTTATTTTTGTAAAGTCTTTTTCACTAGAATTATTTAAATCAAGATCTATGAAAAAGACATACTCGCCTAGTTCTCTTTTAGAAGGACGAGACTCAATTCGACTCATGTTCAGACCAAGATTTGCTATGCAATTTAATGCTTTAAGTAATGCACCTGGACTATTTGACTTGAGAGAAAAAGCTATGCTTGCCTTATTGCCATCAACTTTAATGTTCTTTTTTCTAAGAAGAATGAATCTAGTGCAATTGCCTTCAATATCATTAATGGGATAAGCAAGAATATTTAGTTCCACATTTGCATCTTTGGATCCTATTGCTGCTCTAAATGAGCTTCCTTTCACCATCCTTATTGCTTCTGCTGTTGAATTAGTTGGCAAATGAACTGCATTTGGAAGATTGTCATTTAGCCACTGGCTGCATTGAGCTAATGCCTGAGGATGAGAGAGGACTTCTGAAATAGTTGATAGTGATCCGCTGCTCATTAATGAGTGTTTAATGGGAAGTACTAAGGCTCTATGAATAAATAAATTTTTATGTATCCATAGAGAATCTAATGTTGTAGTTACGCCACCTTCTACTGAATTTTCAATTGGTACTACGGCTGCTTCACAAAGATTGTTTGCAAGATTTTCCACCACAGATCTTAATCCTTTGCATGGAGAGAACTGTGGTGAATCAATATTTTCTAAGGCTGCTAGGGCTTTTGCGGCCTTTTCAGCGTATGTTCCTTTGGGTCCAAGGTAAGCCACTCGAGTTGACATTAGAATAAAAAAAAGGGGTAAATGCCGATAAGATCAAACTGAGCAAGTTTTTGATAATGGCTCTTGCCTTTACAGCACGACAAAAAATTGATCTAGTTGTTCAAGAAAATGAGGAGCAACTATCTGATTATCTCCTACAACAGGAAAGAGTTGTAGGAGCAATGCTTGATCCAAAAAAATTGACCCCTTTGGGGCCAGGGAGCTTTAAGTACGAAGTCACAAGTTTTAAGGTTTTTCAACTTCAGATAAATCCAGTAGTGTCAATAGGGGTAGAAAATAGTGATAGAAAAATAAGAATGTATGTCACTGAAAGTCATTTAGAGGGCTTAGGGTTTGTTGATGATTTTGATTTAACCTTAGATGCAACTCTAGAAGCAAAACCATCAAGTCTTGAAGGGGAAGCGGTTTTAGGCGTAACAGTCAGTCAGCCTCAACTATTGAGATTAATTCCTCCCAAAATGCTCGAGACCACTGGGCACTCGATATTGAATGGAATATTATTAGGAATTAAGAGTAGAGTTGAGAAGCAGCTAATTGCTGATTTTAAAAATTGGTGTGATGAAAATTAGTTACTAAATAAATTTAATCCATTTTCAGTCTGGAGAGAAAACTTTTTCGATGAAGTCTTGTTGCGCCTGAGTGGATTAATTGTTTTCTATGGAATGCAGTTCCATAACCCTTATTTTTTTCTAGTCCATAAAAACTGTATGAGGGAGCTAGTCGTTTCATTAATTCATCTCTTGCTTCTTTTGCTAAAACGCTGGCAGCAGCAATTGAAGGGAAATGACTCTCTCCTCGAACTTGTGTTTTCTGTTTTCCTGCCCACGGGCGAATGGGTAATATTCCGTCTACTAAAAGTAAGTCTGGTGGAGACGAAAATTTTTCTAATGCTCTTACCATTGCTTTTTCAGTAGCCTCACGGATGCCGAAACTATCAATTTCTCTTGCTGATGCTTGGCCTATTGACCAGGCTATTGAATTCTCTTTGATTAAAGGAACTAATTTATATCTTTGTCTGTGGCTTAATTGTTTGCTGTCTTTTAAACCTTGAGATACGAGTTCTGATTCGTTTTCTTTGCTTAATATTACAGCCCCTGCAAAAATAGGGCCAAATAAGCAACCTCTGCCTACTTCATCAACACCCGCAATCAGATACTTATGATTACACATGCTCAAGAAGAGGCTGATGATCTTCTTCTCTTACGTCTTGGATCCTCATTCACTTCTTTTGATTCACTAGAGTTTAAATCAATTGTTTCTTCATCAAAGGCAACATTAATATCTTTCCCTTCGGTATTTTCTTTTTCTTCAGAGGTAATTGGATCTTTCTCAATGGTGTTATTTACTTTAAGAGGAATCATATCTTCATTATTATTTTTAGTATCAGATTGAGTAAGTTTTTTTTGTTGATCTTCCTCAAGAATCTTATTAATCTCTTTTTCCCCTTCCTGAATTCCAGGACGAATTATATTAACCGTATAATTTTTATATAATGGAGGTTCATCTAAAATTAAGATGGGATTAAATCCCATTGAGCTATATACAATCTCTTCATGCTCATTCATATTTATATTTATTAATTTATTCTCTTGCTTTTTATTGTTGATCTCTTTAGCAATATCATCTCCAATGCTCTCTTTGGAGATAGATTTTGAATTGTCTATTGATAATTTGTTTTCTTCATTGATGAGATTTGTGTCTATATCTTTTGTCTTATTTATACGCTTTTTCTTTAAATTATTCTCTTGTGAAGGTTGGATTTCTTCGCTGGATATTAAAGCTGAATTGATCACACTAACCTCTGATGAGGTTGTTGGATTTATGTCTTGAATAGTGATACTTGGAAGATGAGCTTGACCTTGGGAATGAGTAGAGTTTTTCCCAAATAGTTCATATATATTTTGACCTTGTCTTTTTCTAGTTAGCTCAACAAGTCCAAGCTCTGTTAGCGAAGCAATTTGTGGCCTAGCTGAGTCTCCATTTATGGCAGATGTGAAATGTTCCAATAATTGTAGTTGATCTCTTCTCGTATCCATATCTATAAAATCAATAATAATAACCCCACCAATATTTCTTAATTTTAATTGTCTTGCTATTTCTATGGCTGCTTCACAATTAGTCCATAAAACTGTTTCTCTAGAGTTTGCAGATCGTGTAAATGAGCCTGAGTTAACATCTATAACCGTTAATGCTTCTGTTGGTTCTATTATTATATACCCGCCAGAGGGTAGCTCAACTCTAGGTTTTAATGCATCATTAATTGCAGAAATCACTCTATATTTTTCTAATATATTTTGTGAATCACTATGCAACTCTATTGCTAATTCTTTATTATCCTTGCCAAGAAAATTCTTAACTCGACCAATTGCTTCACTATTGTCTACTATGATTTGAGTTGCATTTTGTCCGATATTATCTCTGAGAATTCTATGAATAAAGTCTTCATCTCTATTTAAAAGAATTGGTGGGGTACAACTCTCAGAGGCTTGTTGAATAAGCTCCCAATGCTTGAGAAGATTTTCAAGATCATCAATTAAAAATTCCTCAGAAATATCTTCTGCTTCTGTTCTTATTAAAAGCCCAGTACTAGGAGGCTTGACTAATACTCCTAATGCTCTAAGTCGATTTCTTTCACTTTCTGTGCTTATTCTTCTAGAAATATTTACACCTTGGCCATAAGGCTGGAGCACGAGATATCTTCCAGGTAGAGCGATGTTTCCAGTCAATCTTGGTCCTTTTGATCCAGTAGGTTCTTTCATTACTTGAACCAAAACCTTTTGCTTTGGTTCGAGCAGCTCTGTTATTCCTGAAGTTGCTTTTTTTAATCTAAGTGGACCTAGATCATTGACATGAATAAAACCATTTTTTTCAGTCTCACCAATATTGACAAAAGCAGCATCTATCCCTGGAAGAACATTTTCAACTGTCCCTAAGAAAATATCTCCGATTTGGTAGCTACCTTGAGCCACGATTAATTCATCTATTCTCTCATCAGTGAGCAGAGCGGCAATTCGCAAATGCTCAGCAATCACAATTTGCTGGGGCATATACAAGGTTGAGCTTTTTCAAGCTATTAAAAAATTGATTAGCAGAAAAACTGCAAGTAGAACATTTGGATAGTTATGAAGCCAAACCTAATTAAAGAGATTTTAGAATACTGTTCGGAATGGGCATTAAATATAGTCCGGTTGAAAAATGCTGGATTTGCCAGCGTTTAATCTACGTGTCCCTTTAAGAAAATCTGACGTTAATTAAGAACATTAAGGGCTAACCCCCTATTCCTTGTTCTAAAAATATACTAACACAAGATCACTTTCTGGTTAATAATTTAAGAATCTGATCTTATTAAAAAATCAGTTATTAATTATAGAATAAACTATGTTTGGAGATTTAAAGGTGTGTAAGGGATTATCCTTGAATTAAATCTTACCGATTTTCCAGTGGTACAAGTTAATGCTGATTACCTGAAATTAAAAGCAGGGTATCTTTTCCCAGAGATTTCTAGAAGAATTAAAGACTTTAACTCTAAGAATCCCAATATTGATTTAATCCGGCTCGGAATCGGTGATGTTACTGAGCCTCTGCCTTTGGCTTGTCGTGAAGCGATGAAAGCAGCTATTGAAGAAATGGGAACCCTGGAGGGTTTTAAGGGCTATGGACCAGAACAGGGCTATCAATGGCTTCGCGAAAGTATCTCTAAGAATGATTATTTATCTAGGGGTTGCGAGATTTCACCAGAGGAAATTTTTATTTCAGATGGCTCCAAATGTGATAGTAGCAATATTTTAGATATTCTTGGTAAGGATAATAAAATAGCCGTAACTGATCCTGTTTATCCAGTATACGTTGACACTAATGTCATGACTGGAAGGACAGGAGAACCAAACTCATCGGGAGAATATAAAGGTTTAAGTTATATCCCAATCAATTCAGAGAATGGATTTGAGGCAGAAATTCCAAAAGAAAAATTTGATTTAATTTATCTTTGTTTCCCTAATAACCCAACTGGGGCAGTAGCAACAAGAGAACAATTAGTTTCATGGGTTGAATATGCAAAAGAAAACGATTCTTTGATTCTTTTTGATGCTGCTTATGAGGCTTTTATTAAAGATGACTCCATTCCGCATTCGATTTTTGAAATTGAGGGATCTAAAGAATGTGCAATTGAGTTTCGTTCTTTTTCAAAAAATGCAGGATTCACAGGTACAAGATGTGCTTTTACAGTTATTCCAAAGTCTTTAAAAGGTAAAGCAGGTCAGGAAAAAGTTGATTTGTGGTCCCTATGGAATCGTCGACAAAGTACTAAATTCAATGGAGTAAGTTATATTGTCCAGAGAGGTGCGGAAGCCGTTTATTCTGAAGAAGGGCAAATTCAAATTAAAAAATTAGTAAGTTTTTATATGGATAATGCTCAAATAATTAAAGCCAATTTGACTTCTGCAGGATTTGCAGTTTTTGGCGCAATTAATGCCCCTTATGCATGGATTAAAACTCCCAATAACTTGAGCTCATGGGATTTCTTTGATTTATTACTAGAAAACGCAAATATCGTTGGCACGCCAGGAAGTGGCTTCGGAGCTGCTGGAGAAGGATATTTTCGATTGTCCGCCTTCAACAGTAGAGAAAATGTCGAAAAAGCTATGCAAAAGATTGTAAAACTTTAATGCGTAATCTCATGTTAAGTTCCTTCTTAAAAAGTGCTGTTCATCCTGGCAGTTTAATTATGGTTGATTCTACAAATAAAACAGATGGTGATACTGCGGTTATTGATCGGGAAGTTCAGCGAGTTCGAAAAACATCACCCAAGTATAAGGTTTTACTACACAATGATCCAGTTAATACAATGGATTATGTTGTTGAAACTTTAAGGCAGGTTGTCCCACAATTAAGTGAACAGGATGCCTTGAGTATTATGTTGGAAACGCATAAAACTGGCATCGGACTTGTTATCACCTGTGATTTAGAACCTGCTGAATTTTATTCTGAATCTTTAAAGGCAAAAGGCCTTACAAGTTCTATAGAATTAGAAAGCTGAAATCATTTATTAACAAGTTTTGGAATAGATGGTTACATCAAAAGATGCAATGGATACCAACATTCACTCTTTTTTTGTTTCTATATCCTGCAGGATGGTTTATTAGTCAATTTTATTCCTTTTTTTATAGAGATATTACTTCCAATCAGTTAAGTATTATAGGTACCATAATTACATTTATATTATTTCTAATTATTTTACCAAGTTGGGGAAAAATTAGATGGAAAACTGATCACTTATGGCTATTTATAGGATTAGATTTTAAAAATAAATTTGCATCATTAAAAATATTTCTTAGTGGATTTATATTTTCAGTTTTTTTAATAATTATTCTTTTTCTTTTTTTACTATTATGTGGCTGGATTGATAGAACTGACTATGTCAAGTTTGACCAACTAATAAATGCACTATTGTTAATAGTGGGTATTGTTTTTGCTGAAGAGATAATTTTTCGTGGATGGTTAATGGAGGAAATGGTTCTTCTGTATGGTTTTAGAAGAGGAATGATTTTTCAATCTATAATTTTTAGTCTTGCACATTATAGATCTGATATTGGTTTATTAGCTTTAATTCCTTTCTTAAGTGGCCTGTTTTTATTTGGAATAGTTCTAACTTTAAGACGAAATACTGATAGAGGCTCGTTATGGGGGTGTATAGGTTTGCATGGAGGATTGGTTAGTATTTGGTATCTTATTGATTCGGGAATGGTAAGTTTTTCTATTGATACTCCTTATTTTTTAATAGGACCAAGCAAAAATATGGTGAATCCAATTGGAAGTGTAATTGGCATAATAATTTTGTTAATTACGATATTTTTTCAACGAAGACTTTTTTCTAGAACCGGTCGGTTTTTAGCTTCGACAGTTAATGCTTCGTCTAACGATGAAACCCCATAATCTCTTTCTAATAAGTTCATAACAGTTCTACCGAAGTCGTTGGGATTTGTATCAAAGGCCTCCAAGCAAACTCTTCCAAATTCCTTGCCCATAGGTTCTGGATTCCAGAGGAGTTTCCTCGCAGTCCAAGGCATTAAACTCATTGGGTTATATCCAGGCTTTAATAAACCTTTTTTTAATCCATATTCTTCTAGTAAAGTATGGGGCTGTAGCCCTATAAAAAATATAGAAGGCTCAACAATATCAGCTCCAAAAGTCTTCTCTAATTCTCTATGGTAAGCGACTGTTTGTCTTATTGTTTCTGGACGCTCGTCTATAACATTGAATGAATAATTTACTGAAACCTGTGCATTAAAACCTGCTTTTGCTAGAAGTTCACAATTTTTCAGAACTGTTTTTAAGTTGTATCCCATTCTCATTTTTCTGACAAGTTCTTGGGATCCAGAAGTTATTCCAATTTCGAAATAGCTCATACCTGTTTTAACCATTAATTCTGCTAATTCTTCATCTAAATTGTCAGCTCTTATGTATGCCGCCCAATGAATATCATTCAAACCTTCATCATATATAGCTTGAAGAATATCTTTGGCGTTTTGAATATGTCCTCTTGAGGGTATGAATTGGGCATCAGTAAACCAAAAGCCGCGCACACCAAGGTTATACAATTGTTTGATTTCTTTAATAACCTCACTTACTGGATTGATTCTTACTTTTTTACCTTCAATGACTGTGTAGATACAATAACAACAATTATGAGGACATCCTCTTTTCGTTTGTACTCCAATATAGAAGTCGCCACCATCTAGATACCATTTAAATTCGGGCCAAATAGATTGAATATAGTCATAATCACATGCTGTTTTAACTATGTTATTTGGCTTCTCATGAATCAATTTTTCTCTAGGAGACTCGCCAACAACAAAACATCTTTCATCAATTATTGATTCATTTCTTATTAATTTTTCTATTAAAAGCTCTCCTTCGCCTAAAGAAATAATAGTACCTTTGGGAAGTGAATTTTTTAATTGATTATAAAAAACACTAACAGCACCTCCTCCTACTATTGCATTAGCATTTGGATTATGTTTCTTTGCATATCTCAATCCCTTTCTAATTAATCTTTGGTTTCTCCATATCTCTCCATAATGACTTTTTAATAGCTGAAAACCACCTAAAGCACCGCGAATTTTTTTGAGGGGATTTCGAGCATAAAAAACTTCAAATGAATTTTGTAATGGATTTCCACCTCTTCCATCTACAGGGGCATAAATTTGTATATCTCTCCATGAAAAAACTAATAGTGTAGGTTTAAATTTTTCAATACTACCAATCAATATTCTTTCGACATCTAAAATTGGTAATGAAGCTAAATCTATAATTAATTGTTGAATTTTCGGGAAGCATTTATGTACATGATCAGCTAGATAAATTGGTCCAATAGGAAAAATAGGATTGCAAGGGAGTCTGACGTACAAGATCTTAGACCCTGGTTTAGGTCCAAGAAGTTTTAATTCAGTAGTCACATTTGCTTGCATCAGAACATCTTTTGACAACAAAAATAATTATTTTAAGACAAACAATAACAATTTGTTGACCTTTTTGATTGAAAATTAGATTAATAGTAAAAAGAAAAACCCAAGCCCATTGAAAATTTAGTCAAAACTTAGTTATGGAGGCGTTTTTATATTTTTTCAATTAGTAAGATCAACATCTTATTGAAAGGAAAAGTTTTCATAGACACTTTTTTAATTGATATTGATCAATTGATAAAAAAAACAAAAAATAGACCAAACTGAAGTTATCGCTTTAACGATTGGATTATGAATCCTCCAATGACTTTGATCATATACATCCTCAGTGGCGCTGCACTTGGAAGCTTGATGCTCCTTAGTGGTATCCCTGCGGCTCCTCTTCTGGGCTCGATTTTGGCGGCAGGATTCTTAAGCATAAGTGGTCAATTTGAACCTGCTCAATGGCCGATGGGTACCAAAACTTTGCTTGGAATTGGTGTAGGAACAGTTATTGGCACGGGGATTAATCGAGATACTCTTGCAGAGCTACAAACTCTCTGGAAGCCAGCTATGGTTATTACCTTTACTTTGATTCTCACAGGACTCTTGGTTGGTTTTTTGGTAGTCCGTTTGTTTGGAATTGATCCATTAATAGCTTTGTTGGGTTCTGCTCCTGGAGGCACCCTAGGAATGAGTCTGGTTGGGGCAGAACTTGGAGTAGGAGCTGCCGTAGCAGCAATCCATGCATTTAGATTGATAGCTGTTTTATTAATCACTCCAGCTGTTGTTAAGTACTTAGCTCCTCTTTTTGGTGTGAAGGTGCTCTAGAAACTCAATAATCAAAAAGTTCAAGATGATTCATCAAGTAATTAAATTTACAAAATTTTCCAAACAGAATTTTCAGGTATTTTTGGACCTATTGATTTATCTGGTGGCTCTTCAGTACTGATTCGCCAGTCAGGCACACGACATTGTACATATCCTGGATTCTGTATGAGAACTCCAGGATTGCAATCTTTTTTATAAGTGAATCCTCCCTTCCATATCCCTCCATCTTTGACTGAACCTTTGAACCAAACCCAACAGTTTTCTCTTTGCATTTGATTTTTTAGCTAGAAATTTGAAAGTTTATTTTTTAACGGTTGAAATTTCATTTACCTTCTTCTGCTTCTGCGTCTTTGTTGCAATTTACGCTTGTATTTTTCAACAGGAGTTTCATGATGACGCAGGCGCTTTAATTCTCCAAAGATACCAGCCTTTGAAACTTGACGCTTAAAGCGGCGAAGTGCTGATTCGATGCCTTCGTTTTCTCCAACAGTTACTTGAGTCAAAAAGATAAAAAATTCTATTAGATAATTTTACAGGACGATAAAGCATATTTTTGTTTTGTCCTTTTTGGGAGAAAAAGATCTAGAGTAATAGTTGAATTATCCAAATAGCTTTCTTCAAGTTTTGCTTTTTAGCCAAATCATTGAGGTTTTCCCCTTTTCGGACCATTCATTATTTCTTCATCGGTCCGTTACCTAATGACTATTTACATAGGGAATCTCTCATTTGATGCTGAGATCGAAGATATTGTTGGTGTTTTTAGCAGTTATGGTGAAGTTACTAATTGTAAGCTGCCACTAGAGAGGGAAACAGGAAGAAAAAGAGGGTTCGCTTTTGTTGATATGGGTGATGATGCTCAAGAACAAAAAGCAATCGATGATCTTCAAGATGTTGAATGGATGGGTAGAGCTATTAGGGTTACAAAAGCTAGACCTAAAAATAGTTAACCTGAATTTTTCATGCCTCTCAAAATAAAGCTTTCTGCAATTCGATTAATTGTATTTTTTGAATTTTAATTAATTTTAGATTTCAGTCTATTAGCGAATTAAGCATTTTCTTAAATTAATGCTGTAATGATAAGCAGTTCAGAGCAATGCCTTTTTTAATGGTTTACTCAACAATTCCTTTTTCAACAATCACATTTGGCGGGTTTAATCCTTTAGCTGCAGTAGCAGGTTTGGTTATCTTTTTTCAGATTTCTCAAATTTATTATTATGGATTACCTGAGAATGAACCATCAGTTGAGCTTTCTGAGGCTGGTTCATATAAATATCTTCAAAAACAATTTATTGGTGTTCAAATAGTAACTGCCCTTATTGCTGCTTCAGTTATGCTTGCAGGCCCTGATAAGATATTTTTTCCGTTTAAATATTTCTAAGTTAAAAATAGACAAAATTAATTTTTAGATAAAAAAGACAGTTAATTTTGACTGTCTTTTTTATGTTTTTGTAATTCAACTTGAATTAATAACTGATTTTGAAAAATAGTTTTAGAACGTTAATATTTCTGATTGGATAATTTTTGTTTGAAAATCATTACTTTGTTCATTACGGACATCAATCTATGAATTTTCTGTTTTTAATAGTTTAGTCAAGTTATTTTTTATGCAATTAAATCAAAAAAATACTGATAGTTCTCAAGATATTGTTAATCAAAATGAAAAGGTGATCACAAAGTTAACTATTGAAAATCTTAATTACTTGTATCCAAATGGGCATCGTATTACTCATCAAATGAGATGGTTTAAAGGCAGCCGTAATAGGGGCTTAATAAGTGATGCCGCAGCATAAAAGAGAAAATTATGCTCAATTTTTACTGATAACTTTTATATGAAAAAACTAATCTTTCTGATCCATATGAAGATTTTGTGAGAATAGAGAAACTCGATGCTAATGAAGCGCAAATCAAATCTAATCAAATAAAGTCCAATTCAAGAAAAAATAAAAAATCTAATAATTAATATTAGTTATTTTTATTTATTAGAGTTCTAAAATTTGTTTTACATACATTAAAAAGCCTCCTGTTTCAACAGGAGGCTTTTGTTTAACTTTGCGGGGTTAGAAGCTAAATGCAGTTTCAACAACAACACCAGAATCATCATCACCAGTACTTGTATCTTCTACTGTGAAGAAACCAGGAGTGATTGATACATTGTCGTTCAATGCATAAGTGTAAGAAACTTCAAATCCTGTTGAATCTAAAGTATCACTACCATCAACATCAGTTGTGTTGTAAGCAGCACTTAGTGTTCCAGGACCAACTTCGTAGTCAACACCGATGAACAAATCAGTTGCATCAGCACCAGTTTCTGGATCATTTGTGTCATAAGCAATGCTGAATGTCGCATCAATTGACTCTGGGCTGTAGTAGATACCACCACCAAATGTGTCGTATCCAGCGCCAGCATCGCCGTCGTTAGAAGCGATTACTAGACCGCCACCAAAGCCGTCACCGTTGTAGCCAAGAGTGAAAGTTGAAACATCATCAGCATCATCAGAATTGATACCTTTGGTTGCGTCAGTACCACCAACAGATACAAAGCTGACAGAAGCAACTACGCCGTTGTCGTTAGAGTAAGCAATACCAACTCCTGGGCCAGTTTCGTTGCCAGCCAAAGAGTAAGGCATAGCACCTAGTCTGAAAGCATCTGAATAAGCAGATGTTGTTGCAGCAACAACATCATCCTGATCAACTAAAGGACCAGCAGTTACTTCTAGATCGCCAACAGGGAACGCATAAAATAAAGACTGAACATCTAGATCACCTGTCTCAGCACTATCCATGCTTGCAAGTGGGCCACTAGCATTACCAGCTACGATACCTGCGTAGAAAAGATCTTCGCCTGTGAAGCTAGAAGATACATCAAGGCTATATGCATATTGCATATAAAGCTCTTCTTCTGTGTCTGTTGTTCCGCCGTCAGAAACAGAACCGACAGTGAAATAAGCACCACCAGAAAGAGATGTGGTAGATGAGAATGCAGTATCTGCGTTAACTGCAACAGGAGCCATTAGGCCCAAGGCAGCAGGAGCAACCAGCAAACGCTGAAAAAACTTCATTGTGTCCTCACACAAATTAAGATCAATTTATTTTCGTTATTAACAATTAAAGAAGATGTATTTTTAATTACACTATTAAAAAATATTTAGTAACGGTGAATACAATTTTGGTTTCTATGAATCCTTGGCCTTTTAACTTAAAATTAATTTATCGAATTCTATTATGGAGATTTTTGAATAATATATTCTTACAAGAATCTGAAAATAATTATTAATGGAATATCCATTTTTTAGGTCGGAGTAGTCTAATTCAGGAAAAGGTTAAAAAATTAAGCTGCTTGCCTCTAATGATTAATCATTATCTATAGTGTAAGCCTCAGGACCCAGAGAAGAAGTATCTCGTAAGTATATGAATGAAGAAATACTGGATAATTTAGTTAGAAAAAGTCTCTTTTTTATAGTAACCGATTGATCATTTTCTATTCTTTTCAGTATGCTTTGAATTCGAATTATTAATGTGTTAGATAGCATGAATTTTTTTGCTTTTTTTAGCAAACCGGCTCTAAAGGGGTGGTTCGTGGCGGACTTTTTTGGATTTATTTTATACTTTAACCTTTGTTTTTGGTATAAAAAAGTACAAATACTTTTTTATTTATTTGGTTTAATTTCGCCGAATAATAGTACGTTATGATTGATTTCTCATACAAAAATGTCAGCTCTAGTATGGTCATATTGAAATGCATTGGACGAGATAGATTTTTCATAGAAAGAGCTATTTTCCCCCAAGAAATTTTTTCTTCCATGGCACCAGAAGGTTCTCATTTGGAAATTTGGGGTATAGAGTCTTATGGGCCAAATTTAGAGCAACGACTCAGAGTATCTGCTTCAAAAAAAGAAGGTCCAGTTGCAGCTTAATTTCTGTGAGTATTTAATTATTCAAAGCAGTAGATATCTTTGCGCAAGTGGTAGTGATTCCGCTGGTTCACAAGTTAAAAGGTCTCCGTTTGCAAAAACCTCATATGTTTGAGGGTCAACTTCTATATTGGGCATTGCACTATTTAGCTTCATTGATTTTTTTGATATTTCTCTTGTATTCGTAACAGCAGCAAAACCTCTTTCTAATTTGAGTTTCTTTGGTACGCCAGCGTCTATTGCAAGCTGACTCAAGAAGTTTAGACATGTTGGATGTATTGCCTTTCCAAAGGAAGAAAACATTGGACGACCATGAACTGGTTGCGGGGTAGGAATTGATGCATTTGCATCTCCCATTTGAGCCCATGCGATTGAACCCCCTTTAACAACTAAGTCAGGTTTGATTCCAAAAAAACCTGGCTTCCAAAGTACTAAGTCTGCTAGTTTTCCAACTTCTATAGAGCCAACATGACAACTAATTCCACGAGCTATTGCAGGATTAATAGTTACCTTCGATATATATCTTTTCAAGCGATGCTTATCATTACGTTTGTTGTCCTCTGGTAATGCTCCTCTTTGAACTTTCATTTTATGAGCAGTTTGAAAAGTTCGGCTAATAACTTCTCCAACTCTTCCCATGGCTTGGGAGTCACTAGCAATAATAGAAAAGGCTCCTAAATCGTGGAGTATATCCTCAGCAGCAATAGTTTCACGACGTATCCTTGATTCGGCAAATGCAACATCCTCAGGGATTTTTGGATCCAAATGATGGCAGACCATCAACATGTCTAAATGCTCTTCAAGAGTATTCAGGGTGAAAGGCCCAGTGGGATTGGTGCTGCTGGGGATGACATTAGATTCCCCGCAAATTTTTATTATGTCGGGAGCATGTCCACCTCCCGCTCCCTCTGTATGAAAGGTATGAATTGTTCTTCCTTTGATTGCTCGAATTGTATCTTCAACAAAACCAGCCTCATTTAACGTATCTGTATGTATGCAAACTTGTACGTCTAATTGATCTGCGACGCTTAGACAAGAATCAATGCAAGATGGAGTGGTTCCCCAGTCTTCATGTAGTTTTAATCCACAAGCACCTGCTCTTACTTGTTATCTAACCCATTTCGGCTTTCATGGCTTCATGGATTCTCTTGCTCATGATTTCATGACCACAATATTGCAAGTGTAATTCTTCTGTTCCCTTGGCGGACTTAGTTTGTGTGTACTTAAGACCTCTGTAAGTTAGCTCAGCCATTGAATTGATGTTGATTGTTCAAGTCCCCGTTCCATGGCTTGAATCTAACTGCGACTCAAATTAAGTCGAACGTTGCTAAATGATACACAATACATTCCCCATCTGTTGAAGCGTCTTTAAAAATTATTATCAATTTAGATCTAAGCTCGTGATGAATTCAACGAATCAAATAAGTAATTTGCTAACGAGCCAGTCTAGAAATGTATGAATCTCTTGAGCCTGCATTGATCCATCCTGTCGCAATGGTTTTTGGATGGGTCTTATTGACACGTCCTCTATGAATATGCGTTAGCCCAGCGGGAAAAATAACTAATTTTCCTCGTTCAGCTTTCTCATGATATTCCTGCCAATGAAACTCTGTTCCTCCTGAATCGACATCATTACAATACAAAATCCATGCTAAGACTCTGTGAACTGGTTCGGTCGCTTCTTCGCTTATAGTCCAGTCGCAGTGCCATTTCTTAAAACCTTCCCCAGGAGCATAACGTTGTAAGTTGAAAATTGGATTAACAAATAGAGATTTTTCAGGAGCACATTCTCTAAAAAGTGGTCGTTCTTGCAGGTATTTTTGAAGCCCAGCATTGACTCCTCTTATTATTACTTCAGACAAAGCAAATGATTCCGGATCAGTTCGATCTATTGCTACCAGGCTGATATCAGTGGAAATCTTTGCAGGATCTGAATAATTATTTGCCCCATTACTGAAGGCGATTCCATCACGATGCAAGTCCGTGCGACGATCGAAAAACGACATCACACCATCTGCAACAGATTCAAAACCTTTATTTCTATAACTAGCTATTAAACTCATTCGATTTTTTTCAAGGTTTTTTGATGTTGGGATAATTTAAATCGCTTGAAAGTACCAATTTAATAAAAATTTGAAATGGAATTTTTCCCTCGTGATGTGCCGGCAGTAGAGTTTATTTCGTTGAATTGATTTTAGTAAAATGGCTATAAATTAAGCAGCAGTCTTGTCTTTGAGAGATCTTAAGTATCTCTTTCTCTGACCGCTACCTTCTACTTCAAAATGCCAAGTGGGTTTTTTGTTGTCAGTTTTTTTTAAGTTAACGCTAGGATTGCCAGTGCTTAACTTCTTCTTAATCGGTGTAGTCATTGGAGTATTAAAGCACATTCTCCAATTCTCTTTGGTTCGGTCGTTACTTATTCTTCTGAGAAATAGGGAATAAAAAAGAGGCCCATTTGGACCTCTCTTGGAAATTAAAAAGAATTTAAACCTTGACTCACGCAATTCCTCGGTTTTTATACGGGTCATCTCTGAAGGGCTGTGCCTCAAAACTTGGAGGTGAGTTATCTTTATAAGGATGAAATAGAGCATTACCCATTGAAATGAGTAATGCTTGAAGCCAAAGAACTGTTTTATTCATTAAGTCCTCTTGTTGGATTTAATCCATATATAAGTTATGTGGAATATTTATACATCAGTAAAAACTCCTCTTGTTGAATTTTTAATTTTCTAGCCAATAGCAATCAAGGAGCTTTCGAGTATCTATTGGAAATAAGAAATTTTGACCCTATCAGAATCCTTGAGGTACCGTTTTTGTCCGAACCTTAAAACCCCAAACCGTAACTCCTCCATTTGCATTTATTGCAGCCAAGGCAGTGTCATCAGGGTGCCAAGCGATTTGGCTTACAAGGTCATCTGCAAATGCTCCACCAACTGGATCACCCTGACCATCTTTTTGGAGAAACCAACAAAAAACTGAACCATCGCGCGCGCCAGAAGCTAAAAGCATTCCGCTATGTGAGAAAGCCAGGCATGAAATGGGTTCAGTATGAAGAATTAACTCTCCTGGCACAGTGCCCTCAGGGCCATCGCCTTGAAAACTCCAAGCTGTCACTCGATCACTACCTCCGGTAGCAAGAACTGTGCCAGTTTGATCAAAAGCTAGGTGGCTTGGTTTGCCTGGATAGCCTGTCATCTCTGAATCTTGATCAGTTGAACGACGCCAGAAATGAACAGAATTATCCTGACTGCCGCATGCCACTATGTCTCCATCTGGACTAAGCACCATTGATACAAGTGAACCTCTCCATTCCAATTTTTGATTGACCTTGTCGCTAGCTACATCAAAAAAAGTTACCTGGCCATAGCATGCTGTTGCTAATTCATTTGAATTAGACCAAGCAATCGCGCTGACAGTGCTGGGATGTGCTTTTGATCTCCAGTACTCTTTACCTTTTTCATCAAAAATATAGACGTATTTAGTAAAAACTACTGCTAAAAATTTTCCGTCTGGAGACCACTTGATGTGCTCAACCCATCCTTTTCCAAGTTCCAAATCGTTAGTTGACTTACCCTCATGACTTTCCCATAAATAAACATGTCCATCCTGGCCAGCAGTAGCAAAAGTATTTCCATTTGGATGAATAGACATTGCTAGTAAGCCACCTTTATGCGTGTTTCTTGCTTGCCAAATGAGCTTTCCAGATTTCCCCTCAAATGCGTAAAGCCCACCAGCGACATCACCTACTAAAAAAATTTGACCTTCTAACGCCCATCCACAGACAATTGCATAGTCGTCAACTTGAGCAGACCAACCTTTGTGCAGCATTCCCTTGGGACTAAATGCTTCTATACCAGACATTTATCAAACTCCCTACTCATTTCTGCTTCATCAAGATTTCTACCGATGAATACAAGTTGGTTGCGGCGAGGTTCATTGCCCCATTCTTTATCAGGTTGAGCTGTGAAAAGCATGTGTACTCCTTGAAAAACTATTCGCCTCGATTCACCCGCATAACTAATAAATCCTTTCGTGCGGAATATATCTACACCTTTCTCTGATAGGAGTCGACTTAGCCACCTATTGAGTTTCTCTGGATCTACATCACCTACTCGCTCGATAGCGAACGATCCTACTTCGTCATCGTGTTCGTGTTCTGCTACCCAAACTCTCTCAGCAATTGGAGAGATTATGGAGGTGTTTTGAGCATTATTTTTGTCATCAGCAGTTGAAGTGCTTACTTTCGTTATTTTTAAATTGAATTCCTCGGCAGTATGTTGAGTGAATAGACCTATATCCCTTGTCTTGTCAATGTTCATCAGGAAGGACTTAGCACCCTCTGATTGAAGTTGCAGGCTAACATGCTTCCCAACGGGGACTATGTTGCCTGGATGCAAAGGTTGTTCTTGTTCGGCATAGAGTCTTACGCATGATTCAGCACCTGTGTTGAGAGATGACTCATCCTTGCCTTGGTCTAATAACAGGACAAGAGACATGGTAGGGTCTGGACCTTCTTCGAGCGTAAGCGCATAGCGACCCTCTTCAAGTGAAAACACACCTGTCCACTCAAATGGATACTCTGGTTCTAGAAAAGTTGGACGTCGCTGAAGTACTTGATCCAGGTCAAAAGCACTGAGATTTAGAACATTATCAATTGAGACGTCTGCTTGTTTACTACGTATTACACGAGCCATACGATTCATGTCGCGTAGCCGGGACTCTAGGTTGTCGAGTGATTCATCTGAAACTAGATCAGTTTTATTTAGAACAAGGACGTCAGCGAAGGCAACTTGCTCGGAACTTTCATCACTTCGACCAAGTTGTTGTTCAATGTGAGCTGCATCAACAAGTGTGACTATGCCGTCAAGTGAAAATTCATCACGGATTTCATCGTCCATGAAAAATGTCTGAGCTACTGGGCCAGGATCAGCAAGACCAGTAGTTTCAACTAATACATAGTCAAACTTGTCTCGTCTCTTCATGAGGTTTCCTAGCACACGAATAAGATCTCCCCGGACGGTGCAGCAGATGCAACCATTCGACATCTCGAAGACCTCTTCATCAGCATTGATTACTAATCCTTGATCAATACCAACTTCACCATATTCATTCTCAATAACTGCTATTTTTTTACCGTGCTCTTCGCTCAGAATTCGATTAAGTAGAGTTGTTTTGCCTGATCCTAGGAAACCAGTCAGTATTGTCACTGGTACTTTTTGCTTGTTGCTCATTTTCTTTAATTAACAATTTGAACAATGTGAGTTATCAATAGAAATATCTGTTAGCCAATACTTTTTGATACCCAATAATTAAAGTGATTTTGATTCAAAATTATCGAGGTTTTTATAATTGTAAGGAATTTTCAATCTTAATGTATGTTTCCCATTCTTTTTTTTAAGAGAATGATTTGAAAATTGAAGTTCTTTTAGATTTGAATCGTAATCAGTTGAAATAGTAAGTTTTAAGACCTTACTTGATCCCATGGTGATTGATCCAGTGCTGCCTGGTCTTCCCAATGATGCTTGTAAGCTTTGTATCCTTTGCCTGGCATCATTTGATTTAAGAATGTCTATCTTTTCTAAAATTGTACATTCTTAAATCTTCAAAAGTTAAGGATTCATTAAGGAATCCCATCTCCCCTCAAGTTCATCGCCCTCTTTCTGATCACATTCTCCACCAAGCGAATCAACAATTGTGCATGTGTTGTGTACTGCTACTGAAACAGTGTTCCCTTCAAGCATTAGACCATCAACAAAGATTTGATTTCTTGCGATAGGAGTGGAAGTTTGTCTGCTTAAGTTTTTCAATAGCTTGGAAGGAGGCTTTTGCTCTGCGAATAACACGTTCACGTTTTTTTCTTTGAGCTCAGCTATCACAGTTGAAATAGTCTCTGGTCTAAGGCTGGAAGAATCTCCAAGGACATCTAATAGACTCAAAGTTTTTAAGCCAAATGCATCTCCGTAATATTCCATCGCTTTATGCTTAGAAACGATAGTCCTTTGATTGCTAGGAATCGTGGCAACTTGTTTTTGAGTCCATAAGTCTAGATCTTCCAAAATAGAATTAACAGATTGAGTTCTCTCTTTTAAAACTTTTTTTGTTTCTCTATCAAAGAAGGAAATTTTCTTATTGATATTTGTAGAAATGACATTTCCCATCTTGATGATGTTATGTGGATCATGCCATACATGAGGATCTAAGCCACCGTGATCATGGTGATGATGATCACCTTCATCTGGGACTTGAGCTATAGGTTCAACATCGTCGCCTGAAACATCCTTAAAGAAATGTTCGTCGGCTTCAAACTCAAAAGGCATATGCTCGGTAAAGAATGCATATTTACCAGCTTTTTTGATTTCTACAGTGAATGTAGTGATGTCTTTCTTATCATTGAATGAAAGAAAATATGCTTTTTCTTGCGCAACAAGTTTGTCATTATTGCGTTTGGTCTCTGAATCCTTAGATCCTAATAATTCTTTAGCAAGCTCTTCTGATGCCTCAATATCACCTGAATTGAGGATAACCATTTTCATTGCAGGATCAGCATAGTCTCCATCGACTTTGGCAAAAGACCATTTGTATGTTCCTGCTGAGAGATCAAAAACACCAGCCCATTCAAAAGCTCCCTCTCCATGTGAATCGCCATGATCATCCTGGTCGTCATGCTTAGCCGCTGAATGATCACCATGATCATCGTGGTCGTCATGATTGTCTATATCTATTGCACTTACGCCGACAACAACAGTTAAGGGATTATCTAACCATTTTTTGATTGCAGGGATCATCTCTGAACCAAGAGTAAATACCTGTTTGGCACTTTGTAGGGTTTGGGCCTGTCTTGGAGTGATCTTGACATCATGAACATCTTGTTTTCTGTCAATTAAGCAGGTGACAGGCGAAGAGGGTGGTGCGATTGCGGAAACAATATCGCAAACTAATGGCTCTACAGCAACAATTGATTTTGAATTTGCCTGTGCACTTTGATGAGCACCAATTGTTAAAACAAAACCAGCAGAAAGAGAACCACTGAGAAGTAATCTTGCACCCAATCTTTTTGTTGAGTCAGCTTTCAAAAGACCTCTAAACATTCAGAATTCAAAAATCAAACACCAATAATATAATGGAAATGATTATCGTTTTACTTTATGTTAGGAAATGCTTTGAAAGATGTAGTAAATCTGGGATTAATCTAAGTAAATTAGTAGCTAGTTAATCCTCAATCGCAAATTTTTACTAGCGAATCACATAAAAAAGCTCCTGTCCAATGGGCAGAAGCTTTTTTTGTGATTTAAGTTTCTATGTGCTTAGAAGCTAAATGCAGTTTCAACAACAACACCATTGTCATCGTCACCAGTACTCGTATCTTCTAAAGAAAAGAATCCAGGAGTGATTGATACATTGTCGTTCAATGCATAAGTGTAGGAAACTTCAAATCCTGTCGAATCTTCAGAGTCATTACCATCAACATCAGTTGAGTTATACGCAGCACTTAATGTTCCAGGGCCAACTTCAAAGTCAACACCAATAAACAGGTCTGTTTGGTCAGCACCAGTCTCAGGATCTGTTGTGTCATAAGCAACGCTGAATGTCGCATCAATTGATTCTGGGCTGTAGTAGATACCACCTCCAAATGTGTCGTATCCTGTCGTTCCGCCTTCACCGTCATTAGAAGCGATTACAAGACCACCACCAAAACCTTCGCCGTCATAACCAAGAGTTACAGTCGTTACATCATCACCATTGTCAGAACCAATTCCAATTGCTGAATCAGTACCACCTACGGATATCAAGCTTGCAGAGGCGACAACACCGTTGTCGTTTGAATATGCAACAGCAACTCCAGGACCAGTTTCTTCACCAGCCTCAGAGAAAGGCATTGCTCCCAGTCTGAAACTTCCCGAGTATGCTGAAGTTGTAGCAGCAAGAACATCATCCTGGGCAAGCACAGGACCAGCAGTTACCTCTAGATCTCCTACAGGAAAAGCATAAAAAAGAGAAGATATTTTTAGAGTTGCACCGTCTTCTACAGCACTATCCATGCTTGCGAGTGGACCACTGGCATTACCTGCTTCAATGCCTGCCGAAAGTAGATCTTCACCAGTAAAACTAGAGCTGATTTCTAGCTCATATCCATATTGCATATAAAGCTCTTCTTCCGTATCGGATGTTCCACCATTCGCTACAGAACCAACTGTGAAAAAAGCGCCACCACCAAGAGTTGTGGATGATGAGAATGAAGTATCTGCATTAACTGCAACAGGAGCCATTAGGCCCAAGGCAGCAGGAGCCACGAGCAAACGCTGAAAAAGTTTCAAAGTGTCCTCACACTAAAAAATACTTGAAAATGATAATCGTTTCGGTTTGACCCTGGCAAGTATATAATAATTTTTGTCAGCAAATCCTCTAACTGATGCCTTGTTTGATTGCTGAAAATCTCACATATTCTTATTCAACTCAAATTCCACCTGCTTTAAATAAAGTTTCTCTTAAGCTGCAACCAGGAACTTTGACTGCTCTTGTTGGCCCTAATGGTGCAGGCAAGTCCACATTGTTAAGCTTGCTGCAAGGAACCAGCAGACCAGATCAAGGAGAAATCACTGTTGGTGGAAAACCATTAATTCATAATCGAGCTCAAGTTGCTTTAATGCCTCAAAGGGGAAAGTTAAATTGGAATTTTCCCATAACTGTTGAAGGATTAGTTGCTTTAGGTCGAGTGAATCATTCTAAATCCACTTGTTGTGAGCTTGAGGCTGCCCTTCAGCGTGTTGGAATATCTCATTTAGCGAAAAGACGACTGGATGCTTTATCGGGTGGTCAGCAACAAAGAGCATTACTCGCTAAAACCTTGATGAATCCAGCCACTATTTTTTTACTTGATGAACCTTGTTCCGCACTCGATCCACCGGCAAAAGAAGATTTTCTGATAATTATTCGTCAGTTAGCCGATTCTGGGCTGACAGTTTTTGTCAGTAGTCACGATTGGGGTACATCTTTAAATGCTTATGACAAGGTTATTGTTCTCGATAAGATTATCTTGGCCTCTGGAAACCCTCAAGAAGTCCAAGAAAAACTTAGTTCAATTAATTATTTGAGGTGGAAAATATAAGTGTGATTAGTAATCATTTAAGCTTATCAAGCATTCAATTCTTTAGAACAATTCTGGCAGATTCCAAAGTATTCAAGGGTATGAAACAACAGTTCAAATTTATTAGACACTTTTTTCGATATATCTACTGTTTTGACGGGACATCCCTGTAATCGAGTAGTTTCTCCACAACTTACACAAGTTAAATGATGAATATCTCTTTCGACTGGAGCATAAAGAACCTCACCGTTAGGAAGATGTCTCGATCTGATCAAACCTTGCTTAACTAGTACTTGCAGGTTTCTATAGACAGTGGTTAGACCCATCGCCTTTTCACCGTTATGCAGTTTTCTATGCAGTTCTTGCCCGCTCAGTTCATCGGTACATTTCTTAAGTTCATTGAGAATTTGTTCTTGTCGCTTGGTGATTTCAGGTTTGCTGGTACTCATTATCAAGATCTTAATTTGATCTCTAATACTGACCATACTTAATCATTTGCTTAATGTCTTTTATCAATACGAATTGGTGGATAATTCCTCTTTTGATCACTTCCTTTTCAGGAGTGCTTTGTCCTGCTATGGGAACTGTATTGATTACGCATAAAAGGCTGCTTCAAGTAAATTTAATTTCACACTGTGTTCTGCCTGGACTTGCCTTGGCTATGGCGCTTGGTATGGATCCTTCTATTGGTGGAGTCATTAGTGGTTTGGTAGGAGCTATTGCAGCAGAAAGTTTGACAAATAAAAAAAATCAAAATTATGAAGCTGTGATGAATACAATTCTTGCTGGCTCGATGGGACTTGGTGTTCTTCTTATACCTCTACTTGGGATCAGGATTGATTTGGAGGCTGTTTTATTTGGAGATTTACTAACTGCAAATTTTAGCGATTTGTTTAGAACTTTGATTGCTTTTTCGGCATTTATTTCCTTATTGATTTTTGGTTACGACAAACTTGTTCATATTGGTTTAGATCCTGAAGGTGCTGCTGCAAGTGGAGTGAATGTATCTTTTTTGAATTTAGCTCTTGGCTTTACAACTGCACTTGTCATTGTCAGCTCGATGTCAGCAGTGGGAATCATTCTTGTTATTGCTTTACTTTCAACCCCAACTTTGTTGGGGTTACAGAAGGCTAGATCGCTGTGGATTGCGATGGTTCGTTCTTCAATATTTGGGTTAGTTTTATCACTAATAGGTTTTTCGCTCGCTATGATCCTAAACTTGCCTCCTGGCCCTCTAATTAGTGTTCTTTGTGTGATTTCATTGATTGTGCTGCCAAGGAATAGATAGATTTATGTTTAAATATTTTTAGTTAGAGAAGTACTCTCACTTGAGAAAGTTGAAAAACGATTGGTTTAGATCAAGAAATTTGAAAATACTAACGATTTCGTTTTGAATTCAATATTATAAATTTACTTGGATTAATACACTCCACCCTCTAATTGATTAACTCATGAAGAGAACTCAACTCAATGTAAGTATTGACCCAAAACTCTTAGAGAAGATTAAAGAGAGTGCCAGGCTCTCTGGCAAATCATTAGTTGGTTATGTTTCTGAATGTTTTGTTAATCAAATTGAGAATCTTCCTGTTGAATCGATAGATTCTCGATTTCAAATGATTGAGAAAAGGCTTCAAGCAATAGAAAAAAATATTCAATTAATAAATCCTCAAACTCAAAAAACTCGATCTTTTACATCTATAGAATTGAAAAATTTTAATGAATTTGTCAAGGCTGTTTTTAAAAAAGAGTCAAAAAGGAAAGGATATAAAACAATAAAAGAAGCATGGAATGATTTTATCAATCACATCAACTGTTTTGATCAATGGGATGAGACGTTTTCATTTAGACTTAAGGAATCTCTTTTTTTTGAACATGGCGACCCTTTAACAAGCGATGAAATTAATCATCTTAAAGAGGGAGAGATATGCCCTCAACCAATTAGAACAGGTATAATAAATTGGATAAATAATTCATCTAGAGGTCAGTGTTGCTGTTCCGTTAAGGATTTTCCCTCGCAGCAACAAATTTGCGAAAAGGGGCAAACTCTTGTAGAAGATATCTATTCTTAGGTAAAACTTGATTACTTTTTGAATGCCATTAAAACCTAAGTTATCATGAACAGTTTAATGAGGTTCCGTTTGTTTTAGAAGTATTTCTAATTTAATAATAAAATTCTAGATTTAATAATCTAAACATTAGTCAGGATTGATATGGGTTGCACAAGGCATCCATAATTTACCCATTTTATGAACACCAATACATCCGAGTTTTTTTGCTTCGATTTCTGCCTGAGATTTAGTTGGGTAAGCATCTATATTTTTTGAAGAAGGAGAATATGAACGATTGATTGACTCCTGAATAGCATTATTCTCTGGACTCCATACCTTTAGTCCCATAGTTGTTATTCCTGCAGAAAATATACCCATTCCTACTATTGAGGCATTCACAACTCCCATGGCTACTACGCCTATAGAAACGACACCCATGGGAACAATCCCAATCGTAATAATTCCCATCGGAACAATTCCAATGGATATAAATCCGAGTGGTGCAATCCCAAATGCAATTTTTTTTGGCTTACTTCCGCAATGGGAAGGACCTTCGGAATTTTTCTGATCATTATTTGACTTTTTCATTATCTAGAAATATCAGTGATGATGGTGATCTCCAGTATGAGATTTATGATTGCCTTTCTCCTAATAATCTGCATGACTTTTGCAAGGCATCCATTTCTCTCCCATTTTATGAGCTCCGGTGCAATTGAAATCTTTTGCTGCTTTTTCGGCTTCTGCTTTCGTTTCAAAAAGTGCAGGAGTTCGGTTTGTTTGGGAATTGCCAGAGCATCCCATCAAAGAAAAAGATATCGAAATAACGATCGTAGCGAAAATACTTCTGAGATTGTTCATCTTTCTAGCTTTGCCTAGTTCGTCTAGCTTAAGCCTACTGAAATACGGAGAGTTGTCATTAAAAACATTGAAAGCCCCTGAGATAAAGATCAATTGAAATAATCAACAAATATAGATCTTTCTCTTTCAACACTTTGGCTTTGACAACAAAATTTTTAATTTCCTGCCGAGAAAACCAAACGCCCTAAATATTTGTAGCGAAAGAATCTTTCACCTGTAGTAAAAAGGACACTTTTAAGGGCTCCTAACGTTTCCTGAGGTTATATTTTCTGCATATAGTTTTACTAGTATAGCTAGTTTTTGATATCTATGAAGCTTTTCTCTCGATTGCTCCTGTTTCCCGCTTCGTTGGGTCTTTTGGCTCCAGCATGTGTCGAAGCTGGCGGTGGCGATCATAAGGGTCATCATGATCACCATGGTGGTGACATGAATATGGGGGATTCATACCCTTCAAATATGTTTATGGGAAAAACGACTTTTGTTTTGGGTGGAGTAGATGGCGAAATGATTCTGGAATGGGTGGAATGTCTACTTCTGAGGAGAAGGATGGGACAGTTTTTCATTACGATACAAAGCTGATGTTTATGACCAGTTTTACTGGCCAAGACATGCTTAAGACTGCTGTTCGCGTAGGTAATTTTGGCATGTTGGAGCCCTTCGGAATGATGGGTTAGGTAAGAATAGATACTGCTTTTAGAATTAGTGATTCGATAGAGCTTCACAAGGCTTATTACCAATTCCCTATTGGCGACGATATTCAAGTAACTTTTGGCCCCAAGCTTCGCCAAGATGATTTGCTCGGAGTATGGCCTAGTACTTACCCAAGTGATGGAGTTTTATTTGTATTAAATCAGGCAGGTGCGAATGATACTTATTCCAAAAAGATGGGGGCGGGCGCGGGAATTACTTGCTCCCATGACAAATTAGTTGCTTCTGCACTTTTCGTTTCGGAAGACGCATCAAATTCTTCTATCGGCTTTTTAGCTGATGAAGGTAAAGACCACATAACAACTCAGATTGCATGGGTTGATGAAAAATTTACTTTTGCAGCTGCATACACACAGGCCGATAATGGGAACACTGATAATTCTCCAGACATTAACGACTACTCATCCTTTGGAGTTAGTGGTAGCTATAAATTCGGAAATGACTATAGCTTGAGTGCAGGAATGGTATGGAAACATCCTGATAATGAGGATGCTACTGATACTGCAATGAATAAGGTAGAGGATGGCAATACATGGTCCGTTGGATTCTTATGGAATGATGCGTTTGTTGAGGGTAAATAGCTTGGCTTTGGTGTTGGAACAGCCGAAACTCATAGAGATGAAAGTGGTTATGACGATCCTTTTGCTTGGGAAGCTTTTTATGATTTCAGAGTGAACGATAACGTGATCGTTACTCCAGCTGTCTTTGTTATTGAGAAAGATGGTAAAGGGGAAGTTAATGGGGCTTTGGTGAAAACTACTTTTAAGTTCTAGTCTTTGCCTTTCTTAATTACTGCTTGGCTATCTATCTGAATCAGGCGTATTTTTTACTCTAATTACTTTTGATTGTTGATGCCGATGAGTGGAATTGAACCACCGACCTACTGGTTACGAATCAGTTGCTCTACCCCTGAGCTACACCGGCATTAGAATAAAGCTACCATCTTTAATTTTATTTTTGAGCAACTCTAATAAGCCTGAATCCAATCTTGATCCTAATTTAAGAGCTCGATTATTGAAAGAGACTAAAAATCCTTATCGGGGATTGAGAAGAGCTGTTTGGATAGCACTTTTTGGATCAGCGGCCTTAGGCTTATTTATCATGCTTACCAATGTGATTGCGGGCGATACTGTTTCTCTTAATGATCTTGCAATTCAAATTTCAGCATTAGTAATTCTCGGATTTTTGTTGTTTAAAGATAGGAGTAAAGAAGACGTAAATTAGTGATCTGCTTTTTTAATTATATTTTTTTAGATTTTGGGTCCAACTAATAAGCGAAGTTAATTGGTCAATTTTCTTCTTTGAGTAACAAGCTTGAAGGCTTCTATTTGATCTCCTTCTTCCCAGTTTGCAAAGCGATCACAACCTATCCCGCATTCGAACCCTGTTGAAACGTCTTTTACGTCATCTTTATTTCTTTTTAGTGAATCTAGATCGCCTTCAAAAACGATTTGCTTGCCTCTTTTGACTCTGGCCCGGCAATTTCGTTGTATTTTTCCATTGGTTACGTAGCAGCCAGCAACAGCACTTTTGCCAATTGAGAATATTGCTCTAACCTCAGCTACACCCAAAGCTTCTTCTATCATTTCTGGCTCTAAAAGACCTTCCATTGCTAGTTGAATATCCTCTAGAAGTTTATAAATAACCTCGTAATCTCTTACGTCAACACCATTTGCATCAGCCGCGCGCTTGGCGCCCGATGCCATTGAAGTGTTGAATCCAACTATAACTGCGCCCGATGCCGCTGCTAAGTCAACATCAGTCTCAGTAATTTCGCCTGGAGCTGAAAGCAATACTCTCACTTGGACTTCATCTTTAGGAAGCTGTTCTAGAGAACCAAGTATTGCTTCTAAACTTCCTTGAACGTCAGCTTTGAGGATGATATTTAATTCTTTAAGTTCCCCCTCACTTGCTTGTCCAGACATCGACGAAAGTGAAACTCGTCTGGAAGCCATTTGCTGCGCGAGTCTTGCGGCCCTAGCGTCTGTGGCGCGTTCTCCAACCACTGCTCTTGCGGCCTTCTCATCTGGGTAAACCTCGAACTCATCACCCGCTGTTGGTACTTCACTGAATCCAAGAGCTTCGACTGGACAAGATGGCCCTGCTTTTTTAATCCTGGATCCATTTTCATCTACCATTGCTCTAACTTTTCCAAGCACTGGACCAGCAGCGACCACATCTCCTGATTTAAGTGTGCCGTTTTGAACTAGTAATGTTGCAACAGGCCCTTTCGCTTTGTCTAAATGGGCTTCAATCACAGTACCTTTTGCCAATCTGTCTGGGTTTGCTTGTAAATCTTCTACCTCAGTTACGAGCAAAACCATCTCTAAAAGTTTGTCTATGTTTTCGCCTTTGATGGCACTGACGGGAACCATTACTACGTCTCCTCCCCATTCTTCTGACAATAAATCTTGCTCTGAAAGCTCTTGTTTTACACGGTCGGGAGAAGATCCTTCTTTATCAATTTTGTTAATTGCTACGACAATTGGCACTTTTGCTGCTCTTGCATGGCTAATCGCTTCAAGGGTTTGAGGCCTAACTCCGTCATCAGCAGCAACAACTAAAATCGCTACATCTGTAACCCTGGTTCCTCTGGCTCTCATTGCAGTGAAAGCTTCATGTCCAGGTGTGTCAAGGAAGGTTAGTTTCTTCGTAGATCCATCATGTTGAGTTTCGATTTGATAAGCACCAATGTGTTGAGTTATCCCCCCAGCTTCTCCAGCTGCAACTCTCGCTTTTCTTATGGCGTCTAGCAAAGATGTTTTTCCATGATCAACGTGACCCATCACAGTAACGACGGGAGGTCTTCTTATTAAATGTTTTAAATCGCCTTCCTCAATCATTTCAACTGTTTTCTTCGCAGCCTCTTCAACATCATCTTGAAGAACCGGTACCCCGAATTCCTCGGCAACTGTTTCGATTGTTGCGAGGTCAAGTGATTGAGTGACGGTTGCAGTAATCCCTTTAAAAAATAATGATTTAATGATTTCAGAACTTTCAACACTCAGCATGTCAGCAAGTTCTTGAACTGTGAGATTGTCTTCTGGGACAACAATCATTTCAGGTCTTACAAGCTTTGCCTCTCGAGCGGCTCTTAGTTCCATTGCACGTCTTCTTTGCCTTTGACGAGTTGTTTCTTTTTTACGTTTTTTAAGAGCAGTTAAAGGCTTTCCATTATTTCTCTTACTAGATTTCGGCTTCGATGGTCGAGCCAAGCTTGCTGAAAGAACGACTGCTTGTTGCTCTCCAGCAAATCCACTTGTCTCAGCAGTTAGAGCATCATCATTCTCTCCAATAATGTGGACTTTCTGGCGCTGTTTTTGAGGCGATTTATTTCTTAAGGCATCTAACTTTGCGCTGTCATCCCAATCAGGCCTGCCTGTCCTTCTGGGAGGGGCTGCCGTGCCACCTGGCCTATGAGCGGGCTTCTTGGGAGCGGATGGGGTTGGCCTATTAACTGGTGGCCTAGCTCCAGTTTGGTTCTCTCGTTTGGGTTTAGGACTGGTTGAAGAATCAGATTTCCTTTGAGGAGCACTTGGCCTCGCTTGAGGCTTTTGCAGTTGCATTAACTCACTTGGTGCAACTGGCTTTCTCATACCAGATGGAACTCCTGGACGATTGCTAGAACGGTTTGAAACACCAGCTGCCCTGGTAGGAACTCCAGGTCTATTTTGCAGACCGCCTCGATTTGGAGATCCAGAACGGACTGGTCCTACAGATCGATTATTAGATCCCGGACGATTTTGACCTTGCATAGGTCGATTTGCTACTCCACCTCGATTAGGACTTTGCCTATTTTGTGAACCAGGACGACTTGGTCCTCGTCCACCCGCTCTATTATTAGAAACAGGTCGATTTGATAATCCTTGACGATTTGAAGAGACTGGCGGTTTTGGCGCTCCAGGTCTTGATGGAATTATTGGTTTAGTCCTTGCCTCGTTAGTCTGAGGTTTATTTATAGGTTTTTCTCTTCGTATGGGGGCTCCTACAAGTTCAAGAGTATTTCCTTTAGTTGGAGGATGTGGCTTTCTCGAGGGCGAAGCCTGTTTGTTTTGGCTTTTGATTCTTTGTAAATTTCCTGGGGCAACTTTCTGAGGAGAAATACCACCTTGATTGAGTCTAGCTTTTGTCTTGTCTTTGTTAGGTTCTAATTGTTTTTTATCTTGAATATTTATCTTTGGTCTGCTTGGTGCTATGGGCCTCTTAGGTTCCTGTCTGTAAATTTGTTTTGATTGATTTACGTTTTTGTTTTCTTTATTAAGTTCATGAAGGGGAATTTCCCTTTCAGATTGAGTTAAGGGCTTAGAAATAGTTTGTTTAATTTCTTGTCTTGGCCTAGGAGGAAGTGGTTTGTTTGGTTTAGAAGGTGCTGTTATTTTCTGTTGTCGATCTGGAAATTTATTCTTTAAATTTTTTGAATTATCGGATTGAGTCAATTCTTGAGTTTTTACAGAAGGTGGACTTGGCTTTAAAGGTACATTTAACTTAGTTTCTGAACTAACTGATGGTTCAGGAGAATTTTGCTTAAGTTCAGGCTTCTGATTCTTTTGAGTTTTGACAGGATTTTTTTTAACGGAAAGAATTTCTTTTTCTAATTTTTGACTAGGTTCAATAATTATTTTTTTTCTGTTGCCTTTTTTTAGAAAATCTTTGATTTGATTTGCTTCAACAATGCTTATAGAACTGCTATGGCTCTTAGCTGCTATGGAAAGTTTACGAGCTGCGTCCAGCACATCTTTATTGTCAAGGCTTAAATCCTTGGACAATTCATAAATTCTGATTTTGCCGCTGCTGGTCATTAATGTTGTGCTTGAACTTTAGATTTGGTTTTTGAGTTAACTGAGTTCTCTTAATGAACATCATGCCTCAGTATCTGAATCAATGCAGGTATTAAGTTGTTTTTGGAGCATATTGAAAACGCTTGAGTGAATATCACATCTCAAAGCTTTTTGTAATCGTTTACGCTTCAAAGCCTCTTCAAAACATGACTCAGATCGACAGAGATAGGCTGATCTTCCCATCCCGTCTGAGAGAACTACTCCATTCTGAAAATCTCTGGTAACTTTTAAAAGAAACTTGCGATCAAGAATTTTTTTGCAAGCTACACACCTACGCAGAATGGGGCTTTGACTCACCGGGTTCCTTCCTCTTCTGAAATCATTTTATCTTCGTTTGTAACCTCATCTTCGTTTGTTTTTTCCATATCACTTTCATCATTCTCAGTTTCTGAGCCATCTGAATCGATACTTGAATTAGTTTCAGAGGATTCTGTTTCTGCTTCGTTACTATCAATAACTGATAATTGGTCATTTTGAAAGTCTTCTTCGTCTTCCGGTAGAGGGTAAAGCTCTCTTAATCGTGCATCTTCTTCTGCTCTAGCTGCTTGCTCTGCCTCTAATCTCTGCTCAGCTTCTCTCTGTAAAGATTCTTCTTCTTCTCTTTGAGAAATTAATTCTGCGACCTCGGAATCTTCAGTGGCTTGATCATATTCTTGTGAATTTTTGATATCAATTTTCCATCCTGTTAGCCTTGCAGCAAGTCTTACATTTTGTCCTTCTCTTCCGATTGCGAGGCTAAGTTGATCTGGAGGAACAAGGACATGGGCATGCTGCCCTTCTGGATCCACTAGCCTTACCACTTCAACTCTTGCAGGACTTAATGAATTACAGATGTATTGAACAGGGTCCGAAGACCAACGAATTACATCTATTTTTTCTCCACGAAGTTCATTAACTACTTGTTGAATTCGAGACCCTCTAGCACCAATACATGCTCCAACAGGATCTACCTCTCTTTCAATACTGTCAACAGCTACTTTTGTTCTGGGACCTACTGCTCTCGAAGGTGGATTTGCTTCGCGAGCAACAGCAACAATTCGTACTGAACCCTCTTGAATTTCAGGAACTTCGTTCTCAAATAAATATACGACCAAGCCAGCATTGGATCTGCTCACAAAAAGTTGAGGCCCTCTTCTGGGTATTTCGCTAACTTCTTTTAGAAATACTTTAAATGTTGCGTTTGCTCGATAATTATCATTTGGCAATTGATCTCTTCTTGGAAGCTCTGCTTCTACTTCTGGCCTGCCTAAACCAGAGCTAACTGCCATGATTACAGACTGCCTCTCAAATCTAATGACTCTTGCAGTTAGTACTGGGTCTTCTAGGTCAGCAAATTCCTCTTGAATCATTCTTCTTTGCTGATCCCTTAACTTTTGGGCTAAGACTTGTTTTGTAGTGGCTGCAGCCATCCTTCCAAAATCTTCTTTTTCTGGAGTCACATCTAGGACAACTGTGTCCCCAACTTGGGCATCATCAGCAACTTGCATAACCTCAGCTATTGCTATTTGATGATCATCACTCTCAACATCTTCAACTATTATTTTACTTGCTAAAACTCGATAACCTTCATCATCTAGGTCCAAGCCAACATCAAAGTTACTAAAATAGTCTTCCTCAAAAGGATCTTCGCTGATACCCAAATAAAGAGTTCTTCGATATCGCTCATAACCTTTTAGAAGTGCTTCTCTCAAAGCAGCTTCGACAACCTGTGAGGGAAGTTTTTTTTCCTCACTAATGTCTTCAATTAAGTTGTTTAGGCCTGGGAGTAGAACAAGAGCCATCGATGATGGGATATAAAGATGAGAAGGATTGGGTTAGATAATTGATATCTAGATTTTAACCAGAGGGTGTTGTGAGTCGGACTTGGATAACGTCTTCGACTGGGATTCTGTGAGTTTTCCCCTTTTGATTTATTTGTAAATGATTATCTGTCCTTTTTAGAAGCAAACCATTTGTTTGTTGCTCAATTTTTTTTAAATCCTGATAAGTAACTTCAATTGGGAACCCTTTGAAAACCTGAAAATCTTTTTCCTTGGTCAAGATTTCACCAACTCCCTCGCTACTGATTTCCAGAGTGAAAGGTTGATTAAGGATTGCAGAACCATGAATGGCTTCATCAATATATAGATTAAGGTTTGAACAGTCATCAATAGTGACTTTCTTGTCAGGATTTTTGTTTCGGATACTTATTTGAATCAACAAGGGATTTTGATGAGTGATCATCTTGAAATCGGTTACATCAAAGCCATAATTAGTTGCTGACTTTGTTGTAAGAACTTTTAATTCTGTAACGGTTTGATTAGACAAAAGGCAGCGTCGAGATCGGGCAGGAAGCCCGAGCGGTTTAAGTCTTGACCCGCCTCTATTTAAAGAGGTACCGTCAGGCATTTAAATATTACTAGATAAAGGTTTCGGTTACCTCTAAAATCAAATTCTTCTTATTTTGCATTGATCTATTTTATTGTTTCTAAATGTAGTGACTCGCTATGCTTAGTTCCAGAAAGTTAGAAATTATGAAGAGATTTAGAAATCTATTTTTCTTTTGCTCCATAATTTTTTGCTTTTTATTCGGACCATTATCTGTATTTGCTTTAGAAAATTTTCAATTAGGCGAATCACATAGTTTTGTTGCTGATGTGGCCAGTAGGGTTTCACCATCAGTAGTCCGGATTGATATTGAAAGAGAATATGAAACAGATGAATTTGAATCTGATTTATTGGACCCTTTGTTAAGAGATCTTTTAGGCGATTTGAGTACTTTCCCAAAAAAAGAAAGAGGTCAAGGTTCTGGAGTCATAATTGATGATTCTGGATTGGTTCTTACAAACGCTCATGTAGTGGAAAGAGTTGATCGTGTGATAATTACTCTTCAAAACGGAAATCAAGTGGATGGCACAGTCGTTGGAACCGATCAAGTCACTGATCTAGCTCTTGTGAAAATTAAAGAATTTCCTGGTTTAGAGACTGCAAAATTGGGCGATTCAGAAGATATTCAAGTTGGGGATTGGGCAATTGCCCTTGGAACTCCTTACGGCCTTGAAAGTACTGTCACTTTGGGGATAGTAAGTAGTCTTCATAGAGACATCAATACTCTTGGATTCTCTGACAAAAGATTAGATTTGATTCAAACGGACGCAGCAATAAATCCAGGAAATTCAGGTGGACCATTGATAAATTCAAATGGAGAAGTTATTGGAATAAATACTTTAGTCAGGTCAGGTCCAGGGGCTGGGCTTGGATTTGCAATCCCTATCAATCTTGCTTCAAAAGTTGCCAATCAATTACTTGCTAATGGTGAAGTTATTCATCCTTACCTAGGCGCTCAGTTGGTTTTACTAAATGAAAGAATAGCAAAAGAGCACAATCAAGATCCCAATACATTAATTGTTTTACCTGAAAGATCTGGTGCACTTGTTCAATCTGTTATACCTCAAAGTCCAGCTGAGGAGGGAGGCTTAAGAAGAGGTGATCTTGTGATACTTGCAGGAGGGAATGAAATTAATGATCCTAGATCCCTGCTCATGCAAGTTGAGAATGCCCAAATAGGAAAACCATTTGAATTGGAAGTCCTTCGAAACAACAAAGAGATAAACCTTTCTATTAAGCCTGCTGCTTTGCCAGGAATTAGCTGAAAATTTGCTACTGTCTTTCGAAAGCTATTACTAAATGGATCTTCAAAATCAGATGAAGCTAGCAGTTGCTCAAGCTGCAGTAGATCAAATTCAAGACGGTATGATTCTTGGTCTTGGCTCTGGCTCTACAGCAGCTTTAATGATTGAAGCACTTGCTCATAAAATAAAATCGAGAGAAATCAAAGATATCGTAGGGGTGACTACATCCTTTCAGGGAGAAGTTCTTGCCTCTGAATTAGGAATACCGCTTAAATCTCTTTCTTCAGTCTCAGAAATTGATCTTGCAATTGATGGCGCAGATGAAGTTGATCCCAAATTTCAACTAATTAAAGGAGGAGGAGCTTGTCATGTGCAGGAAAAACTTGTGGCTACTTTGGCTAGAAAATTCATTGTTGTTGTTGATTCTACAAAACTAGTCAAAAAATTGAACCTTGATTTCAAATTACCAGTAGAGGTTCTTCCATCTGCCTGGAAACAAGTACAAAAAACATTAATAAATCTTGGAGGAGAGGGGAGTCTAAGGATGGCTCATAAAAAGGCTGGACCAATAGTTACTGATCAGGGAAACTTAATACTTGATCTCACTTTTAGGAATGGTATTGACGAACCAGAACTATTGGAGAATCAAATTAATAATATTCCTGGTGTCCTTGAAAACGGACTTTTTGTAAACCTGACAGATGAAGTACTAGTAGGAAAATTAGAAAATGAGTTGGTGGGTGTTGAATCACTCAAGAGGATTTAGAATCTCTAATTTTTATTGATTCTGCGTGACTATGTAATCCCTCACTATTGGCTAAATGCACAACTGCATTTTTATTCTTGTTAAAGGCTTCTTTTGAAAAATCTATAAGTGAAGTATTTTTCATAAAAGTTTCAACTCCAAGAGCGCCAGCAAATCTTGCTGTCCCAGAAGTTGGCAGAGTGTGATTAGGCCCTCCAAGATAATCTCCAATAGCCTCTGGGCTCCATGGCCCCATAAATATTGCCCCAGCATTTTTGATGCTTTTAGATAATTCCTTGGGCTCCTCTACAAGCAATTCAAGGTGTTCTGGGGCAAAAGTATCACTTAACTTTGCACAAGTTTCTAAATTATCGCAAAGGACTATTAACCCCCATTTTGTAATTGATTCTTGGCATATTTTTAATCTTGGATGATTTATTAATTGACGTTCAATTTCTGCTGGTAATTTTTCAGCTAATTTTTTATTAGTAGTTATTAGTATCGCTGAAGCCAAAGGATCATGTTCTGATTGAGCTAACATGTCTGATGCAACGTGTTCCAACTTTGCTGATTTATCGGCAATAATTAAAATCTCACTTGGGCCAGCTAAAGAATCAATTCCTACCTTTCCGTAAACTTTCTTCTTTGCCAAAGTCACATAAATATTTCCTGGTCCACTAATAACATCTACTTTTGGAATTGATTCAGTTCCAATAGCAAGCGCGCCAATAGCTTGAGCGCCTCCAACACGAAATACTTGGTTGATACCTGTAATATGGGCTGCAGCAAGCACGGTTTGGTTTAACTCCCCTTTAGAGTTGGCAGGAGAAACCATTATGGTTTGATTGACTCCTGCAACATATGCAGGAATGGCATTCATCAATACCGTGCTTGGATAGGCTGCTCTCCCACCAGGCACATATATTCCTGCTTTTTCAACAGGGCTCCATCTTCGTCCTAGTGACTCTCCATGGGGGCCTGTGTATGTGATATTTTTTGGAATCTGAAGACTATGAAATTTTTCAATTCTTTTTTTTGCCAATAAAAGTGAATCTTGTAATTCCCTTGGAGTCTCTTCCCAAGCTTTAAGTATTAAATCTGATGAAACTTGAAATTTTTCTGCGAAAAATCCATCAAAGCGAGAAGTGTATTCTTTAAGAGCCTCGTCACCCCTTTTACTAACGTTCTCAAGAATATCGTCAACTACCTGTATAGCTTTTTCTTGAGCGGATCCAGATGTTCTCTCAGTAATTGCCTTGAGCTCAAGCTGAGCCTGATCAATATTAATAGCCGTTTTTATGGTCAATTTTTTTGAAGGGGTTTGTTGTACCTCTTCTTTATTAATTATTTGCGTCATGAACTTTTGGCTATTGGTTCAATTTGATTATCTTATGCCTTAATTTTGATTTATGTAGATCTTCTTCATGGTCTTGAGGTAGTGTGGAATAACATTAAGACTAAAACACCAAGCCTCCGTGGCAAATACCAACTCAGCTAAAAAGCGAATTCAAGTTGCGGAACGCAACCGCCTTGAAAACAAAAATTACAAATCTACAGTTCGTACCTTAATGAAGAGGTGCTTCCTTGCTTGTGGAATATTTGAAAAAGAGCCTAGCGATGAATCTAAGGCAGACCTTAAAAAAACATTTAATCTAGCCTTTAGCAAAATTGATAAAGCAGTTAAAAAAGGTGTTTTGCATAAAAACACAGGAGCTAATCAGAAATCCAGACTAAGCTTTGCTCTAAAAAAAGTTTTGAAAGAAGTTGTTTGAGAATCAATAATCTAAGATTTAATATTGATATAAGAGTTTATTTTTTATCTTGAGCGATTCTAAAAGTTCAATAATTGATAGTCACTGCCATATAGCTTTTTCTAATTTTAATGAAGATAGAGAAAAAGTTGCAGAGAGATGGAGATTACAGGGTGTTAAAGCTTTATTACATGCCTGCGTAGAACCCTCTGAAATCCCTGCAATTAAATCAATAGCAGATCAATTTCAGGAGATCAGATATTCAGTAGGAGTGCACCCATTGGATGTGCATCATTGGGGCTCTAAAACTTTAAGCATTTTAAAAAAAGCAGCTCTTGATGATAGTCGTGTGGTCGCTATTGGAGAATTAGGACTTGATCTTTTTAAAGCAGAGAACTTGAGTGAGCAGCTTTCAATTTTAATGCCGCAATTAAACTTGGCCTTTGAATTGAATTTGCCAGTAATTGTTCATTGCAGAGATGCAGCGAGAGAAATGTTAGAAGTTTTTTCTAAGCTTTCTGAAAATGGTCAATGTCCAAAAGGAGTTATGCATTGCTGGAGTGGCAATGCAAAAGAGATGAGAGGGTTTCTTGATTTAGGCTTTTACATAAGCTTCAGTGGAAATGTAACTTTCAAAAATGCGATTGATATCCATGAATGTGCCAAAAAAGTTCCCGAAAGTAGATTTCTAGTAGAAACCGATAGTCCTTTCTTGTCACCCGTTCCTCATAGAGGAAAAAGAAATGAACCCTCGTATGTAAAGCACGTTGTAGATAAAATCTCAGAAATCAGAGGTGAAAGCTTCGCAGAAATTGCTGAAAAAACCACTCAAAATGCAAGGGAATTGTTTGCGTTGCCTTAAATATGATAATTCCCTCTAGTTAATTCTCAGATTTGAGTGTAGAGTTATTTATTGTCTTGCTTAGGCGTGGTATCTGCGCTTAAACCTTTAAGGATCTTCCTTTTGAGTCAGTTTGTTCGTTAATTAACTAAATTCAATTTCAAATCTCAGTCTTATTGGGGATTGTTTTTGTTTTTTTTTAGTAAAGATCATTTTTCGAACTCTAGGTCAAGACATACCCCCCGTCCTCTACATAAAAACGCAGGTTCTCGAATGAGCAGAAGCGCGATTCAGGTAGCCAAAGCAGCTACATATCTGCCTGATCTGGTTGAGGTGCAAAGATCAAGTTTTAAGTGGTTTTTGGATAAAGGCTTAATAGAAGAATTAGACAATTTTTCTCCCATTACTGACTATACCGGTAAGCTTGAACTTCATTTTATAGGATCAGAATATAAGCTTAAGCGTCCTAGGCATGATGTAGAAGAGGCAAAAAGAAGAGATGCAACTTTTGCTTCTCAAATGTATGTTACTTGTCGTCTAGTTAATAAAGAAACAGGAGAAATTAAAGAACAAGAAGTTTTTATCGGTGAATTACCTTTAATGACTGAGCGTGGAACTTTTATAATTAATGGCGCTGAAAGAGTAATAGTCAATCAAATCGTTCGAAGTCCAGGAGTTTATTTCAAAGATGAGCAAGATAAGAATGGTAGAAGAACTTACAATGCAAGCGTTATACCTAATCGCGGAGCATGGTTAAAGTTTGAAACTGATAAAAACGATTTGTTGCATGTTCGTGTAGATAAAACACGAAAAATTAATGCTCATGTCTTAATGAGGGCAATGGGTTTATCAGATAATGATGTTATAGATAAATTACGACATCCAGAGTTTTATAAGAAGTCAATTGATGCTGCAAACGAAGAAGGCATAAGCTCAGAAGACCAAGCTTTGTTAGAGCTTTATAAAAAGTTAAGGCCAGGTGAGCCTCCCTCTGTAAGTGGAGGTCAACAGTTACTCCAAACAAGATTTTTTGATCCAAAACGATATGACTTAGGAAGAGTTGGTAGATATAAAATAAATAAGAAATTACGCTTAACTATTCCTGATAATGTAAGAACACTTACAAATGAAGATGTTCTCTCTACTTTGGATTATTTAATCAACTTAGAGCTAGATGTAGGTGGAGCAACTCTTGATGATATTGATCATTTAGGTAACAGGAGAGTAAGGTCAGTCGGTGAGCTTTTGCAAAATCAAGTTCGAGTTGGATTGAATAGACTTGAAAGGATAATCAAGGAGAGAATGACAGTTGGGGAAACAGACTCACTTACTCCAGCGCAACTCGTAAATCCAAAACCTTTAGTTGCAGCCATAAAAGAATTTTTTGGTTCAAGTCAACTAAGTCAATTTATGGATCAAACCAATCCATTAGCTGAATTAACTCATAAAAGACGTATATCTGCTTTAGGGCCTGGAGGTTTAACTCGAGAAAGAGCTGGCTTTGCAGTTAGGGATATTCATCCTTCTCACTATGGAAGACTTTGTCCTATTGAAACTCCTGAAGGGCCCAATGCAGGTCTCATTAATTCTTTGGCAACGCACGCTCGTGTTAATGAATATGGATTTATTGAGACACCATTTTGGAAGGTGGAAAATGGACGATTAATTAAACAAGGAGATCCTATTTATTTGTCTGCAGATTTAGAAGATGAGTGTAGGGTTGCTCCTGGTGATGTAGCCACAGACGAAGAGGGAAAAATATTGGCAGAACTTGTTCCCGTTAGATACAGACAAGATTTTGAAACGGTTTCTCCTGAACAAGTTGATTATGTTCAACTATCACCAGTTCAGGTAATTTCTGTGGCTGCATCGTTAATTCCATTTTTGGAACACGATGATGCTAATAGAGCTTTGATGGGTTCAAATATGCAAAGACAAGCAGTTCCTCTTTTGCGTCCAGAAAGACCTTTGGTTGGGACTGGTTTAGAGACTCAAGTTGCTAGAGACTCTGGCATGGTTCCAATCTCAAAAGTAAATGGAACAGTGACTTATGTAGACGCTAATACAATTGTTGTTACTGACGAGGAGGGCAATGACCATGCCCATTACTTGCAAAAATATCAAAGATCTAATCAAGATACTTGTTTAAACCATAGGCCTATAGTTTTTAATGGTGACCCGGTAATTGTGGGGCAAGTCTTAGCTGATGGTTCAGCCTGTGAGGGAGGGGAAATAGCTCTTGGTCAAAATGTTTTAATTGCTTATATGCCGTGGGAGGGTTACAACTATGAAGATGCAATTCTAGTAAGTGAAAGGTTAGTTAAAGATGATCTATATACTTCTGTCCACATCGAAAAATATGAAATAGAAGCTCGTCAAACAAAACTAGGCCCTGAAGAAATAACAAGAGAAATCCCAAATGTATCAGAGGAAAGTCTTGGTAATTTGGATGAAATGGGGATTATTCGAATTGGAGCTTTCGTTGAGAGTGGAGACATTCTGGTTGGGAAAGTTACCCCCAAAGGAGAATCAGATCAACCGCCTGAAGAAAAACTTTTAAGAGCTATTTTTGGAGAGAAAGCAAGAGATGTAAGAGATAATTCTCTTAGAGTCCCTTCAACGGAGAGAGGGCGAGTGGTTGATGTCAGAATTTATACACGAGAACAAGGTGATGAGCTGCCACCTGGAGCGAACATGGTGGTGAGAGTCTATGTTGCGCAACGTAGAAAGATTCAAGTTGGAGATAAAATGGCTGGAAGGCATGGTAATAAAGGGATTATCAGTAGGATATTGCCAAGAGAGGATATGCCCTACCTTCCTGATGGCACACCTGTAGATATATGTCTTAATCCATTAGGCGTCCCAAGTCGAATGAATGTCGGGCAGGTTTTTGAGCTGCTCATGGGTTGGGCAGCATCTAATTTGGATTGTCGAGTTAAAATCGTACCTTTTGATGAGATGTATGGATCAGAGATGTCTAACCAGACAGTTCAAGCCTACTTGAAAGAGGCGGCAAAGCAGCCAGGCAAATCATGGGTTTACAACCCCGAGAATCCAGGAAAGTTACTTCTTAAAGATGGTCGAACTGGCGAACCTTTTGATCAACCCGTTGCTGTTGGCTACGCCCATTTCCTTAAACTTGTACATTTAGTAGACGATAAAATTCATGCTCGATCTACTGGCCCATACTCTTTGGTGACTCAGCAACCTCTTGGTGGAAAGGCTCAGCAAGGAGGACAGAGATTAGGTGAAATGGAAGTGTGGGCACTAGAAGCTTATGGAGCTGCATACACTTTGCAAGAATTGTTAACCGTAAAGTCTGATGACATGCAAGGCCGTAATGAAGCGCTCAATTCCATTGTGAAAGGCAAACCAATTCCAAGGCCAGGCACTCCAGAATCTTTCAAAGTTTTAATGAGAGAACTTCAGTCATTGGGATTAGATATCGGAGTATATACAGATGATGGTAAAGAGGTTGATCTTATGCAAGATGTAAATCCTCGTAGAAGCACGCCTAGTAGACCCACCTATGAATCATTAGGTAAAGAATACGAAGAGTAATCAACTCACTATAAACAAATCATCTAAACACCCTGAATTCTCATGACTAATAGCAATCTACGTACTGAAAACCATTTTGATTACGTCAAAATTAAATTAGCCTCTCCTGAAAGAGTAATGGAATGGGGTCAAAGAACTTTGCCCAATGGCCAGGTTGTTGGTGAAGTGACTAAGCCTGAAACAATAAATTATCGAACACTAAAGCCTGAGATGGATGGATTATTTTGCGAAAAGATATTTGGCCCATCTAAAGATTGGGAATGTCACTGTGGGAAATATAAGAGAGTTAGGCATCGTGGAATTGTTTGCGAAAGATGCGGTGTTGAAGTAACAGAAAGTCGTGTAAGAAGGCATAGAATGGGATTTATTAAATTGGCAGCTCCTGTATCGCACGTTTGGTATCTAAAAGGCATTCCTAGCTATGTCGCTATTTTGTTAGACATGCCTCTTAGAGATGTTGAGCAAATTGTTTATTTTAATTGTTATGTTGTTTTAGATATAGGAGATAGTAAGGATCTTAAGTATAAGCAGCTATTAACAGAGGATGAATGGCTTGAGATCGAAGATGAAATTTATGCTGAGGATTCGACTATTGAGAATGAACCCATAGTTGGGATAGGTGCAGAGGCCTTAAAGCAATTGCTTGAAGATTTAAATCTTAAAGAAGTTGCAGAGCAATTGAGAGAAGAAATTGCAACAAGCAAAGGTCAGAAAAGGGCTAAACTGATAAAAAGACTAAGAGTTATAGATAATTTTATTGCTACAAGTGCAAGCCCAGAGTGGATGGTTTTAGATGCTATACCTGTTATACCTCCTGATTTGAGACCTATGGTGCAATTGGATGGGGGTAGATTCGCTACTTCAGATTTAAATGACTTATATAGAAGAGTAATAAATAGGAACAACCGACTTGCTCGTCTTCAGGAAATACTAGCCCCAGAGATAATAGTTAGAAATGAAAAAAGGATGTTACAAGAGGCTGTAGATGCACTTATTGATAATGGTAGAAGAGGAAGAACTGTTGTTGGTGCAAATAATCGAGCCCTGAAATCATTAAGTGATATTATTGAGGGCAAGCAAGGTCGATTTAGACAGAATTTACTTGGTAAAAGAGTTGATTATTCAGGTCGTTCAGTAATAGTAGTTGGCCCTAAGTTGAAAATGCATCAATGTGGACTGCCAAAGGAAATGGCAATAGAGCTTTTTCAACCTTTTGTAATTCATAGATTGATTCGTCAGAATATTGTAAATAACATCAAAGCTGCAAAGAAACTGATACAGAAAGCCGACGATGAAGTAATGCAGGTATTACAAGAAGTCATAGATGGTCATCCTATACTTCTCAACCGTGCGCCAACTTTACACCGATTAGGTATTCAAGCTTTTGAGCCTAAATTAGTTGCTGGACGAGCCATACAGCTACATCCATTGGTATGCCCAGCTTTTAACGCTGACTTTGATGGAGACCAAATGGCTGTTCATGTGCCCTTGGCTATTGAGGCGCAAACGGAAGCAAGAATGCTAATGCTTGCAAGTAACAACATCCTTTCCCCCGCAACTGGTGATCCCATTGTTACTCCATCTCAAGATATGGTTTTAGGGTCCTACTACCTAACGGCAATTCAGCCGGACGCAAATCAGCCTAAATTCGGGGATCATGCACATACATACGCATCACTTGAAGATGTTTTACAAGCTCTTGAAGATAAAAGAATAGATTTACATGATTGGGTTTGGGTACGATTTTCTGGTGAAATTGAGGATGATGATGAGCTTCAGAAACCGCGTAATTTCGAGACTTTGAAAGATGGTACTCGTATTGAAGAATGGACATATCGACGAGACCGATTAGATGAAGATGGAAGTTTGATTAGCCGTTACATTTTGACTACTGTCGGTCGAGTAGTCATGAATCATACAATTATTGATGCTGTCGCAGCCACCTCATAACTCTTAGAACACATCCCCCTTTTTAAAATAATTTTTTCATGACTTCCTCTTCTCCTAAAACTCGTAAATCCTCCTCTAAATCAAAAGCAAAAAGAGCTTCTAAAGCAAAAAAAGCAGCAGCGATGAACGCTGTACCAAAACTTTCTAAAACTCCGCCACCTTTTAGAAATAAAGTAGTTGACAAAAAAGGTTTGAAAAATTTAGTTGCATGGGCATTTAAACATCATGGAACCGCTGCAACTGCTGCAATGGCAGATAACTTAAAAGATCTAGGTTTTAGATACGCAACCCAGGCAGCAGTATCCATTTCTGTTGACGATTTAAAGGTCCCAGAGGCTAAACAAGATCTGCTTGGTCAGGCCGAAGAACTAATAACTGCTACTGAGGAATGTTATCGATTAGGGGAAATTACTGAAGTCGAGAGGCACACAAAAGTTATCGACACTTGGACTGAAACTAATGAAAGATTAGTGGATGCAGTTAAAAAGAATTTCAATCAAAACGATCCATTGAATTCAGTCTGGATGATGGCTAATTCTGGAGCTCGTGGAAACATGTCTCAGGTTCGTCAACTTGTTGGTATGAGAGGATTAATGGCTAATCCTCAAGGTGAGATTATTGACTTACCAATCCGAACTAATTTTAGAGAAGGTCTAACAGTAACTGAATATGTCATCTCTTCTTATGGAGCTCGTAAAGGTCTTGTAGATACAGCTTTAAGAACTGCTGATTCTGGATATCTAACTAGACGCTTGGTTGATGTAGCTCAAGATGTAATTGTTAGGGAAGAGGATTGTGGTACGACAAGGTCTATTTCTATAAGTACAGAGGATGAAAAGTTTGGCAATAGGCTTGTTGGACGCTTAACAGCTGAACAGGTTGTGAACTCAGACCAGGAAATTTTAGCTGAAAGAGATACTCCTATTGACCCTCAGTTATCTAAGAAATTTGAACAATCACATATTCAAGGGGTAAGGGTTCGGTCTCCTCTTACATGTGAGGCGACTAGATCAGTTTGTCGTAAATGTTATGGTTGGGCGCTAGCGCATAATCAATTAGTTGACTTAGGCGAAGCAGTAGGTATTGTTGCTGCTCAATCTATTGGAGAGCCAGGTACTCAGTTGACAATGAGAACTTTTCATACTGGCGGGGTCTCAACTGCAGAAACTGGTGTTGTACGTTCAATTATTTCAGGAAAAGTTGAATTTGGTTCAAAGGCGAGAGTGAGAGGCTACAGAACACCACATGGTGTTGAAGCTCAGCAAGCAGAGGTTGATTTTAACCTTAGTATTATTCCGTCTAGTGGTGGTAAGCCTCAAAAAATTGACATACCCATAGGCTCTTTACTTTTTGTAGACAATGCTCAAGAAATTGATGTCGATGTGACTGTTGCTCAGATCGCTAGTGGAACTGTACAAAAAAGTGTTGAAAAGGCTACTAAAGATGTTATTTGTGATTTGGCTGGACAAGTTAGGTATGAATCAATTATTCAACCTAGAGAAGTTACAGATAGACAAGGTAATATTACTCTTAAAGCTCAACGACTTGGTCGGCTTTGGGTACTTGCAGGAGACGTATATAACTTACCCCCTAATGCAATGCCAGTTGTCTCTGGCAATGTTTCAGTAAATGAGGGCCAAGTTTTAGCCGAAGCCAGCCAGGCTAGTGAGTTTGGAGGTGAAGTAAGACTAAGAGACTCTATTGGTGATTCTAGAGAAGTTCAAATAGTAACAACGTCGATGACATTAAAAGATTTTAAATTACTAGAAGAGTCGACTCATTCAGGGGAAATATGGCATCTTGAAGCAAAAGATGATACTCGTTATAGATTGAATACAATACCTGGAAGCAAAATAGGAAATAATGAGGTAATAGCTGAGTTAGCAGACGATAGGTTTAAAACTGAAACAGGTGGACTTGTGAAATATGCCCCTGGTCTAACAATTAAGAAAGCTCGCTCTGCAAAGAATGGTTATGAAGTTAGTAAAGGTGGCACCCTTTTGTGGATTCCTCAGGAAACTCATGAAATTAATAAGGATATTTCATTGTTGATGATTAAAGATCGTCAATGGATAGAGGCAGGCACAGAGGTTGTTAAAGATATTTTTAGTCAAACTGCTGGAATAGTTACGGTTACTCAGAAAAATGACATTCTTCGTGAAATTATAGTTAGGAGTGGCACTTTTAAACTATGCAAAGAAAGTAAAGTACTTGATAGGTTTGAAGGTGATGGGCAAATAGTTAATCCTGGAGAAACGATTGCAAAAGGTATTAAGACTGATGCGATGGTAATGGTTCAATCAGTCGAAACTCCAGAAGGTAAAGGTCTTCTGTTAAGACCGGTTGAGGAATTTACTATTCCTGATCAAGCACAGCTACCTGAACTAGAGCATGTCAAACAACCCAAGGGCCCATCACTAGGAATAAAAGCCTCTCAGCGACTTGCTTTTAAGGATGGTGAGCTTATTAAATCTGTAGAGGGTATTGAGTTGCTTAAAACCCAATTAATGCTTGAGACGTTTGATACGACTCCACAGATGACAGTAGACGTAGAAGTCGTAAAAGACTTGGATTCAAGCAGTATTGATAGATTGAAGTTAGTTATCCTTGAAAGTATTTTAGTTAGAAGAGACACTACCTCTGATTCTAGTCATGGTTCAACACACACTGAATTGCAAATAGAAAATGGTCAAATAGTTTCAGCCGGAGACGTAGTGGCGACAACCCAGATTTTATGTAAGCAAGAAGGAATTGTTCAACTTCCTGATGCTATTGACGGTGACCCGGTTCGCCGACTTATTGTTGAAAGGGATGAAGATACAGTAAGAATTGAATCAAAAGGAACTACTCTTTTCAAAGTTGGACAAAGAGTTGTAGATGGGGACTTTGTCTCAAAAGATCAACCAATAGGTGCTTGTGGGGAAATAGAGGAGATTGATGGAAAGAAAATTAAATTGCGTCTTGGTAGACCTTATATGGTCTCGCCAGATTCAGTACTTCATGTTCGCGATGGAGATTTGGTTCAAAGAGGCGATGGCTTGGCTTTATTGGTTTTTGAAAGACAAAAAACAGGAGATATTGTTCAAGGTTTGCCAAGAATTGAAGAATTGCTTGAAGCTCGTAGGCCTCGGGATTCAGCTATTTTGTGTAAAAAGTCTGGAACAGTAGATATCAAGAAAGGAGATGATGATGATTCTGTAGTTGTTTCTATTATTGAGGACAATGATGTGATTACTGAATATCCGATTCTTTTAGGTCGTAATGTAATGGTTAGGAATAGTCAGCAAGTTGTAGCTGGTGAATTCTTGACTGATGGTCCAGTGAATCCTCATGAGCTTTTGGAATGTTTCTTTACAGACTTGCGAGACAAAAAGCCTTTAATGGATGCTGCTCAGGAGGCAATAGCTAAGCTTCAGCACAGAATGGTAAGTGAAGTACAGAATGTTTATAAGTCACAGGGAGTAGCCATAGACGATAAACATATTGAGGTAATAGTTCGTCAGATGACTAGTAAGGTGAGAATAGAAGATGCAGGAGATACAACATTCTTGCCAGGAGAATTGATCGAACTTAGGCAGGTTGAAGATACTAATCAGGCTATCTCTATTACTGGCGGGGCTCCCTCGGAGTTCACTCCAGTTTTACTCGGAATTACTAAGGCATCCTTAAATACTGATAGCTTTATTTCGGCTGCTTCATTTCAAGAAACAACAAGAGTCTTAACCGAAGCGGCTATTGAAGGTAAGTCTGACTGGCTTCGCGGACTTAAAGAAAATGTAATTATTGGCCGACTGATACCTGCAGGTACAGGTTTTAGTGGCTTTGTTGAGGAGTTAAATGCTGAAGCAGGTCCTCACCCAGATATTCTTGCAGAAGATCCTGCAGGTTATCGAAGGATACAAAACCTTAGACCTGACTATACTGTTGATATGCCTTCTTCACCTGTAGCAAAGAATACTTCTGTTTTGGATGATCCTAGTGATGAGGACTTAGAGGCAACGAGAAGTAGGCATGGAATTGACCCTACAACTAGTAACTTTGCAGCTTTTGCACGCCCAACAGGTGACGACGACTTACCTGAAGACCAAATGCCAGATCCCGCTGCGTTGGAGGGCTTGCAAGAAGAAGGCTTACTCTCTGATGAATAAATCAATTTTTCTACATAATTCTTTTAAATTTTCTAATATTTAGTTTTCCACTTATAAAGACTATCGATGATTGATCCTCCAGTAGTTCCAAAGCGTAAATTGCCTCGCTATGGCTTTCACACGCATACTGAACGTATTAATGGTAGATGGGCAATGATTGGTTTTATTGCTCTAGTGCTTTTGGAATTTAAGTTAGGACATGGACTAATGAATTGGTGACAAAATTTCTTCAACTATCAAGTCATTCATCCTTGCTTGGCTTAAGTTCTGAAGACCTTGAAGAATTTGCCCGTCAAGAAGGTGAGAAAGCTTTTCGTGGGAGGCAAATTCATGAGTGGATTTATCAAAGAGGAGCAAAAAAACTAGATTCGATAACTGTTCTTCCAAAAAAATGGAGAGATTCACTGAAAAATAAAGGAATAAAGGTTGGAAGACTTGATGAAATTGACAGAGTTTTAGCAGAAGATGAAACGTTGAAATTATTAATGGGGACTTATGATGGTGAAATTATAGAAACCGTAGGAATACCAACAGATAAAAGACTTACTGTTTGTGTTTCAAGTCAAATTGGCTGTCCTATGGGATGTAAATTTTGTGCGACTGGGAAGGGGGGGCTTAATAGATCTCTTAATGTAAATGAGATAGTTGATCAAGTAATTAGTATTAGAGAAAAAATGAATCGGAGGCCCACTCATGTCGTCTTTATGGGGATGGGCGAGCCACTTCTTAATATACGCAATGTTTTAGACTCTATTGAATGTCTTACGAATGATATTGGAATTGGTCAAAGGAAAATAACTGTTAGTACTGTTGGTATACCGGACACACTCCCATATTTAGCAAAAACAGCTCAAGAGCGCTTGGGAAGAGTTAAATTTACCCTCGCAGTTAGTCTTCATGCGCCTAATCAGATGTTGCGTGAATTAATAATTCCTTCGGCGAAGTCTTATCCGATCAAGTCATTACTCAAAGACTGTAAAACATATTTAGAACTTACTGGAAGACGGGTAAGCTTTGAGTATATTCTTCTTGGTGGATTGAATGACAAAGATATTCATGCAGAGCAGTTATCTGATCTGATGAGAGGTTTTCAGAGCCATGTTAATTTGATAGCTTATAATCCCATCGCTGAAGAGAACTTTAAACGACCAAGCCAAACCAGAGTGAATAGGTTCAGAGAACTATTAGTTAATAAGGGAATTGCTGTAAGTGTTCGTGCAAGTAGAGGTAGAGACAAAGATGCGGCATGTGGACAATTAAGACGGCAATCGATCAATCAATCAAATAAAAATCAATTTAGTAAATAAAGATAGATTAATTCTCAGTTCTTATGACATTTATTGATTGGTTTATTTTATTTTTATATTTAATTTTTTCCTTGATATTAGGAATTTACATCTCATTAAAAAATCGTAACGAAGCAGATTACTTTGTTGCTGGTCGTCGCCTAAGTGGTTTGCTTGCAGGTATGTCTATGGCTGCTACAACATTCTCAATAGATACACCTCTCTATGTTGCTGGATTGGTTGGGACGAGAGGCTTGGCAGGTAATTGGGAATGGTGGAGCTTCGGGCTGGCACATGTTGCTATGACAGTGATATTCGCTCCTCTTTGGAGGCGTAGCGGGGTGTTGACTGATGCGGCTTTCACTGAACTACGTTATGGGGGGAAGGCAGCAGCTTGCTTAAGAGGGATAAAAGCTTTTTTACTTTCTGTTCCAATTAATTGTATTGGAATTGGTTATGCTTTCTTGGCAATGCGCAAGGTTGCCGAAGCACTAGGAGTGGTAGATGGACATATTGTATTTGGAGGATTTACTGACACGATGATTTTAATGATTTTTGTTGCTTTATTTTTACTTATCTATACTGTTTTAGGTGGACTTTTGGCAGTAGTAGTTAATGATTTTGTACAACTAGTATTAGCTCTTCTTGGCGCTTTTGCCGTTTGCTATGTAGCACTTGATGCTTCAGGTGGCATGACGGATTTGTTGATAAAGTTAAAGGCATTAAATCGACCTGAGCTGCTTTCTGTATTTCCGTGGACATTTAACAAAGATGGTTTCAATTGGCTAGATAGTTCAGGAATAAGTGTTACTACTTTCTTCGCTTTTATTTCCTTGCAGTGGTGGAGTTTTAGGCGTAGTGATGGTGGTGGCGAGTTTATTCAACGCCTATTGGCTACTAAAGATGAAAAGCAAGCAACTTTGGCTGGAGTAGTATTTTTAATTATTAATTATCTTATTCGTAGTTGGCTTTGGATCTTAGTAGGTTTGGCTGGTTTGGTCCTCTTGCCTTATCAAACTGACTGGGAATTAATTTATCCCAATCTCGCAATAACATATTTGCCTCCTGTTGGACTTGGATTAGTTGTGGTTTCATTGGTTGCTGCATTTATGAGTACCGTAAGCACTTCAATTAATTGGGGGGCAAGTTATCTTTCTCATGATCTGTATAAAAGATTTTTAAGGCCATCAGCTGGTCCTAGAGAAATGATTCTCATGGGACAACTCGCAAGTATTTTGTTGCTTCTAGTTGGAATCGCCACTGCCTTCTTTAGTAACAGCATTGGTTCAATGTTTAGACTTGTGATTGCGATAGGTACAGGCCCAGGTGCTGTGCTTGTCCTTAGATGGTTTTGGTGGCGAGTTAATGCTCAAGCAGAACTTTCGGCAATGCTTGCTGGTTTCTTTATAGGGGTAATTACCTCTATTTCGCCTTATTTCATGATTGATGATTTTGGGGTAAGACTTATGGTTAATACTGCAGTCACAGCTGTAATTTGGTTGATTACTTTATTTTGTACTGAGCCAGAGTCAGAGGAGACACTTAATACGTTTGTGAAGCAGGTGAAACCGCCAGGTCCTGGTTGGAAAAAAATAAGAAATAAATTGAATATTGATCCGGTTGACTCTTTTTTCATTCTTGGCTCAAGATTCATTCTAGGCTCAGGAATTCTCTATGGTGGCTTGATATGTATTGGGTCTTTCTTGTTACATCAAGAAAGCAATGGTTGGATTGCGCTTTTGATTGCAGTCAGCTGTGTATTTTTAATGAAGAAAACAAGACTAATAACTCAATAAGTTGACCCTTCATAGCCAAATGGACAAAATTTAGAGCAGAATGAAAATCTAATTCATTTGCAACTTTGGGTTTTTTACGCACAACGCTTTTCCCTATTTTGATTGTTGCGCTTTTTGGTATCGCTTTGTTTGCAGTCAGTGCGCGGATATGGCTGCCTGGGGATATGCTTGCACCAGCACCAATTAATTAAACTTGCTCTTCCCATGTCAGAGCTATGAATGATGCAAATCAAAAATTAAGTAATGAAGGGTTGGCTAATTTAGCCATAGACCCTGATCTCTTGGCTAGAGAATTAGCAGCTCAGATAGCGGGAGATCCATTAGATGAAATCGAACTTGATAAAACCGATGATGATCTAGTTAATTCATCAAAAGAATGTGATCTTGCGTTGAAATGGCTTCAATCTGGAAATGAAGAAAGACTTCAAGGTCTAAGAGTCTTTTGTGAACATAGGGATTCCAGAGCTCTCCCACTTTTGGTGCCTTTACTGGACGAACCATCTCCTGTTGTGAGGATGAGCGCTGTTTATGCTTTAGGCAGAAATCCTTGTCCACAGGCTATCCATCTTCTTTTGCATTTATTGCGTTTTGACAGTAATGCTTATGTGCGAAAAGCTACTGCTTGGAGTCTTGGAAATTACTCAGATGCCCCTGTCCTTGAACCTTTGGTTAATGCATTAAAACAAGATGTCGCTGCCGTTCGATTGTGGGCATCAAGTTCTTTAGCGGAGGTTGGACTCAACTCAGTAGAGAGCTCCTTGCCAGCGGCTAAGCAATTACTTGAAAGTTTGCAAATTGATGGTGAACCCATAGTTAGAAGCAACTGTATTTGGTCTCTTGGTCGTCTTTACAGCATTTTGAGTGAGGAAATCAAAATCCAAGTAGAAGAGGCTTTCATTTCTGTTTTATTGAATGATCGTGAGCCCTCTGTTAGGTATGAAGCAAGGATAGCTTTGGAACAATTGGATAATCCGGAGGTACAAATAAAACTAAAATCATTAATTGATGATGGTCAATTGGTTTGATTATTTGTTTAGAATCACATCTTTATAATATCTAACTCGCTTTTTAGGTGTTTTTTCTATATCATCAGTGACTTAAAGCTCTTTAATATGTCTTTACGCACTTTGCGATTTAAGATTCGACAAGACGGACGGGTTGAAGAAACCGTCGAAGGAATCGTTGGTGAAGGATGTATTGATTTAACAGAAAAGCTTGAAGCTGCGCTTGGCAGTGTTGAACAGAGAAAACCCACCTCTGAGGCTTTTCTACAAAAAAGGGTTCAAAAACAGACAATTCCAGCCGAAATTAACTGATGTCACATTTCAGCACTGTAAAAACACAACTTCGCAAGAAAGAGTTTTTAAAACAGGCTCTAATTGATTTGGGCTACTTACCTCAAGAAGGTGAAAATCTTGTCAGAGGTTATAGAGGCCAAACTGTAAAAGCTGAAATGACTATAGAAATGAATACAGGAGGAGATATTGGCTTTCGGTGGAATGAAGGTTCCAAATCATATGAACTCGTGACTGATTTGGATCTTTGGAAGCAATCCATACCAGTTGAAAGATTTTTAGCTCAAGTGACTCAAAGATATGCTTTAAATACTGTTCTACAGACAACCTCTCAAGAGGGATTTCAAATTTCCGAGCAAAAACAAAATTTAGATGGATCTATTGAACTAGTTGTTACTCGCTGGGATTCTTAGAATTTTATTTGAAAATTGACTTTTGATCCTAGCCCAGCTTTTGAAACTAGGTCTAATGAATATCAGCAATCTGGTGATATTCATAAAACCAACGCTGCCTTCGAAGCTGCTAGTAGCCAAGATTTCAAGCTAAATGGTAGAGACCCTGTATTAGGTGGGAAGTTAAAAGAAAAAGCTGTATGGGTTGATGAAAGGAAATGTATTGGATGTACCTATTGCAGCTCAGTTGCTACGAATACTTTTGCAATGGAGCCTGAGCAAGGCAGAGCTAGGGCGTTTAGACAAGATGGAGATAGTGAGGAATTAATTCAAGAAGCAATAGATACCTGTCCTGTCGATTGCATAGATTGGGTTTCTTTTGAAGACTTAGTTGAATTGGAAGAAGTTATAAAAAATCATCATTTTAGGAATTTAGGTTTACCACCTAGTACTTGATTTTTAAGTTTAGAAGTGGCACGAATTAAAGATACTAAAAACAATTCAATACCTAGCAGAAGATTTGGGCGTACAGAGATTCAGATGCCAGTCCTATCTCTTGGAGGAATGCGCTTTCAACAAAGCTGGAAGGATTTAGACCCCAATGAGATTAAGAATCAACAACAAGATATCTTGCAAAAAACTATTAAGCATGCATCTCAAAAAGGTATGCATCACATAGAAACTGCTCGTCATTATGGAACATCAGAACGCCAGATAGGTTGGGCTTTCGGTCAGATTGATGACCCAAAAAGAATTGTGCAGACAAAAATACCACCCAACAATAATCCTTCGATATTTGAGGAAGAACTTGAGTTAAGTCTGAGTAGATTAGGTTCTAAGAAAATTGATTTATTAGCTATTCATGGTATCAATCTGCCTGAGCACTTAGACATGACTATTCGTCCTAATGGATGTCTAGAGATTGTTCGTCGTTGGCAAAAAAATGGTCTTGTTGGTCATGTTGGCTTCTCAACTCATGCAAATGTTGACCTGATAATTAAAACAATTGAAACAGGACTTTTTGATTATGTTAACTTGCATTGGTATTTTATTCGTCAGGAAAACGAAAGAGCATTACAAGTTGCGAATGCCAATGATATGGGAGTTTTTATTATCAGTCCTACTGACAAGGGAGGCCATTTACATACACCTTCATTGAAACTTATAAATTTATGTAGTCCTTTGCATCCAATAGAATTTAATGATTTGTTTTGCTTGAGTGATAAAAGAGTTCATACATTAAGTGTTGGAGCCTCAAAGCCTGAAGATCTTGATATTCATTTAAGTGCAATTTCTAAAATGGATACAATGCATGCGGTGATCAATAACATACAAAAGCGTCTAATAGATGCCTCATGTGATTCGCTTGGAGAGTCATGGTTGACTACTTGGCATATAGGGTTGCCTAGTTGGGATCAAACGCCAGGAGAGATTAATATACCTATTTTATTGTGGTTGAATAATCTATTAGAGGCTTGGGATATGGAAAGCTTTGCTAAAGATCGTTATAGGCTTCTAGGCAGAGGAGGACATTGGTTCCCAGGCTCAAATGCAGATTGCTTGGATTGTGAAGTAAGCGAGAATGACTTGCAAAAAGTTTTGATTAATAGTCCATGGAGCTCTGAAATACCTTTTTTACTAAGGAAATTGAGAGATAGATTGGGGGGGGGAAGAAGAGATAGATTATGGGGTATTTAGTAACCTAAAGGCTGTTTTGTTGGTTTTCCAATTGATCTTGGATATTGATTAGGACATTTATCAATAGAACTAATTCTAATAATATTCCTAATACCGCGATTGTTAGGGAGAACGAATTTATGTGTTTGTTGAATCTTTGCATGTAGTTCAGTTAAAGCTTTTTTTAGCATTAGTTGGTCTGTTGCACTCCAACCTCCTCTGAATATGAGCGCCTGGCCTGTCGAATTTAAAAAAGGTACGAGATATTCTGCTACTACATTTGCAGAAGCAACTGCTCTAGCAATTGCATAGTCAAAATTACTTCGAAGGAATGGATCTCTACCTGCCACCTCAGCCCGCTCAGTTAAAACTGTTACCCGAGAATTCAATCCAATTTCTTTAGATACTTCTTTTAAAAAAGTCGTTTTTTTACTTGAAGAATCTAAAAGAGTAATATTTGAATTTGGCATTGCTATAGCTATAGCTAAACCAGGGAATCCACAACCTGAACCAACATCAACATATTTATGAGTGAGCTCTGGGTATTGCAGCTCTTCATGAAGTGGTAACAAGCTATCACATACTTGTGCAGTCCAGAAATCATCTCCATCGACTAAACGAGTAAGATTGGTCTTCTCATTCCATTCTTTAAGTAACTCCTGCAAAAGGATAAATTGAGATAATTGTTCTTCACTTGGAACCCATTTAAGCTTATTCCATATCACAAGATGATTTGCTTTTTTGTTGTTTGTATCAGTAGACATTTTGAATTGTTTTTTGAAATAGTCAGCCTTGAGATATTTAGATAAAATCTATACATTATTAGATCATATTTTCTTTAGTTGAATCCTTCTCCTAATTGTTACGAACTGCTTGGTGTCTCTCCCTCTGCTAATAACGCAGAGCTCAGACAAGCCTTCCGTCAATTAAGTAAGCGTCTTCACCCGGACACGACATCTTTGCCACGGGATGAAGCGACACGGCAATTTCAAAATGTTTGCGAGGCTTATGATCTATTAAGTGACCCTGTCCTAAGGGCAAATTATGATTTATTTATAGAGCGAGAGAATAATCTTATAAGTCAGAAAAAAGAATCTTATTTAAGAAATACACAACCCGTGCAATTTTCTAAATCGATAGGGGTAAGGCGACCGTTATCAGGTGGAGAATTGTTCTCACTACTTTTATTAATTACATCTATTTTCGTTAGCCTGGCTTTAGGTGTGTTTATTGCTTTCTCAAAAGGTGGAAACTTGAATTTTATTCCAAGTTGGTTAATGTGATATTCAATTTTTAGTAATGAGTTTATAACTAAGTGCTTTGAATCCTTATGAAAAAATCTTAGGGTAGAGAATTTAAGCCCTCTTGGATTCCAAAATAGCATTTCTCTAGCTCTTCATCTGTAATACATAGTGGTGGCATTAGATAAACTACATCTCCTAATGGTCTGATGAATACGCCAACCTTGAATGCACTTGCTTTGATCATTTTTCCAACAGAACTTAAATACCCTTTTTTACCATTTACTTTAATATTAAAAGCAGCAATGGTTCCTGTAATCCTTGGACATTCAATCCTCGGATCATTAGCTATTTTTTGTAGATGTGGTAGGTGACGTGACTCAAAATCTATATATTTTTTTGGGGATCTTTCTAAAAGATCTAAGCTGGCATTGGCCGCTGCGCAGCCTAATGGGTTGGCCGTGAAACTATGACCGTGCCAGAAAGTTTTCTTGGGATCTGCCCCAAGAAATCCTTCTGAAATCCTTTTGCTGGACATTGTTACTCCCATTGGAAGGAATCCACCGGTTAATCCCTTGGAGAGCGAAATAAGGTCTGGCTTTAATCCTGCTCTTTGAAAAGCAAATAGTTCTCCACACCTTCCAAAGCCAGTTAATACTTCATCGGCAATAAGTAAAGAATTAGCCTGGCGAATTTTTTTTTCAACTTCTACTAAAAATTCTGAACGAACCATTCGCATCCCTCCAGCACCTTGCACTAATGGCTCAAGAATTACCGCAATAGTTGGTGTCTTCAAAAGATGATCAAGAGTCGCTAAAGCCTCCTTTTCTCTTCTCTCAAAATCTTCATCGCCCCACCATGTCTCAGGCCAAGAGACTCGGCTAACAGGGAATAACATCTGATCAAAAGGCTCGCTAAATATATTTCGTTCGCCTACTGCCATTGCTCCAAATGTGTCTCCATGGTAGGCACCTTCGAACGCAATGATTTGAGATCTATTATCACCTTTGTTTTTCCACCATTGTCGAGCCATTTTTAAAGCTACTTCTACGGCGGTAGATCCATTATCTGAGAAGAATAACTTTTCTAGACCTGTTAATTTACTTAGCCGATCAGCTAATAGCTCAGCTTGAGGATGAGTAAAATCTGCAAAGATAATTTGTTCTAGTTGCTGTGCTTGATTTGCGATGGCTTTGGCAATATATTCATTCGCATGACCATGCAGAGTGACCCACCAGCTACTTATGCCATCGATTATTGGAGCTTTGTCTTTAGGAAGTAAAAGGGCACCTTTAGCTTTTTCAACTAATAATTGAGGCTTAGAGGATGTGAGTTGTGTGAATGGTGGCCATATGTGAGGATTCTGAATAGTTTGATTTGAATTTTCTTTCTCATTCATCAAATTTAGTTTTCCCTCTTGCTTCATTTAACTTGATCGAAGTCAAAATAATCTTTTGAATAAAGAAAAATAAAAATTTAATTTCGAATGTATTTCCTAAGCTTTTGATCTAAATTCTGGTTGTTCCATTCTTGTGAAAGTACTTTTGCGTTGACTTCGTCAAAAACAGGAAGACTCGCAAGAATTTTAGTATCTCCAAATTGCTCAAGAGTCTTCGGATTGTCTTTGTGTGGAGGGCCGTTTAAGACTATTCCTAATATATCTATATTTCTATTTTTCAAGGCTTCTAGACTTAATAAGGTGTGATTGAGAGTACCAAGACCGGTCCTGGCTACAAGAATTACAGGAGCTCCCCAAACCTTTAATTGGTCTATTTGTAGCCAATCTCGATTTAAGGGAACCATTAAACCACCCGCTGTCTCGATGATTATTAATTCATCTAAGTCTGGTAATTTCAAATTGCTTGGTTCAATAAAACTAGACTCTTGTTCGGCAGCCCAATGTGGAGAGACAGGAGCCTTGAATTTATATCTTTCCGAAACATAGCGTTTAGGTTCAAGGTTTAAGAGATTTCGTACTGTTGTGGTGTCTGTACCTTCTTCTGTCCCACTTTGAATGGGTTTCCAGTAGATACCTTTAAGACCTTGGACGAAAAAACTACTAACGATCGTTTTACCTACATCTGTATCAGTACCACAAATAATAATTTTTTTTGAGAAACTACTCATCGCTTTATTAATAAAAACTGAATTGACCAACTGAGGCTGAATTGCTTATCCTCGTGGGCAATTGGCCAAAAAGACAACAGATGTCGCCAATCTGAAACACTTAATTGTTTCTTTTGACTACTTTGTGCCCCAACCTTGATTATAGGTTTTAATAAGGAGGTCGCGGTATTCGCCGTTTGTGTGATAACTTCAACTTTATTATATATAATACTTTTTTTCGTAACGACTCTGATTAGTGAGTCGTATGATGGTAAATCAAGAGCCGTACATGTTAAATTTGCCTTTTCTGCGGCTTCATACCATTCTGGAAAACTTCCCTTGATTGGAACTGCTAAGGCAATCCATCCATCCAAGCTTAGAGCATTCAACCATTCCTTAAGTTTACTTTGTGGATTATCAAGCCAATGTAAAACAAAACTTGAAGCTAATAAATTTGGTTTTTTGGACCACTTCGGTAACCCATTATTTAAATCCCAAAGTTGTTTAACACTCTTTTCTGAATGTTGATCAAGCATCTTTTTAGAATTATCCAATCTCACTACATGTTGGTTTGGATGTAGATCTTCTAATGACTTGGCGAGTAGTCCAGTGCCAGAACCAAGGTCAACCCAAAGACCATGTTTAATAGAATGATTAGAACATATTTTTGCAAGTTTTAAAGCAGTCCTTTTTTGAATTGCTGCTGATTCGTTATAACTAAATGCAGCTTCGTTAAAGTTTTTATTAACTTGGCTAGACCATGTTTTTTGCATGATCAAATTCTAACCAGTGTTTGACTTTTTTGATATTTTTTATTTTTGTAATGGAATGTCCTTCGTCTTTAAGATTGATTGTTTTGGGTACGTCCTCTAAGTGGCTTTTTAAATCTTCAGCTAGCTTTTTTTTTGTTTGATTAGTTAAAATATAGTCTTGTTCACTGTTAACAATGAGTACTTGGGAAGAATTATTTAAGCCATTTGGGAGAGAATCAGAATTTATAAGAAGTTTTAAATCATTTTTTAGTCTCAACCTCCCTGAATGGGATATATGAAGGAGCTTTGATTCGGATGACTCAAGATCAACGTAATTAGGTTTATAAGCTTTTATCTGGAATTTCCTTAACATAGCTTCTTCATTAGGCGAATCAATTGCATTCATCATCCTATTGAGGGCCAGTTTTATAAGGCGATTCTCTTTGCCACTTGGAATAAAACGACTAAAACTATTGATTAATACAACATGAGTGGCCGAGTGTAAGATATTTTTATCTATCAAATGTGAACCAAGAGAGTGACATATAGCAACTCTTTTAAGTTCGACATGATTTGAGTTGTGATTCCATCTAGATGTATGAGGACTTATATCTTTATAACCGCGTTCAGAAGTTTGCCATTCCCAATCACAATTTTTAAATATCTTTTCCCAATTTGACCATTGATGACTATCACCAGCCCAGCCATGCATAGCAATTATTTCTTTCATTTGTTTTTAAGAATTTCTACAAGTCTTTCGAAGGCCTGAACGGGAGTATTTCTCCTGATCACTAACCTGAGTCTGGATTGACCTTCTGGGACAGTTGGTGGACGGATCGCAACAGCTAGAAGGCCTCGTGCCTCAAGTCTCTTCTGATAATCCATTGCTAATTCGTCAGAACCTAAAATTATTGAGATAATTGGACCTTCTCCAACAGGCCGTTGCATCCCAATTTGAGACAATCTGTCTCGTAAAGCTATTGATTTCTTTTTCAGTTCGCTACCCCAACTAGGGTTACTTTCAATTAAATTTAATGCGGCTAAAGCACTTGCACAAAGTGGAGGAGCTAAAGCGGTTGTATAGCGAAATGCCCCACAGTTTTGTATCAAATTTTCTCCTGTTACCTTGTCTGTTGCTAAAAATGCCCCCCCACTTCCAAAAGCTTTACCGAAGGTCCCACTAATAATTGATATTGATTCTTTGAGTCCAAAAGATTCTCCTTTTCCTTCGGGGCCCATAATCCCAAATGCATGAGCTTCGTCTATAAATAACTTTGAATCATACTTAATGCATATCTTTGAAATTTCTTTTATGGGAGCTGTTGTACCCTCCATACTAAAAAGGCTTTCTGTAATTACTAAAGGTTTTTTTTGAGGATTTCTTTGCCTAGATTTTTTTAAAAGTCTTTCTAGTTCAGATAAATTATTGTGCTTGAATCTAATGAGCTTTGCTCCACTCGCTTTGACTCCAACGAGCAGGGAATGATGTATCAGACGATCGCAAATCACAGGAGTGTGACGATCAGCAAGTGCTAAGACCGCAGCTAGATTTGCTTGGAAACCACTCGGGTAGAGCAGGACAATCTCACGATCAAGCCATTTGGCGAGCTTTGTTTCAAGTTTTTGATGAATATTTCTACTACCAGTAATAAATCTTGATCCCCCTGAGCCAACTCCATCAGTTTCTAAGGTTTGTCTAGCGGCCTCAATTAATATTGGGTGTCTTGAAAGATCTAGATAATCATTACTTGCTAGGTCAATTAAGGTGATTTGATTTTTATTTTCATCTACACCAATCAATTCTGATGATCTTTGCCCTGGGATCCAAGTCCTGAGTTTACGAATTCTAGAGTTAGAGATTTCAGGCATATTTTTCTGTTTTCAGTGGTTAAAGATTCAGAAACTGGTTTAAGATTATTTCTTTGGTTTCTTGATTTTATTATGTATCCACGTCAAAAATCATGTGGGCATAGAATATTCAACTAGGATTTAACAATGACTTCATCAGAGAGGGATACGTCTGAGAACGAAATCCTCCAAAACAATTTAAATCCAAAGGAAATCTTTCCTTTTGCGTTGGATGAGTTTCAACTTAAAGCAATTGATTCACTCAATCAAGGGCATTCAGTAGTTGTCAGTGCACCTACAGGATCAGGAAAGACATTAATAGGAGAGTATGCAATTTATAGAGCTATTTCTCATGGGAATAAGGTGTTTTATACGACTCCCTTAAAAGCTTTATCTAACCAAAAACTTAGGGACTTTCGGAATCAATTTGGTGCAAGCAATGTGGGCCTCTTAACAGGTGATTTAAGCCTGAATAGAGAGGCTTCCATCCTTGTGATGACTACTGAAATTTTTAGAAATATGCTTTACGCAGCAGCAGACAGAAATGATGACCCTCTAATGGATATAGAAACTGTTGTCCTTGATGAATGTCATTACATGAATGATGCTCATAGAGGGACTGTGTGGGAGGAATCAATTATTCATTGTCCTAAATCCGTTCAATTTGTTGGTCTATCGGCAACAGTCGCAAATGCTGGCCAATTAACCGATTGGATTGAGCAGGTACATGGACCCACAGATTTGATTTCTAGTGATTTAAGGCCAGTTCCTCTGGAATTCAATTTTTGCAGCTCTAAAGGACTTCACCCATTACTGAACGAAAAAGGAACTGGATTACATCCAAATTGTAAGATTTGGCGTCCAACAAAAACACATAAGAAGAGAGGACGCTTATCCAAGCCTAGTCAACCTGAATCTCCTTCACTTGGCTTTGTGATATCGAAGTTGGCTGAGAGAAATATGTTACCTGCTATTTATTTCATATTTAGTCGTCGTGGATGTGATAAAGCTGTGAAAACAATTGCCAACACCTGTTTGGTTAATCAAGAAGAAAGGAATTCCATTCAAGATCGATTTGAAAAATATTCAATTTTAAATTCAGAAGGGCTCAGAGATGATCTACATATCAGAGCTTTATTTAATGGAATCGCCTCTCATCATGCGGGAGTTCTTCCTGCATGGAAGGAATTAATTGAGGAATTATTTCAAGAAGGATTGATTAAGGTTGTTTTTGCAACTGAAACATTAGCTGCAGGGATCAACATGCCTGCAAGAAGTACAATTATATCTACTTTATCGAAGAGATCAGATAATGGACATCGTCAATTAATGGGGAGTGAGTTTTTGCAAATGGCTGGTCGAGCAGGAAGAAGAGGTCTTGATTCTAGAGGCTATGTCGTTACTGTACAAACTCGATTTGAAGGCGTACGAGAAGCTGGGCAATTGGCAACTAGTCCAGCGGACCCCCTGATTAGTCAATTCACGCCTAGCTATGGCATGGTCCTGAATTTATTACAGCGTTATGACTTAGATAAATCAAAAGAATTGATAGAAAGAAGCTTTAGTAGATACTTAGCTAGCTTAGATTTAGTTGAAGAGGAAGAAGAACTTTCTAGGTTAAAAAAGGACTTAAAAGAATATAAAACCTTTTCAGAAGATATACCATGGTCAGCTTTTGAAAGATATGAAAAAATAAAAAGTCATTTGAAGGAAGAAAGAAGACTATTGAAAATTCTTCAAAAACAATCTGCCGAGACTTTGTCTAATGAATTAATCTTAGCATTAGAATTTGCAAATAATGGGACTCTGATAAGTCTAAAAACTTCGCAGCTAAAAGGTAAAGTTATACCTGCTGTGATTATTAAAAAGTTAAAAAAAGGAGATAGACCATCTCAATTGCTCTGCTTAACAGATGAAAATATTTGGATACTTATCTCTTGTAAGGAAGTCGTTAGTCTTCATGCTGACCTTGCATGCTTAGACGTATTAGATATTATAACTCCTGAAATTAGCAGACTGGGTGAAATACTTCATGGCGATCAGATAAGTAACGAAATAGCACTAATGATATCAAATTTGGCTAAGAAAAATAATATGAGAATTGCGCAATATGATCTTGCTAGTGAAGTTTTGTCTCAAGCTCAATTAGTTAGCTCTCTAGAAGATGAATTGTTGATTCAGCCAGCCCATCGATGGGGAGATAAGAAAAAATTAAAGAAGCATAGGCGTAAAATGAATGAATTAGAGATTGAAATTCATGAACGTGAGCAGATACTTTATGACAGGTCGAATCGTCACTGGGAAACTTTTTTATCACTGATTAAAGTATTAAATCACTTCGGATGCTTGGATGATTTAAGTCCCACTGAAATAGGTAGAGGTATTGGATCCTTAAGAGGTGAAAATGAATTGTGGTTAGGTTTGGCTTTGATGAGTGGACATCTTGATGAATTGACTCCGATTGAATTAGCCGGAGTGATTCAGTCAATTGTGACAGAAGTTAATCGTCCTGATTTATGGACTGGATTTATTCCAAGTGCAGTTGCAGACGAAGCTTTTAATGATTTATCAAATATACGAAGAGAATTATTTAGAGTACAAGAACGTTTTGGTATTGAAGTTCCAATTCTATGGAGTTCAGAATTAATGGGTTTAGTAGAAGCCTGGGCAAGAGGAAGTACCTGGACGGATTTAATTTCAAATACTTCTTTAGATGAGGGAGATGTGGTAAGAATTCTGAGAAGAACAAATGATTTGCTTTCACAGATTCCCTATTGCGAGGCTATGAGTAGGCAACTTAGGAATAATGCTAGAGCAGCTATAAAACTAATGGATAGATTTCCAGTTTGTGAAGCTGAAGATATTAATCAATCAAAAGAAAAAAATCATGAGGTTATTAATCCGGCAACTGAAAGAAAAAATTGAGATTAGAAATTCATTTTTTCAATCATTCCCAATCATAAATTTTGGATTAATGAGAGTATCAAATTCTTCTGGATCGATATAGCTTAGTTGAATTGAGGCTTCTCTTAGACTGAGATTCTTTTCATGTGCTAATTGGGCAATTTGACTTGCTTTTTCGTATCCGATTGATGGAGCCAATGCAGTAACAAGCATTAAAGAATTATCTAGATATTGCTTGATTTTTGGTTCATTTGCTTGTAGACCCTCAATCATATTTTCTCTGCAACTTTTACATGCGGTTTGAATAAGATTAATACTTTTTAAAATGTTGTATCCAATTAGTGGTTTATAAACGTTCATTTGTAGATGTCCACCACTTCCTGCTATGGATACTGAGACATCCATACCAATTATTTGTGTACATACCATCGCCATAGCTTCGCATTGAGTAGGATTGATTTTTCCTGGCATTATTGAGCTGCCAGGCTCATTGGATGGGAGCTGTAGCTCTGATAATCCGGCTCTTGGTCCACAAGATAAAAGTCGAAGATCATTAACGATTTTGAGAAAAGTTACGGCTAATAATTTTAATTGGGACATTATATTTACAAGGCCATCATGACTAGCCATGATGGCAAATTTATTAGCTGCGGTTTCAAAGGGTAAATTTGTTTTTCTAGAGATATCAAGAGCAATGAGGTTATCGAAATTCTCTGGAGCATTTATTCCTGTTCCAATAGCGGTTCCTCCCAGTGGAAGTGAATAAAGTTCTTCGAGGTTGATTTCAATGCGTCCTAATGCAGTCTCTAACTGACTTGACCAGGCGGAAACTTCTTGTCCAAGAGTCATGGGGACTGCATCTTGGAGATGAGTACGTCCTATTTTTATAAGATCCTTCCATTCATGACTTTTTTGATGAAACAAATTAATGAGCTTTTTTAATTCGGGTATTAAGGTCTTCTTTAAATTAAGTATTGTGGCTATCTGTATAGCTGCAGGGAAAACGTCATTAGTAGATTGAGAGCGATTGACATGATCATTAGGGTGAAGTGGATCATGACTACCTAAAGGCTTATTTAAACGTTTTGAAGCTATGTTGCTAATTACCTCATTTACGTTCATATTTGTTTGGGTACCGCTTCCTGTTTGCCATATTTTCAAAGGAAATTGATCATTGTATTTACCTTCAACAATTTCCAAACTTGCTTCGGTGATCAATTGTGCGATTTCTGTATCAATCAGACCTAAATGATTGTTTACACGAGCAGCAGAGGCTTTTATTTGAGCAATTGCATGAATGATTTCAAGAGGTACGATTTCATCGCCAATAGCAAAATTTAATATTGATCTTTGAGTTTGAGCTCCCCATAGCGCATTTTCTGGAACAGAAATCGAACCTAGACTATCTTTTTCAAGTCGTTTCATATTAGACATTGCTGTTGGTTTAAAAATTTAAATTCCCTGGGAATAAAGACTATAGCTATTGATTTTAGTTGAATCTATAGCTATGGTTTTTCTTTAGTCAACTAACAAATATTAATTGATTTAGATTTAGCATTTACACTTATATTCCAAGTCTATCCCAAATAACCTTCAAATTCGATTGATGTAATTCAGTTGAGAAGCATTCAGACAGTTTAGTTAGAGAGAGAATATTCATTACCTCTGTATCATTCTCAAGGTTGTTTTTGAAATTACCTTCAGGTTGATTCCATGCAGAATGAGCATGTTTTTGTACTAATCGATAAGAATCTTCGCGACTCATTCCATTCTCAACTAATGCCAAAAGAACTCTTTGACTAAAAACTACTCCTCCATAAATGTTTAAATTATGCAGCATATTATTCGGGTAAATGCCAAGTCCTTTAATAATCGCTGTCATTTCAGTGATCATAAAATGAAGTGTAATAGACGTGTCTGGCAACATTAATCTTTCATTGGAACTGTGGCTAATGTCCCTTTCATGCCATAGAGCTACATTTTCGAGAGCTGCAACTACATAACTTCTTAAAACTCTTGAAAGACCGCTGACTCTCTCACTCCTTATAGGATTTCTTTTGTGAGGCATAGCAGAGCTTCCTTTTTGACCTTTAGCAAAGTTTTCCTCTACCTCAAGGACATCTGTTCTTTGAAGGTTTCTAATTTCTGTAGAAAAACGATCTAATGATGATCCAATCAAAGCAAGAGTTTGTACATAATTAGCATGTCTATCCCTTGAGATCACTTGAGTACTAGCTGTATCACACTGAAGTCCTAAAAGTTCGCAAGTAATTTTTTCTATTTCGGGATCGGTATTCGCATAAGTTCCCATGGCACCACTGATTTGACCAACGGAGATATCGTCCTCGAGACTGTTCAGCCTTTCTTTGTTTCTTAGAGTTTCTGCTAGCCATCCTGCAAGCTTGAATCCAAAAGTAATAGGTTCTCCATGAATTGCATGAGAACGGCCAATCATTACGGTATTTTTGTGTTCTCTTGCTAAACCTCTAATAGCGTCCTCAAGCAATAAAAGCTCTTTTTTTAAAAGTTTTACTGATGACTTCAATTGAAGTGCTAGTCCTGTATCGAGGACATCGCTACTTGTCATCCCAACATGTATGTATCGGCCTGCCTCACCAACATATTCATTCACATTTGTTAGAAAAGCAATTACGTCATGCCGAACCTCTGCTTCTATTTCGAGTATGCGCTCGGGTGTGAAATTTGCCTTTGATCGAATGGATTGCATTGCATTAAGTGGGATTTTCCCTAGTTTGCAATTAGCCTCACATGCGGCTATTTCAACATCAAGCCAAGTTTGGTATTTGGCTTGTTCAGACCAAATATTTCCCATCTCTGGGTTTGTGTAACGCTCAATCAAAGTGCTACAAAGTTAAAGGTTACTTTAATTTAGGTCGTCAAGGTCAAGCTGACTTGAGTCTATTGTGTTCAACTTCCCAATGCACATATCTTCCCCAAGCCTGCTGCCTTACCCTACATTTTCCCCCTTTGCAGTCAATTACTTGGAAGGGAGGCAAGTCATTAGGTTGATTTGCAAATTTTGCAAAACTTCCTGGAGGCAAAAGCTCAAGTACCTCTCCAGCTTGATTCTTTGGGTTTAGATGAAAATGACCATGGCTAGATAGCTCATTTTTATTGGTGGGATGCATGAGCTTTTTAGACAAAAACTTTGGTCAATTAAATAGATTCTCTATTGAAAAAGAGGATTATTACGACTTCTGCGGTTTTTGTTCCGTTTCCTGTTTGTTTTTGTAAACAAATGACTAAAAAATCGCGATTAGATCTTCACTTGCTGACTAAGGGATTAGCTAAATCTCGTCAAGAGGCGCAGAAGCTCATTAGAGCTGGTAAGGTCAAAACAATTAATGGACAAATTCTTGATAAGCCAGGCCAAGAAGTTTTAAAAGATCTTCAGATAGAAATTACTCAGCCTTTGAAGTATGTATCTCGCGGAGGTGAAAAGTTGTCTGCAGCCTTTGATCAATTTCCGCTTAGTATCAAAAATCGAGTTTGTCTAGATGCTGGGATTTCCACTGGTGGTTTTACAGATTGTCTTTTGCAATTAGGAGCAGCAAAGGTTTATGGAGTTGATGTTGGCTATGGCCAAACGGCATGGAGTATTAGAAATGATCCAAGAGTGGTTCTGTTGGAACGTACTAATATTAGACATTTAACTCCTGAAAAATTATTTAATGATGGAGATCCAATACCTGACTTCGCTGTAGCTGACTTATCTTTTATCTCTCTAAAAATTGTTTTGCCTAGTCTTAAATCTCTTCTTAATAATGCCCGGTCTGAATTGTTAGTATTAGTAAAACCTCAATTTGAGGTTGGCAAGGACAAAGTTGGGAAGGGCGGAGTCGTTCGGGATCATTCTCTGCATCTTGAGGCTATTGAAGGCGTGATAAACGAATCTAAAAAATACGGATGGTATCCAAAAGGATTGATCGCATCACCCTTAAAGGGACCTGCGGGTAATCAAGAATATTTATTATGGATGAACGATGACTCTAAGGGATTCGATAACATAGAAAAATTGATGGATTTTTCGTAAATTTATAGAGCTATTTCGTTTTTATCACCTGTTCTTATCCTTACTACGGAATCTATTGGAGTTACGAAAATCTTTCCATCTCCAATCTCTCCAGTTTTTGCTGCTTCAGCAATAGCTTTTAAAACAATGTCAATTTTTTCTTCAGGGACAACAACTTCTATCTTTAGTTTTTGAAGAAATTCAACGGTGAACTCGGAACCTCTGTATCTTTCGACTTGTCCTTTTTGGCGTCCAAATCCTCTTACTTCGCTTACAGTCATTCCGACTACACCAGCATTGACTAAGGCGATCTTTACGTCTTCTAGTTTAAAAGGGCGTATTATTGCTTCTATCTTTTTCATATCACTTTAAGAAACTTTTTTGATCTTAGATAATTTTTGATCAGATTTTGTCTATTGGACTTAGAGAATTGATGAAATTTACATTTAGTCCAGCATTTGTTGCATCTTCTTGAAGCATTCGGGCGTCCTTGGTAGGAATTATTACTAAGCCATTACTGATAATTTCCCAATGATTGGATTCGAAATGAGTTTGTAGCCAAAGAATTCCGTGAACAGTTTTCGGCTCTATTTGAGTTCCATTTCTCTTTTCAGAAAGACTGATGTCCATAAAAAATCTTGTTTATGCATCTATTAGGGGGGAAAGCGTGAATTAGTTTTGTACTCATTGATACATATCTCCTTTTCCCCATCATTTAAATGTTTTTTATTAGCAAAATTTATTAGAGGGTTGAATCCTTAATCCAGGTATTATGTAGTCTGTTATTAAATTCCTATTCAAGATATTCAAATGAGTGAAGAAAATATTAAAGAGGTAATTATGTATGGGGAAAGGGAAATAGCTGCTGGGAGATTGATTTGCTTTCCTAATCCCAAGACTAATAGAGATTATGAAATTTCAATAGATTTCCCTGAATTTACATGTAAGTGTCCTTTTTCGGGTTATCCAGATTTCGCTACTTTAAGGATTGTATATCAACCAGATAAGAAGGTAATTGAACTAAAAGCAATTAAACTTTATTTAAATAGTTTTCGTGAAAAGAAAATATCTCATGAAGAAGTTACAAATAAAATAATAGATGATTTTGTTGAAGTTTCTGACCCTAAATGGATGCAATTAGAAGCTAATTTTAACCCTAGAGGAAATGTTCATACTATCATTAGGGTTTGTCATGGAAAAAGAAATGATTTAGAGTTAATCACTTAGAAAACTAATAAATTTCGGCAATTCTTTCGAGAGACCTGCAAGATTTCTGTTGCTTAAGCCACCTATATAGATAATAGATTGATCCTTTTCATGTAATAACCAAATCTTCTTGGTAGATATTATACTTAGTGAACCACCAAGAAGTATTATAGCGAAACTGGTATAAACAAAGGGTACTCCGGGATCACGCTTTAAAAGTAATCCACTACTTGGTATTACATTTATTATTTTAATTAAAGTATTTTTCACTTCCGCTTCCTTATTTATGCTTATGTTTGTAAGTCTCGTACCATCATTATCATAAATTGTTACAGGTCCCAATTCACTCGAAACTGTTAATAAGATTTGCCCTTCTCCATCTTTTTGGGTTGGTATAATAGTTCCCCAAGTTTGTTCCCCTAGCTCTGGAATAGATTTTATTGGAATTTGTAATTTGGGACTATTATCAACTTGAAGTGTTATTGCTGCTAATGACCAGTCGGCTTGATATAATGTTAGTCCTTTGTACCTTAATGGAGAATTAACACTAATCTCCTTCTCTTCATTATTTCCATTTGGTTCAATAACTTTTACTATTGATCTATACTGCTCAGTTCTTCCTTGAGGGTCTCTTTCTATTTGAAACTTTAGTAATTTTATTGTTAATCCTTTCTCTTCATTATTGTTTAATAAATCTATTGATCTTCCAGGTGCGATGAATCTTTCTAAAGTTTTTCCATTTAATGATCCGTATGTTGCACCTATCATCAATAAGATTAAACCTAGATGAATTAGTATAGGTCCTAATCTACCAATTACTCCTTTCCTTGCAGCTATCCTTCCATCTGTTTCTCTCACATTCCAACCTTGCTTTTTTAAATTTATTGAAAGTTTTTCTAAGCTTTTTGAAGGATCATTAGTTTTAATTGTCTGCGCGACAGAAAGTTTTGCTATTTGACGAGGAGATTTATAATCTATCCAGTTTAATGCTGATTTAAGTATTGGTAATTGTCTTCTAAAACTACAAACTGCCAGAGCTAAACCAAGCCAAGTTAATAAAATCAAAAACCAGTAACTTGTATAAACATGATTGAATTGAAAAAGTATTAATATATTTCCATTGATTAGTCCAAGAAAAGGATCATTATTGAAATTATCATAGTAGAATTGATCTGGTTCTTGTTGTGGGATAAAAGTTCCTGCTGCACAAGAAATTGCTATTAAGAATAATAGTAAAATAGCAATCTTTAAGCTAGAAAGCCAATTTAAAACTTGGCTGATTTTTTTCATCTAATTCATATCCAAGTAGAAAGAAGGCTGAAAAGACCTACGGTTAATAAAATAACCCCACTAATTGGTGGAACCCATTTCCCAATAGGTCGCAAAGATAATAATTTTGGAACACTTGCTGCAAAAGTTCCTGCAATAAATAAAGGAACAATTTGCCCAATCGCAAAGCTTGCAAGAAAAATTGTGCCACCAATGGGGTTACCTTCCTTGGCAACCCATGCGAGAAGAACAGCAAGGACAGGAGTTGTACAAGGCGAGGAGGCTAATCCAAAAGCTAACCCTGCTGAAACCGGTGCGAAAGCTGGGGGGACTTTGCTTGTCCAAGCTTCAGGATCAGGTCCAGATGGAAGGGCGATTTTTAAGAGGCCAAGGAGATTAAGGCCCATAATTATGGCTAAAAGACTAATAAGTATTGAAAAGAAACCAGGTAATTGGCCATAAATTTTCCCTAAAAAACCGCTTAGACTTCCTAGAACCACTAGTGAAATAACTATCCCGCCGCAGAAACTAAAAGTTTTTTGTAGAGGGTTTTGTTTACTTTTAAATCCAGCTAGATATGCAACTGTTATTGGTAATAGTGATAATGAGCAGGGGCCTAAACTGGTTAAAAGGCCTCCAGTGAAAACTATTAGGAGTGATACAGGGGTTGGATTATTTAGCCCATTATTAATTATGTGCTCGCCATGACGAGCCATATCAGAGACAACCAAGCTTATGGAAGAAATGCTCAAAAAAAGATTTGCCACACCACTTTTCCTTTCTAGATTATCTATTTAAGCGTCAATTTGAGGAATTTTTAATTAATAAATCTGAAGATTCAATAGAGGATCTGACCAATAAGGCTGCTATTAGTAAGCTTGAGATTAATGAGTTTCCCCCATAACTGATCAGAGGGAAAGGAAGACCTGTTGTTGGCATTGCACCTGAGGAAACTGCGATGTGCATAATTGATTGGCCTACAAGAATAGTTCCTGATCCAATAGAAATTAGTTTGGTATAATTATTTCTACAATTAAGGGATATTTTTAGAGTTAAATATGAAATTACGAGTAAAAATGTTAAAAGTAAAATAGATCCAAAAAATCCAAATTCTTCTGCAAAAACAGCAAATATAAAATCAGTACTTCTATATGGTAGATATTGTAATTTTTGCATTGAAAGACCATATCCTTCTCCAAATAAACCACCTGAACCGATAGCATAAAGACTCTGAATTAATTGATAACCCCCTTCTTGTGGATCTTTCCATGGGTTGATAAATGATAAAACGCGACTTTGCTGGTAAGCATTAAAAAAAATACTTATTGAACCAATGGTTAAGCCTGATAAGGCCGTGTTGAAAAGATGCTTAAAATTAATACCAGCAGCTAAGGCAATCATCCAAAGTAATATTCCTGTTAATGCAGCAGTGCTTAAATTTGGTTGTTTTATAATTAATAAAATAATGGAGGCAAATATAGTTAACCAAAAAATTTTTTTTTCTGAATTTATTCTCTCCCATTGACCAAAAAGTTTTGCACTATGAAGGATAATAAAAGGTTTGATTAATTCCGATGGTTGAACTTGGATTGGACCGATAATCAACCATCTTGTAGAACCATTGACGGTACTACCGAAAAAACTTGTTGATGCAATCAGCAGCATTCCTATAAAAAGGCAAGGACCTGAAACCCTAAGCCAGCTTTTTAATTTGATATTGATGGCGAGATAAAAAATGCTCCAGCTAGCGATTAGCCAAATTATTTGTCTTTTTATGTAATAAGTACCTTCACCCATTTCTCTGGTGGCTACCCACCAACTAGCTGATCCAAGTATGAAAATTCCTGAAATGCTCCAAAAGGCTATTAATCCCATTATTAAACGCCCTTCCATAGGCCAAAATGGCCAAGGCAATGGAAGAATTTTATCGTTGATGAAATTACTCAGAAAATCTTTTGATTCATGCCTCTTTTTCGATTTGGAAGTGTATGGTGTTTTTTTATTAGAAATATTACTCAAAGGATATTTTGCTTGTATACCATTGAGCCGTTAAATTGCCATTTTGCCAAGTCTTTAAACTTTAATTAATTTACTTTTTTTTGAATTCCTTAAAAACTAAGAAGTTTTTACGAGTTAAATTTAATTGTTAATTTTTAGAGATCAAATTAAAGAAATTGGATTAAAAACTAATAACTTAATTTTACAACCGCAGGATTAAATTTTAAACAAACTATATCTTGATTTATGTTGGGTAAATAAAAATTGGCTTGATAATTCTCCGCAGATTGTTAATTTAACCAACTTTTCAAGTTATTGATAGAGAAAATTTTTTTGTTTTGATGCAAGTCTCGTGATAGATTCCCCGGGCCTTTGCAGAGAGCTTAGGTGTCTTGTTTGCAAAACAACTTCTCGCTATCACTAAGAAACTCCAAAAGGAGGAAATTTTGTGGCATCTGAGACCGTTGACAAATGCTCAAGTCATGATCCTCTTCTGGATATGGACTCATTGGACACATCGTCCAGAGTCAAATCAGACGAATATCTTGAACTTCAACTTCGAGTATTCCGTCTGACATTTTTATTGACTATTTTTTCTGTTGGCATAGCAGGTTTCTTTTGTGGAATCCAAGCTAGTGCAAGCCTATTTATTGGTGCTTTATCAGGAATTCTTTATTTTCGCTTGCTTGCTCGCGGGGTTGGAAGGTTAGGTACTTCATCAAAAATTGTCGGTAAAGTCCAGTTGTTAGTTCCGGTTCTTTTGGTTTTGGTGTCTTCTAGATTTCCTCAACTTGATTTGATTCCGGCTTTATTAGGATTTTTGCTTTATAAACCAGCGTTAATTATTCAGTTTCTATCTATGCCTTAATTGCTTGTTAGAAATCAAATTTTTAAGTTTTGTTTGTTTGGCTTTTTTTTTCTACGCAACCTAACTACCAGATAAATGGGTTTTTTACCATTTGTTTTTCCTTTGGCCGAATTAGAGGTGGGTCAACACCTTTATTGGCAAATTGGAAATTTTAGAATTCACGGCCAAGTTTTTATGACTTCATGGCTGCTCATAGGCGCTTTGCTTGCCTTGGTGGTCATTGGAACAAAAAAAATGGACCGTGATCCAAAAGGGGTTCAAAATCTTTTGGAATTTCTGTGGGATTACATACGTGATCTGGCTAGAACACAAATTGGTGAAAAGGTTTATAGAGATTGGATGCCTTTCATCGGAACCCTCTTTCTGTTCATATTTGTGAGCAATTGGGGCGGAGCATTAGTTCCCTGGAAGCTGATTGAACTACCAAGTGGAGAACTTGGTGCACCTACAGCTGACATAAATACAACTGTTGCTTTAGCACTACTGGTATCTCTTTCATATTTCTACGCGGGGTTGAGCAATAAGGGTTTGCGTTACTTCGAGTATTACGTTCACCCAACGCCAATAATGCTCCCGTTCAAAATTGTAGAAGACTTCACAAAGCCTCTATCTCTCTCATTCCGTCTATTTGGAAACATTCTCGCAGACGAACTTGTAGTAGCGGTACTTGTTTTTCTTGTGCCTCTTGTTCTTCCGGTTCCTGTTATGTTTCTAGGCTTGTTTACTAGTGCTATTCAAGCTCTGATTTTTGCAACTCTTGCTGCTTATTACATCGGGGAAGCAGTTGAAGAGCATCATTAATCATGATTTTTTGCTACTGAATTAACTTTTCAATGGCAAATTTCCTGCTTTGAGGCCTGAAATTCTTTCAGTATCATCTCAAGAACTATGAGATTCACCCCTCGCAGGTATAAACTCCCGTTCACAACTCTTTAAGCGTTTAAAGCGCTACACATCTTTAGCAGAATTATGGATTCCATTACCACCGCCGCATCAGTTGTTGCAGCTGGTTTAGCTGTAGGCCTTGGCGCAATAGGCCCTGGTATCGGTCAGGGTAGTGCTGCACAAGGAGCAGTAGAGGGTATAGCCCGTCAGCCAGAAGCTGAGGGAAAGATCAGAGGTACTCTGCTTCTTTCTTTCGCTTTCATGGAATCACTTACCATTTATGGCCTTGTGGTTGCATTGGTGCTTCTCTTCGCTAACCCTTTTGCTGGTTGAGTATTTCAAAAAAGGGCTGATTGAGTAAATCAATTAATTGATTTACTTTCAGCCCAAATATTTGAAAATTCCTTAGCAAATTTCAATTGCCGTTATTCGGCTCGCTTAATTTCTTGCACCTTAGCTAATGCCAACTTTGTTTTTGTTTGGTGCCTCTGAGGGAGGTCTGTTTGATTTCGATGCAACACTTCCGCTTATGGCGGTTCAGGTTGTGTTGCTTACTTTCATACTTAATGCTCTTTTCTTCAAACCTGTTGGGCGGGTTGTTGAAGAAAGAGAGGATTTTGTAAATACCAGTCGGGCAGAAGCAAAGAAAAAAATCGCTGAAGTCGAACGACTAGAGACTGAACTCAAAGAGCAGCTAAAAGAAGCTCGACTCGAAGCTCAGAAGGTGATTCTTGAGGCAGAGCAGGATTCTGAGAATCTTTATAAAGAAGCTCTTGCTCTTGCTACTTCAGAGGCAAATGCATCAAGAGAAAAAGCTAGGCGTGAGATTGATTCGCAAAGAGATGAAGCTCTTAATCAACTCAAAAGCGAAGCTGAAAATCTTGGTGATTTGATTATTGAAAGACTATTGGCAAAAAAATGACTTCTTTAATTTTCGCTTCCGAAGGCTTTGGTCTCAACTTAAATATTTTTGAGACCAACATTATCAACTTAGCAGTTGTTGTTTTTGGCCTCTATAAGTTCTTACCAGGCTTTTTAGGAAAAATCCTAGAAAGACGAAGGACTTCAATACTTTCTGACTTAAAAGAAGCAGAAGAGCGTTTTTCCCAAGCGCAAGATTCCCTTTCAAAAGCAAAAGACGAGCTTGCCTCCGCTAAGCAAAAAGCAGAAAAAATTAGAAATGACTGCAAAGCCAGAGCAGAGGCAATTCGTTTGGAGAGTGAAAAAAGGACTGTTGAGGAAATGGCAAGAATTAAACAAGGTGCTGCCTCTGATTTAAATGCTGAAGCTGCAAGAGTGACTTCCCAATTAAGGAAAGAGGCTGCAGAACTTGCTATTGAAAAAGCTTTAACAATGCTTCCTAAAAAGTTAGATTCAAATACTCAAGATATTTTTCTTAAACAGTCAATTAAAAATATTGGAGACAACTAATGCCACTACTTAATACCATTACTACTCCTTATGCCGAAGCTTTCATTCAAGTCGCTGAGAGCCGTAACGAGGTGGATGAAGTAGTAAAACAAGCTAAATCTATTTTAGAACTTTGGAATTCTTGCCCTGAATTTAGTGATGCAATGTCATCACCAGTTTTAGAGGTTAATCAGAAGAAAGCAGCTTTAGAAAAACTTTTTTCTAGTCAGGTCACTCCCTCTTTCTTAAATCTTCTAAAACTTTTAGCAGATCGGCAGAGAATAGGTTTGTTGAATTCTGTTCTTGAAAGATTATTGGAAATCTATCGAGAGCAAAGAAATATTGCTTTGGCAACAATTACCTCAGCTTCAGCTTTAAGTGAAGATCAACAATCTGAGCTACTTAAGAAAGTACAATCCATAGCTGGTACAGATAATTTGGAAATCGATCTAAAGGTCGACTCTGAATTGCTAGGTGGCTTTGTGGTCAATGTTGGATCAAAGGTCATTGATGCCAGCATCGCAGGGCAAGTTAGACGACTTGGTCTTGCTTTGGCCAAGGTCAGTTAATTCTCTTCTGACTTTTTCCTCTTCCCCCTCCCTTTCATCTTCCCCATTTTAAGTAAATCCCATGGTTTCTATACGTCCCGACGAGATCAGTTCAATTCTAAAACAGCAAATTGCTGATTACGATAAATCAGTATCTGTAAGCAATGTAGGTACTGTTTTACAAATTGGAGATGGTATCGCAAGAGTTTATGGACTTGAAAAGGTTATGGCAGGTGAGCTTGTTGAATTCGAGGATGGAACAGAAGGTATTGCATTAAACCTTGAAGATGACAATGTCGGTGTCGTTTTGATGGGTGAAGCTCTAGGAGTGCAAGAGGGAAGCACAGTAAAAGCAACTGGAAAGATCGCTTCAGTCCCAGTTGGTGAGGCAATGTTAGGAAGAGTTGTTAACCCTCTTGGACAGCAAATAGATGGGAAAGGTGAGATGGCTACAACTGACTCAAGACTAATTGAGTCAATAGCTCCAGGAATTATTAAGAGGAAGTCAGTACATGAGCCTATGCAAACGGGCATAACATCCATTGATGCGATGATTCCTATTGGAAGAGGTCAGAGAGAGTTGATTATTGGTGATCGTCAAACAGGAAAAACTGCAATAGCAATCGATACAATAATCAATCAAAAAGGTCAAGATGTTGTTTGTGTCTATGTGGCCGTTGGTCAAAAACAAGCATCAGTGGCAAATGTAGTTGAAGTTTTGAAAGAAAAAGGAGCTTTGGATTACACAATTATTGTTAATGCAGGTGCATCTGAAGCTGCAGCTTTGCAATATTTAGCCCCTTATACAGGTGCAGCAATTGCAGAACACTTTATGTATCAAGGTAAGGCGACACTAGTTATTTATGACGACTTAACCAAGCAAGCTCAGGCTTACAGGCAAATGTCATTACTTTTACGTCGTCCACCAGGTCGTGAAGCATATCCAGGAGATGTTTTTTATTGCCATAGTCGTTTACTAGAGAGAGCTGCAAAACTTTCTGATTCGATGGGTGCAGGGTCAATGACCTCTTTGCCTATTATTGAAACGCAAGCAGGAGATGTTTCTGCTTATATCCCAACCAATGTTATTTCAATTACTGATGGTCAAATCTTCTTGAGCTCTGACTTATTTAACTCTGGATTAAGACCTGCAATTAACGTTGGTATTTCAGTTAGCCGAGTGGGAGGAGCTGCTCAAACGAAAGCTATTAAGAAAATAGCTGGTACTTTAAAACTTGAGCTAGCTCAGTTTGATGAACTTGCGGCATTCTCTCAATTCGCATCTGATCTTGATGAGGCTACTCAAAAGCAATTAGGTAGGGGGAAAAGACTAAGAGAACTACTTAAACAACCCCAATTTGATCCTCTGAATTTAGCTGAGCAAGTAGCTATTGTTTATGCAGGGGTTAAAGGATTGATTGATGAGGTGCCTGAGGAGGAAGTTACAAAATTTGCTCGTGAATTGCGTGATTATCTAAAAACAAATAAGGCTGATTTTATTAATAATGTTCTCTCGGAAAAAGTATTAAGTGAAGCATCTGAGTCAATGCTTAAAGATGCTATTAACGAGGTTAAATCCTCAATGCTTGCAGCTTAAACGCAAAGGCTATCTAAGAGAGAAAATTACCTATGGCTAACCTCAAGGACATACGAGACAGAATTGTATCTGTCAAAAACACAAGGAAAATTACAGAAGCGATGAGACTAGTTGCTGCTGCAAAAGTTCGGAGAGCACAGGATCAGGTCCTAAGGAGTAGACCTTTTGCTGATCGATTGGCAAGGGTTTTAGAAAATATACAATCAAGGATGCAGTTTGAAGCTGCTGACTCTCCTCTGCTAAATAGACGTGAAGTTAAGACAATCACTCTCTTGGCTGTTACTGGGGATAGAGGATTATGTGGAGGTTACAATGCAAATATTATTAAAAGAACAGAGAAACGCTATGCCGAATTAAAAAGTCAAGGATATAGTCCTGACCTAGTCTTAATCGGTAAGAAAGCAATAGGTTATTTCGAAAATAGATCTAGCCTTTACAATATAAGAGCTACTTTTAAAGAATTAGAACAAGTGCCTACCTCTGAGGATGCTAGCTCTATTACGAGTGAAGTATTAGCAGAATTTCTCTCCGAAAGTACAGATCGAGTAGAGGTCATTTATACTAAGTTTGTAAGTTTGGTTAGTTGTAACCCAACAATACAAACTCTTTTACCTTTAGATCCTCAAGGAATAGCAGATTCAGAAGATGAGATTTTTAGATTAACTACAAAAGATAGCCAACTAATTATTGAAAAAGATGCAGCTCCTTCGAATGAAGAACCGAAATTACCTTCGGATATTGTTTTCGAACAAAGTCCTGATCAACTTTTGAATGCTCTTTTGCCTCTTTATTTACAGAATCAATTACTACGTGCGTTACAGGAGTCAGCTGCTTCAGAGTTGGCGAGTAGGATGACTGCAATGAATAATGCTAGTGATAACGCTAAGGAGTTGGCTAAAAACCTTACTATTGATTACAACAAGGCTAGACAAGCAGCAATTACACAAGAAATTTTAGAAGTTGTTGGTGGAGCTGCAGCGTAGTTTCTTATTTATCTAATTTTGCAAATTCGCAAAGTATAAGTAATTAATAAAGTGAAACTTGAATTTATAGAAATGGACATTGATTGGCCTTATGAATTGTGCATAGTTGACTTAAAAAAACATATTTTATCTGTTCTAAGAGAATTTGGTGACCCACTAAGGTGGGCAATTACTTCAGTGACGACTCGTTCTGAAAAAAAAATCCAGATAATATCGCTGGAAGTTGTATTGATTATTAATCAGGATAAGGAAAAAGGCGTTAATCCCTGAATTGGATTGATCTCTTATGACAAATACTGATCCTTTCCCTACATTATTGATTATTCCTACAGGTATAGGGTGCAGTATCGGTGGCTATGCAGGAGATGCAATACCCGTTGCAAGATTATTGGCTTCTGTGAGTGACTGTTTGATAACTCATCCCAATGTTATGAATGGTGGATCTTTGTATTGGCCAGATACTTGTATCCAATATGTAGAAGGTTATAGTTTAAATCTTTTTGCCGCTGGAGAAGTATTTCTCAAGCCAGTAAGACAACAAAAAGTAGGTTTGCTATTAGATGCTGGTTTAGAGCCTGACTTGAAAAAAAGACATTTACAAGTTGCTGATGGCTGTATCGCGACCCTGGGTCTAGATATTGGTCCTGTAATTACAACTGAAAGAGCTATAAGAATGAATCTGAGGAAAGGTTTAAGTGGTTCAAGTTGGGGGAGTATAGAAGATCCAGATGTTCTTTTGAGAGCTGCCGAAAAACTGAAGAAAGCTGGTGCAACAGCAATTGCTGTAGTAACGCGTTTTCCTGATGATAGTGATGAATTAGAAACTCAACTTTATAGACAAGGTAATGGTGTTGATGTCATTGCGGGACTCGAGGCTGTAATCAGTCATTTCCTTGTAAAACATTTACTGATTCCTTGTGCCCATGCACCGGGGTTAGCTCCATTACCAATTGATTATGATCTAGATCCTCGAACCTCGGGAGAGGAGATTGGGTATACATTTTTGCAAAGTGTTTTAGTTGGTCTTAGTCGTGCACCTGATCTGATCGGCAAGTCAGCTATGAATACCAAAGATAATGCTTTTTCACAGGTGAGAACTTTATTAAGGAATAGTGATTTGGGAGCTGTTGTTGTTCCGCAGGGTGCATTGGGTGGCGAAGCAGTTTTGTCTTGCATCGAAAGATTTATTCCTTTAATAGTGGTTTCTAATCAAGGAGTATTAAATGTAAGCTCCAAAAAGATGAGGCTAGATTGCGTACCTGGTGATAAAGATAAGCATATTTTGTATGCTGAGAATTATTTAGAGGCTGCGGGACTAATAACAGCTTTACGTCATGGGATTAATATTAAGTCTCTACGAAGACCAATTGATTGCTTAAAAGAAATTAATGACGAAAAGAAGTAGATTCAAAGACTTATCTTGAGGCTATTGGCTTTTTCCACCCACTTCCAAAAGCTTGGTGACTGATTTTCAACAAAGGAGGGGCTTGATAACGTTTGAATTCAGCTTTCTTTAATAAATTGGCGACTTGGAGAACTATCTGCTTATCAAAACCTTTTTCTATTAAAACTTCAGTTGGTAAATGCTGTTCAATTAAACCGTTTAGTATTGGATCAAGAATGAAATAATCCGGCAAAGAGTCGCTATCTAATTGCTCTGGTCTTAATTCAGCACTTGGAGGCTTGCTTCTTATTTCAGAGCTTATGATTTCTCCTGTTTCAGGGAGGAAGAAATCATTTCTACAAGTAGATGATGACTCGCCATCTATCCAATCACATAGATCAAATACACTTGTCTTATAAAGATCTCCAATTACAGACAAGCCTCCGTTCATGTCTCCGTAAAGGGTGCAATAACCTACAGCCAGTTCTGATTTATTTCCTGTAGATAGAAGTAAATGCTTCCTTTGATTTGCAAGAGCCATCAATATTGTTCCTCTAATACGAGATTGTAGATTTTCAGCTGTTATACCTGTTGGTATACCCCATATTGAATTAGATAAAACATCGTTGAAACTATTCATTATGGCTGAGATCGGGATCCTTTGATGATTTATTCCAAGTCGATTAGCTAACGCCGTGGCATCATTTACAGACCCTGCTGAACTCCATGGAGATGGCATTAAAATTGCATGAACTTTAGACTTGCCTAAAGCTGCGACAGCAATAGCGGCTACTAGTGCTGAGTCGATACCCCCACTTAATCCAATAATCGCACTTTTGAAATTACATTTCCTTGCATAATCTTTAACTCCAAGAACTAAAGCTCTGAAAAGAACTTCTTGTGATGTTGGAGTCTTACTCGATATCGAGGCTTTTTGTTTGAGGGAAGATATTTCACAAAGACTAATTGACTCTGTGAAGGCAGGAAGTTCATGCCGTAATTTCCCTTCATTGTTAAGAGCAAAACTAGAACCGTCAAAAATTAATTCATCATTCCCTCCTACTTGATTTACATAGATCACGGGGCATGAAAGACGTATAGCTGCTTTGGCTGCTATGCGTTGGCGTAGTAAACTTTTAGCTTCAATAAATGGAGAAGCTGAGAGATTGATCAGTAAATCTAATTTTTCTTGTTCTAGGGATCTTAAAGGGTCTTTCCCTTGGATCTTCTCATTTTGTAAGTTTTTTTCAACCCATATATCTTCACAAATAGTTATTCCAATCTTCCAGAGTTTTTTTTTGGTATTAAAATTTAAAATACTACTATTTTCTGCAGAACGAAAATAGCGTTTTTCATCAAACACATCGTATGTGGGTAGGAGTTGCTTCCTCGCAACGATTCTCCAGGAACCTTTTTCTAGAATAACAACAGAATTATAAAGTTTAGGAATTTCTTTATCTGGAGTTGGTTCTGCGATACCAATTAATACAGATAAGTCTTGACTAAGATTACTTAATCTTTCGCTTAATTTGTTTAGGACATCTTTTTCCTCTTCGAACAGTTTTGGATTAAATAGTAAGTCTTTTGGAGGGTAGCCGATTAAAGAAAGCTCTGGTGTTATTACTAGATCAACATCTTCGTTCTTCAGCTCTTTGCATACTTCAAATATTTTTTCTGTATTACCATCAAGATCTCCAATGACTGGATTTAGTTGGGCTAAGGCTAATTTCATTGTTTGTTATCTGCCAGACCGTATAGATTTTCTTCAATTAGTAATGGAACAAGCTCTTGAGGGACAAGAACTTCTTGAGGTCTTTCTCTGAATTTCGAACTTGATGATTCAGGTATATTAAAAGGCAATAGATTAATTTCACCACCAAGATTTTTAATTTCATCTAATTGATTATCGCTAATTGGCCATCCATCTCTCATTGTGATAGCTATTGCTGCTTTACTGAGAATAGATCTGGCATTGAGCCATTTTGGAATTTGAGAAGCTAAATCACTACCAATTACAAAACTTAACTTCGCTTCGGGCCATAGTTGAGAAGCTTTTTTTAGAGTATCAATTGTCCTAGGACTACTCAATTCTTGAACTAGCTCTAATTTAGGATGTGAAATTTTTTGTACAAGTATTCTTAAAAGCTGAGTTCTTTTTAGAAGGGGAATTTGATGTGTTTTATCAGGGTTATCACTTGCCCATGTTATGACTTTTGGGAAGATTTTTGTTAATTCATTCAACATGGCCTCGTGACCTAAGGTAGGCGGATCAGCACTTGTTCCGAATAGTGCTATTTTGCTCAGTTTTGCTTTCATGGCAACAAATAATTCTTGTTTTTTGTCGTACTTGATGTAAGAAATTTATAGTCACCAAGCATTATTCGAAAGTCTGTATTTTTTTTGAGAATATAGTTCAACATTAATCGAGGTCTCCCATCTTTTTTATTTGTACTCCTTAAAAATTTATAAGCTGCGAGACGACCTATGATTTTTGTTGAATGAATCGCAAGAGTTGCTTGTACAATGGCTATTAAAGCAGTGGGTGCAAGGCTTAATCCTCCCGTAAGAGGTGCAGCAAGTAACAGTATTTTCTTGAAAATGTTTAAAGTAAATTGTATGCCTATTTGTGCCCCCCCAAGTAATGAATTTTGAAAACCAAGCTTTTTAACTAATTGTCTAGCGGATGGACCACCTACCTCTAAACCATATAATTTACTTAATTGGATAACAAGGGCACTATCAAAAGCAAGACCAGTAAGAAGATCAATCATTAAAAAGGGATTAATTGCTACTCCTGAGGCTTTTAAAGTTGCAAATTTGCCGATTAAGCTTTGTGCTTCTGCTTTGTTTTTAAGTAGTCGATTCTCCTTAAGTGATTTGTATAAATAGTCTGCAATCCTAAGACTATTTACACAAAGTAGTAATTCCCCGCTTTGATCGAGAATATCTTTAAGTTCATTCTTGAGAATATCAACTTTAGGTGTTTTTTGTTCACTTCTAACAGTCCCGTCTGGTTTTATTTTTGCTTCCCTTGGAGACGATGATACTAGAGAAATTTTAATTTTCTGTTTGCAAAATGATAATTTTCTGTGAATACTAGAGAGTATTAACTTTGTCTCTTTTGCATTCCATTGATCACAACGATTTAAGACTATTAGTATGGGTTTATTATGCCTTAATAGCTGTTCAATAGAATTCAATTCGATTCGAGTTAGATCACTATCAATTACAAAGAGAATTAAATCCGTATCTAATATGTAATTAAAATGTATTTCTTCTTGATTAGTTTTATTTATTTCATCTATACCAGGAGAGTCTATTATTTCAACTTTGTTTAAGCTGCTAAATCTTTTCTCCAACGTATAAGATTTCGTAGTCTTTGTATTCCCGTTTAGCACATCGGTTGGAAAGATTTGCTTTCCAACTAATGCATTTAACAAGCTTGATTTCCCAACTCCAACTCGTCCATATACTGATATGCGTAGTTCTTTTTTTTCTAATTTGTTTATTTGAACTTCTAGCTGATTTAAAATATCAGCAAACTTAGTTCTCTCGTAATTAGTAAGATTTAGATTCTCTTTCCATTGATCAATGCAAAACTTGCATTTTGTAGCTATGTCTGTTTTGTTAATCATTTATTTGATTTTCTCCACCAACCAGCCAAAACCGCCAATACAGCTTCTGCTCCTATTAAACCAACAAATCCACCAAATTCATCTACCACAACTCTGACTCCATTTTTGTCTTCATTAAAACCAATCAGTAGTCTATCTACTCGAATCATTTCTGGCACAAACTCTACATTTTCGCTTAGATCGTAAGGAGTTAAATGAGAGTCTCCTTGAAGTAAAGAGGCTAGAAGCTTTTCACGGTTAGCGACACCAACAACCTTGTCTACTTCTTCCCCTAATACTACCCACCATGTGGCATTATTTTCTAATAAATTTGATTTAACAGATTGCAAAGAAACTCTTCCTGGAAGTGTTGGAGCAGCAACTCGTGGAGTCATTAGATCTTTAGCCGTAAGATCATTAAGCTGAAAAACTTTGGATATCATTGCAGCCTCATCTGCTTCTATTTGACCTATTTGAGATCCAAGCCTGGCCATCTGTCTTATTTCTTCTTCGTCTGTTGTTAGCTCGCTCTTGGCAGTGATAATTGGTAGTAGACGTTCAAGAACTATTAGCAATGGACGCATAACTATACTTAAGAAATCAAGCACAGGTGCACTCGTTAAGCTTATTTGCAATGCAAGCCTCGTACCTAGTGCTTTGGGTACGATTTCTCCAAGAAGTAAAACAAGAATGGTTAGGCCAATGAAAAATATTGGCTTTACATTTCCGATCCTATTTTGAAAAATAAAACTTGCGTAGCTACCAACCATTAAACTTCCAAAAATATTGAAACTGTTATTAGCAATGGTGACTACAGTTAGAGTTCTTCCAATTCGGTGACGTAATTTCTCTAATCTTCTAGCTCCCAGTACTTTTGGTCTTCTTCTGGCAAGCTCATGCACGCGTAATGGGTTGACAGCCAATAATGCTGCTTCTATCCCTGAGCACATTGCAGAACCCATTAAAATAATTGCGATAAGAGCAGTTAAGAGCAGAATGTCTTGGCTCATCCCCTAAAGATTTTTTAAATAGTAAGGATCTTTTGCTTTTATTTTTCCACTAAGTCAGTTCTCTTGCCATCCTAAAGAGTAAATAGAGTTATTTTTGTGGCTGATTCAAGCATTTTTCGTCGCCGTAGAGACATATTTCTGTCACATTTAGGAGAATATGCGGCCATTATCCCCGCTGCAGAACTCGTGACTCATCATGCAGATTGTGAATATCCTTTCAGGCAAAATAGTGATTTTTGGTATTTAACTGGTTTCGATGAGCCAAATGCAGTAGCGTTGTTTTTACCTCATAAACCCAAGGGAGAGCAATATGTATTGTTCGTATTGCCAAAAGAGTCTGCAGCAGAAGTTTGGACTGGCTTTAGGTGGGGAATAAAAGGAGTTTTAGATAATTTCGATGTAGATATATCCCATCCTTTAAATGAATTACCAAACCTTTTGCCTCATTATTTAAAAGGGGCTGAAGGGATTGCGTTTCGAGTTGGGAAACATCCACATTTGGAACCTTTAGTTTTGAAAACTTGGTCTGAGCACTTACAAAAACTTCCTAGAAGTGGCTGCGCTCCGTTTTCAATGATTGCACCTTGCCCAATACTTCATGACCTGAGACTTCGTAAAGATGAGTTTGAGATAGAAAGGATGCGTATCGCATCAAAAATTTCTGCAGAGGGTCATGAAATAGTTAGAGAATATGCACGCCCTGGGATGAATGAGAGAGATTTGCAAGCTCAAATAGAAAAATACTTTCTTGAAAAGGGGACAAGAGGTCCTGCTTATGGCTCAATAGTTGCTTCAGGTGACAATGCATGTGTACTTCATTACACGGCAAATAATTCACCAATAAGAGATGGAGAGCTTGTTTTGATAGACGCTGGTTGCTCTTTGGATGATTATTACAATGGCGACATAACAAGAACCTTCCCTGCTAGTGGCAGATTTTCTGGAGAACAAAAAGCTTTATATGAAATTACTCTCACAGCTCAAGAAGCCGCAATTCAATGTGTTAAACCAGGTGCTAACACCGAAAATGTACATATGACTGCCTTGAAGCATCTTGTTAAAGGTTTGGTTGATATTGGCCTGCTTGTTGGCGAAGTGGATTCGATCATTGAACAAGAAGCTTACTCTCATTTGTATATGCATCGAACAGGTCATTGGTTAGGTCTTGATGTTCATGATGTAGGGGCATATCGACTCGGTGATTATCATATGAAGCTTGAACCTGGAATGGTTTTAACAGTTGAACCTGGTATTTACATAAGTGATCGTTTAGCAGTACCCGAGGGGCAGCCTGAGATAGATGAGAGGTGGAAGGGTATTGGGATTCGCATTGAAGATGATGTTTTAGTAACAAAAAATTCTGTAGAAGTATTGAGTCGTGGTGCGACTAAGAATGTGAATGATTTGGAAAAATGATTGAATTCATTGAGAAAATTCCAAAAAAATCTGTTTAATTGAATGACAATGAGGAATTAATCTTCCCAAATAATTTTCTATTTTCATAATCCCTTCATTATCAAATAATAGAAAACCTTTTGAATTCCTAATCTAGTTATTCAAATAGGTCCTAGTTCCTGTTAGGTTGTTATCTTGTTAGCTAGTAGAAAACTTAGAGATGATGGTTTCTGAAGAGGCTGGTACTGTGCAAGAAGATGTAACAAGTACTGAGGGAATCCCACAATCTGAAAACCAAGGAAAAGTTAGTTCTGAAGAGACAAAATCAGGTCGACCAAGTGCACTTGGAGGTGCTGCAGCATTAGCAACTGCAACGATAGATGCAGATGGAGTACCTTCTGGATATACACCAAAGGCAGATGAGGGAAGATTTTTATTAAAAATTCTTTGGTTGCCAGACAATGTGGCTTTGGCCGTTGATCAAATTGTTGGAGGAGGGCCTAGCCCACTTACAGCCTATTTCTTTTGGCCAAGAGAGGACGCATGGGAAACATTAAAGTCTCAATTAGAAGAAAAAAGTTGGATTACTGATAATGAAAGAGTGGAAGTTCTAAACAAAGCAACAGAGGTGATTAATTATTGGCAAGAAGAAGGAAAAGGAAAGACCTTAGAACAAGCCAAAATTAAATTCCCTGATGTAACTTTCTGCGGTACGGCGTAAAAAAGTCTTTGAGAAAATATTTGTTCAAGGGGAAAATTTGTTTTAATTTTAGTCAGATTTTGAAGCATTAAACCATGCTTTAGCTTTGTTCAATGCTTCTTGAGCTTTTATTTTTTCGGGGGAGGTTTCTTTATCCTGAGCTTGACTTAGTTGATTTTTAGCTTGTTCTAATTCAGCTTCAGCTTTGGCAGAATCAATATTTTTACCCATCTCAGCTTTATTTACTAAAACTGTAACTTCATTGGATTCCACTTCCGCGAAACCTCCACTTAGCGCGATTGAATCCCACGTACCGTTTTTAAAAACCCTCAAAACACCAAAATCAATAGCAGTAACCATTGAAATGTGACCAGGTAGTACCCCCAATAGCCCTGTGGTGCTTGGAAGTATTATTTCATCAGCAGTATCATCGAACACGCTTTGATCAGGAGCAAGAACTCGTAGAGTTAAAGACATATCTTTTGGGTTTAGAAAACGTTGTACTTAGATGTAATTGTATATAGAAAAGATTTTTAACCTTTTGCTTCAGATTCTATTTTTTCTGCTTTAGCCTTTACTTCCTCGATGCTTCCAACAAGATAGAAGGCTTGTTCAGGTAAGTTGTCCAGTTCTCCTGAAAGAATCATGTTAAAGCCTTTGATTGTATCTTCTAATTTCACATATTTACCAGACATACCAGTGAATATTTCAGCAACAAAGAATGGCTGAGATAGGAATTTTTCGATTTTGCGTGCACGATCTACTGTCTTTCTGTCTTCTTCTGAAAGTTCGTCCAATCCCAATATGGCAATGATGTCTTGCAATTCTTTGTATCTTTGAAGTGTTGATTGAACTGCCCTGGCAGTGCGGTAATGCTCATCACCTACTACAGATGGCTGTAGCATGGTGCTGGTGGAGTCAAGTGGGTCGACAGCAGGATAGATGCCTTTAGCCGCAAGAGCTCTGGCTAGGACAGTAGTAGCATCTAAATGAGCAAAAGTAGTAGCAGGAGCAGGATCTGTTAAGTCGTCAGCAGGAACATAAACAGCTTGAATTGAGGTGATAGATCCTTCAAGAGTGGAGGTGATCCTTTCCTGAAGCTCTCCTACGTCAGTACCTAAAGTTGGCTGATATCCAACAGCAGATGGCATACGACCTAATAATGCAGATACTTCTGATCCAGCCTGAACAAATCTGAAAATATTATCAATAAACAAAAGAACATCTTGTTTGTTTACATCACGAAAGTGCTCAGCCATCGTCAAAGCTGATAGGCCAACTCTCATTCTTGCCCCAGGGGGCTCATTCATTTGGCCAAAGCACAAGGCTACTTTTGACTTGGTTAGATCCTCTGAATTTATGACCCCAGATTCTTTGAATTCTTCGTATAGATCGTTACCTTCTCTTGTTCTTTCTCCAACTCCACCAAAAACTGATACTCCTCCATGTTCTTTAGCAATGTTGTTAATTAGCTCTTGAATTAAAACTGTTTTTCCTACACCAGCACCTCCAAACAGCCCAACTTTTCCCCCTTGGCGGTAAGGAGCAAGTAAATCAATAACTTTAATACCAGTCTCGAATACTTTTGGCTTTGTTTCTAGGTCTGTGAGGCTTGGAGCTGAACGGTGAATTGGCGAAGTTGTTACGTCCTTAAGGTCTCCCTGCTCATCAACGGGTTCTCCAAGAACATTGAAAATTCTTCCAAGGGTAGCTTCACCAACAGGTACTGAAATGGGAGCTCCTGTATCTATTGCTTCCATTCCTCTGACTAATCCGTCAGTTCCACTCATGGCCACGGCTCTGACTCGATGATCACCGAGTAATTGTTGAACCTCTGCAGTTAGTGCAACATCTTGCCCTGCAGGATTCTTGCCTTCAATCCTTAGTGCATTGAGAATTGAAGGGAGTTTGCCAGCTGGAAATTCAACATCTAAAACTGGACCAATTACTTGGCGAACAATACCCTTAGTTCCGACAGTAGTGGTAGCAGAAGCGGCCATAAGATAACTAGAAACTTTGTGAGCATGCTCTGATTTGCATACTCTTATCAGCGGCTTAGACTACCACTTCACAGGCGTTTTTTTTCAGTGTTCGGTCAACCGCACAGAATATATGTGGTCTTGTGAGTGTTTAGATGCATAAATTAATACCGTTGGTAATGAGTAATACTCTTTATCGAGTCAGCGCTTTGCGCTTTTGTTTTTTTTGCTACTGCACTAATTTATGGCAGCTGTATCTCTCAGCGTCTCCACTGTCAAACCACTTGGAGACCGTGTATTTGTAAAAGTTTCTGAATCAGAAGAGAAAACTGCGGGGGGCATACTGCTTCCCGACACTGCTAAAGAGAAACCTCAAGTCGGTGAAGTTGCACAGGTTGGTCCTGGAAAACGTAACGAGGACGGTTCACGTCAATCTCCAGAAGTAAGTGTTGGAGACAAGGTTCTCTACAGTAAGTACGCAGGTACTGATATCAAGCTTGGCAGCGATGAATACGTACTTCTTTCTGAGAAAGATATTCTTGCTGTCGTCAATTAGATCTCAGCTTTTGCTGAACTCAAAACCCAAAACTTTTCGAAATTAAAGGAAATTGCCTCTTATGGCTAAGCGCATTATTTACAACGAGCAAGCCCGCCGAGCACTCGAGCGTGGTATTGACATTTTGGCTGAATCAGTCGCCGTCACTTTGGGACCTAAAGGTCGGAATGTTGTCCTCGAGAAAAAGTTTGGTGCACCTCAAATAATTAATGATGGTGTAACAATCGCAAAAGAAATAGAGCTCGAAGATCACATAGAAAACACAGGTGTTGCTCTAATTCGTCAAGCTGCTTCAAAAACCAATGATGCGGCTGGAGATGGCACCACTACTGCAACTGTTCTTGCCCATGCAATGGTTAAAGCTGGTTTGAAAAATGTTGCAGCAGGAGCTAATGCAATCACTTTGAAAAAAGGAATTGATAAGGCAACCGAATTTTTGGTTGAAAAAATCAAAGATCATTCCAAGCCCATTAGTGACAGCAATGCAATTGCCCAATGCGGCACCATAGCTGCGGGTAATGATGAAGAAGTTGGAAAGATGATTGCTGATGCAATGGATAAAGTTGGCAAAGAAGGTGTTATTTCCCTAGAAGAAGGCAAGTCAATGACCACTGAATTAGAGGTCACTGAAGGAATGCGTTTTGATAAGGGATATATCTCCCCTTACTTTGCAACTGACACTGAAAGAATGGAAGCAGTGTTGGATGAACCTTACATACTTTTAACCGACAAAAAAATTGGTTTAGTTCAAGATCTTGTTCCTGTATTAGAGCAAGTTGCAAAAACTGGTAAGCCCCTCCTAATAATTGCTGAAGATATTGAAAAAGAAGCTTTAGCTACATTGGTTGTTAACAGACTTAGAGGAGTCTTAAACGTTGCAGCTGTTAAAGCTCCTGGTTTTGGAGATCGCAGAAAAGCGATGCTTGAAGATATGGCTGTCCTGACAAATGGCCAACTTATAACAGAGGATGCAGGTTTAAAACTTGAAAATGCCACTCTTGATATGCTTGGTACTTCAAGGCGGGTAACAATCAATAAGGACACATCCACAATTGTTGCTGAAGGTAATGAAGTAGCTGTTAATGCTAGATGTGAACAAATCAAAAAGCAGATGGATGAGACCGACTCAACCTATGATAAAGAAAAGCTTCAAGAAAGATTAGCTAAACTCTCTGGTGGAGTTGCTGTAGTGAAGGTTGGTGCTGCGACCGAAACTGAGATGAAAGACAAAAAGCTTCGTTTAGAGGATGCCATTAACGCCACTAAAGCTGCAGTTGAAGAAGGAATTGTTCCTGGTGGTGGAACAACACTCGCTCATCTGGCTCCTGCCTTGGGTGATTGGTCTTCCTCCAATCTATCTGGGGAAGAATTAATTGGAGCAAATATTGTTGAAGCGGCTCTTACTTCTCCATTAATGCGTATAGCTGAGAATGCTGGGGCTAATGGAGCAGTTGTTGCAGAAAACGTTAAATCAAAACCAGTCAATGATGGCTACAATGCTGCAACAGGTGAATATGTAGATATGCTTTCTGCTGGAATTGTTGATCCAGCAAAGGTAACCCGCTCGGGTTTGCAAAATGCTGCCTCAATAGCAGGAATGGTTCTCACTACTGAGTGCATCGTGGCTGATTTACCTGAGAAAAAAGAGGCTTCCCCAGCAGGTGGTGGTATGGGTGGTGATTTTGATTATTGATTAACTTTTAATCAAAAGAAACTTTAATTTCAATGAGGGTCAGGGCTTATACCTTGTCCCTTTTTTGTTGTTTATCAGAAAATGGTTTTGGAAAATGTAAGAACATACCTTGAGCAAAAAATTAGAAAAGGTTTTGATTATTTTGCCTGGTTAGTATTGGGATATTTTATTAATTTCTCTTGTTTTTTTTAAACAAATATTTTCTAGAAACGTTTGACAGTAATAATATAGTTCTTTTGAAGTCTATTCAATAATAATATTTAGAAGGCTAAAAAATATGAAAGAGTAAGACTGGACTTTATTTTAACCAACCTGCGCTAAGAATAACTGCGAGGGCTAAAAATAAGATAAGGCATGTCCATGTCGCTCTATTTAATGTAGATTCTGCGCTACTGGCACTTGTGAACATAGAACTTCCGCTAGATGCAAGGCCACCCATCCCATCGCCTTTTGGGCTATGAAGAAGAACTAATAGTATAAGAAAAACCCCTAAAATTGCCCAAGTCCAAGATAAAAGTGGAATGATCATTTTTGTTTTTAATTATGCAGGTTGAGGAATAAGATTTGTTTTTTTAGGTAAGTTAATCGGCTCAATAAGTGTTGTGCCAGTCATTGCTTTTGGTTTTGGTAAATTTAGTAAGTGTAAAAGAGTAGGAGCCAAGTCAGATAATCCTCCTCCAGATTCTCTGAGTTTTATATCATTCCCGTATCCACTCAATTTACGTTTTTCACCTTCAACAAGTATTACAGGGACAGGATTTGTTGTGTGGGCGGTCCATGGTTGGCCATCTGGGCCAACCATAACCTCAGAATTACCATGATCAGCTGTTATCAAAATAGATCCTCCTAGCTTCCCTATTGAATTTAATAATCTTCCAAGGCAGCTATCCACTTTTTCATTGGCTTTTATTGCAGCTGAAATTATTCCAGAATGTCCAACCATATCTGGATTAGCAAAATTAATTACCACTAAAGAGTAAATTCCACTTTCAATTGCTTTGATGCAACTTTCGGTCAGCTCATCAGCTGACATCTCAGGCTGAAGATCGTATGTTGCAACTCTTGGAGAGGGCACAAGGTGTCTTACCTCTCCTTTTAATGGTTTCTCAATTCCTCCATTTAAAAAATATGTTACGTGTGGATATTTTTCAGTTTCAGCTGTTCGATATTGATTTAAACCATTATCAGAAACTACTTGTCCTAATAAATCATTTAATGGCTCAGGTGGAAAAGCAACTGAGACGGGAAGACCTGATTCGTATTGTGTAAAGGTGAGGACGTCAATATCTATTTTTCTCTTTCTTTTAAATCCGTCAAAATCTTTTAACTTAATCGCCTTTACTAATTGCCTAGCTCTATCAGGGCGAAAATTAAAAAAAACTACTCCATCCCCATCTTTTAAGAAAGAGGAAGATAACCTAATTGGTTCAATAAATTCATCAGTAATTCCTTCTTCATAGCTTTTATTTAAACTTTCTTCTGCTGAAAGATCGCTAATTATGAAGCCTGGATCTGTCAGTAATTCATAGGCTTTTAATGTTCTTTCCCATCGATTATCTCGATCCATAGCCCAATATCTGCCGCATATAGATGCAATCTCGCCCACTCCCGTTGATTTGATTTTGCTTTCTATTGTTTTAATGTATTTAGAGGCACTCTTTGCAGAGGTATCTCTTCCATCCGTGAATAAGTGCAATGAGAGGTTTTCTAGCCCCTTTTTGGCGGCCCATTCAATTAAGCCGCATAAATGAGTGATGTGACTGTGAACTCCTCCATCAGAACAAAGTCCCATGATATGGAGAGTGCCTTTTTTCTTTTTTAAATTTTTAGAAAAATCATTAAGAGCAGGATTTTCAATTAATTTATTTTCTTTGACTGTATTGGATATTCGAACCAATTCTTGTTGAATTATTCTTCCTGCTCCAATAGTTAGATGTCCAACTTCAGAGTTGCCCATTTGCTCATCTGGTAGCCCAACATCCCCACCACTGGCTTCTATAAGAGTATGAGGATAAGCATGCCATAAGGCATCAAAAACTGGCGTTGAGGCCTGTTTTACTGCATTATTTTCAATTTCTTCTCTATGCCCCCAACCGTCAAGTATCGCCAGCACGACTGGTGCTACTTTATCTTTGTTCATTGAAACAGCGGTGTTTCTGCTTGGCATTCAAAGAAATTTGTTTCTTTTGATGGTTTTCTTTCGTATTAAATTACTTCCTAATAGGTAAACAGGCTAATTCTTTGATGTTTGGTTAGCTTTTCCCTATTAGATTAAAAAAGTCTTTAAGTTATTCCTAAGAAAAAATAAAATTTTTAGGACTTTAAAATATGCCAGATAAAGCCATAAAAAAAGAGAAAGAAATCCTTTCAGAAAAAGAACTTGATAGAACCATCAAAAGATTGGCTTCTCAAATTTTGGAAAAGATCCCAAGTATTAGTTCATTATTGCTAGTTGGAATTCCAACTAGAGGTGTGCATTTGTCTAGATTGTTAGCAAAATATTTAGAGGAATTATCTGGTCAGCCAGTCGAAAATGGATGTTTAGACCCTACTTTTCATAGAGATGATCTTCCCAGAGTTGGGACTCGAATAGCTCAAGTGACAGATTTACCCTCCTCTGTTGATAATAGAGAGGTCGTTTTAATAGATGATGTGATTTATACCGGTAGAACTATCAAAGCTGCATTAGAAGCTCTTCATTTATGGGGCCGAGCAACAAGAGTTACGCTTCTTGCGATGGTTGATAGAGGCCATAGAGAAGTGCCTATTCAACCAGATTTTTGTGGACGTGTGGTTCCCACTAGTAAAGATGAGACTATTGAACTCAGATTAAGAGAGGTTGACGGAGAGGCAGGTATTTTTTTATGTAAAAAACTTTAAATGATTAATATTAAAAATATAAGATATTTATCTGATTTCCCCAAGATTTTGACTTGTGATTTTATTGTTATTTCGTAAATCAATCCCTTCAACTTCAAGTTGACAATTTTCATTAATATTAAAATTTAATTTAATACAATCTTGATCGATTTCTCCTGGAGGATCTAACGGAATGGAAATGATACTATTATTGATCTTTTTGATTTCCTCATTAGATTCTATAGTTTTTAAAGTTGGTAATCCATTAATATAAACAATCTCATTTGATCCTTCTTCTTGAGGTTCTCCAATTATTAAATCTATGCTTAATTGATCATTTACACTTGCAGATAAAATTATTTCTAAAGGTTTAATTGTTGGCCATGTTTGACCTGCTAAGAAAAGAGGGTGCCATATGTGCTTTTCATTTTTTTTGTTCCAGCATCTTAAACTTACCCCTTTATTTAGTACATCTTTTACTTGAACACCTGGCGTTAGATTTAAGGCTCCCAAAGCAATTGCCTCAATAGGTGGAGGAGTCAAAAAAGGGATCGAATTACAGATATTACTTAAATGGTTTTTAATTAAAGGTATTCGAGACCCTCCTCCGACTAAGACAACACTATCAAGATCTTTTAATTCAAATGAATTGCGTCTTGCGATATTAATTGTTTGATTGAAAAGCTTTTCAATACTTTTTAAGAGCCCTTTTTCTATAAGTAATTCTTCAAGTCCTTTTTTAGAAAGTCTTAAAATCTTTTCCTCGTTATCATTATTTTTTACTTGTTTAGTGATAGTAAATGTCTCTTTTATATTGATATTACTTAATTCACATTTCAGCTCCTCGGCCCTTCTCAAGATTGAGTTAGTTGGTTTCTCTTCTGGTAACAAATGATTAGATATCCATCTATCTATATCTTTGCCACCTAACCGAAGCCCTGATTTCCCAAGAACTTTTGCGGTTCGAAGAATTTGTGTGCTTTTTCCTTCTAAATTATTTCCATCAAATCTGACAAGTTGAGCAATGGGAGAGGCTTGTCCCTCTCCACCCTCTAAAGCAACAATTGACATGTCAATTGTGCTCCCTCCAAAATCTAAAACAAGTAATGTGGATCCAGGTTCAAGTCCAGCTCCCATTGCAGCAGCGGTAGGTTCATCAACTAAGGCGATTTCTTTTACTTCTAAGGAATTACATACATTGATTAACCAAGTTCTATATTCTCGATATGTATCTACGGGAGCAGTTAATACTAGTCTTTTGATTTTGACCTTCTCCGAGACTTTTCTCCAAATATTATGAATTAAAACCTCTCCTGCTTTCTCTGGGGAGATTTTTGAATCATATATATCCTCAATTTCTTGAGATCCTATCCATCTTTTAAAGTCTTGACTTAAGTTATTTTCTTTTTCATTAATTAAATTTGAATTGATAACTTCTTGACCAATTAAATAGGAATCTTCTTTTTCTGATAATTTCCAAATTAAGCTCGGTATTTCTCCTGGAGCTCGACTAATGGGGGGCAAATCTAGCATTTCAGGAGGTTCTCCATTTTCTTTTTGAAAAACAACTACCGTTGTTGAACTCCCTAAATCGATGGCTAATGTTCCAAAATTATTTGTATTGATTTCAGTTGGAAGGATGTTTTCGAATTGATTGATTATATTTTTTTCCATCTTTACTAAGTGAATTTTTAATAGGAGCAGAAAAATCTATAAATAGCAAGTGAGTCTAGAAGAATTAACACAGGGTTATTATTTGGCTAAAAATATAGAAATGAGCGATTCTCCTCTAGAATAAGTCAAAATTAAAGTTTTAAGTGTGATTAAGTCAGGTTCAGGTGTTAATTCAAAGGATTTAGCAAAAAGAGGGGAGAGTCTCATAAGACAATCCACTAACCGCTACCTCACTACTGTTCGGATTGCTTTTAGAGCAAAGCAAAGAAGATTTGATGATTTCGATGGCCTTTTAGAAGAATCAACGGTTAAGCCAGTACAAAGAGCCATAATTGAATTAAGTGATGAACAAGATCAGCCTGATCTATTACCTGGTTAGGTGATTAAAAAAGAAGGTCCGGGTTGGAGAATAATTAGAGACTCTTCGAGAGATAACTTTTCTACGCTTATAGGAGGAGAAAATTGGGCTATAGAGTTGAATAAATTTGAGTGGGAAAATCTAGTTAAGCTAGTAATAGATTTGTCTGATCAATACAAATCAGTGAGAGAACAATTAATGGGCGACGAGGATATCACTTTGGAATTAGAGCGTAGCCCTTGGTTGGCAATTTTAAAAGGTGATCAAAATGGATGGAACCTTAGATTGATCTTGAGTGCTAATGGTCTATTAAGTCGAGGAGCAGAAGTCTATTGGCCCAGAAATGTGACAACTTACGTTACTAATGCAATGAGAATAATGTGGGATTCAGACTATTTGTGAGAGAACTTAACTAAAAGTTTTTCAATTTTTCCCCAAATCCAAATGGATTTAACTCACATTTTTTCCACAGGATTGATCCCATTAACTTGGTTCCAACTAATTGCTGTGGAAAAAGACTGAGTTTGATTCCTTGGATTTGATTGTTAAATAAGACTAATAACTATGATAACTAATACTTATTATTCCTTGCGGAAAGTAGTTGAGTGCTTGATCTGAGGATGAGACGGCTCGAGAAAGCGTTTAGTCGTCTTTGATTTTGATAGTAGTTTGATTGTGGATTTAATACTATCAAAAGCCTCTTAAATGAAAGATATTGATTTTATGGAAGAAACCAGCTTGATCCAGAGTTCTGAGAGTTTGGAATCTGAGGATACGATTAGTTTTCAAACAAAAATACCCAAGCAGATTCAACAAGCGATGAAAGTTTATATTGAGAAACATCCAAATTGGGATCAATACAGGCTTTTACAAGCAGCGCTTGCAGGATTCTTAATCCAAAATGGTATCAGTTCTAGATTGATAACTCGTCTTTATATCGGAAATATGTTTGGGTCTCATTCTTTTTAAATTAATTTTTCTGGAGTTTTTCGAGAAGTTTTAAAGCGATATCTTTTTCTATGGGCATTATTGATAGCCTATTGCCTTTGCGGACTAAAGTTAGTTCTTCAGACGTGTAATCTTCTGATAGCTCCTTTAAAGTAATCATATTTTTAAATTCACAGATATATTTTGTCTTGACACAATCCCAACGAGGGCTTTCTCTCTTTGATTTTTTGTCAAAGTATTTTGAACTTTCATCAAACTGAAATGGGTCGATTAAATTGGTTTCAGTGATTTCCATTAAACCAACTATTCCAGGAGGTTTAGTATTTGAATGATAAAAAAAAGCTTGATCACCAATTTCCATTGACCTCATAAAGTTTCTAGCTTGATAATTTCGTATTCCATCCCAGAGGGTTTCTCCTTCCTTTTGCAAATCTTTAATGCTGTAAGCATCTGGCTCACTTTTCATTAGCCAGTAGTTGATTTCTTTCTTTGACATTGATCTTGGGAAAAATGTAGGGTTTGAATAAAGTTTGAATAAACTTGACTCTAGTCGCTCACTAGATTTCTTGATTAAGGCAAGTCTAACTCAGTTCATACAGATCGCCCGTGACTTATTTGAACAATGTTCACGATGAAAATAGGGTCAGGTTGGGAAGGAATCACACCCTCTTTTGCCTCTCTAAATTGGTCCAAAGCTGTGTCTAATAACGTGCATAACTGCTATGTCCACAGTTACGCAAGCTCTTAAAATCATAGCTATAGCCTTGCCAAGCTAGTCATTGTCTTGCTTATTGAGTCGTTGAACCTCTATCTGGACACGGATTGGACACTGAACTGGGCGCAAAAGCGCCAATAGTAATACAATTGTACTAATAATCAACCCTAGGGATGAAGCGTGACGGATGGCTTAAGGAGCCGAGTGGAGTTTGGATATTGAGGTTTAGATATGATTGGTCGAGCTGGGATCAGAATCCAAAGGTCATTGTCGACAAAGGTAGGCTTGAACGTAATGGTATACCTCTACTTAAGAGTCGTAAGAGGATGCGTAGAAATCTAGCGATTCAGTTATGGAAGAACCTTTTGGCTAATGGCTGGCGAAGAATCAAACCTCAATGGGAATAGCCACAGGGAAAAAGGAATGAAATACTTTAAAAAAAACAACCCATAACACCCCATATGGGGGTGCTTTGTGTCCTGCTTTATACGTTAATAGGCTTCAGAAATTTATATTATTTTTTTATAGATTATGAAAAGCGATTAAAGGGGTCAACCCTAGACAGGGATTGATTTCTGTTTATTTAGCTCCTTATTTTACAGGTAACAACGCCTAGGCGTTAGTGCGCGGTATACTGTTGTCTACAAGTATTTTCCCTTATTTTCTTTATATTTGTTTTTCTAAATCGTAGAAAAGTGGTGTATGTTATTTGTTAAATCGAACTTCGCTGAAAGCCATGAAGAATGGAACCACCTATGAAAGACATAAAACGAATAGTGCTGCTTATAAAGATTTTAAAGACGACTTAAAGTTTGAGACGATAGATCCTCCTGTAGATGAGTTGATAGATATTGATTCGTTTAGAAGAAAATTAGAAGATGGCAATACTCATCAAATGCTTCTGACAATTTTCTATCAGAATCGCCATATCATTAAAAATCAACTGGAAGATAAGAAATACCGTGACGACAAAGAGCAACTAAGAGTTTATTTTCTTAGGCATAAGATAGAAAACTGGTTAATGGTGGGCTACACAAACACCCTTGAAAGAAGATTGAAAGAGCATGAAAGAAAGGGGTGGGAATACCTTGGCGATCAAGTTGGAACTCAACAAGGCTTAGAAAAACCACTGTTAGATTCCATTCGTGAGGCTGGCTTTTCTTCGATTCCTACTTCAAATGAAGTTTTTAAAATAACTGCACCTTTGATTAACTTCTTAATTGCCAAGAAATGCAATGGTATTACAGAAGACTTGCTCCAAAAAGATACCCAGACTTCTTTAATCCTCTAGTGATACGCACCTTCCTTAAGTCCATAGGAGGACGGCTAAGAAGGCATTTCAGATTCTCCTGGGAAGACTTGTTGACCGAATTAATTGATAACTTCATTAAGTATTAGTCAGCAGATAACTTAATTATTTCAATATGCAAACATTGAGAGCTCATCCGCTTATAACCTAAGTAAGTTACAAGTCTTAGATCCGTTATTCGAGAATGCCATCCTCAGTTAAGTCAAGTCCGGCGAAGCCCGAACCTCCTGGAAAGAATCGGAATATTGATGAAAATCTCATCTTCGGAAAAGATCAGCACAGCAGGTTGTTCAGGGTTTTTTCTCGCCAATTTTCACAGCCTGAATTAATTCTGCTATCTAAAGAAGTTTGCAAAGTGCCAGCCCTTCACAGTTCTCAAATTTCTGGGCTCCAAAAAAATACACTTAAAGAACCATCTCCAAAACTTTTTCTCATTATTGGTGAACTAAACTTAGCAATGGCAAGAAGTCAAGGGATAAAAGTTTTGCCAAAAGGTCCTAAATGTCCATCTAATCTCAAGCACTTGTGGGAGGGGAAGCTGCTTCTTCGAAATCTAGATGGATCACCAATGGGTCCAGTTGATGTCTTTAAAGTTTTCTCTGGATTGGTAGATATGAAGTTAAATTCAAGAAATATTCCTTCAGAAATTGAGAAGTCTGTCTCTAAAAGTTTAGGTAAATATCTCAGATTGAAACTATCCTCTGCAGGGATTGATTGGTTTGATGAAATGGATTCTCTCAAGAAAAAATGTCCAATAATTGAAGATTTAGTCTTAGGTAAAACGGTTAGTGGTGATTCGATCGTGCCGCAATTGACTGCTCTTTCAGAACTTTGCAACGTCACAGAAGACGAAATATGGGATTCAAATGTTGCTTCAATTGTTGCTACTCAATTAGGTAGAATCTCATGAATAACTTTAAATCGGAAGTCGAGGCAATCATTAATCAAAGAAGAAAAACTTCTAATAAACCTAATCAACAAAAAAGTCGATCTAAGAAGATACCTAGTGAATTACGTTCACATTGGAACAGCAAAAAGCGTCAACGGACCTTAAGCCTCAGTGACGATGGATGGGAGGTCTTGAGTGATTTATCAAGTAATTTGTCTGATAAAGGTCAATGGAATCGTTCCGAAACAATTGAGATAATGGCTCGTTATTTTCACCGAAACAATATTGATCTAATTAAGGCTCGAGAAGAAGAACTTTCATAGCCAAAACAAGAGTATTGATCGAATATCAATTGACATGAACAACCTCCCCTTTTATGTCTTAAGCCGAGTAATCCTTTTCTGTGTTGTTGGCGTGGTTATTAGGCAGATGCTGGTTGTCTCTGGGATTCTTTGAATCTTTTCAAGGTTTGTAGAAAACTAGACAATCTAGTGTCATCTAGAAATATTCATTCAAAATGGTCATCAGGATAGAGATAAGACTTGTCATTCTCATGCGAAGGATCGTACTCGCACCGCTAATACTTGCTCTCTCTTCGCCCGTAATGGCTGAGAACTTTGCTAGTACACAATTAAAAGAATGGCAGAATGTACCAAAAAATAATATTGCCTTTGGTTTGTTTTGGAATAGAGCTGAAGACCTTTTGAAAAGTGGAAAGGACAAATTTGCTGAAGAAGATTATCAAGGTGCAATAGATGACTACACAAAAGCAATTGAAATTAATCAAAAATATGTTGATGCTTATTTATATAGAGCTGTTGCAAAGTCTGATATATCTGATCATTATGGAGCCATCTCGGATGCAACAAAAGCAATTGAATTAAATCCAGATTCGGAGGAAGGTTATTTTATTCTAGGTTACGTAAAAAAAGATTTAAAAGATTATAAATCCTCTATTTCTGACTTAACAAAAGCCATTGAACTTAAATCCGATTATGCAGAGGCATATGCTGCTCGAGCATGGTCAAGAAATAAATTAAAAGACTATAATGGAGCTATAGATGATTATACAAAAGTTATTGAAATTGATCCGAATTATAAGCGTGTCTATTACTATCGAGGAGGAGCGAAATTTGCACTAGATAATTATCAAGGGGCTATAAATGATTTCACAGAAGCTATTGAAATAAATCCAAATTATAGTAAAGCCTACTTTTATAGAGGCTATTCAAAATCTAAGCTTAAAAATCACCGAGGTGCGATTTATGACTACACAAAAGCTTTAGAAATTGATCCATATTATAATCTTGTCTATACTCACAGAGCATCTGCTAAGTACGATGTAAATGATTACTATGGAGCAATTGATGATTATACAAAAGCTATTGAAATAAATCCAAATTCAAAATCTTTGTATCTGAACAGAGGTAATTCAAAATATTTTTTAAAAAATTACACTGGATCAATTAATGACTATACAAAAGCTATTGAATTTGATTCGAACTATTCGTTAGGATATTTAAATCTAGGTTTAGCAAAAAGATATTCTGGCCAGTACTCAGAAAAGTCTGCCTGTATGGATTTTAAAAGAGCTGGTGAACTAGGAAATTCAAGCGGAAGAGAACAATATAAATCAACTTATTGCAGTAATGCATTCAAAGAGACAGCCATTAATACTGACAAAAAACCTTCCCGATCTCTTAATACAGTTAGGTCATCAACCTCTTCTCATGAAGCATGCCTTGAAAAGGCAAGAGCCTCTTCTGGGTCAAATCATTTTCATGATATTTACACCAAATGTAAAGGGAGAACTTACAACTCTGGTTCTCAAATAAAAAACAAAAGAGTTACAACTACCACTAGGAAGAAAGGTAATGGATTCTTAAGAAAGCTAGTTCGTGGTCTTGCAGGTGCAGGCGGTAATAATCAATCTTATCCAGGTCCTGCTCAAAATCAATTTCAACGACAGACTCAGAGAAATTTAAATAATCAATATGAATACAATCAAAGACAGCGTGAACAATACAAACAGCAATATATACCAAATTATAAACCTCATCCTCAACAAAATTACAGACCATATAGATCTCCAGGACTTTATAGTCCATATTAATTCAGAATTTTGAAATGCTTTTTTCTAAAGCCATTCAAGAAGCTATCTAGACGTAGACGTCTTAATATCAAACGTGTCATCTTCTTTCCATTAATCGTCTATGCAGCCTATGTATTTATTGATAGCTTTCTGCCATTGTTTATGGTTGGGTTTGTAATTTGGTTGTTGTATAGCTGGACTGGGAAGAGGAGATATTAGTGCCTAAAAAAAAACAACTGAACAGAAGATATACAACTGAGGAATGGATTTGTATAGCAGAAGAGAGATGGGGAGGTAAATATGATTACAGCAAAGTTGAATATCAAACCAAAGATGAGGAAGTCATAATTGGTTGTCCAGTTCATGGATTTATTCCGATAAAACCATCAACCCATACATGTAAAAAAATATCCAATACAGGTTGTCCTAAGTGTGGAAAAGACAAGATGAGGAGGCACACTTTAGAGTTAAATAAAGCAAAAAGAAAAACTCAAAAACAAGTTATTAGACAATTCAAAGAGAAACATGGAGAGAGGTATGATTATTCAAAAGTCAGATATAAGGGTGCTCATAAAAAAGTTGCTGTGATATGTAAAGTCGAAGGTCATAATGAAGAGCGTAACGGAGAATTTGACATTATCCCGAATAGTCATATTGAGGGATATGGCTGTCCTGATTGTTTTAAGGTCAGCATTACCGAAGATCTGACTGGATGGCAGCCTCCTGGCAGCAAATTAACGGTTCTTGAGCTGATTTTAAATAAGAAAAAGTATGGCATTAAAGATACTGATGCTCATTGGCGGGTGCAATGTGCATGTGGTAGAGAACCCCATATAGTTGGCGCTCAGGAATTAAAGGAAAAAGTTAAGGCATGTAATGTATGTGCTCAAAGAGATAGATCACTCAGAAAAAATAAGAAGTTCTGGGAAAAAATTAAAGATAAGAAATTTGGATTACTGACGATAAAAAGAGATTGGGGTACCAATAAATATCAGCAAAGAATGGTTCTATGTGAATGTGATTGTGGAAGGACTCACGTAACACAATCTCAGCTGCTAATGGCAGGTCATACTTCAAGTTGTGGATGTATGCCTAAAGGACAAGATAATTATTTATCATTTTTAAAAAATGATACGTATGCAAATGAAGGCTGCCATTTTTACATTGCTGAAATTGATGATGATTTTATAAAACCTGGAATTACTAATGACTTGAATGCAAGGAAATTGAGTGGCGAGTATAAGTCTTATTTATTTACTTCACCTCTTTTTGCTAGATGTGAAGCGTGGGTTATAGAGCAAATGATTTTGTTTGAAACTATGAATGCCTATGTGGATAATATTCCTGAACAATACAGTTCTCGTAATGGAGTATCTGAGTATAGATATAGACAAAAAAATGATATAAGTTCTTATTTGACTAAATATCATAATTTAATCGAAAGGCTTTCAGAAGTTGGATGGGACCAGTTATATACAGAAAGATTTTCTCCTAAAGGAGAACCATTTTAACCTTTTCTGTTATCTGCTTTTAAAATATGTCTACTTTAAGTTAGCTATTTATTTGAAATATTTTATCTTTAATGGTGATTTCTTTTGGACTGAAGCTATTAATAGTCCCTTCTTCTTTGAAGGAGCATTGTTTGATTGAATCTTTAACTGCTTGTTGATTTCCATTGTTTGATGAGTTTGTTTTGTGAAATATAAAGTTGATGTATTCTCTACAACTTTGTGTCAGCCTATCTTTGCTGACAATCTCAATACCTAAAGCATTTTGAATCTTTAGCATAAATGGGATAGAGACCGAATCCCTTCCTTTAACAAGCTCTAAGAAGGTTGAGTTATTCATCCCTAGCTTGTGGTTGATTAGGTCTCCTTCCTCAAGTTGTTGGTTGTAAGAAGTAATTAGATTTTGTCTTTCCTCTTCACTAATTCTTATTCGTGTAGACACCTTGATCGCTAGCGGAAAGGGTCTGTATGACGTACTCATAATGTTTAATTTGTTTTCGTTGTTTTCATTAATGTCAGGCGTTTACTTAGCCATGTATTCAATTGGTCTGTAGTTTGAATGCTTGTTGTCAATCACTCTGTCTTCCATCATCACTGCTACTTCGTTAGCAATGTCTTTGCACTTAATTAAGACAGCTTCTCTTACAAATGAAGAGATGTCTGGATAGCCTGCATAGTTCATGAGTGAGATCATTGAGTTGTATGCACCGTTGTCTAAACGTGCGTTTACTGTGTAGCTGTTGTGCTTTGGTCTTTGAGAAGTAGTTACCATTTAGTTAGTTGTTTTGGTTGGTGTAAGTAGATTTAATTGTTGAAGTCTTTTGTTTTTATCTCGCTCTTCCATTTTTTGTATTAGTAACAGCCTAAGTTTTGATTCAAATTCAGAGATATCTAAACTTTTCTCAGTTTCTAGTCTCTGGTTATTCATTGCTAATAGATCATCATCATTTGGAATGGATAGAGTCTCTTCTTGTGGTTCTACTGTCTTTGAAGCCTTGATGTATTCTTTCAAGTTTCTCAACGAAACTTTCTCATTACTCATATGTAATTGAGATGCCTTATCTAAACCAGCCTTACTAAGTAGATAGCATTTCTCAGTCCCATGAGAGTCAAACCAATCAAGGAAATCATCCTGCCAGCCTAGTTTTTTGTAGTCAGCTTTAAATTTATCTATCTGATTTAACTTGCTTAAATAACCTTTGCTTATTCCTATCTCTTCTATAAACGGCTCAGCAAATGCTATCGCTGTTTTGTTAGCTGAAGTCTTCCAGTCTCTATATGTTTCTACAATACTTTTTCTACAGTTATCATATTGTTCGAGGTACGGATTAAGTCTGTTATTTAAATCTTTAAGTTGTTCTTGTGCTTGATAGTTTAATTCGTTAGTTGGTTCAATTGATAGATTCATCGTTTCATTAATTATTCATTGATGTCTGTATAGGAGATATAAGTATCTACTGTAGATATGGATATCATCTATACCGACTTGTTAGAGAGGTTGGGTTAGTGATAGTTAGAGATGTTGTCTTAGTAATCAACCTTCGCTATCTCGGCTCCGCCTCGATTAGCTCAGAGTTAGATAGTCGCTTCGCTCCTATAGAAACACTGGGGTTTGGAGGTCTTCCTGTATATATAACTGACCTCTTCTCCCTGTATATGTAACTGACCGCAAGACTTCAGTCAGAGACTATGGATTTGTTGTCTCCCTTGTATAGGTCCGCCCGTGTTTCTCCCTGTATACGTGACGCACCCCAAAGAAGCGTGTCATAGAAAGAGGTCTTAGGTCTTCCCCTGTATAGTAAGGGGTACCCTTTCTCCCCTTGTATAAGGGTAGACTTGAAATTCTTCAGTCACATAAAGAGGTCTTGTTGCCTCCCTGTATATGTGACGACTCGCTCTTCCCTGTATAGATGACGACTTGCTCTCCCTGTATACGTAACACAATAAAATTTCCCTCTCCTCTGTATATATGACTGACCAAAAAACATTAGTATTTGATTAGTCAGCTTTTTAGTCATGGGAAAGGCTTATTTCGTTGCTGCTAAGAATGAGTACGAGAGACTATTCCTTGAAACTTGTGTCGATAGGAAAATAGTCAGTAGCTTCTCTCCTGTTGGTGATATCAGCTTGGATAACAGACTGGATCATGCATCGAAAGTTTCAGAGATCACATATTACGTAAATGCAATTGCAAGCCAAATCTATAGCCGAGAAGAGTGGCGTGAGTTCAGGGAGAAAATTAAAGATCTAGCCTTTAAATACAAGCCAGATCTTGAGGACTTCGATGAATACGAAAGCTCAAAGAGGATAAATTATCCTTACTAAAAAGCGGCTCCTACTGCCTGTATACATGACTGACCGCCAACCTTCCACGATAAATCGCTCCTAGGGCGCTTGTAAGATTGTGTGACTACATCTACCTAAAGTTGCCTAAGGTCTCTTGTAGGCGATTTTGCATGGAGTAGATACGTGATCCAGTTGTTTGGTTATTTCGTTGCTCAGTCCGTTCTCTGCAGGACTAGCCACAAAGTATTTAAACACTTAGAACCATGAACACCACATGCCTTTTGGTATGGGTGGTAGTCCTACTGCTCGTGCCTTTTATTGTCTTTGCTCGTTTTTGCGAGTCAGAGAAAGAGACTGTCTATCGACTAAGGAAAGATGGAAGATCCTATAAGTGGATTGCTGAAAGATTAGGTCTTTCTGTTTATAGAGTTAAGAAGAATATGACACTTACTCCTCAAATAAGTTGATGATATGAAAGGAATAGTCTCAAGGCAAGATTATTGATCTAGTGACTGTTGCTTTTTCTTCTTCTTCAACTGCTCTTCTAAAAGCTTTTTTTCTCTTTCTTGCTTCGGTGTCAAAGGTATCTCGCTATCGCCTAGATCTAATTCAAAGATTCCTCCTGCACCAAAGTGATTGGTGTCTGATTGTGATGGGGTGGGGAAGATGAGTGTGGCGGTTAGGGCTAGTAGTAAGAGTTTGTTCATTGGTTAAGCAAACCCAGTCATTTCAGTGAAGAGAGCTTTGTTTTCAGCTGATTCAGCAAACCCTAATAGTACTTCATATCTTGTTTCTGCTCCGCTATCTAACTGTCCTAACCAATAGTTTAAGCCTCCTGTATCAGCATCTCTCCCTAGGACATTTTTATAGAGAGTATTCACATAGGTGGAATCAGACACGTTATCTCCATATCGCTCAGCAAATTCAGCTGAACCTAGAAATGATGATGCAACGACTCTGATGGAGTTTGCTCCAGAACTGAACTGATTAATCCAATACTCCAATCCATCAGCATCAGGTAATCGCTTAAACGATGCGTTATATAAACGGAACATACGTCCTGAGTCTGTATTTAAACCCGTGACTTGATCAAATGTTCCTTTGATATCAACGATGGCACTAACGTCTCTAAAGGAACTTGTTATTGCTTCCCCTGTAAAGGTCAATAGTGGAAGACCTGTGATGTCGTCATAACCAGAGTCTGTTTTTATTTGATAGACACCATTACCTTTGTTGTAGAACTTGTAATCACTAAAGTTGCCGCTATAGGTTTTAACAATATCGACTTTTGATTCTTCTACGGTTTGATCTGCAAACTGAATGTATTCAATATTGGAAAGTGTATCTGTCCCATCATTTGTTCCTGTCCGTTGATCAGCTACTTGAATAGAGCTTGCAGTTCTATTAAAGGAATAATCAGAAAAATTACCTGTGTAGATAGAAGTATCGGAACCTGCTCCGCCATCAATCACATCATCTCCTTTTCCACCTGTAATTTTATCTGCACCTCCTAAAGCATTAATCTCATCTTCTCCTGAGCTACCAGTAATGGTGTCGGATGAATTTGTAATTGTATTGCTAGTCTCTTCAAGATCATTGACTCCTAAAAATCTCCATAAAGGACCAGTGCTGAGACCTGAATTATCAATCGCCTCAAACTGGATGGTATATAGAAATTTTGTTTCAAAATCAGGAGAATGATTAATTATCATTTTGTTTCCGACAATTGAAAAGTATTGGTTGTCAGGTCCATATTCAGGACTAGAAACGAATTGAAAAGTATGAGTATCTAATGCATCCTCATCAACCCCAGTAAGTGTTGCTATTACACTTCCGGCTTTAATATTTTCGTCAAAAGTAACGCTTGACATATTCCAATTTGTCGGCGCATCATTTTGATCTATGACTGATAAGTTAAAATCTTTTTCAAATGTATTATCCTGATTGTCGGTAGTTCTGAGACTGACTTTATAAGTCGACTTAGTTTCATAATTTGGTGATTCTTTAATTTTTAACTTGTTATTTGAAATTAGGAAATATTGATTGTCATTGTTTGTATTCTCATCTGTGAGTGTATAGGTATGCGTGTCTGAAGTATTTGAATCTTCCGTTGTCAATGTTGCTACTGTTGAATTAGCGGAAATATTTTCATTAAATGAACTTACTGAAAGGAAAATATCAGTTGGCTTTGAATTAAGTGAATTGATGTAAGAAGTATATGTATCTAACCCTTTATATTTCCAATCTGAATTTGATCCTTTAGTTCTGTAATCATTTTCTTCAAGAGTTACTCTTCTAATCCTTCCATTCGCAATATCCTCTGTAAGATATATTTTATAATCGTTCTCTATCTGTTGTTCGATAACCGAAAGTGGAGTTCCGTTAATTATTCCATTAGCTACTATATTAGGATCAGTAAATACAATAGATTCAATATCATCTGAGATCGTTAAATGTATCGTTGAAGAGCTATATTCAGGGTAAGAATCTAGGGGATCAATTATAAAAGTTAATACTGTTTCTCCTGAATTGTTGCGACTAAAACTGGGTTGATTTATTCCAATTTTCCCACTAATTAGCAAACTGTCTGTTCCAAGTCCTCCTGATATATATCCATATGCATTTGGTACAAATTGAGAGCTTATAGTGATAGTATCATCTCCATTTTGTCCATATATATAATCAGTTCTATTTTTAGGTTGGCCAATAATGGATTCTATTACATCATTTCCATTTCCTGCATATATATTAAAGCCCGATTTATTAGAATATGTATTCTCTAAATTTTGTACTTTTATATTATCAATTCCTGAGGTTCCATAATAATTATAGTTAGTACTTTTTATCGAATTACTTAATTGATTTCCATGAAAAAAGCTATATGTATTTAAACCTTTTGAATACCAATCAGAAGCATTTCCAGATGTTCTTGCTTGTACTTCGTCCCAAGTAACATGATTTAAATTACCGTTAGATCCAAAGTTGAGGTTTTTTGCTAGATCTTCTGTTAAATAATACCTATCTTCATTATTTTCATTTTTTAAAGTTATATATTCAATATCTTCACTTACATAAATTCTTACATAGTCTCCTGCATAGTAATTAAGGTACCACCAGTTTCCACCTGGGTTTAAGTTATCTTGTTTAAAGCTAAGGCTGTAATCAACATTAATATTACCTAGAATTTGTAGATAATCTTGACCTGATCCACCATAAATACCTAGTGTCGATCTTCCTGAATCACGAGAGGCGGTTACGAAGTGATCATTGCCATCCATCCCATACAAAGTATCCCATCTATTCCAATTCTCGTTACCTATGAATGAGGCTTTTAGAATATCGTCTCCTCCGTATCCCCAGACGTAATACTGTTGATATCCCATCGCCCAGCCATACGTAACCGTCCATCCATTTGAAGTTCCGCCTGCATACCAATAAGTATCTACTTCATCTCTTCCATTTGTCCCTTCAATCCTGTATGTACTCATCCGCTTCCAGTTACTATCAACAAAGCCTTTTGACAATTGTACTAGCTAATCTAGTTTTCTAGCAATATTCTCTAATTTGTTACTAGCCTGACCTAATCCACCTCAAACTTTCCTCTGCTGGCTTAATCTTCCTCCCTTTACCAAGAATCTCTGTGGACTCATCTGCTCTGTAATGGAAGTAATGCTCTTGGATATATTTCATGCTTGTGTCGGTGTGTCGAGTTAAGAAAGATCTGAGATTTACTCCTCAAATAAGTTGATGATTTGAGGGACATTCTTTCTCTTCCCGTAGTCAATATCTGTCAGTTCTTTTGCTCTTTCTCTAATATCCATTCTTTCGTACGTATCCATTAGTGTTTTCACGCTATGACCTGAGACTCTTGCAAGCAGAAATATATCTGTGCCTTTGAGTAAGTGGTCTTCAATAAAAGTTGATCTCATGCTGTAAAGGGTGTACTTACGATCAGAGAATTTATGTCCCTTTAACTTCCCTTCAAGCATTAATCCATCAACAATCTTTCTCCAAGCTTGTCTAATTCTGGCTTGGCTTGGTTGCTTCATTTCGTTATGAACCTGAGCAAAGACATAGTCATCTCCACGGATTACATACCCTGATGTCTTCAAGAATTTCATCCATCTTCTGAACTCAGTTCCAAGGTTGCATGGGATCTCTCTAGGCTGGGATGTTTTCTTTCTGATGGTTGAGATGTAAGCGATTAATCGTTCCTCTCTTCCTATGTGGCTAGGGTCAGCAATCCAATCTCCAGACTTCGGATCGTGGAGAGAAGGGATAACTTCAATACCCTCTTGCTCTAGGTCATATATCTCTTGCTCTGCCTTGGACTGGCTATATCTTCCAACATCTCTAATCTCCACATTCTTCCATTTAAGTTTGCAAATCTCTTCGGGTGACATGCCTGTTTTCTTCGCAACTAATATCCAATGCCAGAACATTTCTCTAAACCAGATACTCTTTTTCTCAGACTTTCTTTGTGTACGAATGTTCTTATGAAATTGATTGCTCGTCGTCATTAGAGTTGGCTCGTAAGCCTGTTTCCTCCACACATCCCTTGTGTAATCAAGGATGACTTTCCAGTCGTCTGGATTGATAGCAGGGTTAGCATCTTTATCTATTTGCCTTACTTCAATACGGGGTAAGAACTGACCATCAAGCCATAGATGAGCTGGAATATATTTGAATCTAACTAGGTAGCTTTTAATCCATTCACCTATGACGGCTAGCTCTCTGTGGATGACGATTCTTCTTTTAGTTTTCTGGAACCTAAATTCGATATATTCGTCAAATGTACCTGTTGAGATCTGAGAGGTGAAGAATATTTTCTTGTACTTGAGATAGCTTTTGAGATGTAGAGCTGCATGGTACTTAGCTAAGTAACTGTTCCCTTCAAAGGTTCCAGCATCAACTCGTTTTTTCTGTCCAGCTAACCAATCATCTAAGGCTTTCTCTGTCGTCATCTTTGGGTTCTCTTTCTTTCTCTCTTCTCTGGCTAATCTTTCTTTCCTACTGATTAACTTCTCTTCACGTTGAACCAATGTGAGGGTTTCAGTTGGAATCTTTTCTTGAGGTATCGCGTCTCTTGATTTGTGATGAGGTTCATTTTCTCTTAGAGCAATCATGGCTTCCATTGCCATATCTTCAGCTTGCTCAATATTTCCTGCACCTTCTAGTTTCTTGTTTCTATATCTTTTAGTTCCTTCGATCTTCTCCCTATAGAACCATTGACCAACGGCATTACCATTCGCATAAGTCAGAACAACGCCACGTCCTCCTAATACCTTCTTTTTCTCTTTAATCTTCAACTAAAAGTTTGAATAAAGTTTGAATAGATTATAGCAAATCCGTCAAACTATAGTCTGCTGCTTAAGTTTAACTCTTCATTAGCCAATAGTTGATTTTCTTTGCTGCCATGGGATCTCAGCGAAAAAGCAGTGTGTGGAAAGGGTGTTGACTGATTTATTCTATTCCGCTTGCTTCTCTTCCAGCATTACCTAACTTTTGAATCTAATAAAACTTATCGCTAGACATAGACTTGTCAATTTCTGAAGAGTCAGTCTTACCAGAGTCTTCCAGACCAATCAAATTATCTTTATTACATTTATTTGCTTGTTAATTATACGTAAGTATAAAATCTACTTCTTATAGATGTTTAATTCTAATGGTCTATTTTTATTTCTACTTTAATCAAAAAAATAATTATTTATAATTTCTTTTCAAGTGAAAATTTCCCAGACGTTGAATCCTTTACTCTATAACTCTTTGCTTAGATCTTCCTTTTCGTTTTATTATGATTTGGCAATTGCTAATGTTTATCAAGTTGATTTAGAAATTTTCTACTTCTCTCGTGTCTTGCACTAGAAAAGAAAATATTTGGAGGAGATGTTTCTATAACTTTACCTGAATCCATAAATAAAACTTGATCACTTACGTCTTTAGCAAAACCAATTTCATGTGTTACTACAACCATTGTCATTCCTTGATCAGCAAGTCTTCTCATCGCATCGAGCACCTCATTGATTCTTTCTGGATCTAGAGCGCTAGTGGGTTCATCAAATAGAAGTAACTCCGGCTTTAATGCTAACGCTCTAGCTATGGCTACTCGTTGCTGTTCTCCTCCGCTAAGTTGACTTGGGTATTTTTTTGCATGTGATTCTATTCCCATTTGATTTAAGAGATACATGCCATATTCTTCCGCTTCAATTTGACGACGTTTTTGAACATTTATTGGAGCAAGAGTGATATTTTCAAGAATTGACAGATGAGGGAATAAATTGAATTGTTGAAAAACCATTCCTACTCTTCTTCTTATTTTTTGGATTTTCTTTTCATCATGAATGGAATTAATTGTTATTCCTAAAACATTCAGTTCTCCTGTGTCAAAAGTTTCAAGACCATTAAAGGTTCGAATCAGAGTACTTTTTCCTGAGCCAGAGGGACCCATTACCACTAGGACTTTCCCTTGATTTACTGTCAGAGAAACATTATCAAGAGCTCGTAATCCTTTTGTGTAAGACTTAGTGAGATTCTTTGCAACAACAATAGGTTCCATGAATTATCAAAAATTAGCTTGATTAATGGTCATTCTTTGTTCAAGATGTTTTGCTAGAACAGCCATGATTGTACAAACCATCCAATAGACACATGCTAGCCAAACATAAACTTCAATATATTGACCAATAAATTCTGGATTAGCCAGGATACTCCTTCCTACACCAAGTAACTCTACTAATCCTAAAATAGCCATTAAAGATGTATTTTGAAAAAGTCCGATGGATTGGTTAGTCAAAGCAGGTAATGCAATACGTAAGGCTTGAGGTATCAATATCAATTGGATGATTTGGAATTGATTAAGGCCAAGACTATTAGCTGCTTCTATTTGGGTGTTAGGTATTGACTGCAATCCGCCACGAATATCTTCTGCTATGTAGGCAGAGACAAAAAGAGTGAATGCAAAGATAGCTCTCCATACACGATCAACTTCTATTTCTACTGGAAGAAATAAAGGTATTAATAGTTGACCAAAGAAAAGTACAGCAATAAGAGGTACTGCTCTCATTACATCTATATAGAATGAACTTAGCTTCTGAATTAATGGTAATGAACTTTGACGACAAAGTGCTAAGACTATTCCCAATGGTAATGACAACAAAGAACTACAGGCAGTTAGTAGAATAGTTAGAGTTAAGCCTCCCCAATGTCTACTCATGATAGGTGACAATCCAAGTCCCCCATAAAGTAAATAAAGACCAAGGGGTATAGTGCCTACCCATGCTATCAAAAGATTTTTGCGTAGCCATTTCCACCCAGGGCCAAAAATTGTAATGATACTGAGTGAAAAGAGAATAATAATCCAAGTTGCAGGCCTCCATCGTTCATTCGTTGGGAAGCTACCAAATGCAAACAAAGGAAGATTCGATGTAACAACTGCCCAATTAGCTTTAAATATAAGCCATCTAAACGTATTTAGACAAACTAAACTAATTATCAATATGAAGATTAGACTAATAATGCTATTGGATAAACTTGAAAACAAAGTTTTTCTTAGTCTTTGGAATAGATTTATAATTAAAGTCATATTTAGTATCAATTAGTTATGTTTTCTAGAGTTGATAATTATCCTATTGATAATTTCCATGCTATTACTTATTAATAGATTTAATACTAAGAAACTAGTAAGCAATATAAGGAAGCATTCGATTGCTCTTCCAGTTTGATTAATAATAGTATCATTTATTGCATAAATATCTGAGTAACCAACTGCTATCGCTAAAGTGCTATTCTTTGCAAGATTAAGATATTGACTTGTTAATCCTGGAATGATTGCTGGTAAGGCTTGTGGAATTATGATGCTGATAAGACCTTTTCTTTCAGAGATTCCTAAGCTTCTATAAGCTTCCCATTGCCCCCTTGGAACAGAAAGTATTCCTCCACGAATCACTTCTGCTATATACGCACTTGTGAATATACTTAGACCAAGTAATAACGCTGAAAACTCTGAAGATAGGTTGAACCCTGATAACTGTATTCCTTGATTTGAAATTATAAATATATCTTTTATCTGGATTAATACATTATCTTTTAAGCCTAAAAAACCAACAAAATACCAAAACATAAGTTGAAGTAAAAGAGGGGTTTGGCGAATAATTGTAATGTACCCAGCTGAAAAAAGCCCTAGTAATGAGTTTTTACCAGTTCTTGCAAAGCCTACAAGTATTCCCAATAAAGTAGCTAATAATAATGATGAGACTATTACTTTTAGGCTATTGAGCCAACCTATAAATAATGCCCAAGCATAGCTATCTGAAGAGGTATAAGGTAAGGGGTGTTCCGCTAAAGCAAAACTCGCTGGTTTAAAAAGCCAGCTAAAGTTAAAACCAAGACCTGTTCTTATTAGATTTATTGTCAAATTATTAATTAGTATCCCAATCAAACCAAAAAAGATAATAGTTGTCCCTAATTGAAAAAATATTTTTTGATTTATTTTCATTCCAGTGACAAATTATTTTTAGTTAAATGGTGGTGAAATATGTACACCTCCTTTTTTATATAACTCATTTTGTCCTCTTGGAATAGGCACCTCGCTATTTTGACCTAAATTTCTTTCGTAAATCTCGCCATAATTGCCAGTTGAGCTAATTACTTTAACTACGAAATCGTTGCTAAGGCCAATTTTTTCTCCTAGGCCTCCATCAATACCTAGAAATCTTCTTAAAGGTTTTAATTGAGGATTATTCTTTGCGAGATGTACTTTTTCACCAATATTTGACTTTGTTATCCCTTGCTCTTCTGCTGATATTAGGGCAAAGATAACCCATCTCATCGCATCAGCTAGTTTCTGATCTTGGCCATCGGAGGCTGGAGCAAGTGGCTCCTTACTTAATACATCATCTAGAATAATATGTTCTTTTGGATTCTTAAAACCAGATCTGGCTGCTGCTAATTGTGAACGATCAGAAGTCATGGCTGAACAACGACCCTGTAAATAACCAGCAACTACTTGATTAAGGTCTTGATATTTAATTGGTGTGTAAGGCAGCGAGGCACTCTCGAATGCATCATTTATATTTTGCTCAGTGGTTGTGCCTGAACCTACACATATAGATTTATTTGCAAGATCTTTCATACTTCTAATTTTACTTTCCTTCTTGACCATCAATCCCTGCCCATCATGGAAAACAACTGGTGCAAAAGTTAACCCATTTCCTCCTGAGGAATCTCTACTGAGAGTGAAAGTGGTATTTCTTGATAACAGGTCAATTTCCCCAGTTTTTATAGCTGTAAATCTTTCTGCTGCAGTTAGAGGCCTGTATTGGACTTTTTCCGAATCTCCTATAAATGCAGCAGCAAATGCTTTACATATATCGACATCTATTCCTTCATAACTACCATCACTTTTCAGAAAACTAAATCCAGGAATTTTCCCACTTACTCCACAAATTAACTCGTTGCGATTTTTTATCAGGTTAAGTCTAGAACTATTGTCTTGATTTGTTGTCGCACAACCAGCTAATAGAGCTGCTAGACCAACTATTCCTGATACCAAGCGACGCATAATTTTTTTAATCAATAAATTTGATTTTCGCTAAATTTTTCCATTTACTATGCAATTAAAGAAAATCTTTTGCTTTTTCTTCATTCAAAGTTGTGATCTCATAAATAAAGCTCCTTGAAATTTCAAAGCGTATTTTTTGAGTTTAAATATATCCTAAAGATAGAACATTTGTCTGCATTTATAAATCATTAAGCTTAAATCAACTTGATCAATTTCTGAGGATGAATCTGCATTAAGTTCACTCTTAATTATCTAAAGGTTAATTTCATCTTTATCAAATGATTTGTGAGTAAGTATAGGATCTCAATAAGTTTAGTAACTTTGTAAAATTTAAAGCGAGGGCTTCTTTTTATTGATTATTTCTCGCAAGAGTAGATGTATTTATAAAGAATATGTTCTGTGGAACAAGGTTTTTATTCTTTATGTTTTGATCCATTCTCTGTATTCTTGACAAATAGCTAACTGATCTCCAGTATTGAATTTATCAGTTCTTTTAGACATATGACATGTAAGGCCTGACATCGTTTCTTCGACAGATTGATGAAATGCCATCTGCTAAAGGTAGCTAATATAAATTACTCTCTGAGATCAGTTTGTAAACTTCCATAAACTTTTTTTATAAGCAGTTTAAATGCTTAGATGAATTACGTAAGCCCCTTGCCTGATTGCTATCTTATTATCTAATACTTATTTGTTGTATATGTCTACTAAAAGTAGTTGTTTGTAATTTCTACTTTTGATCTGTCAATTATATATACAATATAAAAGCTGAATCAACTTTTATTACATTAAAATTCCTTTACTATCTATATTGCTTGAGAATAGAAAATATAGATTCCTAATAGGATTTTAAACATTTGGGTATGAAAAATTACAATACAAAAAAAATAATCAGAGCTTTATTAGTAATAGCTTGTCTGACTTTCTCTTTGTTTATTGGTTTTATAGTTAGTATTAATTTTATAGTTGATCCTATTATCTATTGGCTTGCATCAACTGAAGGGGCACGGATATTAATAAGTTGTATTCTATCTTGGTTAGGAGTTTCGACACTTTTCGACTTGTTTTATAAGTACTATAGGCGTAGTGAAAAATTGAAAAGATTTAATGCACTTAATATTCCTTATCCTCGGACTTTTAAAGGTAGGAAATGATTATTTTTTAGAGGACGGCTGAGCAAATATATAAAGATTATAGAAAGGAATAAATGAACAAAACGCCCATAAAACTAAGTTTTCCTTACCTATATCTCTCAGCCTTCTGATTAATAAAGCTACAAAAACTAAAAAAGATGGAATACTATACAAGTAACTCCAATCATATCCTTCAGAGATGGTATAAAAATCATTTGGATCATTAGCAAAGTTGTCATTAGATAGAATTGAAACCACAGCTCCTATTAATCCATCAAGGATAAAAAAGTGCCAAAAAGGTACTCTACTTGTTTTATCTTTGTAGTTGAAAATCTGACTCCAAGCCAGAAAGTAATTTGAAAGAACTCTCTCTAAAAAATTCATCCTTATTTTTACATGTATAAATAATTATGTAAGATCTTACTCTTAAAAGGCTCTAAAGTTTTTTATCTCATAAATAAAATAATGAACCGTATCTTTTTCATGGCTCTATCTTTTGCTCTTATGTCTCCGATGGCTGTTAAGTCTGATGATCGAATTTATGAAACCAAGAATATTTGTGGACGATACTATGCAGTCGAAATTAACGGTGGTGATGCTGCTAGGTTACTAGGCTTAAAAGATTCTGGAAGGGTTAGCTCAAGGGTAGAGCAGTACTGCAATTTCTTTCGCTAAGTTTCTTGTTTATGCTTTCTGCTCTTGCAGTTAATCATATATTCCTAGTTGTTGTAAGTGTTGAGATAGAGTGTATGGCTATTAAGTAATGACAGAATTTATTTATAAATTTCATGTTCAAGCTTTGAAAAAGATCATGAGGACTAAGGGGGGGTAATATTTATGAGTTGGCTTTAGTTATGGACAAGAGGACGTAAGCTGTGTTGATCAGTCTTGTTAATGCTTCTACAGACTTTGGAATAAAAAATCTTTTTAAAAATTTAGATCTTCATATAAATAAAAAAGAGAGACTTGGTTTGATTGGTCCCAATGGATCTGGAAAGTCAACACTTTTGAGAGTCATTGCAGGAGTAGAACCATTGATGGAAGGAGAAAGGAGATGTTTATCATCTTTGCGGATATCTTTGGTTGGGCAAGAAACAAGTTACAACAGTGAAAAAAGTATTTTGGAAGAAGTTCTTGAAGGGTGTGGAGAAAAAAGAAAATTATTACTTAATTTCAGTCAGCTAAGTAGAAAAATCGCTCAAAACCCAGAAGATGAAGACCTTTTGAAAAAACTTGGCCATGCAAGTGAACTTATGGATGTCGCTGGGGCATGGAATTTAGAACAACAATGCCAAGATGTTCTAAGAAGACTAGGTATAAAAGATTTAGATAAGCCTGCAAAAGAGCTTTCTGGTGGTTACCGCAAAAGAGTGGGACTTGCCGCTGCACTTGTATCTAAACCAGATGTTTTGCTTCTTGATGAACCTACTAATCACCTCGATGCATCTGCAGTGGAATGGCTTCAAAATTGGTTAGACCATTATGACGGCGCTCTTGTCTTGATAACTCACGATAGATATTTTCTTGATCGTATTACTACTCGGATGGTTGAAATCAATAATGGAGAAGCTCGCAAGTATTCCGGAAATTATCGCCAATTTCTTCAACAAAAAGTTGAACAAGAACAATCAGAGGCATCTACAAAGAAAAAATTTCAGGGTGTTTTAAGAAAGGAATTAGCTTGGTTAAGACAAGGTCCCAAAGCAAGAAGCACAAAACAAAAAGCACGTATTCAAAGGATTGCTGAAATGCAAGCGAAACCTAAAAATCATTACCAAGCTAAATTAGAAATGAATTCATTGAGTAGAAGAATTGGAAAAATCGCAATTGAAGCTGAAGGTGTAGGACTCTCTTTAAATGAAAAAGAAAATAATTTGGATCTTTTACATAATTTCACGTATAGCTTTAGTCCTGAGGATCGTGTGGGTATCATTGGTCCAAATGGAAGTGGTAAATCGACTCTTTTAGATCTAATTGCAGGTAAAAGATTACCCACTAGTGGGAAAATAAAACTTGGAGAAACCGTTCATATTGGCTATCTCGACCAACATACAAATGATTTAAATCAAGGGGAAGGCCAACAGCGCAAAGTTATCGAATTCGTGGAGGAAGCGGCATTACGAATTGAACATGGGGGAAAACAAATAACCGCATCTCAACTCTTAGAAAAATTCCTGTTTCCACCTAGTCAGCAACATAGTCCTCTACTTAAACTTTCAGGAGGAGAAAAAAGAAGACTTGCTCTCTGTAAAATGCTCATACAAGCTCCAAATGTATTGTTGCTTGATGAGCCTACAAATGATTTAGATATACAAACACTAAGCGTGTTAGAGGATTTTCTAGAGGACTTCAAAGGTTGTGTCGTAGTCGTATCGCATGATAGATATTTTCTTGATCGAACTATTGATCGAATTTTTCATTTTGAAAATGGTCACTTACGAAGATATGAAGGTAATTACTCTCGATTTTTGGAACAAAAAATATTAGAGGAGCGAAATAAAGAAGCCAAAGGCCGAGATCACATAGTTAATAATTCACATAACGAGGTTGGATCAGAAAATAAATCAAAACCTCAACAAACTGTCAGAAAATTGAGTTTTAAAGAAGCTAGAGAATTAAAAGAACTAGATCTTAAGCTTCCTATGTTAGAAAAACAGAAAATATTTTTAGAAAAAAAAATAACTGATAGTGATGAAGACATTAGTGAAATTAGTCATCAATTAGCAGAGCTTATTGAAGCTATACAAGAGCATGAGGATAGATGGATTGAGCTAAGTGAGTTGTCTGAGCTAGCCTAATAGCAACGTAATTGTTTTTTTTGACGACGAAAAACAGATTTAGATCAAATTGTCACCATTGATTTTTTGATAATGGGAAAGCGATGTGACTTTTGCTCCTCAATCGTCAGATTTGCCTATTTAGAGCGTAGTTCGACTCAAGCCAGAGGATGGGGATGGGAGTCGATAACCTGGTTAATATGTATTTCAATGGAAAATTTATGTGTAGTTTAATTCTGATTCAAAGTTTCAGAGAAAGCTCACTTGTATGTGCATTGATGATTTAAAATCAATTTATAAAACCAATAATTTCAGGTATATTAATATATCCATATTGTTAGAATAATACCCCAGCATTTATATGCCTATCAACGTTGCTGAATTAGTTAAATCCCTAGAGTGATATTTTTATAAGTTTTTAAATGACTCATTTTAGTAGCTATTAATTCAATAAAACAATTATGTTTGACTTTAGTTCCTTAGTCCAAGAACTGTTGAGTAGAAAAACAGCTCGCATGAAAAAGACATGCTCTTGTCCTAAAGAAGTTGCTATTTGCTGCTTTTAACTATAATAATTTTATGTATACAGATGAATAGTGAAGTTGATTAAATGGCATAAATCATTTGTTGAACGTGCTCAAAAAGAAATGGGGATATCTAATTACGCCCTTTATTGGTTTGGCTTTCTTGAGGGCGCTTTAGTTATGTGGTTACTTATGAAAATTACGTCTGCCTTATGGATAAAATCTGAGTTTCCTTTTTAATAAATATGTTTTAATAGATGAATTATGGAGTTACTAAAAAAAATCCCTGCCAATACTTATCTAATTTTTTCTTTAATTTTCATAACAGCAGCTATTGCAGTTCTTTTTTTAGGGAAATTTACTTTTGCCATCTTGTCTTTGCTAATAGGACTTGTTTCATTAATAGCATGGACTTTTTTTGGATTATTTGAAGAAACTAAAAAAACATAAACGCTTCATTAAACTTAGATATAGGGGTATGGTTAGCAAAAAATTCTCATGATTACAGTATTCATTAGGGGCTTGTTTTCCTTTTGAATGAATTTATTCTAATTATAGGTTGATTTGTTTCAGTTGAAATGACTATTGATCCAGAAGTAATTCCTCCTTCAAGTAATAAAGGGAGTAGAGCAGGTAGATATGTTCCTAAATGGGCAATTTATAGCTCTGCCGGAATAGGAGTTTTGGTTCTAGTTGGCTTAATTAAAAGCCTTCTTCCTTTAATTGGAATGGCTTTTTTATTGACTTTTATCTGGTCGCAATCAACAACTAACCGAAGATACTGAGAATTTTGCTCTCCAATAACTAAGTCGTTTCCCAGGAAAAGTATGAGTTATCTCCCGATAATAAAATGGTGAACAGAGGGAACCGTTCTATATAGAATGTAAATAATAAGAACTAGTAAATTCCCTCCAACAACGGCTGCTCCTGCAGCAAAATTTCCTTCTTTGGTGGTGTAATCCCACTTTGGCTCGTTATCTGTCATGGTTGAATTATTAATCACTTCATTATCGCCATTTATTCAAAGCGTTCAACAAATATAACTAATAAAAGAATAAAGAAACTCCTAATTTTTTGAGATTCAAAATAGAATTTACTTTTTTAGGATGGGAAATAAATCCAAACAAAGGGGTTTAGAGTTTTCTTCTCTTCAGATCTCCCACTATGACTACGTTGTTGAAATCTAAATTTATGCTTCCTCTTCAGAAACCACCTCGGCATCAACCACTTCTTGTGAATAAATAAATTCGTTTCTCTTCCTATCTATCCAACTATTAATTCCAAATACGAGAGGCTTTGATCCTCGATAAATAAAAATTGCGGTAGGAAGAACACTTATTATCCCAACTGTGGGATTTTTGAATATGAGCCTTCCTGCTTTGACATTAAAAAGAATAATTAATAAAGAAGGTATTAAAACGCTGAGAATGGTCTTTAGAGCCTCAGTCCATCCAACCTTATAAACCCACCAAATTGAGGCTATTCCAGCAAAATACAAAATAATATAAGTCATAAAATATTAATTACCGAGTAAGTAAATTCTAATTACTTAAATATCTTAGGAACTTCTTTTACGCTTTGACTTGCTCGTCTCAAGGATGTAAATACTAAAAGCCATCAATAAGGTTACCAAAATCGATGCAGCCAACCAACTTAATTGACTTGAAGTCATACCTAAGTAAGGGCCATCAATAGGTTGCTCAGACCAAGTGCCTGGCAAGTGCCATACCTGTGGATTCGATAGAAAAACCATGCAATACCTTTAATTGCTTTATATGCAAAGTGTATATTTAAAATGAACAAATGCTCTGAATAATTACTTATCTTTACTTGTTTTGATAACTAAATTGAATCTTGATTTAATCCTAAATTATTAACGTATTATTTTTAAATCCTTTAAAAATAATAATTACTCATGGCAAGGCTGTGAAATATAAGCCATCTTTAATTTGAAGTCATTTCGAGATAACAATGTCAAGAGCTATGAATTGGGTCTTGCTTCAATTGGCTATGAGTTATTACGGTGACTCATTAAAAGAGTTTCAAGTAGAAAATGAATAGTTAGTTCTGTATAAGTTTTGAATATTTTTTGAATTTCTCATGATTCTCATAAAATGCTAACTCAGTTCATTATCCCTAATCCAGGCATGGCTGATCTGGCTAAAACCAATAGTAATTTACAAACAAATAAAAAAAGCAACTAAGCAATAAATTGCATTATTTTACAGGCAGAGATTATCTTACTTTAAGATGTTTTGCACGGATTACTGCCTTTTAATCTGACTTTGATAGGGGGCTATGTACCAATAGTGTTTGAAGTGCATCACTCTCTCTACCGAAAAAAAACATGGTATGGCACATCTCATTTAGGGTTGATAAGAGTGAATTTTCGACTACCTTCAATCACTAAATGGTGTTCAATTTGATGATGAGTGTAATACTGATCAAAATCATCGTCACTTGGGGGAGATATGGCATTTCTGTGATGGATGAAATCATCGGCTTCTTTGATACATTTACGCCTGTATCTAAAAAGGATACGTGAGGTGTTTTACGAAAAACATGAATAGGGACAAATCAAGAAGCATTTGTAAACCTCTTGTCCTTGCCATTTATTAATAATCGAAATTAGTTAACTTATAAATCCCGGGTTTAATCTAGTTAGATATTTTTATGAAAATCATTATTTCTGCAAAGATTGAGTTTGCTTAAATTACTTTGTGCAAAGACTTTTTAACTCCGAAAAAGAAAATACTTGTCTATTCATTGCTGAACCTTTTGAAGATTCTTGATGTATGGCTCTGGAAGATAAAACCCAAGGTCCTCCTTTGAATAAAGGTACAAAAGTATCTTCGTAAAAGTTTTTTCCCTTTAAATCTTTTTTTGAAATTGGATCAAGATATTGGCTGGAATAACTCTTGCTTAAGTAGCCATTGCCAGTATGAAGGACATCTTCAGTGAGAATAATTATTAGATTCCCATGAATATGCCTATAAACCATTGTAACTATATCGTTTTTGACCCTATATTTGTCACCTTTGTTTTTCCCTCCAACTATAACTTCTAAGCCGATTTCATTTTTATCCCCAAAAGTAAAAGTATTTTTACCATGGGTTTGTTCAAATGATCTTCTCACTCTATGAATGGCAACTTCCCAAAGTTGTGAAGAAATGGCTTTGTTTATTTCTTCGTCATCTATATCGTGAACAGTAGCTTTTAAATCTTGTCCCAAGCAAAAATTTCCTTCTACTTCTCTTTTGCCATCTGTCCATGAACATTTCCCTTCATAACCTGAAAAATCTGATTCCCATGTGTATCTATTTTCATAGGCAGACTTAAATAGACGAGTACAATCTTCACCTGTCATTTCGTTGTTTAGCGCAAAACTTTATTTACTAACTATTTTAGTCAATTAAAGATATTAATAAACTAAAAAATATATTTACGAAACACAAATTATTTATAATTACCTATAACTATTGTAATAAACAATAAACACAGATAAATAATTTTCCAAGATCTAATTTTTAATTCCGTTTTTTTAAGGGTAAAAAAATTTTTTTGATAGTAGAGAGGATTCAAGATGGCAATCACAAAAAGGATCGTCTGAATTGAAAACTATTTTATATATTATTAATAGATCTTTCAAAAATTTGTAGATTTCATGATACAAATCAACTCAAATCATTTGACTCAACTAGGGACTAAAAGATTACTAGTTGTTTTTTACTAAGGATTTTCTATTTTCTAGCTGCGAAGCGCATCATTTTTATCGGGTTTTTCGTCCCAGCCCCAGCTTCTTTTAATTTGTTTTAGTGATCGACCAGTTTTTCTTTGTTGAGCGCTTAAAGGGATCCAACTCCAATCAATAAAAAGAGTAGCAGCGACTCCAAAAAGGACATGACCTATTAATACGCCTACAACATCAATGATGGTCAGTGAATCTTGTCCAATCGAAGGGTCGTACAAATTCCGTTTTAATTTGACTTTTGAACATTATAGTGATCTTTGATGTTTCAAAGACAATACAAGCACTTAGATTTTGTTTTTATATAGATTTTTCTAATGCACTTGATAATTTTTACTATTATGTTCGGTTGCCCACCATCAACATCAAATGATAGTTCGTTACATTCCTTTACATACTTAATCCATTCCAAATGACTCCTGAAGCAGAAAAGTTTAATGGTTGGGCAGCAATGCTTGGCTTCGTTGCAGCCTTTGGCGCTTATGCAACAACCGGACAAATAATTCCTGGTATTTTCTAAGTCTTAATCATGCAACCATCTAATAAGACAATCTTGGAAAGAAGTATCGGCAGACCAGCAATGATGGCTTTCGTACTTCTTACAGGTATCTACCTAACTACTGGCCAACTTATCCCAGGAGTTGTGTGATGACTACGAAAGAGAACATCACAACAAACATTGACCCTGAAAAGCTAACCGCAGAAAGGCTTAATGGATATGCAGCGCTACTCGGTTGTGTAGCTTTAATCGGTGCATATGCAACAACAGGCCAAATTATTCCTGGTTTTGTTTAACCGTCGAAAAGATATCAAAATCGTGAAACATATTATTGATGTTCATATATTTGATATCTAATCAGCAGTCATTGAAACCGATCAATTTGCTGGTTAATTCCAAAAACATCTATAAATTTTCTAAATAAAAAGCTCCTACTTTTCGGGGGCTTTTTTTTTGATTAGTATCTGGTAACGATGAACTTAAGCTTCATAGGAATATCCCTCTTGATTGAAAAAAACTGTGAAAAGTTGGATTATGAAGATATTCAATGTAAAGTGCGATCAAGAAAGCACCACCTAAGCAACTACTTGCAATTATTGATCCAAAAATAAAAACTTGTTTTTTATTTACATTTTGCTTCGTATCTACAAATACAAATCTCTTTGATCTTGATACAGTCATTTAATTTTTTTCAGTTACTTAATACCTAGCAATGACATGTCTTAATTATTGCCTGCTTAAGACTTTCTTTACGAAACGACGTCCTCTGGGTAAATAGCTTGACAAGAAAATTCTTGAATATCTCCATTAGGTAAAAGTTGAGCAAATCTGGGTTTATCCATTCTTAATCCATTTTTTTCATCCTTATAACTCCATAACCATTTCTTGTCGGTGAAAGATATTTCACCGACCTTAAAAGATACTGGGAGCATAAGGTTGATATCGCGCCAATTAAGAACTATAAATGCTCCTTCATCAATATTGGAGATATCATTTGTTATTGAAAAATCTCCATTTAAGTTGTTTCTAATGACGGCAGTTAATGTGTTCCCATCGCAATCGAAATTTGGTGAAGGATTAAGAGTAATAAGTAAACTAAGGAAAAATGAAATAAAAATCATTTACTTAAGAATGAGAGAATATTTCTGTAAAACCATATTATTTTTTATCTGTCATCATAGTTGTTTTATCGATGATAAAAGGAAATTATTTCATACTTTATATTAACGAATAAATTTGGTAAATAAAACTAAAGTTGAGGCCTTTAAATCAAAAACTAAAAAGATACTTATACCTACTCCACAAAAATTAGTTGCAAATATATTGGGGAATTGCGCATTGAAGCGAAGCATTGCTTTTTAGGGAGTGCGATTCATACTAATTCACCCAAAGGCCATGATGGCGAAGGAAAAGATTTTCCCCCAACTGATTTTTTAGCATCTCCTTTGGGAACTTGTGTAATCACGATTTTGGGTATTGAGGCAAAACGTATAGGGTCGCAACTTGAAAATATTCCTATTGATGTTTACAAAATAATGACAAAAGATGGACTAAGAAAAATAAAGAACCTTACTTTAGGAATATATATATCTGCTATGGACTATGAAAAGTATAAAATCCTTCAAAGAACAGTTCAAGATTGTTCCGTAAAGCGTAAACTAGAAAACTCTATTGAAATTAAGTTGAATTAGCTTCAAACAAAAATTGAAAAAAATAAGTAGATATATTATTGTTTTTTAATTGTCTGATTATTAAAAATTTCTTTAAGTGAGTTCCTTTTAAGATTATTTAAACCGAGTAGTAAACCTCCAATCAGAGATGTATTCATTAGAAAAGCTTTTGCTTGGAAAGGAGAGAAATGAAATATAAAGGTTGTTGGTACAATAAAGATTAGTAGAAGATAGGCGCCTAATTTTTGCTTAAATCCCGAAATGAAAAGGATCGAACCAAAAACCAAGCAAATGATTGCTGAAATTAATAAATATGGTGCTAAAGTAAGAGGTATATTTTTATTTGATATAACCTCAACTGTCCTTTCGAAATTTAATATCTTACCAGGAATTGCATAAATAAATATAGCTGAGATTAATACTCTACCAATTAAATTTCTTGTTTGTTCAAAGTTCATTAGCTTAATATTAAGAAAAAAATTAATGTTTAAGTTTCAATATATTATTATGTAATATTTATTTTGTTTTTGTGGATATTTCTCGATTTTTTAAATTTTGATGCTCAATTGTATTGCTTGTTTGCGTGAGCAATCAAAATGCAAATCTATTGCTATGTTATTTTTAGATTGTTTTACTTTTAATAATGACAAGGGATTGTGAGTCGGGTCCATCAATTTATAAGAAAGGCTCCTTCCACAATAAAATAGGAATGATATTACTTTGGATTTTTATATGCTTGGTCTTAATTCAAATTTTTATATTGATTCTTAGTTGAATTACATTTCCATAATTCTTTAATATTAGATGAAGTATAAATTTATATAATATTTAATTATTAATAAATTGAATTGAATTTCAATTTTCTAAGTTTTGCTTTAATTATGATTCTTCTCAAAATTACTAATGCATCAGATGTGGTTGCCTCTAAAGCAGGTAAATTATTTGAGAAAATGACTCCAGAAATGATTGATCAAAAATTAGTAGAAAGCCAGGTTATGCAACAGATGATTGATCAACTTCAAATAGAGGGCTTGAAAGGGCAGATCTCTAGTGTGAAAGGGATAGATATTAGTGAAGATAATTTGATAACTAAGAATAGTTTTAAAATCAGGACTACAAAAACCTTTTAGCAGAATATATCAGTACTTACAAAATCTATATAAAAGCAAAAATGGCCAAAAGCTAGATTTTTTAGATCAACTAGCGAGTCTCTCCTATTTAGTTTGGATTTGCTTAAAGTTTTTTAGTTCTTCTTATAAAAACTTAATTATTTATTATTGAGAAGAGATTCGTTTTTATTACGGAGGATTACCTATTCTTGAATGATATAACTAGGGAAATGTTTTGGGTTTTGGTGCCCCAAAAATAAGCAAAGAACAAGAGCGATTAAAAGCTCTTGCTGAATATAGAATTTTAGGGACTCAACCTGAGCAATGTTATGACGACATAACGAAAATTGCTTCTTTGACTTGTGGAACTCCTATTTCTTTAATGAGTTTGGTTGATACAGATACGCAATGGTTTAAATCAATGTGTGGGTTTGAGACGAAAGAAACATCAAGGGACGTTTCTTTTTGTGCTCATGCGATTGCTAGCTCTGAGCCGTTGATTGTTGAGGATGCTTTATTGGATGAGCGATTTAAATCAAATCCTTTGGTGGTTGAAGAACCAAAAATTCGTTTGTATGCTGGTTTTCCATTGCAAACCCCTAATGATCAGCGAATAGGAACTCTCTGCGTGATTGATAGAAAGCCTGGACATTTGTCTGGTCAACAGCATCAAATTATGGAGGCATTGTCCAGACAGGTTGTGACTTTATTAGAACTTCGTAAAAGATCTATTCGTCTTCTTGATGCTCTTACCCATATGCATAACACTGAAGGTATTTTAACAACATGTTCATATTGTAAAGAGGTTAGGGATTCTGATGGCGAGTGGCAGCACTTAGAAAAATACCTTTCAAAAATTGCAGATATTCGTTTTAGTCATGGTATTTGCGATTTATGCATGGAGAAGCATTTCCCTGATGTATTAGAAGTTTGGAGTGATGACAAACTTAATTTAAATAGTAAGAAAAACAAGCCAGAATGCAAAAAAAGTAGTTAGTTAACTAGAAAACCAGCTTATTTTAGTTAGTAGCTACGTAAACTATTGATGAACTGAACATTTAATTCTTTTAAAATTTATTTATCAAAAAAGATAAATATGATTGGTTTTATCGCGGCTATATCTGCAGTATTATCTTGGACTTTTGCGTGTTCTGTTTGGCGTAGAGAATCTAGAAACTTGCTACCTAGGCAAATCAATATTTATAAAAATGTTCTTGCTTCAATTTTCTTTTTGCCAGTTGCCCTAACAATAAATTGGGCTTCTGATTTAACCTCTATATTTGTTTTGATGATTAGTGGAATAGTTGGTATTTCTATAGGGGATACCTTGTACATAAATTCATTGAAAATAATAGGGACTAGAAAAACTCTCTCATTTGAAGCGCTAACACCAATAATTGCGACTACTTTAGGAACATTGAGTATTAATGAGATATATCCTCAAAGAGTATGGATAGGATCTCTAATTGTATCTTTTTCTTTATTTATGATTGTACGTCAAAACACATTTCAAAAAGAGGAAGCTAGCGAAACAAATATTCTTGGTATTCTGTGCGCATTAGGGTCGGTATTTTGTGCGGTTTTTGCAGCTTTATTATCAAGGATAATTTTAATCAGCTCTACATTAACTCCACTACAAACAACTGAAATAAGACTTTTATCAGCATCGATGTTTTTATTTTTTATTTTCAAAAAGGATTTTATTGAGCTTCTAAATAATAGATCAATAACTAAAAACAAGAATTTAAATTTAATTTTATCAACCTTACTTGGTACTAATTTTGGAATACTATTTCAACAAATAGTTTTTAAGTTTTTGCCTATAGGTATTGGTTGGACTTTGTTAAGTCTTTCTCCTATCTTTGCGCTTTTTATTTCTAAGATAGAGGGAGATCAAATAAATAAATTAACAATTTTTTATTCTTTTTTATCTTTTTTTGGAGTTGCTATCGCTTTAATTTAGACCTCAAAGTAATCATTCTCTTGCCAATACTCATCTGGATCATCTTCGACGTCGGGTGGATCTTCTAGTTCTCCGGGTTTCTCACCTAGTAGTATAAGTAATCCTTCTAGATATCTCATTTCTGAAGGATTATCTGATTTATCAAGGCGATCTTTTACTTTTTGTCCAACTTCAGGATCCCCTCTCTCAACTGCTTGTGTTAATAAATAAAGAGGATCTTTTTTGGGGTCTATTCCTTTCATTTTAATTAGAAACTATTTATGAAAGTGAAATACAGTGTTTTATATATTCAAGATAAACTTCTATCAGTTGTACCTGGATAGAAAAGAGTATTTTGATCGAGATTAATTTCTGAGAACTTTGTAGGTTCCCAAAATAAATCTCTTGTAATTAAAAAACGAATATCTTTTTCTTTTAAAAATTTTTCATTAACAAGTTCTTGCAGTGCTTTTATCGGTATTTCTCCCCATTTGCTGGAATTAGTTAACCAATTATCCATTTCCCAAGCAGGTTCAGAATTTATTATTTGAAATCCAAAGGCTTTTTCTCTATCTTCTGATATCTCTGAAAGGTACCAGTCACCTACAATTCCATATAGGTGACAATAAATTAAATCATCAACCGAACCAATACTTTCGCCTGATATTGACTTCATCAATTTAGCTGTTGACTCTGGAACGAGAACAAATGGATTTTGGTTTTGTTCGGACAAAATAAGATATTCCTATAATCCCTTTTTAAAGGATTTTATACTTAATTATATTTTTTATAAAGCACATTTAGTTCTTTTAATTTCTTATGTAATAAACTACCTAATATTTAACCCTCTTGGTCAGATTCTGTCGCTTTGAGTGCTTGCAAGGCCATATTTATATGTGCTCCCATAGCCCCAAAGGCTATCAGAGATTTAGGACTTCTGTTTTCAGTTAAAACCTTTTGTTCCTTGCTAATCATTAGGAGTAACTTTTGACTTGATTCTGTCCAGGCTTCAAGTAAATCAATTAATTCTTGACTTTCCTTCGATTTATTTTTTTCAGGAGTATCAAATGAAGATATATCTTTTTTGGCTTTGATTAAAAAGTCACTTAATTCCTTATGACTGATAGCATTTTGTGAGAACTGGTTGTTGTTCAACATACAAATTCTAAGGAATACACTCAAATTATCATGGGGAAAATCTACCCCAAGGGTGGATCTCCGACCAAATCTATTTGTCTTGGAAAAAATAGATCATTGAGTATCTCTATATTTTTTGACTAGTTCTTTAAAATGGTCACCTCTTTCTTCGTAGTTTTGATATTGATCAAAACTTGCACAGGCTGGAGATAATAATATGCTTTTGGAGGCTGTTTCCCTGGCTAAATTAATAGAGGCTATTGTCGCCTCTTCTAGATTGTGTTTGACAATGACTTCTCCTTTATAAGAAGAATCTAATAATACTTTCTGTAAGTTTTTGGCACTAAGTCCAAATAAAACCACTCCGTTAGTAGATTGTTTTATTTGTTTTAACCACGGTAGATGATCTCCTTTCTTTTGTATGCCGCCAGCTAATAAAATTATCGGGGAGGAAATGGATTTTAAACCAGTTATTGAAGAGTCGAAATTAGTAGCTTTGCTGTCATTATAAAAACTTAAATTTTTTGTAATTCCTAAATATTCCAATCTATGGGGTACCCCTCTAAATGAATTTATGGCTGTAGCTATTGATGAATGATCAAGACCTATTTCTCTTGCTGCTGCTGTTACGAGTAAAAGGTTTTGCAAGTTATGTTTGCCTGGCAACTTAAGTATCGAGTTATGAAATAGTTGTTTGTGTTCTTCATAAATATAACCTTTTCGATCGATCCAGAATCTTGGATGATGATTATAGGATGATCTTTCCTCTATCCCAACCCATATTCCTTGAGGTAATGCTTCTCTTTCCTTAGATAAAAATTTGTCATCGGAGTTATAAATTCGAATGGATGATTTTTCTAATAAACTTCGCTTGATTTTGAAATAAGTTTCTATATCACCATGTCTTTCTAAATGGTCAGGCGTAAATGTTGTCCATATGCCTATGGTTGGTTCTACTTTTGGAGAACCTTCAATTTGATAACTACTTAATTCTAAAACTAGCCAGTTCAAATGTTGGTGATGATTGTTTATACTTTCTAAGGCGATTTTAGATAATGCCTTTCCAATATTGCCTCCCATATCAGTATTTAAACCATTTGATTTTAGAACATGATTAAGCATATTTGTTACGGTGGTTTTGCCATTTGTGCCAGTAATAGCAATTGAAGGAACATGATTCAATCTTTCCCAAGCCACTTCTACCTCACCTTGAATATTGATATTTTTGCTTCTTAATTCTTTTAGGACTTTATGTTCCCATTCTATCCCTGGACTTACAATTATAGTATCAATTTTACCTATCCAGGGCGTGAAATTATTAATATTAAGTTGTTCGTCGAGTAAGATAACACTGATTCCTTCTGATTCTAGTTTATTAGATATACTTATTAATTTTTTATTTTTATTATTTTCTAACACTAGGACTTCCTTGCCTTCTGATTTAAGTAGCTTTGCTGCACTGATACCAGATTTGCCCAGTCCGAGGACAATATGTATTTGATTTGATTTTGTTTGTTTTGGCAAGTTAATTTAGATTTGAATGTAAATAGGTTTTTCTATTGGTAACTAGCTTAAGAAGAATCTTCTTGCATAAAAATTTGACTACTCTCTAATATAAAATATTTTTTTGCTTCCATTATTTTCATCCTTAAACAAAGATATTTACTAATTTTTACTACAGTGCTTACTGTCCTAAAGGTAAAAAATTAATAATAAATCTTGCAACTTGATTCTTGTAAGATTAAAGAATCATTAATACTTCTGGCTTTATTCATTAAAAGTTGTTTTGATGCAAAGGAATTTGCTTCTGTTTAATGCCTGCAAACATTGATGGCGTGGAAATGTTAAAACTAAAAGAAAAACAAGAATCAACTAATGGTGAGTATTCTCTAATTGGTGGAGGTGAGCAGAGTGAGAGTGAGATTACATGGATTAAGCTTCATCAAATGTTTGATAAGTAAGAATTTTAAATCTTTTCTATTACTTTTATTTATTCAAATATCTAAGCGAACAAAACTTGATTGATGGGCGATACTGGAATCGAACCAGTGACTCCTACCGTGTCAAGGTAGTGCTCTACCTCTGAGCTAATCGCCCTAGCGAATCGATTTAGACCTAAATTGCTAAGTTCCCCAATGAAGTTAGCAGGCAATAGGACCTAATAATCATTGCCTTAGTAATTTGATTCTCCAGCGTTCTTTTTTTGTTTTATCTATATCTAGTATTTTAAGTGAACCTTTGTGCTCCAAGTGGATTAGGTCTCCAATTTCCAACGATTTACTGGGCTGATTATTCAGCCTCCAGTTAAGTCGCAGGCAGCCTTTCTTAATTTGAGTCGTTATTTTTGATCTCGATAAACCAAATCCTGCAGAGGCTATGGCGTCTATTCGTGTAGAGGCCTCAACTGTATTAATTATTTTTTCTGGTCTCTTAAAAGGGATTTCCATATCATTGAGATCTAACGCTTCGATTGTGATTTCGACTTCTCGTAATTTGCCAATTTTTTGATGAATAAAATCCGCACATTTCTGCGAGCAAATGGCTTGGGCACCTCTATCTCTAATTAACCAAATGTCTCCAATTGCGCCTTCTTCTACTCCGAGCTCATGCAAGGTATCTCTAAAATCATTTTGTTTTGCTCTATCGAATAGGAAATTTCCTTTTAGATAAATACCTTTTATGGGAATATTTAAAGACGGAAAGTTGATTTCTTGTTCAGATCTTATGAAACATATTCTTTTACGTTCTGAACCAGGGAATCCCCCCTCAAAAAAGAGGGTTATATCACTTAAATTATTGAATTTTTTTTTTACTTCCTCCATTAATTGTGCTGAAACGAAAGGAGACCATATAGGTTTTCTCTCATTTAGTGCCTTTTCTGCATAATCAAGTAAAACCTCTAGCTCTTCGCTAAAATTGCTATTTAATAGAATCTTTTGTTTAGGAAGATACATGAAAAGAGAAGAAATTTCTCGTTTTATATTTGAATATTCTAGACCTTTCTTTTAAATTAATGCTTGATTTTGATAAATATACTATTAAATCTAGGTTTTAGCTGCCAACATCAATTTTCCTTGTTTCAATATTATTTAAGTTAGAATTACTCTTTGCCTATATTTATAATTTCTAAGCTATCTATTTCTTTTAGAATTCCCCAGGGTGGTTCTATCTCTAGTGGTAATTCTAGAATTATCAGCCAACAACCTCCTTCGCTTTTTTTTCTAATAGCTCTTAAATCATCATTTGTTTCTTGGCTAATGCCCCCAGCCGAAAAAAAACTCCCCAGGGCTCCTGAAATCATTCCTACTATGCCTCCTAAGAGCTTCTCTAATTGATTTGGGAACCCCATGTCTGCGAATGTTTTAAGATCTGTCATTTGAGAAAAGCTTAGACCTGCAATAAAACCAAAGGGAATCAACCATGATGCCAAAGTTTTTTGGCGATCCTTTCGAGCAAGAGTTGGATTCAGAAGCTTGATATTATTAAAATTTGATTTATTGGAAAAAACTTCTTCAGATGTGTCTAGATTTGACTCCTCATCTTTAGATTGCTTATCCAATGGTTCTACAAGATCGCAATTAAGGATAGGTGTTTGAGCCTCTCTTAATTTGAGAACTAACTCTTTCAATGGTTCCTTTTCTTTCGAGATGATTACGAATGTGGACACTAATTAGCTCCTTGAAATGTTTGGATATTCAATCCTGCTCAACATAATTCTGGCCAGCAGCAAATAGATCACTAAAGTTCAGATCGGCACGTTTATCGCCCTTTAATGACGAAAGTTCTTGTTTCTGATCCAATTGATCAAGCAGGTATAGATATTCTTACTCAGGTTGCTCAGGTTGACCAAAAAGTAGGTCTTTCGATAGATGAGTTAAAGAATATTATTAGTGATTATGATGGTTTAATGATCCGCTCAGGAACTCAAGTTACCTCAGATGTGATTGCTGAGGCTAAGAAATTAAGAATCATTGGTAGAGCTGGAGTTGGAGTTGATAATGTTGATGTTCCAAGTGCTACTAAAAAGGGTGTCTTAGTTGTAAATTCTCCAGGTGGGAACACGATTGCAGCAGCAGAGCATGCTTTGGCAATGATTCTTTCATTATCTAGAAATATTCCTCAAGCACATGCAAGTATGTTTTCTGGAGGTTGGGATCGCAAAAAATATGTAGGGAATGAGCTTTATAAGAAAACTTTAGGAGTAGTTGGACTTGGCAAGATTGGATCTCATGTAGCAAAGGTCGCGAATGCAATGGGTATGGAAGTCATAGGATTTGATCCTTTCGTTTCAACTGAAAGAGCTCAGCAAATGCAGGTTCGATTAAGTGATATTGAAGAGTTGTTCAAGCAATCTGATTATGTAACCCTTCATCTTCCAAGGACAACTGATACAGAGAATTTAGTTGATATGGACCTTTTGAAAAAAATGAAACCAACTGCAAGATTGGTGAATTGTGCAAGGGGCGGAATTATTAATGAAAATGATTTAGCTAATGCATTAGTAGAAAATGTGATACAAGGTGCCGCAATCGATGTGTATGCAAAAGAACCTTTAGCTGAGAACTCCCCTCTACGCGCAGTTAAAAAAGGCTTGGTACTTACTCCTCATTTAGGTGCTTCAACTGTTGAGGCACAACAAAATGTAGCTATTGATGTTGCAGAACAAATTAGAGATGTTCTTTTGGGTTTGCCTGCACGCAGCGCGGTAAATATTCCTGGTCTAAGCGCAGAGATAATGGATAGTCTTAAACCACATTTAAAACTTGCGGAGACATTAGGATTGTTAGTTAGTCAAATTTCAGGGGGACAGATTCAAAAATTAGAAGTTCGTTTGCAGGGAGAATTCGCTCAACATCCATCTCAGCCGCTAGTTATTGCTACTTTGAAGGGATTACTTACTAGTGCATTGGGAGATAAAATTAATTATGTAAACGCTTCATTGGAAGCAAAAGCACGCGGTATTGATGTCGTCGAAATTAAGGATGAATTGAGCCCAGAGTTTGCTCGAGGCTCTTTACAGTTGGATAGTTTTAGCGACAAAGGTGGACATAGCGTTTCTGGTACTGTTTTTGGTGATGGTGATCTCGGTATTACAAGTATTGATGAGTACCCGATAAATTTTGTGCCAAGTAGACATATGCTTTTCACGAGGCATAGGGACATGCCTGGAATTATTGGTCAGATAGGCTCACTTCTTGGAAAATACAATGTTAATATTGCCTCAATGCAAGTAGGAAGAAGGATCGTTCGAGGTGAGGCAGTTATGGTTTTAAGTATCGATGACCCTATTCCATCTGAGTTGCTTGGCTCAATTCTTTCAATGCAAGGAATAAACGAAGCTCATTCTGTGACTTTATAATTTGTTAGTTGAGCAGAATACAGAGTTGAATAATTCTCAGATTATTTGGTTGAGATTGGAGCAAGAAATTGCAGTTGAGCTAGAAGATTCTTTTTATTGGCTTTTGAGCAAGCTAGATATTCATAGATTCTCTTTAGAGCATGATCCATCAAACAATTCCACTGAAAAACTGTTTGTATGGCTTCCTTTGAATGAATGGTTGATTAAGGATCAAGAGATCTTAGTCCAATCATTTATTTCGTTAGCAAAACCTTTTGACTTGACTTTGCCTGCATGCAAATGGATAAAAGTGAAAGATGAAGATTGGAGCTTAAGTTGGAAAAAAAACTGGAAACCTGATCCCGTAGGAAAATCAATCTTAATTTTACCTGCATGGTTAGATGTCCCTGAGCAATTTCTAGAACGAAAAATTATTCGCTTAGACCCAGGTAGTGCTTTTGGAACTGGTAGTCATCCCTCTACGCGTTTATGTATTGAATTCTTGGACAACGACCCTCCAGTAGGTCAAACTATCGCTGATTTGGGCTGTGGTAGTGGAATATTATCTTTGGCTGCATTGAAATTAGGAGCTAAGACCTCATTCTCTGTTGATACCGATTCTCTAGCAATATCTGCCACTAAAATTAATTCTGATTTGAATTGCCTCCCTGAAAACAGCTTAAATGTTTTCATTGGTTCTATCGGTGAAGTCGAGGCGAATATGCCCGATAAAAAAATTGATTTAATTCTCTGCAATATCTTGGCACCTGTAATTAAATCACTTGGTCCGAGTTTCGAAAAAATTGTTAATAACAAAGGTAAACTGATTTTATCTGGTTTATTAGTTGAGCAAATTAAAGAACTTCAAGAATTCTTTTTATCACTTGGTTGGAAAGTTCTTGAAATTAAGACAAAAGATAAATGGGCCTTACTGGCATTGAGTCAATATTTACCTTGAATTAAATAAATTCAAAATTGCTAAATTAACAACTTTCATGAAGTCTTTTAAGATCACTTTTAGTAATAAGTTTAGTGGTCTTAGAGAAATCATCGATATCCCTAATGATAAATATATTCTTGATGCTGCTTGTTAAAAAAACTTTAGCTTTCTTACTTTTGTCGATCGAGAGTATGTTCAACTTGTTTCGGTAAATTAGAAAGAAGAGTTTGACAAACAGGATCAAAGTTTTTTTTGATGATGATCAAATAAAAAAGGTTATGTTTTTCGTTGCATCTCTGACAGCTGGCTGTCTAATTAGAACTCATGTGAAGAGAAAATGTATTGATATTAATTTTTTCGAAAGATTCTTATTGTTTTGCTAGCCATGTATCTCCTTTTTCGCCAGAATTTATCCTGTGTGCTCATGGGCGCAAATAAATTTATTTATTGATTAATTGATTTCAGAAGTTTTACCAACCGATAAAGTTAAAGATCTTTTAGATCATGGTTCTATTCACTCAAGTGTTGGTGGTCAATTTAGTTATAGGGTTCTAGGCCCTTGTTGTCGTCTTTATGACCGTGAAGAATTACCTTGGCCTTGTTGCAGGCTTTCATGGAGAGGGAGGGAGCCTAGTTGGAAAAGAGTTGGCAAAAGATTTGTTCCTGATATCGCAGCACAAAAATGCCCATCTTATTCCGTTGAGATAATCCAACCTGGAGAGAGACCTACAAAAATGATTTTGACATCATATTCTGAACGATTAGATTCAAATATTGAGGAATGGTGGTATAGCAAACGTCCTCGTTCAAGAGTTAGCACAAATATTGCGCCTCAAGCTGTATGAATTTAAGAAAATTGAAAATCCTTTTTGGATTTAAAGTGATGAAGATATGAAGCATTTCACGTTAAAATTCATACCATTTTTCAAAATTGAAGGATAATTGTAAGCAATTAAATTTCAACAAAGGGATGAACTTCGACTATCACGCTGTTGCTTCTGCTGCCACTGCTGCTATTCCATTGGCTGCGGGAGCTGCTGGGGTTGGCTATTTTATATTGCGCCAAAAAGGCTTTGGCTTTGGCACCTCACATTTGCTTGTTGGCCTGCCAATGTTTGCGGTTGGCGGAGCTGCAGCGGCTTTCTTCCTTATCACAAAATAAAAAAGTTAGTTTTCAACCTAATAAAAAAGGGGCCAATGGCCCCTTTTTTATTAGGTGTTAAATTTTGGAGAAATTTAAGTACCTGGGTTGAAACCCTGACCTTTGGTCGCGGGGACATATCCAGCACCTCTAGTGCTACAACCAAGACTATCGGCTGTGCTTCCAGTAGCTACCTCACAAAGCTTTTTCTGTTGACTTCTATCAAGTACAGCATCTGTAAAGTCAGCACCTTCGATGGTTACACCATCAAAAACACTCTTTAGAAGCTCTGCACCGGTGAGTTTTACGTTTGTGAGGTTCGCATTATCAAACCTAGTTGCATAAGCAATGACATTTGTCATGTTCGCACCTGTTAGGTCAGCATTTTTTAAACTAGAAACACTGAAATAAGCACCTGTAAAATTTGCCTCACCAAGATCTTTTCCTGATAAGTCGTACTTTACATATTCTGTATTTTGCAAGTCCTGACCATGCAAGCTGTCATCTATAGCGTCTACTGATGAAGGATCGCTGGGATACAGGGCACTTGCAGATAAAGGACTAATGCTGAGACTTACAAGCACAGGTATCAAGATAAATAGTCTTGTAAGTGACCGTTTAAGGGAAGAAATAAGAGAATCCATTAATAACGCCAGCGATTGACGGAAGCACCAAACTCGACCATTGTTTCATGTAGTGGCAATTCATAGGCAAGGGATCAAGAACTGTTGCAGCGTTTTTTTAGGTCAATTTGTAAAAAGTCTTTTGCCAACTGAGTATTTGGAAAAATTGCTTTTGCTTCATTAAGCAAATCATTAGGAGTTGTTTCATTCCCAGGGGTATATCTCGGGCTTAAATGAGTCAAAATTAATTGATTTACGTTCGCTTTTGCAGCAATTTGAGCCGCCATAGTGGAAGTAGAATGACCTCTTTGATAAGCCATCTCGGTTTCTTGGTAACCATATGTAGCTTCATGAATTAATAGGTCAGCCTCTCGCGAAAAATCAACTGCGGATTCTGTATAAACAGTATCCGTGCAGTAAACCATGCTGATGCCAGCTCTAGGAGGCCCGCAGAATTCTTTTCCAGAAAAAATTCGTCCATCATCTAAGCGCACTTCCTCTCCTCTTTGGAGTGCGGCATATACGGGGCCAGGTGGTATTTTTTGTGATTTTGCTTTATCTATGTCGAATCTGCCTGGTCGGGATTTCTGATTCACTCTGTAAGCAAAAGAGGGAATTCGATGCTTAAGAGGAGCAACTTTTACTTCTAAATTGGAATCTTCAAATAAAATTTCTTTTTGAAAAGCAGAATTTTCTACCCTATGGAATTTTAATGAGTAAGCCAATCTGCTGGAACTGTTATATAAGCAAGCATCAATAAAATTTTTAAGAGGTGCAGGTCCATAAAGCTCAATTCCAGAGCTGCTTCCAGCCAACCCAATACTTGATAAAAGTCCTGGTAGGCCATACACATGATCACCATGCATATGAGTTATGAATATTTTTTTTATTTGAGATAGTTTAAGGTTGCTTCTCATGAATTGATGTTGAGTACCTTCACCACAATCAAACAACCACAAATCTGATCTTTGTGGAGGCTTTAGTACCATCGCTGATACGTTTCTAGTTAGAGTTGGAACTCCTGAGCTTGTTCCTAGAAAAGTGACTTGCAAGTTTCTCCTCTTTAGTACATGGTGCCATTCAAAGCTTTGACCACTGGTAGATCTTCTATCTTATAGGCAGAATTAGTACCTAAATTCAATTTTTATTGTGAGCACGTCACTTAAAAGTAGTAAGGGATGGGCCATGATTTTTTTAGCTATATTTTTCATCTCCCCATTAAAGTCAATTGCTGCTAAAGATCCAGTAATAAGAGTCTTAATTGGTCAAGAAAAAAAGGCAAGATTTAGAGCAGATGGTGCTAAATCTTTTTTTGTTAAAGGGATTTCTTCTAAACAAAGATCTATTAAATCTATAAATATAATTTACGATAATGGCAATGTTAACTATTCTATTAACAACAATAAAAATTCTTGGTTTGAATTACCTAAGAACTTTAATTTAATAATCAGAAATAATGATGATAGAGGGATTTGGTATAAAAATAGAAGATATGCGGGAGACTTAAGAATTTCTTTGAATGATCAAAATTTGCAAATAATAAATTCTTTAAACTTAGAGAAATATTTAAAAAGTGTTGTCGGTAGTGAAATGCCTAAAGAATTTCCACTTGCAGCACTTCAAGCTCAAGCAATAGCAGCTAGGACTTATGCTTTAAAACTTTTAGACGGGAATCAATCCTTTGATATTCATTCAACTCAAGAAAGTCAAGTTTATTTAGGACTTGAAGCTGAAACAGCAAAAATAAATAGAGCAGTCAAAAGTACAAGATCACTTGCTTTGTTTTATAAAAATAAACTTATAGAGGCAGTTTTTCACAGTAGCTCTGGAGGGAGGACTGAGAATAGTGGCACAGTTTGGAAGTATCAATTACCTTATTTAAAAAGTGTTATTGACTATGATCAAAACGGTGAAAAGTATAGATGGAGTAATAAATTTACCTTAGGAGAGTTAGACAAGATCTTTCCTGACTTGGGTGGAGTAAACAGTATACAAATTATTAATAAAAGCAATACCGATCGAGTTTTGAAAATTAAACTTTATGGATTGAATGGGAATAAGAATATTTCTGGGAAGAACTTTAGAAAAAAATTTAAATTGCTTAGTACTAAATTTGATGTTTATTTAAAATATAAACAAACTAATTTGGATAATAAATTGAATATTTATAATAAAGTTTTCAATGATATAGCTCCTCAACCTCTACCGGAGATTCCAAAAGATTATTTCTTATTAGTGAGAGGTTATGGAGCTGGGCATGGGGTAGGAATGAGCCAATGGGGTGCTAAAGCAATGGCTGAAAGAGGATCAAGTTTTCGTGAAATCCTTAAACATTATTATACGGGAGTACAAATAAAAACCTATTAGGTAAATATTATTAGTTATGGATTAATATTATAAGTTTTATATTTTATGAGTTTAACCAATTGCATTAAAAACAACCTTAGGCTTAATTGCATAACTTTCATCTAAAACTGCTATCCCAAGGATTTTATTTTCAATATCCAATACTAAAATATTATTAATATTACTATTTTCAATTTCTTTGTTCTTAGATAACTTTAAACGTTTTGTATTATTTTGAAAACTTATCTTTCTTCCTGAGCGCCAACTAATAATCTCCTCTTCAGAAATTAATTTAAAAGAAGAAAGATGTTCAAAAAAAATATTAGGGTTAAAAACTTTAGGTTTATTTTTTTCTGGATAAAATTCTGATTTCTCAGGAAGTAGTACTGAATGATTCTCGTTAAAATTAAAGGCTTTGGTGCGTCTCAACTTTTTTAAATGACCACCGCATCCAATTTTATCTCCAATATCTCTAGCCAAGGATCTAATGTATGTTCCTGCTGAGCAGTCGACGTCAACTAATAACTCACCATTACTTGGTGACCAGCTTATTAAATTTAATTTGTTTATGGTTATTTTTTTAGGTTTCAAATCAAATTTTTCTCCTTTTCTTGCTTTCTTATAAGCTCTCTCTCCTTTTACATGAACACTAGAGAAAATAGGGGGCTTTTGTAATATCTCTCCTCTGAAATTTTCAAGTATACAATCTATATCATTTTTGCTAATTAATGGCAAAATTTTTGATTCTATGATTTCTCCTTGCATATCATCAGTATTAGTAGTAATCCCCAACTTAATGATTCCTGTATAGGCTTTAGAGCCTTGTAAATAAGGGATTAATCTCGTCGCATCACCTATTGCTATTGGTAGTACACCAGTAACTGAGGGATCTAGGGTTCCACTATGTCCAATTTTTTTGATATCAAATACTTTTCGAAGTCTATTCACGCAATCATGAGAAGTAAGCCCAGCAGGCTTATCAATGACAACAAATCCAAAAGGCTTTTCCAAAATTTATATTGTAGGTTGAGGCTCACTTAAAAAGATTGTTCAAGTAACCTTGAACATTTAAAGTTATAACTCAGTGTGTTCAGTGAGCCAAATAATATGACCAATTTAGATCTAAGTATTTCCTGCTTCCTTAAAAATGGCTTTAATTTAAAAAAACACCTTATTGATTTCCTTCAAATAAATAATGATCAACTAGATCAAAGGTTAATTAACGGAGTTCATGATTTGGCGGCTCTGCATCCAGGAGCCTTTACTGAAAAAAATGCAGGTGATTTTTATGAGGCAGAAGTTGGAGATGCTCATTTGATAGACCTTGCATCTTGGCATTTAAATAGTTCTAATTACATAGCTGATACTCTTCGTTTACAACAAAAATTTGCCTCTGGAAAAGTTTTGGATTTTGGCGGGGGTATTGGTACGCATGCTCTGGCTGCATCATTTTTGCCAGATGTTGAACATGTTTGGTTTGTGGATCTTAATCCTCAAAACCGTAGTTTTGTAGAACATAGATCTAAGGAATTGGGTATAGAAAATAAGATTTCAGTTTTTAGAGATTTAGAAAGCACCTCTGATGTGATTTTTGATTCTCTTATTTGTTTTGATGTCTTAGAACATCTTCCAGATCCAGCAAAACAACTGAGAATATTTTTGGAAAAACTTTCACCAGAAGGAATAGCTCTACTGAATTGGTATTTTTACAAAGGTAAAAACGGAGAATATCCATTCCATTTTGATGATCCTGTTCTTATTGAGAATTTCTTTTCAACCTTACAATTAAACTTTATAGAAGTGTTCCATCCTTTTTTAATTACTGCTCGAGCTTATAAACCTTTAAAAAAATAAACTAAACAGCTTTAGCAGTAGATATATTGATTCTTTTTCTATTCCTTAACCCTCTTCGGATACTTTCAAAATGAACTGAACCATCAGCTAGGGCGAAAAGAGTATCATCTTTTCCTCTCCCTACATTAATCCCTGGGAGTATAGATGTGCCTCTTTGGCGAATGAGAATAGATCCCGCAGTTACTTTTTCACCACCATAAGCTTTTACCCCAAGTCTTTTGGAGTTTGAGTCTCTCCCATTCCTTGTGGATCCAGTACCTTTCTTATGAGCCATGATTTATGGAATTTTTTAGTTTTTTACTTCTAAGATTCTACTTTAGCAGTAGTGGTTTTGGTGTCTTTTGTCTCTTTAGATTTTTTGGGTTTTGATCCTAATGATATTGATTGAACTAAAACTCTCGTTAGTTCTTGACGATGTCCATTTTTTCTTCTTGTCTTTTTCTTTGGTCTCATTTTATAAACTATTATTTTTGGACCTCTTCTATGTTCTAAGACTTTAATTTCTACTTTCGCATCTTTTACGTAAGGTTTCCCAAGCTTTAAATCTTTACCATCGTTAAGCAGAAGCACTTTCTCAAGAGTCAAAACATCATTAACTTCTGCATGGCATCTGTCTAAATCGTAATAACGGTTGGGTTGAAGCCAAAATTGTTTTCCTGAGGCTTCGACTATCGCGTAAGTTTTATCTTGTGTAGTGTTCTTTGTGGGAGTTGATTTTTTATCAGCCATAATTATTGGTGACACGTTAAGGCTCGAAATAAAATAAAAAAGGGTTTCCTTTTTTTTAATCGATTAAGCCTTAATCGTAATCGAAAAACAAACTAACATTCTGGCTTTTTGTTGGTTATTTAGTCAAGATCTAAGTAGGGCAAATGTTCTATTGATTTTTAAGAGGTTTTTAAATGAGTGCAAGAAAGACATATATCCTTAAGCTTTATGTGGCTGGGAATACTCCCAACTCTATGAGGGCTTTGAACACTCTGAGAGAAATCCTAGAAAGTGAATTTAAAGGTGTCTATGCTCTTAAAGTTATTGATGTTTTAAAAAGTCCTCAATTAGCCGAGGAAGATAAAATCCTTGCAACGCCAACTTTATCTAAGATATTACCCCCACCTGTCCGAAGAATCATTGGCGACCTTTCAGATAGAGAAAAGGTGCTAATTGGATTGGACCTTTTGTACGATGAACTTTCAGATCAAGAAATGTTTTACTCTTCTGATAAATAATTTAGCTAATTAAACAAGAAGTAAATGAATTCTTAAGCCCAACCTATAACTAAGCAATTTTTAGTGTTTGTTGATTATGTTTTACATATAACAGCTTTAAGCGTTCTTTAATAGAAAAATTCGATCAAACATGCATGTTCAAAAACTCCCAACTGGGATCGAGGGCTTTGATGATATTTGTCATGGTGGGTTGCCTAATGCACGCAGCACTTTAGTTAGCGGAACATCAGGGACTGGTAAAACAGTTTTTTCTCTGCAATATCTTCATCATGGAATTTGTAATTTTGATGAACCTGGGATTTTTGTTACTTTTGAAGAATCACCTCTAGACATTGTTCGAAATGCCGCAAGTTTTGGTTGGGATTTACAAGAATTAATTGATCAAAATAAACTTTTTATTTTAGATGCATCTCCAGACCCAGAAGGACAAGATGTCGCTGGAAGTTTTGATTTGTCTGGGTTAATTGAAAGGATTAGTTATGCCATTAGAAAGTTCAAAGCTAAGAGAGTGGCTATAGATTCAATGACAGCAGTTTTTCAACAATATGACGCTATTTATGTTGTTAGAAGAGAGATTTTTCGACTTATCGCAAGACTAAAAGAAATAGGAGTGACTACTGTTATGACCACTGAAAGAATAGATGAATATGGTCCAATTGCTAGATATGGAGTTGAAGAATTTGTTTCTGACAATGTTGTGATTTTAAGAAATGTTTTAGAAGCAGAGAAGAGGAGAAGAACTGTAGAAATTTTGAAATTAAGAGGAACTACTCATATGAAGGGAGAATTCCCTTTCACAATGGGTCCCCAAGGAATAGTTGCATTTCCTTTAGGTGCAATGAGATTGACTCAAAGGTCATCAAATATTCGCATAAGTTCTGGTGTCCCTGATTTGGATGAAATGTGTGGAGGAGGATATTTTCAAGATTCAATTATTCTTGCAACTGGTGCGACCGGTACTGGGAAAACCATGTTGGTTTCTAAGTTTGTTGAAGATGCGTATAAACATAAAGAACGAACAATCCTTTTTGCATATGAAGAGTCAAGAGCTCAACTACTAAGGAATGCAACTAGTTGGGGGATTGATTTTGAAAAAATGGAAGCTGATGGATTATTGAAGATTATTTGTGCTTATCCAGAGTCAACTGGGTTGGAAGATCATCTTCAAATTATTAAATCAGAGATTACTGATTATAAACCTTCCAGGATGGCAATCGATTCATTATCTGCACTGGCAAGAGGTGTAAGCTTAAATGCATTTAGACAGTTCGTTATTGGAGTAACTGGTTACGCAAAACAAGAAGAAATAGCTGGATTCTTTACTAATACTGCAGAAGAATTTATGGGAAGCCACTCGATTACTGATTCCCATATTTCGACGATAACTGATACTATTTTGCTTTTACAGTATGTAGAAATAAGAGGGGAAATGGCAAGAGCAATAAATGTTTTTAAGATGCGGGGATCATGGCATGACAAAAGAATACGTGAATATATCATTACTAATGAAGGCCCTGAGATTAAAGATTCATTCTCTAATTTTGAACAAATTTTTAGTGGAGCCCCTCATCGAATTAATCCTGAAGAGCAAATTCCTGGTGTTTTTAAAACCATTGAAATGAAAGAAGAGTGATTTCTAATTTATTAAAGACTTGTCATTTTCAATTTCCCAATTTTTTCTTGCAGATTTAAGTAATAACTGATCAGAATCCGAATCTTCAAGAGGGAGCTCAAACCAGAAAGTCGTTCCTGTATTTGGTTCACTAGCCATTCTTATTTCACTCCCATGTTTGTCGACGATACCTTTGACAATTGAAAGCCCTAATCCAGTACCTATTTCCGTATGAACTGAATCCTCAACTCTGTAAAAACGTTCAAATATTCTTTGTTGATCTATTTCAGAGATACCACATCCTGTATCAGACACTTCAACTCTTATTTTTGGCATTGGAGATAATATCTCACAATGTGGAGCCTTGTTATCTTGATCAACTGGGGAAGCAACGCATATGTCGGGCCATGTGTATGCCTTTAAATTTATTGTTCCTCCTTCTTTGCTGAATTTGAGAGCATTGCCAACAAGGTTATCTAAAACTTGTAAGATCATATCCCAATTCCCTAAAACAAAAGCTAAATTATTTTCAACATTTAGTAAGAGTTTTACATTTTTATCTTCAGCATTAAGTTTATAGTTCCTGAGGGTTTGTTCCATAGCTTCTTTTATACTTAGTGATTCTAATTGGATTGTTCTTCCAGACTCCAGTTTGGATAAGTCAAGAACATCATTGACCAAACGAGTAAGTCTATCTGTCTCTGAATTTGCAACACCCAGAAACTCTTTTTGCTCATCTTTTGTAAGCTGTTCACCTAAGTCGTATAGTGTCTCTACATAGCTTTTAATATTAAATAATGGCGTTCTTAATTCGTGCGAAACGTTACTGATGAATCTTTTTTGTGCTGCGTTTAATTGAACTTCCCTAGTGAGATCTTGAACGGTAACAGCGATACCTTTGATGTTTTCTCCTGTTGTATCTCTAACGGACTTTAAAACTATACGAAGTGTTCTTGGGGGTTCGTCAAGATTGCTGCGCAAATCATCGCTGTCTCCAAAATTATTTAAAAGAGAAGTTATTGGAGTTTCGAGCTCTTTCGCGAGGGAATCAGGAAGTTGATTTAGCAATTTTTGACCTTCAAGATTTCTTCCTTCCCATCGAAACAGTCTTCTAGCAGTTGGATTTACTAAAACAATATTTCCTTGTTCATCAATCAGAAGTGCTCCATCTGCCATGGTGGCTATTAAAGACTGCTGCTTAACTTGAGCAGCTTTTAATTCTTCAATATTTGCCGCATCATAGTCTTCTAGTCTTGACGCCATTGCATTAAACCCATTTAAGAGTTCTCCAAGTTCTCCACTCATAGGTAGATCTACTCTTGATTTAAAATTACCTTTAGCAATCTCCCTAACTCCAATAACTAATTCTTTGATGGGACGAGTGATTGTTAGAGCATTAAATACTGCGCCAATTATTACTAAAACCCAAATAGAAATAAACACAGCAACTGTAATCTCTCTTGTTAATGCTGCTGTGGCAAGAGCTTTTTTATTTGGTGTTACTCCAAGAGCTAATGTGCCAAGGTACTCACCTTTCCAAAGCATTGGAACAAAAACGTCAGTTACTTGACCTTGAGGAGTTGAATGTTGCCTGACTAGTGGGAATTGAGGTTGTTTTTTTAATTCACTTGGGAGTTTAAGTTTTCTGGTGAGTTGTAAGGCGCCTTCCTCTTCGGATTCCTTGGTCGTTGCGCTGACAGGAATACCCAGTTTCACTAAGCCATCGGGGTCAGTGAAGAAAATGTACCTTAAATTTCTGCTTGAACGCCAAAACTTCTCTGCTACGTTAAAAAGTTCTCTTGTTTGATTTTTTGCAACTAATTCTGTGACATTCCCCGATAATAATAATCCTAAATCTCTGGCATATCTTGTATCGTTCATGCCTGCATCTTTTTGTATACTACTCAGAGCAAAGAACGTAATAAGTGTCATTATAAAACTAACTACTAGTGTTCCAAATGCTAGTAACTTTGATCTCAGATTAAATCTTGACCACCATAAATATATTTTTTCTAATATGCTTAATTCATTTTGAAAGCTACCGTCTTTTGACGAAGAAAAGGAATTATTTTGTTTTAAATTTGAATTATTCATTTAATCTCAATTAAATTAAATATTCCTAACTTGATAACCAATATCTTTGCGATAGTGCATATCATCAAACTTGATTTTTTTCATATTAGAGTAAGCCAAGTTGAAAGCCTCGTCAAAGGTTTCTCCCTGAGCAACTACTGAAAGAACTCTTCCTCCTGATGTAATTATATTGCCAGATTTGTCTACCTCGGTTCCTGCGTGAAAAATTTGTAGAGAAGAATTTGAATCAATATCCATATTAATTTCGTCACCTTTTCGAGGACTTTCAGGATATCCTTTAGATGCGGCAACAATACAGGCACTTCGTTTTGCCTTGAATGTAAGTTTTGGAGCATTTCTTAACTCTCCTTTGGCACAAGCAAAAATTACTGATGAAAATTCTTTTCCCATTAATGGCATTAAGGCTTGACATTCTGGGTCGCCAAAACGACAGTTAAATTCAATAACTTTTGGCCCAGATTTTGTGAGCATTAATCCTGCATAAATAACTCCTATGTATTTGATATTCTTTTTTTTCAGACCTTTTAAAGTAGGGATAAGAACAAGCTCCGTTAAGTCATCAATCTCTTGTTGATTGAGTAAAAGTGCAGGAGCGTAAGCTCCCATTCCACCAGTGTTTGGCCCATTATCTCCCTCGAGTAATCTTTTGTGATCCTGGGCTGGAGGAAGAATAACTAAGTTGTCTCCATCACAAAGAGCAAAAATAGAAACTTCTGGCCCTTCAATTGTTTCTTCGAGAATAATTTTATTTCCTGCAGATCCAAACTTTCCAGAAAATACTTCATTAATTGCTTCCCTAGATTTCTCAATTGTTTGACAAACGGTTACGCCTTTACCTGCAGCAAGACCGTCTGCTTTGACAACAAGTGGTTTATTGAATCTTTGAAGAATTTTCAAGGCTTCTTCTTTAGAGCCCGCAGTCCAGTACTTTGCTGTAGGGATATTGTTCTCTATCATCAGACCCTTAGCCCAGCCTTTGCTTGCTTCTAGTTGAGCACCTTCTTTCCCGGGACCAAAGACTATTAAATCTGCTTCACGCAGTTTGTCTGCCAAGCCTTCAGCTAAAGGGACTTCAGGACCGATGATGACCAAATCAATTTGAAGTCTTTTGCACTCATTAATAATTGCTTTTTCATCTTTGGATTTTGGTCTCAGGCATATACATTTTTCAAAATTGGTTGTACCACCATTCCCTGGGCAAACATATATTTTTTCTATGGATTGATTTTTTGATAGAGCCCAAGCAATAGAATTTTCTCTTCCTCCATTCCCAACTATTAATACCCTTCTTAATTCAGCTAATTCTTCTGGCTTTTGATTCTTTGTCATAGTTGTTCTCTTGCTGCAATGAAAAATAGTTTTAGTGGAGCGTTAATTACCTTTTAATTTTTAGAAAATATATTTCTTGAAGAAAAGTTATTAAGTTGTTTGAAAGTTAGTTTTTTAAAAAAAATTGTTTTGATTGAGGTGATTTTTTTAGCATTGTCTATTTATACTAATTAGATAACAGAGGTATTAATGAATCATATCGAAAGGTCACTAATTTATGAAGGAAAGGCAAAACGGATTTTTGCGACTGAAAATCCAGATAGGGTTTTAATAGAGTTCAAGAATGATGCTACTGCTTTTAACGCAAAAAAACGATCACTGATCGAAGGGAAAGGTCGATTAAATTGCAAAATCTCTGCTGCTCTTTTTAAATTGCTTGAATCTAATGGAATTCCAACCCATTTTTTAGAACTCCATTCGGAAACCTTTATGATTGCGGATAAAATTAATGTAATACCTTTGGAGGTTGTTATTCGCAATATTGCAACAGGTTCATTATGTAGAGAAACACCAATACATCAAGGAACAATATTAGATCCTCCTCTACTAGATTTATATTATAAAGATGATGAATTAGGAGATCCTATACTTACAGAAAGAAGATTGAAGTTGCTTAATATAATATCCTCTTCTCAGATAGAAGAGGTAGAGAAAATTACTAGAAGTGTAAACAAAATTTTAAAAGAATATTTTGATTCACTTGATTTACTATTGGTCGACTTTAAATTAGAATTTGGCCTTAACTCATCAGGAAAACTTGTGTTGGCGGATGAAATAAGTCCAGATAATTGTAGGTTTTGGGATAAGAAAAATTCTGACCCTAGGGAACGTATCCTTGACAAAGACCGCTTTCGGCAAGATCTTGGAGGTGTTATTGATGCATATGAGGAGATTCTGAAACGGATAGAAAAAGAGTCTTCTAACGCTTTTTAATCAAATCATTCTTGGCTAAGAATCACTTTATTTTACTGAATTATTTTGAAATCTATGTTCAAAAGACACACTCTATCTAAGAAGAAATTAAAAAACAAAAGCATATATGCTATTGCTTTAGTATTTCCTTTTATTAGCCTTTTTGGAGAAACTAAAGCTTCTAAAATAATCTTAGGTGAAGATCAATTATTTGTTGAAAAAGTTTTTACTGATAGTGTTCAATATATGGGTCAAATCAATAATAATAAATTTAATTTAAAGCTTAATGATTTGTTGATAGCTGATGAAATGAATCAAAAAGACGAAAATACCGTAGCTGAAGAAAAAAGAGTTTTAATTTCTGAAATAATTATTGAGGGACTTGAAGACCATCCTGACAAAGAGAATTTAGAAGTTATTGCTTATGATGCAATGTTAATTAGGCCTGGTAGTAAGGTGATAAAAGAGGAAGTAAAGAAGGATTTAGATAGAATTTATTCAACAGGTTGGTTCTCAGGTGCAAAAATTGAATCTTTAGAGAGTCCTTTAGGAGTTCAACTTTTGATTAAAGTTGAACCTAATCCGATATTCAATGAGATAAATATTCTTCCTTTGGAAAGAAAACTTTCAAATAATAAATTAAATGAGATTTTTGATGATGATTACGGAAAAACTTTAAATTTAAATACCCTTCAGATAAGAATTAAAGAAATTAAAGATTGGTATAATGCAAATGGATACTCATTAGCAAGGATATCTGGACCAAGTCGTGTAACCAAATCTGGTATAGTAGAACTTAATATCCAAGAAGGATATATTTCAGGTATTGAGATTAGCTTTATAGATGAAGATGGCAATATAGAAGATGAAAAAGGGAGAAAAATAAAAGGGAAAACGAAAAAATGGGTAATTGAAAGAGAATTATTAACCAAAGTTGGAGATGTTTTTAATAGAAATAAATTAGAATCAGATATAAAAAGACTATATGCAACATCACTTTTTAATGATGTAAAAGTCACTCTTAAACCAGTTAGCTCTAAGCCTGGAAATATTATAATTTCATTAGGTATTACAGAACAAAGAACGGGTTCTTTGACAGGAGGTCTTGGTTACAGCGGAGCGCAAGGAGTCTTTGGTCAGATTGGTTTGCAAGAGTCCAATTTAATTGGAAGATCATGGTCATCAAATATGAATTTGACCTATGGTGAATATGGAGCCCTTTTGAATATTTCCTTATATGACCCCTGGATTAAAAATGATAAACACAGAACATCTTTTAGAACTTCATTGTATTTAAGTAGAGAAGTTCCTCAAGAACTTAGAAGTCAAGATGGGGGAAGTATAAGAGGAGTTATAGATAGATATGAGGCGTCTAATTCTTCGATAAGTTATGATATTAATCAATCCCAAAAATTGGATATAAATAATAATAATATTCTAATAGAAACTGGACCATTTACGAATCTTTCTTCGGCTAAGTCTTCAGCACCTCAGTTTAGCTGGTTTGATTATGAGGGTGACTCTATTGTCTTGGAGCGAACAGGAGGTGGCTTCTCTTTCGCAAGGCCATTAAATGGTGGTCAGCCACTAAAAAAGGTTCCTTGGAGTGTACTTATTGGTGCAAATTTCCAGAAAGTCAAACCAATAGATTACGCAGGAGATAAAAGACCTTATGGAGTGGCATCTACAAATTTTAAAGAAGGTATCGTCCCAAAGGACGAAGTTATTTGTGTAGCATTTAACTGTTCTTCAGAAAATACACTTATTAGTGTTAAAAGTGCCGTTACTTACAATAATTTAAATAATTCAAGAAATCCTACCTCTGGAGATTATTTCACTCTTGGTTCAGAACAATTTATTACTTTAGGGGAGAATTCTCCCGCTTTTAATAGATCTAGGGTAAGTTATTCACGTTTTTTTCCTGTAAATTGGCTTAAGTTTCATAAGGGTTGTCGTCCAAAGTCTGGTGAAAAATTAAATTGCTCTCAGTCGTTAGGTTTTCAGGCAAAGATTGGAACAATTATTGGTGAGCTACCTCCTTATGAAGCATTTTGCTTGGGTGGAACTAACTCTGTTCGAGGTTGGAACTCTTGTGATCTAGGTGTTGCGAGAAATTATGGAGAGGCAACAGCAGAATATAGATTTCCTATTTGGCGGTTAGTCTCTGGAGTCATATTTGTTGACGCAGGATCTGATTTTGATTCTCAATCGAATGTCCCTGGGAAGCCTGGAAAAATCCTTGAAAAACCAGGGTCTGGTTTTTCAGTTGGACCTGGAGCAGTTATAAATACACCTGTTGGCCCAATTCGGATAGAGGCAGCGAGTCAAGATTTTAGTGGTAATTGGCGATATAACATCGGTATAGGCTGGAAATTCTAGTGTTCTCATTCCCCAATGATTATGAACAAGGTTGGACGCTTAAAACCGAAATTATAAAAGATGGCGTTGGATTGCATACAGGTCTAAAATGTAAAGTCATTATCAAGCCAACAGAATTAACCGGGTTTTACATCTCTTTTTCGGACGAACCTAGCAACGTGATTCCTATTGATATTTCTCAAGTACGAAATACTCCTTTATGCACAACCCTTGACCTGAATGGAAAAAAAGTATCTACTGTTGAACACTTGTTGGCTTCATTAATTGGCGCAGGCTTGACTCATGTACATATAGAAATATTTGGTAGTGAGATCCCTTTACTTGATGGTTCTGCGATTGGTTGGATCGAGGAAATTGAAAAGGTGGGAATAACCAGCTCGACTTCAGCTCCTAGACCAAGGCCAGAAATAAAATCTCCAATATTTGTAAGCCAAGGTGAGAGTGTAATTTTTGCTAAACCATCAAAAAATTTGAAATTGATAGGTTTGATTGATTTCCCGTACAAGGCAATTGGTCAGCAAATTTTCTCTATTGAGATGTCTCCAAATAATTTTGTTAAAGAAATTGCACCTGCTCGAACTTTTGGCTTTCTTGATCAGTTAGAAGAATTAAAGAAAGCCGGCCTAATTAAAGGAGGATCTCTTGAAAATGCATTGGTTTGTAATGGTGATTCTTGGGTTAATCCACCCTTAAGATTTCCAAATGAACCAGTGCGTCATAAATTGCTTGACTTTATTGGAGATCTAGCTTTTGTTGGATTACCGAGAGCGGTGATTTTTGTTTATAAAGGGTCTCACTCTCTTCATGCTGAATTTGCAGCTTCTCTTCAAAAGGTATTAACTTAATTAAATCTGATTTTGACTGACATCTCTTCTTCTCAACCTCTTGTTTTAAATAGCGAGCAAATAATGGGGCTTTTACCTCATAGGTATCCTTTTGCGCTTGTTGACAGAGTGATTGAACATGATCCAGGGAAAAAAGCGGTGGCAATAAAGAATGTCACTCTCAATGAGCCTCAATTTCAAGGCCATTTCCCTGAAAAGCCATTAATGCCAGGGGTTTTAATAGTAGAAGCAATGGCTCAGGTAGGTGGCTTGATCGTTTCTCAAATGCCTGATCTTCCAAAAGGACTGTTTGTTTTCGCTGGAATTGATTCGGTTCGTTTTAAGCGTCCAGTGGTCCCTGGGGATCAATTGTTAATCTCTTGCGAATTGATAAGCATTAAAAGGAAGAGATTTGGAAAAATTAGGGGCGAGGCCAAAGTTGATAATACATTGGTTTGTTCTGGAGATTTGATGTTTTCTCTTTTGGATTGATCTGATGAGTGAACTTGATTCTTCTGAAAGTTTAGTAGGAGATGAAACAGTTAATATTCATAATTTTGCTGATGTCTCTCCAAAGGCTGACCTAGGCAAAGGTGTTCGTGTGGGTCCGGGAGCTGTAATTGGTCCAGATGTGATTGTTGGTCCTAATACATTGATAGGACCAAATGTAATTATCGAGGGGAAAGTAAAAATAGGATCAAATAATAAGATTTTCCCAGGAGCGTGTATTGGGTTAGAACCCCAAGATTTGAAGTATAATGGAGATTCTACTTATGTTTCAATTGGAGATAATAATACTTTTAGGGAATGTGTAACTATAAATAGAGCGACTTTTGAAGGAGAAAAGACAACAGTTGGGAATCAAAATTTGTTAATGGCTTATTCACACTTAGGACATAATTGTGAAATTGGGAACAATGTAGTAATAGCAAATAGTGTGCAGATCGCCGGTCATGTTGTTGTTGAAGATAGAGCTGTTATTGGAGGTTGTTTGGGAATACATCAATTTGTGCATATTGGTTATTTAGCTATGGTGGGAGGCATGACAAGAGTTGATAGAGATGTTCCTCCTTATTGCCTAGCAGAAGGTCATCCGGGAAGGATGAGGGGATTAAATAAAGTTGGAATTAAAAGGAAAAGTATAGATAAAGTGAATAAAGAAGAATATTTACAATTGAAAAGAATTTGGAACTTATTATTTAAGTCTAATCATGTAATTGCTGATGGTTTGAAAATAGCAAAACAAGAGAATTTATTTCAATCTTCCCAAAGGTTATGTGGATTTATAGAACTCTCAATTGGGAAAGGTAGAAGAGGTCCAATGCCTTCTTTAATGCCAACTAAATAAATCATGAAGTTATTAATTAGTACTGGTGAAGTTTCAGGAGACTTGCAGGGAAGTTTACTGATAAAGTCTTTGATGACTAATGCAGAAAAAAGAAAAATTAAATTAGAGATAATTGCTTTAGGTGGTGAAAGGATGAGAGAAGCTGGTGCTAAATTAATATCTAATACCTCTTCAATAGGTGCAATTGGTTTTTTAGAAGCCCTTCCTTACGTTCTGCCAACTTTAAATGCACAATCAAAAATTGATCATTACTTAAAATCTTCCTCTCTTGATGCAGTTATTTTAATTGACTATATGGGGCCAAATATTCGACTGGGATTAAAAGTAAAAAAAAAGTTTCCTAATGTGCCAATAATTTATTATATTGCGCCTCAGGAATGGGCATGGAGGTTAGGTGATTCAGGTACAACTGACTTGATTACTTTTACAGATAGAATATTATCTATCTTCGAAGAAGAAGCTGAATTTTATTCAAATAAGGGAGGAAATGTAAAATTCGTAGGCCACCCCATGTTGGATTTTTATAGAAATATTCCTACTAGAGAAGAATCATTAAAAAAAATAGGACTTAGTTCTGATAAAAAACTTCTTCTGATCATTCCTGCTTCGCGTAAACAAGAACTTAAATATATCCTACCGACACTTTTAAAAGCGGCTAAGCTTCTTCAAGAAAATGATCCCTCTATCACTGTTATTATCCCATCAAGTTTAAAAGAATTTAATGAAGTATTAAATAATTCATTAAAAGAATATAGTGTATCTGGAAGGGTTATTTTATCAAATGAAGTTGATGAGATTAAGCCATTTTTATTTTCGGCTGCTCATCTGGCTTTAGCGAAGTCTGGGACTATAAATATGGAATTGGCTTTAAGCTCAGTTCCACAAATAGTTGGATACAAAGTAAGTAGAGTTACTGCTTTTTTCGCAAGATATTTATTGAGATTCAATGTTAAATATATTTCTCCAGTTAATCTTCTTTTAAATGAAATGTTGGTTTCAGAGTTTGTACAAGAGGATTTTAAAGCAGAAAAAATTTTTAATGAAGCATTAAGAATACTTGAAGATAATTCAAAAAAAGAAGAGATAATGCTTGGTTACAAAAGATTAAAAGATAAATTAGGAAAACCTGGAGTTACAGATAGAGTATCAGAAGATATTCTGGACTTATTAGTTCAATGATTCCTATGAATAAAATCTTCAGAGTATTAATAGTATTTTGTATGCTAGTGCAAATATTAATAGCTTCTCCAATCAAAGTATTTGCTCAATCAGAAGAAGCTATCTTTGCTGGTGGTTGTTTTTGGTGCCTAGAGCATGATCTAGAGAAGATTGATGGAGTCTTGTCGGCAGAAAGTGGATATTCCGGGGGAGACTTAACTAATCCCACTTATGAAAATCATAGTGGCCATCAAGAGGTTGTTAAAGTAAGTTATGATAATGATGTTATTAGTTATAAAGATTTACTTAAGCAATATTGGATTAATATAGATCCTTTTGATGATCAAGGACAATTTTGTGATAGAGGTAATTCATATAAGCCTATTATTTTTACATCTAGCCCAGAACAAAAGAGTGATGCCATAGAGACTCAAAAAAAGATATCTGATGCATTAAATGTACCTTTGGAGCAATTAAAGGTTGGTATTATTGATTCAAGAGCCTTTTGGATAGCAGAAAATTATCATCAAGATTTTGCAGTTAAAAATCCCCTTAAATATAATTTTTACAGAACCAGTTGTGGTAGAGATAATAGATTAAAAAAAGTCTGGGGCGATTATAAATAAAAAAAGATTGTAAATTTAAAATTTATTTAATTAAAGTATTAATTTGAGTTTCTACTCAATTCTTTTATCCAATTAACTAACATTCGAACTCCATAGCCAGTTGCCCCCTTTGGAGTGATATCTCTATCTTTTTCCGTCCAGCATGTACCTGCTATGTCAATATGAGCCCAGGGAATACTTGAGTTAACAAATTCTTTTAGAAACAAGGCAGCAGTAATTGAGCCCCCAGGCCTAGGTCCTGTGTTTTGCAAATCAGCAATAGATGAGTTAATTCCAGCTTTGTATGAATCTTGCATAGGCATTCTCCAAATACCCTCTCCAGCTTTACTTGCGGCTTGAGTTAATTGGTTCGATAGCTTGTCGTCGTCAGTCCATAACCCAGCTATTTCATCGCCTAGTGCAATAACACATGCCCCAGTAAGAGTAGCAAGATCAACGATAGCGTCAGGTTTGAGCTTGCAAGCGTAAACCAATGCATCAGCTAAAGTTAATCTTCCCTCTGCATCGGTATTGTTTACTTCAATAGTTTTTCCATTGGAGGCTTTGATGATATCTCCAGGATGCAATGCAGAACCATTAATCATGTTTTCGCAGGAAGCGACAATGAAGTGAACCTCGATGTCATTTGGTTTTAATTCTGCTATGGCTCTTGCTGCTCCAAGAACAGAGGCACTTCCTCCCATGTCATATTTCATTTTTTCAATTTGAGAGGCACCAACTTTTAAGTTGTATCCACCAGAGTCAAAAGTTAAGCCTTTCCCAATTAATACGATTTTATTTTTAGTAGTTTTTGTAGAATATTTTAAATGAATAAATTTTGGATCTAGATCTGATCCTTTGGCAACTGCTAAGTAAGCTCCCATGCCTTGATCTTCACAATCTTTTTTATCAAGAATTTTTAAATCTAGATCAAAGTCTTTTGCTAATTTCTCGGCCTCTATGGCCATTTGATAAGGAGTTAGGAAATTGGGTGGAGCTGAGACCAGTTCTCTCGCAAATTTAACTCCTTCGCAAATTGGCATTATTTCAGCAATTGCTGATTCGGTCGCTTTCACGTCCAGCCCTATCAACTCAACTTCCTCGATTGAAGTCGATTCTATTGGTTCGGATTTAAATCTTAGATCTTTAATCGAGGACAAACGAACGGCTTCACCAACGGCCGCTGCAGCTGAAGATGGATCAAATGCATCCCAAGGGAAAGAAATTCCTAATTTTTTTTCATAACCCAAAACTTTACGAGTTGCTGTTGAAGCTGCTTTTCTTAGATCATCAATTCGCAGGTTTTCAGCTTTACCTAATCCAACAAATATAATTTTTTTTATGTTGCCTTCTGCAAGCTCTATTGATAATTTCTGACTTTTTTGGCCTTCGAACTTTGCGTCATTAAACCTTTGTTTCAAATAAGTATCATTTATTATTGTCTTAAATGAATTTATTTGACATTCGATTGATCCTTCTAAAATTCCAGCAATAAGTACTGATCCTGACCATTCGTTAATTTCTTTGGCGACTACTGAAATGCGCATTTAATTTTATTGTTTGTGTTAATGATAACAATTTTTGCTAACTGACTTAAGAAGTAAATGGTGTTGCCCATATTCCTCTTGTCTCTTTATTGAAAGGTGGAAGCCAAGTTTGAATAAGTTTTTGTTCTAATTTTCTTCTTTCCTTAGTTTTAACTGGAACATCAAGCCAGAAACGTATGTTTAATTTGGGCATCAAATTTGCTTTTTGTAAACTATCCGAATAATTTGAAAGGTAATTTTTACAGTCATGCTCACCTTTCCACCTCTTGTCTGCGGAAATTGTTTCTCCAATATATAAAATAATATTTTCTTCAGAATTAAAAATTTTATCCATTACAAAATAAACCGCAGGTCCTTTGTGCAATGTTCTTGGCCATCTCCAAAAACTTAATGGTAAAGGAGTAAGTTGAATAGGATTAAAAGTTTCGTTTAACTCATCTGAAATAGATTCAAATAGTGAAGACTGATTTATGTCTTTACGGTTATATTTAAAAATGGGAGATTGATGATTAATTATTTTTTCTTGCCATTCAATAATTATTTTTTTTTCAATAAATATATCTTCAAGAAGATTATGTGCTGAAAAATCTAAATAATTATTGTTAAATAAATCATATTGTCTTTCCAAATTTTTCATTTTAAAAAGGTTAGAATCATAAGATGACTTTCGATCAATATTTCAGCATAGTAAGATCAAGATTTTTATTTTACAACAGTTTTATTTTAGCTTGTTAAGATAAGATAAAAAGTCTTTTTCTTGTATTTGTAGGTTTTTATATGATTTAAGTAATAATAATATTTTGGGGTGTGGCTATTTACACTCTCTAAGCAAATGTTGTCTGGTAAAGATCGATTAGACTAAACAGAAATATAAATGATACAATCTATGCCAGAGGTTCAACTCAAAATTAAGCAATTGATCTATCAGCAGAGGCTAGAGATATGAGCTTTTTTGAATCTGATATTGTTCAGGAAGAGGCAAAAAAACTTTTCACCGATTATCAGAATCTTATGCAATTAGGCTCTGATTATGGAAAATTCGATAGGGAAGGAAAAGTGATGTTTATCAATACCATGGAAAACTTAATGGAGAGGTATAAAGTCTTTATGAAAAGATTTGAACTCTCAGAAGATTTTCAGGCAAAAATGACAGTTGAACAGTTGAAGACTCAGTTGGGTCAATTTGGTATCACTCCCGATCAGATGTTTGATCAAATGAATAAAACGTTGGTTAGAATGAAATCAGAATTGGATAAATGACTATTTACCATTTTAGATTTAAATATGTTAAATAATTTTAATGATTTACCTGATTGGATTTCTAGGGGTTTGGATGATCTTTTTCCTCATAAAAAATCTGAAGATTCTGATCAAAGTTTTATAAAAAGATTAGAACTTTCATATATAGAAAAAAAACCTTTACGTGTAAAGCTTGGAATTGATCCAACAGGAACAGATATTCATATAGGTCATAGTATTCTTTTTAGAAAATTAAGGGCTTTTCAAGACGCAGGACATACTGCAGTTCTTATAATTGGAGATTTTACTGCAAGAATTGGAGATCCAACTGGTAAAAGTAAAACAAGAATTCAGCTTTCAAAAGACGAGGTTGAATTAAATGCATTAAATTATCTCGAGCAATTAGGACTTGGCAAAGATCCAAAAAATTCGTTGCTCGATTTTTCTACTCCTGGTCGTCTAGAAATCAGAAGAAATAGTGAGTGGTTAGAAAATCTTGATTTGTCTAAAACTATAGAACTTTTGTCAAATTCAACAGTTGGCCAGATGCTAGCAAAGGAAGATTTTAACAATCGATATAAATCTGGCACTCCTATATCTTTGCATGAATTTCTGTATCCACTTCTTCAAGGATATGATTCTGTCTCAATTAATTCTGACTTAGAACTTGGTGGTACAGATCAAAAATTTAATATTGCAATGGGTAGAGATTTACAAAGAGCTTTTGGTCAAAGGCCTCAATTTGGTATGTTATTGCCTATTTTGGTGGGTTTAGATGGGACTCAAAAAATGAGCAAAAGTTTAAACAATATTGTAGGAATTAATGAAGATTCGTTATCGATGTATTCAAAATTAGAAAAGGTACCAGATAATCTAGTTTTTAGTTATTTAAATTTGCTAACTGATGAAAATTTAAATAATTTGAGTTCAAGCCCAAGAGAGGTCCAGAAATTCATGGCTTTAAAAATAACATCTAATTTTAAAGGAGTTCAAGCAGCACAAAAAGCTCAGTCTAATTCTGAAAAATTAGTTTTAGGAACACAAAATACTCTTAATGACATACCAGAATCTTCAATTTCAAATGTTAATTTTCCAGCTAAAGCATTTTATTTATTAAGTAAAATGAAAATGTGTTCAAGTAGCAGTGAAGCTAGAAGACAAATTCTTGGAGGTGGCGTACGAATTGATGGAGAAAAAATTTTAGACCCTAATTTAGAGTTTGACAGTCCAGAAGATCTCATTGGCAAAATTTTGCAAGTTGGAAAGAAAAAATTTCTTCGGGTGTCAAGTTGATTGGTTTTATGAAAAACATAGATCATCCAAGTGAAAAAATAATTATTGCCTTAGATGGTATGGATAAGAATAATGTTTTCAAATTATTTGAAGAAATACCTGAAATTATCTGGGTTAAAGTTGGTCTGGAGTTATTTGTTAGTGAAGGGCCAGACATATTGTCAACCTTGAGAGATAGAGGAAAAAAAATATTTTTAGATCTTAAATTTCACGATATTCCTACAACAATTGCTAGAGCATGTTTTGCTGCATCACAAATAGGTGCTGAATATATTTCTTTGCATACTTGCGCAGGTATCAAAGCTCTAAAGATGGCAAATGAAGCTGCTCAGGAAGGAGCCGCTAAAGTTAATTTAATGCCGCCAAAGCTTTTGGGAATAACAATCTTAACTAGTTGGACTCAAGAAAGTTTTGCTAACGATCTATTAATTGATCAATCAATAGATCAACGTGTTAAGCACCTAGCAGAGATTGCATCAAATGCTGGATTGGGTGGATGTGTCTGTAGCCCTAGGGAGGTTCATTTCCTTCGGGAAATTTATCCTGAGAGTTTTGATTTGATAACGCCTGGAATCCGGTCAATTGGTTCAGATAATAATGATCAATCTAGAGTTTCTGAGGCATCCGAAGCTCTTAAAATGGGGGCTTCAAAGTTGGTTATTGGAAGAGCAATTACCCAATCGGATAATCGTGCTTTTATGTTTAAAAGTTTTTGCGATACAGTTCTGAATTAATTTTCTAGGACTGCCCAATTCTGGGCTCTTTCCCTTTCATTAGCCTAAGTATATTGTCTCTGTGTCTCCAAATAACTAAAGTCATAGCTAATAGTGAAATAATTAAAAAGGGTAATGAAATACTGGAGGTATTGAAACTTAGAAACATTATTAAAGGCAGAGCTAATGCTGCACTAACACTTGCAAGTGATACTATTCTAAAAAATGTAATCATAAGAATGAAGATTCCTAAAGTTGCAAGCCCAACTTGCCATGAAAGGCCAAGAAATATTCCTAATCCTGTCGCTACCGCTTTGCCGCCTCGCCAATTCAGCCAGACAGGCCAAATGTGACCAATTAAAGTTGATAGACCTACGGCTACTTGCCAAGAATCATTCAGAAGGAAGTATTTTGCTAATAAAATAGATAAAACACCTTTGAGAACATCTAGTAGAAATACTGTAATTGCTGCGCGTTTACCAATATGCCTTAATACATTTGTTGCTCCTGTAGACCCTGAACCTAATGATCGAATGTCAATTCCTTTAGCAATCTTTCCCGCTAAATAACCACTAGGAAAAGAACCAAATAAATATCCTAAAAAAAGAAATAATAGATTCAAAAGAATTGCCATCTGAATTTTTATATTAATTCATTCTCTTCATAAATTTCATTGGGGCTTCCTGCAAAAGCCAGCCAAATAGGAAACTGAAGAATAGGAATCTCTACGTTTATCTCAGCGGCATCAATAATTATCAAAGGTAACTCACCTCTTTCTTCAAGTCGATCTGCTCTGTCTATTAAGCCATCGGATCTTTCGAAAAGGACTATCCCGCTATTAGGTCCGAAATCCTCACGGTTGAGTCCCAATGCATCTTGGAGACATCTTCTCCATTCTCCAAGTCGCTCTGGTTGACTCGCTAAAACCAATGTTTGAAATTGTTCGCCGTACAATTCACCTAAAATTGCAATAATTCCTGCCGCAACTAAAGCATTCTTTGATCTACTCCCTCGACTTGGTTGAGCACCTCTTCCGCCCATGCTAAAGAACCAATCTTCGAGCATTTGAATATCATTATCTTCAAGACTTCTTCTTAATTTCCAGGGCTCTGCATAGAAATCGGGTTGTTCAACAAATTGACCAAAGCATCTCCTGATTAAACTCTCGTCAGGCTTGAAAGTATCAGCAACAGCAGGGACAACTTCTTGTTCATGAGAAAGTTCAATTTTTTTATTTTCATCTAGTGGAGATGGTTTAACTATTACTGGTGGTACAACAAGCTCTAATTGCTCGGCTGATTGAGCTAAGTCTTGTAAAGCTCCAGTTAAATATTCCTGAAAACCTTTAACTTTCCTAGCGATTGCGTCAGATTGACCTGAAAATGAGCTTTTAAGTTCATTTTCGATTTGTACTTTCTTTTTTGAAAGTTCTTCTAATTCTTTTTCTAATCTCTCGCGAGAAAGCTGAAGATCCTTAAGGGCAATGTTAAAGAGTTTCTGTGTCTTATCAGTATAGATTTCTTGATTATTTTTAGGATCAGTGGTTGTTGCTAATTCAGGTTGTTTTTCGATAGATTCTTTGGGTTTTTCTTCCAATGGTGAAGAATTTTGTACAGAAATATTCTGTTCTAAATTTTGTGTTTCTCCAGTTAGATTTTCTTCGGATTCCATATTTCAAAAACTTAGGTTAAGTTTTAGATTTTGATGAGTCTACTTCTTTTTCTATTTCTAAATCCTTGACTCTTAACCTTAACTGTTTTTTTAATGAGTTAACCTCAAAAAGGATTGGCAAAAGATGAGGGCTTGCCTCTTCTCTAAAGTAAAGAAAACCTGGCAAATTGGGTAATATGATTCTCCAGGCTATCCAATTTTTAAAGGGAAACCTTCTTAATTCATTACCAAGTTGCATAACAACTAAATCGTCTTTAGTGAATTTCAGTTTCAAGGTAAATGATTGAAGTAATAGGAAAAAACCAAAACTGCTAATCACAATTGTTGGCCAAGGATTAAGTGGTGTGATTAAAAATAATAAGCCCGCAAAGATTATTAAGCTGGGTAAACGATATGAAGGTGACAAAATCACACTATCTTTGTCGAGTGAATTTTTAGAAGTCATAGTTTCTAGCCAAAAAGAACTTGAGTGAGTAAAACATCTACTAAAGAAACGGTTATTAAAGTCATTACGACTGCTCCAGTAGTGCTTGATCCTACTTCTTTGGGCCCGCCTCTAGTGGTTAACCCCCACCCACAAGCAATGACTGCTATTAAGAAACCAAATACAAATGCTTTTACAAGCATAAATGGAAGATCAGATGTTATGAGCCATTCTCTTACCGAATTCCAAAAAATGCTTGGTGGAATTTGATAGAGAACGGTGCTGCTAAATTGACCGCTAAATAGACCGATAGAAAAAAATAGTAAGCATTGAATTGGTGCCATTACGACCATCGCGAATAGCCTTGGGACAACAAGATATTCAACTGGATCTGTTTGTAACATCGTGATAGCGTCAATCTGTTCAGTAACTTTCATTGTCCCTATTTGAGCCGCATAAGCAGTTGCGACTTTCCCAGTAAGTAGAGTTGCGGTAAGCAAAGGAGCTATCTCTCTAGCCATGCCAATTGCTAGAAGACCGCCAACAGCAGAACCTAAGCCTTGCTTACTTAATTCTGCAGCTACCTGAATATTAAAAACTGTTCCAGCCGCAACGCCTGTTATGAGAATAATAAGAAAGCTACCTGGACCTGCTTCCATTAATTGATCTATTAAGTCGGATTTATTGACCTTCCTTTTGGCTATTGATGCAATTGCTTGTCCTCCAATTAACATACTGCTGAAGAATCTTCTTAGCCAACGAGGTGTGGTGTTCATGGCCCTACGCTTTCAGATTTGAAGTCTAAATTTCGCCAAGGTTTCATTGTTATTAATCCAGCTAATACTAGAAAAGATGGTATTAATCCCATACATAATCTAATGGTAATTATTGCTGTTAAAGGTTGATCTAAATCTTGAAAACTTGATAAGCAATTGGTTGATGATTTATATCCTGATAAAGATAAAAGAACTCCTAAAAATTGAACACTTAAACCTATACCAATTTTCTGAATAAAAACCATCCATGCAGTATATATTCCTGAAGGTTTTTCGGGGTCTTTATCAATAGCATCGGGAAGTAGAGACCATGGAATGAGGTAAGCAGTTGACGCTCCAAATCCTACTAAAATAATTATTACTAATAGGATTAGCATTTTTATGCCTTCAATATTATCAAAAAACAATAAATTATTGATACTTATCCCCTTAGTTAGAGGAGGCATAATCATAACAAAAAGACAAGCTAATATCCATATTGAACCTCCTTTGAATAGTGCTGTTATTCTCCCATATTTATTGGAGTAAAAGCTCCAAAATTGCAGACCTAATAGAGTGCTAATTTGAAATGGAATTGGGATCCATTTTGAAATTTCTATTGGGACAAGCATTACTTGTTCAAGATAGATTAATGAAACGGTTTGCATTAATTGTAGTCCGCACCAAAGCAGCAAATAAAGAGCAATAATCCTTGTGAAAAGTTTGTTATTTAAAACTCTTTTTAGTTGCTGGTTAAAAGGTTCAGATTGAGAAGCCGGTTTCCTTGCTTTTTTAGCAAATGGGGCAAGTCCCCAGCAAGCAATTAAAGTTGTAAAAGTAGCAATTATCCCTGTAACTCTTCCCATTGAAGTATATCCGTCTGCGCCTTTAGATAAGAAGCCTGCAGCTACTATTAATCCAGAAGTTCCTGCCAGAATAGAGCCAGTAAATCTTGCTGCATTTAGTCTTGTCCTAATCCCCATATTTTCAGTCAGCTCTGTAGATAATGCTGCAAAAGGGAGATTTACTGCTGTATATGCTGTCATCAAGAAAATTGCGGTGAATACGTAATAGGTAGTTTTTGTTTCTATGCTTCCTGGAGGGATCCACCACATTGCTGCAAGAAATAAACCAAGGGGAACAGCACCTCCAACCATCCATGGAAGCCTTGGCCCCCATTTCGAGTGTGTGTGATCACTCATCCATCCAATTAGTGGATCATTTATTGCATCCCAAAGTTTAGAAACCATAAGCAGTGAGCCTGCAATAAATGCAGGTATTCCTGCAGCACAAGTGAAAAATAGAAATAGATAAGTACCTAACTGTATTGCGGCTAATCCCGTTCCAGCATCTCCCATTGCATAAGAGATCATTAGTCTTGTGCGATTACTCCCTTCGTAAAGCGATGTGGACTTCATCAATCTTTTTTGGATAATGGGACTCGCAAGGTAATAATGGAGGAACAGGAATTAATGTTTACTCCGATCGGAAGTAAATCTTTAGTTCCAGTGCGGGCGTAGTTTAGTGGTAAAACCTCAGCCTTCCAAGCTGATGATGCGGGTTCGATTCCCGCCGCCCGCTTGATAATGAGTCTCATAGCTTAATTTTTTTTGAATAATCGTTAGCGACCATAAGAACTAGGCTGTTACTCTCAATAAGTATGTTCGATTGATTTATTAAGGGTTTTTTTGAGACATTTTTATTTTTTATAAATGAAGTATCAATATATTTTTTCCATGGAGAAATTGGTGTTGGCAATTCAAAAAGCATTGGGTCTTTGTAAGCATTAAAGCCAAGCCAGATTGCTGAGCCTTCATTATTTTTGTTGATGCTAAAACCAAGAGTATGTGACCAGTCACTCCAGTCAGGTTTGTTAACTTTAATGCCATGCCACTGAATCCAAAAATTGGACGTTTTGACCTTGGTATTATCTTTTTCACTATTATGAATACAATCTGGACTAAAAAATTCTGGTAATTGTTTTCTTAAAGATATGAGTTTTGTTACAAATTCTTTTAAGTCATGGTCCCAATTCTCATGGTCCCAATCCATCCATCCAAGTGGATTATCTTGACACCAAGTGTTGTTATTTCCTCCTTGGCTTCTTCCTACTTCGTCACCCATTAAAAGCATTGGGACCCCTGGAGACAATAGGAGTGATGAAAGAAGATTTCTTTGTTGTTTTTGCCTTAAATTATTTATTTCTTTATTAGTAGTTGGCCCTTCAACGCCATGATTATAACTGTTATTATTATTCTCTCCATCACGATTGTTTTCGCCATTGGCTAAGTTATGTTTTTTGTTAAAACTTACCAGATCTTTCAAAGTAAATCCATCATGAGAAGTTATGAAATTTATACTGTAAGTATTTGCTAAATTATTATCATTATAAAGGGATTTATTACCTATTAACCTATCTTTAAGTGGCCATATTGTACTTTTCTCCCCTTTCCAAAATTTTCTAATATCATCTCTAAAATGTCCATTCCATGTTCTGAACTTTTTCGCTGGGAAGTCTCCTAGCTTATAAAGCCCTCCACAATCCCAGGGCTCACTGATTAATTTCACATCACTAAGTTGAGGATCTGTTTCGATTTCTTCAAACAAGGGAGGTTTTTCTAAAGGAATTAAATTTTCGCCTCTGCTTAAAGCAATACCTAAGTCAAATCGAAAGCCGTCAACTCCTAATTCAATTGCCCAACATCGCAATGACTCTAGGATTAATTTTCTAACTAAAGGACGATTGGCAGCGATACTATTACCGCACCCACTTACATCTTGATAATTTCCATTCTCATCTTGATGGTAGTAAGCTTTAGGACCAAAATTTTTCCAACTTATTTTTGGGCCATGTTGATTACCCTCAGTTGTGTGATTATAAACAACATCGATTAACACTTCGAGCTCATTATCATGGCAAACCTCTACTAACTTCCTGAATTGTTTTCTTGCTTCTAATGGATTCAAACTATCTACAAAACTTTGATGCGGCGTAAACCAATTTATAGGGCTATAACCCCAATAGTTAACTAGTCCGTCAGGGGCATCACTAGCATCAAAAGCGAAAACAGGGAGCAGCTCAATCGATGTAATACCAATATTTTTAAGATAAGGTATCTTTTCGATTAATCCAATAAAGGTTCCTTTTTTTGTTTCGCTAATGCTTGAATCTGTTTTTTTAGTGAAACCTCCAACATGTAATTCATAAATAATTGTTTTATTCCATGCATGCTTAGGTCTTGGATGACAATTGAAATCAAAATAATCCCTCTCTGTTACTACTCCCTTTAGAGAATGACTATAGTCATTAATTCTTTTTCCTTCTTGAGGTCTTATGTAATTTCGCCATCCTGTAATAGCTCTGGCACATGGATCTAAAACAAGATTACCCTCAATGGCTTTGTTATTTTTAATTGACACTCTATATCCATATAAAGTGCCTTCAGTTAGTCCCTCTACTTCAATATGCCAATAATCTCCTGACCTGTTTTGATGATCTAGGGAAATTATTTCTATAGGAGAGTCGTCATTTTCATTTTGGAAGATTAGCAATTCTATATTTGTTGCATGTGGTGCTGCGATGGAGAAATTAACCCCATCAGGAGTGACTGAGCTACCCAAAGGCCATGCTGAACCAACTTTTACTTTGCTCAATTGTGTTTGTCCTTCAAATTAAGTAATCAAGTAACTTTCCCTCCAAGTTAGGCGGTTGGTTTGTTTTAACAAGTTCTAAAAAACGAAATTCAATTTTTGAAAAAAATTTTATTGAGCACGGACTGCTTTTTTTAATGAATACTTAATAGTTTTTTCAATAGCACTCCATTGTTATTGTTGTTGTGACTTGGACAGTAACTTCAGTTGAAACACATTCTTATTTAATTGAAATTCAAATCTTTTGAAATTTAAAAAAAAAACCAGTCAACAAAAATTTTTTTGGTTTTTTTAGGGATTACGGCTTCCATATAGATCTCCTAAAGCTAGAAAAAATCTAATTTTTCATTTATCTGTCTTTTTTTTAGTGTGGGTATTATTTTGTAATACCAATAAATGTGCTTTTCTGTAGACCTTTGTTAATTCATGAGAATTAAATTAAATGTCTGATTTTCTTTAGAAAAAAGAATTAATTTCAAACTTTAGAGCCATCCTTGATGGTAAATTTGAAAACGGAACTTTTTAGAAGTACTGCCCTGACAAGCTTCTTGGCGAAAACTGAAAAAAAACATCTTTCTTTCCGGTATTTGATTCAAATCTTTTAAAGCTTATTGAATCATGACAAAAAGCACTTATGTTTTTTAGAAAGCTTACTGTCACAAGCTCTTTGGGTTGCAGGTAAGTGATTTGGTCCATACGATTAGCAAGATTGAGTTTTATGGAAACTAATTATTTTTTGGTTTCCCTCTTCTTACTCCCTGCTACATACAATCTTTCCAATGAACAAAGCAGATTTAGTCAACCTGGTTGCAGCTCGTACTGAGCTAACTAAAACAGATGTCTCTCTGGTAGTAGATGCCGCCATAGATACAATTATTGATTCTGTAGTGGAGGGTAAGAAAGTCTCCATTCTAGGGTTTGGCTCTTTTGAGCCACGCGATCGTTCTGCAAGACAGGGTTTAAACCCTAAGACTGGGGAAAAGATTGCAATACCTGCTAAGCGAGTTCCTGCTTTTACCGCTGGGAAGTTGTTTAAGGATCGTGTTCAGGGTTGAGTTTTCTTAAAAGCTGTTTTGCTTGCTTACCTTTTCTTTAGTAAGGGACTCTTTAAAAATGAGTCCTTTTTTTTGTGAAAACTTAGTATTTGTATTATTAATAAAATAATGTTGTTTTTATTGACTCAAAAACTGTTACATATATTCAAATAATTTTTAAATCACTTTAACGGAGATTACGTTTTGATTGGTTCTCTATGTAAAAAAAATAAATTCCAATTCCTTCTTTTAATATATTTCCTTACTGCATTAATCCCTTTGATGGCATATGAAAACAGAGATTTTCTACTAATTAATACACTAGTAAAGAGTTGTTATAGAGATATAAAATCTTGCAATCAAGCATTACTTAAAATAAATAATTATCAAATTAATGCAGCAAAAAATAAAAAATTTTCTTGTCAAACTAGATTACTTGGCTTAGAGGCGAATTTAATAATGGCTATGAATTCTGATTTTAAAAGAAAGGAAGCGAAAAATATTCTTGATGCCATCAAGAAATATTGTTAAATATAATCAATATATTGATCACTAGATTCCTGATCTATGACTTAGTCAACAAACTAATGTGAAAAACTAGAACAAAATAGTTTTTTATCTGATTTATCTAAGTAAGCTTAGAACCATAAAGATAAAGAAGTTACTCTAATTAAGAAAATGGGCTCCAAAGCTTCGAATTCCAAAAAAACTAACGATAAGGCAGCAAAGACAAACAAGGTCAAAGAGAATAAATTTAAGAAATCAAGTTCTAATGATCCAGATGTATTAGTTAACCTGCCAGCCGGCATGAAATATAAAGTCCCAGGTAAGCGTCAGAGAGTAATCATAGGTTCAATAGTAATTGGTTTGAACGTTTTATTAGTTATTAGTGTGCTTGTTTATTTTTATAATCCTTCATTTCAGGATTTTATTTATAATTTTGGTAGAGGCTAGTGTTTATATAACTTTTACAGTGAAATGATTAGGAAAGATTTAGTTAGACTCCTGAAAATAGGAAAATATTACTACTAAGCAAAAATAAAAGTAAAGTTTGGCTAAGAATTTTTTTTTGAGTTTTGATATATAACCTTTATATTTTAATGTTTTATAAAAGTTTGTTTATTAGCAATGGTACAAAAAAGAAGTCAGGAAAACATATCTAAAAAGATTCCTCAACAGAGGAAGACGACTCTTAAATGGGGATCTAATGGGGAGTTGTCTGCAGTTGATATGGTTCGCATATTAGATCGTTTAAATGATCAAGATTTAACTGAATGTGAAATACCTATGGAAAAAGAAAAAGAAACAAAATTATAAATACTTTTTTTATCTACGGTAATAGCTAATATATAAATAATAATCTATTACCTATTATGAAAATACCTATCGTGGTTATATCTTTAATAGTATTAATTTTCGGGTATTTACATTTTTTTACTGGCTATAAATCTGCGTTTGAAGCTGATCAGCAATGCCATTATGAATTGCGATTGAAATCTATTGAACTAGAAGGCTTGGGTTGTGACCATGATCTTGAAACTAATCAATGGATCCTTTATCAGAATGGAATCAATGATATGCCTTCTCAAGTAGTTGAACGTTATCGTTATTAACTTATAAACTTTTTATTTATTATTGGGAACATGTATGTTGCGGCAATAGAAGAGATCATAGCTGTAATTATAAATGTTAAATATTGACCAAATGAGCCTGGAAGATATGTATTTTGAAGGAAATAAAAATCAATAAGTGAACCAATTGTTCCCCAAATAATGATCCAAGCAGATACGTATGAAACACCAACTAATGTTTTTTTATTCATAGCTTTTGAGAGGATCAATAAAGTTGTTGGAATAAATATAATACAAAGCTTTGTTCACTAGCTAATTCCAAAAATTTTAAGTGTTGCTGGCTCTCCAGCGAAAGCTAATTCAGTGAGTATGAGCATTAAAAACCCTATCATTGCTACTCTTCCATTAACAAGTTCAGCATTTTCATTAAAGCCAAAGACTTGCTTTACCTCTTCGCCTTTATTATTTATCCATTTAGGATATGAACTGAGACTTTGGCCTTGATCAGTAATGTCTGGATTTATCTCTGGTTCAATTGTCTTTGTGTCATCTAGATCTGAATTTATACTTTGCTTATTGTTCTCGGCATCAATTTCAGACATTTGAATTTAAAATCTAATTCTATAGTGAATTATAAGCTATTTTTGTTAAGATTTTGTTTTTACGGGACTTGGTTTTTTGTTTGGACTAATTGAAGCGAATAACTATCAAGTTATTTAGAATAGAATGAATTAAAAATAAGAATCAGTACAATATTACATACTACATATAAATTAAATTACATATAGTATATAATTATAATTTTGATGGTTGATATGTTAAAATAGAGATAAGTTTTATAAAATTCAAAAAGTTTTTTCCCCTTATTAAGTTTTGTTTGACTATTAATTTATAGCTTGTTTTTAGCTCATTTTCCTGCTAAAAAAAAAATATAAAATGTTTTTACAAATGAATAGTGCTAATCTGTTTAGTATTACGTTGCTTTCAGAGCACTTTTTTATTTTTGTTCTTCGAGAACAATTAAAAGAACTTATTCTTGCATGTAAAATTGAGCTTGTTTTATAACTATGCTATTAAATCTTACTTGGCTGATACCTGGACTACCAATAATTGCATCTATTTTTATAGCTTTGCTCTTATTGAGTTTTAGTAAAACAATGAATAGGCTAACTAAGCCAGTATCCTATTTGATAATTCTCAGCCTTATATTTTCGGAAATAATCAACTTTATTTTATTTAAAAAAGATATATCAGGAATTGAGCTAGTAAATGGAATCAACTTAAATTTAGTAGTTGATAGACCAGCTTTGCTGGTTTCCGAATCAATAGGTTTAGTTTTCTTATTAATTATGCTTTTTTCAGTTGCCAAACTAAAAAGAAGAAGTGGCTATGTTAGGTACTTTATTCTTCTAGGATTATTAAGTGGATTTGCTTATTTATTTTCTTTTAGTGGTAGCTTGTTTCACAACTTTTATGATCCTTTAATAACATCTTTAGATAAAATAGAAATTTCTTTTTAAAATTATTATTTCTTTAGCTATGGATCTTAATGAAAATAATATAAGTTTGCTAAATTGATACTTAAGTTATCTGTTGTCATAATATCTTGGTTGTAATAAGCTAAAACTAATTTTATGATTTAAGGTTTTAACTTTGAGTGTAAATTCATCTTTAGATCTTCCAAGCAATATTGCATTAGTACATGAATGGTTCACTCCAAGATCAGCAGGTGGTGCCGAGAATGTTGTTCGGGCAATTGATGATTTGCTTAATGAAATTTCATCGCAACCAGACCTTTTCTCTTTAGTTAATGGAGAGAATATGCTGAAAAATAGTTGGTTGTTTAAAAGAAAAGTAAAAACTAGCTTCATTCAAAAATTACCATTTGGCATCTCACATGTTCAACAATATTTACCTCTTTTACCTTTCGCAATCGAGCAGATCGACTTAGAAGGGTATCCCTTGGTTATAAGCAGTAGTCACCTTGTAGCTAAGGGCGTTTTGACTTCGCCTGATCAACTTCACATTAGTTATGTTCATACACCAGTTAGGTATGCTTGGGATCAAATGAATATATATTTGAAAAGATCCTTTTTAAGAAGAATAGGTTTAGGACCATTAATTAGATGGCAATTGCATACTTTGAGGCAATGGGATCAATTAAGTAGCTCAAGAGTAGATTACTTGCTAGCAAATTCTAATTTTACGGCAAAGAGAATTTGGAAGTATTGGAGAAGGCGTTCAGAGGTTTTACATCCACCTGTCAATGTCAATCGTTTTGAGTGGAATAAGCCCAGAGAAGATTTCTATTTAAGTGTTTGTAGATTGGTACCTAATAAAAGAGTTGATTTGGTCGTGAGGGCTTTTAATAAGCTTAAATTACCTTTAGTTGTTGTTGGTGATGGAGTCGAAAATGCACATTTAAAAAATCTTGCAGGTCCAACAGTTCAAATTCTTGGTTTTCAGAGCCAAGAGAATATTCAAAAACTTATGAGCAAATGTAGAGCATTTGTTTATGCTGGTATTGAGGATTTTGGGATTGCTCCTGTGGAAGCAATGGCTTCGGGAGCCCCTGTGATTGCTTTTGGTAAGGGAGGTATTTTAGATACAGTGAAATGTTTTAATTCAAACTCAGATAAAGGTGCGACTGGACTTTTGTTTCATGATCAGACAGTGAAATCCTTGGTTGAAGCAATTGAATTTTTTAAGGAAAAACAACTTTGGAGAGATTTAAAATCTGAGTTAATTAGGGATTGGAGTAATTCTTTTTCTCAAGATTCATTTAAAAAAAGATTAGAGAAAATCATAAACAGAGCTTGGAGAGAGCATATGAATTCTTGTGACATTGCTACTAGTGACCTTAGTTCTACATCAAGAAAATCTTAATTAAGTATGGTGTAAATTTATTGCAGCCTTGAGCTAACTAACTCAATAATTTGTGCAAACTAATCCTAAAAAATCTTTATTACGATGGTCTGAGTTCCGTAAAGGATCTCCAATAATTCCTTTTGAAGTAATCTCACAAGAATCTTCTTCTTTGCCCGCGGTAGAAATAATAAAAAATCAAAGTCGATATGGAAGAACATTGAAAAGGATAGGGGATATTGTTTTTTCTTTGCTTGTGTTAACTATAGGCTCACCAGTTTTTATCCTAATTGGAATATTAGTAAAGTTTAGTTCTCCAGGAGCTGTTTTTTATGTTCAAAAAAGAGTAGGAAGAAATTACAAAGAATTTGGATGCATAAAGTTTCGCACTATGTATAGAGATGCTGATGATTTACTCCCAAATTTATTAGATAAATATCCTCTTATGAGAAAGGAATTTGAAAAAGATTTTAAATTACGTAAAGATCCTAGAATAACAAAATTAGGAAGATTTCTGCGAAAGTCTAGTTTAGATGAATTACCCCAATTTTTTAATGTTTTAAAAGGGGAAATGAGTGTAGTGGGGCCAAGACCAATTGTTAGTAATGAGATTAATAAATACAGTCTTTTTATGGAAGAAGTTATTTCAGTGAGACCCGGACTAACTGGCTTATGGCAGGTTAGCGGAAGAAACAACCTTAGTTATAAAAAAAGGGTTGAATTAGATTTGGTTTATGCAAGAAATAGAAATTTTCTACTTGATTTAGAAATTATTATTCTTACATTAGGAGTCTTGCTCTTCCCTATGGATAGAGGTGCCTTTTGATTTTATAAATTTATAAATATCATTATCAAGCAAAAGATAAGAATCCAAGCAAGTTGAAGCCTAAGACTTATATTTAGTATCTTTTTGACTAACCTTTTACTTGCAATAGGATAAGATCTTGCAATCATTGATTTTATTCTTTTTTGACCTTTGTAATAGTTTATTCCCCCCATTCTTACTCCAGCACAATAAGCAAATATTGCTTCAGAGATTCCTGAATTTGGTGAAGAATCTAAAATGCCATCCTTCCAGGAATCTTTTATCGTTTTGAAAAATGATTTCTTTGTTTTGCAGCAAAGAGGAAGTGTAATTAATACAATTCTTGAAGGGATCCAGACCATTAGATCATCAAGTTTTGCACCAGCAAATCCTAGCCACTTTAATTTACCCTCTTTATATCCAAGCATTGAATCAATGGTGCTAGATGCTTTAAAGATCCATGCCATAGCTAATGGTCCTGGTATTGATTGATCAAACTCCCAGAAAATAGTTCCTAAAAATATCCAAAATAACGGAGCAAAGATACCATCAACAGAATTTTCGCTTGCTGTCTCAGCTGCCGCTCTGAGAATTTCATTAGTATTTAAATTCTCAACATCTCTACCAACTATAAGACTTAGTTTTTGTCTTATATTACTGATATTTTCTTTGCCTATCGAATTTATAATATCTAAAACACTTTTATTTAGACTTCTTGAGGCAAGTGAACTACTTAAAATTAAAGAAAAAAATAATGTACTTAAAATAGGATTTTTCAGTTGAAAAAATAAAAATAATCTTTCTATAAGCCATCCAGTTATGCCACTTAATGATACGACTATAATTGTAATTATTGCGCCTAAAATATATAATTTTGTTTTATTTTCTTTCGCATAATCTTCAGCTAATCTTCTCAAAAAACTAATCACCACACCCATGAATTGGACTGGGTGTGGCAACCCCCTCGGATCGCCTATTAAAAGGTCAAGAAGAAAGGCGATTAAGATTAAGTGAATGATATTGCTAGTCTGATTTAAGCCAACTAAACATAGAGCGAAGTGTTTTGCCTACTTTTTCTATTGGGAGTTCTGAGTCTTTTTGGCGAATTCTCTTCATTTCAGGCTTTCCTTCATCGCATTCTTTCACAAAGTTTTTAGCAAAAGTACCATCTTGAATATCTGCAAGAATATTTTTCATTTCTTCTTTTGTCTCTTTGGTAATTAACCTTGGACCGCTTACGTAATCTCCATACTCTGCTGTATTTGAAATCGAATCCCTCATTGCAGTGAGACCTCCTTTAACCATAAGGTCAACTATTAATTTGACTTCATGCAAGCATTCAAAGTAGGCCAATTCAGGCTGATATCCTGCTTCTACAAGAGTTTCAAAACCAGCCTTTACTAATTCTGAGAGGCCACCACATAAAACTGCTTGCTCTCCAAAAAGATCAGTCTCTGTTTCCTCTTTGAAATTAGTTTCTAAGATCCCAGCGCGTGTTCCACCAATCCCTTTCGCGTATGCCATCGCAAGTGATCTAGCTTTGCCTGAGGCATCTTGCTCAATAGCAAATAAAGCAGGAACTCCTTGACCATTTTGATATTCCCACCGAACTGTGTGTCCTGGGCCTTTTGGGGCAATCATTACCACATCGACAAATTCAGGTGGTTTTATTAATTCAAAACGAATATTGAAACCATGAGCAAAACTTAGTATTTTCCCTGGTTTCAAATGAGGTGCTATTTCTTTGTTATAAACATCTTTTTGAAATTCATCAGGCAAAAGAATCATGATCCAATCTGCCCTCTCTGAAGCCTCTGAGACAGTTAAAACTTCCAATCCATCAGAAGTTGCTTTGCTGGCTGACCTACTCCCTTCATAAAGACCAACGACAACTTTTATTCCACTATCTTTTAAGTTCAATGCATGTGCGTGGCCTTGAGATCCATATCCAATAATTGCGACGGTTTTATCTTGGAGAAGACCTAGGTCTGCATCGGAGTCGTAAAAAAGTTTTGCCATGTGAGTGGGTATTTCAGAACTGTATTCAGGCTGAGCTTACGAAATAGAGTGCTATCGAGACTACTTTTGTTGAGATGTTTTTTTGACTATCAAGACAATTTAATTGATAAAAAAAGCAAAATTATCAAATTAACTTTCACTTGGATGATTTATCACTCGGTCGATTAAACCATAATTTTTTGCTTCCTCTGCGCTCAAAAAGTAATCACGATCAGTATCTTTTTCTATCTTTTCATATGTTTGACCCGTCATTTCTGCCATGGATTTATTGAGCATTTCTTTTATTCTAAGAATTTCACGTGCTTCTATTTCTATATCACTCGCTTGTCTTTGAGCAGTCCCTCCCAGAGGCTGGTGAATCATTATTCTGCTGTGAGGTAATGCAAGTCTTTTCCCTTTCGTTCCTGCAGATAATAAAAACGCACCCATTGAGGCCGCTAACCCCACACAAATGGTTACGAGGTCACTTTTTACATATTTCATCGTGTCATATATGGCTAAACCAGCGGTGACTGAGCCCCCAGGACTATTGATGTACAAATAGATTGGTTTACTGCTGTCCTCAGAATCAAGATAAAGCATTTGTGCTACGAGGCTATTTGCGATGCCATCGTTTACCTCTTGGCCCAGGAATAGAATTCTCTCCGCGCCAAGTCTTGTATAAATATCGACCCATCTTTCAAATTGACTTCCTGGAAGACGGTATGGAACGCTTGGAGTACCTATTGGCATGGCTAATTAATGTTTGGTAGTTGAGGTAATGATTTTTAAAAATATTTTGGGAAAAATTATTTAGTTATGTGGACAAAACTTTCTCTCCTGGTAAATCTTTTCTACTGGTAAGAACGCGATCTATTATCCCATAATCAACTGCTTCATGAGGGTTGAGGTAACTCATTCGATCTGAGTCTTTGGACAATTGATCTACTGATCTTCCGGTGTTATGGCTAAGAATTTCTAGCATAGCTCTCTTGTTGTGAATAACTTCCTTCGCTCTAATTTGAATATCAGTTGCTTGGCCTTGAGCGCCACTTCTAGGCTGATGAAGAACAATTGATGCATGGGGTAATGCTGCTCGTTGTCCTTTTGTACCTGCCGATAGAATTACTGCTGCAGTTCCCATTGCTTGACCTATACAGATAGTGTGAACAGGAGGCTTCACATATCTGAGCGTGTCGCAAATTGCAAAGGCTTCAGTTTCAAATCCAATTGCATCTCCTGTATACCAACTTGTTCCAGTTGAGTTAATGTAAAAATATATAGGTTTTTCTGAATTATCAAATTCTAGATAAAGAAGTTGGGCAATAATTAATTCTGTCACGTCCATTCCTAATTGCCTTTTTGCATCATCATCTGAAAAAAGCGGCAAGCCTAAATAAACTATCCTCTCTTTCAAAAGAAGGGATGGTAAATCAGGGGGTGGAGTTCTCATTACGGCAGAATCGCCGTAATACGGTTGTGATGCAGTCATATGAAGTTTAAGTATCCTTGATCAAAAGCCTAGCTAGATCTCGTCTTGATATGCTTTTGTTTTTTTAAAATTTGTTCGTGGGCTGATCATTGGAAGCTTTACTAAAAACCATTCGCCCTGTCGGTGTTTGTAATGCTCCAGTCACAACTACTTCTATCCTTTTACCTATCCATTGGAAGCCTTCCTCTATAACAACCATTGTGCCATCCTCAAGATAGGCAATACCTTGTGAATTTTCCTTTCCTTCTCTGACAACTTTTAAATTTAATTTTTCACCAGGTTGAACTTCTGGTCTAACTGCAAGCACTAGATCGCTTAAATTTAGAACTTTTATTTCTTGTACTTGTGCTACCTGAGATAAGTTGTAATCAACAGTTATTAACATTCCTGAAATGTCTGATGTTAATTTTAAAAGAATTTCATCGGTTCCTTCTCCTTCATATTTTGTACTGTTTATAACTAATCTTCTCCCATAACTTTCTCTCAATTGGTTTAGCAATTTAAGACCTCTTCTGCCTTTCCCACGTTTCTCGTTGTTACTTGAGTCCGCGAGTTTTTGTAGCTCGTCCATAACTGATTGAGCGACAATTATTTGCCCTTCTATAAGCCCAAATCTAAGTAGAGACTGAATTCGACCATCAATTATTACACTTGTATCTAAAACTTTTGCACTCGCTGGGGTTAAAATTCCATCTGCCATTAATAAAGATTCAGTGCTGTTCGGATTGAAAAGACGTAAAACTGTTCGACCATGAACATCAGCAAGGTTGTATCCAAGTACTCCAAAAAATATGTTGCTTAGTACAGCAAAAATTGGCTTTACAAAAAAGAATTCAGCGGGTAAAGGTAAAAGTAATACAGGTACCAATAAAAGTGTTGCTATGAGAAGTCCAAGAACAATGCCAACAGATCTACTGACAAGTAGATCTGTTGGCATTGTTCTTATCCTTTTTGTTAATTTATTTCTAAATTGCTGAAAAAGAAAGGCAATTAAAAGACCTACAAAAGCGGTTAAACCTGATAGAGCAATTTTAAAATTCTTTAGACTAGTAATATGATCTAAAGTCTTTTCAGGTAACCAATTCACCCCAATCCATCCGGTGATTGCACCTGATAAAAGAAATAAAACCAGAATAACTATGTCTGCCATATATTCAGGTTATGCTTGCTTCTGGTTTTTTACTAAAGCTTTATTTATTTTCAAAGATTTGGGCTGCAAAAGTGACCATTTATTTGGGTTTGTATATCTAGAGCTCAAATGGTAGCCCCACCCAGAAGTGCATATTTGCATATACCCTTTTGCCATAAAAGATGTTTTTACTGTGATTTTTCCATTATCCCTTTAGGTGATAGCGCTCAAGTTACTGGTAGTCCAGGGATAACTTCTATTACCGCATATTTGGATTTACTTCATAGAGAAATTTCAATTAACCCTCCAGGTCCTGCTTTATCAACAATTTATATAGGGGGTGGAACGCCTTCTTTATTGAAAAAAGATGAGTTAGGTGAGTTGTTGAAAAATCTTCGAAGAAAATTTGGATTTCAGGATGGTGCAGAGATAACTATGGAGATTGATCCAGCAACATTTGTTGAAAATGATCTGAACGGATACATAGAAATTGGAATCAATAGATTTAGCTTGGGAGGTCAGTCATTTGATGACAGTACTTTGGCTTCAATTGGAAGAAAACATAATGGCTCTCAATTAATAGAGGCTTGTAATTGGGTAAATGATTTATTTAAAAAAGGGATGTTAAGAAGCTGGAGTCTTGATTTGATTCAAAATCTTCCAGGATTAAATTTGTCTAAGTGGCTGGAAGAGTTAGAACAAGCAGTAAAAATTGAAGCCCCTCATTTGTCAATTTATGATTTAACTATTGAACCGGATACTGTTTTTGGAAGAAGACATAAAAAAGGTGAGTTGAAAATCCCAATTGAGACTGAAGCTCAAAAAATAGATTTCTTAACTAATAAATTTTTGAAAAGTAAGGGTTTTTCTAGATACGAAATTTCAAGTTACGCATTGCCTGGTCATGCATCTAGACATAATCGTATGTATTGGAGTGGCTCTGGTTGGTGGGGGTTTGGCATGGGAGCAACAAGTGCTCCTTGGGGGGAGAGATTTTCTAGACCCAGAACAATTGCCAGTTATGAAAAATGGCTTGATCAGCAAGGGAGTCAATTATTAGAGCAAACTTTGTCTAGAGATAAGTCAAAACCAATGCCATTGGATGAACTACTGATGATTGGTCTCAGAAGGCGTGAGGGCGTTCATTTGGAGGAGCTTGCTAAAAATGTTGGATGGACTCAAGAAGAGTGCGATAAAAATTTTAAATTATTGCAAAAATTCTGGCTAAATTCTCTAAATCAAGGCTCTTTAGTAAGAAAACATGGTAGGTATTTTTTAAGCGATCCTGAAGGAATGCAAATTAGCAATCAGGTTTTAATTCAAATGTTTTTGTGGTGGGATTCACTTGATTTGGATTAGTAGAATTAATCCATTCTTTTAGGGCATCGATGCAAAGTTCGCGTCCTGCAATTAAAGGTTTCGCAAACGGGGGCTGTGCAATCGAAAGGCCAAGAATATCAGCAGTAACTCTTACCTGCCCATCACAATCACTTCCTGCACCAATGCCAATTATTGGAATGTCTAAATGTTTTTTTAATCGGCTGGCAATTTCTCCTGGTATATGTTCCAGAACTATTGCAAAACACCCTGATTCTTGAAGCATTTTTGAATCGTTGAAAATTTTTTCTTGACTATGTTTATCTCTAGCTTGTGTTTTATATCCAAGTTGATGAACTGATTGTGGAGTTAGGCCAAGATGGCCCATTACTGGGATTCCCATCCTAATAAGTCTTTTAATAACCAATAAAGTCTCAGGTTCCGCTCCTTCAAGTTTCACTGCTGAAGCAGTGGAGTTTTTCAGGAGAGTTCCGGCAGCTTCAACAGCCTTGTCTTCTCCACATTGATAACTTAAAAAAGGCAGATCACATACTACTAAAGGTTGCTGGGAAAGGGGTTTAGAAAAGCCTCTGCAAACTGCCTGTGTATGGTGAAGCATTTGATCAAGTGTTACCGGAAGCGTCGTTGCATGACCTAAGACAACCATTCCAAGTGAATCCCCAACTAGAACAACATGAGCTCCTGCTGCCTCCACTATTGAAGATGAGATAGCATCCCAAGCTGTTAATACAGTTATCTGTTTGCCTACCTTTTTAAAGTTAACTAATTCTGTGGTTTGCATGTAATTCTTAATAACGAGTTTAGCTGTTGCTAGAATATTATCGACTCGGCCCCATGCGGCTATGACGCCTAAACCTGGTCAGGACCGGAAGGTAGCAGCCATAATGGATGCTCAAAGCAGGCGTGGATTCCGGGTCACCATAATTCAAGCAAGTTGATAATTCTCAACGATTTTGTCTTAGACGTAAAAATTCAGGTATTGAGGCCCCTGATTCTTTAACTTCTGACTGTTCGTAAAGTGATTGAGGCGAGAGTCTTGCTCTGTTTCTTTCATTTGAATAAATCTGATTACTGTCGAATCCAGTTGCAATAACGGTTACTTGGATTTCCCCTTCAAGTTTTTCATCAACAACTGTACCTACTATGATGTTGGCTTCTGGATCTACAACATCAGATATAACTTCTGAAGCAGAAGTCATGTCTTCTAGAGTCATATCTTTCCCACCAGTGATGTTTATTACACATCCTTTTGCTCCATCTATTCGAGCTGCTTCTAAAAGTGGGCTATTGATTGCTGCTTGAGCTGCTTCTAGAGCTCTTGATCTTCCAGAGCCTAAACCAATACCTAAAAGGGCAGTACCAGCTTCTGTCATCACAGAACGCACATCCGCAAAATCTACGTTAACCAAACCAGGACAAGTGATTATGTCGCTTATCCCTTGAACTCCTTTCATCAAAACATCATCAGCACTTCTAAAGGCTTCTTGCAAAGGTGCTCCAGAAATTACGTCTTTTAATCTGTCGTTTGGAATAACAATTAATGTGTCAACATTCTCTGCAAGCCTTGCAATACCCTCATCTGCTTGTCTTAAACGACGTTTACCTTCAAAGCTGAATGGTTTAGTAACTATTCCTACTGTCAAAGCACCACTTTCTTTGGCAACTTGAGCGACAACAGGGGCAGCACCTGTTCCAGTGCCTCCGCCCATGCCAGCGGCAATAAACACTAGGTCTACACCCTCTAAGGCTTGTTGGAGGTCAGCTCTAGATTCTTCTGCGGCCTTTTGACCAATGCTTGGATTGCCGCCTGCACCAAGGCCTCTAGTTAAGCTTTGACCAAGCTGAACTCTGTGAGTCGCAGATGATTGAATAAGAGCTTGAGCGTCTGTATTGAGAACACGATATGTGACTCCATCAAGATCACTATTAATCATCCTGTTGACGGCATTACTCCCGCCACCTCCAACGCCAATAACCTCAATACGTGCAGATTGACTGGGTAGGATTCCTTCATCCATGTTGAAACTAGATTTGTTTCCCATTCCCATCACCATGTTCAGGATTAGAACTCGTTTTGGGCATTATGAACATCATCCATGAATTCTGTTGGCTTATAAGTTCAAATTGATTAACAAATTAATTTCCCAGATTGGTCGTGAATTATTATTAATATGCTAAGGATTTCTGAAAAGTTGAGTCGTGGCAGGGCTTTTACTTTCTGTTCCCTAATGTTTTTTCTATTTTTAATTCCGGTTTGAGTGGATCTGAAAGATCCACGATTTTGACTTTTGTGTTGATTAAAAGATTTGGTAATGATTTTTGTAGCTGGTTTAGTTTAGCAATTTGCTCGATTAAGCGATCGGTTCCCGAGCCTAGAAGGACTGAATCGAAGTGCTCAGTTTTTAGGCTTATTTCTCCAAGAGGGTTTATTTCGATTTTTTGAAGAGGGCTACTAAAGTTAAATCTATTTTTTAGTATTAAAATCATTTCGTTTTTTTTATTCTGATTCCAATTTTCGATAGATAATTTTATTTTATTTTTTTTTGACTGATTTACAAATTGAAGTGGTATCCAATATCCTTCTATATCAATCATTCCTTTTTCTGTAGTGTTTGATAAAACTCTACTCGCGAAAGCAATTGGTTCTCTTTCTAAAAAAATTAAATGAATCTCGGGAGGGAAAATTTGTCGGCTTACGGAAACACTCTTAATAGGTAGCTTTCTTATTAAATAAGATTCAATTTCTTTTGGATTTAATTCCAACAAATTTTTTGGATAAAAAATACTGGTGGTTTTTTTAATGTCGTTTTTTGTTATTCCAGATAGACCTGTGATTCTAGTTTGATCAAAACCAATTGGTTTCCAAGCCTGGTTTAAAAATGTAATGATCAGAAAAATTGAAGTGCTTGAGAAAAAAAGTAATTGCCAAAGTTCAATGAGAAAATTCTTTTTATGAATAATGAACGAAACTTTTCTAGTTGATAATCGATTATTTTTAAATGAGCTTCTGTTTTTTCTTTTGTTAGATTTCAAAGGTCGCATCTTGCTCTGGACATAAGTTTGTCCATCCATTGACGAGCACGTTCAGCATCTGAAAAAGGCACATCTATTTCTCTACCTGAACCAATAAGCCTAAGTCGGCAGCGACCTTCAGATTCTTTTGTTAGAGGAGCTTCCCCTGAACTCAGAGCCATTAGCTCAACCATTTCTAATTTCTTGACTTCAAAAGTTGCTTCCTCCTTGAAGCTACCAGCCTCAAAGCTGCTCCAGCATAAAATACCAGCCTTTAATCGAGCAGCTCCTGTTCCGTCAAGCTTTGCCAGCTCTGAACCTTTAGCCCAAATCAAATAGAGATTCTGTCGCCTTCTCTCGATCCAACCAAGGGAAGCAATGAGAATAAAAGCCATCAGTAATGGCAACCAAAGAAGACCGTGAATCATTTTTTGAAATAGAGATCTAAAAATGTCATGGTTAATTCATTCTCTAGCTGTTTCTATGAGATTAGCAACAAGTTTTTCAAGTTTTATTCCTGAAGCTTCCCACAACATTGGATACATGCTTGTTCTAGTAAAGCCTGGCAAGGTATTAACCTCATTTATATAAATCTGTTGCGTACTTTCTTGATAAAAGAAATCGACTCTAGCCAAACCACAAGCATTGATAGCTTTACATGCCTCGATAGCTAGCTTTTGTATTTTATTGGATATATTTACGTTCAAGGCAGCTGGGATGATTGTATTGCTCAAGTACTCATTATATTTTGACTCATATGTATACCAATCAGTTTCAAATTTAACTTCGCCAATAACTGAAGATTTCATTTTGGACTTTCCTAATACGCCACATTCAAGTTCTCTCCCTTCGATATTTTTTTCTACTATTAACCTATCATCGTATTTTGCTGCTTTTTCTATACCAGAAATAAGTTCTTGCTTTGACTTTGCTTTGGTTATGCCAATAGAGGAACCCAAATTAGCTGGCTTTACAAAACATGGATAATGTATTTTTTTTTCTATTTCATCAAAAATAGATTTCATAAATAATTTATTTAATAAATCCTCTTTATGTAAAAAAACATACGGAGTTTGAGGAAGGTTGAATGATTTAAAAATTGATTTCATTGCTATTTTATCCATTCCTAATGATGAACCAAGAGTTCCTGATCCAACAAAAGATTTTCCTGTTAATTTAAATAGTCCCTGAATGACGCCATCTTCCCCATTTGGTCCATGTAGTGCAGGGAACCATACATCAATATTCTTACTTAATATTGGAAAGTTACTGAGATTATTAATGGAAACTTTATTGCTTTTTGTTGTGATGATTGGTTTTTTTTCTTCCAATAAAATTGACTTTGAGTATTCTGTATTCTCCCAAAACCCATTCTTGTTTATATAAATTGGATTTACAATAAAGTTTTTACTATTGTAAGGATGAGATAAGGCATTATAAATTGTCCTAGCTGATTTTATGGAAACTTCGTGTTCGCTTGATTCTCCACCGAAAACCAGCCCTATAATTAGCTTTGTATTTGACATATTTATTTAGCTCTCAATACTCTTTAAACGTAGGTTACCGAATTAATCAACATTTATAACAAACTTCCAGTTAATGAGAATGGACGTATCTCATTGATTTTTATTTTCACTATTTCTCCAGGTTGAGGTGATTCTCTGTCTGTTGAAGACTTTGGGAAAAATGTTAATCGATTTGTTCTAGTTCTTCCAAGTAATTGGGAACTATCTTTAGAATTTATGCTCTCTATGAGTATTTCCTGTAAAGAGTTTTTATACCTTAAGTTTCTTTTCTGTGCAGTCTTTTCTACTAAGTTATTAATTTCTCTTAGTCGATCGATTTTTATTGTTTCAGATAATTGATTAGGCCATAAGGCAGCTGGGGTATTTGGTCTGGGCGAATAGGCTGCAGTATTTACCAAGTCAAATTGAACATCCTCAATAAGTGATAGTGTCTCTTCGAATTCATCTCTCGTCTCTCCAGGAAAAGCGACAATTGCATCAGAAGTAATTGAGGACTCAGGCATTATTTGTTTTATATAATTTACAATTTCTTTATAGGATTGAACAGTATATCCTCGACCCATATTTTTCAGTATTTTATTACTTCCACTTTGGACAGGTATATGAAAGTGTTCACAAACCTTAGGAAGTTTTGCACATACATCTATTAATTCTTTCGTGAAATACCTAGGGTGACTTGTGGCAAACCTTATACGCTCTATTCCCTCAATATCATGAATATATTCTAGTAAATATGAAAGTGTTAATTGCCCAGATTCGTTGAATTTATAAGCTTTAAAGTCTCTGCCATAAGCATCTATATTTTGCCCTAAAAGGGTTATTTCTTTATACCCAATTCTCGCTAATTCCTCTATTTCATGTTTAATAGCTTGCGGTGTTCGTGATTGTTCTTTACCTCTAACCGAGGGGACTACGCAATAAGTGCACCTCTCATTGCATCCATAAATAATATTAACCCAGCCACATATAGCGCTCTCTCTTCTTGCAGTCGCGATGTCTTCGTAAATGTGCTGTTCATCAGTCGCTAATACCTGATGACCGTTATCAACTTGATTAAGAAGAGTCTCCAGTCGATTTGCATGCTGAGGTCCCATAACAAGATCTACTTCAGGAACTCTTCTTAAAAGTGTTTCCCCTTCTTGTTGAGCTAAGCATCCTGCAATAATAATTTTTAAATTAGGATCTGATTTTTTCCTTCTAGCTTGCTTACCTAAATAGCTGTAAACTTTTTGCTCAGCATTATCACGAATAGTACATGTGTTGTAGAGAACTAAATCTGCCTTAAGTTCCTCTTCTGCAAGCTCGTATCCCATTGTTTGTAAAATGCCTGACATTCTCTCTGAATCAGCTTTATTCATTTGACAACCGAAAGTGGTAATCCAGTAGCTTCCTCTATGGCTTCTAAAGGACTTGCTTTGTTTAGTAGGAGCTATGGATGTTGTCATCGCAGATTAATTTTTTTCCTAGGGGAAAAAGATTTTTAAGATTGTCCTAAAAAAATTTTTAAGGGCGAGCGAGGGGATTCGAACCCCCGTATAGCGGCGCCACAAGCCGCTGCCTTAACCACTTGGCGACGCCCGCCTTGTGCTTTTAATCTACCAATGATTTGTCATTTTGAAATTCCAAAATGATTTTGGTAAAAAAATTTAGCTTGTGAGTATTGTAGATAGTACGGATTAAAAATATCACTTTTTATATCTTGATCAAAACGCAATTGACAGATATAGAAGTTACTGTGTAAGTAGAACTCATAATAAAAAAGCCCGGGATTGAAATCTATTTACAAGTGAATTTCGCTAAAGATGTTGAATTTATTGAAAGTCCTCCAAAGTCTGGGCGAGTGGATGTTCTTGTTCCAAGATGTTTAATTGGTAATGGACATGATGTGCTGGGAACTTCAATTGACAAAGAAGGATTATTGTCTGCTCGGCTTGAGTGGCTAGATGGAACAATTACATCAATTAAGGGCTTAGAAGAAACTTCAAAAGTCTCTGAGGAAATCCTTTTGCCAAGATTTGTAGAACCGCATGCGCATATAGATAAAGCATTTTCATGGTCACGCTCACCTAACTTGAGAGGTAGTTATCAAGAAGCTTTAGCAGCAAACCTCCGTGAATATGAATTGAGGTCAGAAGAAGAATTAATTTTCAGAGTTGAAAAGTGTCTCAACCTAGCCCTTGTTAATGGGATTAGGGCAATTAGATCTCATATAGATAGTTTTGGAAAAACAGCAATGAAAGATTGGGATCAGATAGAAAGTATTAGAACAAAATGGCAAGAGAAAATTTTTTTACAGTTTGTGGCTTTGGTTCCATTAGATTTTTGGCAAAGTGATGAAGGCGAGCTTTTAGCTCAAAGAGTTGCTCTAAATGGAGATCTCTTAGGTGGGGTGATAGCGCCACCTTTCAATAAAAGGAAAACTTTTAAGTCCTTACTTTACCTAGTGGAACTAGCAAATAGACTTAAGTGTGATATTGATCTTCATATTGATGAGTCTCAACTTTGCCCGGCTGGGGGATTGAAATTACTTCTAGAAGTATTAGGTCAAGTTAAAAATGAGATATCAATAACTTGTAGTCATCTAAGCAGTATGGGATTGTTAAGAGAAAAGGAGATTTCATTGTTAGCGAACAAAATGGCTAAGAACAGATTAAAAGTAGTTTCTTTACCATTAACTAATTCTTGGCTTTTAGGAAGAAAAGATCGATCCACCTTAACTAAAAGACCATTAGCACCTATTTTTCAACTTCAAAAAGCCGGAGTCGATGTATCTGTAGGAGGAGATAATATAAATGATTCATGGTTCCCTTTATCTAATTTTGATCCCATAAATTTAATGTCATTCTCCATGACAATTGCTCATTTATCTCCCTGGGACAGATTGGGCCTTTCTCCATTTACTTGGTCTCCAGCCGATTTGCTTAATCTTAAATGGGATGGCATTTTTCAAAAGGGAAGTCCTGCGGATTTTATTTTGTTAGATTCAACTAGTTGGGTGAAAGTTTTGTCTGAAAGACCTAAAAGAAGAGTAGTAGTTAATGGTGAATTCTTGAATGAATTGCCCAAAAAACAAAAAACAACATTCACAAATTATGAGTCATGACTAGAAAAGAGAAAATAGAGTTGCTATTAAGTGAACTAAAACAAGTATCTCATCTAGAGATCTATCAACAAACTAGTGATTTAAAAAGGTTCTCTAAAGATTTCTTTGATTATTCACCAATATTAATTAATGAATTGAAAGATTGCTTGGCTGAAATAGTTGTTCGACCACTTTCGGTAGATGCCATTATTGATGTTGCTCGAATTTGTAATAAATACTCAACTCCGTTGACACTTAGAGGGTCAGGAACAGGGAACTACGGGCAAAGTGTTCCCCTTGATGGAGGAGTAGTCATGGTTATGTCTGGTCTAAAGAAGATTAGAAATTTCGATTCAAAATCAGGTGAAATTACAGTTGAATCTGGTTGTTTGCTTAGAGATATCAATGATGAGTTGATTAAACATGGTCGACAATTACGGTTGCTTCCAAGTACATGGAGAAGCGCCTCTATTGGCGGCTTCATCGCTGGTGGTTCAGGTGGCATAGGATCCGTTCGTTGGGGCTTCCTGCGAGATCCTGGCCATTTGCAATCCTTAGAAATAATAACGACTGAGGATTCCCCAAGAAAACTAGAATTGAACGCAGATAAGTCTGAGGCATTGAACCATGCTTATGGAACCAACGGAATTATTACTGCGTTGACATTAACGACTGCTCCATCTGTTGAATGGCAACAAATAGTTGTCGATTGTTTTGATTGGAATCAGGCTGTTGACTTGTTAAGCAAATTTAATTGTGCTGCACTAGAGCTTTATTTAGGAACCTTGTTAGAGAAAGAAATTCTTAACTGTCTTCCGCATTGGTCTGGTAAACCATCAAATAAACATAGGATATTATTGTTGGTTGCACCTGATGGCGTTAGTACAGTTGAGCGACTTGCAAAGTCAGCTGGCGCAGACTTTGATGACTTGGGCACGGAGAACCTGAAGGCTGGAAAAGGTCTTCGAGAACTTTCTTGGAACCATACAACTTTACATATGCGTGGTATTGACCCTGGTTGGACTTATTTGCAAATGCTTCTTCCTCAGCCTGAATCTGCAATGATGAGAAAATTGAAAACTGAGTGGGGATCCAATCTTTTATGGCATTTGGAATGTGTTCGTCAAAATGGAGTTCAAAGAATAGCTTCACTCCCACTTGTTAAATGGCAAGGTGAAGAAGCTATGAATCAATTAATCAGTCAATGCAGAGACCTTGGCGCAGTAATTTTTAATCCGCATACAATCACTGTTGAAGATGGAGGTCTAGGTGTAATTGATTCTGATCAAGTTCAAGCTAAGAGTAACTTTGATCCAAAAGGGATTCTCAATCCAGGTAAACTCAAAGGGTGGAATCTAAAAAGCAATTGACTTATTAATCTATTAGACAATTTAAATTGTCAATATTTTCCTTTGAAAAAGATCACCTATTAAATAGAGTGATCCTGTAATTACAGGTGGTGGAGATGGCCATTTATGTTGCTTCTTAAGTGCTGATAAAACATCTTCCACGCTAAGCGCTTCTTTGATTTGGTCTTTAAACTCAGGGCAGGAACTTAAAATTTGATCTTTAGCCCAGCTTTGTTGGCCAGGAACAGGAACTAGCCATGCTGAATCTTTTTCTCTGATTAGCTTCTGTAAAATTCCTATCATGTCTTTTCTTTTTTGAATTCCTAGTATCCAAATAATTCCATTTTCTTGATCAGTCCATGCGTCTCGTTCAATGGATAATTGGTTTGCCGCATGAGGATTATGTGCACCATCAACAACTATTGGCAATCCTTTCCATTTTGTTGATTGAAGTCTTCCCGGCCATTTGGCACGAGAGAAGCCCTCTCGAATTTGTTCTTTAGAAATAGACCATCCCATATTTTTTAAGGATTCAATAACTCCTTTAGCTACAGCTGCATTTTCTTTTTGTATCGCTCCTGATAGACCAAGTTCCCAATCTGATGGAAGTGGATCCACCCAATGAATGACTGCTTGTTGCTTTAGGGCGGTTTCTTCGAAAACTCGTTTTACAATATTGTGTTGAGCAGCTGTAATGACAACACTCTTTGAAGTTATTACAGCTGCTTTTTCAATAGCTATTTTTTCTAGATTATCACCCAGGTATTCACAATGATCAAGACCAATAGCTCCAAATGCAATAATAGGTCTATATTTATGTGCGGTTGTGGCATCAAGTCTACCTCCGAGTCCTACTTCAAGGATAAGAAGCTCAACTTCTTTTAAAGTAAAATATTTAAGTGCTATTGCAATAACAAATTCAAAAGGAGTTAATCTATTTTTTTCTGCAATTGGAGTAAGAGCGAGACCTAATGATTTAAATTCTTCTTTAGATATATGAATTTTGTTGATACATATTCTCTCCACCCAATCGACTAAATGGGGCGAAGTGGTAACTCCAGTTTTGATATTGACTAAGCTAAGAACGCTATTAATAAAAGCTGCAATAGAGCCTTTCCCATTTGTTCCGGCAATATGAATGGCAGGTGTTTTTTGGCAGGGCTCTCCCATGGCATTAATAGCCGACAACATACGATCTATTCCCAAATTCATATCTTTATATTCTGTGATCTTGGTTTCAAAAATGAAGTTCGATTTTGTTATGAAAGTTTCATCAGACATTTGTCTAGTCTCACTATAAGTTCTTTGACTTCTTTTTTTGTAATAGTTAAAGGTGGAACTATCCTTACTACCTTTGCACCTGCTGATACTAGAAGAAGTTTTTCCTCTAAGGCGGATTTGACAATATCAAGAGATGTTATTTTGATATCGTCTTTTATAACGAGACCTTGAATAAGACCAACGCCTCTTGTGGAGATAAATATATCTGAATATTTTTCTGATAGTTTAATTAATCCTTCTTTTAACTGATCACCTCTGTCGTTGACTTTATTTAGGAGGTCTCTTTTTTGAATTTCTTTCCCAACGGTTAGAGCTGCTCTGCAAGCGAAAGGATTACCTCCAAAAGTGCTGGCATGATCACCGGGCTGAAAGACATCAGCAAGCTTATTGGCTAATAGGGCTCCTATTGCATGCCCACCTCCAAGGCCTTTGGCTAATGTGAAAACATCAGGTTCAACTCCTAGTTGTTCATATCCCCAAAGAGTACCTGTCCTTCCCATTCCGGTTTGGACTTCATCAAATATCAATAAAACATTGTTGCTCGTACATTTTTTTCTTAAAAGCTCAAAAAATGATTTTTTCCCAATATTTATTCCTCCCTCACCTTGTATGGGTTCAATTAAAACAGCTGCAATTGTTGGACCTGTTTTTTCTAAATCATCAAATAGATTTTCAAAAGACTCACTATCGTTATAAAAAAAGAACTTGAATCCCTGAACAATTGGCTCGAAACCTTTGTGATACTTCGGTTGCCCAGTCGCACTTACTGCTGCGAGAGTTCTTCCGTGAAAGCTTTCCTTTGAGCAAAGAATTACTGGATTGTCGATGTTGCGTTTAATATGCCCATATTTTCTTGCCAATTTTATTGCAGCTTCATTTGCTTCTGCACCGCTATTACAGAAAAATACACTCTTAGCAAAACTATTAGAAGTCAACCACTGAGCTAATTCTTTTTGCTCTGGGATACCGTAAAGATTAGATACATGTTGAAGTTTTCTTAATTGCTTTGATAAGGATTTATTTAGTGCTTTATCACTGTGGCCTAACGAACAAGTGGCAATGCCAGCTACCGCATCAAGATATTTTCCACCTTCTTTGTCCCATACCCACGAGCCTTTACCTTTAACGAGGTCTAAAGGAAAACGATTGTAGGTGCTCATCATTGAAGTGGGAGCGGTCGGACTTGAACCGACAAACCCGAAGGTGCCGCATTTTGAGTGCGGTGCGTCTACCAATTCCACCACGCTCCCATAGAACTATTTTATGCCAAAACTAGCAAAAATATGAAACTAAGCAGCATTTTTTTGAGTATTAATATTGTCTTCACTAATTGCGTTGCTGGTGAAGGAATTTTGAGAGGTTGTTTGATCGAATTTTCTAGAAATAATAGAGCCAGCATTATTTAATTTTTCCTCTAATTTTTCATACCCTCTATCCAAGTGCTCTAGACCAGTGAAGATGCTTTTACCTTTGGCAGATAGACATGCAAGAATAATGGCAGCAGATGAACGTAAATCTCCACCTTCTACCTTTGTACCTAAAAGTTTTTCTACACCTTTTATGTAAGCCGTATTGTTCTCTAGATAAATACAGGCGCCCATTTTGTTTAGCTCCAAAACATGTTGCATCCTCTTCTCGAAAACTTTTTCTTTAATTTTGCTTGAACCTTTAGCTGTAGCCATCAATGACATAAATGGAGCTTGCAGATCAGTTGGGAATCCAGGGAATGGACTTGTGGTTATGTCAACTCCTGAGATTTCTCTTGGAATGATTTTTAAATGATGATTCCCGTAATGAGATATCGAACAGCCAGATTCTTGTAGCTTTGAAATAACGGCGCTTAGATGATGGGGGATTAATGGACCAATAATGAGCGGAGAGCGTGTTATTGCTGCAGCAATAAGAAAAGTCCCTGCTTCTATCCTGTCGGGGATAACACGATGAGATGTTCCACTTAAGGCTTCCACTCCAATAATTGTGATTCTTTTCGTGCCAGCCCCATAAACCTTTGCTCCCATTGAATTGAGCATTTTCGCGAGATCCTGGATCTCTGGTTCTCTAGCGGGATTAGATATTGTTGTTTTGCCCAACGCAAGGCAAGAAGCCATCAAGATAGTTTCTGTCGCACCAACGCTGGGATATTTAAGAGCGATGTTTGCTCCGTGTAATCTTTTGTTTTTGGTTGAAACTTGCGCTTTTACAACATCATTGTGAACTTCCACCTCTGCTCCTAAAGCTTTTAAAGCATTTATGTGTTCATCAACAGGTCTTGCTCCAATATTGCATCCACCTGGTAGAGGGATTTTTGCTTCTCCAAGCCTTGTTAGTAAAGGACCAATACAGAAAAAACTGGCCCTCAAACTGTGAACTAGTTGATGAGGTAGATCAGCATTTTGAATGGATCCTGAGTCGATTTCTATAGAATTCTTTGTCTTAGTTAACTTTGATCCCAAATTTCTGAGGATCTCTGACATGACTTCAATGTCCGTAAGTTGTGGGACATTTTTAATGAGGATTTTTTCCTTTGTAAGAAGAGCTGCAGCCATCAAGACTAGTGAAGAATTTTTTGCTCCACTAACTTTCAAAATCCCACTAAGAGGACACCCTCCCTTTACCTCCAGATGTGGCGGAATAACATTCCTTTTAATTGTCGCCACACTACTCATATTGGAGCGAACTGCTTACCTCGCCATAATGCCAAGTGGAATTAAAATAGTCCAGTCAACCTTATTGAAAATTGATGGGTTCAAATTATATATTGATGATGTTGAAAGCTTGAATAAAATTTTAAGGGAGTTTCTATAAATTTTAATAAGAATATTAGTGCTTATTCCAAAGCTGAAAATTATTATGATTATTAAAAACTTAATAATTTGAGGCTGAAAAATTAATAATTCATATTCCCCATTGATTACAAGTAAACGAAACCCCTTGGTTAAAAAATTAAGGTCTCTTTTGAAAAGGACCGGACGTGAAGACCATTCTTCTCTGTTGCTTGAGGGATCTAATTTGCTTGAAGAGGCTTTGAAAACCAATTTTTGGCCATTAGAAGTTATTGCAACTCCAGATTGGTGTGATGAGAATAAGGAGGTCTTAAGAAAAATACCTTCCAGATCTTTATTAACCCTAGTAACTCAAAATGTTTTAGAGGCATCTTTGTCAACAGTGACACCAGATGGCGTTGCAGCGATATTTCCAATGCCAGGATTGCCAAAATTGGAAAAAGCCCCGAAACACATTTTGGCTTTAGACAGAATCCAAGACCCTGGAAATTTAGGGAATTTATTCCGATCAGCTCTTGCTGGTGAATATGATGTCATTTGGTTGGCTTCTGGAGCAGATCCCCTAAATCAAAAGGTTTTAAGATCCTCAGCTGGCTCAATTCTTCACTTGCCCTTTGAGCGGATAGGGGATTCATTTTCTTCAAGTATTGAAATGCTTGTTTCAAAACTAAATATTGCAATTGATAATAATTTCCAAGTAGTTGGAACAATTTCACCTAGTAAAGTCACTGATAAAGCAGTTAAACCGTATTGGGATTTAGACTGGAATGTCCCTACTGTATTGGTTCTTGGTAATGAAGGCTCAGGAGTTCATTCTTCAATTGAAGCCTGTTGCACAGACTTTGTTACGTTGCCTCATAGCCCTTTAGTTGATTCATTAAATGTGGCATCTGCTGCAGTTCCTCTCTTGTTGGAGCGACAAAGGGTAAAAATGGTTAAGGGTATCCAATGAAAACCGTGAGTGAAATTCCTTTTGACTTCGATTTAATTGTTGTCGGAGCTGGATATGGAGGCTTTGACGCTGCAAAACATGCAGCAGAGGCTGGGTTGAAAGTCGCTATTGTTGAATCAAGAGATATGGGAGGAACCTGTGTTAACAGAGGCTGTGTTCCCTCTAAAGCATTGCTAGCAGCTAGTGGGAAGGTTCGTGAGCTTGCTAATGTTCATCATCTTGCAGAATTTGGTATACATTCTGCTCCGGTTAGATTTGAACGTAAAAAAATTGCTGAACATGCAAAATCCTTAGTTGAGACAATTCGAAAAAATCTAACCAAAACGCTTGAAAGATCAGGAGTTGAGATACTTAGAGGAGAAGGACGTCTAGAAGGTAAACAAAAGGTCGGTTTAAGAGAAACAAATGGAGTTGATAGAATTTTGTCCGCTAGAGATATCATCTTGGCTACAGGTTCGGATCCTTTTGTTCCTCCTGGGATCGAAATTGATGGCCGAACAGTTTTTACAAGTGATGAAGCTATTAATCTAGAATGGCTGCCAAGATGGATCGCAATTATTGGTAGTGGCTACATTGGCTTGGAGTTCGCCGATATTTATACAGCTTTAGGTTGTGAGGTAACCATGATTGAAGCTCTTGAGAAAGTAATGCCTACTTTTGATCCTGACATTACGAAAATAGCTTCAAGAAATCTTATTGATAAAAGAGATATTGAAACTCGAGCTGGAGTATTCGCTACTAAAGTTAAGCCAGGATGTCCCGTAGAGGTCGAGCTTACAGATGCAAAGAGTCGAGAAGTGATTGAGGAATTACAAGTTGACGCTGTTCTGGTTGCTACAGGACGAGTGCCGTCGACTAAAAATCTTAATCTACAATCCGTAGGAGTTGAAACAACTAGAGGTTTTATTCCGATTGATGATCAGATGAGAGTATTGGTAAATGAAAAACCAATTTCTAATTTGTGGGCAGTGGGAGATGTTACAGGTAAGTTGATGTTGGCCCACACTGCCGCAGCTCAAGGGAGTATTGCCGTAGAAAATATTTTAGGAAAAGCGATAGAAATTGATTACAGAAGTATTCCTGCAGCGACTTTTACTCACCCTGAAATAAGTTCTGTTGGACTTTCGGAAGAAGAAGCAAAAGATCTTTCAGAAAATGAAGGCTTTGAACTGGGGATTGTTAGAAGTTATTTTAAAGCGAACTCCAAGGCTTTGGCTGAATTAGAAAGTGATGGAATTATGAAGTTGATTTTTAATAAAGAGACGGGGGAGGTCCTTGGTGCTCATATTTATGGATTACATGCGGCTGATCTCATACAAGAAGTTTCTAATGCAATTGCAAGGAGGCAGCGTGTAAATGACTTAGCAAAAGAAGTTCATACTCATCCAACCTTAAGCGAAGTTGTGGAGGTTGCTTATAAACAAGCATCTTTACAAATAAAGAAGTAGTTAAAATCAAATTTTATTTTTAAAGATCATCAATTATTTAAATTATGGAAATCAGAAGAAGACCTCCTAATCCAAGTGTAAAAGTAGCCAATTTAGAATATGCAATCCCTCACCCAGATTCAAAACCTAAAAATATTTTGGAGGAAATTGTTTGGGAAAAACATCTAGAGGTTGAGATTGCAAGAAAAAAAGTTTCACTTGAAGATTTAAAAAAAAAGATCAAGGATTTGCCAAAAACAAAAAATTTTATAGAAGCATTAAAAAATAGTGAATCTAAACCAGCACTAATCTCAGAAATAAAAAAAGCTAGTCCAAGTAGAGGGATAATTAGACAGGAGTTTGACGCGAGAATGATAGCTAAAATGTATCAAGATGGAGGTGCTAACTGCATATCAGTCTTAACAGATAAAAAATTCTTTCAAGGTGGTTTTGATGTCTTAGTTGAAGTTAGAAAAGAAATTACAATCCCAATATTATGTAAGGATTTTATCCTTTACCCATATCAGCTTTACCAAGCAAGAGCTGCAGGTGCTGATGCTGCACTTTTGATAGCCGCAATACTTACTGATTCAGATTTAAAGTACTTATCAAAGGTCGCTGAACATTTGGGACTGACAATATTGGTAGAGGTTCATGACTCAGAAGAACTTGAAAGAGTACTAAGCATTAATTCATTTAATTTAATAGGTATCAATAATAGAAATTTAAAGAGTTTTAAAACTAATCTGGAAGTTACGAAGGAATTGGCTAAGAGTTATGCTCACCAATTAAAGGAAAATTCTATTACTTTGGTAAGCGAGTCGGGTTTATTTACTCGCGAGGATTTGGCTTTAGTAAAGAGTTATGGGGCTGATGCTGTTTTGGTTGGTGAATCTCTTATTTCACAGGAGGATATATTAGGTGGAGTTAAAAAGTTAATTGGTAAATTATAAATTAAGAACAAGATATATATAAATAATTTAAATCTGTTTAGGGAAGATTTTGTCTACTTTACCAATGATTAAATCTAATTTAATTAAACCTAAGTCTCTACTGTCAGTGCTTGCTAAGGAGTTGTCTCCCCTTAAATCAAATTTGTTTTGATAAATCCTACTAATTCTTTTAATTATTAACTTATTTTTTATTATTGGATGACAGGCAACAACGATATCGCCAATCTTTAAGTCAATATTTTTTTTGTTTAACTTTTTATATGTTACTAAATCTCCCGCTTTAAGAGTTCTTTCCATAGATTTACCGACAACACGTAAATGTTGCCGGTAACCGATTATTAAAGTAAATAAAGTAAATAGGTTCGGTTTATGGAAAAGACTTTTATCAGCTTGCGGTAACCCAGCTATCATTTCTTCCTTTTGAAGACCAAAACATAGAGTGGATCTTTTGCACAGCAGCTAATAATTCTTCTGCCTTGGCTTGATCAATATTTACCTTGCATGCACTACAAAGCTTTGCTGCTTTCCAAAAAGTGTCATGTAGATCAGGATATGTGGCTAAGTGTTCAGGCTTGAAGTAATCAGTCCAGAGGATTAGAAGTTCTTTTTTGGCCTTTTGTGATTCTTCCTCTTTAATCGCAACGAAGCGAGAAAAAGTGTTGTTATAAGCTGAAATGGAAGCTTGATCGTTGCCAGCTGGAGCTAGAGCAATAAGTTTTTTTGTCATAGACAAAACCGCCTCTGCGGCAACTCTTGCAGAAGCAGGGTCGTATACACCGCAAGGTCCGTCACAGTGAGCGTGAACAGATTTTGCTGGAAGCTTGCTAAAAATTGATGTAAGTGTTTCGCTCAACATCTGAAAGATACTTTGTGAACTTTTTTTTTACATTAATGGCGTTTGTCAACAAACGCCATAACTTTTCTAGAGCTTTCTGAATAATTTAAGAAATTTACTTAACACTCAATAATTCTACTTCAAAAGTCAAAACTGAATTAGGGGGGATTGGACCTATCCCTCTGCTTCCATAGCCCAATTCTGGTGGAATGACTAATTTTCTTTTGCCTCCAACTTTCATTCCTGCAACCCCCTCATCCCAACCCTTTATCACCATCCCTGCACCCAAAGAAAATTCAAAAGGACCTCTGCCATAACTACTGTCAAATTCTTTCCCATCATCAAGAGTACCCTTGTAATTTACTGAGACAGTTGTTCCTGGGCTAGCTTCTTGACCATCACCTAAAACTAATTCAGTAATTTTTAGCCCACTTGAAGTAACTTGAGATGACCCTATCTCAGCTCTCCCAAGAGGAGGGTTGCTTGCACTGGTTTTATCTGAAGCCATAGTAAAGAGTGATGGATTTGGGTCTTCTGGGTCTAATTCAAATGGATTAGTTGCAGACTCGCTGGTTTTTGTGGATTGCCTAACATCAGCTTGGATTGGTTGGTCAATTTGTAAGGCATTCGTTGGAGTTGGTGAGATGATTTGGCTGATCACTGCAATCATCAAGCAGCTAAGGCAAACAGAAAAGCTAATTAAGATTTCTCTCACAGCAATATTAAGTAGTCGGAAATATTCTTACAGATTAATACCCAAATTACATCTATTTAAAAGATAACTAACCAGAGAGTATGAATTTTCTCAGTGTGTATTTTATTAAATTAGATTAATGAATAATATCTATTCTCTTTTTATCAAAGCGTTTGTTGGTGGGGCTCTAGCAGGAATCTCCCTCAGTGAAGGTAATTATTCATGCATGCTTTTAGGAGTATCTTTACTTTGGCCTGCTAGCAAGAATCCATGGGGGGGCTTTTGCTGGGGTGCAATGGCTGTTTTATGGAGTCATAAGTGGTTGCTATCTTTGCATCCAATTGATTGGGTAGGGATAAACTCAAATTTAAGCTTGCCCATTACCATTTGTATATGGCTTTTGTGTGGAGCCTTTGGAGGGGCTCTGGTTTTTAGTTGGTCAGCTTTAAGTGTTTTTTTTGCTCCTGGAAGACTGCAGTTTTCTAAATTAGAAAATAAATTTATTTATGCCATCTTATTATCAACAATATGGGGTCTAACTGAAGAGATCCTATCTAGAGGCCCTTTGTTTTGGATGGGTTTAGGGCCAAGTTTATTACCACAAGATAGATATCTAGCTGGATTAGCAAGATGGATAGGTTCGGGGGGGTTGGCTTCTTTCCATCTTTTCGCCGGATGGTGGATTTGGCAACTTTCGATTGCTTTTCAAGCCAGAAAAAAACTCAAGAAACTGATTTTTATTGGATTTGTTTATTTTTCTTTGGCTCATATAATTGGATTTATTTTGTTGTTGGACTCTCCAAATGATTCGGCAGAACAGGTTGCGATATGGCAAACAAATATTCCAATAAGACAAAAATTTAGTCAAGAAGAAATAAATGCTTTGCCTTCAAAAATAGATAGAGCATTAAATGATGCTTTTGAAATGAATGCATCCTTTTTAATTGCTCCAGAGGGAACGTTGCCTGTGGATAGATCAAAGATTCGGGATTTTCCTGTTAAATTTCTCTCTGGAGGTTTCAGGAAAACAAATGGTTCTCTACGAAGTTCAATATTGGTTTTCAATCCAGGTGAAGAGTCTTTTTCACATGTATTGGACAAATCTAGATTAGTCCCTCTGGGTGAATGGATTCCTGCATTGCCTAACTTTATGAAAAATGGTTTATCTGCAGTAGGTGGAATTGAAAGTGGGAATTCATCAAGACTTCTTGATTGGGAGGGACCCTCTTTCGCAGGAGTTATATGTTACGAATTAAGTAATGGGAAAGCTATAGCTAAAGCAGTTAATCAAGGTGCTAAATGGATTTTGGTGATTGCAAATTTAGATCCCTATCCTATTTCCTTGCAAAGACAATTTTTATCTATTGCTCAATTAAGGAGTATAGAAACATCAAAAAATCTAATATCTGTCTCAAACACCGGCCCAACATCTTTGATTAAAAGTAATGGAATAATTGATACCCTCCTTAAACCCAATAAAGAACATGTTCAACTCGTTGATCTTAAATTAAATGAAAAGAAAACATTATATACATATATTTCTGACTTGCCTTTAGTTTTAGTTGGGTTTATAAGTTTAATAGGAGTTTTGAGATCACGTAAGTATAATTAGTGTTAACATTCTTTCGAAATAAGTCCTCCACCTAATACATAATCTCCCTTATAAAATACTGCTGCTTGTCCAGGAGTAATTGAAAATTGATCTTCTTCAAAATGAATATGACATTTATTACAATAATTTTCTTTATTATTGTCAATAATTGGTATTAACTTTGCTTTTACTGCTTTGCTTCTGTATCTGATTTGGACCTCAACTTCTATAGGTTCCTGAGGCGGTTCAATTGATACCCAATTTATATCTTTGACAATACACTCTGACTTTCCAGATTCTTCTCTTGGGGCAACAATTACTCTGTTGAAAGAGGCATCAATTTCAACAACATGTAGAGGAACTTCCCATGCAATACCTAATCCCTTTCGTTGTCCTATCGTGAAATGTTGAATTCCATTATGAAAACCTATAATTTCACCATTTTTAAGGACAATCTCTCCTTCCTTTTGTGGGAGATACTTATCAATAAAAGCATTCATTGATCCGTAATGTTCAGCAAGACAAAGGTCTTGACTTTCCGGCTTTTCGGCAGTCTTTAATGAATGTTTAAAAGCTTCGATTCGTGTTATTTCTTTTGTTAATTCTCCAAGAGGAAAAATTGTTTTTTCTAAGATTTCTTGTGGGAGATCATATAAAAAATAGCTTTGATCTTTATTAAGATCTTTACCTCTTAAAAGCTTATGTCTTTTAATTGAATCATTAGGAAGATCATTCCTGTCAAAAGATTCATTTGAATATCTAATCCTTGCGTAATGTCCTGTGGCGATCTTTTCGACATTTTTATTTTTTTTAACCCATTTCAGCATTTCTGAGAATTTGACTGATTTATTACAGCGAGAGCAGGGTAAAGGAGTGATTCCTTCTTCATATCCTTTTACGACATTATTAATTATTTCTTTTTGGAAAATTTCTTTTGAATCGACTATGTGATGCTTAATTCCAAGTTGATCGCATATGCCTGCTGCATCAATTAATCCATCTGAACAGCAAGACCCTTTCCCTTTCATTAGCCATAAAGTTAATCCCACTACATCCCAACCAGCTTGACAGAGGAGAGCGGCGGTTAAGGAGCTATCCACGCCTCCGGAGAGTCCCACTACAACCGAATGGTTCCCAGAAAATGCTTGCAGTCTTTTTAATGTTTGCGCGACTGTTTCTTCTGAAGTCAAATGATTTAAAACTTTTTTTGTTTCTCTTGTTTCCACATTCATGGGCATTGATAGTAGCTTCTATTCATAGTTGGGTTTGGTTGCTTTTTGATTTTGAATTGGCCTCAATCTGATTCGGAGCATTTGATGGTTTCTTCAGAGCAGATGCAAACCATTGAAAAAGAAATGTTTTCTATGGGTATGTCTGTTGAAGCTCTCATGGAAAAAGTAGGGATTGGTATCTCTACATGGATATTAGACAGACAAGGATTGATTGAAAATGGTGCAATCGTTTTAGTAGGTCCAGGGCATAACGGAGGTGATGGTCTTGTTGTTGCAAGAGAACTTTATCTGGCAGGCGTTGAAACCTCTATTTGGTGTCCATTCCCATTGAAAAAAGAATTAACACAAAAACATTTCGACTATGCAATTCGAATAGGTATTGAAAACTTGGAGCATACACCTGATTCAAAGTCTGATTCATTATGGATTGAGGCATTATTTGGATTAGGTCAATCAAGAATTATTTCTGATGAAATAGTTCACTTATTGAATTCGAAGAGGAAATCTAGCCCTGATAAACTGATTAGTATTGATGTTCCCGCTGGATTAGACTCAGATAATGGGATTACATTATCAAATACAACATTTAAAGCCTCTCATACACTATCTTTAGGTCTATATAAGACTGGGTTGATTCAAGATGCAGCAATTGATTTTGTCGGCGATTTAGAGAGAGTAGATATCGGGATCCCAGATAAGATTTTGGCTAATCTTCCTGAAAAACAGCCTTTGAGGATTTCGTTTTCCGATTTATCTACTTTTGTTTGGCCTAAGCAAAGTAAAAGTAAAAGTAAATATCAGAGAGGAAGAGTTCTGGTGGTTGCAGGAAGTGAAAAATACAAAGGAGCAGCATCCCTCGCTTTGAGTGGGGCTTTGGCAAGTGGAACAGGTAGTGTGAGCGCTTTTTTGCCTAATTCAGTTTCATCTGCCCTTTGGAGTGCTCATCCTGAAGTCTTATCGCTTGGAGTTCTTAATGCTTTTCAGGACGGTTCCTCAGATTTTTCCAAAGTTTTAAATGAAGTTGACTTGAATAGGTTTGACTCGATTTTGCTTGGACCTGGATTAGGTATTGCAGAAGACAAAGATTGTTTTGGCTCTGACTTGCAGGATTTTAAAGGCCTACTTGTACTTGATGCTGATGCAATAAACAGGCTGTCGATAACCTCGAAAGGTTGGGAATGGCTAAATGATAGAAAAGGACCTACTTGGCTTACACCACACCTGGAAGAATTTAAAAGGCTATTTCCATTAATTGATTGCTCGAATCCATTGAAGGCTGGAATTGAAGCTGCAAAAATTTGCAGTTCTTCTGTCTTATTGAAATCAGCTCATAGTGTTATTTCTGATCCAGAAGGGAAAACCTGGCAAATAGGACAAGTGAATTCAAGTGTTGCAAGAACTGGCCTTGGCGATGTTTTGGCTGGGTTTGTTTCAGGGATGGGTGCTGCTGGACTCGCAAGTGAAAAAAAATTGGATACAAGTTTGCTAGCTGCATCAGCTTTGATGCATGCATATGCAGGGGCTTTTTGTGTAAAAGGGAGTACAGCAAGCACTATTTGCACTTTTCTTGGCGAATTAATAAAAAAGGAAAGCACTTGAAATGTTTTGAAACAACCATTTACAGGGCATTAAATGGTGGATTTGGTGGCATTTGTTAACTAATCGTCAACAGAATCTGAAGCCTTCATGAAAGCCAGGCATCTTTTACCATTTCTGTAGGAAAGTCTTACCACTTTGAAAAACGGGTCTAGAAACAATGGTTTCATCTGCACCCAAGCCTGCTGAATCCCAAAAACGACGCAGCAGTGATCCAATTAGTTGGTACCTTTCTTCTATTGGAAGAGTTCCTCTCTTAACGCCAGCCGAAGAAATTGAACTGGGTAATCAGGTTCAAACAATGATGAGCCTTACCGAGGATGGACAGATTAAGGAGGAGAGCAAAGAATTTAACTCTCATCAAAGAAGATTGATTCGAATTGGAAGAAGGGCAAAGGAAAGAATGATGAAAGCCAATCTTCGACTGGTTGTAAGCGTTGCCAAGAAATATCAAGGAAAAGGTCTTGAACTTTTGGATCTAGTCCAGGAAGGTTCTCTCGGTTTAGAAAGAGCCGTAGAAAAATTTGATCCAACTCGTGGTTATAAGTTTTCTACTTATGCTTTTTGGTGGATAAGGCAAAGCATGACAAGAGCAATTGCTTGTCAGTCAAGAACAATTCGATTACCTGTTCATTTAAGTGAGAGATTAGCGACCATTAGAAAAGTCAGTTTAGACTTGGCTCATAAGCTTGGTGCAATGCCTAGTCGTATTGAAATAGCTGAGGCGATGGAAATTGAGTTAGAAGAACTTGATTCGATTTTGAGACAAGCTCTTACTACTAGCAGTCTTGATGCACCCGTTAATGGTGATGAAGGTCGCAGTTTTTTAGGTGATCTAATAGCTGACGGCTCTGGAGAAGAACCGCTAGATAAAGTAGAACAAAAAATTCATCAAGAGCAACTTGGAAGATGGCTAAGTCATCTGAGCGAACAAGAACAGCACGTTATTAGACTTAGATTTGGACTAGAGGGCAATGAAAGACATACTCTCGCAGAGATAGGTAGATTGTTACAGGTTTCTCGTGAGAGGGTTAGGCAAGTTGAGTTAAAAGCTTTAAGAAAATTGAGAAATCTCACGAGAAAACTTCCAAGTGGAATTTGAATTTTATTTACTTTAGTTTTAGTTCTCTGCCCAGATATATCTAGTTAAATCACTAGGGTCAGGCTCTGGAGCGCTTAGAGCAAATTCAACAGCTTCGTTAATTTCTAAATCAATTGCTTTTTCAATATTTTTTAACTCTTCATCAGAGACGAAGCCAGAACTAGTTAAATCATTTTTTAGCTTTTTAATTGGATCTCTTTTTGCCCAGAATTCCTTCTCTTTCTCAGACCTAAGTTCGTCTGGATCAGCTAGTGAATGGCCTCTAAATCTATAAGTAAGGCACTCTATTAAAGTAGGCCCTTCTCCAGCTCTTGCCCGCTCTATAGCTCTTTGAGCAGCTCCTCTTACAGCCAGCACATCCATACCATCAACCTCTTCTCCTGACATTCCAAATGCCTCAGCTTTTCTCCATATCTCAGTTTCGCTAGTTGCTCTGTCATGGGCCATTCCAATTGCCCATTTATTATTTTCGACTACAAATATGATCGGCAATTTCCATAATTGGGCCATGTTTAAACATTCGTAAAACTGACCAATATTGCATGTTCCATCCCCAAAAAAAGCTGCAGTTACAGAATCACTATTTTCTTTAAGAGCTTCCCTTCTGTATTTGCTTGTGAAAGCAGCTCCAAGAGCGACTGGAATACCTTCGCCAATAAATGCATAACCACCAAGAAGATGATGTTCTTTTGAAAATAGGTGCATAGAACCCCCTCTCCCCTTGCTGCAGCCTGTCTCCTTGCCAAATAGTTCGCTCATCACCTCTTTTGCAGGAACTCCAGCACTCAAAGCATGAACATGATCTCTGTATGTGCTGCAAAACCAGTCGTGTTTGCGTTTCATTGCACCAATAACACCTGTGCTTATAGCTTCCTGCCCGTTGTAAAGATGAACAAACCCAAACATCTTTCCTCTGTAATACATTTCTGCACATTTATCTTCAAATCGTCTTCCCAAAGTCATATCTTTGAAAAGATTTAAACCAATTTCTCTGTTGATTTCAGCGGGTTCGGTTTTAGCCAAATGGCTTAGCCTATCGGCGTGTTCCCTTTGCTGAAGAGGGTCTTGGCTGCTTTTGTCCTTGTTGTGAGACATGACTTTTTGCATATTCACGTATCAATCCTTTTTAGACTTTAAGCGTCAATGGATGCAAAATGGATAAAACCCCTTACGATGCCTAGAGCTTTTTCCTAATTACCAAGTAGCGATTGGAATTACCTATTGATCATTTTCGCTTATTGGGGGTTAGCCCTTCTGCAAATGCTGAAGAAGTCCTAAGGGCTTTTCAGCTAAGGCTAGATCGCCCTCCCAAGCAAGGCTTTACTTATGAAGTTTTAGCTCAAAGAGCTGAGCTGCTAAGACTTTCTGCCGATCTTTTATCCAATCCTACAGAACGACAATCTTACGAACTTGCTCTTATTGAGGGTTCTTCAGGACTTGACTTGTCTTCAAATCGTGAAGTTGCAGGTTTGCTACTTTTGTGGGAATCAAATTCTTCTTTGCAAGCTTTTAAGCTTGCAAAAAAAGCACTGCAGCCGCCACAAGCCCCTGCCTTGGGTAGTGGAAGAGAGTCTGACTTGACATTAATAGCAGCTTTGTCTTGTAGAGACGCTTCTATTAATGAGCAGTCATGCAGAAGATACGCCTCAGGGGCTGATTTGCTCCAAGAAGGGATTCAGTTGCTTCAAAGGATGGGGAAGCTTGTTGAGGAAAGAAAAACCCTTGAGTCTGATCTAGAGACTTTGCTTCCATACAGAATTCTTGATTTGTTAAGTAGAGAGAGCCAAGGTGAAAGGTCTCATGAGGAAGGCCTGATGTTGTTGGAAGAATTTGTTAATAAAAGGGGCGGACTTGAAGGGAAAAGAAATTCAGAAAAAATAGCAGGATTAAATCAAAATGATTTTGAGCTATTTTTCCTCCAAATCAGAAGATTTTTAACAGCAAAAGAGCAGTCAAAACTTTACTTGAATTGGTACCGAAGGGGGTCGGAAGATGCTGGCTTTCTTGCTGCTTTTGCCTTGATTGCTTCCGGCTTTTCTTATCGAAAACCTGAACTTTTGCAAGAGGCACGTAAATACCTTCGAAATATAAACATTAATGGTTTTGACGCCATGCCATTAATTGGATGTCTTGATCTTTTATTAGGTGATGTAAAGCAAGCAGAGTCTCGTTTTAGAAGTAGCTCAGATGAGAAATTAAAAGATTGGCTAGATAATTATCCAGGTGAAACCTTGGCTGCACTTTGTGACTATTGCAGAAATTGGTTAAACAAAGATGTGTTGGTAGGTTTTAGTGATATTCAAATACAATCAGTAAATCTTGATGATTGGTTCTCTAATCAAGAAGTACAGCTATTTGTAGAACAGTTAGAAACAAAAGGTGCATTAGCAATAGCAAAAGCAGGGTTTTCTTTCCTCTCTTCTTTGACCCCTGAACAAGAAATTGAGTATAAGTCATCATTAAACTTGGATGAAGAAGAAACTGATTTGCCAATGCCAGGTGGGTCTTTGGATGATGATTTAAAAGAAAAGTCTTTTAAATCACGATTGCGAAACAAAGAAGCTTTCTTGGGAACCGATATATTTAAAAATATATTTTCAAAATATTATTCAACTGTTGAATTTATCAAAAGATCAGATTTCAAATCCTTCTTAATAAAACGACCAATTTATACAAGTGCTTTTACATTTATTGGTTTATTTATCATAGGAACAAGCTTTGGGATACTTACGCAGAGAAAACCATCAGGAACTATTGATATTAAAGATATTTCGACCAATGAAGTTGCTAAAATAGGAGAGGTTGAAAACATAGGTAGTGGATCAAATAAAAAAGTTAATGATAAAGAAAAACTTGATATAAGAAATTCAATCCCCCTTACCTCTTCCTCGCCTACAGATCAAGAAATTAAATTTCTTATTGAATCATGGTTAAAGGGAAAAGCAGACATTTTGAGTGGTTTAGAAAGTCAAATTCTTTCTTCTGTTGCATCTCCAAATCTATATAATATAGAAATTCAAAGAAGGAATAAATATAATACTTTAGGCCAAAAAATTATTATTGATGCAAAAATAACTTCAATTGATATCGTTAAAAAAACAAATAAAAGAATTGAAGCAAATGTTGAAATGAAATATGAAGATAAAAAGATTAATTCCTCTGGTGATATTATTGAGTCAAGTATTTATCCTTCTTTAAAAGTAAGGTATATAATAGGTAAAAATAAAAATAACTGGCAATTAGTTGATTATATTAGTGGTAATTAAAAAATAACTCTTAAAAATTAATTCTGAAACTCTAAGAAAATGTTTGAGGAACTATCCAGCCAATTTGAAGATGCCGTAAAGGCATTTAAGGGTGAGGCTAAGATTTCGAAGGAAAATGTTGATGAAGCCCTTAAGCAAGTAAGGCGAGCTCTCCTAGAAGCAGACGTCAGTTTATCTGTTGTAAAGGAATTTATCGAAGAAGTTAGAGACAAGGCAGTTGGTACGGAAGTTGTAAGAGGTATAAATCCTGGCCAGAAATTTATACAAGTTGTTCATGAACAACTTGTAAATGTCATGGGAGGAGAGAATGATCCCTTGGCTAATTCAGATAAAAAACCAACCGTGATCTTAATGGCTGGCCTTCAGGGGGCTGGAAAAACTACAGCCACAGCAAAACTTGGATTGCTCCTTAAAGAAAAAAATCTAAAGCCATTACTTGTAGCTGCTGATACATATAGGCCAGCAGCTATTGATCAATTAGTAACTCTGGGAAATCAAATTGATGTAGAGGTTTTTAATTTAAGTTCCAATCTCAAGCCAGAAGAGATTGCAAGAAAAGGTTTGGAGAAAGCGAGAGAAGAGGGATTTGACACTGTGCTTGTAGATACTGCAGGCCGGCTTCAAATTGATACAGAAATGATGGGTGAGATGGTTCGAATTAAAGAGGCCGTCCAGCCAGATGAAGTTTTGTTGGTAGTTGATTCAATGATTGGCCAAGAGGCCGCGGATATTACTAGAAGCTTCCATGAGAAAGTTGGAATAACAGGAGCTGTTCTTACAAAACTAGATGGAGATTCGAGAGGCGGTGCTGCTCTCTCTATTAGAAAAATCAGTGGAAAACCTATCAAATTTATAGGTACTGGAGAAAAGGTTGAGGCATTGCAACCTTTTTATCCCGAGAGGATGGCTAGCAGAATCTTAGGAATGGGCGATGTTTTAACTCTTGTTGAAAAAGCACAGAAAGAAGTTGAAATTGCTGATGCAGAAATCATGCAAAAGAAGCTTCAAGAAGCAACTTTTGATTTCTCAGATTTCGTAAAACAGATGAGAATGATAAAGCGAATGGGCTCATTAGGTGGCTTGCTGAAAATGATTCCTGGGATGAATAAAATTGATGATGGGATGATTAAAAGTGGAGAAGATCAACTTAAAAAAATCGAGGCAATGATTGGTTCAATGTCAGAAGAGGAAAGAAATAAACCTGAATTGTTAGCAGCACAACCCTCAAGACGTCGAAGAGTTGCCAGTGGTAGTGGTCATAAAACAGCAGACGTTGAAAAGGTCCTCGCTGATTTTCAGAGAATGAGAGGTTTGATGAAGCAGATGTCTACTGGAGGAGGACTACCCGGCATGGAAGGTGGCCTTCCTGGAATGGGAGGACTTCCTGGTATGCCTTCACTAGGAGGTAATCCATATCCATCAAATAAAGGAAGAGGAGGCTCTGGTTCGGCGCCCCGAAGACAAAGACCAGTTAAGAAAAAGAAAGGCTTTGGTGATCTTTAGCGATTACAAAAGGCTAAATTAATCATCCGTGGAGTATTATTAACTTGAAGAACCTTTGAGTTCAATCCACTTACAAATAAATAAAAGATGATCAAGCTCCGCCTTAAGCGGTTCGGTAAAAAGCGTGAATCCAGTTTTCGTCTAGTTGCATGCAATAGCACATCAAGGCGAGATGGTCGCCCACTGCAAGAACTAGGCTTTTACAATCCAAGAACTAAAGAAACCAGATTAGATACTGAGGCTTTAAGAACGCGACTAGGACAAGGTGCACAACCTACTGATGCCGTAAGAACATTATTAGAAAAAGGAGGTCTTCTTGAGAAGAAAGTTCGACCAGCAGAGGTCCTAGGTAAGCAAAAACAAGAAAAAGAGAGATTAGCAAAGAAAAAAGATGCAGCTGCATCGGAAACTTCTGATTAAGAAGTTTGGATGACCAAAAATATCTTCAAGAAAATTTATGTCTGAAGCAACCACTGAAGGTCGCTTTTGTATAGATCTTCCTGATTCCGAGGCTGCCACAGCTTTATCAGGGACTGGTCAATCAACACTTCACAGATTGGAAACCCTAACTGGAGCATCTTTTTCTTTAAGGGGATTAAAACTTGAAATAAAAGGAAATTCTTATCAATTAGAGAGAGCAGCAGCAATTGTTGAATTGGTTAGACCAATATGGCAAGAAGGACAAATTGTCTCCACCGTTGATTTACATGCTGCAGCTGGGGCATTGGATATTGGAAAAAGAAATGATCACGCCAAATCAACAAATAAAGTTTTAGCAAGAAGTCAGAGAGGAAATCTTTTACGGCCACGAACAATTAGACAAAAAATTTATGTAGAAGCGATGGAAAAAAGTGACCTTACCTTTGCTTTAGGCCCTGCAGGAACAGGAAAGACATTCTTAGCAGCTTTACTTGCTGTGCGAATGCTTACAGAGAGAAAAATCGAGAAAATAATTTTGACAAGACCTGCAGTTGAAGCTGGAGAGAGATTGGGTTTTCTGCCAGGTGACCTACAACAAAAAGTAGATCCTTATTTAAGACCTTTATACGATTCTCTACACTCTTTGCTAGGACAAGAAAAAACTAATTTGCTTTTAGAAAAAAACGTTATTGAAGTTGCTCCACTGGCTTATATGCGAGGAAGAACTTTAGAAGAATCTTTTGTAATACTCGATGAAGCTCAGAATACGACTTCAGCACAAATGAGAATGGTGCTTACAAGGCTTGGTGAAAGATCAAGAATGGTTGTAACAGGAGATGTAACTCAAGTGGACTTACCATTCGGACAGATGAGTGGACTAACTGAAGCAGCAGATTTGCTAGAAAATGTTGATGGGATTTCAGTTTGCAGGCTTACATCAGCAGATGTAGTAAGACATCCTTTGGTTCAAAGTGTTGTTGATGCTTATGCAAAGCTAGATAAAAAAAAGACAATAGGGTGATCCGCATTCACATTTATGAAGACTTATTTTTTTTGTGCCAAGATAGGTATGAATAATTATCTGGTGCGTCATGCCAGCAAACAGCAATTTTCAACAAGCTATTCGTGAAGCCCAATCAAGTGCACTTATTGGCCCAAATGTAGTTAATAAAGCCTTACCTTATGTCGGTGGAGGAATGGCATTAACTGGACTAGGTGTTTTAGGTGGACTTTCTTTACAAGCCACTAACAATCCACTATTTGGTCCACTATTTTTAGTCGCATTTATTGCAGAAATAGTTCTATTTTTTATGGCCAGCAGCGCTGCCAACAACGCAAATAATTCTAAAGCACTTCCACTTTTAACTGGATTCAGTTTATTAACTGGTTTTACTTTAAGTGGGATTGTTGGCTTGGCAATTCAAGTTGCAGGGATGGGAGCGATAGGAACAGCTGTATTTGCTACGGGAATTACTTTCGTGATTGCATCCTCAGTTGGCAGAAAAATGAGTGATAACGTCGGTCAAGCTTTGCAAGGCGCAGTTGGTCTTGGATTACTTGGTCTTATTATTGCAATGCTTTTCCAGTTTATTGGTGGTTTATTTGCTCCAGGGATGTTTGGAGGCAGTGGATTTGAATTAATGATTGCTGGCTTTGGAACAGTGCTTTTTGTTGCCATGTCTTTTGTCGATTTCTACACAATGCCAAGAAGATATAACGATGAACAGTATTTAGCTGGAGCATTAGGTATGTACCTAACTTATATAAATTTATTTGTTTTTGTTCTTCGTCTGATTATTGCCCTTCAGGGTGGTGGCAGAAGAGATTAAGCCTAATAAATTAAACATAAAAAAAAAGAGCTAAAAGGCTCTTTTTTTTATGTTGCAACTTGATAAATACTTTCTGATATTGCCTTGATTTGTTCATCATTATAACCCCATTTATCTAGAAACTCCAAGTCAGTACCATTGCCTTTTGTTGCTTCAAGTAAAACATCTAAACGTTTTTTTACTTGGCTCGAATCTAAGAGTTTAAGTAATTCGATACACCGAATTTTTATCCTCTTTGATTGAATTTCCTGTGGATTTTTATTATTTCGATGTGTAATTATCATCGCTGAACTCATAGCAAGATTCTTCACGGTTAAGTCAACAATAATTTCTCCAGAACTTCTTAATTGAAAAATTAATGCATCAGGACATCTATCCATTAAAGGGCAATCCATTGAGAGACTTACAACAAAAAATCCTCTTGCGCCCTCAACCGTTTTAATAAGCTCGCCAATTCGATCAGAAATCACTTCGTCACTTATTTCATCATTTTCCCAGCTTTTGCACCACAGTATTGACGCTTGCATTGCCTCTTTAAAAGTTGGTTTCTTTTTATTCATGGTTTTATTGCTCTTTTAGAGTAAGGCTATAGATAATCCTAGAAAGAAAAAATGTCTTTAGGAGATTTAAATCAACAGGATTTTAAGTCAGGATTTATTGCATTAATAGGTCGACCCAATGTTGGAAAATCAACTTTCATAAACAAATTTATTGGTGAGAAAATAGCAATAACATCACCTATTGCTCAAACCACCAGAAATCGATTAAAAGCAATACTTACTAATGAAAAGTCGCAGATTATTTTTGTAGATACTCCTGGTATTCATAAACCCCATCATTTATTAGGTGAGAGACTTGTTCAGAGTGCCAAGAGGTCTATTGGAGAGGTGGATGCAGTTTTAGTAATTTTTGAAGCCAATCATTCTCCTGGTAAGGGGGATGCATTTATTTTAAATTTGATTAGAAATTTAAAAATCCCAGTGATTGTTGCCTTGAATAAATGGGATCTTGTTCAGTTGAGTCAATTTAAAGAACGAAAGAAAGAATATTTAGACTTTTTTGAGGGTACAAGTTGGCCAGTTTATTGTTGTAGCGCACTTACAGGCAAGGGATGTAATGACTTAATTAGTGAAATAGAAGAAAAACTACCTTTGGGACCTCAGCTATATCCAAGTGATATGACTTGCGATCATCCTGAGAAGTTTTTGATGGCTGAATTTATCAGAGAACAAGTTTTAATCAATACTCGCGAAGAAGTACCACATAGTGTTGCAGTCTCTATTGATAAAATTGTAGATATACGATCGAAAAAAAAATCTGAACAGAAATCAAGAACAGGAATTCTTGCAACTATTTGTGTTGAGAAAAAAAGTCAAAAAGGAATTCTGATTGGAAAGGGGGGGGGCATGTTGAAGAAAATTGGTCGGGAATCAAGAATGCAAATTCAAACTTTAATTAATGGAAATGTTTATTTAGAATTGTTTGTTAAAGTTGTTCCTGACTGGAGAAGTAAATCTTCTCGGCTTAATGAGTTTGGTTATGAAGGGAGCTAATTCATATGAGTAAATTGAGGTTCGATGTAGTAAGCCTTTTCCCAGAAGCATTTAAAAATTTTTTTAATCATGGACTTATTACAAAGGCATTTAAAGAGAAGATCGCATCAATTCATATACACAATCCTCGTGACCATGCAATAGATAATTATCGACAAGTTGATGATGAACCCTACGGCGGAGGCGCTGGAATGGTCTTGAAGCCCGAACCTTATTTTTCGGTATTTGATCAGATTCCAAAGCTTAATAAAAAAAGGATACTTTTGATGACTCCACAAGGTAGAAAAATATCTCAATCTGATTTTTTTAGATGGTCAAAAGAAGATCAACTCATATTGATATGTGGTAGCTATGAGGGGTTTGATGAAAGGATTCGGTCTCTTGCTGATGAAGAAATTTCAATTGGAGACTTTGTTCTTACCGGTGGAGAAATTCCTGCAATAACTGTTATTAATGGAGTAGTACGTCTTTTGCCTGGAACTTTAGGTAGTGCCGAATCATTAGAAGAAGAAAGTCACAATGATTTTCTTTTAGAACATCCTCAATACACACGACCCTCAGAATTCGAAGGTATGAAAGTTCCTGAGGTCCTTCTAAGTGGTAATCATAAATTAATTAAAGAATGGAGGCAGAAGCAAAGAGAAATTAGGACACAGTCCCGTAGACCAGATTTGTTCAAACTTTGGAAGCACGACCAATTATCATTCAATAAGAGAAGTTCATTATTTAGAACTGAAGTGAGCTTACGAATAGGCAACGGTTATGACATGCACCGATTGGTTCCTGATCGACCTTTGATACTTGGCGGTGTCAAGTTAAACCATCCTGAAGGGTTAGGCCTTGATGGGCATAGTGATGCAGATGTGCTTACTCATGCAATTATGGATGCCATACTAGGGGCATTATCTTTGGGTGATATTGGAAAGTATTTCCCTCCAGATGACCCTAAATGGAAAAATGCAGATAGTTTGATTCTTCTTGAACAAGTAATGGACTTAATTGAGAAGAAAGGTTGGCAAATTCAAAATATTGATTCAGTTATTGTCGCTGAAAGGCCAAAACTAAAACCTTATATTGACTTAATGAAGGAGAATATATCTAAGAAAATAGGAGTTGACATTGATGATGTAGGAGTTAAAGCAACTACAAATGAGAAATTAGGTGCTGAGGGAAGAGAGGAGGGGATATGTTGCCATGCAGTTGTTTTGATGCAAAAAAATGAAAAAAAATAGAAAGATAAATTTTATTGAAAAAATATATAGGTTCCTTTTTCTGAGTTTGATGTTTCTATCTACTATTTTTGGAAACGTTAAAGATATTCAAGCTGAGTCTTTCTTGAAAGTGAATTTCCCAAAGGAATCTATTGTCGAGCACCTCAAGCTTGATGTTCCAAAAAAATTTAAATATGCTTGGTTAAAAGCTGAGGAAGGAAGTTGGGAGCCATGGTTGTTGAGACAAGATGGTTTTTTAGGACGCCAACTTTTTTGGGATCCTAAGCTTGAAGAAGCAACTCTATTGATTGGTTGGGAATCAAGAGAAGTTTGGAAAAACATCTCTCAGACAGAGATAAATCTTGTCCAGCAGGATTTCGAAAAGATTGCCAGAAAGGAAACAGGTGTAAGCAGTGGAAATCCTTTCCCATTGATTTTTGAAGGGGAATTAAATCCTGAGTAAAGATGAATGAATCAATTATTGATTTTCAGAGGCAAAGTCGACTGGGTGTAATTGAGGCTATATGGGGAGAGCATAAAACAATTGAACAAATTTCTAAAATATTGAATAAATATCAACTTGAGTCAGAAACCGCTTTGGTCACAAGACTTTCCAAAGAGAAAGCAGAGAAACTTTTAGTTGAATTTCCTTCTGCAGAATTTCATGAAATATCGGGTTGTTTAACTATGGGGGAGTTTAAGAAATCTATTTCTTCTAAGGAAGAAGTAATTATTTTGACCGGAGGAACAAGTGATGTTGGAGTGGCGTCAGAGGCTGAAATAGCTTTGAATGTGCATGGAATAAAAACTAAATTATTGATTGATGTTGGCGTCGCAGGACTTCACAGGCTGCTTAATAGGCTTGAAGAGATAAAATCAGCAAAAGTTGTGATTGCATGTGCCGGCATGGAGGGAGCTTTGCCTACGGTGCTCGCAGGATTAATACCTCAACCAATTATTGGACTCCCTGTTTCGGTTGGATATGGGATTAGTGGTGGTGGTAAAACCGCTATGGAGGGAATGCTTGCAAGTTGTGCTCCAGGATTATTGGTTGTGAATATTGATAATGGTTATGGCGCTGCAATGGGTGCTATTAGAATATTGCAATCCTAATGTTTATGTGTGTCTATTTCTAGGATTTGTTCTAACCACAATTTCATTGAATTTGGAAGTAAACCCTTTTCATATCGGAAGATAGCTTCAGTAATGACAGGGGTATTTATCCATTGAATAGTCTTTCTTCTCATTAAAACTTTTTTCTTTCTCCTAAGTTGTGTTATTAACTTCAGGAGCGCAAGAGAAAATTAATAGTCTTAAGATTCTTCGTCATATTTGCTACCAAGTCTTGTTAACTCATCACTATTGTTGCTCGATTCAACATCGAGAAGGCGAGTTACTAATTCCGATAAATCTCTTTGAGCAAGCTCTCCAGAGCTTTCCCATTTCATTGAACGAGGTTCAGGTTGCGAAGAAGCCGACACTTCTATTTCTATGAATAACTGTCATGGAATGCTAACTGTTATTTGTCTGTTTTTCGTAGCTTGTTTACGTAAATAAGATGAAAAAAATATAAAGAAATCAGGTTTTTGGTTATTTTGCGTACTGGCTTTATAAATGTTTAAGATTTGGGTATTGAGTAATTAGCTCTTCCTCTCTCAAGGTCTCTCCTTCTCCGTCGGGTTGCCAGATAACTTCTAAAGCAATTAGTTCGTTTGATGGTATTGACCCAATTATTTTCAAAGCCTCTGTAATTTGTTCGTTGTTAGTTGAGTTGTTTAGTTTTAAGTTCTTTTTGGTCGCTACAAGGATAGTAATTGCGATGTATTCATTTGTTAGATCAGAATCACCAGGATTGGATTCATTGTTTGTTGATTTACTTATTTGACCTGAGAAGTTTGACGTGAGTTCTGCTTTTAACTTGCTTCTTTCAGTTATTGATATCCGATTAAATGTTGATTCTGCTGAGGCAAATGGAACGGATCCCGTCTCTATATTTGAATAGACCCACAGCTCAGGCTTCCTCAGTAGGGAGAGAGTTGTGTCTTGAAGAATTCTTTGAAGACCAGATGAAGTTGAGGTGTTGGCTTGGGATGCTAACTCTCTTAGCTTTACTTGAATCTCTTTTGCACTTGCTAATAAACCAATCTGAAACTGTATCAAAGAAACTTTGGATGGATTTGGTGATTGAGAAACAATTGAACTATTGCTTGGGTTGGAAAAACTTGAAGTGTTTTTGACTGAATTAGCAATCACACCAATGATTGACATAAGTACTAAAAAACCAAAAATTCCACCACCACCAAAGCCAAATATCGGCAGTAAGAAAGGGAAACCAATACCACCGCCTCTATACCCACTTCCATAGCCTCGAAAGTTGTTCCCTCCATAGCCTCCGTAATTTTGGCTTCGTGGTGCAGAAGGTGCCTGAAAACTTCCACCACCGATTCGTCCTCCACTGGCCGCTGACGCCAAGCTTGGATTCATCAATAAGAAAGAGAAAATTAATGATGAAATAACCAGAAAAGAGCAAAATCTTGTTCTTCTCAACCAATTAAAGCGAGTAAGATCGAACACTTATTTATGTCGGAATTAATTAACTGTAGGAACCGCCGCCAACAATTGTCACAACCTCTAGGCAATCGCCATTTTTTATTTTTGTATTGACCCAATCTTTTGGGTTGATAATCACACCATTTAACTCAACAACAACTAATTGGGGTCTGTATCCTAGGTATTCAAGCAAACCCTCTAATAGCAAGTTTGCTTCGGTGTTTTCAACAGTTTTAGTTTCTCCGTTAATTTTCAAGTTCATTTTAAGAATTTAAGAAGCTCTTCAGTTTTTGAAAAGGGGTCATTTGAATTAATGATTGCCTCTGAAACTGCGATACGTAGATTATTAACCTGGTTTAATTTTTTTATGTTTGAGCTATTGATTCCACCAATAGCAAATGACGGTAGGGTAGTCTGAGTTGATCCCTTTCGAAGGTAGTCAATTCCAATTGGATTAAGTTGTTTCTTTGTCTCAGAGGGAAAAATTGGCCCAATGCCAATATAATCACAGCCTTCATCTTCTGCATTTTTTATGTCTTCAAGGCAGTGCGTGCTTCGACCAATAATCCTTTCATCCCCTAGAAGCTTTCTTGCGATTTTTGTTGGAATGTCTTCTTGGCCTAAATGAACCCCATCAGCATCAACAGCAAGGGCGATATCGATTCGGTCATTAACTATGAAAAGTGAGTTGTATTTTTTGCAAAGAGAAGCTATGCATTTCGCTTGAGAAATTTTTTCAAAATCATGTAAAAACTTTTCTCTGTATTGAACTATCTTTACACCGGCTTTAAGAGCTTCAAGAACTATCTCTTCGAGGTTTTTCCTGTTTGAAGTAATTAAATATACGGAACAATCTTTTAAGGCTAATCTTTTCTCTATACCTTCAGTCGAATTAATCACTTTTATCTCGATCTCATAAGTTTCGTATCTAATTTTGGTGGCAATTTCACAAAGCTTCGGATCTGTTAAGCGAGTAAATTCTTCAATTACTCGCAAGGCTTCTTGAACTCTGGATGAGTTTGCAATAAATACAGCCTTTGGAGTAGATCTGATTTTTTGTAACGGATGTGAAACTCCCATGGCTGGGTCGTTTGAGGTAAGTCTTGCTTTTCTATAGATATTGTGGTGATGGACTCCTAATTGTTGCCTCCAATCTTTTATTTTAATAGAAAAATCACTCCTCTTTAGACCAAATCTGCACCAATCTTCCATAACTCGAAGTCCTTCCCTAGCCCGATCAAGGTTCGCGTCAATCAATTGAGCAATACGATTGTCAGAGGGAGGGGTGACAGACATTGATTTCATGTCATCCTTTATTAGATGATATGCATTTAAATTGTATTGTGGAAAATGATTCTGAGAACAATATGGCTGTGCTTATTTGGGGCGTTTTTTTGCTAGGTGGCATAGGTCTATTTGTTGTGTGGGGATTATCTAATGCTTATCCCGCAATTACTTAAATTAAGAGGCTGCTTGTCAAAATTTCTTTTGCCAATATGGCATCAATATTTATTTGTTTGCTAAGTTCTTCAATATTCTCAAACTTTTTTTGAAGCCTAATTCTTTGTACTGGTTCAATAGTTAATTCTTGTCCTAAAAGGTTGATATCTTTATCTATTAGGTGAACTTCTACTGCTGATAATGAGCTTGGATCGATAGTGGGTTGAGGTCCCATATTCATGACAGCTAAGAAACGTTCTTGTTCGTTTGTTATGGAGGCCCAAGCTGCATAAACCCCCAATGATGGAAGAAATTTTCGCCCATCTATTTTTAAATTTGCAGTTGGCCATCCAATTTTTTTACCTAAACCCTTACCTTTCTCAACCGTTCCGGTGAAGCTATATGGACGGTTTAATAAATATTTGGCATGTTTTAAATCACCTTCTTTCAGTGCTTTGCGTATCCTGCTACTACTTAGTCTTCCATCATGATCTTCAAGAATTGGAATGATGGAAACTTTGATTCCTAGAGATGCTCCAATTCTCTTCAGAGTAGAAACATCACCTTCTCTGTTACGACCAAACCTAAAATTTTCCCCAACTGATATGTGTTTAGCTTGAAGGGTTTTTACGAGAATTTCATTTACAAATGTCTCAGCACTTTTAGAGGCAAGAGTTTTATTAAATGGAACTAAAACTAATTGCTCTATTCCAAGTGGCTCGAGTAAAGATGTTTTCTCATTAGGTAAATCCAATCTCAATCTTGATTCTCCAAAAAGAATTTCGCGAGGGTGAGGCCAGAAGCTAACAACTGTTGGGATCCCAATAGGTTCTTTTAAGATAGCTTTTATTACTTTTTTATGACCTAAATGTAGGCCATCGAAACTACCCAAAGCCAGTGCAGTTGGTAGTTTCGCGTTTTCAGGAGCATAGAGAGGGATCAAGATAAGCGTGCAATTTTTGTGCTTAGATGGCAAATTCGGACTATCGCCTTATTCATCGTGATGGCAGATCAACGTGACTTTCAATTGCTTTCTTTGGGAATGAGAAGAATTGGTTGGATTCGATTTTGGATTCAAACAATTTTGGGTGTCGTAGTAGTGGGCGTTTTGTTGTTCAATAATGTTGGAAGTAGTTTAGCCAGAAATTCAGAGCGAGCACTGGGACTAGGTCCAGGTTTGTCTCTCACGACATTGGCTTTTATTTTATTGCTATTTAGCCTTTGGCAAGGGTGGTTGATCGTAAAGACTGGGAGATCCCTCGATAGTGAGGCAAGACCGGGACGTGGAGAAACTAGCCGATTACTCAAGAGAGGTTTGATTGTCGATTTGGTGGGATTAGTTTTTTCGTCGGTTGGATATCAATCCTTGGCAGGTGCTTTATTTGTTCAAGCCTCAATGCAAGCTCCTGGAATATCAATAGGTGCAGGAATGAGGGCAATGGAAAATTATCCAATTACCTCTTTAGAAATGCTCTCTGTTTTGAGTAATACACAAGTTTTATTTGCTCATTTAATAGGTTTGATTTTTTCTTTGTGGTTGTTGCAGAGGATTTATAGGAAAAAATGAGTTTTATATGAGTTTTGGTAAATTATCTAAATCACCTCTCCAAAAAAGATCAGGTTGAATAGGGGTTAGAGAAGGAGAGTTTAAGGCTATTTGAGATACATCACTTGGCCAGACTTGAGGTCCATCGCCAGCTGATTGGAGATCTTTTACAGCCTCACCAGCCATCCAAAAATAGGTGTTCCCTCTTGGGTCAACCCGACGAATGAATTGCTCCTCGTATTGCCTGATTGAAAGTCGTGTCCAAACCAATTTCCGCATCTCTTTTTCTTCACAAGGGGGAATATTTAAATTTAGGAGTAAATTTTTTGGCCAGTTTTGTTCAAGTGCTTTCTCAGCGATATTTAAGGCTAGTTTTCCAGCAAAATTAAAACTTTTCCATTGAAAACTTGCAATGCTCACTGCAATAGAGGGGATCCCATCCAAAGTCCCCTCAAGTGCAGCTGCAACAGTCCCTGAGCAAAAAATATCTGTACCAAGATTTGGGCCATGATTTATTCCAGAAAGGATTAAATCTGGCTTTTGATCAAGAATTTCATTAAGTGCGAGTTTCACACAATCAGCTGGAGTACCACTACAGCCCCAAGCCTTAATTCCTTCCCCAAATAATTCGTCTGCTCTTTCAGCTCGTATTGGCGAATGTAAAGTTAATCCATGTCCAGTTGCTGATCTTTCTTGATCTGGACAAACAACAGTAACTTTATGACCTCTGTTCGCTGCAGACGAGGCAAGTGTTCTTATCCCTTCTGCAAAAACTCCATCATCATTACTAATTAAAATTCTTAATGGTTTCATTTTTTAGCTATTGGTTTTTTAGAAATTTGACTTGTGACGATTAAACTAATACTCGAGATTGGAATTCATTGAGTTCAACATTATCCCTAAAACAGCTCACTAATGAGCTAGATATTTTAGAAATCGAGGCTGCAAAAGAGATTGATGCAGCTGAAAGTTCTGAATCAATAGAAAAATTGAGGTTGGGTTTTCTAGGAAAGAAAGGGAAACTTTCACTTCTATTGGGAGGGATGAAAAATCTTTCAAACGAAGAAAGACCTTTAATTGGTCAAAGAGCGAACGTGTTAAAAAATCAATTGCAAGATTTAATAAAGGAAAAGCTTGAAATCTTAAAAGCTCAAGCCCTAAATCAGATACTAATAGAAGAAACTATAGATGTTACTGCTCCTCCAAATGGTATTTCTCAAGGACATCGGCACCCCTTGATAACAACTACTGAGCAAATAATTGATCTATTTTTAGGTCTTGGATATCAAGTTTCAGAAGGTCCTGAGATAGAAAATGATTACTACAATTTTGAGGCACTAAATATACCGCCTGATCATCCAGCTAGAGATATGCAAGATACTTTTTATTTGGGAGGTGAAAATCTTTTAAGAACGCATACTTCCCCTGTGCAGATTCGATCTCTTGAAAGTAAGAAGCCCCCTGTAAGAATAGTTTCTCCTGGTCGTGTTTATCGAAGAGATGCTGTTGATGCAACTCATTCTCCTGTTTTTCATCAAATAGAGGTATTAGCAATTGACGAGGATATTAACTTTAGCCATTTGAGAGGAACCGTAATGGCCTTTTTAAAGGCGTTTTTTGGAGATTTACCTATTCGTTTCAGAGCTAGTTATTTTCCATTTACAGAACCATCCGCGGAAGTTGATGTTCAATGGAGAGGAAAATGGTTAGAGGTTATGGGTTGTGGAATGGTTGATCCAGCTGTTTTAGAGGGATTAGGAATTGATCCAGAAAAATATAGTGGGTTTGCTGCTGGACTCGGAGTTGAGAGATTTTGCATGGTCAGACATGGTGTAGACGATATTCGAAAGTTATACACAAGTGATCTTAGATTTTTAGAACAATTCTAAATTTAAATTTTTTTAGAATTAAATTTTTTATTGTATTAAATAAATATAATTCACAATTTAATTGCTAATATCGAAAAATTGTTTGTAAGTATGATCGGTGCCCCGAGTAGGACTGATCGTTAATGACGGGAAAGAGCTTGCTGTCAAGACAGCAAAAACTTTTCAAAAAAGACTGGTGGATTGTGGCTTTGAAGTTATCAGAGTTAGTAGCTCAGGGGGGCTATTAGGTTTTGCTAACCCCGATCAATATATGAGTTCACAAGGATATAACTCTTGTATTCCTGATGGTTTTGATTCTTCAATTTTGCTTGCAGTTGTATTAGGTGGTGATGGCACTGTTTTATCTGCAGCAAGACAAACTGCACCAATGGGAATTCCTATCCTCGCAATTAATACAGGACATTTAGGCTTTTTAGCGGAGGCCTACCTTTCAGATATAGATAAAATTTTCAAACATCTAGCTTCAAGACAATGGAATATTGAGGAAAGAACCAGTCTAGTTGTAAGTGTTATGAGAGGAGATCAATGCCGATGGGAAGCCCTTTGTTTGAATGAAATGGCATTGCATAGAGAACCTATGACAAGCATGTGTCATTTTGAGATTTCTGTTGGCCGACATGCTCCTGTTGATATTTCTGCAGATGGTGTAATCCTCTCTACTCCTACAGGCTCAACTGCTTACTCACTTAGTGCGGGGGGACCAGTAATTACTCCTGATTGTCCGGTTTTGCAACTTACCCCGATATCTCCACATTCGCTTGCATCAAGAGCTCTTGTATTCAGTGATGAAGAGCCAGTAACAGTTTTCCCTGCTACTCCTGAACGATTGATGATGGTTGTTGATGGGAGTGCAGGTTGTTATGTGTGGCCAGAAGATCGAGTTTTGATTAGAAAAAGTGATCATCCAGTTAAATTTATTAGACTTTCTGATCATGAATTCTTTGAAGTTCTCAGAAATAAACTAGGTTGGGGTCTACCACACGTTGCAAAGCCTGATAAGAGATAAGAATTATTGGATTTCACCTTTCAAAATGAAAACAGGGTTTAAAGGAGATAATCTTATATCTTCTCCAATACTTACACCTCTATATGATTGATGTTGACTAATAGATAATTTGTGGACTTTAGGCTTCAAAATCGACTCTAATTTTGATATAGATTTTAAAGATATTAAAGGGATTATTATTATACAATAACTATTTATTAACTTCAATACTTCTTCAACAATTAAATGTGAGCTTGATCCACCACCTCCTATAATAACTCTGTCTGGATGTAGAAGATTAGGCAATATTTTTTTTTCTTTGAACACATTTAATATTTCATCTTCTATGATTAAAGATGGAACTACGCCCGTCCTTTTTGCGTTCTCTTGAATTATATTTTTACTTCCAATCCTTTTATCAATTGATACTAGTTTTAGATTGGGAGATATCCTTAATGCCTCCAAACCAATACTTCCGACCCCACTACCTATGTCCCAAAGTACTCCTTGCTTTGGGAGATTGAGTTCGGCAAGAAGTTGAACTCTAATTTCTCTTTTGGTCATTAACCCAGGACAATCTGGATTTTGAAGAAAAACTGAATCTTCAATTCCAAATAAAGGTAAAGTATTTGAATCTATTTCCGGCTTTTCTTTTTCAAAAAGAATAACAAGATGCAACGGATCTATATCCGTTGGGAAATCCTCAATTGAATTAATTTTTATGATTCTTTCATTTTGGTAGCCAAGCCTTTCAAAAGTCCAAAATTCATATTTCCTCTCTAGCTCTAGCGATTGAAGTAATTGATATACCTCTTTAGCACCGCCTCTATTTGAGTCAGTTAAAACAACAAGTGAAGAAGGAAGTTTTTTAATTGCTTTTTCAAATGGAAGCGGATCTCTTCCATGAAGACTAATCCAACTTGTATTTTGCCAAGGTTTGCCAAGTTTTGAAAAAGCTAGTTGGAAAGATGTCGCTGCAGGCTCAAAATAAAGTTTTGATAAAGGAAAGTTTTGAATTAATAATCTACCAATTCCAAACCAAAGAGGATCACCCCCAGAAAAAACAATTGTTTTTTTCTCTTCCTTTCTTAATACATCTATAAAGTCATTTAGTTTGTCAGTTGCAATGAACTCAAACTTATCTTTTTTTATATTGTTGTCGTTTAACCAAGTTTTGAACGAATCTAAAATTCTTTGTGGTCCAGTTATCCTCTCCGCTTTGAAAATTTGTTTTTTTTTAGCTTCAAAACAACTCTCAGCATTTGAAGTATCAATTCCTATGGCATGTATCTGCTTTGACTCATCAAGCATGGTTTAAATAAATGGACTTAGAAAAATTTCTTTTTTATAGCTTTACTATTTTTTCGATGAAAATCAACTAAAACTTCAATAGTTAGTCTAAAAAGATTTGTGAATCTTAAAAAAAATGAAGCTGAGGAGCAACTAAAGAGAAGATCCCGTCTGCATGAAATTTTGATAGCTCTGATTAAGCAGCAAAAAGATTTAGAATTAATGGACGATGGTGCTCAAGTCTTTGAAAATCCTATTAAGCAATCAGAAAAATATGATCCTTCCAAAATAGTTGAACGTAATCAACGTATCATTAAGAAATATCAGTCATTAGTCCGTTCAGCAATAGCATTAGATGCACTACTTGAATCAGAAGATTACAATATTGGTAATGGAAGGATTTCTTAATTTAGTTCGTTCGATAATTTCTTGTCTTTTAATTTGTTGTATTTTGTTTGCTAACGCAAATAAAAGTTATGCAGATTCAAAAGTTTATTTAAATGATCAGAAAAAAGAGATTAAAAGAAGCTTAGAGAGCCTCAAAGACTTGGATTACCAAAATTGGCAAATTATTGTCTATCCAAATTCAAGTGATTCCAAGAAATTGATTTTAAGAATTGTGGGCTATCCAGGCTCATTAAGGATTGACCATCCAACTAATTTGTTAGTTAATTCAGGTAGGAAAACTTGGTATTTAAAAGACATAACAAAATATAGTAAAAACTTTCAAGTTTTGAATGATTCTGCTGCGGAATTTGACTTAAGCATTTTGATTGCTGAGTTAGATAAAAATAGACCCTTGAGACTCAGATTACCTGGATTGATAAATGATTTACCAGTCCCTCCATACCTAGTAAGTGAATGGAGATCATTGGCTGAATGAAAATGAATAATTTGTCCAAGGATCAAAAAATATGGGTGCCATGGATGAGACGCTCAATTCAACTCGCTTTATTAGCAGAGGGCAGGACAAGCCCAAATCCTCTTGTTGGAGCAATTGTGCTGGATTCGAGTGGAGAACTTGTTGGAGAGGGATTTCATTCAGGAGCGGGGAACCCTCATGCCGAAATAGAAGCACTTGCTCAAGCGGGAAAGAAGTCGGTTGATGGCACAATCGTTGTCACTTTAGAACCTTGTTGTCATCAAGGTTTAACGCCTCCCTGCACAGAAGCAATAACAAAAGCAGGTTTAAAAAAAGTTGTAATTGGGATGGTCGATCCTGATCCAAGAGTTTCAGGGAATGGAATTACAAGATTAAAAGATTCTGGACTTGAAGTTATCGAGGGGGTTTTGAATCATGAATGTGAAGCGATTAATCGAGAATTTAGTTTTCGAGTGCGCCATGGACGTCCTTGGGGAATTCTTAAATGGGCAATGAGTTTGGATGGAAGAATTGGATTGCCAAATGGTTGTAGTAAGTGGATTACGGATTATCCGGCGAGGAATTCGGTTCATCAAATCAGATCTAAGTGTGATGCAGTAATAGTTGGAGGAGGAACAGTTCGTACCGACAATCCTCTTTTGACTTCAAGAGGATTGTCAAATTTTGAACCTTTAAGAGTTGTTTTTTCTAGAACTTTGGATTTGCCACATTCTGCAAAACTTTGGGATACGCAAATAGCGAGAACAATAATTGCTTATGGGCCAAAGGGGGATGAAGCTTTTTTTTCAGATTTACCAGATGGTCCAGAAAAATTGGGACTCAATTCGGATGATCCATCCGAATTGATGTCAGCACTTTCGCATAAAGGTTGTAACAAAATTCTTTGGGAATGTGGCCCAAATCTTGCTACAAGTGCAATTGAGTCTAATTGCGTACAGGAGTTAGTAGTTTTTGTGGCACCAAAACTCATAGGGGGCAAGTCTGCAATGACTCCTCTTAACAGTTTTGGATTTGAATCAATAAATTCCACCTACAAATTGCAACAATCTCATTTAGAACGAAAAGGAGAAGATCTTTGTTGGAGACTACTTATTTAGGGCTTTAATTTTGTATAAATAGATATTCGTTCGGATCTCCCTCCAGTTGAAGATTTCGATTTGGTATGAAAGTTGTTTAACTTGGTACTAATCAAGTTATTGCTAATGCCAATACGACAAGACGAAAATCAACCAAATAGACGTTTTGGAATAATTAATTTAGTTCTTATAGGTTTTGGAGCACTTCTCCTTTTCAGTAGCTTTTTCCCAAGCCCAAACACACAAGTTCCCAGAGTTCCATACTCCCTTTTTATCAACCAAGTTGATGATGGTGAAGTCAAGCGTGCCTACATAACTCAAGATCAAATTAGATATGAACTCTCTACAGCAGAGGAAGGAGCTCCATCAGTTCTTGCTACAACTCCAATCTTTGATATGGATCTCCCACAGAGATTAGAAAGTAAAGGCGTTGAGTTCGCAGCTGCGCCTCCAAAAAAACCAAACATTTTTACCACTATTTTGAGTTGGGTAGTCCCACCACTCATTTTCATTCTTGTCTTGCAATTTTTTGCTCGTAGAAGCATGGGAGGTGGAGGAGCTCAGGGTGCTCTCAGTTTCACCAAAAGTAAGGCTAAGGTCTATGTGCCAGATGATGAATCAAAAGTTACTTTCGAAGACGTAGCTGGTGTAGATGAAGCTAAAGATGAGCTTACTGAAATAGTCGATTTTCTCAAAAAGCCCCAGAGGTATACAGACATTGGTGCAAGAATTCCTAAAGGTGTTTTGTTAGTAGGACCTCCCGGAACAGGCAAAACCCTTCTTTCCAAGGCTGTGGCAGGTGAAGCAGAAGTACCGTTTTTCATTATTTCTGGTTCGGAATTTGTCGAGCTTTTTGTTGGGGCTGGTGCAGCAAGAGTTAGAGATTTATTTGAACAAGCTAAGAAAAAAGCACCTTGCATAATATTCATAGATGAACTTGATGCTATTGGTAAAAGTAGGTCGGGTTCAATGGGTGTTGTTGGAGGAAATGATGAAAGAGAACAAACCCTTAATCAACTCTTAACTGAAATGGACGGTTTCGCTTCAACTGATAAGCCCGTCATTGTTTTAGCTGCCACTAACCAACCTGAAGTCCTAGATGCAGCCCTGCTTCGTCCAGGCAGGTTTGATAGACAAGTACTTGTAGATAGACCAGATTTATCTGGTAGGAAAACAATTTTAGAAATCTATACCAAGAAGGTTAAGCTTTCTAAGGAGATCGACTTAGATAGAATTGCTCAAGCAACTAGTGGTTTTGCTGGTGCTGATTTAGCCAACATGGTTAATGAAGCTGCTTTATTGGCTGCTAGAGGCAAAAGAACATCAGTTGAACAACAAGATCTGAATGAAGCAATCGAGAGAGTTGTTGCTGGATTAGAGAAAAAAAGCCGTGTTTTGCAAGATGATGAGAAAAAGATTGTCGCTTACCATGAAGTTGGTCATGCAATAGTTGGTCATTTGATGCCTGGTGGTAGCAAAGTTGCAAAAATCTCTATTGTTCCTAGGGGTATGAGTGCTCTAGGTTATACCCTTCAATTACCTACTGAGGAAAGATTTTTAAATTCGAAAGAGGAGTTGCAAGGTCAAATAGCAACACTTCTTGGAGGAAGATCTGCAGAGGAAATAATTTTTGGAAAAATCACTACAGGTGCTTCAAATGATTTGCAAAGAGCTACTGATTTGGCAGAGCAAATGGTAGGAACTTATGGTATGAGTGATATCTTGGGACCTCTGGCATATGACAAGCAAGGAGGAGGACAATTCCTTGGTGGTAATAACAATCCCAGAAGAGAGTTAAGTGACGCTACAGCTCAAGCAATAGATAAAGAAGTTAGAAGTTTGGTCGATGATGCGCATGAAAATGCATTAAATATTCTTAAGAATAATCTTTCCCTTTTAGAAGATATTTCTCAACAGATCCTTGAGAAAGAAGTAATAGAGGGGGATGAGCTTAAAGAAATGCTTTCAAACAGTGTCATGCCCGAAAAGGTTTTAAATTAAAAACTTGACTTTTATATCCTTTATCTCCGATAAAGGATATTTGAGGCTTTTTTGTGGCTTCAGCATTTAAAGGCTTAGCTTCTACTTTAGGTTCCTTTAGTAAAAACCATTTTCTCTCCTCAGCTGATTTAAATACTGATCAAATCTTATCTTTATTTGAATTAGCTAAACAGCTCAAAAGAGGAAATAGAAGAATAGACCTAGGAAATAGAGTACTTGGTTTGATATTCAAAAAAGCCTCCACTCGAACAAGAGTTAGTTTCCAAGTTGCTATGGCGAGACTTGGGGGTCAGACTGTTGATTTGAATCCCCAAGTGACACAACTTGGTAGGGGTGAACTCATCAAAGACACCGCTAGGGTTTTGAGCCGCTACTGTGATGTCCTCGCAATTAGAACTTTTTCTCAGCAAGAGTTGGAAGAATATACTAAGTGGTCAACTATTCCTGTAATTAATGCCTTGACTGACCTTGAGCATCCTTGTCAGGCATTAGCTGACTATTTAACTATTCAAGAGAAATTTGGGAAGCTTAAGGGAATAAATCTTTCTTACATTGGAGATGGAAACAACGTAGCCAATTCATTGATGATATGCGGGGCATTGCTGGGAGTCAATGTAAGAATTTGTTCCCCAGATGGATTTGAGGCTGACCCTGAAATGGTAAAGAAAGCCAAATCTCTCTCTAATTTTGGTGCAAAGATATCTATTAGTAATGATCCTTCAATTGCAGTAGAGGAAGCCCAAGTTATTTACACTGATGTTTGGGCATCCATGGGGCAAGAGGAAGAAAAATTAAAAAGGAAAGAAATTTTTGAAAATTATAAAGTCAACCAAAAATTAATAGGTCTTGCCGATGAGGAGGTAATTATTTTGCATTGTTTGCCGGCGCATAGAGGAGAAGAAATTACAGAAGAGGCTATTGAGAGCAAAAATAGTAATGTCTTTGAACAAGCAGAGAATCGCCTTCATGTTCAGCAAGCTTTGCTTGCTGCTCAACTTGGAGGCCTTTAGGGTTGCGATTATGGTACAAATTAGGTACATATGTATTGGAGGACATATGTACTTGATTTATCCAAATGCCAGGTGAAGCTCTAACTACTGCTCAGCAAGAATTATATGACTGGCTTGTCAATTTTATTGATGATCAGCACCATAGTCCTTCCATAAGGCAGATGATGCAAGCTATGGGGCTAAGATCTCCAGCACCAATACAAAGCAGATTAAGACATTTACAAGAAAAAGGTTGGATAAAATGGCAAGAAGGTCAGGCAAGAACCCTTCAATTGATAGAAGAAAGTATCTCTGGGGTGCCTGTTATGGGTTCAATAGCTGCAGGAGGGCTGGTTGAGACTTTTGATGATGTACAGGAAACTCTGGACTTGAATTCAGTCCTTCAATTAAAAGGACTTTTTGCTTTGACGGTAAATGGAGATTCAATGATTGATTCATTTATTGCCGACGGAGATATTGTCTTAATTGAACCGGTTAATGATCCTTCTGGTTTGAGAAACGGAACTGTTGTAAGTGCACTTGTCCCAGGATTAGGGACTACTTTGAAACATTTTTTTCGTGATGGGAGCTCAGTTCGCCTAGAAGCTGCTAATTCAGCTTATGAGCCTATAGAAATTGATGCTGAACGAGTACTCATTCAAGGAAAGTTGGCCGCAGTTTGGCGAAAAACTTAAGTCTATTTTCATAACGAACTAATAATTAATTATTTTTTAGACTTCCAATGCTTGAATATGGATTTTCTATTCTTATCTTCAACATAGACTAAATTATCAGCTGCATTTTATAGATTTTCTGTGGGAAAGTAAGTCTTTCTTCTAAGAATCCCTGATCCTTTTGACTCTATATCAATTCCTCCTTCTATATGAACTAATTGAAAGGTCCAGTCTTTATTTAAATAAAGCGATAAAGGATTATGCATAAGAAAACCATTACTCAGATTAAACTTCTACAGGACTAAAGTAAGCTGAAAAAGGTAAATAATTAATAATCAATAAAATATTTATTAATTCTAAAAATAATATTTTAATATGAAAATTTTTAATTTGAGTTTTTAATTAAGCTTGTTTAGAAAGTTATGTGCATTAAATTTTTTTTTGAAACTTTATTTGTAATGAGATTATCTAAGTTTTCTAATTTAAAACTATTTATCGTCTAGAAAAGAGATTAGATTTATCAAGTGATGTGGACGACAAAAGAAGAATTGAGCTAGAAATACTAGAATGACTATATGCACGCATTTCTTTTCTTTTGAGTTAAGGTTGTTTATTGCTCGGTGAAAAGGTTTGAATTGATTAATTTTTTAAATTAAAAGCTGATAGCGATATGAATAATTGTGGAGTCTTTTAATAGAGTTTTCCACTTTTCCACAAATTCACAAACTTTAAATTTTCTCAATCGCGGTGATGGCAATTCTATAAGTGGATAAATTACAAACAAAGTAGCTTTCGTCGAAAACCCCACTGCTGCAATTGGTCTCACGTTATTAGTATCTCTTGATACATGACTTTGTTCTTGTTAAAAATCCCAGACAAAACATTCTGCAATATTTGTAAAACAAGAAAATGTGGAAAAGTTCATATTGTACTTTTCTTCCTCAAACTTGTTCCATTGTCTTAATTAATTTGGTTTAGCTTGTTTTTTTTATTTTTGAACTCCTTGTTTCTGATGAAAAATTTATATATTCTTTCGATTTCTTGTAAAGCATATTTTCTTAAATATTATCAATTTCGTTACTAGTAGCTTTTCTGGGGGCTGTCTATTTTTCGGATATTAAAGAAAAAATATAAATTAAGTCAATCTAAAATATTTTTAGATTGACTTAATTTGTTCCTATCCCTCTTGCCATTAATGATGCAAAAAAAGGTATCAATGAAAAGCCAAATAACTCGATATTTAATATTAATCTTAATCTTGCAACCAAATTAACAGTAACATCTGGTAGTTTCCCTTTGCTTAATGGGATTGCCCATAAAATATAAGTAATTGTTGGATATAAAGATAAAGAACCGACTAAAGTAAAAACAATTATTTTTGTCCAAAATATAGGGTTATGGGTATAAAAGTCTGAACCTTGACCAAATTTTATTACTCTATATATACCACTTATTAAAAGAGCTACACCAGCAATTCCATAAACTATATCTGCAGCAACCATAGAGATGGCTTCTTCTCTATTTGGGGCTGTTTTTAAACTAATTCTTTCAAAAACCAGAGCCCCGAAACAAAGCATAAAACTTAAGTAATGGATATATGCCACTACTGCGCTGTTGAGGGTATCCATAACGGTTAGCTTCCTTATGCAATGTACATTATATACAATAGCTAAAGACAAAAGGCACTATCGTTGTCAGATTTTTTGCACCTGGAGAGGTCTAATATTGATTAGAAGAAAATTAGATAGAATTTTTATCTAAATATTAATTTTTTTTATATATTAAGAATCCATGATTTTTATAATCATGGATATGGAGCTTGATCAAAATAGTTTTAAAATCATTTGATAAATCTGGTGATTGTGTAAATGATAAGATTCCGAAATCGATTTTTTTTAGCCTTTTCTCTTATTGTATTTGTTTTCTCTGTTGTCTTTTCGTCATTTGTTTCAGAGGTTAAGGCGTCAGCTATTAATCAAAATGATGAATTGATTGAGAGAATTGCTAGAGACTTTTCAAAAAAATTTTGTAATGGAGTTGGTTTTGGTTTATCTCAGGAAAGTGCAGTAAATTTTGCCATGAAGGAGAGTATGGCTATTTTTAATAAGAAGAAAGGATTTGAAAATATTGATAATAAGTCCATAGTTGACAAAGTTTCTATTGCGGTCGTTGATAAATGTGATTATCCATTAAATCTTTCAGAAGATCAGTGGGAAAATACTTTTATGAAAATTCACCTCAATTGATATTATTAATATCAATTGAGGTGAAAACAATTAATTATTATTTGACTTTAATTTGTTCAATAATTATATAAGAATTATTCAATAATTTTTTTATACATTTTTTTTTATTTACCTAAGATTAATATTTGATTTTTCCTCTGAATCTTCTTAAATATGTAAATTCAGAGTTAAGATCTTTGAAATAATCAGTTCATGGAATATTATTAATATCAAAGAATTTCAAACATGAAAAAAAGTATATTAGTTACCGGAGCTGCTGGTTTTATTGGTGCTGCATTGGCAATTCGTTTACTAGAAAATGGAGAAAATGTAATAGGTATTGATGATTTGAATTCGTACTACAACATTAATTTAAAAGATTCACGTCTAAAAGAAATTACAGCGGTCTCTGAAAAGTCTTCTGGTAAATGGAAATTTTATAAGTCATCGCTGGAAAATGAATCTTCTCTTAATGATATTTTCAACACTCATTCTCCTCAGATTGTAGTTAATCTTGCCGCACAAGCAGGAGTTAGATATTCCCTGGAAAATCCATCTGCTTATATTCAGAGCAATTTAGTTGGGTTCTCTAATTTGCTTGAACAATGTCGCTATCATTCTGTTGATAATTTCATTTTTGCTTCAAGTAGTTCAGTATATGGAGGTAACAAGAACTTACCTTTTTGTGAATCTCAATCTGTAAATCATCCGGTAAGTTTGTATGCCTCTACTAAAAAAGCTAATGAATTGATTGCGCATTCTTATAGTCATCTTTATGGAATACCTTGCACTGGACTAAGATTCTTTACTGTTTATGGTCCATGGGGGCGTCCTGATATGGCACCAATGATTTTCGCGAAATCTATTCTAAATAGACAACCAATTAATGTTTTCAATTATGGAAGAATGAAGCGGGATTTCACTTATATCGATGATATCGTTGAAGGAGTTTATAGATGTTGTTATAAACCTGCCTGTATTGACAATACATTTAATTATCTAAATCCAAATCAATCTACTTCCTTTGCTCCTTTTAGAATATTTAATATAGGTAATAGTGATCCAATTGAATTACTTAAATTTATTGAGGTATTAGAAAATGAGCTTGGTGTGAAATCTATAAAGAATTTCTTACCAATGCAGCCGGGTGATGTTGAATCCACTTCTGCGAAAACGAATTTATTAGAGAATTGGGTGAATTTCAAACCCTCAACTTCAATAGAAATTGGTGTTCATAAATTTGCAAAATGGTATCTTAATTATTATAAAAATTGAGATACATTGATATAGATATTTTATAATTAAATTTAAATATACTTTAAAAAATAAAATTTAACATCAGACTACTATAATACAGTAACAATTGATTTATAAAGCTTAGTCTCGTATATGAGGATTTTAGTTACTGGTGGAGCAGGTTTTATAGGAAGCCATACATGTCTTGCTCTGCAAGAAAAAGGTTATGATATAACAGTAATTGATTCCTACATTAATAGTCATAAGAAGTCTCTTCAAAGAGTTCTTGATATTTTAAAAAAAAATAATAGAGTAAAAAATATTGGTATTGATATAGAAATAGCTGATATCAGAGATGAATATTCATTAGATAAATTATTTCTTAGATATCAAGATTTGGGTAACCCTATTCAAGCTGTGATGCACTTAGCAGGACAAAAATCAGTAAAAGATTCTGCGCTTCTTCCTTTAATTTATTGGGATGTAAATGTACATGGTTCGATTAATCTATTGAGAGTAATGGATAAATATAATTGTCGAACAATTGTATTCAGTAGTAGTGCAACTATTTATGGACTCTCAAATGGTTTACCCCTTAAAGAGAATGCAGATATTCAACCAATTAATCCCTATGGAAGAACAAAAGTAGCTATAGAGCAAATTCTAAATGATATATATAATAGCCATACCGATAAATGGAAAATTGCTAATCTTCGATATTTTAATCCTATCGGGGCCCATCCTTCTGGGATGATAGGGGAAGCCCCTATGGGTATCCCTACTAATATTTTCCCTTATATTACTAAAGTAGCTGCTGGCATTTTTGATGAGTTGACTGTTTTTGGTAAAGATTGGCCTACCTTAGATGGAACTTGTATAAGAGATTATATTCATGTTATGGATTTAGCAGAAGGTCATATTGCTGCTTTAGAGTATTTAAATAATTTTGAAGATAAAATAATTAATCTAAATCTGGGTACAGGTTTAGGAACGAGTGTATTAGAACTTATAGATACATTTGAGAAAGTAAACAATATAAAAATATCTAAGAAATTTTCTAGTAGAAGAATTGGTGATTCATGCACAGTAATTGCAGATAATTGTCTGGCTGTTTCATGCTTAAATTGGTCACCAAAAAGAAATTTAGAGGAAATGTGCTTGGATGGTTGGAAATGGCAATCTTTAAATCCGGAAGGTTATAAATAAATGATTCGCAAACGACCAAAAATTAAATATGATCAAATTAAATAAGAACCAATTATATAGAATTGAATCAATTGCCAGTAATGTTTTCGTATAATTCTTTGGTTGAATAAATACCTATAATAGGTCTGGTAATTGCGTTAATTGTTTCCGAAGTCCTTCCTAAAATACTATTTTTAATAGTTATTAAATCTCCTGATAATAAATAGGGATTTTGACTAGTGCCTGGGGAGGCATTTGAGGAGTATTTGATATTCTTCCTTAATAATGTACCATCTTGATTGTATCGTATTAAAAATACTTTGCCTGCAAGAGGTTTCCTTGGACCTGTTAAATTCATTAGATCTGAAAGACTCCCTTCAATGGGGATTTTTACATTCCCAGGGTTTTCTATTTGACCATTAATTTCTACATTTATAAATCTGGGAGATAGTCCAGAGAGTATTGAATTTGGAACGATTGTTTTATCTTTTATTTTAAGTTTAGGTATCAAAATAGAGTCTCCATCAAATAGTCGAATATCATTTCTGGTGTCTGCATATTTTGTATAAGATCGGAAATCAATTATGGCTCTTTTTTTGCCTCCTCCTCTCCCAATAGGTATATCTCTGATTATTTCTATCTTAGAGATATCACTAGAAGATGTTAATCCACCTGCACCTTGAATTGCATTTGAAAGGGTAGTTAAATAATCATTATCTCTTTTAATAGTATTATTGAAAATGTTTGATTTAGTAGAGCTTTCAGTTGGAAATATCTCGGAATCTAAGTTTGATTTTTCTGTATTTGAAGGAGCAAGTATTGTTTTTATATTTGTTGAAATAAAAGACGGAAATATTATTAATCCAGGTGATCTTACTTCTCCTTTTATAGCAACTCTAATAGGTTTATATTGACTAATAATAATATTTATTTCTGGATTTATAAGGAACTCCTTATATCGCTCTTCAAGTAAGTGAGTAAGTTCTTTAATGGTTAAGCCTCTTACATAAGTATATTTTATTCTTTTTAAAAATATTTCTCCTTGTTCGTCAATGCGATATGACCCGGAAAGATTAGGCGCATTAATAAATTTTATATCTAAAGTGTCTCCAGTATCTAAAATATAATCTCTAAGTTGGTTTTTTGATTCTAGATATGATGTATCAATATCAGTTGTTTTTTCTGTGAAAACTTGTTGGGCTTGCACATTTATAAAACTTGACAGACAAAGGAAACCCACAATCTTTATCGAAAGCGATTGGAATTGGTTTATTTCTTTTATGTTCAAAACTGAAAAAAGATTCCTTAAGCATTTTACTTAACTTTGTGGATTTGCGAAATAATTGATCGCAACTTAATTTACGGGAAATCATTTTAATGAGTTAGTACCAAAGTAATAAAGCATAAAATTTAAAAGCGATTAGACATCCTGTCTGAAGGGGATGCGAGTTCATTCGATACATCACCTATATTGAAAAACCCTCTGATGTGAAAAAGGGCAGCAGGGCTAAGCGTCAGCCTCTGATTTGATTAAAACTAATAAAAAAGAGATGGAATTAAGAGCATGTTTTGCTGTTGGTTTGCTTATGCAAGCTCACAGTTGCAACGTAGTAACGACCCGATTGACCAAAAAGTATGAATTAAGTATAAGAAAAGCTCGTAGGAGCAAAGCCAAGGCAATGGATTTGATCGTTCAAGACTTTAAGAGATCTATATTGAGCGGCCGCAAATGGTGGCAAAAATGTTAGTAAATCTTTAACAAGGTCTGTAAAAAGGACTCATTAATAACCAATTAAGAGGTTTCGCTGCCTGTGTAAGATAAATAATTTCATTGGCTGGATTAGCTGCTAACTCTCAATACAACTCAAGAGGGAATATGGATTTTTAATTTTAAATGGTTCGATAGGTACTTTTTCAATAATTCGTGGATAAAGGAAATACATGAGTACCTATCTACTCTTAGGTTTTATTGTTACCGAAATTTCCTCAAATTAGGAACTAAAAAGGAGATAACTTTTTAGACAGGTTATTCAAGTAATTTGTTTTTGAAATTCACCTCTCTAACTGCACCATTTATAAGGTTTTGCAGAGGTTTAGTTAACTTTTTTAATGGTGATTTAGAAACTTTGAGTTCTTGAGAAGTTAGATCCATTTGTATTAGACAATTAAACTCACAAGAAGTCTCGGTCTCCTGGAAATCGCTTCTTTGATGAGCACCTCGGCTTTCTTTCCTTTCAAGTGCTGAAAGGATTGTTGCACTAGCACTTATCAATGAAGATTGCAAATCGAAAATCAGAGCCAGGTCTTCGCAACTATGTTCGTTTATTCTTATATCTATATCTTTTAATTTTGTTTGAATAATTCTAATTTTCTCAAGACCGTTATTAAGTAAATCCTTGCTTTTTATAACTCCACAATTTTCCCACATTATTTGGCGCAACTCATACTGTAAAGGTCTTACCAATTCGTTCCCATCTTTTATAAATTTGTTTATATTTTCGTGTGCTAAATCTATCACTTTGGTTGACCGTTCTTGTTGATTTAATTTTCTTGAATAATCTACACTGGCTAAGCCTGCGCGTTTCCCAAAGATAAGTATTTCAGCCAGTGAGTTTCCGCCTAAGCGATTTGCGCCATGAAGACCTCCTGCAACTTCTCCTGCTGCAAATAACCCTTCCACTGAAGTGGATAAATTATTTGGGTTAACTAAAATACCTCCCATAGAATAGTGAGCAGTTGGAGCTACTTCCATTGGTGATTTTGAAATATCAAGCATTTGTGCTTCAAGAAATTGTCTATATATACTTGGTAATTTTTCTAGGATAAATTCTTTACTTTTGTGACTAATATCCAAGAAGACACCTCCTTTCTTTGTACCTCTTCCTTCTATAATTTCTTTATAGTTAGCTATGGCAACTTTGTCTCTAGTAGAAAGTTCCATTCTCTCTTTATCATAATTAATCATAAATCTTTCTCCCTTATTGTTAAATAGTTTTCCTCCCTCGCCTCTTACAGCTTCTGTAACTAAAGTGCCTTCAATCTCTTCCGGAAATAGCATGCCAGAAGGATGAAATTGTACCATTTCCATATCTACTAACTTACAACCTGCATTGAGTGCTAAATAATATCCATCTCCTGTATTTTCTTTTTTTCTAGAAGAACTTTTCTTCCATATTCTTGTATGTCCTCCAGTACAAAGAATAACTGCATCAGCTAAATGAATTGTTCTTTCAGCTGAAAATGTATTAAATGACATTGCTCCAAAACAAATATCTTTTTTTATCAAAAGTTCAGTAACATACTCCGAGTCATAAATAGGGATCTTTAAATCATCAGCCTTTTTAAGAAGTGTTTTTAGTATTGAGAACCCTGTGAAATCTCCTGAGAAGCATGTTCTGCGAAATTTATGAGCACCAAAATATCTTTGGTCAAAGTTGCCATTTTCTAGTTTCGCGAAGTTAGCACCCCATGTATCTATTTCTCTAACTAGAGAAGGTGCTTCTTTTGCCATTATCTCAATCTTTGAAGGATCTCCAATTCCATATCCTTCCAAATACGTATCAACAAAATGTTGTTCCCATGAGTCTTCAATATCTAAGTTTCCAAAAGCTGCATTAATTCCACCGGCCGCCAAGACAGTGTGGGAATCGGTTCTAGGCCTTTTCCCAAGGATATACACATCAAGACCAGCTTTTTTAACCTCTATGGCTGACCTTAAACCTGCACCACCACAACCTATTACTAGAACATTTGATATTTGAGTTGAATTTTTATTAAAAGTCACTAGAGTTTTTTTTGGTACTTATTATATTAATTTTTTATTAACTTAATTAGTAAACTATAAGCTATTATTAGATGCTATCAAGTAAGCCATCTGATTTTTCTAAATCTTCCCAACTGCTTGATATTGCTGCCGTTTCACACGCTTGGGGCCATAGCTCAGCTGGTAGAGCACCTGCATGGCATGCAGGGGGTCAGCGGTTCGAGTCCGCTTGGCTCCATTCTTTAAAAGCATTTGGATAAAAGGGTTTAGAGGCTCAATCTCAAAGGTCTTAAATCTCGTCTTAAATAAAATTAGTGCAAAAGTTAGTGCATTTTACTCATAAAGACTTAAAGAGCTAAAGCTTCATTTTGGACGAATTGTTCAAAGCCCAAGGTTCACTAACTAGACAATCTATCGTAGCTAGCTAACGTATTAGAGTAGATGGTTAGAAGTTTATGAATGATGACCAATTAGATAAACTAAATCATTCAGGTTTAGCAAGAAAGTACGGATTAGATAAAAGAAAAGAAATAGAATTATCAGTAAAAATAGATGAGACAAATAAGGAGTTAGAAAAAGCAGGGAAATCTATACTTCAAGTAGCCAAATTATTGTCTCAAGCAAAGAATTTAGTTAGGAATAAGAACTGGGTTGAATTGACTGATTCAGGTGCTTTAGTCGTTCCTGGCAGAGTCGCAAGAGATTTAGCTTCGGCTTATGAAAACTGGTTAGCAAATAGTTCTATACCAGAAGCTGCTTTAACTCAAGTTTCAGCAAGAACCTTGGCAAGGATTGGAAAAGTAGAACCCTCTGTAAGAGTTAAAATAGAAAAGCATTTAAATCTAGAAAAGAAATATACAGAAAGTGATTTATCTTTTTTTCTTAGAAAGCCTAGATCAACAAAACAAACTATTGATGAATTAATTGAGAAAGCAAAATTATCTGCCGATAATATGAATGATGAAGAAAAGATTGAAAAGTTTAAAAACCTTTTTATTGAAAATATTAAGCTCAAGAAAAAAATTAGAGTATTAGAAGGACAATTATTCAAATACAAATTTCAATTAAATAAGATCTCAGTTCAAGTTTAAATATATCAGGAATCCCATCAAGGTATCAATCCTCCTATCTCGACCTATCCTTGCTGAATACCTTTATGGCATGCAGGGGGTCAGCGGTTCGAGTCCGCTTGGCTCCATCCTTTTAAATTTATAGGAAAGCTCTGATTGAGCTTCTTTATTAAATTTTTTATATTGTCTTAAATAAAGTTATAAAAGATCCAATTTATTTGAATGAATTGCTAATTATTTTTAAACTACTTATAACTGCTTTTCGTTAAAACGTACCTCCTAAGCAAGCTATTACCGCTATTCATACTCCCTTTGGGATTTAGCATATTTTATCTACTTCTCAATTTCAAGGAACCAGCGAAGAAGCATATTTTTTTTGTAATCTTATTTCTTTGGACATTCAGTATTGGTTTTGTGGCAGATTTACTATGGAAATTAGTTGAATATCCATGGCAAAGAATAGATGAAAATGATGCACCAACTGCTGATGCGATTATCGTTTTAAGCGGTGGAGGAAGACCTAAGGCTCCTGGGAAAACCAATGTTTTTGAATGGGGAGACCCTGATAGATACTTTGCTGGGATAAGCCTATTTCAAAAGAAAAAAGCTCCAAGATTATTTTTTACAGGCGGAACGACTCCCTATGGTGCGGAATCGAAGGATGAAGGAACTTTGTATAAAGAACACGCGATAGCAATGGGAATCCCTATGGATGCAATATCGACAACTGAAAAAATATTAAATACCGCACAAGAAGCTATAGAAATAAGAAGAAATTTAAATCAAATAAATTCTTCATCAAAGATTCTTCTTGTTACTAGTGCTTTTCATATGAAACGAGCAAAAAAGTTATTTGAGCGGCAGGGATTTCTTGTCTTTCCTTTTCCCGTAGATTTCAAAACTTCCAAGATGTCTCGATGGCAAAGCCCTTATCAATGGATACCTAATTCTGGAAGTCTTAACAGAAGTTCGATTGCTTTAAGAGAGTTCTTAGGGAGATTTATTTATAGATCTTGGTAAAGATACAAAACAATTTCTCATAAAATAATCTTCCTTTGGGGGATAAATGGGTTCGCGGGGCTAGCCCAGGTGTTTTCATCCTTGTGTTTTAAAATGATAAAATCTTTCAATAGTTCTTGAAATAGAAAATGTTTTAATTTTAAATGAGATATAGAAAGAAAACCTTTTTGGATTTTTCTATTTTCTCTATTCGATTGCAAGGAGATGGTTTGTAATATTTAAAGATTATATTTTTGGTATTAAATAACCTCTAAGAGATGTATTAAAAGTAATGCTTCAATATATAAATAAAAAAGAATGGAATTAATATGATATTTTTAGAGTTGAAGAGTGAAAACTTTGAATAAATTTAAAATATACGATGTCAAAATAATTGCATATTCAATAAATAAAATAGTCTTTAGGTTTGAATTAAAAATTAAATTTTTTTTGTTTTTGAATGAAATATGAGTTTATAAATATTATTTTTATGAAGTTCTTTGATTGGATTTTGCTATTACGGCTTTTGCAGACGCTCCCTGCAAGATTCGAACTTGCGGCCCACTGCTTAGAAGGCAGTTGCTCTATCCAGCTGAGCTAAGGGAGCAGGAAGATTTTTAGTTATTTGTGCGAAAAACCTGTTCGCTAAAAATAACAGCAAAATCAACTTTCTAAGATTACATACTTAAGTAGACATCTACAACCAGATTTAAGCAGATCAGCAACTGATTAATTATTTTTTGTGGTTATGAGGATTTAATATGTGTTAAAGCTTATTGAATTTTTATGAAGTAATTCCAGTATGAGCTTAGGAAAAGTTCATCATTAGGTTTTATCTTAGATGTATTAAGCTAATCGATATGATTTCAAGAAGGCTAACAAAGATTCAGAAAGAAGAAATTTTAAAAGCTTATCAAGCTGGTGAGAATACTAACATACTTGCAGAAAAATATAATTGCAGCTCAAATACTATAAATAGAACCGTGAAGACGCTACTTTCAGATGTTGAATACAAATTGCTAAAGAAACAAAGATTAAAGAGCAGTAATAAAAACTTAGAGCCGGTTCATGTTGAAAGTTCTAATGGAAATCATGAAGACTTTGATAAAACAAATTCTTTTATTTCTACCCCAGAAAAAGTTGATGAGGAAGAAAAAACCATAAATATTGATCATGATTTTAAGAATTCTGATTTTGAGGAGATAGCCTTTCTACCCGTTGAGGACCTCCCTCTCTCTGAACCTAAAAATTTTGAAAAACCTGATATAAAAAAAACAGATAAGAATTCTGATAATAACTTTGAGGAAATAGTTCCTTTGATCTCTAGCTTTGATTTCGAAAAGAAACAATTAGATTTTGAGATACTCAATCAAGAAAGCCTCCCTGAGATTGTTTATATGCTCGTAGATAAAAAAGTTGAGCTAGAAATTAAAGCCATATCTGATTTGTCCGAGTGGAGTTTTTTGCCGGAGAATGAATTAAAAAGAAATGCAATTTTGTTATTTTTGAACCAACGCGCTGCTAAAAGAAGTTGTTCCAAAAACCAACGAGTAATTAAAATTCCTAATACATCTGTTTTTAAGATCTCAAAACCTTATTTAATTTCCAAGGGAATTACAAGATTAATACTCGAAGACTCGATAATAGCTTTGGATAATTAGTTCCTTTTGAACTTATTTTTTCTCATTAACTTTATTATTAACCATTGATACTGAAGTAATCCCCCCTGTGATTACTCCTATGGTGAATGAAGTTCCTATAAGGAATCCAATTGGGATAGGAACAGTTTTATTCAATAAAAAATTTAAACTATGTTTCTTACCTAGATTTTGTGATCCAAGGCATAGGAATAAAATTAGTAAAATTGATGTACCAATATTTAGAGTTAAAAGTTGAAATCTAAGAAACATATAGACAAGCTTTTGATCAGAATAAATATTTAATTAGCTTTGGTCGAAAAAGTTTATTTGTCAAGTTTCTTATGTAATTTGGAATAAAGCCATTTCTTTGTATAGCCTGTTTCTTCAGCTACTTTTCTCGCGGCTATATTAGATTTTTCACCTTGCCTGATTAATATATTGAGTTTATTCAATGCTTCCGATTCACTGATTTTAGTCTCTTGCTTATTATTGTTACCTCCCAGAACAATTGTGAATTCACCTCTTGGTCTATTTATAATGAAATATTTAAGCACTTCTTCTATAGTTTCTCCAATTGATTCTTCATGTATTTTTGTAAGTTCTCTCGCTATTCGAATAGGGCGTTCTTTTCCGCATGAAATAGATAAATCTTCTAAAAGTTTTATTAACTGATGAGGAGATTCATAGATTATTGTTGTTCTTTTTTCTTTAGCAATATCTTCTAAAAGTTTTTTTCTAATACTTTGTTTTTTCGGAAGAAATCCTTCAAAACAAAATCTTTTTGAAGGTAAGCCACTTATTACTAATGCTGTTGTTGCGGCACAGGGACCAGGGATGCAAATCACTTCGTAACTATTTTCTCGTACTGCCTTAACAAGCTCTTCTCCTGGATCATTTATTCCTGGTAAGCCCGCATCACTAATTAAAGCAATACTTCCTTTGTTTTCTAGGATCTCTAATAATTGAGATAGTCGACTTTTTAAATTGTGTTTGTGATAGCTAATTAGAGGTACTTTAGATTCTATTTTCTTCAAAAGTTGCCCACTCCTCCGAGTATCCTCGCAGGCTATGAGTGACACCTGTTTGAGAATAGACTTTGCCCTTTCAGATAAATCACCTAAGTTACCTATAGGCGTCCCTACTAAGTAAAGAGTCCCTGGGCAAGGTTCTAATCTTTCTTGTTGAGGCTGGTGATCATCAATTAAATTCATTATGTCAAATAAAAGTTATTTACCAGAAGGTGTTGAATTAGCTACTTTGTTGGATGAACTTAGAAAGGTTAGCTGGGCTGCAGCTGATGTTTTGATGGCTTATGCGCGAGGACAAGAACCTCCTTATGGCTTTCCAAAATCTTTAACTGTAGAGGAAGGTGGAGATGGTCCTGTCTCAGCAGCTGATATGGCTGTTAATGAATTATTGATCTCTGGTTTGAAGGATAATCTCTCTTATAAAGATTGGGATATTTTAAGCGAAGAAACCTCTAAGGAAAAAACTTTTCAAGGATCTCATTATAAAAAAAATTGGTGTTGGATTATTGATCCACTGGATGGGACAAAAGATTTTCTTCAAGGATCTGAAAACTATGCTGTTCATATTGCTTTGGTGCACAAAAAAAAGCCAAAAATCGGGATAGTTTTGATCCCTGAAAGAAATGAGCTTTGGATTGGTATTGTTGGAAGTGGTGCTTGGTATGAAAATCGAAATGGTAATAAATATCAAATTTCTTTTAGTGATAGGGAAAAATTATCTGAATTAATTCTCGTATCAAGTAAAAATCATCAGCAAACAAAACTTCTAAATCTAATTTCAAGTTTGTGCTTTGCTAAAACAAAAAAATTAGGGAGTGTAGGTTGCAAAGTCGCATCAATTTTGAGAGGAGATGCAGATGTTTATATCTCCCTATCTGGAAAAACCTCACCAAAAGATTGGGATATGGCCGCTCCACACGCACTTATAGAGGCGGCTGGTGGAGAATTTTCTCATGCAGATGGAACAAATTTGATTTATCAAAATCCAACCTACTCTCAGTCGGGTTGCCTAATAGCAAGCCATGGAAAGTCTCATCAAAAGATTTGTCAGAAGGCTATGGAGTTTTTCTCTTGAAAAATAGCTGAATATATTGTCTAATTTGTTTAAGTAAGAGGAGCTACTGGTGTTGGAGTTGGTTCAGGATAATTATTCATACCGCCATTTTGAGGAACCCCTCTTAAGCTCAGATTAATGCGACCACGATTATCTATTTCTCTAACTCTTACAGTTACTTGATCTCCCACTTTTACAACATCTTCAACTTTTTCTACTCTTGCCTCAGATAATTGAGAAATATGTATCATTCCTTCTTTCCCGGGAAGAATTTCTACGAATGCACCAATGGGAATAATCCGAGTAATTGAACCAGAGAATATTTCCCCTTCATGAACTTTTCTTGTCAAACCTTCAATAATTCTTTGAGCTTCCTCTGCGGCAGCTCCATCATGAGAGGCAATAGTCACTATTCCACCATCTTCAATATCGATTTTTGTGTTAGTTCTTTCTGTAATACCTTTTATTGTTCTTCCACCTGGACCTATTACAGTCCCAATTAGTTCAGGGTCAATTCTAAAACTCAAAAGCCTTGGAGCATGAGGTGAAAGATTTTCCTTTGGTGTCTCAATGGCCTCTAACATTTTTCCTAAAATATGAGTCCTTGCAGGAAGGGCTTGGTTGATCGCTTCTCCAATTGTCTCTATTGGTAAACCAGTTATCTTCATATCCATTTGTAAGGCTGTAATTCCTTTTTCTGTCCCTGCAACTTTGAAATCCATATCTCCAAGAAAGTCTTCTATTCCTTGAATATCAGTTAAGATTCTCACTTCTTTGCCTTCTTTAATTAGACCCATAGCTGCTCCACCCACTGGAGCTTTTAAAGGAACGCCTGCATCCATAAGGGCTAGGGTACTTCCGCATACTGAAGCCATTGAAGTAGAGCCATTTGAACTCAAGACTTCGCTTACTACTCTTAATACATATGGGAAAGTATCTTTTGCAGGAAGAACAGGAATTAAGGCTCTTTCGGCTAGAGCTCCATGACCAATTTCTCTCCTGCCTGGAGTTCTCATTGGTCTAGTTTCTCCAACTGAGTAAGGTGGAAAATTGTAATGGTGTATGTAGGTCTTATCAGTATTAGGGTTTAGATCGTCCATCTCTTGGGCATCGCTTGGTGTACCTAATGTTGCTGTAGAGAGAACTTGTGTTAAACCTCTTTGAAACAGGGCTGATCCATGGACTCTATTGGGTAATACTGCGGCGTCTGCTTCTATTGATCTTACTTCATTTAATTCTCTACCATCGACCCTTTTCCCTTCCTTAATTATCTGTTCTCTCATCAACTTTTTGGTTAAAGCTTTATAACTATTATCTAAGAGTTTGTTATTTGATGAAAGAGATTTTTTTACAGCATTATCATCTTTTAGCCCTTCTATTTTTGATGAAACATTGGTCTTTATTTCTTCAATCTTATTGTCTCTCTCCTCTTTTGTTTGATCAAAGTTTTTTAGAACTTCACTAATTGATTTTGTACAGTTTTTGTCTAGATAGATTGAAATTGTGTCATCAACTTCAGGTGGTTCAGGAATCTCTTGCTGGATGCCTGATTCTTTCAAAACTTCCTTTTGCGCATTGATTAATTCAGTTATGGCTTCATAGCCAAAATCAATTGCTTCAATAACATCTTGTTCTGATAGTTGATTTGCTCCTGCTTCCACCATTACTACACCATCTGGAGTCCCGGCAACTACTAGATCGAGATCACCTCTTTCAATTTCTCTATAACTTGGATTGAGGACAAAGTCATCTCCTAAGAGCCCAACGCGAACAGCAGCCATAGGTCCCTGGAAAGGAATACCTGCAATTAATGTTGCCATTGAAGCTCCAGTTACAGCTAACACATCTGCTGGAACTCTTTCATCTAAGGAAAGACATGTTGCAACTATTTGTATGTCGTCTCTCATCCAACCAGGGAAAAGAGGTCTCATTGGACGATCAATAAGTCTTGAAATTAAAGTTGCTCTTTCAGGAGGACGTCCTTCACGACGCATAAAACTTCCTGGAATCCTCCCTGCTGCGTAAAGCCTTTCTTCGTACTCGCACATTAAAGGTAGGAAATCAACTCCCTCTCGCCCTGTCGATTTTGTTGCTGTTACTAGAACGGAGGTGTCTCCACACTCAATCATTACTGAACCACCAGCCTGTGGAGCAAATCTCCCTGTAGTGAGCTTTATCTCTCTACCATCGAAGGAAACGGATTTTGTCTGACCTTGCACGTGCCTTTATAGCTTTTTGTCTTATGACATTCTTACACTTAATGGGACTAATTGAGTAAAAAACTCGATAGATTTGTTTCCTAGAGGAAACATTTACCACAATTACTGAAACTATAAAACTAAAAAAAAAGCGGGAGATATAATCTTCCCACTTCTAGGTATGAATCAATTTACTGTTAATTTTTACCAGCTTGATTTTACTACTCCTGGTAATTCCCCGTTATGAGCTCTTGATCTAAGTTGATTTCTGCATAGGCCAAAATCTCTATAAACTCCTCTTGGCTTACCCGTCGCCCAACAACGATTTCTAATTCTATTAGGTGCACAATTTCTTGGCAAAGCTTGAATCTTTCTATGGATTTCTAGTCTTTCCATGGGATCTTTTGCTGATTTGAAAGCATCAATTAGAGTTTTACGCTTTGCTGCGTATCTTTCTACAAGTTTTTTGCGCTTTACGTCACGCGCTATCATTGACTTTTTTGCCATTAATGGGCTTATTCAGCTTGTTTAGAAAACATTTTAACTCCTTGCCTGATTGTTTTTAGTAATTGGAGTAAAATTATATTCAAAATACTTTTTCAAATTAAAAATTATCTAAAATTTAATTCTATTACCTGTGCACAAACTGCTGAACTAAAGATAGCTGTGTCGTATCTCGGATTATCAAAACAACACTTAAGCCTACAAGTAAGACAAATCCAGATTGCATAAAAGCCAATTGAATTTTTTCAGGAACTGGTTTTCCGCGAATACTCTCTAGTATTAGAAGAACTAATTGTCCTCCGTCTAGAAGAGGTAAAGGTAATGAGTTAAGAACTGCAAGATTTATTGAAACCAAAGCAGAAAAAAGTACAAGACCTGAGCCACCTTGTTCAGAAAGCTGGGCACCAATTTCAACAATTTTGACTGGTCCACTTAGCTGCTGAGCAGTTGAAGAGAAATTAGTAATCAAACTTTTGTAGCCAATAACAGTTCGACTAAGTAATTCATAGAATTGTGAATTAGAGCTATTAAATATTTCACCAATATTCTTTGCTTTAGATACTTCATTTGGAAGATTTGGTTGCAATTGAGCTCCTATCCTTCCATTCCCTTCGTTTTCAGCTGGGATTATAGAAATTGTCTCGCTTTCTCCATTATTGACTCTCTCAAAAAGTAATTCTTCCCCGGATGATGTCTGAATGATATTGACTAAATCCATAATTCCTTCTTTGCCGCTGCCTAATGCTCGACCGTTTACGCTCATTATTTGGTCTCCAGCTACTAATCCTGAATTGAACGCAGGCTCATCTGGCTGAATTCCCATGATTATTACCCCTGGTTCAGGTTGATTAGGAATCCCTATTAAGCTTGCTTGACCAATTAGTACTATCCAAGCGAGTAATAAATTTGCCACTACACCCGCTGAGATAACTATTGCTCTTTGGTAAATTGGTCTGTTCTTTAATAAATCGGGGTCATTGGATTGAACTAATGAATCTGTTTCTTCATCAGGAAATGATACGAATCCCCCTAAAGGAAGCGATCTTAGTGAATAGGTAATTCCATTTATTTCCTTTTTCAAAAGAGCTGGTCCAAAACCAATTGAAAAACCACTTACTTTGATTTTTTGAAGCACTGCTGCTAAAAAATGACCAGACTCGTGAAAAAAAATCAGAAGGCCCAATACAGCTATAGATAAAAGAACGTTCATTAATTAGATTTTGATTGAGTTATTCTGGCTGTAATTTGTTCGAACCGAAGTAAGGTATTAAGGCTTTTGGTAAATTGATACTTCCATCAGGTTGCTGACCATTCTCCAAAATCGCAGCCATAGTGCGTCCTATGGCTAATCCACTTCCATTCAAAGTATGCAAAAGTACATTTTTTTTATTGTTATCTTTTGTTCGTATTGAGGAACGTCTAGCTTGAAAATCTCCACAGTTGCTGCAACTAGATATTTCTCTAAACGTATTAGCGCCAGGAAGCCAAACCTCCAAATCATAAGTTTTTTTTGCTGAGAAGCCTAAGTCTCCTGTACAAAGTTGAATTACTCGATAAGGCAGTTCGAGTTGCTGCAATATAGATTCTGCATCAGATGTGATTTGTTCTAGAGCTTCTTTAGATTTATCTGGTGAGGAAAACCAATATAGTTCGACTTTATTGAATTGGTGAAGTCTGATTAGACCTCTGGTATCTCTACCGTAGCTTCCAGCTTCTCTTCTAAAACAGGGACTATATGCTACGTATTTTAATGGAAGCATATCTTGAGGGATGATCTCACCACGATGGAGAGACGTTATTGGGACTTCAGCTGTGGGAGTTAGCCATAAATCATCATCAGCACAACGAAAACTTTCTTCTGCAAATTTTGGTAATTGCCCGGATCCAGTAAGACTAGCAGTGTTTACAAGGGCTGGTGGAAGAACTTCTAAATATCCTTTTTTAACATGTAAATCAAGCATGAAATTTATAAGTGATCTTTCAAGTTTTGCAGCTTGGTTGAAAAGGGTGACAAATCTACTTTTTGCTATTACTGAAGATCTCTCGCTATCCCAAAGGTTTAATTTACTAGCAATTTCCCAATGTTCTTTTAAATTATTTCCTGAAATAGGCCCACCCCATCTTCTGATTTCCTTGTTATCTTTTTCGTCTTTCCCTATAAGAGAATCCTTTTCTGGAAGGTTAGGTAAGCAAAGAATTCGTTCATTTAATTGAGTTGAAATCGATTTTTCTTCCTCTTCAATAATTCCAACTTGTTGTTTGATTTTATTGCCCTTAATGCGAAGATTTGAAATCTCTTCAGAATCTTGAGAAAAGCCTTGTTTTATTTTTTGTCCAACCTCTTTCCCAATTAAATTTCCCTCTGCTTGCAGTGAATTTCTTTTTTCTTCAAGTTCTTTAAGATCTTTGCATGATTTTTGAAGTTCCCCTAAATCAATATCCATTCCTCTTGATTTAAGTCCCTCTGCAATTAAATTTGGATTTTCTCTTAGTAGTCTAAGGTCTATCACTATATAAATATTAAAGTTCTTTTAGCCTAATCGTTAATTGTTCATAAAAATAATCACGAGTATTAATTTCTTCTAAATTTAAGAACTTTTTTTGATTAATTAAGTTAATAACAAGAAAAATCTAAAAAAGTTTTGGAGATGATGCTCTCGCTCTTCCGCTAGAGGCCCACTCTCTAAGAGACTCAAGTTGCTCTCTTGCTGTTCTAGAGAGAGGAACTAGTTGACTTGAGGCGAGAATTAAATCACCTTCTACAAGTTCTCTTTTCTCTGCAAATGCAAAATACATTGCCTCAATCACGGCTTGTTCTAATTCTGCACCAGAGAATCCTTCTGTTCTATCGACAGTAGCACTTAAATCAATTTTTAAATTAGGTCTTCTTTTCTGAAGATGAAGTTCAAGAATGCTATGTCTTTCATTTCTAGAGGGTAACTCAAGCATGAAAATTTCATCAAATCTTCCTTTCCTTAAGAGCTCAGCAGGTAGCTTATCTATTCCATTTGCAGTGGCTACGAGAAAAACAGAAGAAGTTTTCTCTGACATCCAAGTGAGAATATTTGCAAGCACTCTTTGACTTGTTCCTCCGTCACTTCTTCCATCACCGCCAAAAGCTTTATCAATTTCGTCAATCCATAAAATGCAAGGTGCCATAGCTTCAGCTCGCTGAATAGTCTCTCTTGTCCTTGCTTCACTGGCTCCCACTAAACCAGCAAATAATCTCCCTACATCAAGTCTTAATAAAGGCATAGACCAGCTATTCGCAATCGCTTTCGCTACGAGAGTTTTGCCTGTCCCTTGAGGACCAACGAGTAAAACCCCTTTAGGTAAAGGCAATCCAAAATCTTTTGCTTCTTCGGAGAAGGCTTGTTTCCTTTGTCTTAACCAATCTTTCAAAATTTGCAAACCACCAACATCACTTGGCGACTTATTCGTTTTGCAATATTCGAGTACTTCGCTACGAGCAATAGATTGGCGTTTCTCTTCTAGTACTTCTAGTAAATCTTCTCTACCAATTTGACCTCTCTGCGCAAGTGCTCTAGCAGCCACTTTACGGATCCTTGATTCACTCAGTCCCCCGCATGCATTTGTTAGTTCTTTAAGGACATTTTCGTCTAATTGAGAATTACTAGCTTCAGCAATATTTGATAAAAGTGTTTTAATTTCATTTTCTTTGGGTAAGGGTAGATCAAGAATAGTTAGGTCTTCTTCTAAATCATTTGAGGGGCTCCATAATCCAGAACTGATAATTATTGAATGGGGCTTTGAGCGAAGATCAATAGTTAAATTTTTTAGCATTCTAAGAATCCCTGGATCCTCACAGAAATGGTGAAAATCTTTTAACAAAAGTATGGTTGGAGAACTTCCATCCAATTTTTTAAGCCATTCAAGTACTGCCATTGGCTGCCTAGAACCAAGATTATTAGAATTAAGAACATTGCCAATTCCATCTATATAATCCCAAGTTGCAAGTCTTCGAGGAGAAAGCCTTTTAGTAGAATTCTTGATAAGAGTTTCAACCCTTTCTTCTTCATTACTCCTTATCCAAATAATGGGAGTTCTCGCTCTAATTAGAAGATCAAGTTGTTCGTCCCAATTAGACATCAGTTATGGATATGGTTCTATATAAGCTTAATTTTTATAATAAGTTGTACTTAATGCTATTTATTACTTTTTGGCTCAAAAGGTAATCTACCTGAATCAGATATAACTTCAGAGGTTACTGAGACTGCCGGTTTATCTTGTTGCTTAAGTTGATCATCTAGTATTTTTTGTAAATTGTCTGGCAATGATTCTCTGCTAAGCAGAAAAGTTTGTAAGCCTTGAAAAATATTTGCAATAACCATATAAAGCAATACACCAGCGGGCAAAGGGAAGAATAAAAACATTCCGGTAATCATTACCGGTGTAATTTTATTTGCAGTTGATTGTTGTTTGTTAACAGGCATTCCTCTACCAGAGAGTACCTGAGAGATAACGAGCGTTAATCCAAACCCTGCTACTAGAATTGCAATATCCCAGTGAATAGCACCATCTACATAAAAGCCAACATTTCCTAGGGCTTTTATAAATAAGAAACCGCTTTTAGCAGCTAAGCCAGGGATCTTTGCTTCAACAGTTGCATCACCAGGATTGAGTGCATTTACAGTCCCATCAGAGGATACTTTTACAATGTTTTCTCCTTTTGTGACTTTCCAAGAAGGAGAAAATTTTGAACCAGTTTCATATTTCTTTAGTTCGTTAACGTATGAATCCCCACTCAAAGTTTGTAAATTAATTTTAACTGAATCACCTGAACCGATTTTTGTACCACCTGGAAGAGAAGCTACCACAGGAAAATGGTTCTTTTCAGTAATGAATATTGAGTGCTTCGCTGTCTTGAAAGGCTTTGGTTCCACTGCAGCAATTTGGTCTGATGGCAGAACTTTAATGTTTACCAAATAGGGAACATCAGCAAAAGGTGAACCTCTTAGAGTTGCAAATAAAGCAAATAATATTGGCATTTGAACTAAGAGTGGCAGGCAACCTGCTAAGGGACTCCCGAATTCACCCATCAATTTTCCTAATTCTTCCTGTTGCTTTTGAGGATTGCTTGCATAGCGGCTTTTGATTTCAGCCTGTCTTTTTTGCATAACAGGTTGAGCTATCTTCATCCTTCTCGCGCTTCTGATTGAGCCTGCGCTAAGAGGGAAAAGTGCTAAGCGAATAACTATGGTTAGTGCGACAATCGCTAGTCCGTAACTTGGAACTAATCCGTAGAAAAAATCTAGGATCGGGATAAGTAGATTGTCTGAGATGTACCCGATCACGGTTTTTAAGGAAGAAAGGTTGAAGTTGTTAGGCCAGTTTGCCTTAGAGGATGTGTTCTTGTCTCACATATTTGTAAGGACTCATTAGTTTGAAAAGCCTTGAACATCTTTGTTGGATTTATTTATAGGTGATTTTTCTATTTTTTCAAGTATGTAAGATTCTGTCTCTCGAAAGTTTGGGAGTGATCTCATTTCAAGTCGAGCTCCATCTTTTAAAACTAAAACCATATCACCATAAGATCCTAACCCTCTTGGAATTGCTCTGATCTCAGCAATTTGACTATATACAACTTGAGTTTTATCCCTACCAAACCAGCCACCAGTAACAGATATTCTACGGGTTGTTATCTTGTATCTGACCCAAAAAGCTCTTACTAAAGCTCCGAAAGTGAAAGGTAGACCGATCAGCGTAATTCCAGCGATTAAATTTATTATGAGGTCTCCACTGGCAGGCCCTCCTTCGTAAAAAATGTCTTCGTTTTGACTGATTATCATTTTGTTATTCCAGCCTTGATGAGCAGTTTGTCACATTCTTTCAAAAGATTGATATTAGAATTTTTCATGCAGGAAGGTTTCAAAGAAATAAAAGCCCAAACTTCTTTTTCGTGTTCGATATTAGAAAGTCTTTGAGCCAAATGTTGGTGAAATAACCGTCGAAGCTTATTTCTTGTAACTGATTTTTTGCTTACTTTGTTGCTTATGGATATTGCACATTTTATGAGGGGCTTGATTTTGGAGTCGTTCTCTTTGAAATGTAGTTTTGTATTTGCATTTGTAACTCTTAGAACCATTGAAGAGCTATAGAACCTAGTTCCCTTCTTGTAAATAAAGTCAAAACATTTATGACCTTTAAGTCTCATGTGTTTTGGCAAAACCATAAGAAACCGCTTCTGTTACAAGTATCCTTGTTAGGTGAAGATTTATTTAGACAGTTAAACGAGCTCTTCCACGTTTTCTACGAGTTCTTAAAACTCTCCTTCCAGTGTGAGATCTCATTCTCACTCTGAATCCAGAGACTCTTTTCCTTTTTCTACTAGTTCCACCAAAGGTCCTTTTTGTCATTTTTATTTATGCTCGTATTGGATTAGATATATGTAATTAATTTATCAGTTCACTGTACGTCTATGTTCCAAGTTCCTAAATATGTTGAGATGTCGATTTCTCCAACATTTTGAGAAAACGCCTGGAATTGAAACATACCTCTTTTTCTGGGATTGAAAATTTTCATTACCACTGCGTAAGAATCTTTGTTTAACGGAATTGGTTTTTGTGGGGATATATCAATTTTAGTTTGGTTCTTATTGATTCTTATCTCTGATGGAACATTCTCTACGCAACGGGTTCTTGATGTATAAGAACCAATTTTTACTTTGCATAAACTTAGTTTTTCAGGCTTAATTTTTGCTTCAAAATAATCAGGTACTCTGAGAGTCAATTTGCTGATATCTGATTTTCTTTCTTTACCCCTAAGAAAAAAGTAATAAGTTGCTCTTTCAAGTCTTTCAGATGAGGATTGAAGGTATCTAAGTTTTTTATAACCTTCCTCTGGGTACCATTGGTACTCAAAAAAGCCTGGTGATGCTGATGATTTCGGGGCTAAGTTATAAGCTCCTGCACTAAACAAAAATGCAGAGAATCCAATAAAAAAAATTTTTTTTACGATTGGTAAAGAATGATTTTTGAACATGACTTATTTTGGTTGATAGTTATAAGGCACTTAAGTATTTTTCAAGTGCATTAAAGTAAACCCAACTGAATATAGGCTGTTGTTGGGAAAAAAACTCGCTTTAACGGTCTGGCCTTAAATTTTTTGCTTTACCGAGGTAAGGGTTTTGAGGTGTTTGCTCATTTGGTAAAGAAACGTAAGCAAGTAGACGAATACATTTGGCCAAGTCGTCTTTAACAAACATTTGTTGACAGTCTAAAAGGGCAATTTCCCCCCAACCTTCTCTTCTTCTAGCAATAGACGCGGGGAAACAAGCATCTAAATCTTTGGTTACAGAGAAAGTAACAGAAATAATTTGATCGGGGATCAAATTATTTCTGGATACTAATTCAATTAGTAATTCATCCACTGCAGACGTAATTGATTCCACAGAGTTGTGTTCAGAAGTTGTTGCACCCCTTAATGCACATAAATTAAATTTATTTTGAAAATTCATAGCTTATGGCTTGTATAGCCACAGAATTTGCCCATTCCCCTCCAACTCTAGATTTAAAGCGTTTAAAAGGTTATGAATCAATTTTCCTCCTGGCAGAAACCCTAATAATTTCTTTTTGGTTTTGCCAAAGGTAATTGGCTTTGTTTTTTCATCTAGGTTCGCAATTTTTATTGCAAGCAATTTTGCATCATTTTCATCGCCAATTTCATCCACAAGTCCAAATTTTTTGGCTTGCTCTCCAGTGAAAACTCTTCCATCTGCAAAACTCTTAACGACTTCCGTTGTTAAGTTTCTTCCTTTTGAAACTGCCAAGACAAATTGTTCATAACTACTATCAATCAGAGATTGAAGCAATTGTCTCTCTTCGTCTGATAAAGGGCGGTCAGGAGAAAGGATGTCTTTGTAAAGCCCACTTTTTACAGTTTCAAATTTAATACCAACCTTTTCTAATAGCTTAGAGAGGTTGTTCCCTCTTAAAATCACTCCAATGGAGCCTGTTATTGTTCCTGGATTGGCAACGATTTTTTCAGCACCAACTCCTATATAAACCCCTCCAGAGGCCGAGATATTGCCAAAACTAGCCACAACATGACAACCTTTTTCTCTTAGTCTCAAGAGAGCACTATGAATTTCTTGGCTATCACCAACTGTTCCTCCTGGGCTATCAATGCGAAGTAATAGGGCTGGGAACTCTCTATCTTCAATTTGCTTTAATGCTTTTAGGACATTTTTTCGAGTTTCTGCATTGATAGGACCTTCAATACATATTCGTGCCATCCTTTTTTTGGATTTGCGTCTCAAGGGCCAAATCATTCAAATTGTGCATAACTTTATTGATATTAAAAAGGAGATTGCTTTCTGACCTTATGTTTGTCATTTGGAATTGGTTTTTGATGATTTTGCCGTTCGCTCTTTGGGGGACTTCAATGGCGGCTATGGCACCATTGGTTAAGGCTGCAGGGCCTGAGATTGTTGCCTCACTAAGGCTTTTGCCCGCTGGTCTAGTGGTTTTAGCTTCCGTACCTTTCTTGAAGAGAAGTTGGAATATTTCAAAAGATGATTTGGTGTGGTTTTTAGTATTTACTTTGATTGACGCAACACTTTTTCAGATTTTTCTGGCGAAAGGTTTAATGGAAACAGGCGCGGGATTGGGTTCGGTCCTTATCGATTCCCAACCTTTGATGGTTGCTCTATTAGCAAGGATTTTGTTTGGAGATGCAATAAATCCAATTGGATGGATTGGTTTGGTTCTTGGATTGGTTGGAATAATTTGTCTTGGGGTTCCTACTGAATTGCTGGGAAATTGGTTTTTACTTGGCAAATTTGAATCAGAAAGTAATTTCTTAAGCCATGGAGAGGTTTGGATGATATGTGCAGCCACATCTATGGCTTTAGGAACAGTTCTTATTAGATATGCTTGCAAAAACAGTGATCCTGTTGCCGTAACAGGATGGCATATGGTTTTAGGAAGTATACCTCTTCTCGTTTGGCATGTTTTTGATAAAAATTGGCCATTATTTCCAGACTGGTCTGCTTTTGAATGGACTTTGATGTCTTATTCAAGTTTGTTTGGTAGCGCACTGGCTTATGGCTTGTTTTTTTGGTTTGCAAGCCGTAAAGAATTAACTAGCTTTAGTACCCTTGCATTTTTAACACCAGTTTTTGCTTTAATTACTGGTGGAATTTGGTTAGGAGAGAGACTCTTCATTCTTCAGTGGATTGGAGTGGTTTTGGTTCTAATTTCAGTATTATTTGTAAGTCAAAGGAGAAGATTCTGGGGGGATAAAACTAATAATGAACTACTAGAAGAAGGTTAAATTTAGTGAGAAATAAACAATTAAAACTTATTCTTGTAAGTACACCTATAGGTTATCTTGGCAGTGGGAAAGGAGGTGGAGTTGAACTTACTATTATTTCTTTAGTAAAAGGATTAATTTCATTAGGTCATAAAATTATTTTAATTGCACCAGAAGGTTCAAAAATACCTTTTGAAAGTGAATTGCTTGAATTAAGATTAATAGATGGAATAGATCAACCTAGTTGGCAACATCAGAAGAGAACAGACCCAGTATTAATTCCCTCTAATGGTGTTTTACCGAAGTTATGGGAAACAGCTATTGATTTAGGAAATCATTCTGATGCAGTTATAAATTTTGCCTATGATTGGCTTCCTTTATGGTTAACAAAAACTCATGAAATTAAAATCTTTCATTTAATTAGTATGGGTGCTGAATCACTTATAATGAAAGAAATTATTAGTCAAATAAGTCAACTATTTCCATATCAGTTAGCTTTTCATACAAAAAGACAATCAGAAGATTATTGTTTGAAAACTGATCCAATTATTGTTGGTAATGGTTTTGATATGGAAAATTATTCATTCAATGAAAAAAAGAATGGTCCATTAGGTTGGGCTGGAAGAATTGCACCTGAAAAAGGTTTAGAAGATGCAGTAAAAGTTGCGAAACATCTAGGTGAAAAATTATTGGTTTGGGGACTTATTGAGGACAAAGAGTATGCTTCAAAGATTGAAAATACTTTTACAAAAGAAAGTATTGAATGGAAAGGTTTTCTTCCAACAAATGAATTTCAGGACCAATTAGGTCTGTGCAGAGCTTTGATAAACACACCTAAATGGAATGAAGCTTACGGTAACGTTATTGTTGAAGCGATGGCTTGTGGAGTTCCAGTAATTGCATATGATCTTGGAGGACCTGGGGAATTGATCGAAGATGGTTTTAATGGTTTTTTGGTGGAACCCAATGATATAGATGGATTGATCAAAGCAACACAATCAATTTCAAAGATTAAAAGAAAAAATTGTAGGGACTGGTTTGAAAAAAAAGCAACTAACAAAGTCTTTGCGCAACGAGTTCAAAATTGGCTTTATAAAGGTTTAAATAAAAAATATCTCTGATGACTTTTAAGATTAATTGAAAAGTTAAAAGAAATCATTTCAGCAATTTTATATTTGATTGATTTAAGATTTTAAAGAAAGTGGTAAAAAATAATAGCTATATTTTAAAAAACCAAATTTTTTTATTTCTGCTTGGAAACTACTAAACCGCAGAGATTAAAAGAAATGATTAATTTCTATTAAGTGAATTTAATAAATCTTGCTTACTACATTTCTCAGGGATTATAACAATGCCTAAATCGTCCTGAAGCCTCTGTAAATCCATTACTGAGTCTTCAGTTATTGAACTTATTACATCCTCAAGACTTGCCCCCATATCATTTGACATCTCAAGCAACATTCTCAAAGTCTCACCTTTTAAAGAGAGATTTACGTTTAGATTAACGTTTTGATCTGAGCAATGATCTGAGTTCATAAAGAAAATATTAAGATATTACGCGGTAGTTTGGTGCGATTTATTAAATAACTTCAGAAAATGACTTTTTTAGAAATTTTTCTAGTTTATTTTTTTGGAAATCTTAATTTCACATAAAAATGGTCAAAAAAAATCTTCCTAAGTAATGACTCAGGAAGATTTAACAATTTAGTTTAAGGCTTAAAACATCTCTCCTTTTAGTTTCTCAGCCCATCCTGAAAGCCTTTCATCAGTCATGTCTGATTCACTGTCTTCATCAAGAGGTAATCCACAAAATTCTTCTCCAACTACACTTTTTGATTCGTCAAACGTGTAATCAGATTTTGCTGTGTATCCAACCATTGAGGCGCCTGCCTGTTGGAAGTACCTATGGAGCTCTTCCATTGCATCACAGTAATTTTCTGTGTAAGTAGAAGAATCACCTAAGCCGAAAATCGCAACTTTCTTACCACTTAAGTCTAGTTCCCCGATGTCTTCAAGGATTGAGTCCCAAGCAGTTCCTGACCTTTCAGAGTCAGCACCGGTATTCCATGTAGGGATTCCACAAATAACCCCATCATGTCCAGTTAATTCACTAAGGTCATCGACATCTGAAATATCCTTTGGACCTTCAGCAGAGTCAAGTAAGCCGTGCAGCCGTTCAGCTATATCTTCGGTTTTACCTGTTGTTGTAGCGAAGTAGATTCCTACAGTCATGGAGCAATTTAAAATCAAGACTACTTTAAAGCAGCTTTGCACATTTAGAGTGAATTTGGCTTTTTTTAAATTTTCTTGTCTATTTAATATTGATTTTTGATACACAAATAAGTCATTATTTACTCTTTAGGTTTTTAGGTAAATAATTTCTAATTTTGTTTGTCGTTGAAATTACGATTCTTGAATGTAGTCTTTGGAGGGGTTTTCAGGGAAAAATGTTCATAAAAAATTCTAAGAAGAAATTGATTACTATTTATTTGAGATTGATTTGAAAAAAGATTAGGAAATTAGTAAAGAAGGTTCTCGTTAAAGGTCTTAATCTGAAAACATTTGTATTGGTTAGTTGAAAGCATTCGTTCTTAAACGAAAGGTTGACTTGATTTTGTGTTTGTAAAGCCTTTAAGTTATTTGGATATTTAATTTTAATTAATGGATATATCCCTTTTCGTTTAAATTGCGTCGATTTATAAGCTCGGTCCCATCATGCCAAAACCACTTTGAAGACCAAAGGAGATTATTACAAAAGTACTGATAGCCAATCCAATTAACACAGATGTGTAGAGCCTGTTTACTCCATAACCAGCTTCAACAGGATTAAAATCAGCAACTACGAAAGATTTCTTGCTGTATTTCCCTCTATCTGTAAGACCTATTGCCCCTAAAGCTGTCTGAGGTGTAAGTGACGCTCCCTCGTCATCTATGAACCAAGGCTTATTGGTGGTTTTGTTCTCAGGAGATGGTTCACCTAGAGAAGTAGCTGCGTATGAGTTATTAATTCTACTGGAATCTTCTTTGAAAAATCTTGGAAACATATAAGTGTGCCAGAGGCCTATTACGCCAGCCCAAGCAATCATGCTTACTCCAGCTAATCCGAAAAGAATTTCTTTAAAACCGAATTCCATAAATCAAACTAATTAATTTACGCCTTTCTAGGGGCAATGGCTCCACCATATCAGAAGTTTTGCGAGTCAACTTAGAGAGTTATTAAAGCTTCTAAATTCGGACCAATTTGTTACAGAATCCATAAGGTCAATCAATCAATCTGCCTTTTTGACTCTCGTATGCCAAGATTTACTGCATAAATAAAAAGTTGGATGATTAACCTCAAATTACTTTTGGTACTAACCCCAGTCATTTTTACAGTTGCCTTTACTGATTATTGGTTGAGAAGATGGGGAGTATTTGTCTGGGATAATGGACCTACCATTCAAAATGAGCAAGTCTGGGAAGATACTGCAATTGTTGCTGATAAAGGAAGACCTGCAGGGGGCTATCCAGTTTTTACTGTTAGGACTTTGGCGGTGAATGCATTGGGTATTCCCACAGTATTTTTCCTTGGTGCAATTTTCGCAATGCAATTTATTCGCCGTGGTGTAATAAACGCATAACTAAAAACTAAAAATAAAAAAAGGCTTATCGTTAGATAGGCTTTTTTTTATTAGAAAAATTATTTTATTCTAAATTTGATAGATAATTTTAAGATTATTTTTTTCATCAATCAGAAGATACCAATTCGTCTTATAATTGCTGTAGAAACAAGTCAGCTATGGAAAATCAAGAATCAACCCAAGCAGAAAGTAATAGCTTAACAGCTGTTTTAGATAATCCTAAAACTGATATAGACATTTCTCCAATTGATGATCAACCAGAAGTTTTAGAGGAAAGGAAATTATTTCCTACTGATCAAGACTCAATAACATCAATGATTGAAGATGCATTCCCTAATAGAGCATCTAACAATCAATTATCTGCTCGTCAAGCTAATTCATTTTCATTTGTTGGTAGAATATTTTTCTTATGGGTTTGGCCCATAGTCTTGCATAACAAAATTAGAAACTTAATAAATAATTTGAATTTTGCACAAGCCTACTCAGATCCTGGAGAAAATACATATTCAGTAAAAGATACTGAAACTGTATACACAATGACAAAAGATGCATTTGCAGGTAAAGGAGGAATGAAATTTATGGGTATTAGATTTATGTCTATTTGGGTTTTCCCTGTAGCAATAACTGGTGCAGTTATGGAATTTTTATTCGTTGGGCCACTTATGGGGACTAATCCTTTTGGCTAGTAGCTGAGTTAAAAATAATATTATTCTTTGAGAAAATATATAATATTATTTTTACACGTTTCTGAAAGGGAAAAATGGTGTAACTTTTTTTGTTGGGTTGCTGCTTGCAATAGATTTACCTCTGATGTACATGAATAAACCAAGTGTAATTATCATTACAGGCGGATGCAGAGCTAAGGATCTGCCAATTAGTTGTAGTTCTTCCCCTGACATTTTGAAAATTTAACTCTCTATTAACTATAGCCTCTAATGGTGCTCAATAATAAATATTTAATATATATAAAAGAATTTTATTGCTCTCTACTTTTGCTGTAGGTAATTTTTAAAATTAAAATTGAAAAATTAAGAATTAAGGTAATTATATTTGCAGTTAGAATTGGAATTGAATTGATATTTAAACCGTAAACAATCCAACAAATAAGACCTGTTATAAATATAATCAACATAACTAATGATACATCCTCTGCCTTTTTTGTTTGCCATGTTTTATATAACTGAGGTAAAAAAGCAGTAGTAGTAAGCAAAGCTGCTGAAAAACCAAATAAATCTATATAATTAAAGTGATTCATGTTTCTTATGGTAATCAATACGTGTGAAACTATATATTAATGAGGTTAGTATATAATCTAACCTTGAACTCGTAGTATTTTAATCAGAATTTCATGAGTGATCAGTCTGATTTCAAAAATGAAATTTTAAAGAAGAAATTTGAGATTTTATTGGATGAAGATAATGAGATTAAAAAATGGAATGAAGGTCTATTGATTAAATCACTTATCCTTTTACCCATAATAATCTTCATAGTAGGTTTATATATTATTAATAGACCAGAAAATATTTTAGATCTTTTATTTGTATTGATTTACCCTGTAGTTTTAATATTGATGGGGTTGACAATTCTATTCGTTATGAGAAGCAAATTAAAGTAGAAGATAATAATAGAATCTTTTAATTTAAATCTTGTTATGATGTAGCCAATAAGGTTCTCCCACTGTAAGCTATTGGTAATTAAACATTAATATCCAATGGCAGGCGGACCATTACTACAACTTTGGGAAAACCTACTACCATTTGCTAAGGATCTGAGAATTCGCTTTGCAATAGCAATGCTGGGTAATGTTCTAGCAATACTATTTATTTTCTCCTTATGTAAATTGTTTATTCCAGGATTGGAAGAACAATTATTTAATTGATTTTCTAGCCCAGAATTGATACATTTCTCTAAAAGAATTAGGATTTGATTTTTCAAATTTATTCCATAATTCTAAATCTTTTAAAGAGTCTATATCTTTATTATCTTTCTGAAATTCATCTTTTATATCTTTTGAAAGAGTAAAACCTAGGAATTCCAGATTAGATAGTGTTAACATCTTTTTAATTTCAATTAATGAGTAACAGTTTTCATGACTATGAAAACAGAGATCTCTACACATTGAGGTTGAGTAGAAATCTGACCAATTAGTTATTTCATTTAACCTCTTTATTTCTCCATTGAGAACGTCATTTCGGAAGCTTCTTATTTCATCATTGCTTGGTTTAATATCTTTTTCTTTGATTATTTCTCTTGCTTTTAGTATTTCTTTTCTTGCATATTTGCTGTAGAGACCTAACTTTAAAAAACCTTTTTCTTCTAATACATCCAATAGATTTGATAATCCCTCAGTAGGATCATTCATATGGTGAAGAACACCTGAACATTCTATTAAATCAAATTTTTTATTTAATGATTTTAATTCAAGTAAATCCATTTCAATAAAATCAACATTTTTCATTCCGTATTCATCGACCTTTCTTTTTGCATATGAGATGCTTGAATTGCTTAAATCGATTGCTGTTATTTCACAATTACTATATCGAGATGCTTCAAGTATTTGAATCCCTGTCCCACAACCAGCTATAAGAATATTTGTTTTTTTATTTTTTAATTGATCTGAATTAGAGTTAATTATATTTGGATAAATTTCAGAATTAATAACTGATAAAATGTTTAATTTATTTTCTTTAGCGTATGAATTATACCTCCACCTAGGATATGGGTTTAATTCATACTGGTTTTTTACTTCCTTAGATATAAAATCTTTTATATTCCCTATCTTCTTAATTCTTTTTGAAATCTTTTTTTCATCATTTAACTCCTTAATTTGTAAATTGAGTAGATTATTCAATTCTTCATTTTTTGATACATAATCATTCAAGTTAATGGTTTCATTGCTTATTGTAGATAGAGATTGATAGCAGGAGATTATTGCTAATTTATAATCTTTATTTTTATTATTATTGATCGTTTTCTTAAGTTCTTTTAGTTTATCATCTTCTTCTTTGGATATGTAATAGACATATTCATTTAAGAAACATTGTGATCCAAGACCTATAGTAAAATTCAAAATATTATTATTTATTTTATCTTTGTCTGAATAGCTCATTAGTATATTCTTTCGTATGTTCCTTAAAACTTTTTCCCATAACGGAGAGCAAAATATGAGTAATGAAAGTGCTTTTACTAATTCCTTATCCTTAACAAGAATATTAAATTCATTATTATTATTATTTAATTCTGATTCTGAAATCGATAATTTTTCTAATACTTTTTTAGAGATTAGGATGTTTATATTGCCAAATAGTTCTCTATGAGAAATATCTTTCCTATTTAAGATTTTATTAAGTAGTTCTCTATTATCTTTCGTTGATGTATTTAATATGTTTCCTTTTTTAATTAATTCACTTAAAAGTTGAAAACTTAAATCGCTATTTTTATTCAATAAAATCTCTTTTTTTATAAATGAGAGTGATTTTTTATAATCACCCATCTGGTTAAAGATAGTTGCTAGATTTAAATAACATTTTTCTAATTTATTATCTATCTCTATCGCTTTCTCTGTATGTAATATTGCCTTTTCTAGTTCTTGTTTATCTTTGTAGCATGCGCCTAGATTTAAATGTGCTATGGCAGATTCATTATTTATTTCCAAAGCTTTTAAATAATATTTTTCTGCCTCTTCATATTTATTAGAATCTTTATTTAGCAATCCTAGATTTATATATGCATCAAAGTAATTATTATCTAGCTTGATTGCTTGTTCAAGAGATAATTTTGCCTCATTATATTTATTTAAACTTTTTAGAATTAATCCTCTAATACAATAGCTATTTGGAAGATTTCGATTTAATTTAATGGCTTCTTCAATTATTATTTCTGCTTTCTCTAAATTATTTAACTTATAATATAAAAAAGATAAATTTAATTTTGAGAAAATATGATTTGGATAACTACTGAGACATCTTTCGTATAGTTTGATAGCTTTATCATTTTCATCTTTGTCTTCACATATAAGGGCATAATTTGAAATTATATCTGCATCAGAGTACCCATTTTTTAAAAAAGTTAAATATCCTTTTTCTGCTTCATCTAAATTACCTTTAATATGATGATTGATTGAGTGTGCTTTCAGATCCTTTTCTGAGAGGTTTCGGAGTTTTTTAGAGGAGCCTTTAGTCTCCTTTTTCTTTTTCCCGAAACCACTCAATGATTTTTATTTAATTAATACCATTATACTGAAACTTAAAATCTTATTTTCTTAACTTAATAAATTTAGAGTTTAGAAACTATATTTACTAGGTGTCGATGTATAAATTTTAGAGTCAATACTTATTATCAACTCATTACTCCTCCGATATACCTTAATTTTTTATATAATGAATCGTAAAGTTTATTATTCAAATGCCTGTAAAGTTAGGCGATCAAATACCTGATTTCTCACTCTCTGATCAGCTTGGAGTTAATAGAACAAACAAGCAAGCTAAGGGTAGGCCACTAGTTTTATTTTTTTATCCGAAAGATGATACACCTGGTTGTACAGCTGAAAATTGTGGCTTTAGAGATAAATATGATCTTTTTAAACTATTCGGAGCTGAAGTATGGGGGGTGAGTGGTGATGATGAAGCAAGCCATAGATCTTTTGCTGACAAAAATAAACTTCCTTTCCCATTATTGTGTGATACCGACAATTCTTTGAGAAAAGCTTTTGGGGTCCCCAAAGTTCTTGGTTTATTAGATGGTCGCGTGACTTATATTATTGACTCAAAAGGTATTATAAGACATATTTTTAACGACCTTTTAAATGGCCCTGCTCATGTGAATGAAGCTCTAAGAGTATTAGGTGAAATAAGAAATTAATTATTTCTAGTTAGATTTTTTTAATTTTTGGTTTTTTAAGAAAATCTCTTAATTACTCAAGATAATGTTTTTTTATTAATTTGTTTTCGTTGTAGTTTTTCTACCACTGTTTCTGAAGAAATCTTAGAAATATCATTTAAACCGTTTGCATCAAACCATGGGGCTGTCGTCCAATCGAATCCTTTACCGAAAGTATTGTCCGGAGAAACTATGTACCAATGGCAAGCAGTGTCGGGTACATCCACAGCACACTTTGACCAGTTATCACTCCACTGGGGTACTTGAACCCAAAGTAAAGTTGAGAAAAACATAGAGAATAAAGAAGTGAACATATATTCAGTTTTTCTCTACCCTAATGCTTTTCTCTCTCGAACGAGGATTATAAATTTTATTTTTTGTAAAATAATCAAATAATAATTATAAGTTAATCTAATTAATCTTCGTATCATTTTTTAAGTATCTCAGGCATAAAATTTCTTGGGTCTCTTCATTCTCCCCAGAGTTTACTATCCATTCTTTAAACTCTTGATAAAGAACCGATCTATCTACTCTATCTATTTCAGTCATCCTAATCAGGGTACAGCTAATTGTGACTGAGATTATTTCTTCAATAGAGGGGTGGTTTCTCAATTTTTATCTGAGTATAACTACAACAATCTAATTATAAATTCTCTTTGACGAGTCTTCTCGGCCATAACTTTATATTCAATTTATCAATCGAATATTATTATTTATAAATCCAAGGTATTTTTATAAATATTATTTCAAACTAGTTGTTATACCTTTATAATAGCTTATAAACTTGTTTTTCAATGGAAAGAGAGAGTAAAAACAAATCTTTCCTTTTTTGGATCGAGGAAATTTGGGAAGAAATAGAGGTTCAAATTTATGGAATATTAGGTTCAATATTATTTTTTTGTGTGATTTATTTTATTTTTAAACCTCATTGGATGAGTCCAATATTTGATCTTTTTTCGAAAAGTAAATTACCTGTAGGTTAAAAAATCAAATATTAAATGATTAATTACAACATTCAACTATTAGTGCTCTAAACTTTTCTCTTTGGCTACTAACTCTATAAATTTCCATACAAGGGCATGTTTATAGTCGTCCTTGTTTGGACAAGCAGATACGACTTCTTGCCATGAGAAATAATCTTGATCATTATGGTCTTTTAGTGGTGATCCAAAATCTCTTGCAAGATTAGAAAGAAAAGAGTATCCCAGTCTTTCTGAAGTGTATTGGATGATCTCATCTGAGTAACTCATATATAGCAATAGAGTGTCAGCTTGATAGTTATGTCTTGTGCACGCACCATTAGAACAACCACTATTCGCAATCTCTATGCATGCTTTATGGTCGTAGGTTTCCTTGATTAAATCAACTAATTTTCCCATTTGATTTTTCCATAGCCACTCATGTTATAGCTAAAAAACCATAATCACGTATTGAACCAAATAACAAATAAAAATTTAGAAAATAATAAATTTTTTAGCCAACAAATCTTGAGTATAACCACCTAAAAAATGCTCCAATAATTGGAATATTTCCAAATGTTCCTGAACAAAAATCAAAATAATCTCTATGTTCCTTGACCTTCCCTTCTTCATCAAATATCAACCTTGTTGTCCCATCGTATATAAATTCGATACCTTTTATTTTTAAACCCATTGTCCATTCAACAAAAGCAATATTCTTATTGATGGCAATTGAATGTGATTCTAAAAAAATATCATCACATCTTTTGATTAATCCATCTTGAGCTTTGATGTATGCATCAATTCCATTTTTTTCTTGAGTAGGATCAATAAATTTAACTTCTTGATTGTACAAAGATTCCCATTCTTTCCTTGATGGAGCTTTTTCTCCATAAGATAAGTTAAAGAATTTTTTTAACTCTTTCTCTTTGATGAGCATTGAATTGAACGTTAATAATTACAATTTAGATTATTTAAATAAACATCGCGTTTAAGCTATCTCATCAAGACAACTCAGAAATAGCTTAGATTTAGTGTCTATTCATTTAGTTCATATGAACAGGAAGAACATTCTTATTTCTATTGCTGTCCTTGGAATAGGAATAATTCTCTATAAATTGCTTTTAGGACTTCTCCTCCCAATAGGTTTGTTTGTCTCTCTTGGATATGTTCTGAAATTTTTACTCAAGGGTTCAGCGTCTGATTCGGTTAATGAGGCTTCTAAGATTTTTACTAATAGTGAGACCTCTTCTTCAACTGACAACATAGTTGAAATTAAGCCTGTCAAAGAAGAAAAGCCTGTCAAAGAAGAAAAGCCTGTTGAAGAAGAAAAGCCTGTCGAAAAAGATAAGCCTGTTGAAGAAGAAAAGCCTGTTGAAGAAGAAAAGCCTGTCGAAGAAGAAAAGTCTGAATAATTGATTAGGCTTGGAAAGCTATAATCATTGATAAAGTTTCTTTAATGGATATAAATTCAAAAAAAAGTTTTTGGTATTACAAGCCTTACTGGTGCCAACCTTGGTCAATTGTAAGCTTTGGAGTTTTAGTTCTAATTTGTAGTTGGAAATTATTTAATAACATTATATTTAGTTCAACCGTAGGCGTTTTTGTTTTTGTCTGGTGGATATTATTTTTAATACTTGCTCCGAATTCATATCAAGTAACTAACGATAAAGAACAACCATAATTAATTAATTATCTCAATAGGCTTGAAAATTAATTCTCTATTTAGAACAGACAAGTAAAATATTAATTTTAAATTAAGTCTTTACTTAACCTAAGCACTAATTGTTTTGGATGTGAGTCCTCTGCAACCACCTGAAAACCGATTTCGATTTGTCCAATAAAATCCAACTAATTCTCTTGTCGAGTTTGCTATGAGAGTTTCTCTGTCTATGCCTAGTGCGCTTGAAAGCTTTAGACTCTTTGTTGAGTTCCAGCTTGAAGTGCTTGAAGATTCCATTAGATACTCCAGTTGATTGTTTGAAAAAATACGAGAAAAATCTCTTACCTCTGTTGACCATTTCATTACTCATGCTCTGTAAATAAAATGATTTTGCTGTGGCGGGTAAAAAATTGAGATTTTTCAATACGCTGATAACACATCTTGATAGTACATCAGTATTGCTGAAATTCAATTTTTATTTCCTGGCTATGTAGTTAAATTTAGTATGTATTAATTGTATACAGTTATTTGCTAATGATTTAAGTATATTTTAAATAATATATAATCTTGTTAATTTGTTTAAATTAACAAGATAAAACTTAATTATATTCAAGATAAAAAAATAATATATTATAATAACATTATTATCTTGTAAAATATAATAAAAAATTAGATATATAAACTTAAAATTTAAAATATTATCTATTATTATTTAAATGTAAACTTATCTAAAACTAGTATCTCCTGGGTTGAAAAATCGCTAGCCGATATACAATTTATCCACTCTTTATACTCTTGGGCAATAGCTAATTGATCTCCTGGGCAGACCTCTACTGTTCTTTTTAAAATCTGAGATAAACCCTTAACTAATATTTCTTCTATGCTTTTTTGATCTTCTTGCATTTAATTCTTATATCTAATCTAGAGTACCTTTTAATAATTTGGTTGTAAAGTGATTATTAATTTCAATAAAAAAGATTTGCTAATCATTTTTTATAGATAAATTAATCATGCAACATTGCTCTCATCATTTTTCTCTAATGATGGAATAAATCCTAACTCTTCTATCTTTTCAACTAATGTAAGATTGGTATCCTCTTTACTTGATTTTAATTTCGTAGGATTAGTTTTTATTCCCTTCTTATTTACATTATAATCTATTTCTAAATTTTTTTTAACTACATTTTTGTTAACTGATAATATTATTTGATTAATAATATTGATATTAATCAAACACAATGAAGTTATAATACCAATAATAACTAAAAAAATATTATGAATGTAAAAATATGACAAAACTAATGCTAAAGAAAAATACTCTATGGCATGATTAATTTTGGTTTTTTTCATGATTAGGCAACATCCTGATCATTTCTTATGTTTTGTATTTCCAACAAGGTCAAATCATAGGATGATTGGATTTGATTGTTATAGTCTAATTCATCAATAAATTTTGATAGGCTGTCTTTTCTTTTTATCCAATTATTCCTTATCGTTTTAGGTAAGTCAGGGAGATGTATGTCTTTTTTATCTAGAGATCTTGTATATCGTTTTCTTTGCCCAATATCCATTATTGAATTGCAGCTCTCATTATTGTGAGAAAGATCATTTTTGACCTCTCTTGATTCTGTAATGGCCTTTAATTCTGAAAGACTTCGAATAAATGGAATCATGCTGCATGCCTCTCTTTACTATTTTTGATTAGTTCGTTTTTTAATTTTCTATTTTTTTTATATGCATTTATATAGTGTACGTCGTAAGATCCCAATCCTTCTCTCTTAGGGTTGTATAAATGGATAAATCCACTTCTGGACTTTGAATTATTATTCATAATATCAAGCCACTCTCTTTCTTTCGTTTACGTCGCTCATATCATCTGCATCGCAAAGATGCTTTGGCTTGTATTTCTGTAGTAGTCTCTTCGTTATACTATAGTCAATTGTGCTGATATTTTTAGATTCAAATTCTAATTTATTTGAACCTCTAGAGCTTAAATTAGTAATCTTCATTTGAATAGTAATGCTGAGAAAATTTTAGGGATTTAGGATTAGACTAGTGAGTCTATTTTTTCTCTGTTCGATAGAAGCTTGCTAAGCTTCTTGTTTTCATCTTGAAGATTGCTTATGACTTTCTTGTATGTCTCGATTCTTTCTTTGAGGGATTTAATCTTTTGGCTTTCAGTCTTTTGAGCAGATTTATTCGTCTTCTTTTTGCCCCCTTTTACTAGGCCTCTTACAGTTGCCTCTGTCATTCTCTGACCATTTTCCACGGCTTCAAACACCTTTTGTCGCTCCTTGTCTGTTACCCCTTTGCTTCCCATTAATGCCAGTGACCTAGGGGTTAACGACGCAAGCAGGTTGTCGTCTATATCGGAGCCACCGAGCCAGTTAGTGTATGCGCTTACAAGGTCAACGGCGAACCTCTCAGAGCAATTGATTGCGCCCGACTTCAGAAAGGCTCTCCAATTCCCAGGCTTGATATTGCTCTTGATGTCGGAGAGATTTGCCGCGACAGCCCTTAGCGACTGTCCGACGCAATTCAGCTCATCGTTGATCTCGACGACCGATTCTTTGACATACTCCACCTGGGCCGGCACGAGCCCCTTAGTCACCTCGCTATTGAGTGAAATACTCGGTAAGTCGACCACCTCCGAGGGTGATAGTTCCATAAGCCTTGGCAAGTGTATGTCTAATATACGTCTTGTGACGAATCGGAACAACTGATACTTATGTACTACCATTCAAGGGGTGCACTAACTGATTGTCATGAGCTAGTTTTAGGTTTGTATTTTTTAATTTACACGAATTTTGTATGGTTTTATTAAAAAAAAGTATTCTTTTAGTTAATTAATATTTGTTTGCAGATCGAATAGCTGTCTTGTATTTAATAGATAACTTCGTTTTTTAATTTACCTGTATGCGAATTAAAACTTAGGCGTGCTTAAACCTAAAAGTTGTCATTTTTAGGTTTAAGCTTTTGCGTTCAGTTGATGTTTCTGAGTATAAGTACTTTTGGGTTTTGTGCTTTGTTCTCATCCAAATACTCAGTTTTAAATGATCACCAGTTGATTTAGAATTAAATTAATTTTAGCGATATGGCTATTTGAATAGAGAAGTACGTATGTGCTTCCTAATTTAGACCCCTTCAGGTTATGCCTATCACTACTAATTCTTGTCATATCAATACTAATGTATTTCCAGGACATAATTTCCAGTCTTAATAAATTTTGGAGTCAGCAAGGTTGCTTGCTACTTCAGCCTTATGACTTAGAGAAAGGTGCAGGAACAATGAGTCCTCATTCTTTCCTTAGAGCTATAGGTCCCGAACCTTGGGCTGTAGCTTATCCTGAGCCCTGCCGCAGGCCAACTGATGGCAGGTATGGAGACAACCCAAATAGAGCTCAACATTATTTTCAATACCAAGTTCTAATTAAGCCCTCTTTGGATGGTATTCAAGAAATTTATTTGTCTTCTCTTGATTGCCTGGGTATTTCGGCCAAAGATCATGATATTAGATTCGTTGAAGATAACTGGGAATCTCCAACTTTGGGCGCTTGGGGAGTTGGATGGGAGGTCTGGCTTGATGGGATGGAAGTTACCCAATTTACTTATTTTCAGCAATGTGGTGGTATTGATTGTAAGCCTGTCTCGATTGAGATCACCTATGGATTAGAAAGATTAGCAGTGTATTTACAAGGTGTTGAGAGTATTTGGGACCTTTCATGGGACAAAAATAATAAATATGGTGATATTTGGCTTCCTTTTGAAAAAGGTCAATGTAAGTATAATTTTGAAGAATCTAACTCAAATAATTTAAGAAAACTTTTTGAAATTTATGAAGAAGAGGCTCATCATTTAATAACTAAAAAACTTCCTGCACCTTGCCTCGACTATGTTTTAAAATGTAGTCATACATTTAATTTATTGGAAGCTAGAGGAGTTATATCTGTTACGGAGCGAACTAAGATTATTGCAAGAATTCGATCTTTGGCTCGTAAGGTCGCAGAAGCTTGGTTAGACGAAAGAGAAGCTCTTGGATTTCCTCTAGGCTTAGATTCGTGATTAAAACCAAGTAATACTTTTAGTTTTTGTTGATAAAAAATATATCCAATACTTCTAGCTGCTGTATAAAAAGATACTTTTTGATGTTAGTGCTCTGGAATGTCTTGATGAATACACTATTATGGGCAGGTCAAATTTGTGTGAGGACACAATGAAGCTTTTTCAGCGTTTGCTGGTAGCTCCTGCTGCTTTGGGCCTAATGGCACCAATGGCAGCAAATGCAGATATTTCTTCTGTATCAAACGAATCTGAAGTTATTGAAGCTCGTGTTGATGGTGTAGAAGCTCAGCTAGAAGAAATCCAAGCTGGTGCTTTCTCTTCAACCACAACAATGAGTGGTAAGGCTGCGTTCGTAACTGGTTATGTTGACGATGACAATCAGACTGATTCTGACAAGGTCACACTCAACTACATGTATCAGTTGAACATGAACTCCAGTTTTACTGGTGAAGATCTTCTTTACACAAGAATTAAGACTGGTAACTTTACTAAGAATGGTCGTTTCTCTACAAAAGGTAACGGAGACTATCTAGCTGCTTCTAACCAGAACGGCGGTACTCTAAAAGTTGACAAGATTTGGTATCAGTTCCCTGTTGGCGATAGCCTTCAAGTATGGGTTGGACCAAGGATTGAGAACTACTACATGCTAGCTAGTGCTCCATCAATTTACAGGCCAGTTACTAAGCAGTTCGCTCTTGGTGGTAACGCTTCTACTTATGGTTCAAGTACAAGCCCTGGTTTTGGTGCTGCTTACACTCAGCAGGTTGATGATCCATCGGCCGGTAGGTTTGCAGTAAGTGTTAACTACACCGGAAAGGGTGGAGATAATGCATCAGCTGGACTTCTAGACGACGATTCTAAGGAATTCTTCTTGACTAAGGTTGAGTACGGAACACCTCAGTGGCAAGTATCAGCAGCATTCGCTAGCAAGACAAATGGTGAAACTTATGATGGTTACTACCACACTGCAGCTGGTGAAGATTACAGCAAAGACTTAACTTCAATCGGTTTAAGAGCTTATTGGAAGCCTGAGACTTCAGGATCTATTCCTCAAGTTCAACTAGGTTATGACATAGCTTCTGTTGATGATGCTGCTGTTGGTGATCCAGACGAGATGTCTGCTTGGATGGTAGGTCTAGGTTGGACTGATCTATTTGTAGATGGCAACAGAGCTGGACTTGCATTTGGTTCTAGACAAGCTGCAACTTCTTACAATGGAGCTGGTTCTGATCCTGCAGAAGACAACACTGTTTGGGAAGCTTATTACTCATTCAAAGTTAATGATGGTGTAACTATCACTCCTACAGTATTTGGTGGTTCTGATGTTGAAGCTGACGGCAAGGACGTCAACGGCGCACTTGTACTAACAGAGTTTAAATTCTAAATTCTGCTTAAAACAAAAAAATCGCCCCTTAGGGGGCGTTTTTTTTTTCATTAAAAAAGCCCCCTAAGCGGCTTTGCGCTAATTAAAACTTACCAGCAATTTTCTCCTTCCCCGATAGGAATACAAACATCAGCTTTTTTTGCTTTATCGGCAGCTTTTTGGGCAGCTTCGTCAAGCTTTCCATCTTCATCTACGTCTTGATCAGTAGTCCATTCTTTTGTGCCACCCATGCCACCATGTTTTTCTCCTGCGATTGAATGATCTGGAATGATTGCGGTTGTAGCTAATGCCGCTGTTGCTGCTAGGAAAATTCCTACAGGACTTTTTTTAGGCATATGTAATTAGGTTTTTTTGTATTTTGATAGTTTGAGTCTATCAATGAAAGTTCATTTTTTACTTTATTAAGTATAAAGAACTTGATTAATCTCCCATTCTTCTCAATATATTGCTGTATGCCTGGAAAATTAAATCTAATTCGTCTGATCTGCCATGTTTAGCTAGTAAACCTTTTGCACCTGCATCTAGGCCGAATAGAAAATTACGATCTTCATTGTTTTGCACATAGCTTTGAATCCAGCCTACACATACATAACGTTCACCATCTTTTACTTTAGCTACAGAATGAAGTTGAGTGCTGGGATAAATTATCATTTCTCCAGCAGAAAGTTTTATTTTTTCAGTTTTATGGATTGTCTGAATAATTAATTCACCACCTTCATAGTCTGTTGGTTCGCTTAAAAACAAAGTAAAAGAAAGATCACTTCTTCCTGAGGGCATATATGGATTATCAATATGTGTACCATATCCATGCCCAGCAAGGGATTTAGTAAACATGACACCATGAATAAGACTGGGTAATGTAAAACTTTTTAAAAGAGGATTTGAGATTATTTTATTAACAATAGTATCTCTAAGCTCAATTGATAAGTTTGAATTTTTATCTAATTGAAAATTTGATTTTATTTTTGCAGCATGGCTTCCTGCAGTCTTTTTGCCATCTTGCCATGAATATTTTTCGGCTTTTAGCTTTTGAATTATTTGAAGAGCTTCTGATTGATCGATTAGAGAATGAGTTAAATATTCCATGTTCAATATCTAAGTTTGACTGACATCCTAAAGCATAAATAAGATATCAATTTATACTTCTATGAGTATAAAAGTTGCGTTGCTATATTTAGCCCTAACTTTTTGTCTAGTCTACTTTCAAATATTAATCCCTTCCCTAGATTGATTAATGAATTTAATTAAGCGTCTTTTTACTTCTGTAATAGCAGGTTCACTATTAGTCTCTTCAGGACTTAATCAAGTAAAGGCCTCTGATAGAGAAGTAAGAATTTACTCAGGTAGGCATTACAACACTGATAAGCAGATATATAAGAAATTTGCCGAGGAGACCGGGATAAAAATCCGATTAATTGAGGCTACAGGTATATCTCTAGTTGAGAGATTGAAAAGAGAAGGGTCAAATTCTAAAGCAGATGTGATTCTTCTTGTTGATGCGGCTCGAATTAGTAATGCAGCAAAGAGTGGACTTCTTCAGTCATATAGATCTGCTGAATTAGATAAGAATGTTCCATTGGAATATAGAGATCCTCAAGCAAGATGGTATGCCCTTACAAGAAGGGTGAGAGTTATGGTCGCAAATCCTAAAAAAGTCGATGTGAGTTCAATTAAAGATTACTCAGATCTTGCTAATCCTGCTTTGGATGGTCTTGTTTGTGTTAGGAAAAGGAGTAGTCCATATAATCAATCTTTAGTAGCCAATCAAATTGTAAATAAAGGAGAAGTTAAAACTAAAGAATGGTTAAAAGGAATGATGTCAAACATTTCTCAGCCTTTTTTCCCTGGGGATATAGGTGTTATTAGAGCTGTTGCTCAAGGTAAGTGTGGCGTAGGGATAGTTAATCACTACTATGTTTCAAGAATGCTTGCAGGTGTTAATGGTAGTAAAGATAAAAGGTTGGCTAAAAAAGTAAAGGTTCTCACTCCTAACCCTGCTCATGTGAATGTAAGTGCAGGTGGAATTGCTAAATATGCTGAAAACAAAGAAGAAGCCATTAAACTCCTTGAGTACCTTGCTTCTCCTACAGGTAGTAGAGGGTTGGCTGGCCCAACATTTGAACATCCATTAATCGGTTTTAATAAAACGGATGAGGTTACTCAATTTGGAGGATTTACTCCTGATGATGTGACTATTGATCAATTAGGAGGCAATAATAAAAAAGCAATCAAGCTTATGAGACAGGCAGGTTGGGATTAAACATTTAATAAATTTTTAATTCTTTTTGTTTTTCAGTAGAAAGATAAGATTGATTTAAACTTGTTTCAAAGGAGAGGTGGCTGAGTGGTCGAAAGCGAACGACTCGAAATCGTTTGATAGCTAAAACTATCCGTGGGTTCGAATCCCACCCTCTCCGTATTTTTGCAATTTTCGGCAAAGTATGGATTTGTTGATGACTGTGTTGGAATTCACCTTCAGAAATATTTGTGGAAAAAACTGAGTAACCGACAAAGACTACAAAAAGTATTTATAAATTAAAAGACGCACTTCACCCTGTCACTTTGTTGCCTTCTCTACGGAGAAATCATAGATAGTTTGGTCTCTCTACACCCTGCATGAAAAAAATAGGGAAAATCCTAGAATACAGTTAATTAAGTTTTTCTTAGGATGAATTAAATGAAGAACGTTGATAAAAAGGTGGTCAGCGATTTTGGTATGGAATGGGATCAATATGATCAAAGTCAACCGGGTCCGCAATTAAAAGAAGCATTTCTACAGTATTTTTCATTATTTCCAGAGCAATATATAAATGCTCATTCAGTTGGATTTGATGCTGGATGTGGTAGTGGAAGATGGGCAAGATATATAGCACCTAAGGTTAAACATCTTTATTGTTTTGATCCAAGTCAAAAAGCACTGAATGTTGCCAAAAGAAATTTATCTAAATTCGACAATTGTTCTTTTGAATGCGCATCTATTGATGACTGCTCTATTGCAAATCAATCTATGGATTTTGGTTATTGCTTGGGTGTTCTACATCATCTTCCAGACACAATTAGTGCGCTGTCTAATTGCGTCTCTAAATTAAAAAAAGGTGCTCCATTGCTGGTTTATATTTATTATAAATTAGACAATAAACCTTTATGGTTTAAATGTATATGGAAATGTGTAGACATAGTCAGAAGATTTACCTGTGTTCTGCCTTTTAAAATTAAATTACTTGTTGCTAAGTTGATAGCAATTTTTATATATTTTCCAATAGCAAGATTTTCATTAGCGTTAGAATTTTTAGGCATGAATGTTTCAAATATTCCATTGTCTGATTATCGCAAGAAAACTTTTTATTTTATGTCTACAGATGCTTTAGATAGATTTGGAACTAAACTTGAAAAGAGATTTACTAAAGGAGAGATACTATCTATGATGAAAGATTGTGGGTTGACATCTATAGAATTTAGTAATTCAACCCCATTTTGGGTTGCTATTGGATATAAAAACTAGAATTATTATTATTAGTAATTCAATCAACGAAGAGGAATTTCAATGAATTTGATTGTCATTTTTATAAAATATAATTAAAGAGATTTTATCGTATCAAGAACCAACGAATTTTCTAAACCCTCATATTATCTCAAATCTCAATCCTCCATATCTACTGGCAAAACTGACTTCACCTTGACTTCACCAAGCTATATTCCTAGCTATTGATATTTTATCCTAGTAATTTATATATCTTTTTTACCTTAAGAATACATGCCTTTCTATTATTTTTGAATTTTCTAGTTGTGTAATGTTTAAGGATTTACTTGCTGATTGGTTTTAATTAATTATATTTTTAATAGTAGGTTAATATCAAAATCTAATTTTTAAGATAAACTTTAATCAATCTATGTTGAATGGGTCCATCAAATTTACGAGTAAAAGGTGGCCTGTTTGCTGGGAATTCCTGATGCCAAGGACATAATTCATCAAAAATAATAATATCCTTATCTAACCATCCATATTCTGAGAAATTAATTAATGTATTATCTGGTAATTTTTTGGAAATTCTATTGCAGCAATAAAAATAAGTTTCAGAACTTTGTCCCCTTATCATATTAAAATAGTTTTCTATATCTTCTGAGTTCATTTCTTGCATCGAACAAACATTGATAAAGACATCAGCATTAATATCAATGCTTTTATATTTTTCTGCTTCTATATAGTTAAAGTGATTCGAGAAAAAATCATCATTGGATCTTATTAAAAAATGTTCAGTTTCAGGAAATACTTTTTGTGAGTAGTATAGATCAAAGATAAGTGTTCTTCCTAGATTGATGAATATTATTTTAGATGTTGGAAATACTTTCTTAATTAGGCATCCAAGAGCACCATAACCGTCTCCAATAATGCAGAATGTTTTTGTATCAAGTTTAGAGATTGATTTTGATAACTTATTAACTATTAATGCTTGTCTTGCGAGATCATAGGAGAAGGTTCGAGAAGATTGATTTGCAACGAAGTGAGTCTTATGAATGATATTTTTATCGCAATCCTTTAGAAGTTTAGAAATATAGAGCCTTGTTGGAATATTTTTAATTGAATTTAAAATACTTTTTTGCTTATAGTCTCCAAATCCAAACCCTTCTAATACCCAATCATCATTTAATTTCTTTACTTTTTGCAAAAGTCCGAACTTTCTCCAATGTGATGATGTTTGACTAGAAAAGTCAGACCGATTGTAAAAATCGTTTAAAAGTATAGATATTGAATCTTGATTGTTATTTTTTAATTTATTCAAATTTCATACCTTGAATTAAAAATAGATTTTACTTAATTAAGCGCGGAAAAATATCCTAAGTCTTATTTATTCATATATGAGAAATATCTATTTAACTACCTTTTAATTAATGGAAAAAGTCTATTTATTCAATTCTTTATAAACTCTTTATGGTGCTCTCCGCAGCAGAATAACCTATTTTCTGTAATTGGGGCTTTGTTTATGACATGCATCTGCATCTCAACAACTGAGGGGTTAAAGAATGTGTCGTTGGATTGCTAATCTGATTTGGGTTTATTGTTCGCTTAATTTCTTCTATATGCTCCCTTATCCTCAAGATCAATAACACTCTCTCCGAAAGAAATTAACTCTGAGCAAGATATGAACGATATAGTGGTTTCAAAAGCCAGAAACTATCATTCTGAAAAGATCTGGAGATGGTGTAATGATCACATATATTAGAAAAATGTTTGTCAATAGTGAAAAAATATCTTGGGAAGATCATTCTTCTTGGTATGAAAACTTTTATTAGATAATGATAAGAAATTATGTGTAGTAGAAAGAAGGAGAACCTATTGGAGTTGTTATGTATGATGAATATGATAGTAGAAGTAATATATATGAAGTTAATATAAACATTACACCTTCTAATGGAGGAAAAGGTCTTGGGAAAAAACTGCTAACTAGAAGCATAAAAAAACTTTTTGATGAAGTAAAAGATTGCAAACTGATTAGAGCCAAGGTTGAAAATGTTAATGAATCTAGTAAAAAAATTTTTACTTTATGGTTTTGTTTCTTGAGAGAGTGAAATGAATATGAACACCTATGAATTATCTCTTGAATAGGTTGGGATACAAAATACCATATAAAATATTGAAATGACTAAACTTTCGGTGTTGATACAAAATCTAACTTCTAATTCAAGAAGATCATTCTTATTTATGTTTGTCCAACTCATTTGAAGAAAAATGCATAATGCAACCAAGCATACAGTTTTAATCATTGTGGCTCATTCTGATGATGAAACTCTAGGGATAGGAGGGACAATTGCTAGGCATAAAAAAAATGGTGACTATGTTTATGCTTTATCTATGACTAATGGTATTGGATCACGAGAAAATTCTGAAAAGAAAGAAATCGATAAACGTTTTAAAGCGGCTGAAAAAGCCTCTGAAATTTTAGGTTTTAAATGGTTGAAAGCAGGCGATTTCCCAGACAATGCGATGGACTCAATACCACTTCTAAAAATCATAAAATTTATTGAGGAAGTAAAGAATCAAATAAAACCTACACTTATATATACACATAGTTCCGCTGATTTAAATATTGATCATAGAATAGTAAGTGAGGCTACATTGACTGCATTTAGACCGCAAGACAAAGAAATATGGCATGAAATCCGAACATTCGAAGTGCCTTCTTCTACAGACTATGGACACAAGTCCATTACAAATTTATTTTGTCCAAATTTATATATTAATATTTCTGATTTATGGAATGATAAATTAAATGCTTTGAAAGCATATAAGGATGAGATGAAAAATGCTCCTCATTCCAGATCAATTCATGGAATAAAGAATCTAGCAAAATACAGAGGTAATCAAGTTGGTATAGATTTAGCGGAGGCCTTTGAAATTATTAGGAAGATTGAAAGATGAGTAATATCTTAGTAGCCTCTTCAAAGGGGTGGTTTAATAAGTTTGCTAAGTCCAAAGAATATAATAAATTATCTATTACTTATATTGTAGATAAAAATGAACTTTCAATTGATAAGTTAGATAAGATTAAACCAAGATACATATTCTTTCCTCATTGGAACTGGAAAGTTGAACCAGAGATATACGAACGTTATGAATGCATAGTTTTTCATACAGCGCCTTTACCATATGGGAGAGGTGGTTCCCCAATACAAAATTTAATATTAAAAGGTTATGAGAAATCTCCTTTATGCGCATTAAGAATGAACTCTACTATTGATGGTGGACCTATATATCTAAAAGAAGAAGTTTGTTTGGATGGAAATATAGACGAAATATTTAATCGAATTGCTTCTCATATAGAAGAAATGATAATACATATATGTAAGTATAATCCTAAACCAGTTAAGCAAGAAGGTGATTCCTTTACCTTTAAAAGACTTGGATATAAAGATAATGAACTAAAAAGTTCATTATCTTTATATGAGATATATGATAGGATAAGGATGGTAGATGGAGAGGATTATAAAAGTTCCTATATCAATTTTGGGGAGTATAAAATTGAATTTACAAATGCTGAAATTGAAAATAATCAAATATTTGCTAAAGTTAGAATATTTCATAGCATAGAAAAGGATTAAAATAAAAAATATTAGTATATATATGACTTATAAATAGTAAAGTTGAATTTTAATTAATACTTTTGTTTTTATGTTTTTTTATTCTAATAGTCAATATATCTTTTGAAGTTAAGATAGCATTGTTTCTAATGAAATTATATTAGAATCTCTTAAGATTTAATTTTTAAAGGTCTATAGATTCTTCTTTTAAATAATCAAATACCGTACAGTTCTCAGAAGAGTTCATGTGATGGATTCCAATAACTTCACTCGAGAAGTCTGGAGTTATATCACAAAAGAATTCTCTTTCAAAAGAATGCTCTGTTAATGTGTTTAATTTATATATTTTAGCGGATTTTCCATAAAGATTAAAAGAAGGAGATTGATTTACAAGATAAATATCACCTGATTTTGATAATAATCCTCCCATCCTCGCTGAAGAAGAATCTATTACTATTGGATTTTGTTTATGCTCAACCCATTCTTGATCTATGGGATTATGACTCCAATATGCAAATAATTCAGAGTTATTTTCTAAAGAGTCTGATGGATCTATATTGACAAACAACCACCATTTTTCTTTATAAAAGAATACAGTACTATCTGATGCTTTTACGTTGTTAAATATAATTCTTTCCAATTCCCATTCTAATGGAAAATTTGTTGATTTATATAATCTAACATCATTATTTTCAGATGACTCTGGAATCATATAAAAATTTTTATTATATTTAAATACAAATGGATAAGACAGATGGAACTTCTCATTAATTGCCTCGCCAATATATGTAGCGGAGTCTTTTTCTAGAGAGTAAACTGCTATAGTTGCTTTTTTATCAATGTAAGAATATTTTTCTACAAAACAGAAATATTTTCCTTCAAAACTAATTACAAATGGATCAGCTAAAAAACACTTTGAAGGATTTTTTATTTTACAACTTTTGTATAAAATAATATTTTGCCAGTTATTAAATGAAAAAGAGACACCCCATCTAAAAAAGATCTTTTTTATGTTTCTTTTGTATAACTTTTTGATAATAAAAACAAATAGATATGATATATATTTTAATTGCTCTTTAATAGATGGTACTGTATATAAAGACATACAATAGGGTTTTGAATTGATAAATCTAGGCAATTTATTTCTATTTGAAATATCTAAAAGTACGTTTTTCATATGATAATTTGATTTTTTATAAACGTTATATTTGTTTGCTGTATAAGTTAATTGTGTTCTGAAATTTCCTTTTTTTAGGACTTTCCCTCCATCTAATTCTTCTGTAAGAATTTGAATAGTGAATCCAGTTTTTGATAGCATATGAAAAACCTCCCAAAAACAAGCTGGCCCACCTCTATTTATTAGATTATCAGCATGATGGAATGAAATTATTCCATACTTTGCTGAGCTTAAAATCTCACCTCTAAGTATCCCTGACCCCATTCTTATTATCAGATCTAGATCAAAATTTCTAATTTGATCTAGATCTGATTCTTTATATCTATAGACAAGTCCTGACTTCGAAAATTGAGGTTTAATATATATTATATTTGAAAAATATTTTTGAATATTTGTTTTTACTTCCAATGATTTATGAATAATTAATTTATTTAAATTTAAATAAATTATTCTTGTTATTAATTTATCTAATTTAGATAAAAATTTAAAACTTATTCGTCTAATAGAGCCTTTTATTCCGTGATAATTTATTCGTGAATAAGTAGTAGACATAGGTATTTCTTGAACAATTGCTAATATTAATTCGAAGTTATTTCTTTCATTCATCCATTTTATTAGGTCATAACTCTCTTCAGTCACTTCCAGAGAATCTGCAATTATTCCTATTTTCATCTTAAAAAAAATACTAGGATTTATATGTCTATATTCTACTCTTGTTTTAAATGTTAACCAACAACTTTTTCTTATTCAGGATTTAAATTATACTATTCTTTATTATTATATTATAAAATTCTATCTTTCTACTCAATTTTTTTCTCTTGTATTATTATAATTATTTTACCCTGATCTATTTTTCTTAGATTATTTATGATCAGTTTATATTAGTAAAAATCTTAGAGGCTTTGTAATTTAAATGCAAATATCATTCAATGATTTATCTTTTAATTGTGTATAAATATTGTTTGCATATTCCAAACTATCTTTATCCATATCTAATAGATGATCTTTAGAGTTTGAGACCCCAACTTTAAACTTAAATTTATCAGAATTTTCATTAATCATTAATTTATTGTATAGTTTATTTTTATACTCAGGGTCTGTGCAAAGGTCCTCATAACATACTAATTTGATATTATTATTATTATTTTTTGATAAGACATTTAACAACCATTCATATGTATATATCCATTGTTTAAGCCAATAGTTAATTTTCATATCATCAAATGATTGCAATATTTTTTCTTGTGCATCTTTGTATATGAAGGGCTTTTTCCCTTTACCAAATTCCCAATGACCAATTAAATTCATATAGTCCAAAACAAATTGATCGTTATTCTGAATGCTCGTAAGTCTTTTATGGACTTGTAATAGTGATTTAGCTTGTGCCAGTGGTGATCTAAACACTACTAGGAATATTGAGTTTGAGAAGTAAGAAGCTAATGCAGTTAGTCTAAGATGGTGATTATTGTTTTTGATAACAAGTCTTTTCTGACCGTCTAAATTTAAAAATGACTCCAATAAATATGCGTAACCAAATGCATATTCTTCTGTGAATATATGAGGAGTTAATCGTTTATTATCATTTTTATTTTTATATATTGTATTTATCCAATATGGTTCATCTAAGCATTCTGCAGTCTGTGAACTTATAGTTAAACCATCTCCATGAAGCCTTTCTGTTTCTTTGATTTGCTTACTTCCATTGAGTTTTGAATATAATTTGGCTAGTCTTGGTGAAAGTATAAAAGGCATATATTTATAACGAAGTGATGAAAATTCATTAGTACTATCGATAGACTTAAGAAGTGCAGTGGTACCTGCTCTTGCTAGACCAGTTATAAAAATATGTTGAAACTTATTTAAGTTAATTTTAACAGAGTTAGTTTTAATCCTTTCTATAAAGAAATTTACTATTTCCCCATTACCTAACAATTGCTGATGCAATATTTGACTCAGTTTTGAATATTTATTCATTTATTTTTCTTTATTAAAATTAGATATGGAGCCGTAGAGAAAAGAACTAATAATTCTAAAGATGAAAACAATTTACTAATTATCAGCATTGTAAATGTAAAAAAATATGGGATTAAAAAAATAAATATATTTAAAATCAACTTAGCTCCCGTAATTGAAATCTTATCAAGTTTTATCTTAAGATCATTTATATTCTTTACCGATCCATTAGATAAAACCTTAACTATACTTCTTATTGAATCTACATAATTCAAAATTGTGAATTTAATCTTATTAATTTTACAAAGATAATAAACTTCTAATGAACCTAACGTTAAAATAAATACTAGGAAAAACAACTTTATAAGTATACTCATCTTTTAATCCCTTTTGTTTTGTTTAATATCTTTGGGTTTACTTTTTTTCGAAGTAAGATTCTTAAAGTATTTAAACGATTTTTTTAGATACCTTAATAGAGTCAAGAAGAAAGAGGCAAAAAAAGTTATAACAACAGTAATAAAAACTACAATACCAGCAATGGCTACTCCTGGACCTCCATAGGCATAAGCTGGACTGCCTATACACATTATTGATAAAAGAAGAAGAAATATATATTTATTAGATTTATTAAATCGAAAATGTTCTTTTGTCATGATTTAATTTTTTTGAAACTTATTAGTTAATAATTCTATAACACCATTAGGAAGAGTTTGTAATCTTCTTGACCAAACCATCATATAATATATGTTTGTCTCATCATTTCTATTTATATATTCCCATAATATTTTTTTAGTTTTTGCATCGTATTCAAATAATCTACCATAAGTAGTTTCTTCTATATAGATTGAATCATTTTCGATTAAATATTGTGAACTTCCTTGAGAAATGGTTTTAGGAATTAATTGTTTATCTAAAAAGCTAAAGTCTTCTCTATTAACAACTAATTTTTCTTCTTTTTGATTTCTTAGAGAATTATTATAAATTCGTACTTCTGGTTTTTCTTCTTGAATAAGTGAAGGTAAATTATTAATTGTTATAAAGATATTATTATTAGAAGATTCAATATTATTTTCAGTCATAACATTATTATCAAAAAATGATATGAATTTTCCTTCTTTATCTAATATGTCTACATCATGCTGCTTATTACCATACCCATCAATCATCCAAATAACCTGTTCTTTTTTTAAGTCATACGCAATAATATTGGATTGATGTCTAAGACTTAGTAAAACTATATTGGTTTCTTCATCATTATTTAGTGGTTTAACATCATTCAGGTGGAATGGATCAAGAGTTGGGAATGGCTTATAAAGCTTATAATCTAAACCTGCTGTTTTATATATATCTTTTAATAAATAAGTTTTTATAAGTTTTAAATCTTTATTTAATATCGCGAAACCTTCATTCCAGTAAAGTTCTCTTTTACTTTCTTTGGTTTTTTTATTTACTACCTGTATCGGAACAAAAATATTATCTTGAGAATCAATTTCGATTGAATGATGGTAAAAATGTTCTGAATTATGTTCCAAAATTTTACCCTTCGGCGATAATTTTATTAAAGGAGATGTATATCCATCATCAGATTGAACAGCTGTTATTAGATTACCGTCATCAAGTAATAGCGGATTAAATAAAGTTGTGGAATTAGGCTGTTTATCAATTTTTAATTTATTTATTATGTATTCAGTATCTACGTCCCATTTATACAGTGAGGTTTGCTTGTTTAAATCCCACAATTCTATCAATGGTTCTCCGTCTTTTTTAGGGTCAGCGGCAGAAAGAAGTAGATAACCTGCATTTTCTCTAGTTCCTTTTTCATAATTAAAGGTAAATCCTGAGTTGATTTTATTAAATCTTTCTCTTACTTCAGATAAATCTTGAGCAACCAATCCAGATGTTGTAGATTTATTGATTAATGTTTTTATATTTTTTATATTCTCTCTTGTTTTTGTCAGAAAAAATCTACCAGGTGCTGTAATTTTTGTTTTCTTTATGAGCTTACAAAAAGAGCCTTTTTGAAATTGATATTTATTACAGTGATCACCCTCATATACTACAACTGATTGGAATCCAATGATTCCAAATACTAAAACCACGTATGGAGGGAGTGTTTTTAGTATTTTCCTAATCATTAGAACATTTGAATTCCTTTTATAATACATTTTATTATTTATCTCTTAGAAATTTTTTATATTAATCAAAAATGTATTGATTCTATATCTTATAACATAATTTTATTTATGTGATTCATTTATGCATCTTATAAGTAATCTGCTATTGATTTAAAAAGGATGTCGTATTTCAAATTCTAAATCATACTGCCTAATACTATTTTTTTCGAGAATATATAAGATTTGGACTTACAATAATTTTATTTTTTTGCAATTTAATTATTTTATAAGAAGTCTATGATGAGTAATTTATCTAATTTCTCTTTTGTAGGCATATGTGTGTTGAATAAGATACATATTTAAAGCTTTTAAGGCCTTTATTAAGCTTAAATTATTTGGATTAACATTAATTATAAAGAATTCCGAACGAGAAGACTTTATTGGTGGTAGAGGTTTAAAATTTTTAAATATTAAATCTATAAGTTCCATATATTCTTCATATTCATTGGAAATTACATTAACACCTATTGTATTATCATGAGTTATGTAGAATGATCCAAATATTGTTGAAAATTTTTTTACTAAGTACCATTTCCTATAATTAGAGCACTTAACAAATTTTAAATGTTCATTAAAACTCGGATTTTTTTGATGACTAATATTAAATTTTTTGTTTTTTATAAGATAAAATAATTCTTTGATATGTTCTTCATTATTTTTATTGACTTCTATAAATTGTAACAAGGTGAGATAAATTATTTATAATTATTATCACATATCATTTACATGATTTAGATAATCAAAAGAATATTATTACATATTTTTTCAAATTTGACTATAGGTTTTAATTAATCTCTTTTGAATAAGACCCTTAAATTTACGAGCATGTGTAGAATATTAATTGCTATTATCGATATTAAGGGCTTAATTTATTAAAATTATAATATCTTCATTTAATCCAATATAAGCTGATAAGTTTGTTAATAAAGTCCGGTAACTTATTAGGAAATCTATCATAGCAATTAACTATTTTTCATCTTTCTATTCCTAATGATTCAGAAATATTATTTAATCTCTTCGTTATTTATCTCTTGCCTAGAGCAAATATTTATAAATATATCAATTTTATATTGTTATCTATATTAAGATTTATTTGTTTCTATATTGTTAAAATCATCAGAAAAATATTATTATTTGATCTTATCAAGAAAGGGAATTTTTGTGGAAATTATTTGTTTGAATAATTAATATCTTAAAAAATTATAAAGTCAAATCTAATGTGGAAATAACAGTGTAATTTCTGTTCCCACCGCACCAACCATCTTTAAAATATGAAATGCCTAATTGTTTCTTAGAAGGAGTAAAATCAGTAGTTGAATAGGTATAGTCTATTCCAAGTGTATAACTAACAGCATTCAGCTTTTCTAAGTAATTTAGGGTGGCATCTTTCATTACGTGAGAAACATATATCTCCTTTCCAAAGTCCGTTGTAGCTACAGAGTTATCTATGCAATGTCCATTAATAATACTTATAAGTAACATTCCTTCTGTTGCTCCATTTTCTTGATTTTTAGCAACAACATAGAATGCTTCATTTTGCTTAACGAAGTTTACTTGTTTAATATAACTTTCTAAATCTCTTACTTGCATCCCAGCATCTGCAATATGTAATTTCATATATTCTTCTGCGACTTTATTTATATCTCCAATTGTCTCATGATTTAAAATTGATATTTTAAATCTTTTTGAGTATTTTCTTACATATCTTGCATATCTTTTCCTTACTTGATTTCTCCAATTTTTTACTAACATAAAGTGGTTAGATTGAAAAATTGTTTTGTAACCAAGTTTATTTAGAACTAATTGTCTATTGATCAATTCAGCACCTTTTACTCTAGGATTATTAACGGTTATAGTTATTTTTTTACAATTTATTTTTTCAGCATGATTTCGTAATTCGATTAAAAGATCTTCTTCTATTGATTTGTTAGATGAATTGGAAATCACAGGCCATCCTATTCCAGCCGTAGTTCCTCCACTAGGAAATGAGATATTCTTACAAGAATCAGATTCACTAACGATATATGAAAGAAATCCTATGATATTTTTACTTTTGTCATAACTAATTAGAAAACCTGTATATATCACACTTCTATAACAATTCAAGAATTCTAATAATGCATATGAATTTTGATACCATGTGTAAGAACTATATTTTATTAAATCAAGTATTGATGCTTTTGTAGATCTTTCTAGGGGTTGATTCAATTCATCTAGAGATATTTTTCTTATTGAATTATTCATTGCTTATCTTATGCAAGCTATATTGGCCAATTATAATACAATATTTATCTTTATTTTTAAACCTTAGATTTTTATATTGATATTTCTATACTTTGAATTGCTTTTAATTTATATAAGGAATTAAGCTTTGAATATTAAAGGAAATATAATGAAAAAGTGATTTTTATTCTTTATCTTTTGTAGTTATAATCTATTTGACTTTTCATGTTAAAACAATAAAGAATTGACAAAATACTAAAGGTTATGGAAAGACACAAGTATAAAACTTTACCCGGAACATCGCTTATGTAAAGTGATAAGGAAACAATGAGCTGAGTAAAACCATATAAAATAATAACAGTATCCCTATGGAACATTCCTGTTTTAAGTATTTTATGATGTATATGCCTTCTATCTGGATAAAATGGTGAGTAACCTTCTGCAATTCGTGCGAATATTACATAGCTCAAATCAACGATTGGATGAAGAAATATAAGAAATAGAATGGGAATTGGTAAAACTTGTAAATATTCCGAAGAATTAGGAAGTTGATATTCGTAAGTTAATCCTATAAGACTTATTATGGCTAAGGAACTTCCAAGTAAATAGGAGCCACCATCACCCATTAGAATTTTCGCAGGATAAAAATTAAATCTAAGAAAACCAAGTGATGCTCCACAAAAACAAGCCATAATAAATGCCATATCTATGTTGTTTGAATCAAGAAAAAGTATTAATATCCCAAAGCTAATTATTATTGATATTCCTGAAGCTAGGCCATCTAAGCCATCAAGCCAGTTCATTGAATTTGTGATGGCCACTATCCATAAAATACTAAAAAGAAAGCTAATTATTTTTGGAATTTGAATAGGCTCAATGTTATAAAATATCCATGAAATATCTACTGCGTTGAAGTTTAAACCTAATGAATATATTAATGATGCAAAAATTATTTGTAATGAAAGCTTAAATAAAGGTTTTAATTGGTATATATCGTCACTACTACCTAAGCAATAGAAAAGTAGAGAGCTAATTATTATTACTATTAAAGAGTTCATGTTGATTAAATGATCTGAATTTAAATATCTAATAAATGACAATAATATAATTCCTACAATAAAGCCAAATAATATTCCAAGACCACCTAATCTAACAATATTCTTCTTGTGTTCTTTTCTTTTATTAGGCTTATCTATTACGTTAAATTTTATACCTATTAAATTTACAAAAGGCATTGATAAAGCTGTTAGGATAAGTGAAAACAAGAATCCAATCGTTAGATAAATAATAACTTGATCTAGACTTCTAGATACCAAGTTGTCTAGCATTTTCTCTAAACAGGTATGTAACAATAATATACCATTAAATAAACTTTAAACGAATTTAAATCTAAATCTCAACCATAATAATTAAGCTAAATTACTAATACGTCATCTAATGTTTATTAGAATTATTATGTATTGCTAAAAATAATCATCTGAAATTTGTATGGGAATGTAGTAAAATTTTAATGATTGTGTTGTTTTTATTAATGAAAGCAGTCACGCTTGTGCAACTTAATGAAATTAATTTCTCCATTGTAAGGAAATATATAGACGATGGATATAAGCTGGATTATTTTAAGAAAATACTTGATACATCAATTGATACATATGAAGATGAAACTTACCGAAATTTAGAGCCCTGGATTCAATGGATTTCTATTTTTAATGGTAAATCGTTTAAGGAACATGGTGTATTTCATTTAGGAGATGGAAAAAACATAAATTCAGGTAATATTTTTTCCGATGTTACTAATTTACTTGGAATGAGCTGTGGGGCTATTGCTCCAATGAACATATATGCTAAAGATATAAGATATGACTATTTTATTCCTGATCCATGGTCTGATCAGGCAGCTAAAGGAAAAAAAAGGCTAAAGCTTATTTTTAAAGCAATTCAACAGGGTGTTAATGATAATTCTGGGAAAGGTATAAATTTTATTAATAAAATATTTCTATTATCAGGTCTTTTTCTTACGCTTAAGCCCATAGATATTCAGGAGATATTTATATATTATTTAACTATAAATAATAAATCTTATAGAAAAGCTATATTCTTAGATTACATATTAGTACTTTTAGAACAAAGACTTAGTCAAGAAAATAATACAGAATTTTCAACTGTTTTTTTAAATGCTGGGGCTCACATACAGCATCATTATCTTTTTAATTCTAAAGTTCTATTGGATAGTCTCAAATATAAGAATCCAGAGTGGTATATAAAAGAGGGGATTGATCCATTAGGAGAAGTTCTTATTTTTTATAATAAGATATTGGAATCATACGAGAAAATTGGAAAAAAAATAATACTTATGACCGGCTTACAACAAGTTCCATGTGAAAAAATCGAATTTTATTATCGGCTTTCAAATCATGACAAGTTTTTTAAGTATTTAGGTATCGAATACAAGAAAATACTTCCTCGAATGACGAGAGATTTTGAAATTCAATTTGAAACTAATAAAGATCGAGATGAATGCAAGAATAAGTTAACTAAAATAATAGATAATAACGGTATTAAAGTATTTAATGAATTAGATATACGAGACAAGAGCATTTTTTGTACATTGACTTATTCAGATGAAATTACCAGTAATGTCGCATTTAAATACGGAGAAAAAAATATAAATTTAGCCATGCATACTAATTTTGTAGCTGTTAAGAATGGTAAGCATGACAGGAATGGTAAATTATTTATATCTGATAGAGATTTAAGTAGAGAATATTGTAAACCGATTGAACTTCGTGATATTAGAAAACTTATTATTTCTGATATCCAATCAACTAAATAATAGAGTTTTCATTATATATATTCATTTTAGAACTTAACAGCTGATATGTTATAAAAATCATTTCTTTTAATTAATTTTGCATAATTGAGAATATTATTAATACAATGATCATTAGATTGTAGCAATATACTGTTATTTTGTTGAAGTAATTTAAGATTATTATTAATGAATTTTTCAAGTGCTTCCCAACCCAATGAGTTAAACATGAATATTATATTTTTTGGATCCTTGATTTTGTATGATACAGCATTTTCACATATAAATTCTATTTCAAGCTTTTTTTTATCTTTATGTTTATCATTTCTTCTTTTAAGATTTTTTTTCGATATTTCACTTAGTTTTCTATCAAGTTCTAAACCCTTTAATGATTTAAAACTATAGTATTCTCCCAGATACATTGTTGAGATTCCAATTCCGCTTCCAATATCTAGTAAGCAATATTCATTGATATTTATCTTATCTTCTATTAGAAAACTCATTAATCTATCAAGATTTTTTAGCCAAACAGTTTGGAAGCCATGATACCCTTTCTTCTCCCAGTCATCTCCATGAAGAATCGCCCCCTCAATAATAAAGTCTTGGCAATCAATTCTTTTTAAAAAAGATTTATTGTATGTGTCATTTTCTTTTCTTGTTAAATCATCAATATATCTATTATGATTGTGCATTACGATACTAATTTATAAATTAATTTTATATATATTATATTACATTATATTTGAAATCAACATTTTTTAATATTTTCTAGGATTTGGTCTAATTACAAAATTCAGAAGAGTAAATTTATTATAAATTTACTTTTGGCATTCAAGATAACTTGCCTCTCCGTAGGCAGCATCAAATCCGAGTTTTCTGCTATGAGCAAAAGCCTGGCATGAATTGATTGGATGAGTCATTAATATTAAACTTTTCGATGGCTTAATCTCATTCCTTTTTTCCCAGGATATTGTAATTGCATTAATAGACTTTGGTATGTTTTTCCTTACGATGTCGAAATATGCATGCGTTCTATGAAGAGTGATAATTGGGGCGCTCCACAATAGACCGCTTCTATTTGTCAATAATGTAAAAGTTTCAATATCAACAGGCTTCATTAATTGGAATATTAGTAGTTTTGATAATTTATCGGGATTCTCTCTCGAAAGTATTTCTTTTTCAATTATCTTTGAGGTTTCTTTGAAGTGATTTTTTATATCTAAGATTAGAAATAAATTATTATTGTCTACAAAAGTGAGTATTTTTTTGAAATTGCAATCTTTTGGTTTGAACGGTTTGGGTTCTTCAGGGCCGTGATGACAGCGAAGTATTTTTGTATTATCAAGATATAGATCAACTTCAAGAAATTTTGCTCCTTTTTCTAGTGACATCATGGCAGAACTTATCTCATTCGCACGTTTATAGTCTCCTAGAGCATGTGCTACAAAGCCCCTTTCTTTAAGTTTTACTTGCCATTTATAGTCTAATTTGCTTGGTTTCCAATGATCTGTTAGAGACCACCACTCACTTCTAACTAACGTATAGTATGAGTTTTTAATAGCTCTTACAAAGTCCCCTTGATGGAAAGGATGAACTAATTCTAATAGTAAATAACTTAGATAAATGAATTTCACTAAAGAATATTCTTGGATCTGAAATTATAAATAGTTGATATGATAAACTTTACTATTTTTTTAATTTGAATTTTGTTAGAAATTTGCATTGCAATAATTGATCCTATAGAGATAATTATTAAAGGATAAATTGCGATCACAATTGAATCAAGGCCAAAAACTCTAAGCATTACTGAAATGGGTAGATGGTAATGAATTTTTAGGTATTGAATTAGATACCATATACACAATGCACAAACTATTACAAATCTAAGGTATTTATTTTTTAAAAGAAATGCAAATATTAATATTGCAGGAGGTGCATAAATGCTATAAATACCTGAAAATGGAGAAAGAAAAGCAGAAATTAAAATGAATAATATCGAGTATTTTAAATATTTGTTAATGGCACTAAGAGATGGTGCAAAGAATTTGAAGATCCTTTGCAATCTAATAGTATGTTTAGTGGTTTTTTGCTGTTTAGCAAGCACGCGATTCGTTCCTAGCGGAGTAGACAAGGGATTTTTATCTCTTGTCCGAAAAAAAGTTTTTCCTTTAAGTAAAAAAAATGAACCTAATAGTATTAATCATATATTAAAACCTGTTGTTTATAAAAAATTAACTGATGATATTTTATTTTCTAGATCTGATTCTAAGTATCAAGATAAAGGAAATGTGGTTATTTTATTAATTGCGGAATCACTCGGTGAATTAGAAGGTATCCAACTTTTTCAAACTCTAGAATCTAGGTTTAAATTTAATCTTAATAAATCAATAAATAATTCTTTAAAAAAAAATTATCAGCTAATTTCTCTACCAAAGTCGATTGCATTAGGAGGTACGTTTTTATCTGAGTTGTCATCACTTTGCTCTTTTTCAAAAGATGATTACTTAAGAGTACTATATAACAATGACAATTTACATAAAGAGAATTTTACAGAATGCGTCCCTAATTTATATAAAGATTTGGGTTATAAAACCTTTTATATACATACAGCAGGATTAGACCTTTATGCACGAAGAAAAATAATGCCTGCTTTAGGATTTGATCAAATTTTCTCACCAAGTGAATACAATAAAAAGTTTATACCTATTGAACATATTGTTAGATGTGCAACAAAAATGTTTTGTTCAAAACCCGATAAAACTAGTTTTGATTTTGCCTTAGAATATCTAAATAATAATAGTGATGATAATATTTTTATTACTTTGTTAACTGTTGACGCGCATGGTCCATATAAGTCGAACCTAATAAAGAAAAAGAGTGAAATTCAAGTTTTTAAAGAAAAGGCAATAAAGTCGATAGATGAAATTTCCTTATTTGTTGAAAATGTATTAAAGTTAGAGGAAGATCGTAAGGTTTCAATATTAATTACATCTGATCATCCACCTACTTTAACATCATTTATAAATAAATATCCTCGAAATACATTAAGATACAATTTCTCTTTATTTATAACTCAATCAAATTAATACTAATATAATTTTTATTTATATTAGTATTAATTAGTCATTCTTTGAGTTTTCTTTAAATACATCCCAAGTTACAGGATCACCTCTCTCGACATCTTTTATTATAATTTTGCCAATTATTTCATCTTGATATTTTGGCTCTATTCCGTATCCTGGCCTGATTCGTCGAAAATCATTAATACTAATTTTTGAGCCTTTTTTTAAATCTTTAATAAAGTACAAAGATCGACGAAATACCTTACTGCTAACCTCTTTATCTGCTCGCCCTAATTTTTTTGATCCTAAAGCCATCCATGCTTGGGTTCCTATCTTTTTAAGTTCCTTTAATTCAACAGGCTCAATAGAAAATTGGCTGTCAAAACCTTTTTCTTTTCTAGATAAAGTAAAGTGCTTTTCTATAGCTGTTGCGCCAATTGCGATGGAAGCAATAGCAGCTGTATTTCCTATTGTATGATCTGATAAACCGACCTCTACACCAAACTCTTTTCTTAAAAAAATAATATTTTTCAAATTTGATTGTTCTAGTGGCGCTGGATATGCGCTAATGCAATGAAATAATAGTAAGCATTCACAACCATATTCTCTTGCCGTAGAAACAGCCTCATTAATTTCTTTAATTGATGCCATACCTGTAGACATTAGTATTGGTTTTTTTTTGGATGCTATATATTTAATTAATGGTAAATCAACTAATTCAAATGATGCAATTTTATAAGCAGGTGTAGTTAATTCTTCAAGAAGATCAACAGCAGTTTCATCAAAGGGAGTAGAGAATATTGTAATACCAATATCTTTTGCAAAGGAAAATAGTTGATAATGCCAATCAAAGGGAGTATGCGCTTTTTCGTATAGTTCGTACATTTTGTATCCATCCCAAAGTCCTCCTTTGATTATGAAATCTTCTTTATCACAATTTATAGTCATTGTATTTGCAGTATATGTTTGAATTTTTATTGCATCTGCACCAAAATCTTTCGCTGCTTTTATTGAGTTTTTAGCTTGATCAAGTGATCCATTATGGTTCGCAGACAGTTCTGCTATGATATAAGGAGGAAAATCTTTAGAGATCTTCCGATTATTTATCTCAAACATTTATTTAACGAAGTCATATAAAGTATAATAGTTTATTATTCTTTATAAAAGAATAATAATGTATATGAATAATTATATACAAATATGCCTATTATTTTAAAATATCAACTTATCTAATTTTGATAAATTGTATTAGAAAGTAAATTTATCCCCTTCCAAGGATTGGAGTAATCTAATTTACCTTTTGCTGAATTTTTTAAATACCTTAGGATGTTAATTATAGATGTATAATAATTAATTGAATTTAGTAATCTTGTTCTATTTTTTATTGCATAGGAACGTGGTGAATACTGGTCCATTTTAATATCAAAATTTTCAGAATAAAATGATGGTAATTCAAAGTCTGGAAAATTTTTATTTGTTTTCTCATAAAAATAACTTTTTGGATTCAGTTTAAAAATGTTTCTACTATTAGAGAATCTAAAATGAAAATCTAGTCTTTCACATTGAGAATTACCTTGATGCATTAAACCTGGTGCAAAAAAGAGTACATAACCAGCTTTACCTTCGATTTCATAATAATGTGTTTTTGGTAAAGTTAAAGGTAAAAATGTATCTGGCATTTTATCTTCTTTAATCCTATTATTTGATTTTCCCCAAAAATCGAAGTTAGGTTTAACTATTCTAAAACCATCTTGATCCTTTAGATATATGGCCACTTGAATGGTATTCATTTCAGATATATTTCCATTCCAACCTTCAAAATCTCTATGCCATTTTCCGATATACTTATAATTCCTCATCGTGAATAATCTTGCAAGGTGAAGATATACTTTTTCCCACCCCATAAGTTCCTTAATTGTATTTCCTAATTTAAGATTTATAAATAATTCTTTGACAATTTCATTTGATATTAACTTATTAAAAGGAGATTCAATAGCGGCTATATTATCATTTGTAAGATGAGGATAATAACATCTTCTTAGGGGATAGTTGATTTTTATAGCTTTATCTCTCAACTCCTCTACTCCTCTTTTGTATCTTTCTACTGCCTCTTCCTTAAAGCCCATACTAATTAAAGTCCAACCTCGTGTCTTTAATTTGTAAATATCAGCTGAGGAGACTTTCATCTAAAACTTTTCCTATGTTGAGACTACATTAAATTAAAAAATAATTCAAGTCAATTATTTTTATGGAGAATAATTTCCCATTAATCTTATTACTGTTATATTGCAAATAATAATTTATATCAAAATGAAAGAGCAACTTTTTGCTTTTGGACTAAAGTCTGAAATTTCTAATGATTTATTAAGTCGTTTTATATTAGATAAGCAATTTATACATACCTCTTACGATTATGGTTCTCAGTTAGATTATTTGAAGGATACTTCAAATAAAATCAATATAAAATTAAATTTAATTTATAAAGTATATTTGAATTTTTATGATATATCTTCTGATATTAGACTTCCTCTTTTACTCCAAGTAGAGAGAGTATATGAAAAGTTAGAACCTTATCTAGATAAATTAATCTTACAAATTTCCTCTGTACCAGCTAATAAAAATTTCTCTAGCAAGGATATTTCGAATTTCTTAAATATTTCTTTTAATAAATATAAAGTTACTTATTTCTTTGTCGAATCATTTGTTGAAAGTGAAAGATATGTTAAAAGACTGCTAATTAAACTTATGAAGGCAAGAGATGCCTTAGGACTGGAAAAAGATATATATTTTGGGGTTACTAGCTATGAAAGTCCTTCTTGTAAAGGTTTCTCAGAAAAGATGATTGAATTTGTTAATTTGCATAAGTTATATTATATGCCTATGAGAATATTTAGAGGATCTAATAATAGAAATTCAATAGATTTGGCATTAAATAAAGTTTCATTAGAATCCAGGTACAGTAATTTCTTTAGGGCTATAACATCGACAACTAATTATGAACATTACAAAAAACTATCCGCTATGAGAAGTGAGGAGATTAATACTTTTAACAAGTATTCTTATTTGGCTAATCATATAATCGCAAGTAATCCATATGGTATATGCTATGACGATAATATAAGAAAAAAGACAAAAATCAAAATAATAATGATAAAATCATTTTTAAAACGTTTAGTATTTATTTTCTCATCAAGATCTAAATTTAAGAAATTCAAAGATTTATTTGTTATTATTAGAGCTGGATTTATTTAAAATAATTAGTATAGATAAAATAGTTTTCTCTTCTTAATTCGTTTTTATAGTAAATTTAGGCAGGCGTTAATTATGTCTTCTTTATATATAGATTGTGAAGACCATGTTCTAATTGAATTCTCTTTAATCTTATTATATTTCTCAATATTTGTTATTAAATCTAAAACTTTAGATTTTACATTTTCATTGTTATCATAAATAATACTATTAACTAAGTCTGAGCAATAAGACTTTACCTCTCCTACATTTGTAGTTATTGGTATCAGTCCAAGTTGCATTGATTCAACTATTGACATCCCCATGCCCTCAAAGTCACTAAGCTGAAGAAAGAACGAACAATTTTCTACATATTTTATTATATATTCGATTTCCATTGCCTCATAAATTTTTATATTATCTTCTAGATTTAAATTATTTATTAACTTAAGAAGTTTTCTTTTTTCTCCAAAATCTTCTCCTATTATTGTGAACGTTGCCGTTGCATATTTTTTGTAGATTTCTTTAAAAAAATTTATTGACTTATCTATTCTCTTTTCTGAACTTAATCTTCCCCAATATATAAAAGTTGGTGAACAGTATGAAATAGCTATGGGCTGATATCTTGATGTTCTAAAACTTATTACTCTTGTTTTATATTTTTTTTTAGTAAATATTAATTTGCTCAATCTTTTTTTTAATGTTTCTTTAGAGTCTCCCCATATTTCATCTGAAATTAAGGCAGCGATATTTGTGATAATTGAATCCAATATATGAACATTATTAGTTGAGTGCAAAAATAAAATAAGTTTTATTTTTCTCTTAAATAAAATAAGGAAAAGAGCTATTAGATTACTTTTCCATAATGAAGCTATAATTATCGATGGCTCTTTATCCCATAAATGAAAAAATGATTTAATATATGATATTATTAATTTATAATCATTCTTGACTTTCTTGTTAGATTTAGGCTTGCTTAAAGGGTACACATTAAAATCAAATTTTTTGTGTTTTAGATTAATTGTAGTTTTTGCAGCAATTTCTACTCCTCCAGTACTTTGGGTTGGTATTATATGGTAAATTATTTTTTTCATAATTAATACCTCTTAGGTATTTATTCTAATATACCATAATTAATAGATTCTAATAATTACAATATTGTTTCGTAGATCTTTTTATATCAATGCCTTTGTTCATATCTTTTCAATATAATTTTACTATCAAATTCGTTATTTATTTATATAATGATCTATATGTTTAAATTTGTGATAAATATTTGTATTATGTTTAATGTATTGAAAAATTAGATTTAATTATTTTTATGTGTGGCTTTGTTCTGGTCATATCAAAAAAAGCATTTGACCATACTGATTTTGTCAAAAAAGCCCTTAATACACTTAAAAATCGGGGACCAGATCAGTATAAATATCAATCATATCTCAATAATCGTTTATGGCTCGGTCATACTCGACTTTCTATTAATGATTTTTCTAGTGCTGGTTTACAGCCGATGAATTCCGACAATGGTAATTCACTGATTTTTAATGGTGAAATTTATAATTTCAAGAATTTGATCTTTGAATATGACCTCTCCAATCAATTGATTAGTAAAAGTGATACAGAGGTACTGATAACCTTGTTGAATAAATTTGGTGTACAAAAAACTTTATCAATTATTCACGGTATGTATGCATTTGCCTTTCTTGATATCACAAGAAGGAAGATTTCTATAGTTACAGATCTTTTTGGTGAAAAACCCATTTACTACTTTAATTCAGGTGATGATTTTATTGCTTCATCACAATTAGATGTTATAGCTTCTTTTCGTAAATACAATAAAATTATTAACCATAAAAAGGTATTTGAATACTTACAATTTGGTTATGTCAGCAATGAAGATTCAATTTATGAAGGAATTAAAAGATTGCCACCCTCTACATTATTAGAACTTGATATAGACGATTTAAAAATAAAAAAAATAAATAATACTAATCTGCACCTTTACCACACTTTGGATAATTCTAATAAAATTAGAATTAATGACGTTAGAGATAATCTAATTAAATCACTTGAGGGACAACTATCCTGTGACGCCACTAAAGGACTTTTCCTCTCTTCAGGCACTGATTCATCTCTTATCGCTTCGTTAGCCGTAAAAGAATTAGGAGTTAAACTACCCACGTTTAATGCATCTTTTAAGGGTTTAGGTTGGGATGAAAGTCAGGGAGCTCAGCTCGTAGCTGATCAGCTTGGTCTTGAATTGAATAAGGTAAATATTGATTCTTCTGTAGTAGAGAAATATATAGACAAGCAACCTTTTATTTTTCATGAACCATTTGCTGATCCAGCCCAAATTGCAAGTTTTGAGATTTCTAAATTTGCAAAGAAGAATAATATAAGCGTTCTGGTTGGAGGTGATGGAGCAGATGAGTTGTTTTGTGGATACCTCAGATTAAAATATGCTAATTATTTATCTTTAGTTGAGAATTTAAGTCTAAGAATGCCCTTGAGAAAAATATCAGAATTTATACATAACACATTAACAAATATCTTTAGAATGGATAATCAATTTTTATATAGAATTGAAAAGTTGAACAATATATTGAATGTTGACTCTCAAGATAGCTATACAAAGCTTTCCGCATCTGATCCTGATATTTGTAAATATACTAAATTTTCCATAGACATAAAAAACGATCATATCATGTTTCAAGATAAGAATTTGATAAATTACGTTGATGCCATGGATTTGTGCCGCTATCTACCCTGGGATATTCTTGTTAAACTTGACCGTTCATGTATGTTTAATGGTGTTGAATCAAGAAGCCCCTTTTTAGATAAGAATTTAGCTAATTATGCTCTTTCCTTTCCAGTTGAAATGTTAATGGGAAAGGTTCATCTTAAAAGTATTCTTTCGAATTATATTAGTAGGGAATTAATTTATAAGCCGAAAAAGAGTTTTGGCATTCCTCTTCATCAACTAATTAATAAAAATATTTTATCAGTGTTAGACAATTTATTAATGAAAGATCAAGAAGTCTTTCCTTATTTAAAAAAACAAAATATTAGAGGCCTAATCAAAAAATCTGAATATACTTCATTAAGTGCGAGGGAAGCTATTCTCTTATGGAAGGTTCTTATATTATATAAATGGTCATCAGTTCAATAATATTTCTTTTAGTATTGTTTTATCATTCATTTAATTATAATATTTATAATAGATTTATAAAAACTATTTATATGTGTTTTGTCTAAATGAATAATAGAATCTTAATTCACTCTGAGAAACGTAAGAAAATATTGTTTTTTATCAATGTAGACTGGTTTTTTATCTCACATAGGCTACCTATCGCTCTACAAGCAGTGAAGACTGGTTATGAAGTACATATTGTTACAACAATAACTAGCCAATCGAATTTAACTTGTTTTAAGAGTAATTCCTTAAATGTTCATCCAATTATAATGCATAGGTCGCGAGCAAATATTAAAAACTTTTTCATCAACCTAGTAAAATTAATTTTTATTATTAATAAAGTAAAACCAGACCTGGTTCATGCAATTACAATTAAACCGATTTTAATTAGTGGAATAATTAAAAGTATTTTTAAGGATATATCATTTGTGTTTTCTATTTCAGGTTTAGGTCTCTCATTTTCGTCTAGTGGATTCTTTTCAAATATAAGACTTTCTATTATTAAGTCTATTTATAGAATAGCTTTGAGTGGGCAAAATGTATTCGTTATTTTTCAGAATAATGATGATATGTCAAAAATAGATGCTATTTGTAAATTAAATCTCTCATCAAAAACGATTATTAAAGGCTCGGGTGTTGACTTGAAATCCTATATTCCTCAATATAATATAATTAAACCTCCTTTGATCTTGTTTGCATCAAGATTGTTGATTTCGAAAGGTATTTTAGAGTTTGTTGAGGCAGCAAAGAAAATAAAGGCTGCTAAATTTGTTGTCGCTGGTATGTTTGACAATGAAAACCCTGATTGCGTTGACAAAGCGATATTTCAATCTTGGATAGATTCCGGCTTGATTGAGTATTTAGGCTTGAGGACGAATATGAATGAGATTATAAATAAATCTACAATGGTCATACTACCCTCATATTATGGTGAAGGCCTTCCTAAGATTTTAATAGAAGCTGCAGCATGTGGAAAACCTGTAATTACAACAGATCATCCTGGATGTCGTGATGCTGTAATTCCAGGAAAAACTGGAATTATTATTCCCAAGAAAGATTCTGATTCACTAATTGTTGCTATTAATAAATTGATTTCATCAGATTATTTATGCAACTTTATGGGTAGAGGAGGAAGAAAATTAGCAGAGACAAAATATGATATAAATTCAGTTATTAGTAAGCATTTAAATATTTATACTTCTTTAATTAGATGATCTGATTGTTTTATTTTATTTGAAAACATGTTAAATTTAAAAAATTATTTTATTATTTAAATATTTATTGAGAGAGAGTAAAGAATCAACTAATTGACCAGTTTTAACTATTTCTACTCTATTTGAGTTGTTGATTTTTTTTATAAAATCACTTTTGTTCTTATCATTTAAATAAGAACTTATATATACATATCTTTTAAAATTTGATATTTTTTCTTTTGCAAAGAAATCACATTTACTAATTAGATATGATGTCCTATATTTTTTATACTCTCTTGCGATTCTACCTATAAAATGTATATAGTTTTTATTATTTGTATCTCGAGGCAATAAAGTCCCTCTATCGAAAATATTTGAAAATGGTTCTTTGAACATTATTTTCCCTTGATAATTACGTGGATTTTTTTCCAAAAGTATATGCAGATGTTGGCTTTGAATATATTTGTGCTTGATAATTACTTTATCTGGAAGATATATTTCATGAATTGGAATTGATTCAGGAATATAGACTTTATCAAATGAACCCAATCCCTCTACTAAGACTGATCTATCATTTATTTTTAATTTCTTTATTGTTTCCCTTTTAAATATTATTTCTTTAGTGTTAACAATTTTATTTATAAGTGGCTCTATGTTGATTTTTCTATATGGGTAATTTGTGTTTTTCCCGTCAATTTTGACCGGTATTGTACCTATCTCATGTGTAACTCCCATGGCTTCTATTAATTTTAAAGCACTAAAAAAATTATTCGCCTCGTAATCAGAGCAAGCAATCATAATATTGTTGTAAATAGAAGTAGATTGATTTATTTCTTTAAATGGTTTACCTATTCGCCATGCCCCACCTATATTTCTTCTACTCTCAACAATAGTTACTTTATTTGATGAATTACTTAGTAGCTTTGCAAGAGTGAGCATTACTGGTGAGCTTCCTACTATTAAGCATTTCATCTAGAACTTTCTTATTAATCCGGAGATATATGTAGTATCTTACAATCTTCTTGGGAATTTAAAAATATATCTTTTTATTCATGTTTTATATTTTAGCTTATTTATGCTTTTTATTATCTTTATAATAAGCTATTTTGCTACTTAAATTGATTTATTTCCCATCTTCTTGGATCTATTATGTTGGTATCTGATATGTAGAATTGATCGTAATCTATATCTTTTCTATTTTTTGTATGAAAGGCACTTACTACATCTTTAAATTGCTTGCTATTCGTAACACCAATTAAAATATAATCTATTTCTTTGATTTCGAGTGCAAAATGAATTGCCATCTGCAATATTGTAGAATTTAAACTTTTCGCATATTCTATAAGTGATTCATGTTGATTAACAAATTCTTTCGGAAGCCATTTAGGAAGATTATTTGATTTCTCTAATATCAAGCCCTGAAGAAATATACTTCTTGCAATGATTTCTATATTGTAATTCTTTATGTATTTAATGTGACCATTTCTTATAAATTTCTGATCATATAGCGATAGTGGAAGTTGAATAATTTGAAGTTTTTCTAGTGGTAATTTATATAATTCATTAATATCGTAAATGGATACTCCAATTTTATTTACTAAGTTTCTATCTCTTAGGCTTTCTAACCATTCTAAAAGATATTTACTATCAGAGCGAAGTAAGTCACTGCTACTATGAATCAGAAAAGTATCTATTTTTTTAATTTTAAGATTTCTTAGACTCATATTAAAACTATTATCCCATTTGTTAATCATTTCAGTTCCAAATTTTATTCCTGACTGTGAACTTAATTTGCTAATTAGTTTAAAGTCATGAAATGATTTTAATGTTCTCCCAAGTTTCTTTTCGGCATCTCCATACGCTTGAGCTGTATCAAAACCACCTATCTTTGATTTCATAGATAACTCTATTATTTTTTCTATTTCTTTAGTTGTTATTTTTCCTGATTGATTTGTTATTCCATAATCTAAGCCAAATTGTGCTGTACCCAGATAAAGTCTTTTTAGTGAGTACATATCGATATTATTTTTTGAAGCATTGATAATATATTAAAATTTTTTTATCAATAGTTTATGATATTTAAACAAGTTTAAATATCATTGTTTTTGTTTAGACTGAGATAAAATAAAGACTCAGCGAAGCTCCAATCTTCATCGGTGTCAATATCAATTGCTTTATCTTTTCGAAGAATAAAACCAATATATCTATCGTCGAAGCCTGATTGGGGTGAATTTTCTATTAAATCTTCTGGAAATATAGTGAAATTACCTGTGTCAAAATATCTTTTCTTTAGGTTTTGTGAATTTATTGAAAACTTACCTGCCTGAACAGGTTTTAGATTGGACGATTCGTCCAAATCAAAAGCCCATTCAATAGGGACGGGATATTCTGAAACTGTCATAACAGGTTGTTTGTTTCCTGATTTCAGATAAAGCTTCTCTGCATCCAAGAAATCACTTGAGCTAATTAATGGTGAACATGGGAGAATAGACCAAACTTGATCAAATGTGTAACCAATTTTTTTATATTCTTTGAGTACAAATTTTAATACTGGCATTATAGGAGTTGTATCACTAGCTAATGCTTTTGGACGGAAAAAATCTGGTGTAAATCCTAATTCAGAGACGACATTATATATTATTTTACTATCAGTAGATACATGAATTTTATCAAATAAATTAGTTGATTCTGCAGTTGATAAGATATGAGATATCATTGGCTTACCAAAGAAATCCTTGATGTTTTTATTTGGAATTCTTTTTGATCCCCCTCTGGCTGGTAATATTGCTAATCTTTTCATTAAAATTATTTTTTGAACATAGAAAAAATCTCTTTTATTGTTAGCTTTTTCAAAGTTAAGGTTGTGCCAAATGTTCTATTTATTAAGTAAACAATATATACCAATATATATTTTAGATTTCTTAAATTCAATAGATTATCGAATTTAAATGATGAGAAGCCACTAGGAAATAATGGAATAAATGTTGTTGCATGATATGAGTGAATAAGTGGAATATTACGTTCTTTGTTTAACGAACCTAATGCTAAATCTAATTCGCTTTCCTTTACATAGTAATCGTTATAGAAAGTTAATCTGGGAAGATCTAATTTGGGATTATAATTTGTCACTCCATGAAAAGAGTTTGCAGTATGTATAAAGATAATTAATCTATTTGGCCTTGGATCTATGCTTATGATTTTTTTTAAACCATTTCTTGAGAATAAAACTGTTTCTCCACCCCATCCATTTTCCCACCTATCACTAGCATAAAAAATAGTATTAGCAATATGTCGATATTTATTATTATTTATTGAGGAATGATCTACATGTGCACCTAAGCATCCATTGCTTCTAGTTGAATGCAGTGGTGAATACCCTGAGAAATTATTTGTATCTGATAAACTCAAAAGTCTTTCCACTCCGATCTTCTTTGAAATAGCATCTTTTATATTCTTACCTGCGAATATATTTACTATCTCTTTAACTTTCATAGGTAAATTATTTGCTTTATAAATGATCTTTTTTTCTACTTTTGTATCAAACGCAGTTAGTACCTCTAGTTTTGAAGAATTTAAGGATCTTTGTAATTCTATAAATTTATTTTCTGGTAAGAAATTATCGATAATTAAATATGGAAAGGGATATTCATTCCAAGTATCATTGAGTTTCATTTATTTAGTATAAAAAGGATCTTCTGAAAAATTTCTCAAGGCAAAGCTATATATTGTCTTAGATCCCAATGATATTGGATGTTCAACCAAAAACCCTCTCATATTTTCATTTGAATTATATTCATTTATTGCTTTTGGTTCGCCAAGGTTTGGATGTCCTCCTATTGCCCAAACATCATCAAAAATATACAGTGACATAGGTAGTGATATATTATCTAGCCATTTTAGAACTGTAATAGTACTCGAGTATAAATCCACGTCTATATGTATTATTGATGGTGGATGAACAACCATTTCAGAACGAAGTTTTTCATTTAGACTTTCCTCGTAAAAACCTTTAATGAAGTCTGCTTTTAATGAGTAAGAGGCCATATTTTTTTTGACCTCTTGCAAGGTCCCGCAAAATGCCCCCTTCGTCCAGACAGGTTGTTTGTGGTCTAAATCTGATTCGGGCAAACCCTCGAAAGAATCAAAGGAATATAAATGCATATTAATTAATTCGGGATAAAAAATCATGTAAACTCTCTTTAGGATCCCCATAAGAATTAATGTGTTTGCTTTATATGTTCCAAACTCGTAGAAATGCCCAAGCTGCCTTGGCCTGATTGTCTTTGCGCCTAAGTTTGCTTGCAAGGCGATAGCATTTCTAAATGCCCATATTTTAGATATTCCATGAATACTTCTTTTAAAATTAATTGATGGGAATGGACTCCAAAAACTTGGTGATATTATCATTCTACAAATATAAAAAAATGAGCGAATCATTGAATCGTAAAACATTTAAATTTCATGCATTTTAAACAATAAATGGATTTTTAAGCAAGGGATTATTATCTTTTACTACTGATTCATTTTTGCTCTTTCCTATTATATTTTACTCAGATTTTAATTATTAAATTGTTTTGATTAAATTAAAAAATCATGGTCATAACTTTCTAGCTAAAAAAAATTAATTATTTAATTTCCTACTAAAATATATTATCATTTCTTGCACTTAGCATCTAAATGCTATATACATTACTGAAACTAATTTTTTACTTGTGATATAATTATATTTAAGAATAATACTAACATGAAAAAGTATTTTGCTGAATTACTCATTTGTCTTATAGCGAAAATAAGAAAGCCTTTTTTTTTAAATTTCCAAAAAAAATATATCCGCAAAAAAAATCAGTTTTTATATGAACCTATTTTTGTTATTGGAGCCAATAGAAGTGGTACTAGTGTTTGCTGCAAGCTGATTGAGGACCATCCTCTTTTATTTAAAACCCATAAAGATAGAAATGAGAACCTGGATTATTCAACAAAAAAAATGATAGGTGGCCATTCTGTAGGATTCTCCGAGGCTCATTATTTGTTAGAAGGACTAAATCTTAATTCTTTGAGAAAAATTAAAGATAAATTCTTTTGGGGTCACCCTAAGAATATTTCTTACTTTTATCAAGAAGGTTATAAAGATAAAATCGATATTTCAAAATTAATATCCATTGTTAAAGAGGCTGAGTCACATGGTAAGAGGGCTATTATCAAAGATCAATTAAATACCTTAAGAATTAGTTTATTAGTAGATATATTCCCTAGGGCGAAATTTATTTTTCTAAAAAGAGATCTTGAGAATTTTTTGATCTCTAATACAAACAAATGGTATGGTTCAGAGGTAAATGATGATCAGGTTAAAGATATTGTTTTACATTGGACAATTACTAATCTTACAGCATTAATAGAATTAAAGCATTATGCAAATAATCGATATATAGAGATTGACTATAAGGACATAACAAATACTAACGATATAAATATAGTAAAAAAAACTGTTAATAAAATATTTGATTTCCTGGATTTATATCCATTTGATGTTGACTATTCAATTTTAAGTGCTTCACAGAAATTTAAGGGATCACAATTAGATCAGTTGCCAACAAAGATTCGAGATAAATATTCTGAATTATTAACAATAATAAATAAATTAATATAATAAACAGTCTATCAACTAAAAAACTATTTTTAAATAATCAATGTTTGATTAAACTTTATCTATTGAGCCAAACTTTCATTTCTATATCGCTAATCTCGTTTCTGTCTATATCTGCAAACAGAAGACCTCGCTTATTCAATTTATACCTGTGTATTAACTCCTGAACTATTTCGGCACATAATGTTGGCTTCTTTCCAATCGCAGTTTCTGCAGCCAAGACAATACCTGTCGCACCCATTTCCATAGTTCCAACAATGTCGTTTAATTCGGCTCTGGTTGGTATATTCCCACTAATTAGGCTTTCTAAAACGTTAGTAGCTACATAACAAGGTGTCTTATTGCAAATAGCGACTTCAATAATTCCTCTTTGAGCAAATGGAATGTCCATAATATTTATTTCTCTTGTAAGGTCTCCTCTATCAATTAAAATCGCATCTGAAGCATTACATATCTCATCTAAATAATGAATACTTAATTTACTTTCAATTTTACTTGTTACTCTTGCATTTTTGTTAAATTCTTTTACCAATTCTATTGACTTTGTTGATTTGCAGAATGAGATAAATATTTCATTTATTCCAACAGATTTTGAAATCTTTAATGCTTCAATATCTTTTTCAGTAAAATCTGCTAATTCAATTTGGTGATTTAGAATGTCAACACCTTTATTATTTCCTACAGTACCACTATTAATACATTTGCATATTATCTTGTCTTCAAAATTATTTATTATTCTTGCAACTGCTCCATTAAAATCAAATCTAATTAACATATCTTTCTCTAGTTTTTCGTAAATAGAATTTGGATATAGTTTAATTGAATTAATTACTTTAGAAATATTTTTTGGTTTAGGTATTTCGAAAGTTTCACCTTCCATTAAGGATATTCCAATTGACTTATCATTAGAAATATTGGTTCTAATCTGTGCACCTTCAGTATCTAAGCCTATAGTTATTTCTAGTTTTTCTGCCAGCTCCTGGTATTTATAAAGCTCATCAAGAGTTGAATGAGACATATTTACTCTAAATATGTCTACTCCAGCTCGCTTAAGCTCAAGTAGAGCTTTTTCGTTATTGCAACTGGGCCCAATAGTGCAGATTAGCTCTGGATTATTCATGAATTATCAAAATAAATCGGAGTTAAGTCTTTGCAGTTATTAGAACTCTAACATTAAGCTCAGGTCGAGGTCTAATTAACTAACAAGCTTACTTAACTATTTTGTCCATTGGACGTTACAAAATAAATTTCATATTAAAAGATATCATACTATATTTTTTTTATAAAGCCTAGTAGTTATAATCCTAAATGTATCTTTGTTTATCTGTATTTATTTTTTTAATCATAATCTATAAAGTAATATGTAAATCTTTGATCTTATCTTGAACTCTTGTATGAAGAATCTAATATTTTCTAAATTTAAAAAAACAACAATAAGCTTTTATTTATTAAGTGTCTAAGAAACAGTCTTAATAGCCTTAAATAGAGATTTTACTTGACTATTAATTATATCAGTTATAATATACTATAAAGGCTTAAATATATTAATAATGAATAAACCAGTCATTTTTGTAGGTAGGAATAATCCTGACAGTGTATATGCAGCAAATCGATTGTTTGATGAAGGTGTAATCTCTATTGCAATAATTGAAGAGAAATTATCATTTAAAAATGAATTTAGAAATTTTAATTTTAAAAAAAATATATTTAAATTATTACACTTTTCTAATTCAAGATTCAATTCAACTCAGCATAGGCGAATTTTCGGCTCTTATTTAAATGTATTTAATGATAAAATTAACCTATATAAAGTATCTAACGTTATATCAACAGAGACAATCGAACTTATTAATTACCTAAAAGCCAAACTTGTTATTTCTCTAGGAGTTGATCAACTTAGCTCAAACATATTTAAAGATTACTTGCCTGAATGGATAAATATAAATTGGGGTAATAGAATTTTCTATAGGTCAAATGGTGTTATATTACCAATATATAAAAGGAATTGGGAAAAGGTTGGATTTACGATTCATAAAATCGACATAGATAATGAATATGGTTCTAATTTTTGTAATGATCAAATAATTATTGATGAATCTGATGATTTTAATTCAATATGCTCAAAGATGACTAGAAAGGCTATTGATTATTTAACCAATGGCTTGATTGTGGATGATAAACTTAGTATTCCGAAAAATTTTTCAAGCAAAAACAATATACAATCTTCTGATAAACTTAATAATTTCTATTACCTTTATATTTTATTTATTTCAAAACTAAATTTATTCAGTTTAGGATTAAGATTAAGATTTTCTAAGAAAATTAAACCTCATATAAAGTCTATATTAGGCTCGTTATCATTTCCATTTATTCCCAAGTCACCTCAAGTATTTTTATATCACGAGGTTACAGATAAACCTTCCTCATTTGCTATTGATTATTCTTTATCAATATCTACTAAAAACTTCATTAAACAACTAAATTGGATTTCAAAAAGGTACTCAATAGTTGATCCAATTGACTTATTAAATAATCCCCAAATTAAAGGGAGAATAGGTAAAATGCCAGCTATTTTAACTTTTGACGATGGTAACCTTTCAGTATTTAAATTCGCTGCTCCAATTTTAAGAAGATTGTCTTTAAAAGCTATTCTTTTTATTAATATGGCACCAATTCAAGGAGAAATGTTTTGGGCTGGTTTGGTTCATTATTTATGCAATAATGATTATTTCTTTCAGCTTGAAATAGAGAATAAATATCATATGGGAGTCAAAAACTACCTTTATGTGACCAAGGATGATATTGAATTATATGCTAATGCAGCAAAAATAAAAAATTTTGAAAATAATGTTAGACAATACTATGGTCAATTTTCCAATCTAAATCTTTTAAAAGAAAATAAAGATGTCTTTATTTATTCTAACCATTTGTATAATCATTACAATGCTACTACTTTGAATGAAATAGAATTAAAAGAACAAATTATTAAGAATAAAAGAATTTTGAATCAACTAAAAGCTAACATAGAATTCTTTGCATATCCTTTTGGTCAACCGATTAGTTGTTATAACAACATTACTAACTCTATTGTTCTCGGATGTGGTGTCAAAAAAATATTCTATTCTAATCCTGGCATAAATAAATCTTTGGATGATAACTTTTTTTTTAGAACCTCACCTGATAACTATTTCTCTAATGGATACATGAAATATATATCCTCTGTAAGACCATTCTTTATTGATTATTTAAATTCAAACAGATTTGATTCTAATTAATTAAATTTTTCTTTCTATTAATACTTATAATATATAAGAACAATAAAAGATTTGCTTGCTAATAATTTAATTGCTTTAATGGATAAGAATAGTATTGTTATAAAATATGTTTTGCTGCCCCTCTTGTAAAGAAATATTAAATAATTCTTCTACGACAAGTAATTTGCTTGTATGCAGCAATGTTAAGTGTCAAATTTATAAAAGGCAGTTTACAAGGATTGATAATATTCCTATATTAGTTCCTTTTGGTTTTGACGATTGTATTTTTGATAATCTTGATTTTAATCTAAGTGTTACTAATAAAAATAAGCATAGTAAGAAATTTGAAGGGAGATCATCTTTCCTTTCTTATGTAAGTAAGATTTTTATGGGAGAAAGTAAAATTACCAAAAAAAACTTTAAGTATCTATCTAGTAAGATTAATAATAATTCAAGAATTTTAATTATTGGTGGAGCTGAGATTGGCTACGGCATGCATAACTTTTATCTTAAATGTATAAATGAAGCTTCCCTAGTTGAATCCATTGATGTTTATCCATCTAGCAATATAACTGTTATTGCAGATGCTCATTATCTTCCTTACAAAAATAATTCTTTTGATTTGGTGATAATTCAAGCAGTACTAGAACATGTTATCAACCCTAATCGTGTAATTTCCGAAGTTAACAGAGTTCTTGTTGATAAAGGCTTAGTTTATGCAGAAACCCCTTTTATGCAATCTGTGCATGAAGGTCCCTTTGATTTTACTAGATATACACATTCCGGTCATAGATGGCTTTTTAAGGATTTTAGGGAGCTAAGTTCCGGCTCGATTTTTGGAGGTTTTTCTGCAACTGTTTTCCTCTTTAGTTATACTTTGTCAGCTTTATTTAGAAGTAGATTAATTGGATCTATATTTAGAATTCTTTTTACTAGAATAGCAAAGTCTTTAGATCAACTAATTCCACATAAGTCAAATATTGATGTTGCTTCAGCTTTTTATTTTTTGGGAGTAAAATCCTTGAAATATCATCAAAAGTTAAACTCCAATATAGCTAGTTATTATTCTGGTTCACAGTAATCATTTGAATACAATTTTAATAGTTAAAAGATCAAAATTAATTAATTTCTAATAATTTAATTTTGCTTATCATTAGTAAGCGAAAGTATTGACAATTTACTTATATAATTGGATAATATAAATATATTATTAATTAAAGTTAATCTACCAATAATAGAAAACCTTTATGCATAATCATGGAAAATAAGAGTTTCTCAGTTGAATCCAAGCAAATGGATGAAGAAATTGATGCTTACAATATAATTTTGGCAATAAATAGAAATAAAGATCGAATTGCCGTGATGACTGCAATTGGTTTTTTGGTTTCATTAGCTTATGTATTACCTAAAAAAAGAGTCTGGCAAGGAGGTTTTCAAATAGTTTTGGAGCAAAAGTCCACTGCCGCAAACGACTTGAGAAGTGTTGCTCAGAAATTTTGGCAAAGAAATTCTTCAAATTCAATTGATACAGAAATTGCTATACTTTCCAGTCCATCAGTTTTGATGGAAACATTTGAATATGTAAATTCACTGAAGTCCACTTCTAGCAAAAACGAATCATCGTTAAGGTTTACAGATTGGACAAAGAATAATTTAGTTATTAATCGTAAACCCAAAACCACTATTCTTAATGTTAAGTATAACGATACTGATAAAGATTTGATAATACCTGTTTTGGATCGAGTTTCTAAAACTTATCAAGATTTTTCTGGTAGGAAGAGAAGAAGAAGTTTAGAATTAGGGCTAGATCACATAACTAGTCAACTAGAAATTGCGAAGAATGAAAGAACAAAAATTATTAAAGATGCTAAGGATCACGCCAATGAACATGATTTGATTCTATTTAGCGATTCAGAGGTCTCAACAAGTTCATTCTGGCAGCCATCTTATTATGATAAAGCTCAACTAAATGCAAAAGAATTAATAAAAACATCTAATAGTTATCTATCTGCTATAAACAATTCCAACATAGAAAATGATGATCTTTTGAATATAGCTAATTCAATTTCTGAATTTAGAGAGTTATCAACAACTGAAAAATTAAATGCTATAAATTTTGATTTAAATATAAAAAGAAATATTTTCAGAGAAAATGATATTTCTATTCAAGAATTAATCCGCAAAAAGAAGATTTTATTATTAGATTTACAAGTCCAGATGATAGGTACATTAAATGCTAAGATTGAGTATGCAAGAAATGAATTGTTATCAGTACAGCGTCCCCAACCAGTACTTTTAAAATTTAGAGATTTATTGAATAGCATAAATAAGTCTAATTTAAATATTAATGAATTAGAAAAACAGTACAATGCTCTTTCTTTAGAAAATGCGAGAAGAGAAGATCCTTGGCAACTGATTACAAATCCAACTTTATTGCCATACCCCGTGGCACCATCAAGAACTAAAGTTGCCGTCATAGGTTTAGTCTCGGGCTTTTTTGTCGGATTGCTATCTTCTTTAATTTACGAAAAAAAAGAGGATATTATTTATTCATCAAATGAGTTAAATTTATTATCTGATATTCCATTAATTTCAGAACTTACTATTGATAAACAAGAGTTCCTTCAAAAGGAAATCTTACTTTTATTAAATGGCCCCTTTTCTAGTCTAGTAGGAACTATTGGAATACTTACATTAAGCAATGTAGATGATAATAAGATACAATTAATACTAGATAATTTTAATAAAATTAGACCTGATCTAAATATATTAGTATCAAATAATATTCAGGAATTAATAGATATATCAAATTTATTTATTTTAGTCGATTTGAATTATACAAATAGAAGTGAATTCAATAGAATGATTAATACATTAGGCATTCAAAAGAAAGTTGTTTTTGGAACTATTGTTTTAAAATCAAAGAAGGCTGGTAAATTGGATTATATATTTGATATGTTTTTAAATTTTTTAAATAAATTAACCAATTTAACCACTTAGGTAAATATGGTTAAGGATACAATAAACTCTGATTCTTATAAGGATTTTGTAGATCAAACTACAAATTTTCTTAGTTCATCCTTAAATAAGAGACTGTTTATGCATGTTAGTATATTATCTCCTATTCGAAGGGATTTTCACTTTAATATTATTAAAAATAGGATTCTAAGTCCTAATTATCTTAGATTTTATCTCATTCAAATTTCATTGTTAATTAAGCATTTCCTGGATTTTATTTTATATTTTAGTAATTATTTCTATAATAATTTGATTTCTAATTATTATGATAAAGGTTTCCATTCAATTTCTATCAGCAACAATAGAAATCTTCTATTAATTACTCATTGTAATAAATTAGAGCAAATTAACTTTAATGTCGATTCATATTATGGGTTCCCTAAAAATCTAAAAAATGCATCTTTTCTTATTTTAAACAAGACTGGTATTTTTGGGAGAAAATTATTGAATAAAATCTCCAATTATCAAATTTCAAATTCTTTCCTGCTAAATCTTCCTAGTTCATTACTTTCAACTTTATCCGCTTACAAGCATTGCTATAATTCTCACCGTATCCTTTTTATCCAATGGCTTCGTAATCCTTCTGATAGATTAATGCTAGCAGCAAGCATTGATTCCATATCACTAAGTAGCGTAACTAACTTTATTATTTATCAACAAGTTAAAGATATCCTTTGTGAATTTAAATTTAAACAGATTGTTTTTACTTGGGAAGGTTATCCATGGGAAAGGTTAGTAACTAATTATTGTAGGTTAAATAATATTATAAGTTATGGATATATCCATGCAGGTCCGTTTAGGGATCAATTCTCCGCTTTTAGATTGTTAGGTCTTGACTATGAACCTAATTATCTTTTAACCCATACCAAGGTCTCAAGATCACTGCTTTCTTCTTTTCATCAAAAATCATCATATTCAATTGGTTCTCATAAATCACAATTTATTGCAAATAATTTAGGACATTCTTCTTTTATTCAATCAAGATATTCTTCCAATAAAAAAAGATTATTAATTGTTCCCCAAGGCACAATTAAGGAAGTAAAATTACTTTTTGACTTTGCTTTAAAGTCACTTAATACTAAATTTAGTCTAATTCTTCGACTTCACCCAGCATTACAAAATAATAAATCTCTCTCTAAATATATTAAGGCAAAAATCAGAAATTCGAAATTTAAAACTAATATAATTTTTTCTTCAAGCACTTTACTAGAAGATATAAATACTTCTTCTCATTTTCTATATGCTGCATCTACCTCTGCAATCGAATGTCTAGCACTTGGCCTTACCCCCATTCACTTAGAAAATACTGATAATTTAGATTCATTGGAGGGGTACAATATCCCAAAGGAATTTCATGTTTCACTTCCTTCAGAGATACCTTATTTGCTTAATAAGCAAATCTCTAATAAATATATAAAGGATATTATTGAAGATCATTCATGCCCATTTGACCTATCTTTTTTTAACTAAATTTCTATATTTTCGCTATGTATTTAAAATATTAGTTTATATTAATAATTAATTAAGTTTAATTCTACTGCTTTGTTTCATCAACTTTCCTGGCTTTTGAACGTAAGAAAACTTTCCAAGGTACGTCTAATCGTATTAGATGTTGATGGAGTATTAACTGATGGAGGTCTATGGTTCTCTTCAAGCGGCGAATTAATTAAGAGATTTGATGTTAGAGATGGTTTAGGCATTATGTTATTAAAAGAATACGGCATTGAAGTAGCATTTTTGAGTGGTGGAAAGTCTGGAGCCATAGAAATAAGAGCCAAAGATTTAGGAATTACCAATTGTTATGTGGAAGTAAAAAATAAAGCCAACGTTTTAATTGATTTGCAAAAATCATTAAATTTAATACCTTCAGAAACAATATTTCTAGGAGATGATCTAAATGATTTAGTTTTAAAACCTTACGTTAGTCTTTTAATCTCAACTAGTGATGGTTCCTTGGCTTTTAGAAAGAAATCTCATCTTCTATTAAGAAACCGAGGCGGATATGGAGCGGTTAGAGAACTTGCCGATAATGTCCTCACTGCTAAAGGACTTATTTCAGAAATAGAGCAGAAAGGCTGGGTAAATAAAAATGATTAGCTTTTATTGTATTCATTTAATTTTGGGTTAATCTTGTTATAGCTCAATTTCTACTATATAAATTGAAATATAAAACCTTATTTTTGCTATCAAAACTTTGGAAATATATAGAGAAAAAAAGAAGAATTCAATTGTTTTTATCAAGTATTTTGATTCTTTTAAGCTCTTTAGCAGAATTTATTTCTATAGCATCTTTATTTCCATTTATCACTGCTTTATCTAATACAACTAGTCTATTCAACATCTCAATAATAAAACAAGTTTCTTTCTATTTTGGTATTAAGGATCCATCTAGTCTCTTAGTCCCTTTAACAATTTTATTTATTTTTGGCATTGTTATATCATCTTTAACAAGATTACTAAGTCAGTGGCTTAATGCCAGAATTGCCGCGTTAATAGCCACTGATCTAAGTGTTAGTGGTTTTGAGCGAACTTTATATCAACCTTATAAAGTTCACCTTTACAGGAACTCAAGTGAGATAATTAGTATTCATTCTAATGAAATAAATCGGGTAGAGAATGTAATTAAAGCTGTTCTTGAATTTATTGCCAATCTTATTTTCTCTCTTAGTATTATAGTAACCTTATTTTTCTTTAGTCCACGTATTTCAATATCAGTTGCATTCATTTTAGGTTCAATATATATTATAATCGCAATATTGACTCGAGATATTTTAGCAAAAAATAGCAAGTTGATATCTAAAGCAGATAATAGAAAAATTAATTCTTTACAAGAAGGTATGGGTTCAATTCGTGAGATATTACTTTCATCGATTCAACCATTTTTTGTTTCTAGACTCTTAGAAGCTGATTCTTCGGTAAGGAATACCGTTGTTACTAATTCAATGATTTCCCTTTTACCAAGATATGCTATTGAGACTTTTGGAATAACAATACTCGCATTATTTAGTCTAATCTATTCATTTAATCCTGAGTATAAAGAGCCTATCTTGCCAATTATTGCTACTTTTGCTCTTGGTGCACAAAAACTCTTGCCATCAATGCACAGGTGTTTTAGTTCTTTAACGTATATAAGAGGCATGATTACATCATTGGAAAATATTTTGAAAATGTTAAGCCAGGAAATTAAAAATCATAAACAATTTAATACTGTAAAACCTTATATTCTTAAAAATGATATTGTTTTTGATGATGTAAGTTTTTGCTATGAAAATAATGATATACATGTCTTGAAAAATATAAACCTTAAGATTAGAAAAGGAGAAAAAATAGGAATTATAGGAAAAACAGGAAGTGGTAAGAGTACACTCTTAGATTTAATATTGGGACTTATTGAACCATCAACAGGTCAAATATTAATTGATAGTTTTAATTTACATGATCAATCTTTCCAGAATGGACTCTTCCTTGAATCTTGGCAAAATTCTATTTCTCATGTACCACAAAATATATTTTTAATAGATAGTTCGATCAAAGAAAATATAGCTTTAGGTATCCCTCCTGACGATATAGATAACTCTACAATTAAAAATACTATTGATAAATCGATGTTAAATGAGTTTGTATCACATCTTCCTCGTGGAGCTGAGACCTTTGTCGGTGAAAGAGGAGTTAATCTTAGTGGTGGACAGATGCAACGTATAGGTATTGCTAGAGCACTTTATAAAAAATCGAAAATACTAATACTTGATGAAGCCACATCAGCATTAGATACGTCTACTGAAAGTAAACTTATACAAGCCATTAATTATTTAGATCCTGAACTAACCTTAATAATGATCGCGCATAGAACTAGTACACTCAAATCATGTGACAAAATTTATAGTGTTGACTCTCAGGGTATTAATATAAAATTCGATCGTTCAATGAGTTAAAAAAACTCAATATTGTTTAAAATAATAATCATCTTATATGAAAAAAGATTCTACTATTTTAATTACTGGAGGGACAGGATCTTTTGGTAATGCATTTGTTTCATTAACTTTGAATAAATTTTCACCTAAGAAAATAATAATTTATTCTCGCGATGAGATGAAGCAATGGGAAATGTCTAAAAAATATGAAGATGATAATCGAGTAAAATTTATTATAGGTGATGTAAGAGATAAGGATAGGCTAAGTTGGTGTTTAACTGGAGTTGACTATCTAGTTCATGCCGCAGCCACTAAGATTGTCCCAACAGCCGAATATAATCCAATTGAATGTATAAAAACAAATATAGATGGAGCGGCAAATGTAATAGAAGCTTCTAGAAGTAAAAAAGTAAAAAAAATAGTTGCTTTATCTACTGATAAAGCCTGTAATCCAATTAACTTGTATGGTGCAACAAAACTTTGTTCAGATAAATTATTTGTTGCTTCTAATGATCAAGAGACAATATCAACTACCAAATCAGCAGTTGTTAGATATGGGAACGTTCTTGGATCTCGAGGATCTGTTATACCTTTCTTTCTAGATAAAGCTTCTTTAAATGAACTACCAATAACAGATCCAAGGATGACTAGGTTTATGATCACTCTTCAGAAAGGGATTGAATTAGTATGGAATGCCTTCGAAGATATGGAAGGTGGGGAAATATATGTAAGGAAAATACCATCAATGAACATATGTGATATTGCAAAGGCAATATCACCTGAAGCCAGGCAAGTTAAAATTGGAATTAGACCTGGAGAGAAATTGCATGAGCAGATGATTTCAAAAGAGGATTCTATGTGTACATATGAATATGACAAATACTATAAAATACTTCCAATGCTTTATGCATGGAATAAAGATCCAATACGAATAAAGAACGGGATAAAGGTACCCGAGGATTTTGAATACACAAGTAATACTAATAAAGATTGGATGACTATAGAATGCTTGCGGAAATGGCTTGAAACTTATGAAAGATGAATACTGATTTAATTAAAAAGAATATTCTTATTACAGGTGGAACAGGTCTTCTGGGTACATTATGGAGTAATGCAATGAAAGATAAATATAAAATAACGTTGACTTATAAAAGAAAGAAAAATATAAAAACTAAATTCCCTTCGATTAAATTAGATTTAAATAATCATAATAATATTATAAATTATATACAAGATAACAATATTGATATTTTAGTAAATCTTGTTGGCCTTGCTAATGTTGAGTCATGTGAGAATGATAAAGATTTAGCTTATCACCTAAATGAAAAGATTCCTGAGGAAATAGCAATTGCTTGTGAGAAAACAAATTGCAAAATGATTCATATATCTACTGATTTAATTTATGGAGATAATATTAAACTTCATAAAGAAGATGATGAACCATTATTACTAAATAATTATGCTAAATCTAAATATGCTGGTGAGAAAAAAGTTCTCAATGAATACCCTAAAGCATTAGTATGCAGAACTAACTTTTTTGGATATGGACCATCTCATAGGCAATCAATGAGTGATTGGATTATAAATGAATGTAAGAATAATCATGTTTTAACTTTGTTTGATGATGTTTATTTTAATCCTCTTATAGGATCAAACTTGGCTAATTATGCTCATGGTTTATTAGAAATGAATGCTTTTGGATTGTATAATCTATCATCTGATAATCAAGTTACAAAATATGAATTTGCTAAATATCTTTGTATATTGTTTGATATACCTTTAACTTTTATTAAGCCTGGTAAGCTTATTGATAGATTAGACTTAATAAGAAGACCATTAGCCATGGGACTTGACAATAAAAAGGCTTCAAATAAACTTCGATTAAAACTTGGAACCGTTCAAGAAAATATAAATCTTTTAAAAAAACAGGGATAATTTATTATGAATGATCTAATACCTTATGCTAGGCAAACAATCTCTAATGAGGATATACAAGCTGTTATTGAAGTATTAAAAAGTAATGTTTTAACCCAGGGTGAGTTATTGAAGAAATTTGAAAATCAAGTATCTAGGAAGGTATCTTGTGATTTTTCTATAGCTACTAATAGTGCAACTAGTGCCCTTCATTTGGCTTGTTTATCATTGGGGCTTAGCGAAGGTGATATAGTTTGGACTTCTCCTATTAGCTTTGTCGCTTCGTCTAATTGTGCTCTTTATTGCGGAGCGAAAATTGATTTTGTAGATATTGATCCACGCACTTCCTTGATGAGCGTCTCTGCTTTAAAAGATAAACTAGAGTTAGCAAATATTCATGGAAATTTACCTAAAATAGTAATTCCTGTTCATCTTGCAGGGACAAGTTGCAATATGAGAGAAATAAAAAAACTTTCCAATAAATATGGCTTTAATGTTATTGAAGATGCTAGTCACGCAATAGGCGGACACTATTTTGATAATCCTATTGGCTGTTGTAAATATAGCGATATTTGTATATTTAGTTTTCATCCAGTAAAAATAATTACAACTCTTGAAGGTGGCATGGCTGTAACAAATAACGAGAAATTGTTCAAAAAAATATCACTTTTAAGAGGACATGGAATACTTCGAAATAATGATGAATTTATATATAATTCACCTGGGCCTTGGTATTATGAACAACAGGAACTCGGTTTTAACTATAGATTTAACGAGGTTCAAGCAGCTCTAGGTATTAGTCAATTAAAAAGATTAGACGAGTTTGTTAAGAAGAGGCATGAATTAATGGAAGTTTATAAAAAACATTCAAAACAAATTAATAATTTAGAATTCATAGAAGAAGAAGAAGGTGCTTATAGCGCATATCATTTGGCTATTATCAGATTAGTAAACTCGACTAAAAAGAAACATTTAGATCTTTTTAAATATATGAGAGCTAATGGTGTATTTACTCAAATGCATTATTGGCCCATCCATTTAAACCCTTATTATCAAAAGCTTGGGTTTAAGAAAGGAGACTTTCCCAATTCAGAGCAATATGCAATAAATTCATTTAGTATTCCACTTTTCCCTGAGCTTAAAGAATCAAGCCAAATTAAAGTAATTAAAGAATTAGAAAAAGGGATTAAATTTTGTAAGCTTGACAAGTAGAATTTTAAATAACTCCCAAGCCAATGCAAAATCATACAGGCAAATGAAATTATGTTAAGTATATATAATATATATTTTCAACATTAGAATATCAAATTAAATTGAACTATGTATGCTAATATAATGTTTTTATAATTATTTTGCATCTTAGATTCAAAATAATCTATATATTATGAATTATATAATAACTAGAACATTAAACTTAAGAGTTTTAATTAAAGCGTTATTTCTTTCACCTTGCTGCGTGGAGTACTTGAAATTAGATAAATTTAATCATGCCGAAAATATCTTCGTAAAAACTATTTTAACTAAATTCAATATCAGGTTAATAAGTATTCCAATGGGTAGAATGAAGAACAGTTCTGATATTAGTTTTTCTAAAATTGCTTATTCTCAACTTAATATACAAATAGCTAATACAAGAAAACGTTATCACAATAGATGCAATTCAAGTTTTTTGAATATTAATAATGATATCTTATTGAATAAAGATATGGCACGTAATTACGAAAATTTATTGGTCTCTTTATATACGCAGTCTAGGATTGATAATATTAAAAACGATGAGAGGATATTTAGCCAAACGGATCAATATGACCACACAATTGTGTTTAGAATTCTGTCAAGATTGAATACATTAGTGTCTGTAGAATTTCTTCGTGTTTTAATTTTCTTATTTAGATTTATTTTGAAATTTAATCCTTATAAGAATAAAAATAGTTCGATAAATATTATAAATAAAGATTGTTTAATTCTCGTATCAGAGTTTTATCCTAGAAACGAATTTGATTTGTTTAAGCGTAATCAGTTTGTCCTGTCTGAAAACCTTTCTCAAGGTGATTCATTTTTGTCTCTAGACTTTGCAAGTAGAAGCTTATATATAGATGATAAAAAATATCCAATTATTTTCGGATCTTTATCTGTATTCTTATCTATTTTAGCTAGAAGTATTCCTAAAATTGATAAATATTATAGAGTTAATTATAGTATTGATTTCTTAAGTCTATTACGCTTTGTTAGAATTACATATATGATGTGGAGTTTAATAAAAAATATAAATGTAAGAAAATCAATAATTAATTATTATTCACCAGAGGCAGCTTCACTTACTTTCTTATCGAATATAAATAATGTACCTGTTTATATGTTTCAGGGATCAATGGCTGGTCAAATTAATTCATACCTTCATAGTCCATATTCAAATATAATGTGTTTTACAAAACTTCATGGAGAGCTTTACTCGGCTCAAAGTGAAGGCTTCAAGTATTTAAAATCATCTGTAAAAACTATTAATTATCCTTATTGCTCATATTTAAATAAATCAAAAATTAGAAATTTTAAGAATATATTAGAAAGAGACTTTGATCTTTCTATAGCTTATTTTGACGAAGCCTATGCTACCTTAAGTAGTCCATTTAGCTCCTTTACTTTCTACTATGAGGATCTAAAACGTGAAATAAAAATGCTTTTAGAATTTGCTATTAGTTTCCCTCGTGTAGCATTAGTTTTTAAAAGTCAGTTTGTTTCTAATAGTCTTCAGAATTTAATTTTAAATGATTCCGAGTTAAGAGATTTATATAATCCAGAACAAATATTTGATATAGTTGAAACATCTCCTAGGAATGATCGTAATGTCGTCACTCCAGCGGAAGTTGGAAGAATTGTTGACATATCTATAAATACGACTATGGGTGGAACTGCGGGATATGAAGCTCTGTCTGTAGGGTGTAGAACTTGCTTTATCAAGAGTGCATATAGCTTGTATGATGAGATCCTTCCTGATAATATTTTATTCAATTCTATTGATGAGATATTATTTAATATCAATAAAATTTCTCGTTGTCGTAATAATTTGCTAACAAGTAATTTAGGTAAATACGATATTAATATACTTTCTTGATATTTAAATACATTTTTATATTTATCTCTATTCCTATTGTTAAAAATATATATAAAAATGTCTAAGAAATTTATGTTTATATATATTTTAGTATTTACTGCTAAATTGTTCCTAGGATAAATTCCAACAAGATGTCAAATCAAGTTAATACAAAAACTATAACTATTGGTGATTCTGATGTTAATAAAGTGAAAATTGGTAGTAACGAATCACTAGCTTTTATAGGCGGACCATGTGCAATTGAAGGGCGTGATCATGCATTTATGATGGCTGAAAAAATAAAAAAGATCTGCGATAAATTAGATATTAAATGGATTTACAAATCCTGTTATGACAAAGATTGCAGATCATCTCCCAAAAGCTTCCATGGATTAGGCCTTAATGATGGACTCACGATATTGAATGATCTTCGTAAAGAGTTTAAGGTTCCTGTTGTTTCCGATTTTTCTGATCCATCTTGGGCTAGTCAAACTGGCGAGGTTTGTGATTTGATTCAAGTGCCTGCATATCTTTGCAGGCAAACTTCTATTCTTAGAGCTGCAGCTGAAACTTCGAAGCCTGTGCATCTCAAAAAAGGGCAATATATGAGTCCTTGGAATATGAAGAATTCTGTTCGCAAATTAGAATCGTTTGGATGTAGTCAAGTTTTGCTCGCTGATAGGGGGAGTTTTTTTGGATATAACCAACTAGTAAATGATATGACCTCGTTACCAATCATGAGAAGGACAGGGTATCCAGTTTGTTTTGATGCAACTCATTCCATTCAAATGCCTACTTCAATGGGTGACATTTCAGGAGGGCAAAGAGAATTTATTCCTTTTCTTGTGAGAGCTGCTTCTGCATGTGGGATAAATGCTTTGTTTATGGAGGTTCATAATGATCCTCCAAATGCACTTTCAGATTCAAATACTGTATTGGATATTAAATATCTGGAGCAAATTCTAAACCAAGCTAAAATAATTCATAATATTCGCTTATCTTTTGATGAAAAATATGGAGAGGATAATGTCCACAGATACAACTAATTTAACCGTAGCGGATGTAATGATCGGAATTAACTCTTTCCCAATTGTTAATGAAGATAAACTAGTGAGAGAAACACTTGAGTTGATGAATACTTATAGATTAGGCATTGCGTGTATTGTAGACAATAAAAACACATTATTATCTGTTATTACAGATGGAGATATAAGGAGGATTTTATTAAGATCTCAGAAGCCATTAGCTTCATTATTTGTAGATGATATTTCTTTTTATTCTTCATCTTCATTTAAATATGTTGAACCTCAGTGTTCTCTATCTAAGGCTATTTCTCTAATTGGAGAAGTTAAAGTTTGGGATTTACCTGTCATAGATTCCAATGGCAAGCTTATTGGATTGTTGCATCTTCATTCTGCAATAAAAGCTGTATTGGAAGATTGAATATTTAAATCAATTCCTGTTAAAAATAGTTAAATTTACTAGTTAAAGTTTACGAGTGTATGATAAGCATAACCTCTTGCAATTTTCTAAAATATCATAGTTTATTCTACATGAATTACTATAATTATTGAATATACTACAGTTGAGCTCTTTCACTAGTGATAACCTCTAGAAACTCCTCATGCTTAAAGTTAAGATTACAAGCGAGAGAGATACTTTTTGGTGCTTGGGTATCTTTTGATCACCCTGCAATAACAGAAATATTTTCAATGGCTGGATTTGATTTTATTGGGATTGATATGGAACACGCTCCAATATCATTATCTGCAGCTCAGAGAATAATTGCTTGTGCACAAGCTAATAACGTTGAATGCCTACCACGCCCTGTTTCTCATTCTAATGATATTATTAAACCACTTCTAGATTCGGGAGCTAATGGATTAATAGCCCCTATGGTTAATACTGAATCTGAGGCTAGAACAATAATTAATCATATAAAATATCCACCTTTAGGTAATAGGACTTATGGCTTGAATCGTGCACAAAGTTATGGATTTGATTTTGATAATTATGTTCAAAAATGGAACAGTAAATCAGTGTTTATACCACAGATTGAATCTAGGAATGCTGTAGATAATATTGAAGGGATCCTTGCCCATGATGAGGTGGATGGTGTGATGATTGGTCCATATGATCTTTCAGGTTCATATGGCGTACCTGGAGAAACCAATCATCCATTAGTGTTAAAAGCGTGCCGAAAAGTTATACATGCTTGCCAGAGAATTGGCAAAAGTTGTGGTACACAAATCGTAGATACAAGTAAGGATTCAGTAAATAAGACAATTGAATCAGGATATACTTATGTCATACTTAGTTCCGACTTATTTGTGATGTGGAAATGGGCTGAATCAATGAAATCTCTCATTAAAGAATTTAATTAATATGAAAAATTCTTTTCTTCAAAGTATATTTAGTCTAGAAGGCCAAGTTGCAGTTGTAATTGGAGGTGGAGGCCATTTGTGTAGTGCGATTGCCTCTGGAATGGCTGGAGCTGGAGCATCGATTGTGGTTTTGGACCTTAGATTAAATAAAGCCGTTTCAGTCATTAATTCTATAAATAATGAGAATCAGGGAAATCATATGGCTATTGATTTTGATGCAACTAATAAAACTTCTCACCAAAAGGCTTTAAAAAAAATTATTTCTATTTATGGAAAAATTGATGTACTTGTTAATGGTGCAGGAATTAATTCACCGACTCCTTTCTTGGAAATTGATTTAGATGAATGGGATAAGGTTTTAAATTCTCAAATAACAGCAACTATGATTGGTTGCCAAGTCTTTGGCTCAGAAATGTTAAAACAAAATTCAGGATCAATTATCAACATTTCTTCTGCTTCTGCGGGACCTCCTCTCTCAAAAGCCTTTGCATATTCTGTTGCTAAAGCAGGTATAAAAAATCTTACGATGAATCTTGCTAGAGAGTGGGCTATGAAAAATGTAAGAGTAAATTGTATAAGGCCTGGGTTCTTTCCCACTGAATGGAATAAGAAAAATTTTATTACACCCGAAAGAGAGCGCTCAATACTTACACACACTCCTATGTCAAGATATGGAGAACCATTGGAACTTGTTGGTGCTGCAATATGGTTAGCATCCAACGCTTCCTCTTTCGTTACTGGTTCTGAGGTAACAATTGATGGAGGCTTTTCTTGTATGACTATTTAATTATGAGTAATAATGATTTAGTGGCAGTTATTACTGGTGGTTCAAAAGGCTTAGGACTAGGTATTTTAAATGGATTTCTCAAGGCAGGTTATAAAGTTGTTACATGCTCTAGAGCTGGGATAGGCAATACTTTAATACGTAAAGAATTGGTTTCTGTTAAAGGAGATGTAAGAGATTTTGCAACTCATGAGAGGCTTGTTGATATAGCCATAAATCAGTTTGGAAGATTGGACATATATATAAACAATGCAGGTATATCTTCATGGCGAGCTATAGACCAAATTGACTCAATATTTCTTGAAAAACTTTTCTCAACTAATATTTATAGTGCTTTTTGGGGGAGTAAGGCCGCAGTCAAGTATTTGAAATCAAATGGCTCCATTATAAATATTTCTAGTATTGCCGGTAAGAGAGGTTCCAAGAATAACAGTGCCTATGTAGCGACAAAATTTGCCATGAATGGCTTAACACAATCTTTAGCGAAAGAACTTGGAGAAAAAGGAATCAGGGTAAATGCAATTTGTCCTGTTCTAGTGCAAACCCCAGGATTGATGGATGCTTTAAGTAATGACAAATCTCCTGGGTATCCAAAACCATTAGAATTTATTGAGTCATTTAAATCTACACAGTCAGCATTAGGAAGATTGCCTACTTCAAATGAAGTTGCTGATACAGCACTATATTTAGCATCTTCAAAAGCTTCGGCAATTACTGGACAATGTATTAATGTGGATTGCGGCGTATTCCCTCAATAATAATTAGTAATTTGTGTAGGATATATATGTTTTTTTGAACAGAGATGAAGATTGTTGGCATAATTCCTGCTCATTTAGCTTCAGTTAGGTTCCCTCGAAAAATATTACATAAAATTCATGGTTTAGAAATGATTGAACATGTTAGAAGAAGAGCTTTAATGTCTGAAGTTTTTGATGATATTTTTGTTGCAACAGGTGATCATGAGATATCAACTTTGGTTAAGTCTTATGGAGGTAATGTTATACAAACTAAAGGAAATCATATCTCTGGGACTTCAAGGATAGTGGAGGCAGCATGCGACATTGATGCGAGTCATATATTTTTAATTCAAGGAGATGAACCTCTTATGCTTCCGGATCATTTACGTATATTTTGTGAGACAATAAGTGAAGATATAAATGTTGATGCTTGGAATGCAACAGCTAGTCTAACTAATAAGAAGCAACTTGAACAACATTCAATTGTTAAATGTGTTGTCAATGTAAAAAATGACATTTTATATTGTTTTAGAAAAACTCCTTCATTCAATAAATTTAATATCCAAGCCTCATATATTAGAAAGATCTTAGGCTTGATTGCTTATAAGAAAGAAGTTTTAATGTCTTTTGATAAATATAAGCCATCATTTATTGAAACCTCTGAATCTATTGAACAGATTCGACTAATTGAAAATAAATATCTATTTAGATCAGTTAAAGTCGAACCTGCATTGCCATCTATTAATGAATTAGCAGATGAAGATACTGTTCTTTCTCTAATTAATGATTCTGTAATACAAAAAGAATTATTAATAAAGACTATTAATTATAATATAAAAAAGTTTATTTAATTCCTTATAATCCATAATTCTAAACTTTAAAGTTGACATTCAATTCAAAAATCTGCTAGGATTAATATATTTAACAGTTAGTAGATATATTTAAAATATGAGATATTTATACCCTTTTCTTATTGCATCGCCGGCATTGCTGTCATTTCAGGGTGTTCTTCCTTTATGGTTATTGTTTACTATATTTAATCGCTTTTATTCATTTTTTAAAGGATATAAATTTGTATTTCTTTCTTGGTTAAGTTACTTGCCTCTTTTGGCATTAATCTCATATTGTATCAACTTTAATCAATCTAAAATTGGCCACTTAATAGCATATTTCACTATTTTTATATTTGCTATACCGTCTTTGGTTTCTTACTTTACTGTAAAGAAGAAGAAATATTTGCAGTATATTTTAGAATTAGAGTCATTTTTTTCTGCTATATGTATTTGTTTGTTTTTGATTGCAATTGTAGATTACTTTTTACTTTTTAATAACTTTGACTATTCCGTATATATCCCAGCACACGTCAATATTAGACCTATAATGTTAGGGATTGGGTCTAGAGCAAGAGGCTTTTGGTCAGAGCCAACAGATCTTGGTATGGCAGCTAATTCATTTTTTTCTTTTTATGCTGGTATTCATATTTATACATCTAATCTAAAAAGAATCAAAAGAAGTTTTAAACTTTTGTCAATTTTTATTGCTTGGTTTATTGTTTTGCTTTTGACAACAAGTGGATCTGCTTTCTCTTCTCTTGCTTTATCTTTAATCATTCTTTTCTTTATTAATCTTGTAGGAAAAAAGATACATTTAAAGATTAATTTGAAAACCTTTATTTACTATCTTATTACACTTTTTCTTATTGGATATTTATTATCACTTAATGATGAGATTCTTGAAATTCTAAATCAATCAGTTTTAGCTAAATCTAAACTCGATCTGGACAATCCATCAGTTGCAATAAGATTATATGCATGGATTTCTACTATTAGATATTTTTACTTTGATGCAAATTTATTACAATGGTTTATTGGCTCAGGTCCAGGTAATAATTCACTTATGTCTCAAGTTGGTACGCATCCAGGTTCATTAAGTTGGGTTTTGAGCGTACTTTCAGATTTAGGTTTGATTGGTATATTAACTTTATCATATATTATTTATAAGCTATCAAATTTTTCAAGTTCAATTCCTGCAGATATAAAACCATATTATTTCATAATGTTGACAACATTGATGACACACTTAATTACCATGACTGGCTTTTATCTTCCAGTTCTTCCTGTTGTTTTTTCTATACCTATTATTTTTAGATATTTAGAAAGATCTACTAATACTGAATATCTGCAGAAAAATAAAACATATGTATAATTTTTCTATAGTTATAGCTACTGCAATAAGACCAACTATTAGTCGTCTCTTAGACTCAATAAACGATTCAACTGTTTATCCACAAATAGTAATAATTTCTGTTCCAAAGGGATTAAGCTATTCATTAGAAAAATGTTATAAGTTTAACACTAAAGTGATTTCAGAGGCTGTTGGTCAAGTAAGTCAAAGAATTGCTGGCTTTACTCATGTAGAAACTCAATATTGTATTCAGATGGATGACGATATCTATTTTAGTAAAGACTTCCTTTCATCATTAGTAAAAAGATTTTCCCAACTTCCTTTTAACTCTGCTTTAGCCCCAATTTTTATCCTTGATAACAAACCCATTTCAGTCCTTGTTAGTCCAAAGCCTTTTTTATCAAAACTTATGTATTATGTTTTGGACTCAAGCTTTAACCCTAAGTATGGTTCAATTACTAAATCTGGATTTCCAATAGGAATTAATCCGATATATAATAATCTCGCTGAAGACTCATTAATTAGGGCTGATTGGCTACAAGGTGCATGTATAATTCATCATCAATCCAATCTAATTGTAAATTGGAAATATAAATTTTCAGGAAAAGCTTTTGCAGAAGATTTAATTCATAGTAAATTACTTTCATTAAATAATATTAATCTTTATGTTGATAGAAAATTATTAGTTTCTTCAATAAATTCCGAATTAGAACTTAAATATAGGATAGTTGATTTTATTAAAACAAGATACCCTTTGTACCGAGCTCTAAAGTCTGTTCCTGGTCATAACCCCAAATTAATAAGATATTTAGTATTTTCATTTTTATATTTTTTATCTAAAATAATCACATATATTTTAAAAAAAATATCTATTTGATAATTACTATTTTATTAATTTAGTCTTTTAAATCCTGAATGGCAAATCGGCCCTTCTAACCTTACTTTTAGTTCATGACCTTCCTCGAAGCTTTTTATATCTTTAAATACGCTATCTAATGCATTAAAGTATTTAGATATTATCCCTCTTGTATGAGATGTTGATGCGTAAAATACATTTGAGGCTAAATAACCTTTCTTAAGCATTTCCTGAGTAATGTATGTTTTATATAGAAGCATATTTTTGCTTTCTATAATAAAACTAGGCAATGGTTTTATACCATTTATTTTTATTGGAATACTATACTTATTGGCTAAATCTTGCCATCCCTTCGCAACAGACTGACCTGCTTCAGATATTATTTCCCAGGATTTTACTTTTTCCATTGTCTCTAATGTTCTTAATCCTGCTGCAGGTCCTATCCTTTCAGTCCAGAATGTGCTGCTTATAAATGTATTTTGTGCAGATTCCATTATATCTCTTTTACCAATAATAGAAGTAATGGCATATCCATTACCCATTGCCTTTCCAAAAATACATATATCTGGGTTTACATTATATTTAAGATGGATTCCACCAAATGTTTCACGAAATCCAGATGTGCATTCATCAAATATTAATATTAAATTATTTCTGGTACACAGATCTCTAATTTTTTCTAAGTAACCTTCCTTAGGAATTTCAGATCTTTGGACCTCCATTTTTATTGCAGCTAAATCTTTATTATCTTTTACAATTCTCTCTATTTCCTCATATTTATTGTACCTAAAGGGTATTACTGATCCATCTAAACTTTTTGGAACGCCAATAGGGTCAAGTCCTGGTAAAAGATGTTCCTTTAGCGAATCGTTATCTCTTAAATTAGTTGCCAGGTACCAATCATGCCATCCATGGTATCCACAGATAGCAATTTTATCTTTTCCTGACGCTGCTCTGGCTATGCGGATAGCAATTGCATTGGCTTCACCTCCAGTTCTTGCGAACCTAACCATTTGAGCCCAAGGGTGCAACTCAATTAGCTTTTCAGCTAAGTAAACTTCTTCAGGACAATTTAAAGTACTCATATTTCCTTTTGAAACAGTTTTTAAAACAGCTTTGTCAACTCGATTATTTCCATAGCCAAGAGTATTTGTTCCAATACCCATTATTGACATATCAATATATTTTTCACCATCTAAATCCCATACATTGCATCCTTTTGCTTTTGAAAAATAGGAGGGCCATTTATCTGGTAGAAATAATTCGGATCTTTTTGATAAAAGCATATTTCCACCTGGAATTATTCTCTTAGCTTTTCTCCATAACTCCTGACCTTTTGATTCTGACAATTGAAATTAGATATGATTTTTATTATTTTAAACCTTTATTAAAAACATAATAAAAAAAAAAAAGAATTTTTAGAAACCTATACATATTAGATCTTCTTTCTCTACCATTTATATATTAGTAGGCTTGTATATAAATCTATGAGATCCATATAGTTCGTTCCAGAATAGAATGATTGTAATATAATATACATAATAGTTTGTTTTTGTAAGGTTTAATTTACTAGATGTCTAAGTTTAAAATAATTCATTTATTCATATAATCAATGTTAATAATATTTAGATCAAATGATTAAGATATTTCTAATGCATTGCTTATTTTTATTAGATTAATATTTAAATTATTATTTGATTGTGATATATTCTTTTGGATTTTATATATATTTTTTATTATATATATTGAGTTTTTACATACTATTTATGTGACTTTATTGCTATCATTAAGAATGAAACTCAAGATCCATAACCAATGTCAAAATCGCTTTCGGTTCTTAAGGGCTGCAAGGAATCATATTTTAAAATCGTAAATAGTGATGTTGTTCACTCTTCAGATATTAGAGATTTGGTAGTCAATGATACTAAATTAAGTCCTATGATTACCCAGGTTTTTGATGTATATGGTTACAGCCCTCCTTATCCTTTTACCGTTTTTGATGGGATCTATCGATTAAGTAATAGAAATAACTGTAATGTAAAAATTGATGGTAATCGTGTTTATCTTTCTGACCCTAAACCAATTAATTCAATAGATCAAGATTGGCAAATTGATTCATATTTTTCTGCATTAAATAATTCATTAAAATGTGATAAAAAATATGCAATAATAATGTTTTCTTCTGGATGGGATAGTAGCTCAATTTTAGGCTCATTAGTTCAGCAACTTCCCAAAGAAAGAATTAAAACATTTACTCTTAAGATGTGTATTCCAGGTCTTAATGATCCTATAAATTTATATGAAATAAAGAAGGCTAAAGCAATAGCAGATTACTACGGAGTTGAAAATATTATTGTAGATGCTCCTTATTTGCAAGACGTGACTGATGCAATGAAATCAAGCGCAAGGAAGATGCTTTTTTCGATGTCAGCGATTAATTTTGAATGTATCTGGAAGGCTATAGATTCATATGGTTGGGATGCTTCTGAGACAGCTGTTTATTCAGGAGAATATAGTGATGGCGCGCATAATTTTGGTTTTGCGCAGCATTTTGGAGCCATTTATCCCGATAAAGGTTTTCGGCAATATGGAGACAAAATTAAAAACTATTTTTTATCGCCTAAGTTTTTTAAAAGATTGATAAATGAAGAGAATATAGCTAATGATATTTTGGTAAAGAACTTTATTCCTTCTCCCTTAGAGAATTATTTCGGATGGTCTGAAGAAAAGATGATGAAAGATATTTTAGAATCTATATTTATGTACAATATAAGAGGGCCTTTCAAAAAAAAATCGATTACTAATCAAGAATATAAAGCTCAGTCAATTAAACTTTATAATGATGTAATTGCTAATAGTCTAAATTTTGATAATCTCAATCAATGGTATTCTCTTGTATTAAGAACATACAATCATTTTCATTGGTCGGCCTCAACTGTAAATTGTATTAATTTACATAATCCCTCCAATTACTGTCTTAAGCTACCATTTGGTAATCCAGAATTATTAGATATCTTAGAAAAAATGCCTACAGAGTTTGGAAGAGGTTTAGAACCACTACCAACAAAATATCCACTTAGAAAATATTGTGAATTGATTTTAGAAAAATACCCTTTTGCTCTTCAAGATGGCCCTCACGCTTATATGTATGATACTGATCAGTCTGTAGATATTATTTCTCTCTACTCAAGTACTTCACTTGGTTCGATGATTAGACAGGCCTGGAATATTGATAAATATAATATTAGGAAAGATTTCTTAAACAATGAAAATTTTAATATAATATCCACTGATATTAAATCTCAATCTAAGGATATCCTAGGAACTTCATTTCTCCAAGGTTGTGCAGCTCTTATGCTTGATGAGTTTCTTGACTACTGTTCTTTCAATCCCAATTAAATTTAAAATGTAGTTTTGGTTATAAAAAATCGAAAACGAACTAAATCAATTATGATTATTTTATTTATATGGATGTGGTAGAGCTTGGATCTTCTAATTACAGTTTGAAGTTATACAGTAAAGCTTTATCTTTGTTTGAGGATGGTGATTACTTAGGATCCATCAATTATGTTTTAGAGAGTCTTGAGGTTTTTGATGATTATGAAGATATATCTCTTTCATATTTGATTTTAGGCTTTATGAGCGAGAAGCTTGACGATAACTTTAAGGCTATAGAGAATTTTTCAGATGCCATTACTTATGAAAAAAAAATTAATTTAAATAGAAGATCTAAAGATATTTCTTATCATGCAAGAAGTAATATGAGATATAAGCTTGGTGATTATCAAGGAGCAATAGAAGATAAGAGAAAAGCAAGAGAGCTAAGATCTTTAGAGAATTATGATTCTTCAAGAGCAGACAAGATAATTATTGAATATAAGAATATCATTTTAAATTTATTTGAAAATATTGATTTGGATTACAAAAATTTACTATTAATAAAAACATCAAGATTTAAAAAAAATAAATACGATTTAATAAATGACTTTCGTAAGGTTATTAGTAGTGAAAGAAAAGATGAAATAATTAATAAGCTAGAGATCAAAAGTGAATCTAAATTTATTGAAGGTGATTTCAAGGCCTCAATAAAAGCTATTCGACGAGCTGAGAGATATTATTAAACTATTTATAATATTATTTTACCAATAGGGATCATTAAAGAATTCAACTTTAACTTTAGCTTGATCTGGAACATTAGCTATACATGCGCGTATTACCTCTCCATTTACTTCTATTTCACACGCGCCACAACTTCCTCCAAGGCATCCAGTCGGGATATCAATATTTGCATCATAGGCAGCCTTTAACCATTGAATTCCTGGAGAGCAAATGCTTGATTTTTTGTTAGGCCAGTTTATTTTTACTTTTTTTATTTTCATAATTACTTAAATTAGCTTATCTATATTTATATTTTTTTCAAAGGCATCGGTTAATAGATCTAATAATTTATCTCTTTTATAAATATTATTTTCTTCAATAATACTTAATTTGTTTAATCCTTTCTGTGCTCTTATTTTATTAATCCATTCTCTTCTCCATTGATCATTTTCAAATATTCCATGTAAATAAGTTCCTCCAATAAAGCTTTTATCTTTTTTCTGAAGGACCCAACCCAAGGAAGTATTTTCGAATAGAGAAATAATATCGGAACTTTCATTCTTGATTAAATCGCTTTCCCCATAATGCATCTCAAATCCTTTGATATTTTGTAGATCAGGCCAAGTAACAGTCTCTTCTCTTTGTGAGGTGTGCTTGATTTCTCCAAAGATTGTTTTTATTGGAAGAAGGTTCATCCCATTATTTAAAAATGTGAAATGTTCATTTTTACTTTCATGATTAAACGGATCCTCTAGAGATTTTCCTAGCATTTGCAATCCTCCACATATACCAAAGACATTTCCACCGTTTTTTGCATAATCTTTGATTTGCTTGCTCAAGCCAGTTTTATTTAAGCTCTCTAAATCTTTAATTGTTTGTTTGCTTCCAGGAATTATCAATACATCTGGGTTACCTATTTTTTGACTAGGTTCTATCCACCTTATTTGAAGACTTGAATCGCCAATAAAAGGATCTAGATCAGAGAAATTGCTAATTCTTGGTAATTTTATTATTGCTATTTCAATCTCTGCATTTTGATTTATTTGATTCCTTTCAAGTAGGTCAAGGGAATCTTCAGGAGGGAAAATCTCATTTAGCCAAGGCAAAATTCCCAAAACGGTGATTCCTGTCTCTTTTTCTATCCATTTAGCTCCAGTTTCGAATAAGGTTTTATCGCCTCTGAACTTATTAATAATTATTCCTTTAATTAATCTTTTTTCATCGGGTTTCATTAATGCAATAGTACCAACGATTTGAGCAAAGACGCCTCCTCTTTCTATATCTGCTACTAAAATACAATTTGCATTTAAATATTTTGCTAATTTCAAATTTGTAAGATCTTTATGTTGCAAATTTACTTCTACGGGACTTCCAGCACCCTCTAAAATCAATCTTCCGCATTCATTACTTTTTAGTAATATTGCCAGAGCTTTTTTAATGGCTTCCCAACCCGAGTCGAACCAATCTTCGTAATAATTTATTGCTTTACTAGTTCCCACACTTTTTCCTAGATGAATTACTTCACTTGTACAATCCCCCTTGGGCTTGAGAAGTACAGGATTCATTTCAGCACTTGGCTCTAAGCCCGCAGACCAAGATTGAAGGGCTTGAGAATATGCCATCTCTCTTCCCTGAGGATCAACCCAAGCGTTATTGCTCATGTTTTGACCCTTGAAAGGTATCGGCTGTTCCCCTTTCCTTTTTAAATATCGACAAATGGCAGTTGTTATAAGCGACTTCCCAGCACCACTTGAAGTACCTAAAATCATTAATGGAGTACGTTTTATTTCTATGTTCATCTTGGTGATACTTTGTATTTTAAGCATGTAACAAATTTTTTAATAAGCGATATTTTTTTGCTAAACAAATCGGCGCTGTTCTCTAGAACTTGCCTTCCTATTGGAGTAATACGAACTCTTGAAGTAAGCCCTTGCCCATCAACCTCTCTTCTTAAAACACCTATTCTAATTAACTTAAGAAATTCATTCTCTATAAATAAAGAACTATTGATAAACATGTATTCTTTGTTCAAATATTTTGATTTGTGCTCAAAAACGTTTTGAGCACTGAGGCTCCCTTTTTGAAGACTTTGAAAAAGAAAAAAGTTAAAGGGACAGTTTTTTATCCCTTTCTTTGCTCTTCTAAAGATTTTTTGGTCAATCAGCAACATTTAATTAAATGGATTTATTTTTAATAGAAGATCAATAATGATACTAATAATGATTAAAAAATTTAGTTTTCTATGTTTGTGCTTGCCTCTGCATCCAAAGCACGTCAGAAATTACTTGATCAAATAGCCTTGAAACACAAAGTTATTGTAAGTGATTTTGATGAGACACAGCTTCAAGAATCAGATCCAATCTTAAAGGTCAAATTATTAGCTAGAGGTAAGGCTGAAAGTGCATTAAAAAAGTTGATCAAGGAAAATAAAACCTTAAACACTTTTCAAGCTTTATTAGGTTGTGATTCGCTGTTTGAGTTTGAGGGGGAAATTTTTGAAAAGCCAATTAATAAAGAGCAATTGATATCTAGATGGCGAAGGATGTCTGGTAAATCTGGATTTTTGCATACAGGGCATTATTTGATTTCACTAGATGATTTCAAATCAGATATGAAAAGTATTTCAATAAATAAATGTTCCGAGGGAATTGTGAGCACCAAAATTGAATTTATGTGTTTATCCAATATTGAGATCTTGAAATATTCTTCAACTTCTGAACCATATAATTGCGCTGGAGGGTTTGCTATTGAAGGCTATGGAGGATTATTTATAAAAAAAATAGATGGATGTTTTAGCAATGTTATTGGACTTAGCCTGCCTTGGTTAAAAAATAATCTAGAAAAGTTCGGCTTATCTGATTTGCTTTTAGAGGTATAAAACTTCAGTTGAATATTTTAAGCATAAAAAAAGTCCTCTGTTAGGAGGACTTTTTTTATTTATTCTTGGATCTAATCTAGATCAGGCATTGAAAGAGCAGGCTCTTGAGAACGACTGATACCTTTTTCAAATCCTGCAGCAGCAGCTCTCGCACGGCCAGCATGCCAAAGGTGACCTACAAAAGTAAACCATCCAAGGAAGAACTGAGCACCTGCAAGCCACTGGCGCAAATTAACAAAGTTAACTGCATTTGGCTCGGTAATGATTCCACCAACAGAGTTGATTGAAGCGTTAGGAGCATGAGTCATGTATTCAGCAGCGCGACGAACTTGCCAGGGCTGAATGTCATTTTGTATTTTGTCTAAACTTAATCCGTTTGGACCTCTTAGTGGTTCAAGCCATGGACCTCTGAAGTCCCAGAAACGCATGGTTTCTCCACCAAAGATGATTTCACCAGTAGGTGATCTCATTAGATATTTACCCAAACCAGTTGGACCCATTGTTGAACCTACATTGGCTCCAATGCGTTGGTCGCGAACAAGGAAAGTAAAACTCTGGGCCTGTGAGGCTTCAGCGTTTGTTGGACCGTAGAACTCAGATGGGTAAGCAGTGTTGTTAAACCAGATGAAAGTTGAAGCAACAAAACTTGCGACACAGATTCCACCTAATGCATAACTTAAAAGTCCTTCACCGTTCCAGATGAAAGCTCTTCTTGCCCATCCGTATGGTTGGGTGAAGATGTGGAAAAGACCACCAATTATTTCAATTACACCCAGGTAAACATGTCCTCCGACAATATCTTCCATTGAATTAACACCAACCATCCAGCCACCACCACCCCAAGGGGTAGATAGCAGATATCCAAAAATAATTCTTGGATCAAGTGTTGGATTAATTAAATGAACTTCTCCTCCACCTGGAGCCCAGGTGTCATATGCACCACCTATGTACATCCAATTGATGGACCATAGAAGTGAACCAACTCCTAGAACAACCAAATGAAAACCAAGAATATTGGTCATTTGGTTTTTATCTCTCCAGTCAGTAGAGAAGAATGGGAAATCTTCTTCTAATTTTTCTGGACCAGCAAGAGAGTGAAAAACACCCCCAAAGCCAAGGATTCCAGATGCAACAAGGTGAATAACCCCTGCAATGAAGAAAGGCCAAACATCTGTGACTTCTCCACCAGGACCAATACCGTATCCGAACATTGCTACGTGAGGCATACAAATTAAGCCCTGCTCCCACATGGGTTTATCCATGGTGAAGTGACTTACTTCGAAAAGCATCATCGCGCCAGCCCAGAACACAATTAGGCCTGCGTGAGCAATGTGAGCACCTAATAATCTTCCTGAAAGATTGATTAGCCTTGCATTTCCTACATACCAGGCGTAACCAGTCTCTTCAAGACTTTGATTAGGAGCTTTAAGTAAACTATTAAAGGGCGTTTCCACGTGGGAGTACCTCCTCAGGGAATACAAAGTTTTCGTGTGGTTGGTCTACAGAAGACATCCATGCACGCATACCTTCATTAAGAAGGATGTTTTTGGTGTAGAAAGTTTCGAATTCAGGATCTTCAGCAGCTCTAATTTCTTGGCTAACGAAATCGTATGCACGAAGGTTTAGAGCTAATCCTACGATTCCAATTGATGCGGCCCACATTCCTGTTACTGGAACGAAGAGCATCAAGAAATGAAGGAAACGCTTATTTGAGAAAGCAATACCGAAAATCTGACTCCAGAAACGGTTTGCAGTAATAAATGAGTAAGTTTCTTCTTCCTGTACTGGATCGAAACCTCTGAAGGTAGAACTTTGAGTTTTACCGTCAGAATATTGACTTGAATCTTCGTAAAGGGTGTTCTGAACTGTTGCACCGTGAATAGCACAAAGTAAAGCACCACCAAGAATTCCAGCTACTCCCATCATGTGGAATGGGTTAAGCGTAATATTGTGGAATCCTTGAATGAAGAGAATGAAACGGAATATTGCTGCAACTCCAAAAGAAGGAGCGAAAAACCAACTATGCTGTCCTAATGGATAAATAAGGAAGCAAGCAGTAAATACTGCAATAACTGCTGAGAAAGCAAGTGCGTTATATGGACGGATACCAACTAGTCTTGCAATTTCGAATTGACGAAGCATGAAGCCAATAAGACTAAATGCGCCGTGAAGAGCAACGAAATTCCATAGGCCACCAAGCTGGAACCAGCGTGTTAAATCGCCCTGAGCTTCTGGTCCCCAAAGGAAAAGAAGACTGTGACCCATGGCATCACCAGGAGTACTAACAGCGGCTGTGAGGAAATTGCATCCCTCAAGGTAAGAACTGGCTACACCATGGGTGTACCAGGAAGAAACGAAGGTTGTACCTGTAAACCATCCACCAATAGCTAGGAAAGCTGTAGGGAAGAGAAGTAGTCCAGACCAACCAACAAATACGAATCGGTCGCGCTTTAACCAGTCATCGAGGGCGTCAAACCAACCTCGTTCTGTTGCGCTTCCAACAGCGATCGTCATGGGAGGAGCGTTGCTGAGCTTTTGTATACGTCGGAGACTTTAACAACGATGACGGGGTTTGTGGGTAAAACTTTAACTTGATGAAATCCCTTGTATTGAAATGAGATAAAATCTATGTTTTTTATTGCTAGTTATTAAATCTCAAAAACTTAGTCACTATAATGTTTTGAAAGGGATGCTTTTACCAATTTAATGAACTTATGTCATCTGAATCAAATTTAAGCCAATCAGAAAAAGAGATACCTAACTTGGTTTTAGAACAAAAAATTAAAGGTTCTCGTAAGGTTTCTAACTATCTAGTCGCTTCGATGTTAAGCATTGGTGGTGTTGGCTTTTTGTTGGCTTCAATCTCTAGCTATTTTGGAAGGGACTTTTTACCACTTGGAAATCCTTCAACGCTAATTTTTGTTCCTCAAGGCTTGGTTATGGGGCTATATGGAGTGGCGGCTTTTTTACTGGCTCTTTATTTTTGGAGATTAATAAGCATCGATTACGGGTCCGGCGTTAATAGATTTGATAAAAACAAAGGGGTTTTATCTTTATCTAGAAGAGGTTTGTTGAAAAATATAGAAATAGAAATTCCAATTGATGAGATTAAAGCTGTGAAATTAGAGGTAAGAGAGGGTTTTAATCCACTTAGAAGAGTATCTTTGAGAATTAAAGGTAGAAAGGATTTGCCAATATCCAGAGTTGGATCTCCTAAACCACTTTTGGATTTAGAGAATGAAGGTGCTGAAATTGCGAGGTTTTTAGAGGTTAATCTTGAAGGAATTTAAAAAGGATAAAGAAAGCACGAAGATTTTAAATAATAAAACTTTAACTTATAAATTTTTTCAACCAGTTTTTATCTTTTTAATTTTTAATTCGATTTTGATATCTGGATGTTCAAATTTAAAGAAAAAAGAAGATATAAATATATGTTCTACTACCACGCTTCCTTGCTATAACTCAAATGTATATGTCTTGTTGATTACAAATAGAGGAAAGATAAAAATAGAGCTTTATGGCCAATCAGCACCAATAACCGTAGGAAACTTTCTTGATTTTGTAGAAAAAGGTGCATACAATAAAACTATCTTTAATAGGGTTATTAAGAAACCTTACCCTTTTATAATTAGAGGGGGAGAAAATATTTTAAAAGAAAATAAAAATAAATTTTTAGATGTTAAAACAGGAAAAAAAAGGCATATTCCTTTAGAGATAAAACTAAGAACGAAACTTTTACCAATATACGGAAAAGAAATATATGATTCTAGTCAAATAAATAACATTGAACTTAAGCATAAAAGATCATATTTATCAATGGCTAGATCTAAAAATCTTAATTCAGCAAGTTCTCAGTTTTATATCTTGTTAAAATCATTACCAGAACTAGATGGGAGATATTCTGTTTTTGGGAAAGTGATTAGTGGTATGAATATAGTTGATTTAATCGAAGAAGAAGATTTTATAATTGAAGCAAAAAGAGTCGATTCATGAATAAAATATTATTTTTTAGCTTTTAACATTTCTGTGTTTACACCTGATGCCCTCTTAAGAGCAACTTTTCCAGTCCTGGCAATTTCTAAAATTCCATATTGTTTCAATAGGTTTTCTAGTGCGACAAGTTTGCCTGGATCTCCAACGACTTCTAGTGTCATTGCATTGTCAGAAACATCTACAACTTTTGCTCTAAAAACTTGAACAAGGTCTAAAATTTTCCCTCTATTTTCTGATGATGCTGAAACTTTCAAGAGCATTAACTCTCTTTCTACAGCTGGTAATGTCGTTAAATCAAGAACTTCTAAAATATTTATTAATTTGTTTAGCTGTTTTGTCATTTGTTGAAGTGTTGATTCGTCTCCTTGAACAACCATTGTTAATCTTGATATCCCTTTTGCTTCTGCAGGACCGACAGCCAAGCTATCAATGTTAAATCCTCTTCTTGCAAAAAGGCCTGCAATCCTGCTCAATGCTCCAGACTCATCTTCAACTAAAACTGAAAGTGTGTGCTTCATATTTTTACTTAGAAGTTTTTAAGTTCTTCAGCCATTTCAGAACAATCTGATTGAAATCTTTAGGTAATTCATCGTGGAGACAATGGCCAGCTTCATTAATCACACTTAATTTAAGCCAAGGATGGAGCTTTATTAGTTTTTTTGCTAAAAATATAGGTATCAATTTATCTTGCTTACCCCAAATCAATAAAATTGGTGGGCGATTTAGAAGAGGCTGAATTTTTTCAATAATAGATGGACCTTTTGCAGAGGTAGCTCTATTGCTCATTCCAATGCACATGGCTCTAAGAGCTTTTGATGCATTGACTCTCCTGGCCGGGATAGTAACTATTCTTCTTAATGGAATGTCATTTGAAATTGACCGAAAATATGCACTTTGAAGCGCAAAGGTGATTAATTTTGTTTTAGATATTAAATTTATTAAAATCCTTAGTGGAAATAAATGAAAAAAAAGTTTTACAAGAAAACTTTTGATTTTTTCCAACCAACTTGGAAAAGAAAATTTAATTGGATTTATAAAAACTGGCTCTGGTAGTGGAGCTGCGATTAATGTTTTTATAAGCGCTGGCCTCTCAGAGAGGGTTGTAAGTGCTGTCAAAGCTCCTAATGAATTTCCAATCAAAATAACCTTTCCGTTCTTTTGAATGTCGACAATTTCATCAAGAAAAGAAGCTAATTGTGCTGCCCAAATTTGATTGTCTAAATATTTTATGTTGCTTTTAAGATTCTGCTCTGATTTCCCAAAACCTAACAAATCTATACCGAATACCCTATAACCTTTTGATGCAAATATTTCTGCATTATTTCTCCAGTGATCGCTGCTGGCTCCAAACCCATGAATTAGAACAATGGGAGGATTTGATTCTTCCCCAGTTACCCTGAAGTGAATCCTATTATCTTTGTAGATCCAATATCTAGAATCACCCCAATCCGGGGATCCTACTAAATGTTTTCTATCAATAATATTTTTCTGCATTTAGTTAAAAAACCACTTTGACTTTGAGTTTTATAATTTTTAGAATTCATTTTAAGTTTATTTTAAAAATTTGCTTACCCTTTTCTATTGCTGTCTGAATGTCAGGGCTTTAGGTTTTAATAGAAGATGAGTTAAGTTATCTGAATGGCATCAGAAATTTTTGGAATCGCTGCGGTCTTTTGGGTTTTAATTCCCGTTGGGCTTTTAGGAGGAGTTCTTCTTTTGAAACTTCAAGGCGATTGATTTCCACAATCCATAGTTTGCCCATTTAAGCTCCAATCTTGTAATGAATTCAACTATGCAAGTTCTGGTGATTGGTGGCACAGGAACTCTTGGTCGCCAAATAGCCAAAAATGCCATAGATGCAGGGCATAAAGTGCGTTGCATGGTTAGAAAACCAAAATCAGCTTCATTTCTTCAAGAGTGGGGTTGTGAGTTAACTCGTGGCAATTTAATAAACAAAGAAGATATTGAGTATGCCCTTGATGGTGTAGACGCTGTTATTGATGCAGCCACTAGCCGACCTGATGATCCACGCAGCGTTTACGAAATTGATTGGGATGGAAAATTAAATTTATATAACTCTTGTGAAGAAAAAAATGTAAAAAGAGTAGTTTTCCTCTCTCTATTGGGAGCAGAAAAATACAGAAAAATCCCTTTAATGGATATCAAATATTGTACCGAAGAATTATTGGTTAGTTCCTCTTTGGATTACACCATCTTGCAAGGTGTAGCATTCATGCAAGGGGTAATAGGTCAATTTGCTATTCCAATCTTGAATAATGAACCGGTTTGGATCAGCGGAAATCCTACTGAAATTGCTTACATGAATACGCAGGACATAGCTCGATTTGCTGTTGCAGCCTTAGACAGACCTCAAACCATAAAAGGAAGATTTCCAATAGTTGGTCCCAAAGCATGGAGTGCTAAAGAATTGGTTGGTTTATGCGAAAAGTTCAGTGAAAAAAAAGCAAGAGTATTAAAAGTTTCTCCAACTATAATTTCTATTGCTCAATCAGTTGTATCGTTTTTTGAATCGACCTTAAATGTTGCTGAAAGGCTCTCTTTCTCTGAATTGAGTGGTAGTGGCGGAAGGTTAGATTCTCCTATGGATGATACTTACACTGCTTTTGGTCTTGATCAAGCTGATTCAACAACAATGGAGGGCTACATAAAAGAGTATTACGGAGTTATTTTGAAAAGACTTAAAGATATTGGCGTTGACCTTGATATTGAAGAGAAGAAGAAATTTCCTATTTAAACTGTTGCCAAATTGTAGTTAATATGTACTATTGAGGAAACTTTTATTTTTTAATGTCCATTAGTCAAATCAAGAACCTCAATAGAAGGTTGGAAAATCTATCCAAAGAAGCTTCCTCTGAGTTAGATAAATTATGTGGTAATGAGTTATGGAAAAGTATTGGTTTTGAGGCTTTTGATGGTTTAGATGATGCAGGTTTAAGAGCTTCAGCAAATTATTATTATGGACAATTTCAAACTGCCAGAGAGTTACAAGAGATTTTTAGTTAAATATACATTTATTGGTTAATCAAAGACTTTTTAGAATACAATTATTTTAGTTAAATAGTGATGCAAAAAAAAACACATGATTGAAACATCCGGCGTTATTGAAAAAGAGCAAGGCAATGGATTCTATCTTGTAACTCTTGAGCAGCCCGCTGGACATCAATGCTTGTGTAGGGCTGCGGGAAAATTAACAAAATTTAGAATAAAATTGCTTGCAGGAGATAAAGTGCTTGTTGAAATAAGTCCTTATGATCTCACACGTGGTCGAATCACATACAGGGAGCGAAATGTAGGGCCCGGTGGAGGAAGACAAGGTGGTAATAGGCCAGGTGGACCAAGAAAAAGATAAGGCCTGATATCTAATCAACAAGAGACTCTAGTGCAAATTTATATTCACTTCTTGTTTTGACACCTTTCCATTGTTTTTTTAATTCTTTATTTTTGAAAAGATGAACCGTGGGAGTTCCACTCACATCAGCTTGTTTTGCAATTTCTTGATCGCTTTCAATATCAATTTCAACGCCTATAGCTTTTCCTTGTGACTCGTTAAGAACTCTGTGAAGTTGGGGCTTGAGGATGTGACAAGGGCCACAGCTGCTGGATGTATATATAACGAAAAGAGGTTTATCGGTCTCATGGTATAACTTTCTCAATGCATAACTTCCCTTTTGCCATGTCTTGTCAGGGTCAAAATTTTCCTTGTTGCTGACTTCTAAAGTTTTTGTTGTCTCAGCCTTTGATGGCTCTAAATCATCTCGTTTAATAAGAGTTGCCAGATTATTTTTTGATAGCCATCTTTCAGCGGCTAGAGCTGCTTTGCAACCACTTCCAGCTGCAGTAACTCCTTGCCTCCACTCCGAATCAGCGACATCCCCTGCTGCATAAACACCTTCCAAAGAAGTTTCGGGCCTTCCGGGTTCTGTTAATAAGTAACCTTTTGCATCTGTATCTAACTGATTAGTGAACAAAGAAGTGTTTGGAGTATGCCCAATTGCATAAAAAAGACCCTTAGCTAAAATCTCATCTTGTATGTTTGTATTTTTTCGCCTGACTTTTAATTTCTCCAACCATTCGTTACCTGAAACATCTAAAAGCTCAGTCTCCCAATGAATAGTAACGTTAGAATTAGCGGCTACTCGATCGGCCATTGCTGCAGAGGCCTTTAACTTGTTTGATCTAACTAACAAATGTACATGGCTTCCGTATTTAGTTAGATATTCAGCTTCTTCGCAAGCTGAGTCTCCCCCTCCGACTACTGCAAGCTCTTCATCCCTGAATTGAGGTGTTGCACCGTCACAAATTGCACAGGCGCTAATACCTTTACCCCAAAAAGATTTTTCGTTCTTAAGCCCCAGTCTATTGGCACTTGCTCCTGTTGAAATGATTAAAGAGTGTGATTTGACTTTTTGAGTATTAGTAAAAATAGTAAAGGGTCTTTTGCTTAAATCAATTGATATTGCATCTTCTTCAATTAACTTTGTTCCCCATCTTAAAGCTTGGGCTTTTATTAAATCCATCAAGTCTGGCCCCTGGACCCCATTAGGAAAACCGGGGAAATTCTCTACAAATGTCGTTGTCATTAATTGTCCGCCAGGTATTCCGCCTTGTTCAAAACCAGTAATGAGCAATGGTTGCAGATTCGCTCTTGCTGCGTAAATTGCTGCAGTGTATCCAGCTGGTCCTGAACCTACGATTACTAAATTCTCATTTTTTAATTCTTTACTTTCAGCTGCCATGCCAAACCAAATCAGACTGACTTATACGATATAAGAAAAAATATTGAAAGTGTATCTAAAACCAAAAAAAGTGGATTACTTCTAAATTATTAAATGATTAAAAATCAAAGCTCAAGAAGTTCGTCAGCGTCAAAATTTTCTTTTTGAAAGTTTGGCACTTTTAAAGTTGAAGCTTTTAATCCCTCTGGATAAGTGTTTATGCAAGTAATCCATTCACAGAATTCCTGGCTGATAGCGTAGCTATCTTCGTATCTTTCCACGCTATCAAGTAAAGCTATTCTGCTTGCGGCCCAGCAGCTTGCGATACTAATTCTCTTGTTGAAAGAAGCATTCATAATTAATCCCCAACGAACTTACCTTGACATGCCATTGGGAGATTAACTTGTGTTTTTTGGTACAAATTTGCGTTTTGTGGGGAAAACGAAATTATCACTTAAGATTTTAGATTCTCTTTATATTTGCGAAAAGCTGTTCATTCGTGTTGTTTCTTTACTTATTGATTAATGATTAAAGCTTTTATTTTGTAATTAATTCTTGTCAAATTAAACGGCTTCTGTATGGTTGATTAATAATTTTTCAACATCATTTATACCTTCAACTGCTGCATTCTTGGCTAACTCATAATCTCCATTGGCCTCTTCTTCTAATGCCTTGGCAATCTTGTTAGTTAACTCTTCTTTCCTTCCTTCAATCATTACAATTATTTCATTTTCTATTACTTTTCTAACAGCTTTAGATGGCAATTTGTCATCTTTTGCTTCAGCAAATGTTCCTTGCACAAGTTCTTGTATAAATAATCGGTGAACTTCACTACTTCTTAAAAAACTTTCGGTTGCATTTATAATGCCTTCAACTAAGGCTTCATCTGGTTCGGATTCTTTATTTGCAAGCTTGAATTCCCAATCAAGATGTTTCCTTTGCCATCCGGAAGCGTGAAGACTTGGCATGACTGTCTGAGAAAAAGTGTCTACAGACATTTCATAAATTCGTTCTGCTAGTCGCTCACACCACTCTTTGCCGTGACTTTGAAGATTTTTTTGCATGGCTGTTCTTGGAACAGCATGCCCACCGTGATGGCTATGACATACACCATCAGGACATTCGATCGCGGTGAGGCTCATTTTTTTTTGATCGATAACATTTTCTCATTTCCTTCATAGCCAAGAAAAACTATTAGGAAAACCTTTCTTAACTAAAAATGGTGGTATTCAAACGTTTCCTCTCCTAATCTTAAAGAGGATCAATTTTTTTACTTTTGGTTAGTTTCTTAATTCCTTTCGAATCAGCTTTTGAGGAAACTCGCGTTTCAGCTACTCCAGAGACTGTTAAAAAGTTTTTGGACCTGGGTTGTAAAGTATTTTTTGAAAAAGGTGCAGGTGAGGCTGCTGGTTTTTTAGATAATTCTTATGTGGATGCTGGCGCTGAATTAATTGAAAAGGAAAATAATGAGGTAATAAAGATTGTTGATATTGTTCTCTGTGTTCAACCTCCTGAAGGAAAATTTCTTTCACAACTAAAACCGGGCTGTTTTCTTGTGGGATTATTGAATCCTTACGGGAACAAATTATTAGCCGAAATATTAAAATCTCAGAAAATTTCTGCAATATCTTTGGAGTTGCTTCCAAGAATTAGTAGAGCACAATCATCAGATGCATTATCTTCTCAGGCAAATATAGCTGGATATAAAGCGGTGCTTTTAGCGGCTAGTGCCCTCGATAGATATTTCCCAATGTTGATGACAGCAGCTGGTACTATTCAGCCCTCAAAAGTTGTTGTTTTAGGAGCTGGGGTGGCAGGGTTGCAAGCTATTGCAACAGCAAAAAGACTTGGAGCTGTGGTTTATGTGAGTGATATTCGAGAAGCGGTAAAGGAGCAAGTTGAATCTTTAGGAGCAAGATTTATTGAGCTTCCAAAGATTGATGAAACTCCATCAGAATCAGGTGGATATGCAAATCAAGTCTCCGATGAATTTCTTATTGCGCAGAGAAAAGAATTGGCAAAACAACTATCTGAAGCTGACGTGGCAATTTGTACTGCTCAGGTGCCTGGTAAAAAAGCCCCTCAACTTATTGATGAGAATATGTTGGATAATATGCGTTCTGGTTCTGTAGTGGTTGATCTTGCTGTTCTGAGTGGAGGTAATTGTGCATGTTCAAAACCAGGAGAGACGATTGTTAGAAAAGGGGTAAAGATTGTTGGTGCTTCTAATCTGCCTTGTTCAATACCGAATCATGCCAGTTCTCTATATTCAAGAAATTTATTGTCTCTTCTTCAGCCAATGTTCACAGAGGGTAAGTTTTTAATTGATAACGATGATGAGCTTATTGCTGGTTCTTTGATTAGTAAGGATGGAGTAATACTCAAATCAGAGATTATTGAGAATGGAGGAACTAGTTCATGAGTTTTTTTAGTGAAGCTCTTTGGGTGCTTCTCCTTGGAAGCCTTTTGGGGTTGGAGCTTATAGGTAAAGTTCCTCCCACTTTGCACACTCCGCTTATGAGTGGGGCTAATGCAATATCAGGTATAACAATGCTTGCAGCTTTAACATTAATAATAAAATCAGGAGACAATTTACCTTTACTAATAATTGGATCAATATCTCTTGGATTTGCTTTGTTTAATGTGATTGGCGGTTTCCTGGTTACAGACAGGATGCTTGCAATGTTTAGTCGGAAAAAAACTCGTAAATAGGATCATCTCTTATGACTTTTATTGCTCCCGTTAAGTTTGCCATTGATCTACTGGCGGTTTTATTGCTTGCTTTAGGTATTAAAGGCCTTTCAAAAGTTAGATCAGCAAGAGAGGCAAATAGACTTGCCGCTATTGCAATGATATTGGCTGCTTTTGGAGTGCTGCTTAACACTCAAGGAACCATAGGCATTTCTATTAACTCTTGGATCTGGATAATTTGTGGAACTTTAATCGGAGGCTTTTTAGGAGCCTTAACAGCTAGAAGGGTTCCAATGACTGCGATGCCTGAGACAGTAGCCTTGTTTAACGGTTGTGGAGGAATGTCATCCCTATTGGTGGCACTTGGCGTGGCTTTGTTCCCATCTGCAGACGGCTCAAATGATGTGTTCAGTGAACTTATTAGAAATTTTTCAATAGTAGTCTCACTTTTTGTTGGAGCTATTACATTCTCTGGGTCTATTGTTGCAATGGCCAAGCTACAAGGTTGGCTTTCTACACCTTCTTGGACCCAAAGCAAAGCTAGGCATTTCATCAACATTCTGTTTGCTGTTATTGCTTTGATAGGTGGAATTTATCTTTTAATCAATGGTCAAAATGGTCTGTTTCTTATTGTAGTTGCTTCATCTTTTCTGGGTATTGGAGTTACTCTTCCTATCGGTGGAGCAGATATGCCAGTAGTTATATCATTGCTAAATAGCTACTCAGGAGTTGCAGCGGCGGCGGCAGGCTTTGTTGTTGGTAGTCAACTTTTGATTGTCGCCGGTGCAATGGTTGGAGCTGCTGGATTGATACTTACTCAGGTGATGTGTGATGGTATGAACAGATCTTTAGTCTCTGTTTTGTTTGGTGGTGCACTAGGGGCTAGTTCAGTTGCCTCAGGAGGTGGAAGTGGAGAATATACAAATATAACTAGTTGTAGTCCAGAAGAATGTGCACTCACTCTTGAGGCGGCAGAGAGAGTCGTAATAGTTCCTGGATATGGTCTTGCTGTGGCTCAGGCTCAGCACACGCTGAGAGAAGTTGCCAGAGTTTTAGAAAATGCCGATATTGAAGTCACATATGCTATTCATCCTGTTGCAGGAAGGATGCCTGGTCATATGAACGTTCTGTTGGCTGAAGCAGATGTTCCTTATGAGCAATTAAAAGAAATGGATGTAATCAATCCTGAATTTCCTGCGACGGATGTTGTATTAGTGCTAGGCGCTAATGATGTTGTTAACCCTCAGGCCAAGAATGATCAGACTTCACCTTTGTATGGTATGCCAGTTTTAGATGTTCAAGAAGCTAGAACCGTATTTGTTGTCAAAAGAGGAATGAGTGCTGGATATTCAGGAATAAAAAATGACCTTTTTGATTTGCAAAATACTTCTATGGTATTTGGAGATGCAAAAAAGGTTCTTGGAGATCTTTTATTGGAATTAAAGGAGCTTGGAGTTGGGAGCAGGGGATAATTTTAAAAGACAAGGTTTACTCTCAGATTTAGGAATAAGCCCTTTTAAAGAGCGTATCCCCTGGATTGGTCCTGACCTTCAGACCCTAAGAGATACATTCGCTTCCGATGAATTACCTGATGTCAACTCATCAGAGATTCGTATCAATGTTCCACCACTAAAAAGTAGAAAAAAAGGAGGAGGTTCATTAGTTGCGTATTTGGATAAACCATCAAGGTCCTTGCGCATCAATGGTTTAGTTCTACTTCTGCATGGACTTGGTGGTTCTACTCGCAGAAGAGGTTTGACTAGAATGGCTAGTGCTTTGGTGCAATCAAACTTCGCCGTTTTGAAACTGAATCTGAGAGGTTCAGATCCTTGTAGAAATTATGTTGATGGTACCTATGCCGCTGAGTGCAATAGTGATCTGGTTCCTGTATTAAGGCGTGCTAGAGAGATCTCATACAAATTAACTAATGACCATAACTGTTCAAAAAACATTCCTCTTTTTGGCGCTGGGATTTCTTTGGGTGGAACCATTCTTTTAAATGCTTGTATGAGTGATGAGTCTTTATTAGATGGATTGGTATGTATTAGTAGTCCTTTGGATTTGAATGAATGTAGTTCATCTATTGAAAGACCGAGAAATTTTATTTATCAAAAATGGTTGTTAAATCGTTTAATTAGGCAAACTTTAGAAGATCCTTTTGGGATAGAAGAAAGAGAAAAAAATGCATTAGTAATAAATAAAAAAGATAAAAAAAGAAAAATAAATGATATTAGATCCTTTGATAATTTTATAACTGCTCCGAGGTGGGGATATGAAAATGTTGATGAATATTATGCGAAAGCATCTCCATTTTTCTCTCTTATTAATAATGAAAAATCTATTCCTAAAACATTATTTATTCAATCTAAAGATGATCCTTGGGTTCCTTATTTAGCTGCTGAAAGACTAATGGAAAAAATGAAATTTTCTAAAGATCAAAATTTTAATAAATTTATTTTTACTGAAAAAGGAGGACACAATGGATTTCATGGGGTTCAAGGTTGTTGGGGGGATCAAGTTGTTTCTAAATGGTTTTTATCTATGAAAAATATTTAATCTAAAACTTCATTTTTGTAATATTTTTTTCTGAATAATCTAAGACTTCTTCTCTGGCCCAGCTGTCAACTTCAAGAATTTCACTGAGGCTTGGATTTATATTTAGGTCGCATTTATGTTTCTCGCAAATCGCCTCAATTACTTTTGGAATATCGATAAATTTAAACCTTTCTTCCAGAAATAGTTCTACTGCTTTTTCATTAGCGGCATTAAGCACTGCTGGCATTGTGCCTCCTATTTTTCCTGCGCCGTAAGCAAGTTCCATACATGGATATTTTTTAGTATCTGGTTCTTTAAAAGTTAAATTGCCTATTTCAGTAAGCTTTAATCTTGGCCAAGGTGTTTTAAGTCGACCAGGCCAACTTAAACAATACAAAATAGGGAGCTTCATATCTGGCCATCCCAATTGAGCTAAAACTGATGAATCATCCAATTCAACCATCGAGTGAATGATGCTTTGTGGATGGATAATGATTTCGATTTGATCATATGAAAGGCCGAAAAGATAATGCGCTTCAATGACTTCGAGTCCCTTATTCATAAGGGTTGCAGAATCTACAGTTATTTTCTTTCCCATGCTCCAATTAGGATGGCTAGTCGCATCATCGACAGTTGCTTTAGCTAAATCTTCAGCTTCCCAATCTCTAAATGCTCCTCCTGATGCAGTTAATTGTATGGATTTAAATCCTGGAGTAGGCACCCCAGTTGAGAGTCTTGCATTTTCAGCCCATGGCGTTCCTTGGAGACATTGAAATATCGCTGAGTGTTCAGAATCTGCAGGCAAGAGCCTACTTCCACTTTTTTTTAAAGCAGGAATGACAACTGGTCCTGCTGCAATCAAAGTTTCTTTATTTGCTAGAGCTAGGTCCTTCCCTGCTTCAATAGCTGCAAGTGTTGGCAAGAGACCAGCACAGCCAACTATTCCAGTTACAACAAGATCTGCACTTCCCCAAGCTGCTGCAGTATTAAGTCCTTCGGCTCCCGCCATCAATAAGGGTTTCTTGAATATTCTTGAATCTTCAGTAAGACTATTTATTCGCCTAGACAGTTCTGGCAAAAGAGACTCATCGGCTAGTGAAACGACTTCAGGTTGATGAGTTTCAATTTGTTTGATTACTAAATCAAGATTCTTTCCTGCTGTTAGCGCAACAATTTTGAATTGATCAGGAAACTCTTCTGCAATTTGAAGGGTTTGAGTTCCAATAGATCCCGTTGAGCCTAAAACGCTTATGGCTTTCACATTGTGAAGTCAAGTATGACCAGTCTCCCATTTAAAGGTATAACCCAGTTGTATATGTACCAGTTTCTTCTGGATTTTAATAGAGATTTATTATGCAAGAAAGGGAACAATGGAGATCAGGACTGGGATTCGCACTTGCCGCGGCCGGAAGTGCTGTAGGCCTTGGAAATCTTTGGGGCTTTGCTTATAGGTCATCTCAAGGCGGTGGACTTGCTTTTCTTATCCTTTATATATTGGTTGTTTTAGTTGTTTGCCTTCCTGTCTTAGTTGCAGAGATGGTCTTGGGGAGAAGCACTGCAAGTAGTCCTTTCCTTGCTCCCATCAAAGCTGCTGGAGAGAATTGGAAGCCTCTAGGTTGGTTGTTTGCAATAGCTTCTTGTGGAATTCTTTCTTATTACGCAGTGATAATGGGATGGACAATTGATACTTTTTTCCATGCCTTGTTCGTCGGCCTACCCTCCGATATGACGGAGGCGGGAGAATTTTTTGGTAAAATTAGCAGTGGTAATAGTGTATTTGTAGGTCAAATAATCAGCTTATTGTTAACTGCTTTAGTTGTTGTTGCTGGCGTTCGTGGAGGCATAGAAAAACTAACAAAATGGGCAATGCCATTTTTATTTGGACTCCTTTTGTTGTTAGCTATATGGGCTGCAACTTTATCTGGGGCATGGGAAGGATATACATCATTTTTACTTAAATGGGATTCATCTCAACTTTTTGATAAAAACACAATAAGTAATGCATTTAAACAAGCTTTCTTTTCTTTAAGTTTGGGTATTGGGATTATGGTTGCCTATTCTTCATATTTAAACCGTAAAAATCATCTTCCTAAAGAAGCTTTGAGAGTTGCAACTTTGGATACTGCTGTTGGTTTACTTGCCGGGTTGATTACATTCCCTGTCGTTATGAGTTTTGGTTTGAAAGATGTTATCAGTGAATCAACTGTTGGGACTTTATTTATTGCTCTCCCAACTGGCTTTGCGAATCTTGGATTGCTTGGGAGATTGATTGCTGCCGTTTTCTTTGGATTGGCGTTTATAGCTGCTATTACTTCTTCTATTTCATTAATGGAAGTACCAGTATCTTCTTTGATGGACAGATTGAATTGGAGTAGGAAAAAGGCCGTTTGGACTTCAACATTATTGATTTTCTTGATTGGAATACCGTCTGCTATTTCTACAGACTTTTTAGGCAAGTCCGATGCTATCTGCAATACACTCTTGATATTAGGTGGTCTTCTAATTTCAATTCTTTTGGGTTGGATTGTTCCAAATCGTTATGATGAAGATCTTGCAAATTCTAATGCTAATTTAAGAGTTAGAAGGTATCTAAAGTTTATGCTGCGCTGGGTGTCTCCACCAGTTATTGCTATAGGACTTTATTTAACAGTCTTATCTACAATGGAAACATTTGCTTAATCTGAAATTTGTTTCCATTCAGTAACCCCTTTTGGTTTATCAATTAAATCAATTCCAATATTTTTCAAATCATCTCTTATTTTGTCAGCGAGTAAAAAGTCTTTATTAGCTTTTGCTAAGGATCTATTCTTGATAAGTTCTTCAATTTTATTAGTGTCAAGTTCAGTATCGTTTTTTGTTTCTTCTTGATTTAAATTTACTTTTAAGCCCAGAACTCCTGCCAACTCACAGAGTAGTTCCCATTTATTAAAAATTTGATTTAAAATATCTTCGTCAACTTCATTGATATCTTTTTCTTTTAATAAATTTAGACACTTTCTAATAGGTTGAGATAATTCAAAAAGTATAGATAAAGCTCCAGATGTATTTAGGTCGTCATCCATATATTTTTCAAAGTCTGATAATAATTTAAATGAGTCTTTATCAAGTTTACTGTTGGCAGATCTTTTTATAGGTTCATCTAGGTTGATTTCCTTTCTGGCTTGATCTTTAATCTTATAAATATAACCAAAAGACAGGCAATTATTTAATCTTTCCCAACCTTTTGAAGCTGCTTTTAGCGCTTCTTCAGTAAAATCTAGAGGCTTTCGATAATTAGTTTGTAATACAAAAAATCTCAAAGTCATAGGTGAAATTCCTTCATCTAATAAAGACCTAATGGTTGTAAAATTCCCTAGTGATTTACTCATCTTTTCACCTCCCACATTAACCATTCCATTGTGAAGCCAGTATTTTGCTAACTCTTTCCCATTACAGGCTTCAGATTGAGCTATTTCATTCTCATGATGAGGAAATATAAGGTCTGATCCACCAAGGTGAATATCAATACTTTCTCCTAATTCTTGTTTAACCATAGCTGAACACTCAATATGCCAACCTGGTCTGCCGTTTCCCCAAGGCGAAGAGTAACTAACCTCACCTGATTTAGACTTTTTCCAGAGAGCAAAATCAAGTGAGTTCTTTTTACTTTCTTTTTGATTTGTTTTTAATCTACCTGCTGCATTATCTATCTGATCCTCAATTTCTCTTCCACTAAGTTTCCCATAATTTTTATGTTTATCTACTGAGAAATAAACATCACCATTTGATGAGTAAGCTATTTTTTTTTGCTCTAATTCTTCTATGAAATTAATAATTTGATGGAGGCATTTTGTTGCTCTTGGCATGCTACTTGGTCTAAGAATGGAAAGATTATCCATGTCTTTATGAAAATCATCAATATTTCTTTCACTTAATTCATCAGTAGAACACCCTTCTTTATTTGCTCGATTAATAATTTTGTCATCAATATCAGTGAAGTTTTGTACAAATTTAACTTCAAATCCTTTCCAAATTAAAAACCGTCTTAATACATCCCAATTAAGATAACTTCTTGCATGACCAAGATGACAAAGATCATAAACAGTTACACCACAACAATATATTTTAACTTGATTAGGATTTATAGAAATAAAATCCTCTTTCTTTTTGGATAAGGTGTTTGTGAATTTTAGGGACAATTTCTTAGATAAAAATGTGAAAAATTATTGAATTTATCAGCAACTATTTTGCCTCCATCCAATTTACTCCAACGCCAGTTTCAACTATAAGAGGGACGCTAAGTTTTACAGCATTTTCCATAGTGTTTCGAACAAGGAGTTTTGTTTCCTCCAAATCTTTGGGATCAACTTCTAGCACGAGTTCATCATGCACTTGAAGTAGAATTTTCGCTGCCAATCCAGTCTTTCTTAAAGCTGAATGCAATTGAATCATTGCTAGCTTAATTATGTCTGCACTTGAGCCTTGAATAGGTGCGTTTGCTGCGGCTCTTAATTGTTGTGCTTCCATACCTGCTCTTCGGGCCGTAGTTAAATCAATTTCATTTGGTGGAGTTCCCAGAAGTCTTCCAAGCCCATTTTTATTGAAATGAAAATAACGTCTTCTCCCTAGCAATGTTTCAACAAACCCTTGGCTTAGGGCAAGTCTTTCTTGATATTCTAAAAATTTAAAAACGGCTGGATAACGTTCTTTGAATTTACTTAAAAAATATTTTGCTTCTATTAGTGAAACGCCCGTTGATCTTGCAAACCTTTGAGCCCCCATACCATAAATAACCCCAAAATTTATTGTTTTTCCTATTCTTCTTTCATCGGCGTCGATAGCCTCTTTTTCAAATAAAATTTTGGCTGTTAAAGAGTGGACATCCTCATTTTTTAAATAAGCATTTCTTAGTACTTCTTCACCTGAAAGGTGTGTGAGTATACGAAGTTCAATTTGTGAATAGTCTGCACTTAGAAGTTTCCAATCTTTTTGCGGAAGAAAAGCTTTTCTTATTCGTCTACTAAATTCAGTTCTAACAGGGATATTTTGGAGATTTGGATTGCTGCTACTTAACCTTCCAGTAGCGGTTACGGCTTGATTGAAATCAGTATGTACTCTTCCCGTTTCTTTTTCAATAAGCTGAGGCAAAGCATCTACATAAGTATTAAGCAACTTACTTATGGTGCGATGTTCAATAATCATTTTTATTATTGGATGGTCTGATTCCAGCTTTTCCAATACACCTGCATCTGTACTCCATCCTGTTTTTGTCTTTCTTGATTTTTTCCTATCTAAATCAAGCTTCTCAAAAAGTAGTTCACCTAATTGTTTAGGTGATGAAAGGTTAAACTCATTTCCTGCAATCTTATAAACTTCCTCCTCAATACTTCTTAATGTGTCTGTTAGCTCTAAGGATAAATCTTTTAGATAAGGTGTATCAATAATGATACCTGTAGATTCAATTTCCGCTAAAACCTGCTCAAGTGGTTGTTCAATTTCTTTGAGTAACTTTATTAATTTCGTACTTGTACTTTTTAACCTTTCAATATAAATGAGTGCTAATTTTCTTGTTAAATAAACATCCATTCCGCAGTATATACTTGCAGACTTAATGTCAACAGAAGAAAAGTCTTCTCCTTTTTTGACAACATCAGAAAAACTTTTGGGTTTAAAGCCAAATTCTCTATAGGCAATTTCATCTAAACTATGCTTAAGAGTTGCATCGCATATATAGTCAGCAAGTAAAGTATCAATTACAACGCCATTTAATATAATTCCATGTCTTAGCAATATCAGTCTGTCGTATTTTGCATTCTGTAGGGTTTTAGGATTTTCCTTGCTAGAGAACCAATCCTGAAGTGCATAGATAACTTCTTCAATCTTTAATTGACTGATATGATTCTTTTCTATTAAATCTTCTTCTTTATTGAGGTGTCCTATTGGTATATAAACTATATCTTTTAATGATTCACCATAACAAAAGCCTAGGCCAACAAGTTCAGCTTTAAAAGGATTCAAACTCGTTGTTTCTGTATCAATTGCTATTGGTTTCTTCTCATCTGTATGCTTCATTATTTGTGAAACAAAATTATTAAGTTCTTCCAAGTTGTCTATAATTTTAGGTTCTACCTGAGGAATCTCTTCTATTTCATTATTCTCACTATTATTAACTGGTTTACTTTCTTTCGATGAGAGATTAGTGTCTTGTTCTGATAATTCTTCATTAGAAAATAGAGTTTTAAAAGTTGAAATTTGTTTTAATAAACTATGTAACTCAAGTTTTTCAAGGTTTTCAGCTAACTTTGATTCATTAATACCCTCTAAGTTATGATCTATGTTTCGATTTATAGGGATTTTAATTAAAATTTCTGCAAGTTTTTTTGAGAGATACGCATTATCTTTATCTGCCTTTAGTTTTAACCTAACTGCTCCTTTTATGGCTCCACGTTTCGCTTTATCGCCTTCTTTCTCGAGCTCTTGGAGTGTTTTATAGACTCCATCAAGATCATTATTTTCGTTTAAAAGATTTATTGCTGTTTTTGGACCAACTCCTTTGACTCCTGGAATATTATCTGAGCTATCACCAGTTAGGGCTTTCAAATCTATTACTTTATTTGGATTCACCCCTAGTTTCTCCCTTACTCCTTCTTCGTTAATCAGATTAGGATTTCCGCTTTTTGCGTAAGGACCACCTCCCATGTACAAGACAGCTATGTCTCTTGCATCATCTACTAATTGGAATAAGTCTCTATCTCCAGAGAGTATTCTGACACTCCAACCTTTTTCAGCAGCATCGTTGGCAAGTGTTCCTAAGACATCATCTGCTTCATATCCAGGAGCTTTGCATATTGAAAGATTCAGACTTTCTTTGAGAATTTTTTCAAGTGTGTCTAAATCTTGAAAAAATATGTCTGGTGCCACATCTCGATTGGCTTTGTAATTTGGATCTTCCTTATGGCGAAATGTTGGCTCAGCAGTATCAAAAGCGATTGTGATTCCTTTGGGTTTTATAGTTTTGCAATTGTCTAAAAGACTTTTTAAAAAACCATAAGTAACACTTGTAGGAAATCCATCCTTTGTGGCAAGTCCTCCATCTCCCCCCTTGCTAAAAGCATAAAAACTTCTGAAAGCTAAAGAATGGCCATCAATTAATAATAAAGTTGGCTTTTTTATTTCTTCCATAAAACATTAATGATGAGATTGATTAATAAATTTATTAATTTTCTCTTTTTTTGGCCCAAGGAGGAAGATTAATAAAAACTTTCTCTCCTGGTTCTAATCCAGATATTATTGCAGTTTTACTACCACTACTTGTACCTAACTCAACTTTTTTAAATGTTGGTTGATTGTTATTTCCAACTACAAGCACTCCAGCTTTTCCTTCTTCGGTGACAATTGCTACAGTTGGAATAAGTGTACTAATCTTTGTTGCGCCGGTTTGAAAATTGATGTCAGATGTCATTCCTAGGCGTAGATCTTCAGGCCTATTGCTCAACAACAACGTAACTTCAAATGATGTTACGTTGTTGTTTTTAATTGCACTTGGAGAGATTTTGGAAACAACTGCTCTAAAACGTTTATCAGGAAAAGCATCTACTCTAATTGTCGCTTCTTGAGCGGTTTTTATTCTTCCAATATCGCTCTCAGGAACTTTCGCAACTATTTCAAGACCTTGTGAGAGTTTGACTATTGATGAGCTTGTAGATCCTCCTTCTCTTGATGAAGAAGCAGAGGTCGTAGGAGTTACGAATGCCCCAGGGACTGCGTATCTGCTCGTTATTACACCTTTAAATGGAGCTCTTATGCTTGTCTCACTCTCTTCAACCTCTATTTGCTTAAATTTAGCTTCGCTTCTTAAAAATCTATTTTTATATTCTTCATACTCCTCGGCACTTATGGCACCCTCTTTGAAAAGCATCTTCCTTCTTAGGTAACTCGCTTTTTGAGTCTCATAATTAGCTTTTATTTCGTCAATTCTAAATTCCAAGTCTCCAAAATCCATTTTTGCAATTAGATCTCCTTTCTTAACTTGATCCCCTTCCTCTACGTAAATTTCAGAAAGTATTCCCTGTCTTTTTGGGCTTACATTTACGCTTTTATTTGCTTTCAGTTCACCACTTGCTGTGATCAAACCAGGTAAGCTCCCGCTTTCAGCTGCAATTGTAAATTCGGTTATGTCTTTGTTCGATCCATCTCCTTGTGTAAGTTTAAAACTAATTCCACCAGCACTTAATACTGCAAGCGCGATTAAGCCTAAAAATTTTTTCTTTTTGAAGGTGTTCCAATTCATTTTGTTATAACCAAGTTTCTCAAGACTTGTAGAAGCTGAGTGATGAAAGAAAAGCTTAAAAACTTTCCTTTGGAGATTTATAACTATATTTTCGCTGTTAAGGGGCACTATTGGGTTTAATTTAGGCAAATTAATCAGCTGGCGTCTTTTCAAAGACCCATTTCAATGCTCAAGGCCGGAATTGTAGGACTCCCAAATGTTGGAAAGTCCACTTTGTTTAATGCTCTTGTTGCTAATGCAAAAGCTCAAGCAGCAAACTTCCCTTTTTGCACGATTGAACCCAATGTTGGTTCTGTTTCAGTACCTGATCAACGTTTGAATTTGCTTGGCGAACTGAGTAACAGCAAGCAAATTATTCCAACTAGAATGGAGTTTGTTGATATAGCTGGTCTTGTTAAGGGAGCAAGTAAAGGGGAGGGACTTGGTAATAAATTTTTAGCAAACATAAGGGAGGTTGATGCAATAGTTCATGTGATTAGGTGTTTTAGCGATGATGATGTTGTTCATGTTTCTGGATCAGTAGACCCATCAAGAGATATTGAGATAATTAATTTAGAATTAGCATTATCTGATCTGAATCAGATCGAAAAACGTAGAACTAGATTAAAAAAACAAGTAAGTACTAATAAGGAAGCAAAGTTAGAGGATGAGGTATTGGAAAAATTAAGCGAAGCCTTGGAAAATGAAAATGCAGTGAGAAGTGTTTCATTAACTGAGGAACAAAAAATATTAATTAAACCATTGGGCTTGTTAACGGAAAAACCAATTATTTATGCAACTAATCTTGGAGAAGATGAACTTGCGAATGGTAATTCCTTTTCAGAAGAGGTACATACCCTGGCAACGAAAGAAGGTTCTGAATGTGTGAAGATTTCAGCTCAAGTTGAGGCTGAGTTAATTGAATTGGGTGAGCAAGAAAGAGATGATTATTTAAATGGTTTAGGAGTTGAAGAAGGAGGCTTAATTAGTCTTATTAAAGCTACATACAGGTTGCTGGGCCTAAGCACTTATTTCACTACCGGAGAAAAAGAAACTAAAGCCTGGACTATTATTGATGGGATGACTGCCCCTCAAGCAGCTGGGGTGATTCATACAGATTTTGAAAAAGGATTTATTCGAGCCCAAACAATTTCATATAAAAGATTACTAGAGGCAGGATCCTTAGTGGAAGCTCGAAACAAAGGTTGGCTTAGAAGTGAAGGGAAAGAGTATGTAGTGAATGAAGGAGACGTGATGGAGTTTTTATTCAACGTCTAGAAGTTCATTCATAGCAGTGGATCTCGGGTCCTTTAATTATACCCTATTCTAACTTTATTCTAACTTTTGGGTTAATTTCCTAAGGGTTTTAACAACCTGAATTGTTCAAAAGATTCCTTAATTACCCCAACCCTGTCATTTCAGTAAAGAGATTTAAGTTTTCATCGTTTTCTGCAAAACCTAAAAGAAGTTCATATCTCGTTTCTAAACCACTATTTAAGTTTCCGAGCCAATAGTTATAACCCTCTTGGTCATACTCACGACCAAGAATATTGATATAGAGAGTTTCTACAAATTGAGCATTAGAAACATTCGTTCCATACCGTTCACCAAACTCCTCGGATAAGAGAAATGATTCTGCAACGACTCGTCTGGTATTGCGTCCAGAACTAAACTCTTCAATCCAGTACTCCAGTCCATCAGCATCAGGGAACCTTGCAAAAGCAGCGTTATATAAACGGAACATTTCACCGGAATCTGTCTTTAATCCAGTGACTTGATCAAAGACACCTTTGATATCAGCGATGGCACTGACATCTTTAAATGAACTTGTTGTTACTTCTTCTGTAAAGGTCAATAGGGGAATTCCAGTGATGTCGTCAGTTGTTCCTGTCGAGCTATTCTTGATTTCATAAACACCATTGCCTTTGTTATAGAACTTGTAGTCTCTGAAATTTCCGCTATAAGTTTTAACTACGTCTACTTTAGATTCTTCTACGGTTTGATCTGAGAATTGAATGTATTCAATATTTGAGAGAGTATCTGTTCCATCATTTATCCCTGTCCTTTGATCGGCAACTTTTAAAGAATTGGGTTCTCTTGTAAAGGAATAATCAGAAAACTTTCCAGAATAAACAGAAGTGTCTGACCCTGACCCACCATCAATAGTGTCATTCCCTTCGCCGCCAGTAATAATGTCTACGCCTAATTCTCCATTTATATCGTCATTACCAAAATCACCTTTCAAAACATCATTTGATGAAGTTCCAGTGAGTGTTTTACCAAATTGAAAAATTTGAACGTGACCAAGCTCAGTTCCTTCTCCATCAAATTGCGTGGCTGAGCTGGCCAGAATTAAACCATTAGAGGAAAGGGAGACAGCAGTTCCAAAAACGTCTCCTTCAAAAGTGCCTGTAATATCCGCACCTATCTGAGTCCATTCATCATTTTTATATTTATAAATTCGAGTATGACCACTATTAATTCCATTACTGTCATTACCAGGTGCACCAATGGCAACAATAGAGCCATCAGAGGAGAGACTTATCGCGTTACCAAATGAGTCGCCACTTGATTCCCCATCAATATCAGCCCCTATTTGCTCCCAAGATCCATTTATATTTTCAAAAATTCGTACATGACCACTATCAATTCCATTACTGTCATTAACAGAAGCACCAATGGCGACAATAGAGCCATCAGAGGAGAGACTTACCGCCCAACCAGATAAGTCGCCACTTGATTCCCCATCAATATCAGTCCCTATTTGCTCCCAAGATCCATTTATATTTTCAAAAATTCGTACATGGCCACTTACATCTCCATTCCCATCATTACTAGGAGCACCAATGGCGACAATAGAGCCATCAGAGGAGAGACTTACCGCCCAACCCGATAAGTCGCCACTTGATTCCCCATCAATATCAGCCCCTATTTGCTCCCAAGATCCATTTATATTTTCAAAAATTCGTACATGACCACTTACATCTCCATTCCCATCATTACTAGGAGCACCAATGGCGACAATAGAGCCATCAGAGGAGAGACTTACCGCCCAACCAGATAAGTCGCCACTTGATTCCCCTTCAATATCAATCCCTATTTGCTCCCAAGATCCATTTATATTTTCAAAAATTCGTACATGACCACTTACATCTCCATTCCCATCATTACCATGAGCACCAATGGCAACAATAGTGCCATCAGACGAAAGACTTACAGAAATACCGGATTCATCATTAGGGAATTCCCCATCAATGTCAGCCCCTATTTGCTCCCAAGATCCATTTCTGTTTTCAAAAATGCGTACATGACCGCTTTCGAATCCATTGTCAGAATTCGTTATGGAGCCAATTGCAACAACCGATCCCTCTGAAGATATGCCTAAAGAAAAACCTGATTGATCTACATCAGATTCTCCTTCAATACCTGAGCCAATCCGAACCCAAGACAAGCCGTGAACAGTTGATTTGAAGTTTCATCTTAAACCTAGTAATTCTATTAATCTAGTTTTTCTTATTCTTTTTCGGTTTATGCAGACCTATATCAAGTTAGAGCTCTTCTAACTTCGTTCTACTGTTCTAACTTACGTCTAACCGCGATTTTTGCTTGTAATCAATTGGTATGACTGGACGCTAAGGAGTTTTTGTTCAACGTCTAGAATTTCAGTGATACCAAGGGTTTTCAGGAGTTAGACCGAGGCTTAGTCTAACCGTTTAGTCTAACTTCTTGAGACGAAATAGCCGACTTTTTGAGACAAGCGAGATTAGGATATCTATTCTTTAGTCAAAATAGATTATTAAAGCTATAAATAAAACCAATTTATAAAAACTCTAATCTAAATCATATATATCCTCCAAATTTTTCCTCGTTTGTATTATTTTCTGATTTGATAATTCATCTAACTCTATTAATATTTGATCTAAATATTCATCCATATTTGTTGTAATCGTAATAGCAACTTGCGAGCAATATTCATGAAATGTTTGAAAGTCCTCGATTTGACGCTTCATGAATTTTACTTTTTTTCTGAGTTCTGATTGTGAGTCTTCATTCATTTTGAAAGGAAGTAATTAGGATAAATAAATGATTAATTTGAATCAAAAAGGCACATCTTCATCTTCTGGAGGCAATGAAATTCCAAATTCTCCTGAGTTAATAAAAAGATCTTCAGCTATCTCTTTTGGCAGGGAAGCAAATAAGCCTTCTAAATTAGACACCTTGTCTGATAAGTAACTGATATCTGTTTCAAGTTCAGCCACTCTCTTTTCAAGGACCAAACAACGACGCGTAGTAACCCTTCTAAACGAGTGAAAAACGTCAAAAAATGATCCAGCCATATTGCTATATTTTTGCTAATAAATTGCTAACTTAGCCGTGGATGATTGGCAGCTCGCCCTGCTTCGATTTGGATGTCACTTTCAGCAATTCGTCTGGGATCTTTTGTTCAAGATTCCCTACTGGCAGGTCAAGTCTTTTGCAAGCTTCAATAATTTGAGGAGTCAGTTCATATTGCTCTCTTCCGAATTTTGGAGAAAAGCCCATATCCTTTAATCTTTTATGAAGCCTCCGCTCAGCTGGCTGAGTGTAACTTGTTGAATTGATAAATTTAAAGCCTTTTGATTCCCAATGATCTTGTCTGGTTGGGAGGTCATCTGTGAAGCCAATATTTAGAGTCCTGTCCTTCATTCGCACAAATACATATAGTCGCCCACACACCGCTTCTTTGATCATATTTAAATCGTTAGCCATTACCTCTAGCTGTCGTTGAGTGATTGACTTGGAATCCTTTCCATGATTGAGTTTCAAAGGAATTGTCGACATTCTTGGCTGACCATGTAAAATGAATATGTGACTAATATAGCCTGGAGATAGCACCTTGTCATCCAAATCACCAAGAAAAGATAGCAGGAAAGATGAAGGTGTTCAGCGTTCTAATAGCTCAAGTCATGGCGTCCCTATCGGTTTGCCTGATTATTCAATAGGATCAGCTCTTCGTTTATCGAAAGATGGGCTTCTGGAAGCTGACCCGAATTCATTGCTATCAACTCCTGATTCATTGCTTCAACCTGCGGAGTTGGTAGCAACTGGTTTAGGGATCCCCGCATCAAATTCCACCAAGGCAAATGATCGTCGACCTCAAGTTAATTTGCGTATTTCTCCTAAAACTAAGGAAAAGCTTTCTGCCCTTTCTAGTTGGTCAAGCGAACAAAACCCTATCGTTAAAGATGGATTAATAAGTTCTAAAGACTTTAACTCTAAATACGATTTATGGTCTTCAAATGGTTTTAAGTCTGAGACTGCTCTTTCTGTTTTGATTTTGGAAGCAGAAGTTGATCGTATTCATACGCATCATCAAAATGTAAGAGACATAGGTCGGATTTATGAATTATTAAGAGACGGCAAAAATGAAAATGAAATTACAGAGTTAGCAGTAAATCAATGGGGTATACCTAAAGCTGTTCTTCCTGCGCTTATCTCGGTATCTAAAAAATGGTTGATAAAAGAAAAAATCGACCCAGAAGCAGAAAGAATCAAGAAGGAGGCTAAAAAAAGACTTGCTGAACTTGCAAAACTTGATGATTTTAATGAGGAAGAAATATAAATATATTAATTCTCAAAAATCTTAATTTATATCGTTGGAGTATTCCCTAGATTTTTACACCAAAGAAATAGAACTTTTAATTTTTTAAACCATATCTGGAATATAGATCTGTCTCAACATGTCTCAAGAACGGTCTAACATTTTGCTGTACTGGTCTAACCCTAAAATATCGCTGTAATTAACTGGTATAACTGGACGTTATGGAGTTTTTATTCAACGTATAGTAGACTAGTAATAGCAAGGGTTCTCAGTATTCCCAATAGAGGCTTGTCTAGCTTTTTAGATTCCGAATTTTTCTAATGCGTTCTCAAATTTAATACTTGTATTTTTATCTATAAAAATAATTTTTGAGGTCGAAACTTTTGATTTTTCATCTTTGTATGTCAAATGATAGATATAGGCTTTTGAACGAAATGCTCCTCGATATTTTTTCTCTTTATAAATCTCTAGGATTTGGTCTTTAGAAATTGGAATCCCATCATTAACTTGAAAAGATGCTTCTGTTGAAGAGGTTTTGGGCAGAAATCGTATAATGCAATCTTCATCTTCTTCATCCCACCAAGCATGAAAAATAGTCTTGTTACTTATTTCGCTATGGTGAGTTGAATGAGCGAGAACAATACCTGAAGGAACTGATGTAAGAAAAACTAGAGAGGTGATTAATAAGAAATACATAATTAAGAATAAATTTTTTTAGTTAATCAAGAAATTTATCTACGTCAATTCCAGTGGTTCCAGTATTTTCTCTGCCAACATCTTTTGGAGATTTTAGAATGCTAGAAATAACAACACTATTACTATCTTCATCATATTTCCAGTCTCTCATTTTTTTATTTTCCCTTGCAATCTTTCCTTCTCTTTTTAAATTATTAAATAACTTTTTATTTTTAAGTTCTAATTTAATTGCCTTCACTCTTCTTTCCCAACTCGGGTGAGTACTTAACATTTCCATAACAGCTTCAGGTACCTTTTCTGTCTTTCTTTTTTTTGTACTTTTAAATTCGTCACAGTCGTCGTAAATAGGGTCACAGTATCTTGCTCTCCTATCTTTCTTTAAACAATCAAATTTTTCTTTTCCTTTTAAACCTATTTTGTCACACTTATCTTTTGAGATATCTTTTTCTTCCTTATTTATGAAAATAGGAACATCCTCTTTCCCTGGATCATTAGTGCCTTCAGGAAGTAAACGAGCAATGATTTTATCTTGATCATGAGGCATAGTCTCTGATGCTACTTTTATACATTCTTCTGGGTTGAATCCCGCTCTAGCGACATATTTAAGTCCTAATAAGTCAGCCTCGTATTCTTGACCTCGACTAAATGCTAATAACTTTAAGCTGCTATCTCTTAGGTAGCTATCAATGCTTTTAAAAGCTTTCTTTAAGTATTCAGGTGCTAATCCCTTCGTTTCATTGATAGATTTACCTATAACTGGGGAATAATTAAGTGCTATTTTACCAATTTCTGGTGCAGCCATTTGAGCTGCTAATCTATCAAATTGTATTTGAGTTGAAACTTGATTTATTGAACTATTGTCGCCAGAGTAAGCAGATGCCATTCCTCCAAATATAGCGGCCATTACATAAGCACCAGTTTGGTTATCATGTAATTGTTTTACCCTATTAGATATTTGTTTAGACGCTTCTAAATCATATTTTAATTGTTCTTTTTGTTCTTCCTCAGAATGATTTTGTGTTATGTGAGCTAATTCATGAGAGATCACACAAGCTAATTGAGTTGGCTTCCCCATAAAATCTTTCATTAGGGGAATATTTAAAAACAGTGTTCCGCTATTGCTGTAAGCAAATGCATTTGGACTCCCAGCCATTGTATTTACAACTTGTCTTGCCCATATATCAAAATTAGTTGACTTATCTATGTCTGGAAGTAATTGTAAAGCCTGACAAGCTTGATCATTCATATCACAAAAAGCCCCTTTTCTAACAGCTACTCTTATGGGTCTTTTTATTTCATTTGACTCTAATATTCTGTCAGTCAATCTATAAGTAAGATATAAATCTGGATCAAGTTTTTTCTTTGCTCTTTTATATGCTGTAGATTTTTCTGGATTAATACGCTCTTTATATAAATTGTTTACTACACCTATTGAAAATAAGGCAATTAAGCCAATTAAAATATTCTTTTTCGAAAGGCATTCTTTGAATTTCATTGAATAATCTTTAAATTTCTTTTTTTACTCTTGCCCACTTTACTAGTCAACCTAGTTCATGTAGATAGTGTTTACCTTTTGAATTCTTGTTGTATCGATTAATTCAAAGGAGTTAAAAGATTAGAAACCAATATTTTTGATTTTCGAAGGTTAAATCAATTCTTTAAAAAATGGATGCTAATTCAAGGCTTGCATGGTTTCCAGCTTCAGTCTGGCTTTTTGCTATTTCTAATTAAAGATGTCTCGTCTGGTTGTCTAACTTTTTAGCGTTTATGTCTAACCGCGATTTTTGCTTGTAATCGATTGGTATAACTGAATGTGATTGAGTTTTTATTCAACGTATAAGCGTCAAGTTATACCAGAGGTTCTCGTCATTCTCAATAGGCTTCTATTCTAACTTTGTTCTAACTTTTATGCATGTTTTGTGGGTGAAATCCTTAATTGATAAATCATAGAAAATGATTTAATAATTGCTGGAAGGAATCGTTTTTATCGAGAAAATATAGATATACTAGAAGAAGTATAAAAAAAGAAGATGAAGAGTGAAGACAAGTCTCAGCTGAACATTAAGATTGATCCGAAACTCTTGCTTAGATTGAAGTCTAAGGCAATTAAGAGTGGAAAAACACTAACAGCTTTTATCACTGAACTATTAGAAGAAGGTTCTGTCAAAGCGAGTGGTGATTTTGAAATCCTTGAAAAGAGAGTCTTAAGAATAGAAGAACAACTTAATTTAAAAGATAATTTTTGGTCTGATAAAGAAGAAGATTTAAATCAAAGGGAGTGTATTTTTTCTGATAGTGGAGCAAAGAGATATGGTGATGTTGCTAAAGAATTGTTTGAACTTCATCGTAAAGAAAAGAAACTCTCTATGAAAGATGCTTTAGGAGAGTTATCTATTTGTCTTAAGAATTACGATAGTTATCCCGAATTAGTTTTTCAAATCCTCTCCGGTGTGCATGCGTTAACAGGCTTAGAAATGACAAATGCCTATAGGAATGGATCTTGTGGAATGAGAAGTGCTCTTCATGAATGGACTAACAGCTCTTTAGAACCATTAAATGAAGCTTTTCTAAACGCTGTGGAGGTTAAAAATCTTGTATGACTACAAATGGATAGGATTACTGCAAGTTTCTTATCCAGATTAAGTTATCTAATTTTGTTCCTGCTCTTCTAACCTACATCTAACCGCGATTTTTCCTTGTAATCGATTGGGATAACTGGACGATAAGGAGTTTTTATTCAACGTATAGCAGAATAGTCATACCAGGGTTTCTCAGTATCCTCAATGAGCTCCTGTTCTGACTTTGTTCTAAATTCTAAAAAAAATTCCTTATACGACTATTGATTAGAGAGATAAAGAGTCCTGTTATTCAAGTCAGTTGTTTAACTGAATAAAATATATCCTGTTATGAACTCCTTCTTGGATTTGCAGAATAAGCAGGGAATAAAACTCTTTTCACTGCAATGACTGGATTGAGTTAAAGATAATGAGCGGTAAGAGTAGAACTCATCCCTACCTAAGGTTGAGTAAGGATTAATCCTGATAGTTTAAATCAGTCGTTCTAAATTCGTCCTAGTCTTCTAACTTAGGTCTAACCGCGATTTTTGTTCCAATCAACTGGTAAGACGTGAAGCTATTGAGTTTTTATTCGATGTCTAGAAATCTGGGAAGAATCAATTTTTTGAAAGTCAAGCTAAGGTTTTGGCTAACCATTTGAGGAAAAAATGATTTTTTGAGATAAGAAAGACTTGGCTATTTGATCTTGATGTTTATAAAATCCTTTAACTTTGATGAAAGTTCTAAATGTTTTTATCTATTATCCCAGTCCTGTCATTTCAGTAAAGAGAGCTTTGTTCTCAGCTGATTCAGAGAATCCTAGAAGAACTTCGTATCGTGTTTCAGCCCCACTATTTAATTGACCCAACCAATAGTTCAATCCTCCAGTATCAGCATCACGTCCAAGAACATTTTTATAGAGTGTATTCACATAGGTTGAATCAGAAACGTTGTCTCCATAACGTTCAGCAAATTCAGCTGAACCTAAAAATGATGATGCAACGACTCTGATACTATTTCGTCCTGAACTGAAATTATCAATCCAATAAGCAAGCCCATCTGAATCAGGCAACCGTTTAAATGATGCGTTGTATAAACGAAACATACGCCCTGAATCTGTGTCTAAACCAGTGACTTGATCAAACGTTCCTTTGATATCAGCAATGGCACTAATGTCTTTAAAAGAACTTGTCGTTGATTCTCCTGTAAAGGTTAATAAGGGAAAGCCAGTAATATCGTCATAGCCAGAATCTGTTTTGATCTGATAAACACCATTGCCTTTATTGTAAAACTTGTAATCACTAAATTTACCGCTATAGCTTTTAACAACGTCTACTTTCGATTCTTCTACTGTTTGATCTGAGAACTGAATGTATTCAATATTTGAAAGATTGTCTTTCCCATCATTACTACCTGTTCTTAGATCGGTAATGGTTAATGAATTGACTTCTCTTGTAAAGGAATAATCAGAAAATTTTCCAGAATAAACTGAAGTGTCGTTACCTCCTTCACCATTAATTGTATCGGATCCTTCTGAGGCGAAGAAAGTTTCATTGCTACTACTACCAGTAAGCTCATCGTTTGAACTGCTCCCAGTGTTTGCAATATACCCAGAAAGCCCTTGATTTTTTTCTTTGAAAATTTTTTCTAGTTCATTGCTGGAAGGCTTACTAATTACTTTCTTAATATAGTTTTCATACAAGCTATGTCCTAAGGGATTTCCTTCTTTAATCTTATCGGGAGTTAAGTAATTATCTGACCATTCTGGATCAAGACTACCTGAATATTTTTCAATATATCCCCACTCAGCAAAAGTTAAAGCATATTGATATTCAACCATTACTGTTTTCCAATATGTGAAACTACCCACTCCCATGTGGTTGTAGCTTGAAGCATCAAAAACACCATTATTAATAGCTTCTTTTGCTGCTTCATAAAGCAAACCAGACAATATTGGCTCTTCTTTTGAGGCATCTCCACCATACTCAGGGCTTCTGTCTTCAATAAATAGAAATTGCGCTGGGAAAGCACCTGGCAAGGCAAATCTAACTAGTGTATGGAGTAAATGTTCGAGTACTTCTGTTATTTGAGTGTTAGCTGTTTTCTCTGAATCACCAGAAAGGTTGAATTGCCATATGAAATCGGTAAGACTATGCTTATCATTTGTTAAATCCCATCCTGAATAATTATCTCCGTTTAACCTAGGAGTGTAGGAATTCATTTCCTCAACTCCTATTCTTTGTAGGGTATTTATAGTTTTTAAATGCTTAATAGCTTTAATTTGAGAGTCTGAATCAATAGAGATGTCTTCTGGGTTGAGTAATAATTTTGTTGTTTGAGCTATCTTTCTAATAAATTCATCTTCTACGGCAACGTTTCCTCCTGTTGCTTTCAAGCCAGCTATTTTGACTCCATAAACTTCTATGTATCTGTTAAAAGGCTCTATTTCTATACTAGTTTCAATTTGATAGCATTTATATACAGCGTCTAAATTTCCCATTCTCAAAGCTAAAACTCTATCGTATCTAAAAATATATTTGAATGAGTAGTCTCGATCTGTCTCAACAATGGTCTAACTTTTTCAGCTGTTTTCATTAAAGATCTCTAGCCTGGCCCCTTACTTTTAATAAAGCTTTTAGCCTCTTAGAAGTGAATTTATATAGGTGTATGCACTGCATTTAATTAATGTTACGCCATGATGAATACTTGATTACTTGCCATAGCAATATTTGCTGTGAAGAAGTTATGAAAAAAAGTTATTAATACATAACTTCGACTTCTTAGAAAATCAGATGAAAGGTTTCAAAGATTTTCAGAAAATGATTAATAATTTGAATGAAGAAAATCTGACAGAGCTATGTGAGCGGTTTCTTACTGACCACGATTCCGCAATGAAAATGTTGTCTAAGTATTGTAAAGATTTTGGATTCACTTTCGATAATACAGAAATCAAAGATCATATGTCCACTATGCATAGTAATGGTGACTTTGATGATGTTGTTTGTTTTGGGATTGAATTATCAGAGAATCAGTTGTATAAAAAGTTTCATCCTGATTAGAGTATTACCCTCTTCTCAGTCCCTTTGAATTTTGATTGATATAGTTCAAATCTTTTTAAGTTTTATCACCGTTTTAAGATATATTTAAGCTCGTAATAAATGATATAAATCGAATTTTCATTATTTAATGAAAAAAATAAAAAAGCTGCAAATTCTTTGCAGCTTTAACTAAGAATTTTGATTTATTTGAATTATAATTGTGTTTACTTTTAACCAAATAAAGCTGAAGCTACGCCAGCTACGGCTATTACTATTCCACCCCATTTGATTGCGGGCTGACCCTTGTCATAGGTATTCGATACCAGAATTGCAGCAAGAAGGATTTCTACAAGGTTTTCGTTAATCATGGGTCGAAGCCAAAATAGTAGATGTTTATACTTCTTTAGCTGATCTTTGTCTAATGGGCAACTTTTATTAAGCATTTATCAGATTGATTTGTAATTTATTCTATGGTTGAAAATGATTGTCTAATGATTCCATTTAATTAATAAAATTACTTTAGTTTATAAATAATTTACTCTTACTGATCAGTTTTCCTCTTGTGTCTATCTCTTGTCTAGGGTCAGAACCTCTAAGATTTCTAAAGTAATAAATAACTGAAAGAAACCTTCTTGTCTCCTTTTGACGCAAAGCATAAATAGAAAAAAGCAAAAAAAAAAGCCCTCGAAAAGAGGGCCTTAAAGAATCAAGTTAAAGACTTAACCGATTGCAGGTGCAACAAGAGCTACAGAAGTAGACTCAGCAGCTGCTAGGTCAAGTGGGAAGTTGTGAGCGTTACGCTCGTGCATTACTTCCATACCAAGGTTTGCACGGTTAAGTACATCACCCCAGGTTGGTACAACCTTGCCTGAAGTATCTACAACAGACTGGTTGAAGTTGAAACCGTTCAAGTTGAACGCCATGGTGCAGATGCCCATAGATGTCAACCAAACACAAATTACTGGCCATGAAGCCAAGAAGAAGTGAAGGCTGCGGCTGTTATTGAAGCTTGCATATTGGAAGATCAAACGACCGAAGTAGCCATGAGCTGCAACGATGTTGTATGTCTCTTCTTCTTGTCCAAACTTGTAACCGTAGTTCTGTGAATCAAGTCCTGTGGTCTCACGTATAAGTGATGAAGTAACCAAAGAACCGTGCATTGCAGAGAACAAAGCACCACCGAACATACCTGCTACACCAGCCATATGGAATGGGTGCATCAAGATGTTGTGCTCAGCCTGGAAAACGAACATGAAGTTGAATGTTCCAGAAATTCCTAGAGGCATACCATCAGAGAATGAACCCTGACCGAATGGATAAACAAGGAATACAGCGAAGGCTGCTGATACAGGCGCTGAGTAAGCAACACAGATCCATGGGCGCATACCTAAACGGTATGAAAGCTCCCACTGACGTCCCATGTATGCAGAGATACCGATAAGGAAGTGGAAGATTACAAGCTGGTAAGGGCCACCGTTGTATAGCCACTCATCAAGAGTTGCTGCTTCCCAGATTGGGTAGAAGTGAAGGCCGATAGCGTTACTTGAAGGAACAACAGCACCAGAAATGATGTTGTTTCCATACATGAATGAACCAGCTACTGGCTCACGGATACCGTCGATATCAACTGGAGGAGCAGCGATAAATGCAACGATGAAACAAGTTGTTGCCGCAAGAAGGCAAGGGATCATCAATACACCGAACCAACCGACATATATACGGTTGTTAGTGGAAGTAACCCACTCGCAGAATTGTGGCCAACCTTTGAGCAACGAAGAACGCTGCTGCTGAATGGTGGTCATGAATAAGAGCGTTTAGTATTTGCTCGGAAGAGCAATAAGTAAGATCAGAAAAAAATCCGACGACTTAAATTTAGCTTTAACGTCAGAAAATTAGTATCGGTATACCGCCCACCTTTTCCTTGTTTCTTATAAGGATTTCTATTCTAAAAAATAAATATTTTTTATGTTATTAGTTTTACATTGATAAATTTAATTATCAATAATAATAGCAAATAATTATTTCTTAATTTTTTTGATCTTAAGCTACTGAAAAACGTTACGGACAAATGACTATTATTTTTATTGTCACCATATTCTTTTGAACGAAATAGGCATAGGTGTTTAGCGTTTAATTTACTATATTATCTAGTATTTATAGATCAGCTATAGATTCTTTTTTTTAGGTCTTAAATTTTGTATAATCATGCTTGTAGACTTACAAGAAATGACTATAGTTGTTTAATAAAGTTGAGATTAAATGATCAAAAGTCAGTTTAATATAAAAATCTCAAAAGACTTGTTAAGCAAAATCAAGAAACAGGCAATGATGTCTGGGAAAAGCCTTACTGAACACATTACTGATTTAGTCACTAAATCGTTATCAGAAAATGATTCTCCAAAATCAGAAGACTTTTACAATAAAAGGATTCAAACTTTAGAACAAAGGTTAATAAACATTGAGTCCATAGTTAGTAATCGTGAATACTTAAGTCAAAAACTCAAGCCATTTTCCAACCCAGAGGCAGTTAACTGTACATTGTTCATGAAAGGACTCTTTGATAAAGAAGTTAAAAAAAGAAACTTTGTTGATAAAAATCAAGCCTTTGATGACTTTTTTAATCATTTAGTAAATTATGTACAAGTAGATCATTTCCCGACTGAACGATTGAGGGAAGTGATGCTTAATGAACAACCTGATCCTTGGACAGGCAAAGAACTTAATGAATTAGCTAGAGACAACAAATGTAATTGTCCAATTAGAAAAGGTTTAATTGATTGGACTGGAAAGTTTAATTGTCCTTCTCAGCAAGAAATTTGTGATAAAGGAGAAAAACTACTTGCATCCATCTAATTGTGGTTAAGTATCGTTAATGAGGTCTTTACTGACGTCCCATAATCTTTTTCTTGAAAGATGATTTAGAGCTTTTGGGGCATTTCTACATACCTTCGGGGTCCCTCTAAAGTTAAATCTTGGACCATACTGTTGGCCTCCCCTCACCCCAGGCAAGGTCGCTGCTGCTATTTGAGGGAGTGCGCCCATTTTGGCGCTTTGAAATATAGGATCCATCAATTTATAAGCAGTTTCTTCTTGCCATGATTGATTCGCTTTAACAGATTTTGGCTGTAAGTTTGTACGAGCTAGTCCAGGATGAGCCAATAAAGAAATAACTTTTGATTTGCTTCTCTCAAGTTTTAAATTAAGTTCCAGACCAAACATTACGTTGGCAAGTTTACTTTGCGCATATGAAGCCCAACGATCATATTTAAGTTTTCCTTGCAAGTCATCCCAATAAATATTACCCAAATATTGAACCCCCGAGGTGACGGTTACAACTCTGGCATCACTGGCATGTTTCAGCAACGGCAATAATTCAAGTGTTAAGGACATGTGAGCAAGGTGATTAACAGCAAATTGTATTTCTAATCCTTGTTCGCTAAGAGTAAAAGGTGGAGCCATTATACCGGCATTATTTATAATTACATCTATATGATTAAATTTATTTTTAATCTTATTTGATGCACTCTTTACATTAATTAAATCAGATAAATCTAATTCAACAAGTTCAATATTACCAGTATAATTATGCTTTGAAAGTTCTTGCTTAGCTTTTTCACCTTTGATTAAATCTCTACAACACATGATTACAGTTGCACCCTTTTTCAGGAGGAATTTAGATGTCTCATAGCCAAGTCCACTATTAGCACCAGTTATTAAGAATATTTTTTCCTTTTGCGATGTTATTTTGCTTAATTCAACTTTCATTGATCTAAAGTTTTTCTAATCATAGTTAAAATTTGTATGTATGTGAGTTTTAGAACTTTTTACTTTTGCTTAACTATAAATCAAAGTCTTAATAATTATCGCTATTAATAAATGATTTTTTAAATCTATAAAAACCGGAATTTGCAAATTTCCAATTTAGCAGATCTTTATCTCTATAAATATAATTGATATTGTTTCCATTTAGCTTTGAATAATTATTTATTAAGTCTAGGTTATTTCCCACTCCAGGGTAGATAATATCGATAGATTTTACATCTTTTAGAATTAAATCAATATCATTTGAATTTGATATCTCTGAGTTTGGGATTAGTTGGTTGACTTTTTCAAGTAAAGTTTGTTTAAAGTAGCATACTTTGTTACTTCGCCTTGAATTATCTTCCATCAAATCATTTTGCAATATATAAACTTTTGCATATGAGTTAAATAAGCTAGACCTGTTATTAATATTTAAATCGTTATCAAACATAACTAGATGATTATTATTGGATATTTTCTTAATTGGTAGTTTATTTGATAGGTGCTCACTTCCATTGATTGGACTTACTCCATTGGGAAGTTTAATATAAATATTATCAAACCTATTATTGGTGAATTTATCGATATTTTCTTTTGATGCTAAATAGGGTTTTTTATTTGTATGTAGCCCCGCTACCCATCTCCAACTAAGAGTATTTGATGCGGCATCACCATCTAATAGATGTTTCATGAAAAACCTAGAGCCTAATTCCCATGGTAGTTTTAATGTGAATATCCATATACTTGCAAACCACATTCTAGAGTGATTATGCAAGTAGTTACTGTCTCTAAGTTCTTCAACCCACCTATCAAAAAAATCTATACCTGTATTTCCATTTTGTGCGATCTTTAGAAGATTTGAATTGTATGATATACCCTTAAAATTTTTGTACTTTATCCAAATTGAATAGTAATTTTCCAGGTAACCTTTCCAATATAATCTCCATAAAATTTCATCACTAAATTTTCTTTTCTTGTCAACTAATTTTAATTTTTCAAGGATATCATATTCGTAAAGAATCCTATGTGATGTATATTTAGAAATTTGTGATACTTTAGAGTGCTTGCCAATTCCGTAATCATAATTCCTTAACTCATGGTATTTATTAAGATTATTTTTAATAAAGTATTCTAGACAACTGTTGGCTTCTTCAAAAATGTTCATTTTAAATATTATTTTTTACACTTGAAGCTCTTTCAATGCTCGTATTGCCTCTTTTATATGGGCTGGCCCATTTAAAAGGTCTTCGTATATGTGAGTAATTATTCTTTCTGAATTTATTATGTAAGTTACCCTTCCTTGAATAAACCCAAGTGCTTTTGGAACCCCGAATTTTTTCCTGAGCCTATTGTTTATATCGCAGAGTAATGGGTATTGAAGATTATTTTTATTAGCAAAATCAAGATGACTTGTGCTGTTGCCATTGCTTATCCCCCAAACCTCGGCTCCTAGAATTTTGAAGAGGTCGTATTTGTCGCGGAATCCACAAGCTTCAATTGTGCAACCAGGAGTGTCGTCTTTAGGATAGAAAAATAAAACTAACGGTTTTTTAATTTGCGCTGGTGACCTTATGTTTCCATATTGATCTTTCAAAGAAAATGATGGAATTTTATCCCCAACTTTCAAATTCACTTTGATAGAACAAAATTCAATTATAAGTATTTTTGTGTTTTCCGAGAGTTTCAGAAAGGAATAAATACAAGACCTTATTTTAAATAAGTCTTGATATGAAATTTTTTGCGATAGTTCTATGAAAGTTTTTTTTCTTGATATCCATTTTTTCAAGATTTTTTAAAATCATTGAAAATCTAAATTGACTTTTAAACACGTCTTTATAATCATCTATAAATGTCCAAAAAAGACCATCCCAGATTTCAGACCATTTACCTGGTTTATAATTAGACATTTTTCTTACGTAATTGGATCCGGATATATATGGTTTAGTAGTAAATAATCCCCCATTTGAAAATTGACTCATTCCATATACATTAGGGACCATAACCCAATCATATGCATCAACAAATAGCTCCATAAACCATTTATAAACTTGATTTGGATGGAATCTACATAAAAGCATAAAATTTCCAATTATCATTAATCTTTCAATATGGTGAGCATAACCTGTTTCTAAAATATTATTTATTGAATCATCAATTGGCTTAATACCTGTCTCTCCGGTGTAGAAACATAATGGTATTGATTTATCCTCAAAGCCCCAGAAGTTTCCATTTCTAAGTTCTAAACTATTACGCTTGTAGATTATTAACATAAACTCTCTCCATCCAATAATTTGTCTAATAAAACCTTCGTATGAATTGAGTGCTATTTCATTTGATTTAAAATAATTGTCGGCTTTGTCAATTATTTGTTTAGGCGTAAGTAATCCAGTATTTAACAATGGAGAGAGGACACTATGCCAAAGAACTCTGTGCTCTGAACTAATTGCATCTTCATAGTCTCCAAATAGAGAGAATCTTTCAAGCAGAAATATATCAAGCCACTCTTCTGCATCTTTATGCGTAACTGGATAATTAAAGTTATTAGTATTACCAAAATAGTCTTTATAATTCTTAGAAACATCATTTTTTGCTTTCTCTATAAATTTATTTGTAGTTAAAGCAGGTACTTTTGGTACTTTAATTTTTTGTGGTAATTTTTTCCTATTGAGTTTGTCAAAACTCCAATCTCCCCCTGTGGGAGAACCATCTTTTTCGATTAAAATTTTCAGGCTTGTTCTTTGCTTCTTATAGAATGTTTGCATGCCGTAAATTTTTTTTTGTTTTATTAATTCTTCTACCAGTCTTGCATTAGTTAAAAACATACTATCTTTTTTAATTTCTATTATGATTTTATTCTTTATACAGAAATCTTTTATTCTTTTATTCAATGACCAATCATATACTTCATAAGTGATAAAATGATTAAATCCTTTTCTAACCAAATAATTTAGGTTATCTTCAGTTCTATTATTTTTTTTGTGATCTAATTTTATTACTTTATAACCTTTATCTTCGAGATTTTCCTGATAAGCTTGAATTGCGGCTTTGTGAAATATAATTTTTTGTTTATGAAACTTCTGTTTCCACTCCGAATCGCAACCAAAAAATAAAGAATCTTCTATTAGAGCAATATTTCTTATCTCAGAAAATTGATTTTCTATTTTGAATAGTTGATTTGGAAAAATTAAAAATATTTTTTTCACTTTTCAAACTAGTTATGATTAAAACACTAACTATATTATTTGTTAAACGTGAATTTATAAGTAACGCTTACTTTATTTTTTCTTCTTCTGCATCTTTCAGAACAATAGACAACGTTCTCCCAGTCTTTGGACCATTTTTTTCTCCATTCGAAATCCTTTTTACACTTTGGACAATTTTTCGTCAATTTTATTTTCACTTTTGATTAGGCGATTTGAATTTTGTTTTGAACTCAGGAAATCCATGTTTTAATTTCCTTCCTGAAACTCTCTTCCTCCATTTGTTGAATGAAGATCTTTTTAAATTGGATCTCATAAGTTGAATTACATCTTTTTCTTTTAAATTAAATTGAAAGTTGATTGCTTCGAAAGGTGTTCTATCTTCCCAAGCCATTTCAATAACTCGTTCAAGATCAATTTGATCGATATGTTTGTTTATGGTGCTTTAAGTTAAGTAATAACATATTAATAAATTTCGCTCGTCACTGTATGGGCTTTATTTAGTCTGGCTTCTTAAAAGTATTGGGTTTTCATTTTGTTTTGGATGCATAAAATGATTTGTAAGTTTCCCACGCTCTTAGAAGTTTTTTGTTATGACTACCGTGTTGTAGGGAATTGAAGTCGAAGTTCTTTCTCTATCAGCACAGGAAGAGTGCTTGCACTCTTCCTGTTAAACATAAAAAAATATTAACAGTTAAGAAAATTTTATCAAATGTTTAATTTTGTATTAACTCATTATATGTAATAATTTCATCCTTTCTGACTGTTAAGTTATTCTTATCAATTTGTATAAAATGATATTTGATTATTAATCAATAGCTATTTATCTTCGTTTTTAATAGTTAAAAAGACTTGTAACTTGTAGTGTGGAAAATATATTTACTCCCCCCTGAACTGATATGCAGACCTATGGAAACCCAGATGTCACCTACGGGTGGTGGGCTGGCAATTCAAGGGTTACTAACCGTGCTGGAAAGTTTATTGCAGCCCATGCTGGACATACCGGCTTGATTTCTTTTGCTGCTGGAGCCAGCACTCTTTGGGAATTAGCTAGGTTTGATCCCTCTATAGCTATGGGGCATCAAAGTTCCATTTTTCTAGCTCATCTTGCATCTATTGGAATTGGATTTGATGATGCAGGTGTTTGGACTGGAGCCAATGTTGCTTCGGTAGCAATTGTCCATATTATTGCTTCTCTTGTTTATGCAGGAGGAGCTCTCTCTCACTCTTTGCTGTTTGACGGTGATTTGGCTGATGGGCCAGGACCTACTACTCAAAAATTCAAGCTTGAATGGGACAACCCTGATAATTTGACATTTATTTTGGGTCATCATCTTATTTTCTTCGGGGTGGCATGTATTGCTTTTGTTGAATGGGCGAGAATTCACGGAATTTATGACCCCGCAATAGGAGCTGTTCGCCAAGTTGAGTACAACCTTAATTTGACCAATATTTGGAATCATCAGTTTGATTTTTTAGCTATTGATAATCTTGAAGACGTTTTGGGAGGCCATGCTTTTTTAGCATTTGTTGAGATAACTGGTGGTGCTTTCCATATCGCAACGAAGCAGGTAGGAGAATACACAGAATTTAAAGGAGCTGGGATCCTTTCTGCCGAGGCTGTTTTGTCTTTTTCATTGGCAGGTATTGGTTGGATGGCGATTGTCGCAGCATTCTGGTGCGCAACAAATACAACTGTTTATCCTGAGCCTTGGTTTGGAGAGCCTTTAGCTTTGAAATTTGGAATTTCTCCCTATTGGATTGATACTGTAGAGGTAAGTGAGAGCACTGCACTAGCTGGCCACACCACAAGAGCTGCTTTAACAAATGTCCATTATTATTTTGGATTCTTCTTCTTGCAAGGTCATTTATGGCACGCTATTCGTGCATTAGGCTTTGACTTTAGAAGGGTTACCAATGCTGTTGCTGGTCTAGATAGGGCACAAATCACTCTTAATGACTAACTGATTTAATTGCTTGATATTCAATAAAAGCCCCGTATTGTTTTTTGCGGGGCTTTTTGTTGGAAAAAAATTGACTTGTATTTATTCAGAATTCTCGAATCCTCTCAGAAACTAGTTTCCTACGGAAAATTAAATAATAAGAGCAACTCTTTTATTATTTAGCTTTGACCATTAAATAAAGACCTTTTACGATTTCAAGCAAATTTATTGGACTAAATGTAAGGTAGGTCGAATTTCGACTTCAATTTCCTCAATTATGCAGACCTACGGAAACCCAGACGTCACCTACGGGTGGTGGGTTGGTAATTCTGTTGTAACAAATAAGTCTAGCCGTTTTATTGGCTCGCATGTTGCTCATACAGGATTGATTTGTTTCGCAGCGGGTGCAAACACACTTTGGGAGCTCGCTAGATACAACCCAGATATCCCAATGGGTCATCAAGGAATGGTAAGCATTCCGCATCTTGCCTCTATTGGTATTGGTTTTGATCCAACCGGGACAGTTTTTGATGGAACATCAATTGCTTTTATCGGTGTATTCCATTTGATTTGCTCAATGGTTTATGCAGGAGCAGGACTTTTGCATTCACTTCTTTTCAGTGAAGACACTCAAAATAGTTCAGGTTTGTGGGCTGATGATCGTCCTGAGCATCGTCAGGCAGCAAGATACAAGCTTGAATGGGATAATCCAGATAATCAGACTTTTATTCTTGGTCACCATTTGATTTTCTTTGGTGTCGCATGTATCTGGTTTGTAGAGTGGGCTCGGATTCATGGAATTTACGATCCTGCCATTGGAGCTGTTCGGCAAGTCGAGTACAACCTTAATTTGACCAACATTTGGAACCATCAGTTTGATTTCTTGTCTATCGATAGTCTCGAGGATGTTATGGGTGGTCATGCATTCCTAGCATTCGTTGAGATTACTGGAGGAGCATTTCATATCGCTACTAAGCAGGTAGGCGAGTACACCGAATTCAAAGGAAAGAACATTCTTTCTGCTGAGGCAGTCCTTTCTTGGTCTCTTGCTGGGATTGGATGGATGGCAATTATTGCCGCTTTCTGGTGTGCAACCAATACAACTGTTTACCCAGAGGCTTGGTACGGAGAAACATTAGCTCTTAAGTTTGGGATCTCTCCTTACTGGATTGATACTGCCGATATGACTGGAGTTGTCAGCGGTCATACTTCAAGAGCTTGGCTTGCGAATGTTCATTACTATCTTGGTTTCTTCTTCATACAAGGTCATCTATGGCATGCGATACGTGCTTTAGGCTTTGATTTTAAAAAGGTTACTGCTGCGATTAGTAATCTTGATGGAGCAAGAGTTACTCTGACTGACTGATAATCGGAATCTTTCAGAATAAAAAAAGAGTCCCGTCTTTTAGACGAGACTCTTTTTTTATTAAAAATTAAAGAGGATTTAACTTCCTTTAGTTTTTGAAGTTGTCAGGCTTAGCCCAAGGATCGATCCTTTTTGAATCATCAGAATAATAGAAGAACTGTGACGCTCCAAAAACTGCTCCAAGTCCACAAAGAGCTGCGGCTATATTAAATCCACCGGATGGTTTGATTAAACCAATATCTGATGGGTGTGGAAGTTGAGTGGCAAAATCAAGAAGGTGAGAAAAATCAATCATTGAGTAAAAAAATTGTTTTTATTGTTAACCCAGGTGGCCACTATGCCAGACCCGTGTTTGAGGATATTACATTAAATTGAGAAATAACATTGAAAACCAAAATTTTCTTAGTGATTTAAAACCCTTTTGGTCGAGATTTGCTCTCTTTTGTAGAAACCTCGACTTTTTTTCTTTTGGATAAGGAATTTTTTTGAAATAAGTAAAAAACAACAGCTAAAAGAGAAACTGCAAGCAGTACGAACCAAACTATTGTTGCGATATAAGGAAGACCATGAAGGTCTTGCAATTCAAGTTGTAAAGCAGATTTCATTTTTGATATTTAAATTTTTCTTTAATATTTCCATGAAAACCTAGTTTAGTTGGGGGTTAAGCCAATTTGAAGAAAAAAAACTTTACTAATTGTTTATACGCCTTATGACTATTGGTAGTTTTTGAATTCAGCTGCCTGTAAGGTGTGGTCACCGTATTACGCCAAAAATCTTAAATCATGCAGACCTACGGAAACCCGGATGTCACCTATGGTTGGTGGGCTGGAAATGCTGGGGTTACAAACAAATCAGGTAAATTCATTGCTGCACACATTGCTCACACTGGCTTAATAGCCTTTGCAGCAGGTGGAAGTACCCTTTGGGAACTAGCAAGATACAATCCTGAGATTCCAATGGGACATCAGAGTTCTATCTTTCTTGCTCATTTAGCTTCAATTGGTATCGGCTTTGATGAGGCTGGTGCTTGGACTGGGGCAGGAGTCGCCTCTATTGCCATAGTCCATTTGGTCCTTTCAATGGTTTATGGAGCCGGTGGCTTATTGCATTCAGTGCTATTCGTTGGCGATATGCAAGATTCAGAGGTCCCTCAAGCAAGAAAGTTTAAACTTGAGTGGGATAACCCAGATAATCAAACTTTTATTCTTGGCCACCATTTGCTTTTCTTTGGTGTTGCATGTATTTGGTTCGTTGAATGGGCCAGAATTCATGGAATTTATGACCCTGCAATAGGAGCTGTTCGACAAGTCGAATACAACCTTAATTTGACAAACATTTGGAACCATCAGTTTGATTTCTTGGCTATTGATAGTCTTGAAGATGTTCTAGGAGGTCATGCTTTCTTGGCTTTCTTAGAAATAACAGGTGGAGCTTTCCATATCGCTACTAAACAAGTAGGTGAATACACCAAATTCAAAGGAGCTGGTCTCCTTTCTGCTGAAGCAATTCTTTCCTTCTCATGCGCAGGCCTTGGTTGGATGGCTGTTGTTGCAGCTTTTTGGTGTGCACAGAACACAACTGTTTACCCTGAAGCTTGGTATGGTGAAGCGTTGATCTTGAAATTTGGTATTGCTCCTTATTGGATCGATAGTGTTGATCTTTCAGGAGGCCCTGCTTTCTTTGGTCATACGACTAGAGCTGCTCTAGCAAATGTTCATTATTACTTTGGGTTTTTCTTCCTTCAAGGTCATCTATGGCATGCTTTAAGAGCTATGGGATTTGATTTTAAGAGAATTCTTAAGGAGCCTCTTCCTGCTCAGCTTTACGAATAAACAGTAAAAAAACTTTTTTCTTAAAGAGAGGATTTAATCCTCTCTTTTTTTTTATTTTTTCTTTTGCTGTAATAATTTCTTTAGCAGCATTGATTTGTTAAAGCTGATAAGAATTGACGTCTCTCTTAATTATCCGGAAAAAAGAATTTCAAACATAACGACCTTTAACTATTCTGCACATATCAATTGAACAGAGTGTAATCTGCATCCATATTTCCCTGATTCGCTTAGACATTATGCAGAGCTATGGAAATCCAGACGTTACTTACGAGTGGTGGGCTGGTAATTCTGTGGTCACCAGTCGTTCCGGTCGTTTCATCGCCTCCCATATTGGGCATACAGGCTTGATCGCATTCGCGGCTGGAGGAAGTACCCTTTGGGAACTTGCTCGCTACAATCCAGAGATCCCTATGGGGCATCAAAGCTCCTTATTCTTGGGGCATCTTGCCGCTTTTGGAGTAGGTTTCGATGAGGCTGGAGCTTGGACTGGTGTTGGTGTGGCTGCCGTAGCCATTGTTCACTTAGTGTTGTCAATGGTTTACGGAGGTGGCGCTTTACTGCATGCAGTTTATTTTGAGGCTGATGTTGCAGATAGCGAAGTTCCAAGAGCTAGAAAATTTAAATTGGAATGGAATAATCCAGATAATCAGACTTTTATTCTTGGCCACCATTTGTTTTTCTTCGGAATGGCTTGCATAGCCTTTGTTGAATGGGCAAGAATCCACGGTATATACGATCCAGCTATTGGTGCAGTAAGACAGGTTAATTACAATCTTGACTTGACAATGATATGGAATCGTCAATTTGATTTCATTGGAATTGATAGTCTTGAAGATGTAATGGGTGGACATGCTTTTCTTGCTTTTGCGGAATTGACTGGTGCAACTATTCACATGGTTGCAGGTTCAACAAAATGGGAAAACAAGAGACTTGGTGAGTGGAGTAAGTACAAAGGAGCTGAATTGCTTTCTGCAGAAGCGGTACTTTCATGGTCTCTTGCAGGTATTGGTTGGATGGCAATTGTTGCTGCGTTTTGGGCTGCTACTAACACAACCGTTTATCCTGTTGAATGGTTTGGGGAGCCTTTGAAGTTACAATTCTCAGTCGCACCATATTGGATAGATACAGCTGAAAGCACAGACATAACTGCTTTCTTTGGTCATACAACTAGAGCTGCTTTAGTGAATGTTCACTATTACTTTGGATTTTTCTTCCTACAGGGTCATTTCTGGCATGCTTTACGTGCATTAGGATTCGATTTCAAGAAGGTTTCCGAAGCAATTGGTAACAGTGAAGGCGCAACAGTCAGAGTTGAAGGCGCTGGTTTTAATGGAAGAGCTCCTAGATAAATTAAACAAAAAACATAAAATATCCCTTCCTTTTTGGGGGGGTATTTTTTTGTCTAATTTTCAGTAAAAAGAGATTTTTTGGTAAAAAAAGAGAGATACCTATAAAGACCTCTAACTATTCTGGTAAAAACAATTCCAATAAGTGTATGGTAGCCCAAATTTCGACTTTAATTCCTTAATTATGCAGACCTACGGAAATCCAGACGTCACCTATGGGTGGTGGGTTGGCAATTCTGTGGTGACCAATCGCGCAGGTCGATTCATAGGGTCACATATAGGCCACACAGGTCTTATTTGCTTCGCAGCAGGCGGAAGCACACTTTGGGAGCTTGCCCGGTATAACCCAGAAATACCAATGGGTCATCAAAGTTCCATATTTCTTGCTCATTTAGCTTCTCTTGGAATTGGCTTTGATGAGGCTGGTGTATGGACCGGAGCTGGTGTAGCAACAATTGCTATTTTCCATTTGATATTTTCAGCTGTATATGGAACGGCTGGATTAGCTCACTCACTCTTATTTGATCCCGACTTGAAAGATGGTCCAATCCCTACCACCAAGAAATTCAAACTAGAGTGGGATAATCCTGATAATTTGACATTTATTCTTGGTCATCATTTGATTTTCTTTGGGGTTGCAAATATTTGGTTCGTTGAGTGGGCTAGATGGCATGGAATTTATGATCCAGCCATAGGTGAAATCAGAACAATCTTCCCTGGATATGGGGATTTTGGAATGGTTTACGGGCATCAGTTCGACTTCCTAACCATTGACAGTCTTGAAGAGGTAATGAGTGGTCATGCATTCTTGGCATTTGTTCAAATAAGTGGTGGTGCGTGGCACATAGCTACAAAACAGCTTGGAGAATATACCGAATTCAAAGGTAAAGGATTGCTTTCAGCGGAAGCAGTCCTCTCATGGTCTCTTGCCGGTATTGGCTGGATGGCAATTGTTGCTGCATTCTGGTGTGCACAAAACACAACTGTTTATCCAATAGATTGGTACGGAGAGCCTTTGGCTTTGAAGTTTGGTATTTCTCCTTATTGGGTAGACACAGGAGATGTCTCAGATAGCACTGCTTTTTTAGGTCATACAACTAGAGCAGCTTTGTCAAACGTTCACTATTACTTTGGATTTTTCTTTATCCAAGGTCATATATGGCATGCTCTTAGGGCTATGGGATTTGACTTCCGTCGTGTTGTTGGATCAGTAGCTTCTCTCGCAACGACTGAGAGCTAGTTAATTCAAGCTCAAATTTCCCTAATAAAAGCCTCATCAAATTTGATGAGGCTTTTATTTTGAAATGACATTTAATTTAAAGTTACTCCCTTTTTATCTCAATATTTTCGTCATCAATTGAATCTTCAGAGGAGTGCTTTGATTCGCTGGTTGTGGTGATTTCCTGTTCAGCGTTCACCTCTGGCTGAGCAGGCACCTCAGGCTCAGCAGGTACTTCAGAATCAGCGGTCACTTCAGGCTGAGCAGGTACTTCAGAATCAGCGTTCACCTCTGGCTGAGCGGTCACCTCTGGCTGAGCAGGCACCTCAGGCTCAGCAGGTACTTCAGAATCAGCGGTCACTTCAGGCTGAGCAGGTACTTCAGAATCAGCGTTCACCTCTGGCTGAGCGGTCACCTCTGGCTGAGCAAGCACCTCAGGCTTAGCAGGTACTTCAGAATGAGCGTTCACCTCTGGCTGAGCGGTCACCTCTGGCTGAGCAAGCACCTCAGGCTTAGCAGGTACTTTAGACTCAGCGGTCACCTCTGTTTGGGACTCGCTTGCTTCATCTTTCTGTTGAGTTGCTTCTTGATCTAATCTTTCCACAATTAGCTCTTTAATTATCAAAAAAAGCTTTTTCAAGTTTGAAAAGAGTTCTTTGAAATTTTCATATATGTCTTTAAGAATGCTTTTAATCTCTTGAGATTTCTGTCCTTTATTGAAAAAAAGTAAGGCTGAAACTATTAATACTGAGATTAATGTGAAAATAAATAGGGTAAGCATTTTTTTTATCAGTTAGATATCATTAAGATCCCTCTTTCTTCGCATGCTTTCAAGTGTTTATTTACATTGAACAACGAAGATACTGTTTCCTTGCTTAAATTCAATAACTTGTGAGTAATTAAACTTTATGAATACAGTCAAACTTACTATTTTTTTTGATGGTGGGTGCCCCTTATGTAAAAGAGAGGCTGATTTCATGCAATCAAGAAATCAAAAAGGATTTTTAGAATTTATTGATATTAATAGTTCGGATTTTTCGTATCGTTTTAATAATAAAATTACTTACAAACAAGCCATGGAGAAAATCCATGCTTTGAAGAGTGATGGTTCAATTATTAAAAATATTAAAGTTTTCCAAGAGTCCTATGATTTGATTGGCTTGGGTTGGATTTATGCCCCAACAAAAATCCCTTTTTTTGACAAATTTTTTGAGTTTATTTACAGATTATGGGCTAAACACAGATTGAAAATCACTTTCAGACCTTCTATCGAAAAGCTCTGTGAAGAAAGAGGTTGTGATATATATTGATTATATGTAGAACTATTTTCCTTGATACTACATGGTTAAAGATTATGAACTATAGATGATAGACTTATTATCCAAAAGTTCTACAATTAAATCCCCAATTTGAGGCTCTTACGTCTGTAAATTCAATGTAAATTCTGCTAGTGCTTATATTTGTTTTAGATGCAATTAATTCGCACAAAGACTTGCTCATTGAGGAGGGACTAAGTGACCCAATTGATTTAACTTTAATAAAACAGCATGGTTCATCGGATCCAGCAAACGTCATCTTGATATCTCTTTGAAGCATTGTCATTACGTAATTTTCAGGTTTTCCAGTAAGTTCAGCAACCATTTTTGAAATATCATTTTGGAGCAAAGCATCATCTTCTAAAACACTTTTGGAGGAGGTGTTGACTTGAATGAATGGCATGAGTTACTAGGTCTTTAAAAAATACTAATACTGAAACGGGAGATTGATTTTTTTTAACTTAGAAAAATCCTTATATTCTTCGTTAAAAATATGAGTAAAAGATTTTTGAAATCTTAAAAAATTAGGAAGATCTTGTTAATTATCCTGTTGGAGCCTCAATAATTTTATTTTTCCAGTAACTTGGTGCTGTCTTTTAAGGAAAAATGAATCAGAATTTTCAGGCAATAGTGCAAGAAACTGCAAAAAAAAATATTTCCTCGAATGACCAGACTCTTTTGCTTGGTGGGGCTCTGATACTTTTTAATTTGCTTGTAATGCTATTCGTAGGGTTTTATTGGATGAACCCTGAAATGCATGAATTCATCTCTGGAAGCCCTCTTTTGTAAATTGATAGATTTAAATAAATCTCCTTTACATTAATTTGTCTTATCAATGAGCATAAAATTCTTTGACAGGGGAGATAATTGCACTATTCAGGTTGATTATCATTTTTTACTCATGAGTTTAGATCTCTTTTTTACTAAAATAATCAAATATCTATTCAGCTTTTTTATTATATTCTTTGCTGTGAATCCAGTTTTTGCCGGGGCTAATGTTGCGGTTAAGGGTGAAGGAGATGAAGTGCCAAGCTACGTTAGATCTGACATAACTGGTTTTGATTTTCACGGAGAAGACTTGCATCTCTCTTCAATAGCCGGAGCCATGGCAAGAGATGCTGATTTCAGTGATGTTGATCTTCATGGAACAACATTAACTTTGTCTGATCTTAAAGGTTCAAATCTTAACGGCATAGACCTTACTGATACTCTTTCAGACAGGGTTAATTTTCAGAAAACAGATCTTAGAAATGCAGTTTTGATAAATATGATTGCTTCTGGCAGTAGCTTTGCTGGTGCACAAATTGAAGGAGCAGATTTCACTTTCGCAATTCTTGATAGCGAGGATCAAAGAAACCTTTGTAAAATAGCTGATGGTGTAAATCCAACTACTGGTGTATCCACTAGGGAAAGTCTTGAATGTGTAGGAGATAAAGATTCATATAAACCTGCTATGCCATCAGCTTAAATTCTAAGTTTAACTAAATAGATTTGTTATAAAAAAAAAAGGATTAGTTGCAATTTTATTATTTTTGGGTTTCTTGATAAAAGAGTCTAATTTTTATCTTGAAGAATTTCTGGCCTCATCGATCTAATCCAAAAGGGTTCTCAATTCAAAATTTTGCTCGTAAATATTGTTCGAAGATTCCAAGTATCTCTTCTAATAAAACTTTAAATCAATTTCAGGATGATAAGAATTTGATATCTATGAAACAAGAAATTAAAAAGATTTCAATCTATGATCTATCTATACAAAAAATGCACTGGGCTAATAGAGATTTTTCAGAATATAAAAAGGTGGTTTAATTTTTACTTTTTAGAAGATGTATTTTTTGCATCTTGTATGTTTTTAGTAAGAGGAATTGTTGATAATATAAAAGAGATGACAAATAATAAAGTAATACCAACAAGGCTCCAAAAAGTTAGGTTAGATAGTTCTAACTCCCCAAATGATACTGTTAAGTATAAATTCAATTTGAAAGTACTGATAGATTACAAATATTTTAACAATAATTAGATTTTTTTATAATGATTATTTTTTGTCTTTTAAAATTTACACATATTTTTTCTTTCCATCAGCACTTATTTTGTAAATACCTCCTTTAGGTCCAACAAATAGCATTTCACCGTTAATTTTTGATTTTCCAAATTTACTTAGTCTTGATCTATGAATATTTGCTTTTTCTCTTAGTTCTTCCTCTGAATACCATGTCCCTATAGGTATATTCTTGGAAGGGTCAAGTAAAAGTGAATTTGTAAATTCTTCCGATATCCTTTTTCGACGAATATTTATATTCTTGAATCTTTTCTTGAATCTTTCCATTAAAGTCTTTCGGTTAGAAAACTTTTTTCTCTTATTTGATATTAAGAATATATATATAAAGAATATTATTGAAAATATCAGAATTAATTTCACTATGTGCAAATATAACATAATCCTATTAAAGCAATTTCTTGGAATAAAGCCAGTTGATTGAAAACGATAATATTGATTTGTCTTGACTTGCCCTCTTTATTTTCTCTTGATAATTAAATCGAAGCCAAGATTAGTTTTTTTTGAAAGTATTTCTCTTTTTAAAATTCCTTTTTTGGATAAACTCATAATTATTATTATTGATTCAAAAAAAAGAGATATAACTGAAAATATTAGGATTATAAAATTATGAGTAATCGAATTATTTTTTTTTGGATTTGTGTTTTTGGTGTCTTGATTTTTCATCCTAATAAGGTCCGTAATGCGTTGAGCATTCGGCTCCACAATAGGCTCCTATATTAATCGCCTGATTTAAATTTAGTTTTGCAGAAAGTGCAGTAGTAACTCCTCCTGCAAAGCAATCTCCACATCCGTAGGTATCTAACTCTTTTGAGCTAGGTGTAATTGATTTGTAGTGTTGATTTTTAGGGAAAATGGTTCCACCTGATTTCCCTTTTGTTGCTATGTATAAATCTGGTTGAGGTAAAAGTTCTTGATGATTTATTTTTTCGCCAGGATCAAGAGCACTGCCAATTAATGCGTTAATTCTTACTTTTGATTTCCTTAAGGTGTTTTCACCTGCTCGCGGAGTCGCAGAGAGAAATTTGGCTTCTCTGGCCAGCCTTAGTCCCTCCTTGTCAGTAGCGGTTACAAAAATACCATCGTAATTTTTCATGTCACTCCATGGGAGATTGTCAGAAGCGATTGGTTGTAATCTCTCTCCAATAACAGTAATAGCTCTTTCTCCATCTTTGGTGATAAGGCTAATACCTTTTCTAGTTGGTTTTTTACGCCAAGCAACTTTTAAATTTAAACCGAGTTTGGTAAGTCTTTCATAGCATTTTTCACCATAACTGTCTTTCCCTAGTGATGTGAATAAATCAACAGGCTCATTTATTAATCTTGCCATCTGAACAGCTGCAACTGCCGCACCTCCTGCTGCTTCCTCTAAGCATTCGTTCGCATGTGAAATTTCTCCTGCCAATGGAAGCTGATCGACTTTTAAGAATGTTATCCATTCAACATGGCCAATCACCGCTAATTTAAGTTTAGGCAGGTTAAATATTTCTTTGGGCGCATTATTAATTTCCATTCTTAACTATAAAAGTTGTCTCTAATATAGTTATTTTAGTTCATAGATAAAACTATTATATTTTTTTTATCAAATAGAAAAGGTTTCTAATGTTTCTGATATGTTATTTTGTGTCAAATAAAAAAAACCTTATGATTAGTCAGATTAAATGGTTGAAATGGGTTTATTTGTTATTAGCTATATTAGGAGCTGTTTTACCTACACTTGCTAATATTGAATTCGCGAAAAGTTTTGGCCCTTCTTTTGATATTCAATTATTTATAGAGTTGGCTAATAATAATCCAGCCTCTCAGTCCTTGTCTAGAGATCTGTTAATTGGATCAACGGCTGTCTTTATTTGGATAATCTCCGAATCAAAGAGATTAGAGATGAAAAATTTATGGATTGTAATATTAACTACATTTACAATCGCATTTGCCTTTTCTGCCCCTCTATTTTTATATTTAAGGGAATTAAGAATAGAAGAAATTAATAGGAATTAAATTATTTAAAGGTCTAGATGTTTTTATTTAATATTCTTAGAAATAGGTAGTAAAAATATACAAATAAGACTAATAATTAACCACAATTGAAATGCTGTTCCGTAGTTATCCATTAATTTGCCAGCAATCCATGGTACGGTTAGAGAACTAAAGCCAAAACACTGAGAATATAAAGCTATAGCTGAACCTTGATATTTAATTGGAGAAGTTTTTATTATTGCATCTGAAGCAGATGGTAGGAATATACATAGGGAAATTGTTAGAGGCACGAAAGCTATAAGTATTAATAAATATCCATGAAGTAAGAAATTTGATAGCGATAAGAAAATAGAACCTATAAGAAGTGATATTAAGCATATTCTAAATTTAAAAGATGATCTTTTATCTCTTAAAATATAACCAACTGGCCATTGAAAAATAGCAACTAAAACAAGTTTAATTGTTACTAATGTGGCAACTCTTTCCTCCGATAATGGTGGTCTTATGATTCCTCCATTTGCCAAATCAAGTGGTAGAATACTCTGCAATAAACTCATCACTCCTGTTATAAATAAAGTTATTAATAATAAAGGCACTAACCTTATTAACCATTTTTTATTTGATAGTTTATCTTTCCCTTTGTATTTGGCTTTTAAATCATCTTTGGATTGGCATTGATTATTTTTATTTTCTGATTCTAACTTATTAATTAGCATGTTAAATATATACAACATGCAAGAAATGTCTATAAAATATATCATTCTTGCCAATTCAAAGTATGTTCCAAGGGTGCCTAAAAAAACCCCAACAGTTACACCAATTGCATCAGCACTTCTTGCAAGTGAATACCCTTCGCTTGACTTGATGTCATTATTGCAATTCAAAGGGACTCCTAATTCTGCTGAGGGCCAATAAATTCCAGCCGCTGCACCTAAAAAAAACTGACCACAAAGATAAGCTGTATAGTTCTGCGAATAAAAAAGAATAAAGTCAGAAAATATTGCCACTAAGCATGCAGCTTCAATTGCTTTTGCATAGCTTAATTTTTTGTCAAGTAAATACCCTGTCCCTAATCTTGTGGTTATTCCCGCAAATGCAGCAATAGTGATCCCACTCCCGATTTGTCCAGCTGTAAAGCCTAGAGTATTAAAAATTATTGGACTTAAATACAATACCCCGCCTGCTCCTATCGCTGTCCAAAATCGAGCCTTTATGATTAATCTTAGGGATACGGGGAATCTTTCCCAATAATTGCTAACACTAGAAGTTGAGAACAAATTCATTCATTAAAAAATTAGTTGTTCTTGGAACAGTTGGAAGCTTACTAGCTCCTTATTCTATTTATCCAAAACTTCATGCAGCGGAGAGATTTGAAATCCATTTTGATGGAATGTCTATTCCAATTTCTATTAAAGAATTGATTGATTGGAGTAATGGTTTAGAGGAAACAAATTCAGAATTGGCAAGCTGGCTCAATTTACTTGGATTTAAAGAAAGGAAAGGGTTGGCAAAGTTTTTAAATACACCCTTGGTAAGAGATAAAAGTATGGCAAGACAAATTTTACGAAGTTGGTCTGGCCGCAAATTACTTGATGAAGTAAGTGATCTAATACTCATGGATGAAGATAGCTCTGGTGAGAGTGTTCTAGATACTTTGGAAAACCTTCTAGTGAAAAAGGATGAGGTGACAACTTTTGATCTTCTAAATTCACTTTCTGTTAAAGCAATTCATATAGATTTAGATGGGTGGATTGAAGTTGCTAAAAATTGGAGAAGTGAATTAAATAAACAGCAAAAACTCATTTCAGATTTGGGAGCAATTAATGAAATATCTTCTAAAAGGGAGGAACGCAATGTATTACCTTTCGAGATTAAAGAAACTGAATATAAATTGGTTTCCTTAATTGTGCCTCATCGAGATGAGCCCTTAAATTTAGAGGTTTGGAACCCAACCTTTAGAGAGGAAACAAGAAAGAACTGGGTTTTGTTAATGCCAGGATTGGGAGGTGATCGTAATCATTTTAATTGGCTGGCAAGAAGTCTTAGTCATAATGGTTGGCCTGTTGTAGTTCTTGATCATCCAGGAAGTGACTCGTTAGCATTAGAAGCCTTGGTCAAAGGAAGACTTCCCCTCCCTGGCGCTGAAGTTATCCCTGATCGATTGAATGATTTAGATAGTGTTCTCAAGGCAAAAGAATTAGGCAAGATTGATATTTCAATTGAGAACGTTGTCTTGATGGGTCATTCTTTAGGTGCTCTTACAGCTATTTTGGCTTCAGGAGTTGAAATAGATGATCTTCTTGAGAATAGATGTCAGAAGGTACTTGATAATCTTTCTCTTACTAATTTATCTTCGCTATTGCAATGTCAGCTAGTTGATATCAGTTTGCCAGAAAGAAAAAGCATGGAAAATCTTTCATCAATTATTGGTATGAATAGTTTTGGGAGTTTCTTGTGGCAAAAGAATTTAGCTAAACAGATAAATGTTCCTCTTCTTCTGACTGGAGGAACTTTTGATTTGGTCACACCATCTATTAGTGAACAACTTGGATTATTGCTTTCTTTGAGTTCTAGCCCATCTAGCAGAGTCCTTTTAATAGAAGGGGCTAGTCATTTCTCACCTATTAGAGTGGAGGGGCAAATGTATCAGTCCGAAGGTAAAGATTTATTTAATCTAGGAGAATCAATCGTTGGTTATCACCCACTTTCTGTACAGAGTTTATTATCTTTTGAGATAATAAACTTCTTAGAAAAATTAGAAGATAAAGAATCAATTACTTCTAATACAAATTTAACTAGAGATGAGCTAACATTTCATATTTTGGACAGAAATACAATTCAAAGGCTTATCGATATTCAATAGCTTACTCTTGGATCAATAAATGCATTAAGAATATCTATAAAAATACTAATAAATACAACAATACTTGATATTACAACAACTATGCCTTGAACAACTGCATAGTCTCTCTGGTTAATTGCCTCTTGGAGTCCAAGAGCAATACCAGGCCATGAAAATGTGATTTCAATTAAAAGGGCACCACCAATTAAAGAAGAAACTGTTAATCCAGTAATTGTCAATATTGGAAGAAGTGTATTTGGTAAAGCATGTTTAAAAAGCAATCTGATATCACTTATGCCACGACTTCTTGCAGCCTCGATATAATCTTTTTTAAAAATCTCCTCCAAGTTCAATCTTAATGAACGACTAAATATTCCGCTTAATAATATCCCTAGAGTGAGAGAAGGTAATAATAAATGTTTAATAGAACTAAAAAATACTTCAATGTTTTTATTTAAAAGACTATCTAAAAGTAAAAAACCAGTAAGGGCAGGAGGCGAACTCAGCCCAGGAGCTAATCTTCCACCAATGGGTAGCCAACCAAGCAATACGGCAAAAATTATTTGAATTAGCATCGCTGCCCAAAAAGGGGGTAGAGCGTAGGTTCCAATACCAAAGAGCCTTCCAAAAAAATCTATTTTCCCTTCTGGTTTAACTGCACCTAAAAAACCAATTAAATATCCAAATAATGATGCTATTAATAATGCAAATATAGCTAATTCTATACTTGCTGGAAGAGCTCTAGAAATAATTACTTTTACAGGTTCTTGTGTGTTTAACGAAATTCCTAAATTTCCATGCAGTAAGTGATTTATATATTCAAGGTATTGATTAATTAAAGGTTTATCTAATCCAAGTTTGATTCGAAGACTTTCTCGTGCAAATTCATTAGCACGAGTTCCTAGAATTGCATCTACGGGATCGCCTGGTGCGATTCTAAGTAATATAAAAACCAAGCTGGAAATGATCCAAAGCATAATTGGCAATAGAGCTAATCTCGAGAGGACATATTTGAATAGTTCCTTTTTAGGTGTCAAAACTAATCTCTTTTTAAGTTTTTTAGAATAATTAATCCATCCCTTGAGAATTCTGGTTGACTTATATCTTTTAAAGACCAAGCTTTAGGATTAACTAGCCAAACAGGGAGGTAGGCACTTCCTTTTGCTGCAAGTTGTTCCACTTTTATTAAAATATTTAATCTTAATTCCCCCTCTAATTCTTCACTTTTTTGCAATAATTCTTTCACTTCATTATTACCCCAGAAACTACCACTGAAAACTGCTTCGCCCTTAAGGCAAATATTATTTTCTATTTCATTACAACTTAATAAAGGATTTAAATATGCTTCTGGGTCTGGATATGCTCCAGTCCAATCTAGTATCACTGCTTCAAAAGCTCCTTCAGAAAGTTGCTTGTAAACGGTGGTTGATTCAATTCCATTTAAAGTTATTTTGATACAATCAGATAAATCTCTTTTGATTTGATCTTTCCATGTTAGGGCAAGTAATTTATCAGCAGGTACATTTGATCTAAACGTTAGTGGAATAGTAAGAATATCAGTTTCACAATAACCTTCTTTCTTTAATAAGAATCTTGCAAAATCAGGATTATATTTAGGCCATGGAGAAAGTTCTTTTTTATGTAATTGAGTAGGCACTATTGATCTGAGTGGTTTTCTAAGCCCAAAACTTACTTGCTGACTAATTAGTTCTCTATCAAGCGTATAAGAAATTGCCTCCCTAATTGTTTTACTTTTTAAAGGAAACTTGTTGCTTCTTAAAGTTATAAACCCTATCTCTAGCGGCTCACCTTGACCTGAGTTAAGCTTTTCATTCTTGACCATATTATTTAATGCTAAACGCTGCATATCATCTATTGAATTTGAGATAAGTACGTCAACTTCTTTCGCTTTAATAGCTCCAAAAAGAGTACTAGAACTACTATAATTAATAAAGTCAATACCTTTGTTTAATGGCTTTTGACCCCAATAGTTTTTGTATGGTTTGATTATTTGTTGATTTGAGCTGAAATCTTCTAATAAGTAAGGACCAGTTCCTATAAAAGTTTTATTGTTAAACTTATTTTTGTATTTCGAATATGAACTAGGAGATATAGGTGTTAAATTTACTGACGTTAATAGGCTTTTTAAAGAACTCGAGGGCTTCTTTAACTTTATTCTTAGGAGGAATTCATCTTTGACTTGAATAGCCTCTACCTTGTCATTTAATAGATAATTTAAAGTACCTATCTTCATGAAGCGATCAAGACTAAACTTCATCGCTTTTGCATTGAAAATAGTTCCATCGTGAAAAGTAACATTTTCTCTGAGCGGTACATCTATTTGCATTCCATCCTTGCTTACTTTTGGTAAATCATTAGCCAAGCTTGGGTAAAGATTCCCTTCCTTATTTATTTTGTATAAAGTGTCACCTAGAGCACTTAATATTTGTATTGTTCTAAGAGTATTTGCCTGAGCAGGATCAAGAGATTCTATTTTACCTGCACTTGCTACAATAATATTTTCTCTTTTATTACTTTGAACGCATGAAAACTGTAGAAGGATTAAGAGAATGCTTGATAGGTATAAAATATTATTAATATAATTTTTTTTGAACATTTAGTGTAATTTTCTAAAAAGATTTTTAAGGTCACTTCTTAATGATTTGGAGATACTTGTTTGATTGATATCTCAAAGACAGGAGATCCATTAGAATTAAGCGGCCATTCACGAACCCAGCATTTTTTATAAGCATTATCTATTCCTAATACTTGAAAAAGTTTTTTTTGATTTTTTAGGTAAACACAATCTCCTTGATTAATATTCTTTTCTACTTCTTTTCTGGTTTTTTCAATTACGTTTTTGGATGATGTCATGGTTTAGTTTCGAAAAGAAACTTAAACGAAAATTTCTTTTGTTCTATTTATATAACTAGCAACTTAATTTTGATTTGACTAGTTTTCGTTAGCTAAAGGCAACCCATTGTTGCAGCAATTCTTTTAACTTGTGATAAATTTTTTATATCTAAAAGAGCCTCTTCAAGTTGACCTTGCTTAATCTTGTGAGTAATAACTACTATCTCTGCTTCCTCCTCGGTTATATCAAACTGGACAATTGACTCAATAGATATTCTCTTTTGTCCAAAAATAGTACCTATTTCTCCAATAACTCCAGGACTATCTATGGCAATTAGCCGTATGTAATTCTTTTTCGTGATTTGCTTCTTTTCTGCTACGTGACAAGTTCTCCAACTCTTTGCAGATAGAAGTGGGTCTAAACTAAATATATTGCTATCACTCATAGACTGAATACCTGCAATATTAAGTATGTCTGCAACGACAGCTGAGGCGGTTGGACCTGATCCCGCACCTGGTCCGAAAAACATTACCTGCCCTATAGGATTTCCTTCAACAAGAATTGCATTATTCACTCCATTTACCCCTGCTAATGGATTATCTTCTGGTACCAATGTGGGCTCAACCCATATTGATAGGGGTTGACTCCCGTTGATCTGGGATGGAGAGTTATCCTTTTCGGAAATAGCCAAAAGTTTAATTCCATATCCTAATTTTCTGGCGTAATTAACATCTACCGCTTCTAGACGGTTTATTCCAGTTGTTGGAATGCTAGATCTATTAATTGCTCCCCCAAATGCAAGTCCACTAAGGATTGCAATTTTGTCGGCTGCGTCTGATCCCTCTACATCAGCTGCAGGGTCACTTTCTGCATATCCAAGCTCTTGGGCGTCTTTTAAAACATCAGCATAATTAACTCCTTCTTTATCCATTCTGGAAAGTATGTAATTAGTTGTTCCATTTATTATTCCGCTTACTTTTGTTATTTGATTCCCCCCTAAAGATTGCTTTAGAGGCTCGATTATTGGGATTCCTCCTCCTACTGCTGCTTCGATGAGGACATAAACCCCAGCGGCTCTAGCTTCATTTGAAATTTCTTCACCATGCCTTGCAATTACTGCTTTATTTGCTGTGACAACAGACTTGCCTGCTCTTATGGCTTGGATGATTAGTGATTTTGCAGGCTCGATACCACCCATAACTTCAACCACTATTTGAATTTGGGGATTTTTTACTATTTCTATTGGATTTGTCGTAAGGATTGAATTTGGTATGTTGATTTGTCTTTTCTTTTGAAGATCTCTTATTGCAATGCCAACAAGTTCAAGTTCACCAACCAATGGATGTCTATCATTTGGGTTGTTAATGATATTTGCAACACCCTGCCCAACAGTGCCTAGGCCAAGTAAACCGATACCAATTTTTTTCATGTTTTATAAGGCGATAATTTTGTTCAAATACTATTTATTCGTTATTTGAGCTTGGTAATGACAGGTTTTTAGCTTGAGATCTCATTTTCAGGAATATGTTGAGAAAACCATTCGCTCTTGATGGAGTCAAGCTTTTGCTTAATCCTGTCATCTCAATGAATTTTTCATCTATCGAGAGTACTTCAAAAGGGGTAAGTTCATTCAAAGCTTTTATTAGAAAAGCTAGCAATCCTTTTGTTATGAGTGCATCTGAATAGCCTTTCCATTGAATTTTTCCATTCATAAGAATTCCAAGAACATATACTTCTGAAATGCATCCATTTACTTTAGTAGTCTCCATACGAAGATCCTCATTTAGTAATGGCAAGCTTTTAGCTAGCCATAAGATATATTCATAGCGCCTTTTGGGATCTGAGGTTGATTGTAGACGCTCTATGAGATTATCCAATGAATCACTTCCATAAGATTTTTCTTTGATTTCAGTCACCTCTTTAGATCAGAATTGATTTATCTTAAACCCTAACTAATTATTTAGTTGCTTCAATTTGATGTAGCCCTTTTTCGCTAATCCAACCATTAAATGGCAGGTCCCATTTATCTCTAGGGAGTGGTTTTTTAGATATGCAATTATCACTGATCACTACAAATGATGGTATTGAAAACCACAAATCTTTTTGTCGAAGACGATCAAAGTACCCTCCTCCATAACCTAATCTGTAGCCATTTTGATCTATAGCTATTGCAGGAACAAGCAGAATAGAAATATCAATAGGGTTAATAGAATTTTCTTGCTTTGGTGCTGGAATTTTGTTTGAATCCAGTACTAATTGATTGTTTGACCAATGATGATAACTAATTGTTTTATTTTTACAACTTGATGGTAAAGCAAATTTTTCATCGCTATTGTCTTTGATAAATCGTATATCTACTTCTCCTTTTAATGGCCAATAAATACCTATAAATTTATCTTTAACATGATATTTAGGTAAAAGTATTTTTAAAGCTAATTTTACTTTGTTTTGTATCCTATCATGTACTAAGGATGAGTTCGATTTGCGTATCAAATTATATTCTTTTCTTTTAATCTCTTTAATTAATTTAATATCTTTATGCTTATTTTTCATGAACTATTATAGTTAAATTTTATTCGAATTATTTAAGAAAGATTCCAGTAAGAGCAATTGCTAGTGCATCTGCAGCATCATCAGGCTTTGGCGGTGAAGTGATACTAAGCTCATCCATCACAGAGCTCAACACCTCATCTTTATCTGAATGACCATAGCCAGTAACTGCAAGTTTGATTTGCATTGGTGGGAATTCTTGAATTGGAAGATTGTGTTTTCCTAAAGTCATCATTATGACTCCGCGAGCCTGGACAACGCTAATTGTCGTGCTTGAGCGATAGAAAAAAAATTTTTCTACTGCGGCACAACTTGGATTCCACTTTCTTATTATTGAGCTTAAATCATTTGAAATTTCTAAGAGTCTATTTTCTTCTTTTTGTGTTGATTTTGTTTCTATGATCCCGCAATCAATCATTATTTTCTTTCCTTCTATGTCATCAATAATTCCATAACCTACCCTTGCTAGTCCTGGATCTATTCCAATTATTCGCACTTAATTTTTTGTAGCTAATTCAAATTCAGAAACATCATCACTTTCATTTCTCTCAAATACTTTACAAAAAGCTTTTATAACTCTATCTCCTGAATCGACTGTTTCTAGAGGGTCTTTTCGAAGTCTGTGCCTTAAAGCCGTTGAGACAACACGAGCAATATCCTCTTCGGTTACCTCTTTTCGTCCTTCAAAGGCTGCAAGAGCTCTAGCTGCTCTATTGGTAACAATATCTCCTCTAAGACCATCAACATCAAGTTCACCACAAACTGCAGAAATCCTTAGTCTGAGATCTTCATCGATAGAAACCTCGTTAAGCAAGTTTTGAGCATCAACCACTTTTTTCTGAAGGATGTCTTGTTTTGCCTGAACCGAATCGCTAAAAGCATCAGGATTATTGTCAAAGGCTGTGCGTTGGTCTACAACTTGAACGCGAAGTTGTGCTTCCCTTACAGTTCTTACCTCTACGCTCATTCCAAATCTATCAAGTAATTGCGGCCTTAATTCTCCTTCCTCAGGGTTGCCTGAACCAATAAGTACAAACCTTGCCGGATGTCGAACCGATATACCTTCTCGTTCAACTGTATTCCAGCCTGAGGCAGCAGAGTCAAGAAGTACGTCAACAAGGTGATCGTCTAATAAGTTGACCTCGTCAACATACAACAACCCTCTATTCGCTTTCGCTAGAAGTCCTGGCTCAAAGGCTCTAACTCCCTCACTAAGAGCCTTTTCAATATCAATAGTTCCACAAAGCCTATCTTCAGTAGCACCTAATGGAAGATCAATCATCGGTACTTGTTTCTCTCCTTTTTGAATGTCACCCCCACCGTCTATTTTCTCTCTGACGTCATTGCTTTGAAGGTCTGGATCATCAAGCGAACTGTTGTAGGGATCTCCTTCAACGACTTCAATAGCAGGTAAAAGATCCGCAAGAGCTCTTATTGTAGTTGATTTCCCAGTGCCTCTATCACCCATTATCATCACTCCGCCAATCCTCGGGTCAATAACATTTAAAAGAAGCGCTAGCTTCATTTCCTCCTGTCCAATCACTGAGGTGAACGGAAAAACTCTGCGTTTTCTAGTTGAACTCACTTTCTTAGTACTATTAACAAGATTGTTTCATAAGCAGGCCACTTTAGATTGATTAAGTTCAAAAAAAAAACGATAATAAATAGCAAAAGTTTATTTAAGCCGGTAAAAATTTTAATTTTGATTACTTGATTTTTGATCTGGAACTAAAAATGGTACTAATTCTGCGGATAGATTTCTTATCAACTCTGCAGACCTTGGGTCGTTATAGGGGCCTTTAACTATAAAACTTGCGAATGCTCTGGAGTTATAAGGAGTTTGAATTAGAGCGGTATCTGAATAAGCGATTCCAATATCACCAGTTTTGTTGTGAACTAAATAACCTTTCAATGAAAGATGATAGTCAGTTTCTTGAGACTCTTTCCCCAGACCTCTTAAAATTCCAGATGGTATTAGTGTATTTGTTTTTGATTTTTGCATTATTTCTCTAAAAATATCTCTAGAACTAACATTAAGTAGATAACCATTGTCTACAAGAGCCATTGCTAATGATAGATCCTTTGTAGATGTAAGATTTGTTCCATCTAGGTCAGGAAGATAGTTATTTAGCTGTGTATTTTTCAACCCAATTTCTTTGAATTTTTCATTAACTATGTTTATTCCTCCTATTCGTTTTATTAGTAAATTAGTTGCTGTATTATCACTAACTCTGATCATTTCTGAAGCTACTTCAAAAACAGGGAATCCTTCTCCAATTTTTTGATATGCCATCCATCCTGAACCACCACCAATTGTATCTTCTGTCAGTATCAATTTTTCATTCCAAAATATTTCTTCTTTCTCTAGCATCCTAAGTAAAATAATTAATATAGGAACTTTAATGCTACTTGCTGCAGACAAACTGGTTTCAGATTCTATTCCAGCATAGATTTTATTGTCTAATGACAAGAAAAAAGCACTAACATTTAAATCTGGATTTTTTACTATAAGGGTTTCCCATTTATTGATTAATTCTTTTTGCCTTTCAAATCCCTCTAATTTATTACTGTAAAATAATGACAAGTTGGATCTTCTGGTTAGCAATTCTTTTCCCAAAGACCTTGATGATTTTTTTCCTATATTGATTTTTTTGTTTATTTTATAGCTTTGATTAATAGGACCAATTATGCTTAGTAAGGTCCCAAGTAAAACTGATATTCCGATACTCGTTAAGAATATGTTTATTATTAATTTGAGATAACTTTTCACTTTGAATTAAATGTATATAAATCTTTCCTGTTTATTGTAGCTTGTTATTTTAATAATTCATTCTTTATTTTTAATCTTCCATCTTGCTTGACTAATTATTCCTCTAATTAGAGCAACTTCATCATCTTTTATCTCACCTCTTACAAGCAATTTTTTTATTTTTGCCATTTTGGCTTTGTAAGTATGTTTCATTAAAAAACCAATATCAAGTAAAAGGCTACCTGCATCATCAATACAATCTTCTAATTTAATTAAATTAGCAGGATAGCTTATTGTTTTATGGTGTTTTGATAAACCAATCTCATTAAATTGATTTAATTCATGAAGAATGATTGCTACTGCATGAGAAAGATTTAGGGATGGATAATCTCCACTTGTATTAAGACTGATTACTTTGTTTGCTTTAAGAAGTTCTTCGTTAGACAAACCTCGATCTTCTCTTCCGAAAACCAAAGCTATTGTTTCTTCTCGTTTTGACTTGAGAGCCCAGCAGAGTGCATCTTTATTTGAATTAAGAGGGATATCTCCATGTTCTGTTCTCCCGCAAGTAGCGATAATCCTAGAGCAGTCTGAGAGGGCTGAATTTAGATCCTCATATACAATTGCTTCTTTTAAAATGTTTACTCCTCTGACGGCCATCCTTTTTGCTTCTTGATTTAAATAATCACATTTAGGAGAGACTAGCCTTAATTCATTAACACTAAAGTTTTTACAGAGTCTTGCGACGCTACCAATATTGATTGGTCCTGATGGCTCAACCAGCACTACAATCAGAGTTTTTTTATTAATCACTATTTATTAAGAGAGTGCATATAGGCCAATAGATCTGCCATTGATTGAGGGTCAATTTCAAAACTTGGCATTGGCGGAGTCAATCCACGAATAACTTGATTTATTATCTTTTTATCATTCATTTCTTGGGTAGCTTCATGGAGGTCGGGGCCTACAAAACCTTGAGCGGAAATCCCATGGCAACCGACACAATTGATTTTGAATAATTTGCTGCCAGATAAAGCTTCACCTTGAATAGACAAAGTTTCAGTTATGAAAGGGTCTTGTTTAAAGCTTCCCATGCTCCAAAGAAAGATAATGAAGACAAAAGTTGCAGAGGATAACAAGAATATTCTCCAAGGACTAATCTTTTGATCCTTATTAATTAATGCTTTTGATGACGGAGTATTCACTAAAACCTCTTTGACATGAAAGAATTGTTTTTAGTAATCAATAGAAATCTTAGCCAATGATTGAACCACTCTTGTGTGGGATTGTTCTTGGGCTTGTTCCAATAACTTTATTAGGTCTTTTTGTCAGTGCATGGAATCAGTATCGTCGAAGTAGTTCAATGCCTGATTGGGAATAAGAAAAAGAAGAGAGGTGTTTCCATAAAATTTCTCTTTGTTTAGTTCCCAACCATTATGTATTCTTGGCATTGATTTTGATGAGCATTCGCATATCAAAGTAGATGATTCTTTAACCCATTGCTTAGACAATAAAAGTTCTTGAGAAAGTTCATATAAACCAGATTCGTATGGAGGATCAAGAAAAACAAAATCAAATTTTTTCTCAGTACTTTGAGAGTCTTTTGTAAATTCAATTTTTTTGTTTTTTGGTCCTTTTTTTAAAAAGGAGATCAGTTCATTGCATATGACTTCAACATGTATTGAATTATCCATACTATTAGATACTTCGATAAGGTTTCTCTTGCATGTTTTTGCTGTTTCCCTCTGATTCTCAATTGCAAGTACCCTTTTTACACCTTTTTGAAGTGCCTCGCATGCCATTGCGCCGCTTCCACTGCAAAGATCTAACCAACATGCTCCTTCCAGGTCTTTCCCAAGAATATTTATTATTGCCTCTCTGACTTTGGAAGAAGTAGGCCTTGTTTTTTTGTTTAAAGGACTTTCTATTCTTTTCCCCGAAATAAGTTTAAGTTTTCCTTTCAAGTTAAAATGTTGTTTTTTTCAACCAATTAATCCAATTGAAAATAAGTTTTTGTCCTGCGATTCCTGATTTTTCGGGATGAAATTGACAGGCACCAGTATTTTTATGCCAGACCATGGATGAAAAATCAGTCTTACCGTATTTTGTAGTGGCAACGGTGTTTTTCTGTTCTAAAGGACATGCCGAGTAAGAATGGACGAAATACATCCAGCTAGAATCAGAATAATTTTCTAAAATAGGACATTTATTTGTTTTATATATTGGAGACCAACCAATGTGAGGAATCCTCTCATTTTTTTCTTGAGGTAATTTACGAATATGTCCTTTTATAACTCCTAAACCTTTTGAGTTTCCCTCATCACTAGTCTCGAAAAGAAGTTGTAACCCTAAACAAATTCCAATAAGAGGTTTTCCGTTATTTATCCAGTCAGTTATTGAAGGAATTAAATCAGTTTTTTTTAAATTACTCATAGCAGGATCAAAAGCACCTACTCCAGGAAGAATTAACGCATCACAAGAATTGAGTTTTTTTACATCGCTGATAACATCCAAAGGTTGATTAACCCTTTTAAAAGCTTGACATACTGAAAAAAGATTACCCATCCCATAATCTATTAATCCAATTTTTGCCAATAGATCTACCCTGAAATCATTTAATAGGAGCTTGAAAAGCGAAATCTACAATTTGCCATTTAGAGATGCTTGGATATCGTCCCAGAGAGGGTTGCTTTAGGAACTGCACCAACAACAGTATCTACTTTCTGCCCTCCTTTAAAGATCATTAAAGTTGGAATGCTTCTGATCCCATATTGACTAGCAACATTGGGGTTCTCATCAGTGTTTAATTTGAAAACTTTTATTTTTCCTTCGAAATCTTTTGAGATCTCCTCAACAATTGGTGCAACCATTCTGCATGGCCCACACCATGGTGCCCAAAAATCAACCAAAACAGGCACATCACTCTGGAGGACTTCTTGTTCGAATGATGAATCAGTTACTGCAGAAGCTGTGGACATACCTTGGAAGTCTTAAGAACTTGATCATAACAATTGTATTTTGCCTAAAAAAAGCTTTGCTGCCATTTTTAAACGAAGTTTGAATATTGATTTAAGTGCATTTAATAATAAAAACCCGAACGTGTCGGGCATTTTTGTGTGTGAGGAGTGTGAAAGCTGAGGCTCTCACTACTTAATTTTAGCGATTGTATTTAATTATGAAATCTTTCGGTAACTTTATTTTCCCATTCCAAGTTGTTGTGCTTTTTGGTAAACCTTTCCTTCTGTTAACAAAGATGGTGCCACAACTACCTCAACTTTTTGCATTTCTTTGATATTGGTAGCACCTAAAGTTCCCATAGAGGTTTTGATTGCACCCAATAAATTGTGCGTTCCATCATCAAGAACTGCAGGGCCACATAGGATACTTTTTAAACTTCCTGTTGTACCCACTTTGATCCTCGTTCCTCTTGGTAGGACAGGGCTTGGAGTTGCCATCCCCCAATGAAAACCTTTCCCAGGAGCTTCCTGAGATCTTGCAATTGGGGATCCAATCATAACTGAGTCGGCACCACAAGCTAAGCACTTGCAAATATCCCCACCAGTGATAATTCCACCGTCAGCAATGATTGGAACATATTTTCCGCTTTCTTTTTGAAAATCATCTCTTGCGGCAGCGCAGTCAGAAATAGCTGTTGCTTGTGGAATACCAACACCTAATACCCCTCTTGAGGTACATGCTGCTCCAGGGCCGATACCAACCATTACCGCGGCTGCTCCTGCTCTCATTAGCTTTAAAGAGACTTCGTATGTAACACAATTTCCAACGGCAACTGGCAATCCAATATTTTGGCAAAGATCATAAATGTCGAGGTTTTGACTACCTTCTTTCCCCAGGTGTTCTGTTGAAACAACAGTTGCCTGTAAAAAGAACAGGTCAGCTTCTGATTCTTTGATTAACCCCTTGTACTTAATCGCGGCTAATGGGGTTCCGCTTACTGCAGCAATTCCCCCACCTTTTTTAATTTCTTGAATTCTTTTTGAAATTAATTCTTCTTTTATCGGTTGCTTATAAATTTCTTGCATTAAAGGAACAAATCCTTCCTTCCCAATTGATTGGATTTTGGTTAGTACTTCTTCAGGATCGTCATATCTAGTTTGAATTCCTTCTAGATTTAAAACACCCAGGGCTCCTAAGCTCGAGAGGGCCAATGCCATCTTTACATCCACAACGCCATCCATTGCACTAGCGATTATGGGAATATCTCTTTTAATGCCACCGATTTCCCAATTGGTTTTTGTGATTTCAGGGTCAACTGTTCTTCCTCCGGGAACTAATGCAATTTCATCAATTCCGTAGGCTCTTCGAACGGTTTTGGTGCGTCCTAGTTGAATATTCACACCTAAATTTTGTAAGTTCTCGTCAAACTACCAACTCAAGTGCCAAATTGAGCAAATGTTGGGAATAGATAATCAAGATTTTGGTGTTTCTTTCATTATTGGAAGATTATTTGGGCTGCTTTGAGCCAATTTATATCATGTTTTTGTAATAGTTGATTTCGTTTAGGGTGATTTACTTTCAGATGTATGGTTATTCACTTTAAAAGGTTTATTAATTCACAGATGTTCTTATAATTGGTAAAACACTTATATATGGCTGATCCATTGGGGCCTAATAGTACTGGTCCTGGGGAATCCGACGATCGGATCATACAGACTGATTTAAGAAACGAAATGTCGCGTTCCTACTTGGAATACGCGATGAGTGTGATAGTTGGCAGAGCTTTGCCTGATTCGAGAGATGGACTTAAGCCTGTTCATAGAAGGATTTTGTATGCCATGTATGAGCTTGGGCTAACTAGTGATAGGCCATACAGGAAATGTGCACGTGTGGTTGGAGAAGTTTTAGGTAAATTCCATCCCCATGGTGACACAGCCGTTTATGACGCCTTGGTTAGGATGGCGCAAGATTTTTCAATGCAAATGCCCCTCATTGATGGGCATGGGAATTTTGGATCTGTTGATAATGATCCACCGGCTGCAATGAGGTACACGGAATCAAGATTGCAATCTTTGACCACTGATAGCTTGCTTGAAGATATTGAATCTGAAACAGTTGATTTCGCAGATAATTTTGATGGATCTGTTCAAGAGCCAACAGTATTGCCTGCAAGAATACCTCAATTGTTATTAAACGGATCTTCTGGAATAGCTGTAGGTATGGCAACAAACATACCTCCCCATAATCTGGGGGAATTGATTGATGGATTGATGGCTTTAATTTCTAATCCTGAGTTAGAAGAAATAGAGTTGATGAATATTATCAAAGGCCCGGATTTTCCAACTGGTGGACAGATACTTGGCAGAAGTGGAATTAAAGAAACATACATTACAGGCAGAGGATCAATAACAATGCGTGGAGTTGCTGAAATAGAAACAATTGAGAATACAGGTAGACCAGATAGGGATGCAGTGATAATAACTGCACTTCCTTATCAAACAAATAAAGCAGCATTAATAGAGCGAATCGCTGATATGGTTAATGATAAAAAACTTGAAGGGATTGCAGATATAAGAGATGAAAGTGACAGAGATGGAATGAGAATTGTCGTTGAGTTAAGAAGAGATTCTTACCCTCAAGTTGTTTTAAATAATTTATTTAAGCTCACTCCTTTGCAGACTAATTTTAGTGCAAATATGCTTGCATTAGTCAATGGTGAACCAGTTACATTGTCACTTAGAAAGATGTTGCAAGTATTTCTAGATTTTAGAGTAGAAACTATTGAAAAAAGAACTAAATATCTCCTAAAAAAGGCAGAAAGTAGAGATCACATATTACTAGGATTATTATTAGCTTTAGATCAATTAGATGAAATAATTAGTCTCATTAGATCAGCCTCTGATTCGGCTACAGCTAAAACTAAATTACAAGAACTTCATGGCTTAACAGATATTCAGTCTGATGCTATTTTGCAGATGCAGCTAAGAAGGCTGACTGCATTAGAAGCAGATAAAATAAGACTAGAACATGAAGATTTAGTTGAAAAAATAATTGATTTAAAAGATATTTTAAATAAGAAAGAAAGGGTTTTTGAAATCACAAAAATAGAATTAAATGAAATAAAAGATAAATATAATTCTACAAGAAGAACAGAAATACTAGATCTAGGGGGAGGTCTTGAGGATATTGATTTGATTGCAAATGAAAGATCAGTTGTTTTGTTGACCGAAACAGGATACCTAAAGAGGATGCCTGTGAATGAATTTGAAGCAACGAGTCGAGGTACTAGAGGTAAAGCAGGAACCCGAAGCCAAGGAGAGGAGGAAGTGAAAAAATTTATTAGCTGTAATGATCATGATAGCCTCCTCCTTTTTAGTGATAGAGGAGTTGCTTATGCACTTCCCGCTTACAGAGTTCCTCAATGTAGTAGAACTGCAAAAGGCACTCCCATTGTTCAATTGCTTCCAATTCCAAGGGAAGAAGCTATTACTTCATTACTTTCTGTGAGTTCTTTTGATGATGAAAACTATTTGTTAATGCTTACGAGGGGAGGCTTTATAAAAAGAACACCTCTTTCATCTTTTAGCAAAATTAGAGCAAATGGATTAATTGCAATAGGTCTAGAGGGTGGAGATGCTTTGACTTGGGTTCGATTGGCTGAATCTGGCGACAGTGTTTTGATTGGTTCTAAAAATGGAATGACTATCCATTTTAGATTAAATGATTCCGAATTACGTCCTTTAGGTAGAGCAGCAAGAGGGGTTAGGGCAATGAATCTAAAGTCTGGAGACTCACTTGTAAGTATGGATGTTTTATCTACTGAGTTAGCTGACCATGTTGATAAAAGTGAGGTGCAAGAAGAACTAGAGGATGAGTCATCAGTCTCTGAGGGCCCTTGGGTTCTTGTTGCGTCAGGAAATGGACTTGGGAAAAGAGTTCCTGTTACACAATTTCGTTTGCAAAAGAGGGCAGGCATGGGACTAAGAGCAATAAAATTCAGAAAAGATGGTGATGAGCTTGTAGGTCTAAGGGTTCTAGGAAAAGGAGAAGAATTATTATTGGTTAGTGAAAGAGGAGTAATTGTTAGAACTAGTGCCGATAAAATCTCTCAACAATCAAGAGCTGCAACAGGGGTAAGAATTCAGAAACTTGATAATGGTGATAAGTTGTCGGAGGTTGTTTTAGTCCCTCGAGAACAAACAAATGATGAGGAAGGGAGAGAATCATCCACAATTGATGAACCAATAAATACTGATCCAATGTCTAACAATTGAAATTGATTGATTCTGCTGACGTATTAGTTATGGGAGCAGGACCAGCTGCTCTTTGTATTACTGCTGAGTTGGTTCAACAAGGAATTAAAGTTCAGGCAATAGCTTCTAAGTCTCCTCTAGAACCCTGGCCAAATACTTATGGGATCTGGGCCTCTGAGCTTGAGTCTTTAAATATGCAGGAGTTACTTAAATATAGGTGGAAAGATACTGTTAGTTTTTTTGGAGATGGTTTGAATGAAGAAGGCAATATTTGTACAAACCATTCTCTTGATTACGGTCTGTTTAATTCAATTAATTTTCAAGAAGCTCTTCTAGAAAGATGCAATGGACTTTCTTGGCAAGTTGAGACAGTAAAAAAAATAGATTTTCGTGAAAAAGAAACAACTGTGATTTGCACTTCTGGAAACAAATATTTCGCCAGGCTTGTAATTGATGCAAGCGGTCACAAAACCCCTTTTATTAGAAGACCTGATCATGATGAAATTGCTAAGCAGGCGGCGTATGGTGTAGTTGGGAAGTTTAGCTCTGCTCCAGTAGAGAAGAATCGTTTTGTCTTAATGGATTTCAGACCTGACCATTTGAATTCAAAGCAACTAAGTGAGCCCCCTTCTTTCCTTTATGCAATGGACTTGGGAGATGGAAGTTATTTTGTTGAGGAAACTTCCTTGGCATGTGCGCCTCCTGTTTCTTTTGAAATTTTAAAAGCAAGATTAATTGCACGATTATCAAGCAAAGGAATTCAAATTGAAGAGATAATTCATGAAGAGCATTGTCTTTTTCCTATGAATTTGCCATTGCCATATAGAGATCAACCTCTTTTGGCTTTTGGAGGCTCGGCCAGTATGGTTCATCCTGCATCTGGTTACCTTGTCGGATCACTTTTAAGAAGAGCACCTTCATTAGCAAAGGTAATAGCAAAAACAATTAAAAAAGATCCTTCTCTGCCTACATCTCAGATAGCTAGAAGAGGATGGAATACTCTTTGGACTACTGAATTAGTCCAAAGACATCGGCTTTATCAGTTTGGACTTCAACGTCTAATGAGTTTTGACGAATCCCTCTTAAGATCTTTTTTTGATACTTTTTTTAAATTACCCAAAAAAGATTGGTATGGATATTTAACTAATACGCTTCCTTTGCCAAGACTTTTTATTGTTATGCTCAAATTATTTTCTATTGCCCCATTCAAGGTTCGGTTAGGAATGATTAACTTTCTAATAAAAAAGAAAATTTAGATTTTCTTTTTCCAATCTATAGGAGAGATTAGAGGAAAAATACAATCCTCTCTCTCTATTTCTTTAAATGTTTTTTGATTGATGATTTTACTATCTTTAATAGCATTAATTAACATCCAAAATCTTTTTAGATGCAAGTTGATTCTCTCTCTAGCAAGCTCTGTAGTTGTTCCTGCCTTGAGAATAAAACTCCAATCAGAGGATTGACACAATAAAAGTTCTCTCCCAGCCTGTCTAATTATTTTTATATTTGATTCATCTATTAAACCATCTGAGCAAATACTTACCATCTCTCTCCCAGCTTTACTCCATTCATGAACAATCCATGCATTTGATTTGTCTAACCAATAATCATGAAAGCCACCTTGTCCCCAACTAGATGGAGAAGGATTGCATAATTGGATTTTAGATGTTGATTGAAGAGCCTCTTTTAGCGTGATTAATTTAATACCTTCATTTTTTGATTTGACAAATATATTTGAGAGAAATTTTGGTCCTTCAAACCACCAATGTCCAAAAAGCTCTGCATCAAATGGAGCAATTAACAATGGCTCTATTTGCATTGAATTAGATAGATTTATAAGTTGCTTCTTTCTTGCTTTTAAAAAATTTTCGGCGTCTTTTTTAATACTTTCTTTTGCAGCTTGTGGATCATATTCTTCTTTGTTAGCTAAAGATGTATTTTGAGAAGTAATCTTAAATAATTTAATTCCTAATGGCCTTTTCTCGTTAATACCTATTTTTTTTAAACTCTCTATCGATAAATCCCATCCCAAGTCTCTATGGAATTCTCTGTAGTTTGGATTGCCAGGATAACCATCCCTTGCTGACCAAACTGGAAGAGTTGATTCACTATCCCTACCAAAAAAAGCAACTCCTTTTTTAGTGCAAATTGGAGCATACAATCCATATCTTGGTCTGGGTTCTGCATTCAATAATCCATGTCCATCAAGAACTGCATATCTAAGGCCAGCTTCAGCCATTAATTCATCTAAGCCTTCGTAATACGCACATTCGGGTAACCAAATGCCTAACGGAGCGTTCACAAAAAGTCGTTGATGTTCTCTGACTGCAGTTCTTAATTGAGCTCTAACTGCTTCCGGGTTTTCTCTTAAAAGCGGAAGATATCCATGAGTGGCTGCACAAGTAAGAATATCAATTACTTCTGATGATTGTAATTGCTTAAATCTTCCTACTAGATCACCTTTGCACCTCTTCCAGCTTTCTAATTGTTTTTTAAAGTGATTTTTTAGATGCAGGACTGCTGCTCTGCAGTTTGTTTCAAATGTATTTAAGAGTTCTAATCTAATAGCTACCCATGCTTCAAAGCGATTCTTTAATAGGTCATCCTCTAAAAGCGAAAGCAAAGTTGGCGATAAACCTATTGTGATCTTAGGTGTTTGATCTTTTGCATTCGAGGCCTCTTCAAGGGTTTCTAAAAGTGGTAAATAACATTCCACCAGAGCTTGAAAGAACCAATCCTCCTCAAGTGAACCAGGTTCTTCTGATCTCACGTAAGGTAGATGGGCATGCAGGACTATGGCGAGATTGCCTTTAGCCATTAAAACTCCAAGATTTTCGAAATAGATCTTTGGATACTTATACTCTTTAGTCGCACTAGAATAGATAAACTTTAAGTTCTAATCCAAATCTAGTTAGATTAGACACGTGATTTAGTAAGTTAGAAATAGTTAATTTTGAACTATTACTTAGAATTTCTTCATGCAAATTTGAGGTTCAATCTTAAATTTTAAATTTTTAGAAATAAAAAAAAGAAAAAGATCAATTGATTAGTTAGAAACTTAATGTTTTTTGTAAAAATTTGTTAGAAATATACTACAATTAAATTTATTCTAGACTTCAAAAAGTCTAGTTATTTTTATATTTTTCATGCTATGGCCAAAGATCCAGGCCGAGTGTTAATTTTTGATACCACATTAAGAGATGGAGAACAATCCCCTGGCGCGAGTCTGAATTTAGAAGAAAAGTTGGCTATTGCTCAACAATTAGCAAGACTAGGCGTAGATGTTATTGAGGCAGGATTCCCTTTCGCTAGCCCTGGCGATTTTGCTGCAGTTCAGAAAATAGCTGAGCAAGTAGGTGGAGAAGAAGGACCTATTATTTGCGGATTATCAAGAGCCTCAAAACCTGATATAAAAGCTTGTGCCGATGCAATAGCTCCAGCACCAAAAAAAAGGATACATACCTTTATCGCAACTAGTGATATTCATCTTGAACATAAATTAAGGAAATCCAGAAAAGAAGTTCTCGATATTGTTCCAGATATGGTTAGCTATGCTAAAGGTTTTGTAGATGATGTTGAGTTTTCTTGTGAAGATGCAGCAAGAAGTGATTTGGATTTTTTATATGAAATAATTGAATTAGCCATATCTTCAGGTGCCAATACTATAAATATTCCAGATACCGTTGGATATACAACACCTTCTGAGTTTGGAGATTTAATATTGAATATTAACAAAAATGTTCCAAATATAAATGAAGCAGTTCTTTCTGTTCATGGCCATAACGACTTAGGACTTGCTGTGGCAAATTTCCTTGAGGCGGTAAAGAATGGAGCTAGACAACTTGAATGCACGATTAATGGAATCGGAGAGAGAGCAGGTAATGCTGCTTTAGAGGAATTGATTATGGCTTTACATGTAAGAAGATCATATTTTAATCCTTTTTTTGGGAGACCTCCTGAATCTCCAACCCCTTTAACAGCAGTTAGAACAGAGGAAATAACTAAGTCCTCACGATTGGTCTCTAATTTAACTGGTATGGTCGTTCAACCAAATAAAGCAATTGTTGGAGCGAATGCTTTTGCGCATGAGTCTGGAATACATCAAGATGGAGTTTTGAAGAATAGGCTCACTTACGAAATTATCGATGCAAAAACAGTTGGCTTGTCAGACAATAAAATTTCTTTAGGTAAATTAAGTGGTAGGAGTGCAGTTCGAGCTAGATTAGAAGACCTTGGGTATGATTTGAATAGAGAAGATCTTAATGATGCTTTTGCTAGATTTAAAGACTTAGCTGATAGAAAGAGAGAGATAACAGATCGTGATTTAGAAGCCATTGTTAGTGAGCAAGTTCAACTTCCAGAAGCTTTTTTCCAATTAAAATTGGTCCAAGTAAGTTGTGGCACATCGCTAAGACCCACTGCAACCGTAACTGTCGTTGGAGAAGATGGTGAGGAAAAAACCGCTGTTTCCCTAGGTACAGGTCCTGTTGATGCAGTAGTGCGAGCTTTAAACTCTCTAACTGAAGAACCGAATGAATTAATTGAATTCTCTGTAAAGTCCGTTACGGAAGGAATAGATGCTTTAGGAGAAGTTACGATTCGAATAAGAAGAGATGGAAGCCTGTTCTCGGGTCATTCAGCTGATACTGATGTTGTTGTTGCAGCTGCGCAAGCATACATAAATGCGCTTAATAGATTAGTAGCCGCTGAGGGAAGGAAATCCATTCATCCGCAACATGATCTCGCCAAGGCAGAGAAAAAAGGTGTTTAACTTAGGCCCTTTTTGATATGTGAAATAGGGTTGCGTAAATTTTTTTTTAGAAAAACTTCATTAAACATTATTCAAAGATTAATATATCTTGTGACGATTCGATAAGCGCACATAAATGGCTTTAAAAAGAAATCTTTACCGACTTACAGGACTTGATGGGGCTCCTCATCATGTCCTAGATGCTCCTTATGAAAGTATTGATGCAGCACTTTTTGCTGCAAAATCTTGGTGCAATGGACAAGGATTGAAGTGCACAATTAAAGACAGAGGAATAGGTGTACAAGTGCTTGCAGGAAATGGAACTTGGAGAACAGTTTGTTATCCATCTAATTGTTTGCAATTGTCTCTCGCTTAAAATAAATTGTGATTAAGGTCGTATGTTTCTATTGGAAGGAATAATTTTTTAAAAATGGGTTCAGGAATGCGCGGCTACTGGACACTTGCTTGGTTTGGCTTAGTCTCAAATACTCTTGCAATTCCATTTATTGCCTATGTAGTTGGATCAGGACCACCTCTTCAAACGGCAAATATAACAATTGCTATCAGCCTTGCTTGGCCATCTGCAGCAACTGGGATTGTCGCTTCTGCGGGTTTATTTGCTCAAAGAGGTTGGGGTGTGATTTTATCAATAGTTGCTTTGTCTATGACTCTTTCAGGAACTTTGCCTTATGGGATAATTAGGTTGATCAAAGTAAATGATCTTTTTGGTATTAGCGGCTTATCATTACTTATTGCTTTTCTGAATTTATTAGCCCTACTCTACTGGTGTAGAAGAGGTCACAGAAGAATTAGGCTTTAACTCATTAAATGTTTCATTTCAATAGATACTAATTTCCTACCTTGAATTTAAACTGGGATATTTCAACCTTCTGTGGCGCATCCTCCTCCAGACAGAGACGAAAGCCCTGAGTATTATTTCTATTTCTGCTCTCGTTAAACTACTTTCTTTTAATTGGCCATCAATCTGACGAGACTGAATTATTTTCCTTACTGTTTTGCAAGCATCATTATCCGATGATGATGCGTCTAGAGCTCTTAATGCTGCTTCGCAACCATCTGCAAGCATGAGTATTCCCGTTTCTTTGGAATGAGGAATAGGGCCTTTATATCTGAAACGTTTTTCAGAAACAGAAGGATCTCTTTCTTTGGCTTTATGAAGAAAATAACCCATTTTTAAAGTACCTTGATGTTCTGGAATGAAGTCAGCAATGGGTGATGGAAGTCGATATCTCCTTGCAAGCTTTAATCCTTCATCAACATGTGCTTGAAGAATATCTGCGCTTTTATATGGATTTTTGATTTCTTCATGGGGGTTTATTCCATCTTTCTGATTTTCAATAAACCAATTAGGAGCGTGAAGCTTTCCAACATCATGGTATAGGGCTCCAGTCCTTATTAAGTCAACATCAGCTCCAATTACTCTTGCTCCTTCCTCTGCAAGACTTAAAATTGTTAAAGTATGCTCAAATGTACCTGGTGCTTCTCTAGATAATCGGCGAAGTAACGGACGTTCTTGATCAGCTAGCTCCATTAATCTTGCTCTTGTAAGTAATCCAAAAGTATTTTCCAATATAGGAATAATTAATATCGTTACCATCAGCATTGCACTTATAATAAGTGTTTCATTCAGTAGAGAATTAGTATCAAATGATAGATTATTAAATTCTAAATTTTTTGCTTCAATTAGTTGATTAAATATAAACCATTGTCCTAACAATGCCCCAAAAGGTATAAAAACTGCTATTTGAAGAATTTGTGCACGGCTTCTCATCCTTCTGCCTAAAAAGGCTATAAATGATCCAGCAATGCAAGCAATTATTAATCTAATTTCATTTGAGCTATCAAGAGATGTTGGCCATATTAAACTTGCAGCAGCCATCCAAGCTAATGAGGTCGTTGTACCTATTCCTTGTGAAAGAAGGAGTGTAGGAGGTAATATTAAATGCAATGGGCTTGCAAGCGGACCAAGCCAGTCTTTTGTTAGTTGAACTACAAATAATAAAGTTAAAGAAAGTAATGCATGCTTAGCTTTAAGTCTGGGCTTCTCTCTTCTCATGATCATAAGAAGTAACCCACAACTTCCCATAGATTCTATGAAGGTTATTAACCACTTTAATGGCCTAGGACTTCGACTTACCTTGTTAAAATGTTCTAAGATATCAAAGTCTTGAGAACTTATTGGCTCTCCTTTCTTTGATATTAAGCTACCTTTTTTAACTTTAATAATTTTTAGTCCGTCATTATTTATTAAATTTTCAAGTAATATATTTGTTTTCGAATAATCAATTTTTAAATTACTTTTCTGATAAAAACTACTCGATAATACTTTCGCTCCTAATGATCTGCTTGGATATTCTTTGACACCTAGATCTAGTAACTGTAGAGATGAAGCTTCATTAAGCTGATCAAATGCAAGCGTATTTATAATTCCTTGAGATAACATTCTCTTTGATGCTTTTTTCATCTCTTCTTCCCAGCTTTTCCATTCACTATTGGAAACATTAATCAGCCATTTCTTTTCTGAATCGGTTGGATTAATTTTATTTAGATCTGCTTCGAAAGTAGAATCTTTTAAGGTGCGAAGTTTTTTTATTTTCTTTAAAACAATCTTTTCTAAATTATTTGTTTGATTTTCATCGATAACTTGGAGGAAATTGTCTTCTAAGCCTTTTTTCTTCTCTTTTAGTGCTTTTGTATCTATTACTAATGCATCTTTTGGTGCTATTTCGTTGATTTGAGCAATATCTCCAGGTTTGAGATCCGGAACAGCAAGTAACTTATAACTTGAAAATATTGCTACTAATAGGCAGACCAATAGTAGACCTAACTTGTCAGTTGCTGACCAGCGAAGTATTGGACGTCTGGGAGATTGGCTCCCTAACCATATTCTCCATATTTTTTTTGGACTCGGTAATTTAGCCATAGGCTTTTTTCACCTACGCCTAACGCTAGGTTTAATGCGTTGATTAATTGTAATTGTATTCATTTTTATTTATGCCAAACATTTTAGATGGAAAAAAACTTGCTCAGGAGATTGAACTAATTCTTAAACAGACTATAGAATCTGGATCACAATTTGCGAAGCGACCCCCAGGTTTAGCTGTGATAAGGGTTGGTAACGATCCTGCAAGTGGAGTTTATGTCAATTACAAGGAAAAAGCATGCGATCGAATAGGTGTTAGAAGTTTTGCTAATCATTTAAAAGAAGATATTTCATTGGAAGAACTTAGAGAAATCATTAAAAGTTTGAATGAGCAGAAGAATGTTGATGGAATTTTATTGCAACTTCCTTTGCCTTCGCATCTGGATGAGGATTCCTTGCTTAGGAGTATTGATCCTGACAAGGATGCTGATGGATTACACCCTTTGAATCTTGGACGATTAATAAAGGGTGAAAAAGGCCCAAGATCATGTACCCCTGCAGGTGTTATGGCTCTGCTTAAGAGAAACCAAATAACAATAGAAGGAAAAAGAGCTGTGGTAGTTGGAAGGAGCATCCTAGTTGGCAAGCCAATGGCTCTAATGCTTGAAGCCGCAAATGCCACTGTTACGGTTGCTCATTCAAGAACTAAAGATCTAGTCTCTATAACTAGGGAGGCTGATTTGCTTGTTGTAGCTGCTGGAAAGCCCTATTTAATAGGAAAAAATCATGTAAGTGATAATTGTGTCGTTATTGATGTAGGTATTCATAGACTTAAAGCTGAAGAAGAAAATCTGAAAGAGAGAAAAAAGATCAAACTGTGTGGAGATGTAAAGATGTTTGAAATTGAAGATAAAGTAGCTGCTTATTCTCCTGTGCCTGGAGGTGTGGGGCCTATGACAGTAACAATGCTCCTAGCAAATACCGTTGATAGGTGGCAGAAACATTGTGGATTACCTTTAACTATTAGTCATTTACTTCCATGAATCACAATGTCCTGACAGAATTGATACAAATTAATTTTTTGCATGCAGGAAGCAATCGCTTCTTTTGACTTCGCGGAGTATCTAGAAAAATCTAGAGCTCGCGTTGAACATGCGCTGGATGCCTCTCTGGGCCCTGAAAAGCCTGAAAAATTAAGAGAATCTATGCGCTATTCCCTTTTGGCCGGAGGGAAAAGATTAAGGCCGATTCTTTGTCTAGCTGCTTGTGAACTTGCTGGAGGAGAAGTCGAAAAAGCTCTCCCTACAGCAGTAGCTCTGGAAATGATTCACACGATGTCTCTTATCCATGATGATCTACCTTCAATGGATAATGATGATTTACGTCGAGGACGTCCTACTAATCACAAAGTCTATGGAGATGCTGTAGCAATACTTGCTGGAGATGCTCTATTGACTAGGGCTTTTGAGATGGTATCAATTCGGACCAAGGGTATACCATCAGAGAGACTCTTGAAAGTAGTAGGCGAGCTCTCATTAGTGGCAGGAGCTCCTGGATTAGTGGGAGGGCAAGTGGTTGATCTTGATTGTGAAGGTAAAGAGGTTGATTTGGAGACCTTGGAATATATTCATCTTCACAAAACAGGAGCTTTGCTAAAGGCATGTGTTACTTGTGGAGCATTAATTGGTGGGGCTGATCAGAAGCTTCTGGAAGCATTAAGTGTCTATGCAAGAGGGATTGGATTGGCATTTCAAATAATTGATGACATTCTTGACGTAACAGCAAGTAGTGAAGTGTTGGGCAAAACAGCAGGAAAAGATTTAATTGCTGATAAAACTACTTATCCAAAATTACTTGGTCTTGAGGAATCTAGAAGGAGAGCGGATCTATTAGTTGCTAAAGCAAAAAATGCTCTTGATCCTTGGTCTGAAAAATCAAAACCTCTTCTTGCATTGGCTGATTACATAACAAGTAGAGATAGATGAGTACCAATCCGGCTTTCGAATCTCAATTTATTTATATTCTTGATAACGCTGTATTGGCTTGGGGCCTTGCAGCATGTGGTATTGCTCAATTTTCTAAATTATTATTTGAATTAATTTTTAAGCAAAGATGGAGACCATCAGTACTTATAGAAACGGGCGGTATGCCCTCCAGTCATTCGGCTTTGGTAACAGGAACTGCTGCAGGAATTGGGCTTCAGCTTGGTTTTAATGATCCTTTATTTGCTTTGGCTTCAACAATTGCTTTTGTCGTTATGTATGATGCTGCTGGGATTAGAAGATCGGCAGGTTTAACGGCGGCAAAAGTTAATGAGATTTTTAAAGATAATTACAGTGAATCATCGACTGAAACTATTTTAAAAGAGTCTTTAGGACATACTAAAATTGAAGTATTAGTTGGCAGTTTTGTTGGACCTATGGTTGCTTTGCCAGGTATTTTCTTCCTTGGCTCTCCTTTACATATTTTGCAAACGATAGGATTATTTGCTGTGTGAAAGAAGTAAAAATAAAAGAAGATTGTGTTTTTTTAACCAAGGACCAAGAAAAATCTCTCGAATTATTTTGTGAGTGGTTAAAGGAACCATATTCCTTTAAACCTTTTGTAATGAAAGGCTTTGCAGGTAGTGGAAAAACATATTTGTCAATGAAACTATTAAAAAAGGTAGATGAATTAGGTTTGAGTTGGACTGTTGTTGCACCAACTCATAAAGCTGTAGGCGTATTAAGGCAGGGATTGAAAAGTGAATCTATTCAGCCAACATGGTTCCCTTCTACCATTCACCGTTTGCTTCGTCTTAAGTTAAAAAGAAAGGCGGATGCCGAAATATGCGAGAAAACAGATCAAACGGAGAAATCTTTAGAGAATTTAGGACTTGTTCTGATTGATGAGGCATCAATGATTGATTCCAAATTATTGGAGATAACTCTTGAATGTGCAAGATGTAACTCGACTCGGTTGGTTTTTGTTGGTGATCCTGCTCAACTCCCACCAGTAGGAGAAAGCTCTAGCTCAGTTTTTTTAATGAAAAGAGCAATAAATACAGAACTTAGAGAAGTTGTTCGTCATCAAGGACCTGTTCTTAAATTGGCAAAGATAATTAGAGACGGGCAAATCCCTTGTAATCAGCCATCGATACTTCCAATTTTTCATTCTAAGAAAGGTAATGTTGGAATATTAGATAGAAAAAGTTGGCTTGAAAGAGCTAAGGCAACATTACGATTATCTTCTTTAGAGGATGATCCAGATAAAGCAAGAATTCTTTGCTATACAAATAGAATTGTTGATAATCTAGTCCCTCATGCAAGAAGAGCTATTCATGGTGATATGGCAGATCAATATCAGGTTTTACCTGGTGAGGTTTTAATTAGCCGTAAGGCTGTAATGGTAAACGCTTCATTAAATGAGGATGAGCTTGGAGAAGAACCAGATATTTTGATTGGTTCCAACAGAGAACTGCTGGTAGAAGATGTAATCCCAAATAGTTTTGACTTAGCCCCTTTAGACATTAATCATAGTTTTGAAAATCTTTTACCTGTTATCCAAACTCAGATAGCTAAAGTTAGCTGTGATCAAAAAGAATTCTCTCTAAGGTTAATGCCTCAAATAGGTTCTAAATCTCGAAGCGAGTTGGACTTCTCTTTGAATAAGTTGAGCAATTTAGCAAGAGAGAGAGGAAAAAAAAATAGCGCTTCGATTTGGAAACTTTTCTTTTTTATTAGAGATTCATTCGCTTCTTTAGGTCCCGCTTCTGTCCTTACAATTCACAGAAGTCAAGGAAGTACTTTTGGAGAAGTGTTTATAACTTCCGATGTTTTTTGGCCTAAAGATCTTGAATTTAGAAAACGACTTGTATACGTCGCAGTAAGTAGAGCAAGCGATGGCGTTTGGATTGTTGGTGACAGTAAAAGCAATAAGAATAAAGCTCTTTTAGAGAAACTATTAATTGATTAATTTCTAAAAATCTTATTTTTGAAAATAAATTTACTTTAGGCATAATTCCTAACACTTCTTTTCCAGTTTTCTATTATGAGAGGCGAACTTGCCCAATGTAGATGTATCCAACTTGCATGAATTAAATGATTGCAAAAACCTTCCTTCTTTATCTTCATATTCCATCCTTTGATATCCCATATGTGATTTATTTGTGAATTATATTTTTCATTAATTAATTCCCATCGATGAAATTCATGCCCTATTAGTTTATTCCCAGGACTGGTAATAGGACTTTTATTTTTACTTCTTGCTTCTCTATAACCAATTTTTAAATCACCTTTTTTGACCTTAAAAGGTAATACGCCAGACATTGAATGTTCTCTTCCTTCAAGATCAAATATACTTTTACCTAAAAGCATCATTCCACCACATTCAGCGTATATAGGAAACTGTTGAGAAAAAATTCTTAATGAATTAAGGCTATTTTTTGAATTACTTAATTGTTTTGCATGTTGCTCAGGAAAACCACCAGGTATTATTAATCCTCTAGCTTCTTTTGGAATTTGTTCATTTTCAAGAGGTTTCCAAGTAATAGTTGGCATACCGTGATCTTCTAACAATTCTTTTGTTTCTTGATACCTAAAATGGAAAGCTTTATCTTCAGCTATAGCGATTGGGTGAATAAATCTTGGATCTTTCCTTGGCAAAAAGTGATATATTTTGTGGTTGGATTTTGGAGCTAATAAAAGTTTTTTAAAACTTTCAATGTCTATATATTCTTTGGCTATTGATGCCCACTTCTTAACTTTAATTTCTAACTCAAGAATTTCATGTGCTGGTGCTAAACCTAAATGCCTTGTAGGAAGATATAAGTCTTCGCAGGGAGGTAAAGAACCCAATGACTTTATATTGATTTGATCAAGAACCTCCAATAGTATCTTTTCATGTCTAGGAGTTTGAACATTATTTAGAACAACGCCTGCGATTTTTAATTCCTTATCATGTTCTCTAAATCCTTTTATTAAGGCTGCTATTGACGCAGCCTTCCCTCTGGCATCAACAATTAGAACTATTGGCAGATTTAAAACCTTAGCTAATTCAGCTGTACTCCCTTTGGTACTACTGCCAATTCCATCAAATAATCCCATTACACCTTCAACAAACGAATAATCAGTTAATCCTCCAAAGCGATTAAAGTTTTCTCTAACCCATCTTTCTCCAGAGAGAATTAAATCAAGATTTCGACAAGCTTTCTTTGATACCGCTGCGAGTTGTTGAGGGTCTAAATAATCAGGTCCAACTTTAAAAGTTTGGACTGTTTTATTGATACTTTTTAAATAAGAAATTAAAAGAAGACTTAAAAGAGTTTTACCGCTGTTACTTGATACAGCAGAAATTACGCATGCCATCTAATGACTATATTTATTTGGATTGATTAACTAAATCAAGGATCTCATTTGCTATTGGTGCCGCACTCGCAAGTAAAGGACTTGTGTTTCCTCTACTACTGGAAAGTAATCGAGCAACATCACTCTCTAAAGAGGTCTTTTGAATAGGAACTACTTGTTCAATAAGTTCCATTCTTGCCATGCCTCCAGCTTCTAATCTCATACATTCCCCAGATTCTGATGCCAGAATTACACAAAGATCGTTTTTTTGTTTGTTCTTGGCTTTTGAAATTAATCTTAAACCAACTATTTGGCCAGGATTAATGCTTGGCTTACCAATAGGTAGAGAAGTTATGCTGACTTCAACAAGAGTGTTGTCTTGACGTAGAAAATTAACTTTCAGCTGATCTTTTTTTGAGCAGATGAACTTTTCAAGTTTCCAGTTGAGACGATCGGCAATCCATGCACCAAGTAAAAGCCCTTGAACTGTTTGAGAACCCTCAATATCGATGTCAATTTTTTGTAAATTCTCAAGAGCATTTCTTCTTTGAAGTGGATCAAACACCATCGCTAAAGTCTCTCTCCAGCTTCTAAGACGAAGCCAATTAAGGTCGTTAACAGCTTGGCCCGATTGAATCCTTTGAAGTAATAAATTTAAGCAAACGCTTGGTTCTCCATGCGCAGTATCAATAATTAATCTTCGATTTGGCAGAGCTAGAGCATGAAGGAATTCTGGAGCCTCATCAACTCTTCCATTCCACCACAACCAAGAAGGAAGTTCATCAGGGACAAGAGTCTCAACAATTTCAAGCCCATCATTAATTACGTTTTTATTACCTCGTAAAACAATTACGTCGCCACAAGCTGTTTTGCCTCCGCCCTCTTCGGGAAGAGGACAATATGCGGCAACTAATGTCTCTAAATTATTTTCTTTCTCAATTGTTGGTGCAATAGTTATTAGTCTTCTAGGTTGTAAATTACTAATTGAAGTATCAATGTGTTGCCCTCTAAGGTCTTCTACATTTTTAATTAGCTCTTCACATTGTATTGAAGATTGAACTCTAAAATCTAATGGTGAAGTACTGTTGGGGAGATTACCTTTTAAAATAATTTCTCTTGCAGCCTCTATAAGATCATTTCTTTGACTACCTACTACTGGCCCAGATATTTTTCCAGTTTTGACTAGTTTTTGTTCGATCCAAGCAGGTTGCCAGACAATTAAACAAAAAGTGTTGGCTCCTTTGTCTCCTCTTTCTTCATGAGACCATAGTTGCTCAAGGTAAGTAGGAATTTCAGCTGGAGGTAGCTGAAGAGGCGTTTGAAGTGTTAGTTGAGGAGACATTTAATTTGGTTCGAATAAAAGATTTAGATTCAATTTTTTCAAGGTCTTCTCCATAGAAGCTGATCTTTTCCAATTAGTAAGTCTGATTCAGTAGGCCCCCATGTCCTTGATTCATATGGATAAACAGGTAATTCCCAAGGGGAATCCTCAATTTTATCTAAAAGAGGAGTATATAAACGCCAAGCAGCCTCTACTTCATCGCTTCGAGTAAACAATGTTGGATCTCCAAGCATTGCATCAGCTAGGAGCCTTACATAACCCTCATCTGATGGCTCTCCAAAGGATTCATCATAAGAAAACTCCATATTTACAGGTCTACTTCTCATACCAGAACCTGGGGATTTCACCTCAAAACTAAATTCAGCTCCTTCATTGGGTTGAATTCTGAGTATTAATTGGTTTGATGTTGGGCATCCCCCAGCTGCATCAAAAAGATGAACAGGAGCTTCTCTAAATGTAAGAACAACTTCACTAAGTCTTTTAGCTAATCGTTTTCCTGTCCTCACGTAAAAAGGGACCCCTTGCCATCTCCAATTGTCTATGAAAAGCTTCATTGCTACATATGTTTCGGTTGTACTGTTTGGATTAACACCAGGTTCTTCTCTATATCCAAGGAGTGGATCCGCATCGCTTCCTCCTTTTGAATACTGTCCCCTTACGCAGCATTCCCATGGCTTCTCTTCATTGGCAAGCTTTACTGCTTGTAGTACTTTGGCTTTTTCATTCCTTATGGCTTCTGGATCAAAATGCCCAGGTGGTTCCATTGCGGTTAGTGCAAGCATTTGAGTTAGATGGTTTTGAACCATATCTCTTAACGCTCCTGAAGATTCGTAATAGCCTGCTCGATCTTCAACTCCAACTGTTTCGGAACTGGTGATTTGAACACTCGATATATAATTTCTGTTCCAAATAGGTTCAAAAATCGTGTTTGCAAATCTGAGAACAAGAATATTTTGAACTGTTTCTTTGCCTAAATAATGATCTATTCGAAATATTTGATTTTCTTGAGCACAACTCTGAACCAGAGAATTGAGTATCTGAGCGCTATTGAAGTCTCTTCCAAAAGGTTTTTCAATAACAACTCTGCTTCGCTTAGGATCTTTCAATAATCCTGCTGCTGCTAAAGCTCTACATCCACCTCCATAAAATTTGGGAGAAACTGAAAGGTAGAAAGTTCGATGGCCATGCGTTGCTCTTAATTTATCAATTACTTCTAGTCTTTCTCCAAGCTTTACGAGGTGCTCAGGTTGTTGAAGGTCTACAGGTTCATAGAAAAGATTTTGAGAAAACAATTCCCATTCTTTAGGACTTTCTTTTATTCGAGAAGAAAGAGCTTCTTCCATTTTTTCTTTAAATATTTCATCAGTCCATGCTCTTCTTGCACAGCCTAAAACTGCAAACTCACTTGGTAATCTTCGTTGCTTAAAGAGCTCGAATAAAGCAGGAACAAGTTTCCGGTGAGTCAAATCCCCTGAAGCACCAAAAATAACCAGACATTGAGGAGGTACTACTCGCTCTTGGCGAAGTCCAATTCTCAAAGGGTTTGTTACTGGCATGCTCATTGATAAATTCCTTGCCAATTGGATTTGAAATATTATCCAAATTGCTTCTAATCATTCCACCATTTCTTGGTCGGATGTCCAAAAACAAAATTGATATTGATTGATTAAATATAGAAAAAATATTTATAAAGTAATTAATAATTATCGCTTTCCAGACTTTCTTATTTTACTAGTAAGTCTCAGCATGCCATCTTCCTGCTTTTCTTAGCTTAGGTCTTAGTTCAGACCAGTCCAAACCTTTCGCAGAAGCTGCTGTTGTCATTGCTTCATCTATTCCTGGCTCCATTCCTTTTAGTCCACACAAGTAAATATGTGTTTTAGGATTCTCAATCATGGTAAATATTTCGTCAGCATGTTCTAGGACCCTATCTTGGATATACATTCTTCCACCTTTAGTGTTTTGCTGTTCTCTGCTGATTGCTTTTGTGTATCTGAGATTTTCTGGGAATTTTGATTTGTAGTGTTCAAAGTCAGCATCGTATAGAAGGTTTGCTGTTTTTGGTGCACCCATAAACAACCAAGCTTTTCCTTTAAAATTCCACTGATGTTTTTCAATTTCCGTCGGTTCAAACATTCTTCTTAAATAGGCTCTCATTGGAGCAATACCAGTTCCTGTGGCAAGCATTATTATGTTCGAATCTTCTTCCTCTGGAAGAAGCATCTCTTTGCCTACCGGACCACTAATTTTTACTTTATCTCCAGGCGATAGGTTACACAAATATGTAGAGCAAACACCATTTATTGTTTCACCATCTTTTTCGTATTGAAGTTGGCGTACACATAATGAGAGTGTGTTCCCTGCAAAGTTATCACCATACCTAGTGCTAGCAATTGAATAAAGTCTTGGCCTATGTGGCTTACCTTTTGCATCCTCGCCAGCAGCAAGTATTCCGCAACTTTGACCTTCAACATATTTGAAGTCTGGTTCACCTCCTGATATATCAAAAGTTATGTGTTGAACTTTCCCTATTGCTCCTTCTTTGAGAGCTGAATAATTCTCGGTTACTGTCCCGGTGAAAGGTGCTTTTGGTTTGTAAGTATTTACTGGCACATCTGCATGGGGTTTCTTTGCTGCCGGTACTTTTGCAGGTGAAGAGGGGGTTGATTCGGACACAGGTTTTGCAGTTGCAGAGGTTTTAGCAGCAGCTGGCTTTGCAGTTGCAGGGGTTTTAGCAGCAGCTGGCTTTGCAGTTGTGGGGTTTTTAGCAGCAGCTGGCTTTGCAGTTGTAGGGGTTTTAGCAGAAGCTGATTTTACAGGTGCAGAGGTTTTAGCAGCAGTAGTAGTTTTTGCTTTAACTTTGTCGCTTAATGCATTTTTACCAGTTCGCAAAATTGCACCAAATGAATATTGCCTTTGAATTAGGTAGAAAAAACCAATTATGATAGGAATATGTGCAAGACCACCAAGAACTACCTTTGTCTCTGAGTAAGCCATAAAAACTTAAATTAGATTCTGAGATTACCAATAAGTGGTAACTTTTAGCTGTTTTATCATCATATTACTAATTTCTGGTTCACCTTTTTAGACCGTCACAAGCTGATTTCTTCCAAAATGCATCTATTAAATTCTTTTAGATATTGATTTTGATTAACCGAAAAAATTTTTTCTAATTTTTTACTTTCATTGTTCTACTAGTGGTGGATTAAAAAAACGGTAATACCATTTAAATTTTTGCCATCAAAATAAGCGGTTTTTGCACTATAAAAAGTTTTAAATAAATTTTATTTATAGCCCCAAGGGGATTCGAACCCCTGTCGCCTCCGTGAAAGGGAGGTGTCCTAGGCCTCTAGACGATGGGGCCAGATGAAGTGACAAATCACTCAATAAGTAATTGTTGTCACAATTGAAAGTTACGGGCCCGCCTTGCCACTCGTCAAGGCTTCTTGATCCTTGTTTTGTCCTCGCCATACTGGAACGGTGAAGTAAAAACATGCACCTTCAGTCGGTTTAGAAACTACCCAGATCTTGCCACCATGGACTTCAACAATTCTTCTACAAACTGAAAGACCAATGCCAAAGCCAGTTGTCTCTTGAGAAGTTTGTGGAAGTCTCACTCGATCAACAAATATTCGATGTTGTTCTTCTGATGGGATTCCAGGTCCATTATCTCGAACAATTACTTCAACCCATTGATTTGTTCTGTGAAGCATTGTTATAAAAATTTCACCTTTGTCTTCGGAAAATTTCAAGGCATTTTCGATGAGGTTTAGTAAAACCTGCATCATTCTTCTTTGATCAGCGAAGACCGAGGGCAAATCAGAAGGAATATCAGTATTTATTTTGATTTTGCGATTGAGCCATAGCTTCTCAAGCTCGAGTATCGCTTCGGCAGTTAAGTTAGCTAGATCGACTTTTTGAGGATTAAATAAAGTTTCCCACCGAGTGCTTCCAACTTCTAATAAGTCCTTTGAGAGTAGTTCAATCTCTTCTAACCTTCTCTTTAAGACTTCTTGAAATTTTGACATGCTTATTTGTCCAAGCTTTTGACTTTGGAGAGCCAATCCTGCAGCTGTTAAAGGAGTCCTCAATTCATGAGCAACCATTCTTAAAAGACTTTCTTGCGAATGTATTTTTTTAGTGAGTGTTTCGTTTTCTTGTCGGAGAACTAGAAGATCATCCTCTAGAAGAAGTTCTTTTTGTGTTTGATTGGATTCAAGTGTCTTTGCTCTAAGACTGATGCCAACAGAGTTTATTAGCCCTTCATGTTGCCATCTTGGTACCCAAGTTTTAACTTGTGAACAAATCGAACTTCCAGCAAAAATTTGTTTGGGCGAAGGCTCTAATTTTATTAGAGCAGGAAGTGCTACCAATCTATATAGCTCGAGTAACTCTGGGTTATCAGAAGGATCTGAAAATTCTAAGTTTACAATGAAACCACTATCTTCTGTTTCTAAATATTCAATTAACGATCGAATATCTCTCCTTGAGAGATGATGGCGAGATGCCACAAGCAACAGTTTTAACTGTCGTCGGTCCTGAGCTTCGGCACTATCCACAGTGTCGAGCGATCCAAATAATTACGCATACCTTAAGGTAATGAGACTCATTTTAGGTATTGGCTAATAATTAAGTGAATACTTTTTAAATCTCTCAGTTCCAGAAAATGGCTATTTCACATTCATCTGGTATTGAAAAGACTAGAGACTCTCCTGTAGGCATTGATAGACTGCGAATCAACTTTGACAGTAATTTAAGGCGATGGTTTGGTCGAAATATTGGTTTGTGGCATTCTAAAAGACAATATTTTTTTGATAAAGAAAAGGCTATTAATTTGGAAATGTACATAAATGTAAGCAAGTTAAATCAACGAGATTCGGAATTTGAAAGCTATCGGTTTAAGTGGTGGTGCGAGGATAAAAAAGATTTTTTTATTAAACGACCAACTTATAAAAGTGAAGGAGAAATAATTGCTCGATTACAAGGGCATCAACTAATACGTGATTGTTCTTATTTAACCGATTCTTCAGGAATATCAAACATTAGGCAAGTTGATGAACACGAATTGATTTTTGATACTAATTACGATAATTGGCACGTATTGGAACATACGCGCTTAATAGACCAAGATAAATTTAGATCCAGAACTATTTATAGTTGGTTTAACGATAAGTTGAAGATAGTTGAAAATCATCATGAAATAAGGATTAAGAATCCCAACTGAAGAGTTTGTTAAATCTATTTTGATAGAAATCAATGTATGTTATATATTTAATTTGCAAGTGAAGAATTTTCAATAGATTTTTTCCCTGCATCATATGTTTTTTACCGACTAAAATCTCTTGAGAAAAATTAAAAATTCACCAAGACACAAAATCTTGGCTTTATCAATTATGTTTGCTTCAATATTTTTATCAAGTTGCAGCAACTCCATAAAGTCCGAATCTAATACACCTAAAATTAGAACTGACAAAGCGGAAATTAATATTATTCCTGCTAGTGATGAAGATATTTTTTTATATAGACAAATAGGAATAAACTATTTGTGTATGGCGAGACAAATTGAAGTTGAATTCCCGAAGGCTATTTCCTTGGCTGCGAAAAATTATGAATTGCTCATAACAAGCAGACATGGTGGATTAATTAAAGAATTAGGAAAAGAAAAATTACCAGAAAAAAATATATATAATGGAGCAATTTTGCAAATTCTTGATGGTGCCATAAAGAATTGCCCGGAGATGGTGCCAGATGAAGATAAGAAAAAATTCTTAAAAACTGTTGAACAATTAAACCAAAAGAAATAAATTATATTCGAAACTAAAGAAATTTATTTAATATGTTTACTCAGGAATCTATTAAATTATCAGACTATATTGAATATCCTTTCTTAATACCGAGAATAGATTTAAATTTTGATATTCGAACTGATTGTGTTTTTTTGCAATCAAGAATGATAATTAAACCAAAGCACAAAGAATCCACAAAGCTTATTCTTAATGGTAGTCAAATTGAATTGTTATCAATATCAATAAATGCAAGAGAACTTAAGTCAGAAGAATATTTAGTTACCGATAAATGCTTGATTATAAAGAGTCCGCCAGTGGCAGAGTTTGAATTAAAAATAAGATCGCGAATTGATCCTTTTAGAAATACATCATTAGAAGGATTATATATAAGCTCAGGGATGTTAACTACGCAATGCGAAGCTGAAGGATTTAGACGTATCTGTTATCATCCTGACAGGCCTGATGTCTTAAGTAAATATACAGTAAGATTAGAAGCTGACACTAAATTATATCCTGTCTTATTGTCAAATGGAAATAAGAAATATTCAGGAAAATTAAAAAATAATGTTCATAGACATCAAGTGGTATGGGAAGACCCTTTTCCTAAACCAAGCTATTTATTCGCTTTAGTTGCTGGTAAGCTTAATTCAGTTTCTGATAAATATATCACAAACACAGGAAGATTGATTGATGTTCTAATATATGTTGAATCTGGAGATGAAAAATATACAAAACATGCTATAAATTCTCTAAAGAAAGCAATGAAATGGGATGAGGATACTTATGGTCTTGAATATGATTTAGATGAATATAAAATTGTTGCGGTTAGGCATTTTAATATGGGGGCAATGGAAAATAAGGGACTAAATATTTTTAATTCAAAATTGGTTTTAGCAGACTCAAAGACTGCGACTGATGATGAATTAGAGAGAATAGAAAGTGTTATAGCTCATGAGTATTTTCACAATTGGACCGGTAATAGAATTACATGTCGAGATTGGTTTCAGCTTTCATTGAAGGAGGGATTGACAGTTTTTAGAGATCAATCTTTTACTTCAGATCTGCATAGCACTGGACTTAAACGAATAGAAGATGTTTCATTTCTTAGGAATTTTCAATTTGCTGAAGATAAGGGACCTACTTCACATGCTGTGAAGCCTAAAGAGTATGTGGCTATCGATAACTTTTATACAACAACTATATATGAAAAGGGTGCTGAGCTGATAAGAATGCTTGAGCTATTACTTGGCAGAGAAAAGTTTTTTAGAGGTATCGATAATTATATTAAAACTTTTGATGGCACTGCCGCAACAACTGAGGATTTCATTAATTCATTAATCAAAGGCGCCTATATAGAAGAAAGCAATTGTCCTTTTGATGTATCAAAATTTCTTAATTGGTATTATAAATCAGGTACACCAAAAGTATATGTTAATCAATCCTGGGATTCGAAAAATTCAATTTTAAATGTCTCTTTTAAGCAAAAGATAGAGAGTGATCAGAGTAGTGAAAATATTGAAATGATTATTCCAATTCTTTATTCTTGTTATAGCAGAGAAAAAGGACCTATACCTATATTTGAGGAAAATTTATTTGTCTTAGATAAAAATAATAAGAATCTAAAAATTAAACTCCCATTTGAGAAAGATGCCCCAGTTCTATCAATTTTTAGACGTTTCTCTTCCCCTGTTGTTTGGGAATCTGATTTGTCTATAGATGATTATCTTTTTCTTTTCTTAAACGATAATGACTATTTCTCGAGGTGGGACTCTGGTCAATTTTTAATGCGTGAAATGATTAAAAATAGGCTTTTTAACAAAGCAAATTCCTCATTGGAAGATAAGTTTATTTTTGCTATAAAGCAATCCATGAAATCTTTAGAATTAAAAGATCCTTTTTTCTTGGCAACTCTTTTAAAAACTCCTGGTTTAACGGAATTGGAATCTCTATTTGAAAAAGTGGATCCAGTAAATATTTATAGAAAGTCACTTGATTTTAAAGTTTTAATTGGTAAAGGAATTCTTCAAGACTTAAGAACACTAGCTTATAAATTATTTGCCAATATTAACCATGAATGGCCTGAGGGCAAAGGTCAAAGAAAGCTATTAGGAACTATTTGGTCTTATTTAACTCTTGCGGGCGATAATAATGTTAAAAAGAATTGTGTTGAAGCAATCAATCATTCTTCAATGACTATCTCAAAGGCAGCACTAGGAGCATTGAAACCACTTGATTGCGTTGAGACAAATGAAGCTTCAAATTTGTTTTATAACCTCTGGAATGATAACGCAGTTGTTTTGGATTCATGGTTCGCATATGAGGCGTCAAGACCTAATAAGCAAGGAATTGATGTGATTGAAAAATTATTATCACACCCTAAATTTGATTGGAAGGCTCCAAATGCAATACGAGCTGTTCTAGGAGGATTTAGTCAAAATATTGAGTTGTTTCATTCTCTTGATGGACAAGGCTATTTATTTTTTGCTGATAAATTAATAGATTTAGATAAAATTAATCCAATAACTGCCTCAAGAATGGTGAAAATCTTTAGTAAATGGAAAACATACGTCGATCAAAATAAGGAGGGAATGTATAAATCAATTTTAAAAATTAATAGAGCAAATATTTCACCAAATACAAGAGAGGTAGTGGAACTAATTTTGAAGTGAATTTACAGAATTATCTGAACATTGAGCTAACAGAACTTTCTTCGTGAATTCTCCAAATAGCTTCTCCAAGCATATTTGCAACTGATAAGACCTTTAATTGAGAGAAATCTAATTTAGTAGGCACTGGAATACTATTAGTGACAATAACTTGTTCAAAAAGGCCTTCTTTTGAGAGTCTCTCGTAAGCAGGTGGAGAGAAAACAGCATGAGATGCACATGCAATTACTTTTTTTGCACCTTCTTTCCTAAGTAATTCAGCTCCTGCACAAATAGTTCCTCCAGTGTCAATCATGTCATCAATCAATATTGCAGTTTTGCCTGAGACTTCTCCAATTACTGTTAGGCTTTCGGCAACATTATGCCCTGAGCGGCGCTTGTCAATAATGGCTAAAGGTGAGTCCTTCATTTGTTTGGCAAAGGCTCTTGCTCTAGCTACACCGCCTACATCAGGAGAGACGACCACTATCTCATCAAGTTTCATGGTTGATAGATAATCAACTAAAACCGGTGAACCATATATGTGATCGCAGGGAATATCAAAATAACCTTGTATTTGTGCCGAATGTAAATCCATAGCCAATACTCTATCTACTCCTGATTTGACAAGAATATTTGCGGTTAGTTTCGCGGTTATTGACTCTCTACCTGCTGTCTTTCTGTCTGCCCTGGCGTAACCGAAGTATGGAATTACAGCTGTAATTTGTCTGGCAGATGCTCTTTTGCAGGCGTCCACCATGATCATGAGTTCCATTAAGCTGTCATTAACAGGAGCACAGGTTGGCTGTATTAGAAAAACATCACATCCTCTTATTGATTGCTGGATTTGAACGTAAAGCTCTCCATCCGCAAACCTTTTTGAAACTAGAGGGACATTGGTTATCCCCATATAAGTCGCAATCTCTGTTGCTAATGCTGTATTCGATGTCCCGCTAATCAATCTGAGTCTATTAGTGTCATGCTTGAGACTAGTAGGGTCAGGATTTGCTGCAGTTATAAAACTAGTCACCGTTCCACCGCAAGCAAGAAATAGTATTTACTAATCTACCTTTATGTTGATACATGATCATCTAAAAGCTTTGTTTAATTTTTTCTTAAAAGATCTCATCATCTTTTGTGAAACCTGGAATCATTGCCCTGTCTTCTTTTTGGGTGGTGGGGTACTATAAATATCTTCTAAAGAATTTTCTTTTGAAAACATTAATAATTTGACTTCTGGTAAAGGCCTAAAGATTTTTAAAGGTGCTTTTGCTGAAAACACAAAGATAAAGAGAGCTGAATTATCGAAATAGGGGCCATCTAGAGGAGCAGGCTCCTTGAATGAAAAATATAAAATCTCAAATTAAATCATCGCTTTTTTATATTGGCTTAATAAAGAAAAATTTTTTTGGCAGTTTGCATAAATAATGCTATTGATTGAAAGAAATATAATAAGAATTTTTGTTTTAATTCAAAAAAGATTTGGTTTTTCTAAAATAAATGTTTAATTATTATTAGATTTGTTAGTATATAAATACTAAATATATTTTTTTAATACTTAAGAAAAAGATTTCCCATTTTACAGTGAAATCCATTTTGAATTTAATAAAAAAATAGCATTATTAGTTTTTCTTCGTGTTTTTTAGAGATAAAAAAAGTGAAATTAGAAAGAAATTCAGGGATCCTTCTTCATCCAACCTCATTGCCTGATAGCCCTGTCTGCGGTACTTTTGGCAACCCTTCTCGAATTTGGCTTAATGAACTAGCTGCATCTGGGATAGGAGTTTGGCAATTTTTACCTCTTGCTCCTACGGATTCTTTTGGATCTCCTTATAGTTCTCCATCAAGTTTTGCCTTTAATCCATGGTTCCTTGATCAGAATGATTTAGTGAAAGACGGTTTCTTAGCTAATAATCTAGAAATAGACTCTTCTGAAAATATTTTTTGTGTTGATAGAGTAGATTTTCAATTAGCTAATTCAAAAGTTAAGGCCTTGCGGTCTTCTTTGGTTGATTATTGGGACAAACAGAACAGAAATACTAAAGAAGAATTTGAAATATGGTGCTCAAGACAATTTTGGTTGGATGATCATTCCATATTTATGGAGCTAAAAATTCAAAGCAACGATCTTCCATGGTGGGAATGGCCAGATAAATATGCAGCCAAGGATAAGAAAGAATTAGCAAAGTGGAAAATTAATAATCAAAGAGAATTGTTAGGTCATAATCTGCTCCAATGGCATTTAGACAGGCAGTGGAAATCAATCAGAAAACTTGCGAAAGATCTGGGGATTTTTTTATTTGGAGATGTCCCTTTTTACGTGTCTAAAGATAGTGCTGATGTTTGGAGTAATCGATCATTGTTTTCTATTTTAACGAATTCAAATACATACCTTCAAAGTGGAGTTCCTCCTGATTATTTCTCTGAGACCGGCCAGCTTTGGGGGAACCCTGTTTATCGCTGGAGTAGGCATAAAGCCGGCAAATATAGATGGTGGAGAAAAAGAATTTCAAGACATCTAGAACAAGTTGATTTTTTACGACTTGATCATTTTCGTGCTTTTGAAGCTTTTTGGGCAATTCCTGGTAAAGATAAAACAGCTGAGAATGGTTTTTGGTTATCTTCCCCAGGGAGAGAGATCCTAGGTTTAATAAAAAAAGATTGCAGTGGTTTTCTTCCTTTAGTTGCAGAAGATCTGGGCCTTATCACATCAAATGTTGAAAAGTTGCGCGATGACTTTGAATTAGCAGGAATGAAGATACTTCAATTTGCTTTTGATGGGAATTTAGATAATCCATATTTGCCAGAGAATATTAAAAATGATAATTGGATTGTTTATACAGGAACGCACGATAATTCAACTTCTCAAGGCTGGTGGAGAGAAATGGATCAAGAAAGAAAAGAACAAATTAGAGAAAGAATTCTTGATTTTGATAATTTCACTTCTTGGGAGTTGATTCGAATTGGTATGGAAACAAAAGCCAAATTATTTGTAGCGCCTATGCAAGATTTATTAAATCTTGATAATAATTCTCGTTATAATAAACCTGGGACAGTAGAAAATAATTGGTCATGGAGATTATCTAGAAATGATTTGAATATTCAAGAATCTTTAAAAAGATATGGTGACATAGCTAAAGAAAATAAGAGATAACATTACTTGTCTTTTTTATTCAATTTATTTTCATTTTTTAGAATAGTATTTTCTAACATTATTGGTTCTGTCGAAACACTATTTATTTTTATAAGATATCTTTGTTGAATATTAAGGGCTAATATCGATGAAAGCATAAAGACAATATATAATAAGCTCCCAATCCAGCTATTAAGAAAGTCAATATTTATGAAATTAAATCTAAACCTAGATATTTTATCAATACTATCTTTTTGTGCGAGTAAACCGTTTAAACTACCTTTCTCTAAATTGAACTTAGTCTCAATACTTTTGATCATTGAAATCAAATAAGTTTTCTCTGGCAAATACTTTTTCCATCCATTTTCAATAGATATTAAGACATTTTTTGAAATCTTGGTCTCATTAGATAGTTGCTCTAAAGAAATCCCAGATTTTTTTCTTTCAGCTTTAAATAAATTAATTGCTTCTGAAAAATCATTCTCAGAAACAGGTTTATCCTGCTCCTGAGAAAATTTGGATGAGGATTTTTTGAAGTAAAAATTTAGAGCCATAAAATGCAAATGTTTTTAATTGATTATTGAGCTCCATTCCTTCCTTTTTAGCTCTCGCCACTTACCTTCTTGTAGTCCATTTAAGTTTATATTTGAGATCGATATTCTTTGCAAATCTTGAACTGGATGTCCAATGAGATCTGCTATTCTTCGAATTTGGCGATTGCGACCCTCTTTCAAAATAACTTTAAGAAGAGTTTTGCGAGAGTCGTTATCCAAAAATTCTATTTTCGCTGGCAGTGTTTTTTTACCATCAAGTAAAATCCCCCTTCTCCAATTATCTAGTATTGATTGACTTGGCTTGCCACTGACCCAAACAAGATAGGTTTTTGTGTGGGAGTATTTTGGATGTGTAAGCCTAAGTGTTAACTCTCCATAATTGGTCAATAGAATTGCTCCTCTGCTATCAAAATCTAACCTTCCCACGGGGTGAATACCAAGACGTAAGTGTGATGGAATAAAACTTAAAATTGTTTTCCTTCCATGATTATCTTCGCAGCTAGATATGACTCCATAAGGTTTATTTAATAGAAAAACTTTATGATTTAACTTTTTAGGTAAATCTCTTCCGTCGACCAAAATTTGATCAAGGGTTGGATCTGCTTTCTCTCCGAGAACAGCTTGCCTTCCGTTTAATGTTACTCTTCCCTGTTTTATTAATAAGTCAGCTTTCCGTCTTGATAAAAGGCCGGAGTCGGATATAATCTTTTGTAATCTATTAAGTGGCATTATTTATAAACTAAATACTATATTCATTTCAAAATACAGTGTATAAAATCTAGTTTCATTAAAAAAATTCATCTATTTCTTTAACTGTTCCCTCCTCTACTTGGATTAGTAAATCTTTAATTGCTTTCCACATGCTTATGCCAGAAATTATTGAGATGATTGAGGAAAATATTACTGACTTAATAATAGAAAAGTTTATGATACTTAATGCACTTGCGAAAATAATTGTTAGGCCTGTAAAGAATGAAAACCAACTTGATATTGTTCTAGGATTTTGTAGCGGATTTGGTGAAATATTCTTTGATGACCAATTATTTAGTTTTGATTTCATTATGTCTGCAAATATCAATCCAGACATCAGGCAGATAAATGCTCCACAAGACAGCCAAAAAAAAGGATCTTCAATTGGCTTTATTTGTTGGTAATTAGAGATGAATTCATTTATATCTGGAATATCTTCCGCTTCTAAGTTAGCTAAAATAAATGCGAAAATATTTTTAATACTGTTATTGATCATGCTTTTAGGCTTATTTAACTTTTTTGGCTATTGTATTTTATAAAAATATTCTACGCAACTTGTGTTTTGTTTTGTTTTGTTAGACTTGAAGCCATTCTTAAAGGATTGAATGTTTTTCTTACTAGCTTAATTAATTGTTTCATATCTTTTGTATCTATTCTTTCATCTTTAATAATGCTCATTAATAAGTTCTTCCTTATTAGTGAGCCTCTAGAGCTAGTTAAAAGCTTAATACCTGCCCCTGCTACAGGAATCAGTTCTTTTGCCGGGGTAGTTGAATCCTGTACTAGAACATTAAATAAATTTTCTATTCGCTCGACTCTAATGTGTCCGTTATGATCAAAAATAACATCTAATAAAATATTTATCATTTCATTTGTATCTGATGTAAGTAATCTTTTTGCTACATAAGGGTACGCTAGATCTATAATTTTAAAATCAGGATCTAAGCGTAGAGCAAGTCCTTCTTGGCTAATAACAGCTCTTATAATCAAAGCAAATCTTGCGGGAACTCTAAAGGGATAATCAAACATTAATTCAGAAAATTTATTAGTAATTTCTTTAAAATTAAATGATGCAACATCTTTACCAATTGCGCTTCCAAGAACTTCTTTTAATACAGGTATTAGAGGCTTAAGGTCTTGATCTTTGTTTAAAAAGCCAAGATTTTGAAAATCTTTTGCTACGGCATGAAAATCGTTATTTATCAAGTGAACAATTGCGCCAGTAAGGGTTAATCTGTCTTCTTCTGAAATTGAGTCCATCATTCCAAAATCAACGTAAGCGATATTGCCTAAATCATCATTATGACCTTCAAGAGCAAACATATTTCCTGGATGAGGATCTGCATGAAAGTATCCAAATTCTAATAACTGCTGAATTCCGCTTATAACTCCAGTTCTAATGATTTTTGATGGATTCAAATTATTTACAACTAATTCATTTCTGTCTTTTAATTTTGTACCGTTAATCCAGCTTGTAGTTAATACCTTTACAGTTGATAAATGTTTTTCTACTTTTGGTATTGTGACTGACTTGTTATTATGGAAAAGTGTAGAAAATCTCTCAGCATTAATAGCTTCTTTTGTATAATCAACTTCATCAAATAAGCTTCTTCCAAACTCATCTATTATTTCACCTAATCCAAAACCAAGATTTAATGGAAGTATTGGTGCACTAAGAACACCAAGTATTTTTATAATTACGATATCTCTTCTTATATTGAAAATAAGAAGAGGCCTTTGGACTTTAACTGCTACCCAGTAATTGCTAGTTAACTTTGCTTTATAAACCTGTCCAAGACTTGCTGAGGCTATTGGTATGGAGGGAAATTCTTCAAAAAGATCATTCGCTGGTTTTCCTAGCTCACTTTCAATAATCTTAAGTGCTTTTTCGTGAGAAAATGAGGGTAAGTTATCTTGAAGGTTTGTTAATTCTTCTAACCAATCTTTCCTTATTAGATCTGGCCTGGTTGAAAGGGCTTGACCTACTTTTATAAAACAGGGACCCAGACTAATAAGTGTTTTAAGTAGAAATTTAGCTAGGTTTTTTTGAGTCTTCGCGTCATTGCTTGAACCTTGAAAAATAAGTCTTGCTAACAATAGTGATATCGCGCCAACTATTTGAATAAATCTAGGCACCAAAATCCACGGCCTAGTAATTAGCCAGATTAAATCTCTTTTGAAATCGTATTTCATGAATTCATCATAAGTTCTTTTAGCTACCGCTATATGAAGTTCTTTTGATTTGCTTACTGATTAATTTAACTACATTGATCTTAGGTATTCCTTTTACTCAATGAGGCTTTTTAACTTGCTTTCTGTTGATAGAAGCGAAAACCTTTTTTTGCCAGCCCATGTGAGAGGAAATGCTCTTCCAAAAAAGATAAAAAAACTATTGAAACTAAAGCCAGGTATATGGGATTTGCCAGAGCTTTTCGAGATTGGTGGCCCTTTAATTAGTGAAGGGGCCATAGCTGAAAGTCAAAAGTCTTCTGCTTATCAAGCGGGTGTTGATAGATGCTGGTATGGAGTCAACGGGGCGACTGGTTTACTTCAAAGTTCATTACTAGCTCTCGCTCGTCCTGGCCAAGCTGTTCTTATGCCCAGGAACATACATAAAAGCTGTATTCAAGCATGTTTGTTTGGAGGATTAATACCATTACTTTTCGATGTGCCTTACTTAACTGATCGAGGTCATGCCTCTGTCTTTGATAGTAAGTGGCTTAAAAGAGCTCTAAAAAAAGCAAAAAAACTTAAAGAGGACATAGCTGCGGTGGTTTTAGTTAACCCCACATACCAAGGATATTCTGCAGATATGGAATCCCTGATTAAGGAGATTCATGCACATTCTTTGCCAGTATTAGTTGATGAGGCTCATGGCGCTTACTTCATAAGTGAAATAAGACCAGATTTACCTAAGTCAGCCATATCTTATGGTGCAGATTTAGTTGTTCACTCTCTTCATAAATCTGCTCCGGGATTGGTTCAATCTGCAGTTTTATGGTCGCAAGGTGAGAAGGTTGATCCATTCAAAATCAATAGAAGTATTGAACTGCTTCAGACTTCAAGCCCAAGTTCTTTATTGTTAGCTTCTTGTGAAAGTTCGATAAAGGAACTTATCTCACCCCAAGGGCTAAAGAAGTTGAAATCCCGAATAGAAGAAGCTGAGTTATTAAAAGATTTTTTGATTAATAAAAAAGTTCCTCTTCTTGAAAACAGTGATCCATTAAGAATCATTCTTCATACCTCAAGATTCGGTTTGAGTGGTATTGAAGTTGATAAAAGGTTTATAAGTAAAGGAATAATTGGTGAATTAGCTGAGCCAGGAACACTAACTTTTTGCCTTGGGCTTTCATCTCACAACAAATTAGGAAAAAGATTTGTAGGAATTTGGAATGAAATCCTTACAAATTTTGGCCAACAGAAATCGTGTTTTTTTAAAAAACCACCTTTCAGCATCGTTTCTAAGCCATGCAAGCCAGTTTCATATTCTTGGGGATCGGATTTTGAGATTGTAAATCTGCAGAATGCTATTGGAAGAATTTCAGTTGAGATGGTTTGTCCTTATCCTCCAGGAATCCCATTATTGATTCCTGGTGAGATCTTGGATGAAGCTCGTGTTGATTGGTTGATAGAGCAAAAAAGATTTTGGCCAGAACAAATCTCTGACTTTATAAGAGTACTTCTTGATTAAACATATCTACTTATCAGCTATAATGAAATTATTATTAATAAATCCTTTAAAGTATGTTTTGTAGAAGAAATCTATATTTTTTTCATCTAATTTAATGTTTTTAACTGTTTCTAAAAAAAGATTATTAAGTGGACTTTTAGTTGGGGCTTTTGGCTTTTTAATAGTCTGTTTAGGTGATTGGTGGTTTTCTATCGCAATAAGTTTAATTGTTCATTTGGCTCTTCTAGAATTTTTTCGGATGGCAGAGTTTACGGGGATAAGGCCAGCTACGAAGACTACATTATTGGCCTGCCAAATATTACTTTTTTTCACTCAACTATCTTCTCTTGGATATATCTCAATTGAAATATCAGATGCTATTTTGCCATTGTCAGGTGCCGCTATTTGTGGTTGGTTGTTGCTACAACCAATAACTGGTTCCATTGCTGATGTAGCGGCATCAATTTTCGGGTTGTTTTACTTAGGATTCTTACCAAGTCATTGGATTAAGTTACGAAATCTTTTAGAAAGTGATTTAACAAATAATTTTAACTTGATACCCATTGACTGGCCAACATCTGTTACTTTTGGAATGCTAATAACTTTTTCTACATGTTTTATGATCGTTGGATTTGATATAGGTTCCTATTTTGTAGGTAAGAAATTTGGTAATCACTTATTATCTCCAATCTCACCTTCTAAAACTATAGAAGGTGTCATTGGGGGACTTTCTTTTTCAATAATAATCGGAGCCTTTTTTGGTTATCTACTTAGATGGGAATTTGGAATATTGATTGGAATATTTATTGGTGTTTTAGTAGCATTGTTTTCTCTCGTAGGAGACCTTACAGAATCGATGTTGAAGAGAAACGCAGGATTAAAAGACTCAGGTGATTTTTTACCTGGTCATGGAGGTATTCTTGATAGGATAGACAGCTATTTATTTACTCCGGCAATTGTTTTTTATATAGTAATTTTATTATCACCATTAATTACTTCTTGAAATATTTATATACTAATAGGAGAATTTGCTATAATATTAATTAAATTATTTTCTATATATATATTTTCAATAAATATTTTATCTTCAATAGGAATCTGAATACTCTTTTTATTGCTTTTTTTTCGCAGGTAGATTTTTCCTTTTTCAGTTTTAATATTAATCTTTTCTTCTTTGTTTTTAGTGATATTCTTTTCAGAGGTTTTAATTAATAATTCATCATTGATTATTTCTATATCTTTTAACTTCTCTTGATTAAAAACTTCGTTGCTAATCACTTCACTAATCCAATACCAGCTATTAGAAAATAAAATTGATTTTAGTGATTTTTTGGATAAAGAAATTTTGAATTTTATTATAGGATTTTTCACAAAGTATAATTCTTTATTGATTAACTTAAAAATTATTTTAATATTATCTCCTTCTAGTTCAATTTTATCGAATAAAAGATCTTTGTAATTAATATTTTCAGCGAAAATATTAATTTTTTCTATTTCTCCTTTAATTATATTAGCAGAACTTGAGATAATATTTATTTTAAGATTGTTAATTTTCTTACACTCTTTTAGTATTAAGATCCTTACACATTGCTCTAATAATTTAGCAAGAATTCCTTTTCCTTGAATCCGCTTCACTATCATTTTGTTTTATAATTTTTTCCATAAATCAGCAACTAACTCTGGTTCTTCCAAATGTGGAAGATGTCCTGAATTTGATGCTATTTCTATTTCTTCTTTATAGTTCCTGTAGGTTTCTTCCTTTTCATTCTTAGGAATGATTCGGTCATGTTTTCCCAAAATAATTTTGAGAGGTTGAGTTGGTTTTGGGAGTCCGCAGTCAGAAACTCCCCCATCGGCTGCAAAATCTGCTAGAGATGATTGCCATCCAGGAACTTTTAAATGAATGGATGCGATCTGTTCTTCTGCAGGACCAACACTATTTCTCGGATCTGCGAATGCCTGTCTACATAACCCCTTGCGAACAAAAGGCTGACCAAGGAAAAAGGCCCCAAAATGATTTAAGGGCCACGGTATTTTTGGATTTTTTCCTGCCAATCCCGCTGGTGATAATAGCAGTAACTTATTCACCTTCTTTGGGTTTTGTCTTGCGAGTTCTAGAGCTAAAGCCCCGCCCATTGAGGCACCTATAACTCCTATGGGTTGATTCGTTGAGAAATAGTCCAAAACATAATTCAAATGTTTCATTAAATATTTAAATCCATATCTATTACCATTAGATCTAGGACAAAATCCAAAGCCATATAGATCTGGAATTATTAATTTATTATTTTTCTTTAGAAATGGTGTGAGACGTCGATATTCAAGAAAACAGCTATCAAAGCCATGGATTAGAAGTATTTTTTCTCCTTTTCCTGTTAAAACTGTTGGAAATAGATCAGATGGATTCCGTGAAATATTCTCAAGTCTTAACCATTTAAGATCTTCAATAAGTTTACTTGCTTGTTTATCAATAATTTTGTTTCGAATTTTATTAATGTACGCCTTCGATGCATTTGTTTTATCTATATTTTTATTCACTTCTTGATTCAATGCTATTAATTATTTTTTATTATTATTTTGGAGGTTTTAGTCAATGGTTGATAACTTTGAATTGCTTCGAAAAGATCTTTTTCATTTATTTGAAAAGGTAATTGATGAATATCTGAGTTATTTTTACAGGCAAATTCACAGGCTTTATGAAGTTCTTTCGAGGTCGTATCTCTAAGACAAATTGACTCAATTGAAATAGGAAGGTTTAGTTCTGAGAAGAAATTTATAAGCTGTTTTTTAGATTGTTTTGGTAATTGACTTGTTGAATTTTTCTCTTCTAGATCTAATTGCAATAGTAAGCCAAATCCAACAAGTTCTCCATGAAGTGGTTTGCTTGTATATGCAAGTTGTGTTAACCCATTGTGAATGGGATGAGCTGCTGCAGTTCTGCATTTTGCACCACCAAGACCTCCAATGATTCCAGCAGTCAGAGCACATCCTTCTGCAACAGTTTCCCAAGAATTGCTTAGTGGATCTATGAAAGCCTGGTGGCCATTTAATAATAATTGATCTCTTAAAACCCGAGCCATCTGAACTGCTTGTTGCACAAAACCGTCTTGGCTTTTACTGCTTGTTAAGGAAGATTCGTACCATTTTGCTACGGCATCTGCTATGCCACTAGCAAGAGTTCTTGGTGGGGCATTTCTGACAATTGTGTGATCGAAGATCAATAAGCTTGGGCAGGTTTTTAAAGCTACATCTTTTACAAATTTGCCATCGGGAGTATAAATATTAGATAAAGCAGTCCATCCAGCACATGTTGAAGCGCTTAATGGAACGGTTATGCAATTGATGCCGAGCAAATCAGCAATTAATTTCCCTGCATCAAGTACTTTCCCTCCTCCTGCTGCAATAATCCCATCGCATTTGTTGTTTTTTGAGACTAGACATGCATTTTGGATATCTAGTTCACAACAATCATGATCTAATTCGAAAGAGATTGGTTGAATACCCCTTAAAAGTAAATCTTTTTTGAAAGAAGCTCTTATTTTTTTTGTAGAGCTACTTCTACCTACTATTAAAGGCCTTTTGCAAAGTATGGTGATTAGACCAAGGGATTTAATCCAAGCTCCCTCTCCTCTAACAACCTTTGCAGGTGAAATACTGTGATTATTTATAGACATTAAACTTTTCTATTGAAAGTTAAACAGCAGCACTAGCTAATTCTGGTGTAGAGCTATCTTTGCCAAGATGTTTGACTATTACTTTTTTACTTTCATCAATGTCAACTTCTGCCTTGTCTCCATCTTTTATCCTTCCAGATAAAACTTCTTCGGCAAGGCTATCTTCTAATAACCTCATTACTGCTCTTCTTAAAGGTCTAGCCCCGTAAGATGGGTTGTAGCCTTCTTCAACTAATCTTTCTTTGAAGTCGTCTGAGACAGTTAATGATATTCCTTTTTCTTTTATCCTTAAGAATACTTCTTTTAACATTATTTCAGCGATATCTTTCACTTCGTTTCTAGTTAGTTGTCTGAACACAATTATTTCATCCAATCTATTAAGAAATTCAGGTCGGAAATATTGTTTTAGTTCTTCATTTACTAATGATTTTATCCTGTTGTATTGAGTATCTTCTAAATTCTCCCCTGAGAACTCAAATCCCAATCCGCCACCACCTTTCTCGATAACTTTAGATCCAATATTCGAAGTCATTATTATCAAAGTATTTTTGAAATCAACAGTTCTTCCTTTTGAGTCGGTTAATCTTCCTTCCTCAAGTAATTGAAGGAGCAGATTAAAGACATCTGGATGTGCTTTTTCTATTTCATCAAATAAAACAACTGTATATGGTCTTCTTCTTACAGCTTCAGTAAGTTGTCCCCCCTCATTAAAACCCACGTAGCCAGGAGGCGAACCTATTAATTTACTAACAGTATGTCTTTCCATGAATTCAGACATATCTAGGCGTATCATTGCTTCTTCACTTCCAAAGAAATAGGCCGCCAAAGCTTTAGTAAGTTCAGTTTTTCCGACTCCAGTTGGGCCAGAGAAAATAAAACTGGCAATTGGTCTGTTTGGATTTTTAAGACCAACTCTTGCTCTCCTAATTGCTTTTGAAACCGCTTTGACTGCTTCGTCTTGACCAATCAATCTTTGATGCAAGGTATCTTCCATATTTAAAAGTTTGACTGACTCGCTCTCTGTTAATTTCTGAACGGGAACACCTGTCCAAGATGCGACAATATGAGCAATATCTTCCTCGTTAACTATTGGTTGAGATGCTTTTGATTCATCTGACTGATTAATTGATTGATCAGCACTTTCATTAGTTTTATTTTGATTATCAATAGGGTTAGCCTCAGAATTTGGTGAGGTTTTTTGTCTAATATTTTGCAAAAGATTTCTAATTTTGTCTCTAAGTTCGACTTCTTTTTCCCTAAGTTCTCCTGCTTGGGTGAAATTTTGATCTCTTACTGCTTCTTCTTTGCTCTTTTGTATTTCCCTTAATTCTCTATCAACTTCTTTTGCCTCAGGTGGTAATTTTGAATTGAGTAATCTAACTCTGCTGCCTGCCTCATCTATTAGGTCTATAGCTTTATCAGGTAAAAAACGGTCTGATATGTATCTATCCCCAAGATTGGCGGCTGCATCTAGTGCTTCGTCAGTAATCTTTAATCTGTGATGTTGCTCATATCTTTCTCTCAATCCTTTAAGGATTTCTATTGTATCTTTTATTGAAGGTTCTCCAATCATTACAGGTTGGAATCTACGTTCCAAAGCAGCATCTCTTTCTATATGTTTGCGATATTCATCAAGCGTTGTTGCTCCAATACATTGAAGTTCTCCTCTCGCTAAAGCTGGTTTCAATATGTTTGCAGCGTCGATGGCTCCTTCAGCAGCACCTGCTCCTATTAAAGTATGAACTTCGTCAATAACAAGGATTACATTCCCAGCTGATTTTATTTCTTCCATAATTTTTTTTAACCTTTCTTCAAATTCACCTCTGTATTTTGTTCCAGCGACAAGTAAACCAATATCAAGTGTTAGAACCCTTTTCTCTTCGAGAATGTCAGGAATGTTGCCTTGTTGAATTCTTTGAGCTAAGCCTTCGGCGATAGCTGTCTTTCCTACTCCAGGCTCTCCAATTAGAACAGGATTATTTTTTGTCCTTCTGCCAAGTATTTGAATTACACGATCAATCTCAGAATGCCTTCCGACTACAGGATCAAGCTTTGATTCGCTAGCTAATTTGGTCAGGTTAGTTCCAAATTCATCAAGTGTTGCAGTTTTGGCTGATCCTTTTGATGACCCTCCACCAGTTGTAACTTCAGCGGTTTCACCGAGCATTCGAACAACCTGTGTCCTGACTTTAGTTAGATCAACACCTAGATTTTCAAGAACTCTTGCTGCAACTCCTTCTCCTTCTCTAATAAGGCCAAGTAATAAATGTTCGGTACCAATGTAATTATGACCAAGTTGTCTAGCTTCTTCTAATGAAAGCTCAAGTACTCTTTTTGCTCTTGGAGTAAAAGGTATTTCTACAGCAACGAATCCAGAGCCTCTTCCTATTATTTTTTCAACTTCTACTCTCGAATCTTTAAGGTTTACCCCCATTGATTTTAGAACTTTTGCTGCAACACCAGTGCCTTCTCCTATAAGACCTAAAAGGATTTGTTCCGTTCCAACAAAATTGTGCCCAAGGCGTCTGGCCTCTTCTTGAGCAAGCATGATGACTTTTATAGCTTTTTCTGTAAACCTCTCAAACATTTAGTTTTAGCCATTTACTGTTGTTTCTAATTTATCAGGGTTAAGTGTGAAATGTGTACGGTTAGGTTTTTTTTTATAAAGGATAAATATTAAGTGTTCGTTGAAAAATAATTAAAAGTATTAATTGATGCAAAGAATGATCGATTTATTTGTGTTTTGTTTCGGTAAACCGTACTGAAGTATTACTTTTTTTTGTTAATTATTGATTTCTTTTATAAGAAGTAGAGCACTAGTTCCATCTTCATAAAAGTTAGATCTATTAGTTATTGTTTTAAAGCCCATGGATTTGTATAAAGCTTTGGCCGGCTCGTTTGTCTCTTTAACTTCTAAATGTATTTGATTTGTTCGTAAAGACCTTGAACGTTTGATTAAATCTGACAACAGAAATTTACCTAGTCCTTTCCTTTGATGTAATGGATGAACAGCAAGGAAAGTTAAGTGTAATTCGTCCAATACTAACCATGAAGAACAAAGCCCTAAAATTTTTTCCGTTTTTAGGTCCATTATTCCTAGACAAATCCTTTTAGAATCTTTCAATTCTCTCTCCCATTGAGATTTAGTCCAAAGACCTTTTAATGATTTTTGGTCTAGCTCCAAGCAATCATTTATATGCATCATCCCAAGTTCAATTATTTTGAGATTCATATGCAACTTTTAATTGATTGATCCTTCTTTCTTTAAAAAGAATACCAATTGGTTGATTGATCTCTAGATTGGCTAAATATTCAAGTTAAAATTTTTCCATGCAAGGCTCAAAAGCTTTTGAACCCAATAGGGATATACATAGTCCAAATCTAAACATAGCCCCAATTTCTTCGGAAATTAATGAAAGTGAAAAATTATTAGTTGGTGGATGTCAACTTAGTGAACTCGCAGAAAAATATGGAACACCTCTTTATGTCTTTGATGAGTTGTCACTTAGGACTGCATGCAAAACCTATGTCTCTTCTTTGAAAAAGCATTATCCAGGAGATAGTCTTCCTCTTTATGCTTCAAAAGCAAATAGCTCATTAGCAATTTGTGCCGTAATTGCCTCTGAGGGTTTTGGCCTTGATGCAGTATCGGAAGGTGAATTACTTACTGCTCTGAGAGGAGGAATAAAAGGGGAAAATATTGTCTTTCATGGAAACAACAAATCTTACGATGAGTTGAATTTTGCCTATAAAAATAACGTGACGATTGTTTTAGATAATCATCATGACATTACGTTGCTAAAAAATATTGCTAACGATAAAAAACCAGCAAAATTAATGTTGAGATTTACTCCTGGAATTGAATGCCATACTCATGAATATATTAGGACTGGACATTTAGATAGCAAATTTGGTTTTGATCCAGATGATATCAAGTCAGTTTTAGAAGAATTAAAAGCATATAAATGGGCAAATTTAACTGGTTTACATGCTCATATAGGGTCTCAAATTTTTGAAATTCAACCTCACATTGATCTTGCTGGTGTAATGGTCGATACGTTCAAGATTGCAAAGGAAATTGGTCATCCAATAGCTGATCTGAATGTAGGAGGTGGCCTAGGGATTAAATATGTCCAAGAAGACAATCCGCCATCTATTGAAAGATGGATTGAAGTTATTTCTAATGCTGTTATCAGGGCTTGTAATGAAAGAAATATAGATTTGCCAAGATTAATGTGTGAACCTGGCAGATCTCTTGTAGCTAATTCTGGGCTTACTATTTATAAGATTGGAGCCAAAAAAGTTGTTCCTGGAGTTAGAACCTATTTATCTGTTGATGGAGGTATGAGTGATAATCCTCGTCCGATAACTTATCAATCTCTGTACAGTGCGAGCTTGGTAGATAAACCATTGAATACAAATCTTGAAAAAGTTACTATTGCTGGGAAGCATTGTGAATCTGGGGATATTTTGTTAAAAGATTTTTTTCTTCCTTCCTGTGAAAGTGGAGATTTTCTGGCTGTTTTTGGAACTGGTGCTTATAACTACTCAATGAGTTCTAATTACAACAGAATTCCAAGACCAGCCACAATTATGGTTCGTGATGGTCTGGACGAGTTAATTCAAAGGAGAGAACTTCCTGAAGATCTATTGCAATTAGATGTATTACCTGATCGCTTTATTCGCCGGTATTAGGTAAGTTGAAATAACGTTGGGGAGTAGGAGTGAATTTTTGGTGGCTTATAAACTTGAGTGTCCTACTTGATGTCTTGTTTGCGTCTTCTCTTGGAGTTCTTCTTTTTACAAGAGTTAAAGAGCAAAGAACATTATGGCTTTTGAGAGGTTATCTATTTTTGGTTTCATTAGCTTGGTTTGTTCAGAGATTTGCGAATTTACCAATTACTTCAAAACTTGTTGATGCCTTGGTTTTGGCCTGCTCATTATCTTTAGCAATTCTGTGGCAAGGGGAATTAAGGAGATTAATGGAATTATTAGGTACTGGAAGATTAGCTGTGATTCTTGGCAATACTCAAAAAGAATTTAGGGCAAGCTCTAATACTTTCGCTCAATTAACTGAAGCAGCTGGTCGTTTATCACAAAACAGAAAAGGAGCCCTAATTGTTGTTGATATGGGCAGTGATTTACGCCCTGAAGATTTCCTCTTCCCAGGAGTTCCAATAGATGCTCAATTATCATCTGAATTGCTATTAAACCTTTTTGCCGCAGACACCCCTCTTCATGATGGGGCTGTTTTGGTAAAGGGAAATAGAATTATTTCTGCAGGGGTAATTTTGCCTCTTTCAAGACAAGGTATTAGTAGGTATGGAACTAGGCATCTGGCTGCTCTAGGAATAACTGAACGATTTGATCGATGTATTTGTGTTGTGGTTTCAGAAGAGTCAGGTACCTTATCTTTAGCTAGCCAAGGACGACTCGAAAGACCTATCACAAGCAGCAGATTACTTGACCTTTTGCAAGAATTGTTTGATCCTTCTAATTCATCTTCAACCAAATCCACCAGCCCTAATTCTTCATTAAAAACATCTTCCGCTAATAATGACCCTAAAAGTTCTCAGTCCAGAGTTAATCTTGGGATAATCAATGACGGCAAGGAGTCTTTAAATTGACTTACCCTTCTGTGATAAGTACTGATAATTCAGGAGAGGTGTCTCCAATACCCAAAGATTTGGATGGTCTCCGGATGCCCAACCATATTGCGGTAATTATGGATGGAAATGGAAGGTGGGCAAAATCAAAGGGTTTACCTAGAACGGTTGGACATACTGCTGGTGTTGAGGCTTTAAAAAATACTTTGCATTTATGTAGTCACTGGGGAATAGGAGCTTTGACTGTATATGCGTTCTCAACTGAAAATTGGTCTAGACCTAGGGAAGAAGTGAATTTTCTAATGACACTTTTTGAAAGTGTTCTCAAGCGTGAATTGACTAATTTAAAACTAGAAGAAGTAAAAATTAACTTCTTGGGCGACCTTGACCCTTTACCCGCCGCATTAAAGGACTTAATAAAAGAATCAGTTGAATCAACTTCTCATAACCAAGGCATTCACTTTAATGTTTGCACTAACTATGGGGGACGACGTGAATTAGTAAGAGCTGCAAAGAAGTTGGCTGAACGTTCAGTTAAAGGTGAATTAGACCCTTCTTTGATTGATGAAAATTTATTCGCCTCTGAATTATTTACAGCAAGCGAGGTCGATCCAGACTTGCTTATTAGAACTAGTGGTGAAAAAAGAATAAGTAATTTTCTATTGTGGCAATTAGCTTATGCTGAAATTCATGTTACAGATGTATTATGGCCAGATTTCAACGCTGATACTCTTAAGAAGGCTCTGATTGACTATCAGTCTCGAAGAAGGCGATTTGGTGGCGTATAACTTTAATAATTGAATATATTGCTTTATATGTTTTTTTATAGATTATTAGCTAAAACTAAATAGGAATTATATTTTTTTATATTTAAATTCTTTTATGACTCTTATTAATCCTAATATTCAAGAATCTGATAAATTCGATATTAAAGATGACTTATTTTTAGATTTTAATTCAATAAAAGGAGGTGATATTAGGCATGATTGGTCTTTAGAAGAGGTCAAAGAGATACATGAATTGCCACTAATGGACTTGTTGTGGAGAGCTCAAATAGTTCACAGATCTTATAATCCAGGTTATAAAGTCCAACTTGCTTCTCTGCTTAGTGTAAAGACAGGAGGATGCTCAGAAGATTGCTCATATTGTCCTCAATCCGTTCACAACGAAACAAGAGTTCAACCTGTCCCTTCACTTCAAGTTAAGTCAGTTCTTGACAAAGCAAGAGCTGCTAAAGATGCAGGAGCAGATAGATTTTGTATGGGTTGGGCCTGGCGTGAGATCAAAGATGGGAGCGCATTTGATTCAATGCTTGAAATGGTAAGAGGTGTTAGAGAACTTGGCCTCGAGGCCTGTGTTACTGCTGGGATGATTAGTGATTCTCAAGCCTCTAGGTTGGCAGATGCAGGTTTAACAGCCTACAACCATAATTTAGATACTAGTCCTGAACATTATTCCAATATCATTTCAACAAGAACATACCAAGATCGACTTGAAACCTTGAAAAGAATACGAATGGCTGGAATTACAGTGTGCTGTGGTGGAATTATTGGTATGGGAGAATCTGTTTCCGATAGAGCATCTTTACTTAAAGTTTTGGCAACTTTAGATCCTCATCCTGAGAGTGTTCCCATAAATGCTTTGGTTGCCGTAGAGGGTACACCTATGGAGGATTTATCTTCTATTGATCCATTAGAGATGGTTAGGATGGTAGCTACGGCAAGAATCATTATGCCTAAAAGTCGAATAAGACTTAGTGCAGGAAGACAGCAGCTAGGTAGGGAAGCTCAGATTTTATGTCTACAATCTGGAGCTGATTCTATTTTTTATGGAGATACACTTCTTACTACTAGCAATCCGGAGGTAGAGGCAGACCGCAAGCTTTTGGCTGATGCTGGGATCACGGCTAACTTTTCTTGAAAATAATTAAGTATGAAAAAAGAGAATAGCCTCAAGAAATTAAAATATAAAGTGGCTGCGTTTTACAACTTTATATCGATTCTTGATCAAGAAATTTTATTAATCAAAGAAGAATTAACAAATTTAGCATCGAGTGAAGAAATAAAAGGGACAATCTTATTGGCCTCTGAGGGTGTTAACGGTACGGTTTGTGGAAATGAGGATGCGATTGTTCAATTCATTGAGACATTAAAGAAACTTTTAAATGTTTCGGATATCAATATTAAATATAGTTGGACTGGGAAACAGGCATTTAGACGCTTTAAGGCTCGCAAGAAAAAAGAAATCGTCACGATTGGGCTAAAACAAATCAATCCTACTAAATCTGTTGGTAAGTATATAAAAGCTGATGAATGGAATGATTTTTTAGAAGATCCTGATAGTGTCGTTATTGATACTCGCAATGAGTATGAGATAAAAATTGGAAATTTTCAAGGTGCTCTAAATCCTCATACCAGCTCATTTCGTGAATTTCCTGCATGGGTGCAAAAATATTTAAAACCTCTAATTGAAGAGAATCCATCGATAAAAATAGGAATGTATTGTACGGGTGGAATTAGATGCGAAAAAGCCACCTCTTATTTGATAGAAGAAGGCTTTCCCGACGTAAATCATCTTGAGGGTGGAATACTAAAATATTTAGAAGATGTCACTCCTGAAAAGAGTTTATGGAATGGTGAATGCTTTGTTTTTGATCAACGTGTTTCTCTAGATCATGAGCTTTTACCAGGTTCACACCGAATGTGTCATGCTTGTGGATTGCCTATTTCTCCGGAGGACTTGAAAAAATCAACGTATATTAAAGGATTACAATGTGATGCTTGTGTTGATAAATTTACAGATAGCGATCGAGCTAGATTTGCAGAAAGACAACGACAAATTGATGAAATAATGAAACGTCTACCTGAGAATTCTATATGGCCCTCTTCATGACTAAACCTAATTTAACTCTATTAGAAAAAGAAGCATCTGATAGAGGTTTATTGCTGCGAATACAAGTTAGAAGACCTCTTAGTCTTTGGTCTTTTAAGCTAGTCGTTGGCGAAATAACCAGTAATGAAAGAATTCAATTACTAGGTGAAATGAAAGGATGGGCATATCAAAATATTAAAGGACTTCAGCTGGACACTATGAAGGTTGGTAGGAATGTTAACTCTTATGTAGGTGATTTAATCTGGGCGGCAACTATGGCCTGGGCTTTAGAAGAGACCCCATGTCGAAGTGCGAGGTTATTGGCTATTTATGATGAAAACAATCAACATGAAATCTTGCAACGTTATTTTCGTCGTCGTGGTTTTAATCTTGTCCGTAAAGTTGGATCTTCTCCTTTGGATTTACCTCTAAGACTTGTTTGGGGAGGTGCAGGCGCGTTTATGGTAGGTAATTGTGAGACAGTTTTTGAGAGAAGTTATAGGTGTTGGTCGGAGTAGCTACAGATTTTTATGGATTAATCCAAAGTGTTATTTGCATGGTAACTGCTTCTGACTAACGGACCGCTGTTTACTTTTTTAAAACCTAATTCTTTTGCTATTTCTGCAAAATCATTGAACTTTGTTGGTGACCAATAATGAGAGACTGGAATATGAGCAAGTGAAGGTCGTAAATATTGACCGATAGTCAGATATTGACAGTCAACTTTTCTAAGGTCTTTAAGAGTTTGAATTATTTCATGAAATTTCTCTCCCAATCCAAGCATTATTCCCGACTTTGTAGGAATTTCTGGATCAATTTCTCTGGCAAATTTGAGAAGATTGAGCGAATGTTCGTAAGTAGCTCCTCGCCTGACTTCTCTTTGAAGTCTCTTGACAGTTTCAAGATTATGGTTGAAGCAAATAGGATTAGCAGAGAGAACTAGCTTAAGTCGCTCTTTTTGCTTTTGTATATTGTCCTTGTTGTTCCCACCCCAGAAATCGGGTGTTAGTACCTCTATTTTGACAGTGGGGTTCAATGATCTAATTGCATCCATTGTTGTCGTGAATAGACTTGCACCGTGATCAGGTAAATCATCTCTAGCGACTGCGGTTAGTACTACATATTTAAGATTTAATATGTGTACAGCATTTGCTACTTTTTCAGCTTCAAAAATATTTACTTTCTCTGGTGACTTACCTTTCTCTACCTGGCAAAATGCACAGCTTCTTGTACAGATCGAGCCGCCTAATAAAAAAGTAGCCGTGCCAGCGGCATAACATTCCCCTCTGTTCGGGCATCTACCTTCCTCGCAGATTGTATGTAATTTGTTTTCCTTTACGAGTTTCTGAACTTTTTCTAGTTGAGATGCATTACCTATTGATGGCTTGATCCAATCAGGTAAACGTTGTTCTGGGATGATGTTGCTATATTTAGTTGTTTTTCTTGTGGTTGTGGTCATTTTTCTTTGATGGTTAATCTAGATCTCTACGTCCTTCTAAAGCACGCGAAAGTGTTACTTCGTCGGCATATTCCAACTCACTTCCAACAGGAAGTCCATAGGCAATACGAGTGACTTTTGTGAAGGGTTTTAATAATCTTCCAACATAAAGACTGGTAGTGTCCCCCTCAATACTTGGTGTTAAGGCAAGTATTACTTCTTTGATGCTTTCTTTATCTACTCTTTTTATAAGACTTGATATTTCAAGCATTTCTGGACCAATACCATCCATCGGAGAAATTAGGCCACCAATTACATGATAAAGCCCTTTGTACTCGCGAGTTCGCTCAAGAGCAAGCAAATCTTTTGACTCGGCCACAACGCATATGAGATCTTGATTTCTTTGTTTATTTAAACAAATTTCACATTGCTCTCCTGCCGTTAAATGAAAACACGTCTTACATTGACCTACCTGACTCTTGGCATTAACCAAGGCTTCAGAAAAAAGTCTAATTTTTTCCTCTGGTTGACGCAAAAGATGCAAAGCTAATCTTTGAGCAGTTCTGGGACCTATACCCGGCAATTGCTCAAATTGATCAATTAATTTTGATAATGGTTTTGTGAAGCCGCTCAGAGTTCAGAAGCAATTAACTTGAATTTAGTCAGAGTTTTATCTTGGTTGCACTAATTTAAAGAAGATTACCGTCAGTTAAATTGGAAACGTAGCAAAATATTGAAGGTGAGCCCTCCAAAATGAACAAATTTTTTCGAACATCTTTAAAAGCCCTTTTGGCAATAGCGCTAGTTTTGACACTGGGAGCATGCTCTACAGGGGGAGCGTCTGGATTGGAACCATTCAAAAGTCAAAATGGACAGTATGGTTTTCTTTTCCCAACAGGTTGGACAAGAGTGGCTGTCGATAATGGCCCAGAGGTTGTTTACCATGATCTCATTAATTCGGATGAAACTCTTAGTCTTGTAATTTCAAAATTGGAAAATGAAGTTGACTTAGATGATTTGGGTGGGGCTGATGCAGTAGGTGAAAGACTCTTTGGTGAAAAAGATATGAACAATCCTATTAAGTTGATCGAAGCTTCAGAGAGAGAAGTCAATAATCATAAATTTTATGATCTTGAATACTTTATAGATTTTGAAGAAAAAAGTAGGCATGAAATTGCAACTGTCGTTGTGGATAGAGGCTATTTATATACACTTGCTGCTAGTACGAATGAACAACGCTGGCCAAAAATGAAAGATACTTTTAAAAGAGTAATTACTTCTTTTACTCTTTTTATCTAATTTAAGTATTATTTTCACCAGCTTGGATTTTCCAAAGATAGTAATAAAAATCTTTATTTTTTAAAAGAGAATAATGTGTTCCTTTCTCAATAATTTTACCTTTATCTAAGACGATAATTTCGTCAGCATCTATTACTGTGCTTAGACGATGTGCAATAACAATTGAAGTACAATTATTTGTTATCTTTTTTAAAGACCTTTGAATCGCAGCTTCAGTGTCATTGTCAACAGATGCTGTTGCCTCATCCAAAATAAGTATCGGTGCTTTTTTTAATATTGCCCTTGCTATGGCAATCCTTTGCCTTTGTCCACCAGATAATTTTTGTCCTCTTTCTCCTACTATTGTGTTTAGCCCCTGGGGTAGTTGATTAATAAATTCAGTTGCTTCTGCAATATCTGCAGCATTTTTGATTTCTGACTTATCAAAAATATGTGATCCATATGAAATATTTTCCTCAATTGTGCCTTGGAATAAATATGTTTCCTGGCTTACTAATGCAACACATCGTCTTAGACTTTTTAAATCTAATGATTCAATTGAGTTTCCATCAATTTCTATTGAACCTTTACTGATTTCGTATAGCCTTAATAACAGTTTTACAAGAGTACTTTTACCAGATCCGGTCGCACCTACAATACCTATTTTTTTGCCAGGTATAATATCTAAATTAAATTTTTGGATCACTTTAGAACGGCCTTCATATGTAAAATCAACATCTTTAAATGTTATTGCACCTTGAACACTCTTAGGATCTAATTTTATTTTCCCAGTTTTAATTTTAATTGGAGTATCTATTAAATCTAAAACTCTATTTGTTGATGCCATTGATCGTTGATAATCATCCAAAATATGCCCTAATGTCGTTAAGGGCCATAACAATCTTTGAGTTATAAATACTAAAAAACTATAAGTTCCAACAGGCATTAGTCCTTTCCATGCTTGGAAGCCTCCAGCAATTAATATTGCAAGGAATGCGAATAAGATTGCAAATCTTATTAAGGGGATAAATGCGGCTGAGAACTTAATCGCTTTTCTATTGCTTTCTTGATATAAATTGCTATCGATTCTTAGCCTCTCAAGTTCCCAATCCTCAGTAGCAAAACTTTTAATTGTAAGCATTCCACTGAGATTATTATTAAGTCTTGAGGCAAGATCTCCAGCTTTTTCTCTGACTTCTCGGTAACGAGGGGCTAGGTTTGTTTGAAAATTAATAGACCCCCATAGAATAAATGGAATAGGGATGAAGGCAAGCAATGCAATTCCAGGAGCCAATAAAATCATTGCCCCTCCAACAATAATAACAGTAATTATTAATTGAATTATTTTATTAGCTCCCTCATCTAGGAATCTTTCAAGTTGATTGATGTCGTCATTAAGCACAGTCATAAGCCTTCCTGTATTATCTGATTCGAAAAATGTCATCTCTAGTTTTTGTAAATGGTCATATGCCTTTATTCTTAAATAGTGCTGTGTTCGCTGAGCCAAATTTCTCCACATTAATCCATATAAATATTCAAAGAATGATTCAGCTGTCCAGATCAAAAATGAAATTATTGCAAGTGCAATTAATTGCTCTGAGACGGTACTTAATCCAAGTGAACCAAGCCAAGAACTTTCTTTTCTTACGACTACATCAACAGATATACCAATTAATACAGGTGGTGCAAGATCTAAAAATTTATTTAATGTTGAGCATATAATAGCTGAATAAATTAGACGCTTTTGACCCCTAAGATTACTTAAAAGTCTGGCCAATGGTTTTTTCTTTTTGTTTGAAATTGATTTATACATTTTATTTAGTGTGTTATTTTTTTAGAGATTATATTTCTCAGAAGCTTTATCTCTACAATAAATACGAGAGCTTTTTAGCGAATATCCAGAATTATATTTTTCAAAAAAACATTTACATGTAAAATTACTAATTTCTTTTAAATTTTGCTTATTCTTCATGTCCAGTTTTGATTTTAATGTTGCGATACAGATTTTATTGATAAGTCTATTTTTAGTACTAATTATTTTTTCCTTAGCTTTTAAGGTGATACTCATATCTAAAATACAGAATATGATCATACTGCTGAATAATAATTTATTTAGCATTTTATTTATCGTTTTTTCGATTAGTCAGCTCTATTAATTTGTAATTCTCGATTCATTACTTTGACTTTTTTTAATGCCTGAAAAATATTATCTGGCATTTGCTTTGGCAAATCTACAAGGCTGTAAGTCTCAAATATTCTTATTCTGCCTATCGACCTCCCCTTTAGACCTGCTTCGTTAGCAATTGCCCCAACTAAATTTCCAGGCTTAACTCTATCTCGGTGCCCAACTTCAACCCTGAATCTGTCCATTTCATCCTCAAGTCTGTTGTTATCAAAATCACCTCTTCGGCGTTGCTTGTATTTATTATCTCTTCGATCATTTCTTGTATTCCTTTGAGCTGATTGCTTGATCCAATCCTCATTTCCTTTCTCAAGGAGTGCATTAAAACCAACTGCTAAATTTAATGCAGCAAGTGTTAAATCTTTTGGATCTATATCTAGCTCTTTTTCAACATTGTCTATTAACTCTTGTAAAATGTTGATTTCTTCTGGGTTATCTCTCTCTGTTGAAGCGGCTTTTACTAATTTTGCTTGAAGTTTTTTAATTCGGTTACTGTTAATAAGTTCATTGTCTGGAATATCCATTCTCTCAATTGGTTGACCTACAGCTCTTTCAAGATTACTTAAAAATGATCTTTCTCTTGGATTAACAAAAAGAATTGCCTCACCATTCCTTCCAGCTCGACCAGTCCTACCAATTCTATGAACATATGCTTCGCGATCAAATGGCATATCATAATTAATCACTAAACCTATTCGATCAACATCCAGACCTCTGGCCGCCACATCTGTTGCAACTAAAATATTTATAGAACCTTGTCTTAATCTTTCAACAGTTCGTTCTCTTTGATTTTGAGGGATATCTCCATTTAAAATAGCTACGTTATATCCATATGATTCTAATTTTTCGGCTACGATAATAGTAATAGCCTTAGTCCTAGCAAATATTATTACACCTTCTTCAGATACAGCTTCAAGTACTCTCTGAAGTGCATTTACTTTATAAACATTTTGAACAGTTATATATCTTTGCCTGATAAGCCTTTCTCTCAATTCAGTTGCTTTTATTGTTATTTCCGCAGGACTATTTAAATATTTTTTTGATAATCTTCTTATCTCAGTTGGCATTGTCGCGGAGAATAAAACTAGTTGTCTCTCATCAGGCAATTGTTCTAAAATCCACTCAACATCATCAATGAAACCCATCCTTAACATTTCATCGGCTTCGTCCAAAACTAAGCAACCCAGATGACTTGTATTTAGTGTCCCTTGGCGCATATGATCCATGACTCGCCCAGGTGTCCCTACGACCACATCAACTCCTCTTTTAAGGGTGTTAATTTGATTTCGGAAATCTGAGCCTCCATATATTGCAAGTACTTTTAAATGAGGGTGACCAGCAGCGTAGGAGCGAAATGATTCGGCCACCTGCATCGCCAACTCACGAGTTGGAGCTAAAACTAAAACTTGTGGATGTTTAACGTTTTTTTTCAGTCTTTCTAGAATTGGCAAAGCAAAAGCAGCTGTTTTCCCTGTGCCGGTTTGAGCTTGCCCAACTAAATCTCTACCTAGAAGTAATTCAGGAATAGCAGCTTTTTGAATTGGGGTTGGCGATGAGTAGCCTTTCTCTGCAAGTGTTTGAACTAGTTCCTCACTAAAATTGAACGAAGAAAATCCATTTTCTTGATTTTGTTCGCTTTCATCTAATATCACCTCACTAGACTCTTCAAGAACATCTTGATCTACTGGACATGAGGAATCCTCATGTAGATTTTTAGTCGTCATCTAATAATGGTTGCCTTTTTGTCCTTCAAATTAGGCAGACAACTTCCGATCGGTATATAACCGTGCTTTGCTGACTCGCCTTGTTAAAGGGATTGTAATTTTAATTTTATCATCTTAAAAATCCTTTTAGGAATAAGTTGATCACATCTTTAAAAGTTTTCTTCTTTATTAGTTATTACAAGTAATTGTTTTTTTGCTCTAGTTATTGCTGTATAAAGCATTCGTTTTTCATAATCATCAGAATAAAAATTTTTGAGACTATTTTCTTTTGAAACTTTTGAGGTGTCTGGCCAAAGTAAAAGGACTTGATCAGCCTCACTCCCCTGTGCTTTATGAATTGTCATTGCATATGCTGCATCATAGCTTTTTAATCTTGAAGGGTTTATTAATCGAGTTGCTAGTCTTTGTTCCTCAGAAAAAACATTAAATAAAAAACGTCTTTTCATACCATTGCCTATAATTATCCCTACGTCTCCATTAGCTATACCTATTTCTGGTTGATTACTTTTTGCCATGATTGGTGTTCCCTCCTCCCAATTGTGTAAGTCCTTCTCAAATCTTTTCCCTAACAGGAACTCGTGGATTCTTTTGACACCCCAGGGGCCATATCTTTGCGGACAAAGTATGAGAAGATTATCCATAAATTTAAATAGTTTTAGTATCTCAACTGATTGTTCTACCTCAATCATGCTTGATTGCCATGCTTCATTAGGAATATAATTAATACAATTAGCTGTTAGCTTCTTAAGTTTCCTTTTATGGTTGAAAAGAGTCCTTGCTACGGGATCTGGAATACTTTTTAGGGATGAAAGGTACTGACTTGTATTTGATGAATCTTCTTTCATTGAAAGCAGGTGCCAAAAGGCATCTACTCCTTCACCTTTTAGTGTATTTCTTAATAAAGCAATATCTCCTTTGTTTCGGTATGACTTTGTAAGTTTGACCGAGTTTGATTGAAAGTTTGTTTTTGTTTCTTTCTCTTGCAAGATTCTCCATATGCCACCACTTCCTATTGGTAATAATTGGTCAGGATCACCTACTAAAATTATTTGACAGGACTTTGTTAATGCATCGAGTATTCCATTAATGGTTGACAAGTCAACCATTGACATCTCGTCTATGACTATTAGATCTAAATTTAATAGACGTCGAGAGTTTCTCCTGAACCCATTTGGTCCTGCCTCTAACCATTTATGTAATGTTTTAGAAGGAATATTTGAAAGCCTATTTTTTATAGGATCTTCAAAATCTTCAATACCCGCCTGAATAGTGTCTTTTAGTTTCTTTGCGGCTTTCCCTGTTGGAGCAGCCAATGCAATATTAAGAGTCGGATTTCTTGTGAGTGCTTGTAAAAGCATTTGAAGGATGGTACTAGTTTTACCTGTGCCTGGGCCTCCACTTAATAAGATGATTTGTTGACTTTGTACAAGGTTAACAGCTTCTATTTGTTGAATATTTAGATGCTCTAGATTCTTAGCATAAATTCGATCAGGTAATTCCTTAGAAAGATTATTAATAGGTTGATTCCTTACGAGTATTTTATTAATGGTCTCAACTATCTCATTATGTGTTCGACGCCAACTTATTAAATCCCCTCTCAATACTATCGGAGAGTTATCTCCTTTAGTCCAGCCACTCTTTAACAAAGCTTCCACATGACAGCTGGGCCAACCTGAGTATTTAAGTTCAAGACGTTTAGGGATTTCTTTCATGTTTATATAAACATCACCTCTTGAAAATCCATCCATTAATACATTTACGACATCAGTTAAAGCCTCATCAAACTCAACAGGCGGGAAATAGCGAATTAGAGTAGCTAATAATGCTTTATTTAAATCAGTTGAAAATTTATTTTTCAGGGATACTTTCATTTATGTTGTCCTTTAAATAATAGATCTAATTTCTTAATTCTTTCAATGGGAGCCGCTTCGACGATTAAGCCTGGAGTACTTTTAGTGAAATTTCTTTCTTCTAAATCTTCATTATCTGGGAGTCCTCTCAGAAACACATAAATGTAACCTCCAAGATGTTTTTGAGGTGAATAATCGGGGAGCCTCCAATTTAAAAATCTATGTAAAGCAAGTAAATAAATATGGGCTTGTAGTGGATAGTGGTGATGGCACATTTCTTCATCCATTCTGGAAATTGAATAATTTGAGGGACCACAAGAAAAGCCATCCCCTTTTGATCGCGGAGTGCCTATCCAGTTACTTTTCCAATCTAAAACCCACCATTTAGCAGTTTCATGATTTGAGTTTTCTGCAAAAACTTGGTCTATGGATCCGGTTAGGAACCCGCTGCTATATATATTTAGATTCATCAATTTATTGATATAGTCTGAGCCATATTTATTTTGAACATCTTCTCTAAATATTGATGATAATGTGTGAGTATTAAGGGGATTAGTTTCATGACAAATTGGAATATCAAATTTTAATTCTTTGAGAGAGCTTTTAGAATTTAAATTTTTCATTTTAAATTTACCTAAAGGACCTCCTAAAGGGATATTTGCAATTCTCTTTAATAAAATCTTAATTGGTTCAACAAATGAATTACTTATATTAACTATATTTAATTCTTCTTCTATTATAGTTGAAATTTGTAGTTGATTTTCAATATCATTGAAATCTACTCTTTCAAGTATTTTATGAAGACAAGTTCCTGCTATAGGTCCTCGAGGGAAATTACTAATAGGACTTTCTGACCATATCTTAGCTTCTAATCTTTTATTTCTTTGATCTTGATCTTTAAATACTTGATCAATTTCTTGTAGAGAGTCATCTTCAATTTCATTTTTAAATGTATGATCTTCATTTAATTCATCTGATAAGTCTTTTAGAATCAATTCCTCATTTTTTTGTGTTATCCATTTTGAAAAACTATACCTTCCCCAACTATTCTCAAACTGATGGTTAGGGATTTCTCCAAGTGAAAATTTAACTTCACGTTTAGTTTGAGTCCATACTTTATTAGTTTCAACTGCTTTCATATCTTGAATATCAACTTTTAGTTCTCTTTCCTTGAATGACTGTTCCATCATTTCTCTTGTATGCTTTTCTATATCTAGATTTATTGATTCAGATCCAAATAAAAATCCTGAAAGAGGGTTCCCTTCTTGACCAGCAGCCTTTGCCCAAAGAACTATTAATTGTTTTTTAGCTCTTGTAAAAGCAACGTAAGCTAACCGCTCTGCTTCATTTAATGATTCTTTTCTGATAAAATTTTGATACGTAATATATTTTTTATGCCATTTATACTTTTTAGAAATCAATAGATTTTGATTGTCTTTCCATAAATGACTTTTTTTATCTGGAGGTTTTTGCCACAAATATGGACAAATTACTATTTTAAATTGAAGTCCTTTACTCTTGTGGATTGTAATTATATTTACTGAGCTATTACTAATGGCGCTATTAGGTTGATATTCTTCAGGTATTGACTCGAATGACTGGAACCGTTGACTACTAAGCCATTGTGATGCTCTTAAAGCATTAAATTTCTGACGATGAATCTGTTCGTCTACTAACTGAGAGCTTTGATAAAGATCACTCAACAAAGTTCCCCTATTTGAAAGATCGGCTATTGATTTTCCTTCTAAAAATTTTGATAAACAGCCTAATAATCCAATCTTAGGAAATAATTTTGCAAGTTTATCGAACTTCGAAGATAATGAATCAAAATCACCATTAATTTTTGATTCAATCAGTTTTTTCTTTTTCCATTGCATCAGCTCGGAACAAGCTAGAAGTGCGAGCTTTTCTTGATTATGTGGACTGACAATACAGTTAATAAAAAACTGTAGGATTTGAGCACCTTCTTTAGTAAATATATTTTCATTACTTAGGAGTTGTGCAGGAATCTTTATTTTTGATAAATACCTATGTATGCTTGTAGCTTGATCGTGTCTATTGACTAGTATGCAAATATCTGAGGGGTTTAAATCTTTGGGATTATTGCTTAAAAGCTCTAACAAATAATATCCAATAACTTTCGGGATTTTATCCTCTATTTTGCTTTTTGATTCTAATTTTAATCTTTGTATGTTTTCTATATTATGATTATCTATTAGGTTTATTATCTTTAATGGTTCTTTTATTCCTTTCAAGTTTAGTGGATCTTCTTGTGAACATGGATTAAGTTCTTGAGTTGATAGATTTGATCTTTTTAATCCATCAATAAATAATTTATTTAGTATTAGAATTAAAGGTTTTGTACTTCTATAATTAGCATTCATTAAATGAATTTGATCACAAGTTTCTCTGGCTTTCATATATGTATTTAAGCTTCCACCTCTGAAACTGTAGATTGCTTGTTTTGGATCTCCAATCATTAGTAATAGATGTGATGATCTATTGCCAAAGGCTTCTATTAGTAATCTTAACTGGACTGGATCAGTATCTTGGAACTCATCGATTAAGGCTACTTTGTATCTATGTTTTAAGTTTTTATAGATATTAATTGTATTAACTTCATCTTTAGTTTCATTGCTATTTAAATTTTTAGGATCTAATAATTTAAGTAGATCTGAATAATTTATCAACCCCTTTTTTGATTTTCTTTTTTCAAGCTCTCTCTTAGTCCACAACAAAGCATGTTCCCAAACTAATTCGGCTGGACTATCATATAAATCTCCTATAATATCAAGAATAGATTTAATTTCTTTTGAACAAAAATCAATTTTATACTTTCTCTCTAATTGGTAAATATTTTTAGGATGAAAATATTTATTTATAAGGCTTTGACTTTGAATATCCTCATATGATGGCCGCTTTGTCTTTTCATACCCTTCAATCCAGCCATTTAAAAGATCATAACGATTTTTTCTAGGCTTGAATGAGTATGGCTTTGTATCTGTAATACCTTGAGACTTTAAATCCTCAGCAATCTGTATGAATCTATCTTCAAGCTCCCTGCCCTTTTCTTTCCATAGAGTAGTAAATTCTATCCACAATGAATCAATATAATTATTTAACTGATTTGAAAGACTTTCTTCTATTTTTAAGTCATTAAATGTTTTTATGAAAGTATTATTTGGATCATTATCCAATGCATTAAGAACTTCTATTAAATTCTTACGATTGAAATTAGTTTTAAAAATCCCTTTTAATTCAGAAATTTCTATTCCTAATATTTCTTTTTTCCAATATTCTTCTACAATTTCAATTATTAGTGATTTTGAATCTTTTTCAATCGTTGGGTTTAAACTATTTCCATTTTCAATAGCCTCTCTACGAATTGACTTACTACAAAATCCATGAATTGTTGTAATATCAGCAGTTTCAATTCTCTCTAATGCCTCTAAGAGTAACGAAGATATATATAAAGCACGTTTTTTAGATGTTATATTTAATTTCACCCATTCATTTAATACGTTGTCAATTTTATATGGTTTCAGATTTGTATTTATTGATTCAATTATTTTTAATGCTAAAATTAATCTTTCAATAATTCTTGCTTTTATTTCTGATGCTGTCGCTTCTGTAAAACTAACGACTAGTATCTCATTTATAGAATATTCTCTTTCAGCCAATAACCTTAATACAAGATGAGAAAGAGAAAATGTTTTACCTGTTCCAGCACTAGCTTCTATTAGCCTCATTCCATTGGCTAATGGATATTTATTCGCTTCAAATAATTTTATATTAGCCATATTTATTTCATAGGGATTATAAAAAATAATATTTAAGTATTTTTGTGTATTTTATGCCTTGGTTAGGATTGAATAAATTTATTATGTTTAACATTTAGGACCTCCAATCTAAATATTTTACATTTTTTATAATAGCCGGTACTTCTTTTATATATTCTTTGTATTCAGGAAATCTAACTTTCAGTTTTTCTTCTTCTTTTAAGGCTTTTATTTTTAAAATGTAGGCTAATGATATGAGTAGAGTAAAATGTATTAAACTCAATGACAAAATACATATTCCTAAAGAAGTAAATATTAATCCTTTATAAAGAGGGTGACGAGCATTTTTGTATGACTTATTTTTTATCAGACTTGATTCATTCATTGGATAAGGAAGTGGTGTGAGGTTCTCTCCTAAATCTATAAATGCTTTAACGATAGTGAATAGACCTATCATCGAAATTGCTACCCCAAGAATTGTACAAAATGTATCTATTGAAAATGCTATATGCTTTATTTTTGGATAGGGAGGTATAAAATGTAGGATGATTAAAAATATTTGTGAAAATAAATACCACTCTCCTTTTGAATTATTCAATAACCCCTTTTTACTGAATCCCCATTTTGATAAGAGAGTTTTAATATTTTTAAAGAGATTGCTTTTATTTGGCTTCATTTTAGTTTCTAGATTAGTTACTGTTTTTTAGGAGTGGTTCATAGAGACTCATTAATACATCTTTAAATGATACAAATTCTAGAAAAGTAGAGGCTTTACATTTTTTGCCAAAGCAAAGTTCCATTGATAGAGTTTCTCGCTCTCCTTTCATATACAAATCACCTTCCCATTTCTTTTGAAATAAATCTTGCTCATTCTTATTCTTGTCTTTGGTAGCTAGTGCATATGTCAGCCCACTTTCTGGTGGTATGGGCCAACAGTCAGTTCTTCCTGCGGCTGCTAATTGATGCAATTGTCTTAGAGTGTCAGTTGCTTCTTTTGCATTGATTGGTAAAAACTCCTTGCTTATTTCGAAATTAATCCTTTTGTTATAATCTGTTTTTTTTGAAATAATTAGTGTTTTATAATTAAATGAACTATTGGCAGATAAATATAAATGATTTAGCCATCCATTCATAAGAGCTTTATATTTTAAACTTCCAACCTCAATCTGTATCAAATTCTTCCCTCCAAAGTAAAATTCACCCTCTAACTCTTTCATCTCAATGCTCTTTTTCGTGATTCGACCGGTAGCATATATTGAGGATATTAAATTATTCCATCGCTCCTCAAGAAGAGCCTCTTCTATTAACCCTGAACCTTTTGGAGGGAAAATACCTTTGCCATAATAGGTCTCTCTCCAGTAGTTTAAATTATTTTTTGTATCGTCAATCTTTCTGAGATCACTATTCTCTAATCGGTGTTTAAGAATTTTATATCGTTCTAATTCTGAAAGCTCGAATAAATCATTGTCTTCGATAATATTGACAAATTCTTTTGATTGGATTTCATGCTCTTTTAACCATGTTATTTGTGGATTGAGTAACCATTCTTTTGTTTTCTCGAAGGAATAAGATTTTATTTCGTTTATGTTTATTTCTTTCCACTTTATCGGTAATGCTAGTGAAATATTTTTTGTTGGTATTGCTCTTTCAATCCATTCTCTGGCCTCTAGATTCTTCCTATCACAACTCATGATTTGTGGACTTTCGGTTTTTATAAAGTTGTAATGATCAAGAGGGCTTGCTGGTGGCTCAATGAGAATCTCTTCAAAGGTGTTGGCTCCTAATTTGATTTTTAAGTAATTCAGCCATTGTTGAATAGGACTTGGAGGTTCAAGATCTTCTCCTGTCTTTTCATCTTTGGAATTCCAGGAAAGCAAAAGATTTTGACGACTTGAGATTAAAGCTTCCAACAATGAATAGCGGTCTTTATCATATTGGTTTGGGTCTCCAAGCTCTCTTTTTCTGTCTAGGAGATTAAAACTCCTTCTATTATCTATTCTTGGGAAAGTTCTACTGTCTAATCCCATGATGATGATGATTTGATGAGGGATTGCTCTCATTGGTTCTAAGGCACTGATCGTGATTTTCCCAGTCCTATGACCAAATTTGCCATTTGTAGAACTTATTGCTTTGTTGATAATATCTTTGACTACTAGACAATCAATTTCTAGCTCACAATTATCTGCTACGAGACCCCAGTTATTAACAATAGTTAGTAGTTGTTGTTTTTCCCATGCCCATACTCCACCATCTCCAAATAAATCCTTTACGAGCGATGTTATAAGTTTTATCCATTCTTTACATGAACGTTTACTACGAATCGCATCGATATAATTGCAAAGTTTTGAAAGTATATTCCAAGCTTTTATAAACTCTGTACTTGAAATATTCTCAGAATAAGGGGAGATATTGCTTATTCCATTAATTGGATCATCTGGTAAAACAAGGCCAAGTAGAAACCTTTCTAGACACCAACATAGGCTATGAGTTTCTTCCCCAAATCTTTCTGAGGAATCAAGTCCCCAAGTAAAGCCAGCAGATTGAAGGCTTTTAGTTATTTCAATCGCATCGTCAATAGTTATATTCTGTTGTGTTATTAATGCTGGATTAGTTAATAAGCTCTCAAATATTGAGGCTGTTAGGCGAGATGCAGAAATCTCTAGTAGGTTTAACACAAAATGTGTTAAACCTACTTTATCTTCTTGACTCTTGTCTGTTATTACCCAGGGTAGCTGAGTAGTGTTGTGATCTATATTGTTGAAAACTGAGGTAATTATTGGCGCATAGCTATCAACTTGTGGTGTCATTATTAAAATGTCTCTTGGTCGAAGTTTCTTGTCATTACTGAAGAGCTGTAATATATGGTCTCGTATCAATTCAACTTGTCGATACTTCCCTGGAGATTTAAGGAAAAGGAGTGATTTATCAGATTTTTCTTTAGTTAAGGTACTCTCACTTTTTGTGGATAACAATTCTTGTTGCAGTTGCTCTAATAGATTTGGTTTGTTCCCTTTATTAGTGGCGATATCTGCTGTAAGAGAAAAAATATCTTCCTCATTTCTTTCTCCCAGTTGATATTCACCACTCCCTTCTAGCAACTGTTGAAATTCAGCTCCCATACGTCCAAGGAAGGCTTCAAGTCTTGGAGATTCTAGTAACCATTTTCTGTCGTGAGGAGTATTCCATGTGTTTCTAAATTGCAGTCTTCTCGCTTCACATCTTTGCCAAAGATCATTACAAGGAGAAATCAGATAAATTTTTATATTTATTACTTTTGATAATGCTTGAATCAATTCTATTTGCAATGGTGCCAAACTAATTATTCCATAGACATATAGATTTTTTGGATAATCTAGTTTAGGAATATCATCTTTCTTTAGACGTTTAATAGCTTTTTCGACTTGGATGCAGAAAGGATCTTTATTTATCTTTGTATATAGTAAATTAAATAATATTTCTTGCCAAAGGATGTTTTTATTATCACTAATTACTCTAGAATCTTTCTTCGTTTTTTTGCTTAGCCATTGCTTGATAATTTCAGGTCTATAAAATATGTAATCATCAAATGTCTCTGCAATATTGTTTGCTAAATCCCATAAATTAAGATTGATTTGCTCATTATCTTTATTGCTTATTTTTAGCCAGGATCGAATTACCTGTGCCTCTTCCTCTTTCATTAATTCTGGTAATAATTCTAGTATATTCCATACAAGTTGATTCTTTTCCCAAGGATCTTTTTCATTAGGATCTATACCAATAATTCTCTTAACTAATCTTTTTAAATATGTACCAGGAAAAGGGTATTTAACTAATGCGTTGATATTATTAATTATTGAATGTTTTTCACTTAGCCATCTGCTTGTTGGCCATGTACTTACAATAATATTAACTTCTTCTGTTATTTCAGGAGGGTTTAATCGGAGTTCCTGCCCCAGTATCTCTGCTAACCATTCAGCTTTATTACTTCGATAAATTGTTAGCAAGAGTCAAAATGCGATTTAAAGATATTTTTTAAAGTAAGAAGTTGTCTTTTCTTGGATTGATAATTAGGCTTTTCATTTCCTTTACTGCCTGAGATAGACCTACTGAAAGTGCTCTAGAAATAATTGTATGACCTATATTTAATTCTTCAATCCCTTCAATAGCCGCAATCGGTTCAACGTTTTGATAGGTCAATCCATGCCCTGCGTTTACTCTCAAACCATAGAATTTTGCTTGGGCTGTGCTTTCTTTAAGAATTGATAATTCAAGACTTCTTGCCTTGTTTTTTGTGATTGCATATTTACCCGTATGAAGTTCAATCCAGGCGGCTTTTACTTCAGCACAATTTTCTAATTGAGCTTGGACTGGATCAACAAAAAGACTAACTGGAATATCCTCATCTGAAAGACGTTGGATTATTTCCTTTAATTTGTTTTTGTGTTTAATGACATCAAGTCCTCCTTCTGTAGTGACCTCTTCCCTTTTTTCAGGAACCAATGTAACCATATCTGGCTTGAGATTAAGTGCAATTGAAGCCATTTCTTCAGTTGCTGCCATTTCCAGATTTAGTCGAGTATGTACAGTCTCTTTTAGAAGATTTAGATCTCTATCTTGGATATGCCTTCTATCCTCTCTTAGATGAACTGTTATACCGTCGGCACCACCTAATTCCGCTAAAAGAACCATTTTTACTGGGTCAGGTTCAAATGTCTTACGAGCTTCTCGGACATTTGCTATGTGATCAATGTTTACGCCAAGACTTGCCATAGGTAACTCAGATATACTTAGATTGTATTCATCAAAAGCAAATAAGGTTTAGCCGCTGTAGTAACTGCCCAGTCTGATCATTAATAGTAAAGCTCTCGGAGTTAACTTCATAGGATAGTTCGTTTAAGAGGGTTTTTTTGCCCCTTCTTCATAGAGAAAAAAAAATATGCCTTGGGGTTGATCCCTTCTGGAGTCGATTAGCTATGTTGGTTACACAAGATTTTGCGTTGAACAATTTTTTTCGAAGAAGAATAGTTATTGGCGGAGAAAATTTACCTTTAAGTGGTTCTGTCGTACTTGCTCCCACTCATAGGTCTAGATGGGATGCTTTGATGTTGACTATGGCTGCCGGGAGAAGGATTACAAATAGAGATTGTAGATACATGGTCACCCGATCAGAAATGAAAGGGTTGCAAGGTTGGTTCTTAAACAGGTTGGGTTGTTTCCCAATTGATCAAGGAAGACCTTCTTTAACCACTCTTAGATATGCAGTTGATTTGTTGATTTCAAGTCAGCAATTAGTTGTTTTCCCAGAAGGAAAGATAAATCGACTTGGTGAGCCTGTGAAATTGAAAAAAGGCTTGATTCGCTTAGCTCAACTTGCGTCTAACAAAGGTTTGGAAATTAAAATTGTTCCAGTTGGTTTGGCCTATAGCGATGTTGTTCCGAAGTTTTATGGATCGGCATCAATTTGTTTCTCTAAACCAATAATTATTTCCAGGGATTTTAAGCAATCTACAAATGACTTTAACATTGAACTTTCCAGAAGTATGAGAAGTGCTGAACAATCCGCTCTGTTAGCTGTTGGTAGAAGATAATATGATTTTACTTAGTTGAATCTTTAGCACCCACATTGACTTTATTTTCACCAAATTCACTTTAATTCCTTATTCAAAAATGATTACAGCTCAAGAAGTTATTATTTTAATTAAGCAAACACTTCCCGATGCTCAAATTGATGTGAAAGATATGGGCGGCGGTGATCATCTTGAAGTCAATGTTGTATCTGAGCAATTCTCTGGGCTATCCCTTGTACAACAACATCAACTTGTTTATGGTGCATTAAAAAATGAATTGAAAACAGAAACAATTCATGCTTTGGCCTTGAAAACCTCAACTCCTCAATAACTTTTCAGAAATGGATTCTACAACTCGTTCAAAAATTGAACTCTTAATTAATTCAAAACCAATATTTGTTTTCATGAAAGGTAATAAGTTGATGCCACAATGTGGTTTTTCCAACAATGTTGTTCAAATTCTTAATTCCTTGGGAATGAGCTTTGATACTTTTGATGTGCTCTCTGATATGGAAATTCGAGAGGGAATAAAGGAATTTTCAAATTGGCCAACAATCCCTCAAGTTTATGTTAATGGCGAATTTATTGGAGGCTCCGATATCTTGATAAGCATGTATAACTCTGGGGAATTGAAAGAAAAATTAGAAATCGCGCTTGCTTCATAACTTGTTACTTTTCTGATTTATCTCTAGGCTTCTTTTTGAAAAAACAGGTTATTAATATCACCATCAGGCCCAATAAAGCTTGATGGATCCAATATCCATCTATCAATTAATGCTTCTAACTTCTCTTGATCCTTTGAGCCTAATCTCTTGCAATTCCTTAGGGAATGTAAATATCCGTCTGCATAGATCCGAAGCTCAGAAGGACTGTGGTATCGACTTGTGAGCTCCTGACAGGCATCACAAATTGATTGGAAGTGTTTTATTGCTTCTGGATTATCAAAAGATGTCATGGTTTGCTAAGACACAGACTATTCTTGTTAGTCAGCGAACAGTCTGCTTTAATATCTTCTCTAGTCTAAGGGTCTACATTTCCGACTTGTGACATTAATACCTGCAGATCAGCTCGGTACTGAGCAAATTCAAGGATCCTCATCAGGTTCTTCTCCTATTCAAGCAACCACACAATCACCTTCGAAGGTGCTTGTGGTCGAACCCCATCCAACTCTCAGAACTGTTTTGGTTCAGAGGCTTAGGCAAGATGGGCAGCTAGCCGCAGCAGTAGGTTCTGCTGAGGAGGCAGTTGATCTTTGTCGGGATCAATCACCAGATTTGTTAGTTAGTGCAGAGATATTGGAAAAAAGTTCAGCCCTTCGACTTGCACAACAATTGGGCTGTTCAGTGATTGTTTTAACTGCAAGAACAGGAGTTGAACCTGTTGTTGGTCTTTTAGATGAGGGGGCTGATGATGTTTTAAGGAAACCTTTTGGCCTAGAAGAATTAGCTGCTAGATGCAGGACTTTACTCAAAAGAGGAAGAATTGGTTTACAAGAACGCGTCGCGGTTGGTCCCCTTGAGGTCCATCTTCTTCTTAGACAGGTCACATTGAGAGAAAAACCTGTGGAACTCAGTCCAAGAGAATTTGCTTTGTTGTGTGCTTTGTTGATGCCACCAGGAATGGTAAGGAGCCGACATGAGTTGCTTCGAATGGCTTGGCCTCCATTTAGTGGTGGACCTCGCTCTGTTGATACTCAGGTTTTGACGCTTAGAAGAAAACTAGAGCAAGCTGGTCTTGGTGATGGTGGAGGAATTACAACTGTTCGTCAGCAGGGGTATAGGTTTAGTCTTGATAATTTGCCTTCATAATTTTTTTTGTTGGTGTATGAAAATTATTCTGGAAGCTCCCACTTGTTAATTCCTAGCAGGGTGCCAATCTTATGAGCACAAGCGTACCCGCTAAACGCCACTGCATTTAACCCTTGTCCAGGGAACGAAGAATCACCTACACAATAAAGTCCTTTTATCTTTGTAGTATTAAATGGCATAGGAAGTAGGCCAGGTAATCTCATTGAAGGAATTGGCCCATAACTACCTTTGGCTCTAGAAAGAAACCTTTTATGTGTTCTTGGACTACCTATCTCCTTGTGTAAAATACTTTGACTAAGACTTGGAAATAATTTTTCCAACTTAGATATAAGTTTATCTCCATCTCTCTTCTTTTTCTCAAGATATTCTGTATTGCTTAATCCCTCCCAGTAATCCATTGAAGAAGGAGTAAAGGCATGAACAATATGGCTGTCTGAAGGTGCTAATGATGGATCTAGTAAGGTCGGTATTGATAGAAAAGTTACTCCTTGTTCATTTTCCATTTCTTCCCATGCGTCGAGAAGTAAGTGATGGCAATCTGTATTCGGAGGAATGGAGTCTTTACTTACGCCCAAATGTAAAGATAAAAATGAAGGAGAAGGGATGTACCTGTTACTCCATTTTGTCTCGGCCTGAGGGGCTTTATCTAGTTCCACAAGTGGATCATTGATTCCTTGGCCACCAAATGTATCCCATCTTGTTGCATTGGAGACTATCGTTTTACCAAAAAATTCTTCACCATTATCTAATGAGACACCAATTGCTTTTCCGTTCTCAAAAATTATTTTTTTTACTTTAGATTTGTATTTAATTTCTCCTTTGAAATTTTTAATTCCTTGCACTAATTTTTCTGCAATAATTCCAACACCTCCTTTTGGATAGTTTATCCCTCCATAATGTCTATCAGAAAAGACCATCCCTGCGTTTATCATAGGCGTTAAGTCGGAGGGCATGACTGACCAGCAAAAACATTCAATATCTATAAATTTTAAAAGAGCGGGATCTTTGATATGTCGTCTCGCAACATCTCCGGCATTAACTGGTAACCATCTGGCCAATCCTAGGCATGATAAAGGTGATTTAAAGAAAACTTTCATTAGATATCCCGGATCTTCTATTGAAAGTAAAGGCATCGAATTCAGACAATTAAATACTTTCCAACATGTTTCGTAGAAATGATTTATTCCTTTTTCTTCATGAGGAAATAAATCAATTAGCTTGGTAATGAATTTTTTATAGTCTCTATCTACTGTAATTTCTAAGTCATTAGGTAGATGATAGGCCAATTGTGTTGGGTCAGGAACTGTTTCACATTCTTGTCCAACATCTTTGAGAGCTCGCGTTAGTAAATTTGTGTACCCCTTTTTACCAAATCCAAAGATCATTGATGCTCCAACATCAAAAGTGTATCCTTTCCTTTTAAATGAACCACCACTCCCACCAGGGATTTTATACTGCTCAAGGACGAGAACTTTAGCACCCTTGCTTGCTAGTTGACTTGCAGTCACTAATCCACCAAGACCTGAACCGATAACGATCGAATCCCAGAGTGAAGAAGGTTTAGTTTTATTTGTTAATTGAGTCATGAGATACAAGAAATTTTAGATGGTCGTGTAAGAGGGGTTTTTGTCTAATAATTTTTCCTTTATTTTTTTTATATGACTCAGAGCTCTATCTCTATATTTTTTGTATCTTTCACGTTTGTTGTGAACTCTATTATCTAGTTCAGGTAGTAATCCGAAATTAGCTGGCATGGGTTGAAAGTTTTTTTTATTTTGAACTCGTAAGCTTGCTTGACTATTGCTGACAAAGTTTGTTAAGGCTCCAATCATGGTTGACGATGGCAAAGTGATTGTATTTAATCCCTTTGCTAACAATGCTGCGTTAGTTCCTGCTAACCAACCTCCAGCTATAGCAGCAGCATACCCTTCTGTCCCAGTGAGTTGTCCAGCAGCAAATAAAGTTTTTCTATTAATGAACTGAAGTGTTGGCTCTAATAACTTTGGAGATTCGAGAAAAGTATTTCTATGCATTACTCCTAACCGAACAAATTCTGCCTTTGACAAGCCAGGAATCATCCTGAATATACGTTTTTGTTCTCCCCATTTTAAATTTGTTTGAAAACCTACCAAATTCCATAATTGACCTGCCTTATCTTCTTGTCTTAATTGAATGACAGCATGAGCTCTTTTCAGCCTTCGGAGACTTTTGTCGTTTACATCCCCCCATCTTGGATCCCACAGCCCTATTGGCTTCAATGGGCCAAAACGCATTGTCTCAAGACCTCTTTTTGCAAGCTCCTCTATGGGAAGGCATCCTTCAAAAAAAAGAGCTGATTCTTTTTCAAAATCCTTTAATTCAGCTTGTTCAGCTTTAATTAACTCAGAGTGAAATTTCAAATATGACTCTTGATTCATTGGGCAGTTGATGTAATCAGCGTCGCCTTTGTCGTATCTACTTGCCCGAAATGCTGTTGAAAAATCAATGCTTTCACCAGTAATTATTGGGCTAGCAGCATCAAAAAAATGACATTCATTTTCTCCTGTAAATTGTTTAATGTCATTAGCTAACGATTCGCTTGTTAAAGGACCTGTGGCTAAAATTGTTATTTCTTTAGCATTTGGTAGGCAAGGACATTCATCCCTAATGATTTTTATTAGGGGGTGAGAAGAAAGTGTATTTGTGATTGATAGGCTGAATTGACTTCTATCCACTGCAAGTGCTCCTCCTGCAGGAACAGAGTGTTGATCAGCTTTTGCTATGACAATAGATTTTAAATTTCTTAACTCTTCTTGTAAAAGCCCTGCTGCTCTATCACTACTAATCGCTCCAAAGCTATTGCTGCAAACAAGTTCTGCAAATTCGGGTGAGTGGTGAGCTGGAGATTTCTTCTTTGGCCGCATTTCAAAGAGAGTTACTTTGACTCCTGCACTAGCTATTTGCCATGCTGCTTCTGAGCCTGCTAGACCAGCGCCTATTACGGTTACCGATGGAATTTCTGTCAAACTGTCGTTTTTTTCTCAATTAAAAGCTTAATTACATAGTATTCTCATATCCCTCAACTTTTTATTAAGACTTCAAAAATATCTGAAAAATCAATGAGGATGGAAAAAAAATGATTTTGAAATTGTTTTTTAGTCCTCAAAAAGGAACATTAAAGCGGTTAATGCTTCGACAACGTGATATTTTTCATATTGGACTATTACTATTGGTCTATTATGGGTCGCTAGCTCAGTGGTAGAGCATCCGGCTTTTAACCGGCTGGTCCTGAGTTCGAATCTCAGGCGACCCATTTCATAAAACTCTTACCAAATAAACTGAAGTTATAACTACTTCTGAATTTTTGAAGAATTATTGTTTTCTGTTTCTTTGGATTTCAAGCTTCTTATGCGTACATGCTGGGGTGAATAGTTTTACTAATTTGATTTTTATTGAAGATTGGCTTATCGAGAGGAAAGTTGATTTAACTCTCAATGAGACAAAATGCAGAGCTTCAATACCTTCACATGCAAATTGGTTTGGAGCTCGGGTAAGACTTGGACCCAATGATGAATTGATAAAACCTATTTGGATTCCTGTTAAAGCTGACCAAGTGCTTGATTCAAAATTAGTTAAAATCAAAGGACTTCTTGATGATTGCAGATCAGGACTTCTTTTCATTCCTAAAAATCCATAAAGCTCTTAAAATACTTATGTGTTGATGAGGGTATAAATACTTTCTAAAAAGAGATTTTTTTGCTGAATTAAAAATGCGATGATTTACTTTGGTATGAAGAAACTAACAGTAGGAGCTGCCATTGCATTAAATATATCTTTGTATATTTGGGCTTTAATGGATCTACCCTTAAAATTTTAATCACTTAGTAAACTATAAATGTTTTTATGTGGTGGTTGACTTATTAAAACGTTTGAAATTTTTTTGATATCTTAATTTGATCATCTGAAATAAAAAAATTTCTAGGTTTATAGTATTTAATTTTTTTTAGTATTTTTAAGAACTTTTAAACTTTCATTTTTTTTTGCTTTCTCAATCCTTTTTTTTTACCAGTACGGGTTAGGGTCTTTGTTAGGCGAAAAACGCCTTTATTTCTTATAAAAATGGAAGTATGGTTAAGAAATCTTCTTCTATCACAAAATCGAATTCTAATTGGCTATGGAGGTGGGCAGAACCAGAAAGTGAACTCTCCGTAATTCCTAAATCAAAAACCAAACGTTTAGCCCAGCAAGCAAAGTTAGCAAATGTAGATGCTGAAAGAGCCGTTTCTCGTGCTTATCAAATTGAATTATCCAGAACAAAGGCGATCGGAGAGGCGATGTTTAAGTCTGGCAAAGCTTTAAGGTTTACATTATCTAGTTCTGGAAGGCAATTAATTCTAAGAACACAGGCTGCACGAAGACAATTTGAGCCTGGTTTTAGGAATAAAAAATAATTTTCAGATAGAATAAATTCGTTACTAAAAAAAAATGCAACTTTATATAGTCACTTGGAAATTCGAATCATCTGAGGATCAAAATTATTCATCTGAAGCATTTGTAGATTATGTCGAAAGTGGAAAATCTGAGGATCTCATTGATGGCTATGAGAGGATTGAATGGGCTCATACTCCACAAGATGGTACTGGAGTGATCATTTGTAAAGCTTCAAGTGCATCAGTTTTATTTAAGGTTTTTGGGTCCTGGAGAGATAAATTCGGAATGACTTGGGAGTATAAACCAGCCTTAACTACTGAAGAGTTTGTTAGTTTAATAAAAGAAAAATAGTTATAAACTTTCGTATTCATTATTTTTGTATATCTAAAAAATAAACTTCTGTCTAAAAAACTTTAAAGATTGTGCAATTCAACTTAGTCTTTTTATAGTATTTACTTATTTAATGATAGCTCATTTTTTCTTTGCTTTGACTGCTAGTGAAATGGGTCTTAGTCCGACAATACTAACCCTTATTCTGGTATCGTCTGTCGTTTTTATTGTCGGCTTTGCAAAAAGTTCAAGAGAGAATGAATATAAAAAATTGATGGATTCATTTATTCAAAGGAAAGAGGAATCCGATTGATTATTTATTCAGATTAGTAAGAAGATCTTCTTACTGATCTGAATTCTCATGTCTAATGAGGCAGGATGGTAAAAGCGTTGTTTTGAAATTGAACAATTTTTTAGCCAAGGAGAGAATAGTCTCTCCTTCTCGCGATGTGCTTGCTGGACTAGTTGTTGCATTCGCGATGATTCCAGAGGCGATAGCTTTTTCTGGCATTGCAGGTGTTGATCCAAGAGTTGGGTTGTTTGGTGCCTTTTTGCTCTCTGTAACTCTGGCAATTTTTGGGGGCAGAATGGCCATGATTACCTCAGTAACTGGCTCAACTGCTCTTTTGATGACTGGGATTGTGCAACAAGGAGAAAACATTAGCCCTGGCCTTGGCCTGCAATATCTTTTGGCTGCTGGATTGCTTACGGGAATTCTTCAAATCGCTTGGGGGTATTTGAGACTTGCTCATCAGATGAGATTTGTACCTCAACCTGTTATGGATGGCTTTGTAAATGGTTTGGCCATATTAATCTTCCTTGCTCAATTGCCTCATTTGGGTATTGAGATTGCACATTCTGAAAGAGTAGTTACTGCAGTTCAACTACCTGCTGTTTGGGGTTTGACCATACTTACATTGTTAATTATCTATTTGCTGCCAAGAATTACTAAGCTTTTGCCCTCAGCATTGGTAGCCATTTTTATTTGTACTGCAATTTCTATTGGATTTAAATTAAATATTCCAACTGTATCGAATTTAGGAATCCTTCCAAATGGATTACCTCGCTTTGGTTTCCCACAAGTTCCTCTCAATTTTGAAACGCTCGGTTTGATACTTCCAACAGCTTTAGCAATTTCCTTAGTTGGTCTTATGGAGACATTTCTTACTCAAGATATTCTTGATGATATGACTGATAAAACCACAAATAAAAATGTTGAGGCTCGAGGACAGGGTATTGGTAATATTGTTAGTTCTCTCTTTGGAGGTATGGCCGGATGCGCTTTGGTAGGACAATCGGTTATGAACGTTGGATATGGGGGAAGAACTCGCCTTTCAACATTGAGTTCCGGGGTTTGTTTAATAGCAATGATCCTTGCTGCTAAAGATTGGGTGAATCAAATACCAATGGCGACATTGGTTGGTGTAATGATAATGATTGCAATAAACACTGCTAATTGGATCTCAATTAAAGATATACGCCGTATCCCTCGAAGTGATAGTTCGGTTATGGTATTAACTGTATTCGTAACTGTTATTACACATAATTTGGCCCTAGGACTGCTTTCAGGGGTTGGCCTTGCCGCAATATTATTTAGTAGAAAGGTTGCAAAAGTTATTAAGGTTGAGTCTTCTTTAAATAGCGAAGATCACAGGGTTTATAAAGTAAAAGGCCAATTATTCTTTGTTAGTAGCATTTACTTTAGGCAAGGATTTGAACTTCACGAACATCCTAAAAAAATTACTATCGATATGGCAGAAGCCCATATATGGGATCAAAGCGGCGTAACGGTGCTTGACCAAGTAATTAGGAGAATAAAATTAGGCGGATCTGAAGTCGAAGTGATTAATTTAAATGATGAAAGCTTAAATTTATTTTCTCGAATAGGACAAGCCTCTGAAGCTGGAGGAAGAGGAGGTGAATTTAAATCTGCTCATTAAATTCTTCTAATCTTTTACTTGAAGTTTCTGCATACTTTTTGAATAGCTTGTATCAAAGGCTTATAAGGATTCATTTCCATTTGACTGAGTTTTGTAAATTTTGTACATTTAAATGTATAAGCCAGCGCTGCAACTAATCAACCCTTATTTCTAATGGTCATGCTGATTATAAGATTTACTTATGTATTGGCTAGGCTTTGTTTTATTAAATTTAATTTTTTCTAGATATTTTTTTGACTTCAGCCATTTATTTTGGTGATTTTGTTTATTTATTTTTCAATTGCAATTGAGATAAAAAATGAAAGTCCATCAAGAGTAAAAACACTTGATGGATAAAGATCTTTTTTATTTGAGAGTTTGATTCGTTAGATAGATTTTGGCAATCTAGAAATTGTTAGTTAGGGAAATTAGCTCATAGATTTAGCCTATGAGCTGTGTTCCTAGGCTTCAGAATCAAATTTTGATAGATTAGGACCAGCAATTACACCAACTAGTCCAAAAAGAACAACGGATAGAACACCGACAATTGTTGCTGAGAGGCTTCCTCCTCCCAAAGCAAAGGTTAAGAATGGCAAATGAATCATTTTTTTTTAGATGCAGGTTATATATAAACCTAAAACTGCCCAAATTTAATGAAGTTGTAGCACCTTGATAAATTCAGACATTTTTTAAAGTCTATAAAGTTACTCAAGCGGTAGGGAAATTGTTTGGAAATCTTGAAGTCAAGTCGTCTTTAGTTGCATTGGTTTCCCACTTGAGCCAGTCTTTCACCCCATTAGGCTTGACCTTTTGAGCGCTACGAGCTGCAAAAATAATTACATGAAATGGAATCACAATTGCAAAGAAGAAAAAATGAAGTAAATATAAATCCCAAGGAATGCCTTGGTAACCATAATCAGGGAAAAATATTGCGGTAAGGAAAGGGAGGACCATGATGTTCGAATTTCAACTGTGTTAATCATTATCCATAAAGCATTAATTTTTTCGATAAAGGTGGATATTTTAACTTCTAGAAATGCTATGTACTTTGCAAAAGCATACTTTGAGGTCTTGCCTCTTAAGCTTTTAACTTGATTTATGAATCGATTCTTATTTGAAATTACCCTTTTGAAAAGAATAATTAGTAATAATGTTTTTCTATAATTCTATAGATATTTTTTAAAAACCTTAAATATTTAATTAATAAGTCTTTCTATTAATTTAACTAGCCTGAAGCTAAAATAGACACTAACTATTACCCATGTTGGAAAAATTATATTCCATAACTTTTGATGCTTTAAAAGGATAATTTTATCTAAAAGATAAGCTCCACCAAGTGGAATAGTTACTAATAAAGTCATTTTTACAAAAATCTCAAGGAATCCTAGAGCTGCTGTTGGATTTATTAGCCATGCTATTAATATTCCACTTAGTAAATAACCACCATATTGTCCTAGTTTCCTTATCATCATCAACTTCTTTTTTGTAAGACTAACTCATTCTATCTAAAATCGTACAACTAATACTAAAAGGTATTTGTTTTTTGACTTTTTGACTTTAAAGTAACTTTTTCAGAGAATAACTAAGGCTCTAACTTTTTATGAATATATAAACCTTTTACTGGTTTATATATTCAATCAATCTTTTGACTCAGGGTATAGCTTTCTTATGGCATCAGCCTGATTCTTTTCCTTTTTCTTTATCTGCTTTGATTCATTATACCGTCTAACTATAATTCCTGGAATGAACCAAATCACTGTTATTACTGCTAAAATAAAAAGAGGATTGTTAATAGTCATATTTAGTAGAGTTGTCTTTATTAACATGAAATATAAATTATTTATGGAAAACAAGTGATAATACATTTTTATAAAATGATTAATCCTATTATAGTTTAAAGTATGAATCATTTTTTTTTATTTAATCTCTCTTTATCCTTTTTCTATTTTGAATTGTTTGCTATTATTCTCCCTCTTTTTTAGACTGGTTTTCTAAATAGATTTTTGATTCATCAGCAATTATTTTTAAATAGTTATCAATTTCTTTTGCCTCTGAAAATTCTTTTGACTTGTTATATGTAATTGTTATATCTTTACCAGACCAAGCGGCTTGATCTTTGAATAGATTCCTTTTTGCAGAATAAAGAATTTTCTTCCCAATGAATAAAAGAGCTAATATAAATATAGAGAGGAGAAGTAATATTCTCATTTTTTCTTTTGTAATAACATGATTATAACTTCTTAGAAATGCCATTTTTAAATATGAAAAAAAAATATATAATTGTTTAAAAGATCATCGAATCATAATTCTGATAATTTTATTTGCTTAATTTAATGATGCCAATCTTCAGGGGCCTTGATTTAATTGTTTATCAGAATGGAATTTATTTTCTATTAATTTTTATTTGAAAATGGCCATTCCATTAATTGTTTGCTAAAGATATAAATATTTGTATTCGTATAAACGATGATTTTTTCAATTATGCAAAACAGAGTTGTTTATACTTTATCTAATTTGTTTGTTTTGCCTGCTGTCATTATTCCTTTTTTTGACTTCATATCAAATGTTTCTTTTTTTGCGGCTCTGGCTTTATGTATAAACACAAGTGTCTTAAAAACATTTATATTATCTGTTGTATTTATTATTAAAAACAACTCAAACTATCGTTTTAATCTTTTGTTAAGTCGAAAAGGTGATGAAATTTCTAAGTCAGATTATGAATGTGTTTATTTGTATGCATGGTGTACATTATTAAGATATTTGCTAATTGGATTAGCAGTGAATCAAATATTTTTGTCTTTTAAATAGGTTAATCTCTTTTATTTATTTTTAAAAGGATTAGAGAAAATTCTTTTTCCTAAATTTTCAGGTGGATTGATTCTTCCTGTTTCAGCATTTATTCTTTTTTTGATGTCATGAATTATTTTTTGATGTTGAGCCTCATTTATGTCTGGGTCTAATGAGTCAAACCAATTATTTAGATCCCAAGTTTGATTACCTTGATTATCTACCTCAACTTTCACAAATCCCTCTTGACCTGTAAAGAAATAAGCACCTTCTGGAAGGTTTTCGAAATCAATTTCCCCAGCTTTTTCATTTCTTACGTTATCCATTCTTTTTGAAAAAGGTTTTTCTCAGTTAAACATCGTATAACACATGCAGTGTTGAATTACTTTGTTGTATCGGACTTAATTCTTCTATTTAAATATTTAGGAATTATTATTTTTAGTTGCTTTTATCTTTAGGAGTGTGAATGATTGAATAAATGCATAAGATTTATGTGCCCTTTTAGTAAGGAATTCTCTCTTCTTGCCAAAACATTCGAGTATTCAGATTACCTTGAAGATTCAGATTGGAAATTTCAGAAATATAACTTGGTAAATGCCTCTTGTTACTCTGATCTTCTCGAAGACACTGAGTGGGGTACCAGATCTGACGATTTAACTATTGCTTGAAAGTCTATAGAGGAATACGGTATGTGTTTTAGTCTTGGATACTTAATTCTGTAATGAATTCATAGCTTATCCATTCAAGTTTGTGATCTTCGCTTGAATTTCTTCCGAGGATAATTATAGGTATGCGAACTTCTTTATTTTCAATAATATTTCTATATCCTATTAGGAGTTCAGCGTATTTTTTAAAAGTCCACCCGTTATTTCCTTTTAATTTCCATTCTGATGAGTTTCTTAGAGATCTATGAAAGTCTTCAATTCCAAATTCATTCCAACATTCTTGAATGGCAAGCAAATGATCGTGTCCATCCTTGAGTAATTTTTGATATTGAATTAGTTCTGGGGCTTCTTGTGAGTTGTCTGGCTTAAGTTCTCTAGCTAAATCATAGAGTTTTACTTTTTTAAGTTTAAACCAATCTCTATCAAAAATAAAAACGGGAAAATTCAAAGACCATTCGTTTCCCCTTAAGCTTTCGAAAGTTTTGGTAAATTCATTTACGTGTTTTTCTAGAAACTTGTATCGTTTTTTCATAGATACCTCCTCTTATGTAATTACTTTTGGTCTTCAACTTTTAGAATTAACGTTAAGCATTATAAGCTTGTAGTCAAATAACATATTTAGAAAGTATATTATATTGACCATATTTTTATTAGATTAAATGAATAATGGTAATGAGCGTCCAACTTGGCTTAATTGGGTTTACCTTTCTATATTTTTATATTCATCATATTTCTTGTTTAATTATTGGTCTACTATTTTATCAAAATAGTCATACCTTTTAAAATTTTAAATTGAATTAATTTTTTTGTTCATTATTTACTATGTTTACTTGGTTATGAGATTGTAATATTATTTTAAAATATATTTAAAAGTAATGGCTAAAGTTAGATTAACTAAAGTAATTTGAATTTGTATTCAAATTATCCTGCGAATACAGGCAAACCAATTGTAGCGGTGCTTAATAATGCTCCAGCAAAAATAATGAAAGGAAGCAAGGGGTACTTTTTAATCATGCGTTTCAAAAACCTTTAAGTCTTATAGGTAATTATACCATACTAAGTATTTATACTCCAGCCTGGTTTAAATATGGTCATGATTGCTTGTTCGTTCATTCGAGGAGTTGTTCTACTTTTTACGTCTTCTATGGCTTTTTTGTAATATCGATATTTTCGTTGGTGGTCACTAAAAATTTTTATCACACGCCATTGTTCTAAAGGAAATCTTTTTTTTACATCTTCAGCAATTTCTCTCTCTTTGTTGCTGAGGTTGTTTTTTTTGAGTTTGTACTTCATATTTATCCACTCGAAGAGTTTTTCAAGTTCACATGTGAGTTCTCCGTTTTTTATCCATTTTCCTATATATTTTTCATCGCCATCCTCAATTAAAAAGCATTTTTCTGGCGATGGTAATTTAATCTCATGAAGTAACTCAGCAAAATTTGGTATCAGCTTCACTGACTGACCTGAATGCATATATGAATTATGAAAGAATTTTATTCTTTTCGTGAACAGAATTGGATCCTGCTGATCTATTATTTTAAATGTGAATCTAAAATTTCATAAAATTTTCATATGGTAAAAGAATAGAAAGCTGAGGCTTGACATCAATTAAATAAATTGTCCTCTATCTTCGTTTGACGGAGGATGATCTCTTGAAAAAGTTCTTTTCCTTTATAAATACTTTTTTCTATGACTTTGAAATGCCAAATAATTTAATAATTTCTAATAAAATATCTATTTTTAATTCTAAAAACTTCAAAGTAAATTTAATACAAATTTTTCTATATTTAACAATTTAATTTGATGAAAGTTATTTGTATATTAATTAATAAATTAGATTACAGAAAAAAGAAGTGTTCTGCTATTAAAATAATTTCTCATATGAGGCCTAGGCTACCAAATGTAAAACCGATACCGCAGAAGAAAGCAAACTCAGCTAAATCTCTACACCCAGATGGGATTGAATTCAATGCAACGTTTATTCGTTGAGCCATTTGACCTTGTACTCGCAGGGGAAAACAAAAAGATAATAGAAAAACTTCTCAGTTGTGGAGTATTTTTCGGTGTCTAACCGTACCTTTATAATTTCTACTTATTTTAAGTTTATATTTTTTTGATTACAGAGTTTTCATTGGTTTTTCAGTCAGATTAACTTATGAGTTTCCACATGGAAAATTCAATTAGCTTGAGTGGAATTTTTTGGCCAACAAAAATTGTTTTACTGTCTCATATTTATCAACCAAAGATTTTGCCTCTTATTTGGTCAAGAGAAGGACCTCTTTTCTTCTCATCCTTTGTCAATGGAATCCAGTTCCAGTCACAACTTACAGTAAGCAGATATCCAACAAGTAAGTGCCAGATTAATATTAAAAAAGGGTGTTCTAAATGAGGAGCCAATGGTTTGGATTTTTTTATATTTTAATCAACTTGAAGGTTTCCCACGAGTTTATGGATTGAATCTGAAAGATTAGGCCTGATAATCACCACTCCAATAGGCTTGCAGAGGATTGCAAGCTTTACAAAAATAAATACTTAGGAAAATTTTTTTCCATCTGTAAGCGATCATGGGCCTGGATGTAAAAAAGTTCAATTTTGAGTTGTAATGATTGGCTCCTTTGATCTTTTTGGTGCAAATGCAATGACAGTCAAAATTGTTCTAGGTATCTTTTGATTTGAAAACAATATACATTTGCTAAAATTTCAATCGTTGTTCTTTTGAATGACTTTTGCAATTTTAGCATTTCAATATAGTAAGTAAGTTGTATTTTTTTAATCTTCATCTTGAAATATTTTTTTTCTAATTATGCTTCGTTCTTCTATATTTTTATTTATGAATGAATATAAGTTTAGAAATATTTATTAGTCGTGAACCTAATAGTTGCTGTTTTCTCAATAATAATTTTCAAGTTCGAACTTATCTAAATAAAGTAAAGTAATTCATAATAAATGTAAATAATATTTGACAAATTAATATTTTTATTCTTTTTTTTGATAGTGAATTTTTGTCTTAGGTTTTTAATCTAAATAATTAAAATTGTGAAATTAATTTAACAGATTTATTAGAAAATAACGGTAAAATGAATATATTTTTTGATTCCACGTAATTAATTGCCTTTAAAGCATTAAGATTAGTTTGTTACGGGGCGTGGCGCAGCTTGGTAGCGCGGGTGCTTTGGGAGCACTAGGTCGCAGGTTCGAATCCTGTCGCCCCGATCAGTCACAGCAAGGGTTCCCAGCCCTTGCTTTTTTGATGGGAAATAATTCTTCACGCAAAATTCACGCAAAAGAACTTTCTGACTTTGTCAAGAAGCTTGATAGGGACTACAGAGCGGGCGATGCTCAAGTAGGTGATAAGCAATTTGATCAATTAGAAAATAGGCTTAGGGAAATAGATCCTCAGAACTCATTTTTTCAGAAGAAAATGAAGTTGCTTAGTTTGGATAAATATTGCTTCAGCGAATGGTGGGCCAAGTCTGCCAGAGGTGAAACGATGATCATTCAACCTAAATTTGATGGTTGCGCTTTGGGGTTGAGATACCAGTCTGGAACCTTAGTAGCAGCCTTCACTAGAAGTGGAAAAGATGTTACGGAGGCAGCTAGAACTGTTTGCAATCTTCCTGTAGAACTTCCAGAAGATGGAATTGCAGTTTCTGAAGAACCACTTGAGATCCGTGGCGAACTTTATGCACCAAACCTTTCTAGAACTAAATCTCAAGCATTAGCCGCTGGACATTTAAGAAAGAAAAATCCAACTGGAGCTGGCCTCAGCACTGGCTTATGAAATTCTTGGAAGTACTGAAAATGAAATTGATGATATTAAACGCTTAGAAAGTTGGTTCTTTGAAATTCCTCCAACGAATAGAACAGCCGATCCAAAGCAAGTTAAAAGATGGCATCGTGAATGGTTGGCTGGTGAATTATTTGAGAACCTTCCTTGTGATGGATTAGTCGTCAAGATTAACTCAGGTGAAGTCAAGCGAAAGCTTGGTGTAAATTCAAAAACACCAAATTGGTCTTTGGCTTTGAAATGAATCCTATAAATGCTTTCAAGAAATGGTTATTAAATATCTTGGTGCCTTACATAGAAGGAATGCCATGCCTCGAAGGCAATAACAAGAAAAAGAAGGATTTATCTCAAGAGCCAAGATTTAGAGACTTATTTAAGAAAAGAAAAAGTGCCTTAATCGTTGGGGTCTTAGTCTTCTGTTTAATAGTATTTGGAATTGGTAAAAGCTTTCGTTTCGTCACTGGACTAATAGCATTAAGCCCATTTGTTGTCATATTTTGGAGTTCATTTGGTGAACAAATAATGGGTATCTTTAAATTTAAAAAGAATAAAAAATGAAACGCCTACTACTTGCGCCGATGCTGATTGCACTAACTGGTTCTTCTAATTATCTATCAGTAAAAAACAAATGTTGGTGAGGTGGAAAAGTTCCGAACCAAGGAACTTAGCTTCTGAAGTTAAAAAGAATTTTCGAATCAATTCTCACTATAAATAAATTTGTATTGATAGAAATTATATTTATCTAGAATTTATTAGATACCGTATTAGTTTTGGGCATTCTTAGTGCATATATAGGTTTCTGAAAAATCTTTTGACGTCAAAAGTAAAACAACTCGTTCTGATTACTTATGGGTTAACGGCTTAAATGGTTTTTTTCTATTGATTCTCTATGCTCTGAATTTTCAATCATTTCAGTCTCAAATTTTATCTTCTTATGAAACAGGAGGAATTTCCTCATTCTTTCCATTGCCAGCTTGGTTTTATGCAATATGTCTCATTTTTGTTGTACCTGGATGGTCAATTACTGTTCGAACGCTTAATGATGTAGAGGAACCTTGTGCATATGGATCCAACAGCTGAGATAGTTGCAAATAAATATTGCCCTCTAAATAAGTGGAACAAATTGCCCCTGGATACAACTAAATAATCGAAGGTACTTTTTAGAAATAACTTTTTGGGGGTTGTCTTAGGGCTCTAAAATTCTCTAGAGTCGGGCTTCAGCTTTTGGGAGAGCGTTATAGATTAATAAGCACAAATAAGCTGATATAACAGCGTTTAAGGTTTAGGAGAGGTTAACTGTTTGGTTAACTCTTTTAGTCTGCTCGCTTCTTCTTTTATGTATTGCTTAGGGGCAAAATCGATCACTTGAAAGTCAGCTTGCCAGTTCACTAAGGTCATTACATGACGTGCAAGAGTTGGTTTTCTTCCTTCCCCACCCATATCTAAATAAGCTTCACCTTCTATTCTTTCGACGTAATCATCAAGCATTCCACTATGGAGAAGACGATACATTGTGCTTGTAGATCTATAACCAAGAAATGTTGATGCTTGTTTAAAAGATTAAAGGATCAATCACAAATCGGAATTAATAGAATTTATTGAGAGTTATCTTCTTTCTTTGCAACAGGTTGAACTTCTTCGACAGGCTGAGTCTCTTCAACAGACTTAGCTTCTTCAACAGACTCAGCTTCTTTGACAGGTTGAACTTCTTCGACAGGCTGATTCTCTTTAACAGGCTGAACTTCTTCAATTGGTTGATTTCCTTTAAAGAATTCAGAAATTTTGTCGCTAAGTCCCTTTAAAAGCTCAGCGATTTTCTGACTTATCTCTTTTAAGTAGTCAGAAAGTTTTTGCAGAAAGTTTTGCATTGATTTAAAACACCTATAAAAATCAGATAACCTTATGAAGATTGCGGACTCATATAAACATTTTTAATACAGAGTGTCACTGGAGGCTAATACTCAAAACAAATGCAGTTGTGCTTTATTGTCGCTCAAATGATTAATTCGGATACATTAGGCGTTGAGAATAATATTCTTGGTATCTTCTTTACTTACTCTTATATGTCTAATTCGTACTTTTCATTAAATGAATTAACTCACAATATATCTATAAATCGTAGTTAAAAACAAATGACTCTTGAGATTTCAGAAATTGTTCTCGCTAAATCCTTTTTGGTTTTAGGCTTACTTGCGTTTGCTTGTATCGGATTCGCATCTTTAGTTAATCAAAAACAAAAAGGAGCAGCTGTTAAATAAACTTATGCTCTCCTTTTTAATAAAGCAATACCTTCTGAAAAGAGCCAAATAGTTAATCTCCTTTTTTATGTCTTCTCATAAAGGCCCGCAAATAATCAGATACTGCGTCATTACATCAACAGCCGCATTGATCGGGATTGCAGTTGGGTTGATTCCTCAATTCAAAGTAAATAAAGCAAAACTTTTATGTGCTGAACATTATTCACAGAATGAGACAATTAAGGGATTGAGTGCAGGCGAAAAGATTCAAAAAATGTTTATTGGCAATGAAGAAGGTAATGTTGGAGATTACTGTAGGAGTCTTTAAATAATGATCTTTGCTCAAGAAGGGCTTGGTGTTGAAATCTTTTCTCCTCTAGGGATTTTAATTCTTGTTGTCGGAGTTACTTTTACTGTTGGTCTTCCTGTTGCAATGATTAAGTACGGAAAGAAGGATTAGATAACTACTGAATTCCCCCTTTGTTAGGACTTAACCCATAGACCACTGCCTGACAGGATGAATATTTATTTAATACGCTATCGAATTGCTATCACTTCATACGCACTTAGTTCGAAAGGGTAAAAGTTGAGAGGATTAAAAATCGAAAGATTTATTTTTGATCGGTTTAATAATTGTATATTCTTTCTCTCTAGAGCGTTTAAGTTGTGAAAAAGAAGGACTTATATATTTAATTTTTTGTAGCTTATTTTTAGAGGTGATAGATATGTTTTGTGGATTAAATGTTAATGACTCAGATTTGGTTGATTTAACTTTGATTGGATTGTTGAAATTACTTGTTTTAATAATATTAGGCAAGTTCTTATTAGCAGCTTGCAAAGCTAGAAAACCTGACCCTCCTAAGGCTATAAAAGCTAGACTTCCGAGTCCTACTATTTTGGGAGATGAAAAGCTACTTAGTTTATTTATTATTGTCTTTTCCGGGGTTAATGTTTCTTGAACACATTCTTCAAAGTCCAATTGATTTTCAATTTGATTTTTAGAAAGAACAAAAATCTTTCTTTCTTGTAATTCTCTAAAAATATATTGACTGCAAGAAATTATTAAACCAAGTCCAATCAAAATAGGTAGAAGAAAGATTGAATCTGAAGTTATTGGAATTTTAATCGTATTGAAGTTGCCAAATAAAAGTTCAGTAATTACAAATGTCATATTTAATGTATAGCTCAATACATTAAACCTCTTTATATTAGTAATGCTATAGACGGTTTACTTGTTCGTATAATTTGAATTTATATTAATACCGATTATACAACCTAGATGAAGAATAAACTCATAGTAGTCAATTCCAAAAACAGAGTAGGGGTAATACTAGGTTAAAAGTACTAGACAGGCCTAGTTATAAACACTTAATAGCTTTTACATCAAGTTAAAGCCGTAGCTCCATTTCTCTAGTTGCAAGTTTTCTTTCGTTATTCATAATTCGAGCGCCTACCCATACGAGTCCTAATCCAATAGCAGCTGGTAAGCCGATAGTTGTAATTCTTGTAAGGTTGTTCGTTGATTTTTATCGTATTAGATAAGAAGCAAGTATGTCTCTAGAGGATTTTCCTGACGGAAGGTTATACCTGTGATATTAATGAATTAGCAGCCATTATATAAATAAATTATTTGTGTATAGAGTCTTTATAAGTTTGTAAATCATATATTTCCTCTAATTGATTTTTAAGCGTATCTAAATGAATTTTATAGACAAATTTTGGCCGTCTTCTTGCGATATAGGTTGACGTATAAGTAAAAAATATCACAAATAAAAGTATAGTTGAAAGGCAATAAAACATTGCGAAAGACATAGCCCCTGAGCTTGGTTTAATATTTTCTTTACAATCTAATATAGTTGAGCGTTGCGAATAAAAATATTCAGAATATCTATTTGTAAAAAGGGAGCACTTACACAAATAAATTGGCTACAAAAATATAGGTATAGATAATACAAAAATCAATCAAATATTTTCTTGGATATATTCATACAATTTAAATTTTCAATCAAATCCATACTTAGTTAATTCCTAGCTTGCCAATATACTTAAAAATTATTGCATCTTGACCTATCCCTTTGTCGCCAAACCCCTCAATCCACTCTTTGTATTCCTCAAAAAGACATTGCCTATAAGGCTCATTTAATTCTTCAATTCGTTTTAATGCATGTTCGAACATGATTTCTATTGATTTATGAGCATTATCTTTAGAAAGCATAATTCCTATTTCGTTTTTAATAAACAGCTATACAAAAAATACATTCAAGAAAAAATATGAAAAGTCCATATGTACACTCAAAATGTAAGTGCTTATTTTCTCTTTATATTTTCCTTTTAAATTTATAATTTCTTTGATATTCAGAGGGCAATGGCTTTATCTATAAGCTTATAAAAGGCTAATAAAATAATTAGATTAATATAACTGTTTTCTAATTCTCGCCCGTCAGGTCTTGGAGGGTAAAAAGTTGATATTCACAAAGTGCATCAAATAATTTATGTGCTCTTTGCTTACCAGTCTTGACTGGTCTAATTCGATCAAGTATGGAAGCATTGCAAATAATCCAAAAGCTTCCTGGCTCAAGATTACAAGCCTCACATATATCTATGTTAGCAATGGAAGGATAAATTATCTCACTAATAGAACTCATTGTTCTTATGTGTTCTCTCTCAAGGAAATCCACTTCATCTTCTGAAAGTTTGCCCGTTACGCAATAATTTTCGATTAAAGTTTTAAAATAATATGCCATAGGTAATGTATAAAGTTGTGCAGAGTTGAGAAATCATTAATCTTGGAATATCAAAAAAGTCGTATTTCATAGTTGCTTTGCAAATCTTTTTGGAGTTTCAATTTGCTCATGATGGTGATAATTTTCTAAGATTGCAAAGCTAAAATATTAATCCCACCATCAAAGTCATCATCATCATTGTCATTTTTGAATTTATTTATTAGTTCAAAAAATAAAAATGGAAGTAAAGGAGTAAAACACAATAAAAGTATTTGAAGAACTGAAAAGCTTTCTGGAATTGCTTGAAATAGACCCATCTGTGAAATCTCGTAAAAAGTTGAGCAAAGTTAAATTAATTAAATAAAAAAAAATAGATCGGCTTACTCGTAAGTATTTATATTTAGTAGTTCGGTTCTTTAAGAATTGCTAATATGAAATTTGTTTAAATCGATTTCTAAAGGATTTATCTATAAAAAAAGAGTCATCAATCTATTATTTGCTACATTCTTAAAATCATTTAAATACAGATAAATTACATATATCTTATTTCTAGTACTAAAAAGCTTTTGCTATATTAGCTTCTTTCTAATTATTTTATTAACTTATGATTATTGCTTCATTAATTGGTACGCCTGCTCCAACAGCAGTCTTAGCAGGTGCTCTTTCGATAGCACTTTTTGCGATTGTAGGATTAATAGTTGGTCCTAATTTTGATGGTGTAAATGCTCCAGCTATTGGGAGTAGCCCGACCAAGAAAGATGATTGATCAAAGAATATTAATAAACTAAATTTCAAATGATTACATAAAAAGCATTTAAAATTTATTGATTCTGTATATTTTGATGTTTTCCTTGTAACTTAAAATTCACGCTTAAACTGATTGCATCTATAGTTGATTTGATAAAGCATTTCAAGTTCTCTCTAACCCATGGAGAGGACTTTTTTTTGAACATAAATAACTTTTTTCATTTTTTTCTAATTAGCATTTGAAAGTTAGAATTAGATTATAAGTCACATTGAAACATGTATTTTAAATCTGCCTGATCAACTTTTAATTACTTCGTATGTTTTTAAAATGATTATTTTAGAAGAAGTTAGATTATTTTGTAATGGGTTTTACTGGCAACGAACTAATAAAGGCTGCTGATTTTTTGAATTTTCAATCAAGTTCAGGTTTATTCATCCTGTTTTTATTTTTAAGTGCATTCTTGGCTTTCTTTATCTTAACTTTTACTTATTTATTTATAAACAATCCTTTAACATCAAAAATCATTGCAGAGATTAGATACAGATTGGTTCGATGAAATGAAATCAGCCTCCGATGAACTTAAAAAACTTTGATTAATGGCAGAAAAATCATTAATAAAAACTGATGCACTAGATAAAGGGCTTGCTCAAGTTGAGGCGAAACTTGCACGAACTGAAGCCCGAAAAGTTTCAGATAAAAACAAAAGTGCTTAATTAATAATCAACGTACTCTATCGAAAAGCTCTCCTCAGCCTTGCGTTGAACTTGATCATATAGAAAGACGTAGTAATAGAAAAAAGCTTCAAGTTGGTTAATATGTGACAAAAAAAAGAATCATATTTTATTTTTTTGATTTTATAAATTGGATACTTTGTTTTTATAGCGTCTTAAATTTTTATCATTAATGGATTTGCATAGCTTATATCTATTGATTTTGGTTCCAATAGCTGTTGTTAAATTTATTTTGTTTTTTAATAAGGTCATATGGTTATCACAAGATCAACTCACAAGGGAAAGAAAAAAGCTTGAAAAGATTTTCATATCAAAAAGTGCTATGAGCACCTCATAAAACTTGTGAACTTTTCCGCTCAGATATTCATTTATTTAGATGCTTTAGCTTTTTTACTGCTGTTGGCAATGTTTTTTCTTTTGTTTAAAAGTACTAAGTGGTTTCAAAGTTCTCGATCTTTATCAAAAAAAAGATGACTAAGTCTGCGATAAATACGCCAAGTTCTAAATGAAACGCTTACTACAGTCATGGGAATAGCAATCACATATGCCATTGCAAATCTTGCAGTACTTGGATTGTTCTTTTATGTCACTTATCGAATGACTAAGAAGTAGCTAATAGTTGATTGCCGTTGATTGATATGTATCGGTTATTGCGTCCATTGCTCGTTGATTGAAATATTGAGCGTTCATTGCGTCCATTGCGTTGATATAATTTTTACAAATGCTTTAATTCAGAGTAAGAACAAATAATTAGATGACTTACTTTTACATAATTGCGATGGCTTGTTTTATGTATTTGTCTGCTTGTTTATGGAGAGATTTAAAAAGAAAAAAAACAGAATGAAACGCTTCTTCCTACTCGCCCTAACCGCTGGGCTTCTCTCTCCTATCGCTACCAAGGCTGAGCCCATACCAAAGATTAGTGATTGGGATGCAGAGTTGAATTGGCCAGTAAGAATTGATTTCAGATGTCCAGTGAAAGTAACTTATGAAATGGAAAATGGAAGACGAGAAAAAATAACAACAAAGCTTTACCCGAAATGTTGGGCGGACTTTCATGAAAGTCATATAAATATCATGGATAGGCAAGTCATCAAACGAGAAGATGTACTTGGTACTTTTGAACCTTTTCAGCTGCGATTAGCGAATATGTATGGATTGGTGTACAGGAAAAAAAATAATGAATTAGCTGTTTTTAAAATGAGTAAAGATATGCCTTTCAACCTTGGTGTAAGCCATGAACAAATGAGATGGATTAGTAGAACAACAAAAGTAATTAATGCTTGGATGGGGCTATAGATATGAACCGCTTCTTACTACTCGCCCTAACCGCTGGGCGATAGCGATGAAGTAAGGCAATATTGCTTTATAAACCACTTCCCAAAATGCTCAGAAAAAAAGAGAAAAAGGCTCTTGCTTCAATATTCATGTTGATAATTGGTTGGCCTGTTGGATTAGATCAATTCTTCGAAGGAAAGAGAGAAAAAGGTATTTCTACAACTATTGGTTGGACGTTGACAGCATTATTGTTTTTATATGGTTTGGGTTTAAAAGGTTATTACACCGGAGTTGTTCTGATAATTGCCGTGCTTTTGACCTTGGCAGGTAGTTTTCAAGCTTGTAAAAAACTAATTAAAATCACGCGAGCTTTCGTTGATGCTGAGGATTAATAATGAACGAACTTGTCCATAACCTTTTAGCCCCTTGGCATCTTGCTCTTGATGCAACATTGCTAATTGGATTTCTTTCTTGGGTTTACTTTCTTAGAAGTAATAAGGCTGATAGCTAATGGGAATAGCAGTTACCTATGCTTTTGCAAATCTTGCAGTACTTGGTTTGTTCTTTTATGTCACTTATCGAATGACTAAGAAGTAGCTATTCGGTCATTGCGGCATGTCTAAAACCCTCGGTTTTGCGGTCATTGCCCGATCATTGAATCAATTCCCGTTCATTTCGGTTATTTGGGTTTTAAGGATGCTTTAATTTAGAGTAAGAACAAATAATTAAATGACTACTGCATTTTATATAATTGCGATGGCTGGTTTTTTCTATTTGTCTGCTTGTTTATGGAGAGATTTAAAAAGAAAAAAACAGAATGAACTGCTTCTTACTACTCGCCCGAACCGCAAATTAAATGGATAAAACAACTACTTGGAATAGTTGTTAGAGAGGATATTTACCCCTCTTAGTAGTAGTTTTCCTAACCCTGCATAGATCGCAGTTCCCCTTTTTGGGAATAGTTAAGGGAGTAAAGAGTCTCATAAGACCTCAATTCTGACATATTTGGTTTAATCCACTTTTTAGTGGGAAAGGAGTAGGAAAACACTACTTAAATTGACGTAATAGCGGCTTTAACTTCTAATTTTTTTGTTACTATTGTTTTACGTTCGCCCTGACTCATAGGGTGCATAAAATGGAAGTAGGGAACGGGATTTCCAGTAATTGATTAGGCCATGAACAATCTGGTTTTAACTAAAAAACGAATCGAGAAAGCTGAAAGGCTCCACGCTGCACAACTCGCAACATATAAGAAAGGAGTATTTACCTCTTATAAACCTTCAGTTAATGAAGATAGACAAAAGCAAGCACGTGGAGAAGTTTCAGCATTTGATTCTTAATTCTGAATTGAACTGTTTAAAGTCAATTTTTTTTGGGGCCAGTTTGGGCCCCTTTTTTATGCTATGAATAACTGAGACATAGGTAAAATTGATTTCAAGTGTCTACCTCTTTGAGAAATAGATAATTAATAATAAAAAAATTTTGTACCTTTCTTTAATTTATTTTAATTAGACCCCTTCAACGATTGAAAGTTGTACTTCAGAGAAGGTAGTTCTCATAGCAATAATATCTTGATATTCAAGCGATTCATACGCAGAAATAGCAGCTAATTTTGAAGAAAATCTAATTACAATTGTTAAAGGGCCAATACTTCCCTCCTTTTGAATTGATTCAAAATCTTTAATTAAAATCTTTCCTCCAACTGTAGGTAGCCATTTTTCAATCGCTTCTAAATACGTTTTGATTTCATGTGTGTTAATGTTTACTGTTTTTATCCAGTAACCTTTTGCTATCAAAATGAATTCCTAAAAATCATGAAAGTAGAGATTTAGCAAGATTTAATCAGAGGTATCATTACTGGAGTCAATTTCAGATGAAGTTTCTGCACTCACTAGTTCCTTCTTCTCGTCAGCAGAACCATTTTTCGGAGCTTGTTCTGGATTTGTCACATCCTTTCCTTCGACAGAAATATCCTTTGAATCATCCTTTGAATCATCCTTTGAATCTTCTTTTATTCTTTTAATTCCAAAATCATCCTTACCAATAGCAAAAAATGCGATACCCAAGATAAAAAATGCTGCAATAGCTATTAATGGAAACATGTTATTTATAAATACAACTTATATATATATTGACTTTTATTTTTTTTAACAATAAGGATTTAAAAATTCATATTAATGTTCATTTCAAATATACATTAATAACTTTGCTTACAATTTTAAGTTAAAAAACTTGCAGAAATTCATAAGATTAAAACTCATATCGTCTTTTATTCTCTGAGGGATTATATAACCACGGATAGACAACAGGCCAAACTTATAAAACTTCAAGCTAAGTCTGAGGAATGCCTTTCAAGAGCAGAGACACAAAAAATTATAAAAATCGAAAAAGACAAATAGTTAAGCTCATATTTTTTTTTCCTTGTCGGCTTTAATTGGATTTAAGTAGATCAGTAGACAAAAATTTGATAGGTAAAAACTACTGTCACTCTCAAGAAAGTTAATGAAAAAGTAAACCACTTTTACTAATTTTACGCTACGAGCAAATGCAACGAAAGTAGCATTGAACTGATTTATTTTTAGCTCTAATTCGTATTACCTTGCTTGACTTTTATTATCAGACTCTATACACGAATAAAATCTTCAATCAGACTTCAGTTATATGAATCAATTAATCAGAGATACACTGCCAATGCCGACAGGCTGGTTAGTCTCTCCGAGCAAAGACTTATGTATGTTTTTTATTCATGATCAGAAATCACTCATGAGTCGTTCAAGCGTAATGACTCAACTTTGGCATTGCACACAAAAAGGAATACCTACCAAAATTAAAAACTCAAGAATGTTGGATTATAAAAATGCACTAGAAACATGGCATGAGCTTCAATCGGATGGTTGGCAATTAATAGAACGTCAAATCAATGATTATGTTAGCTAGTTATGAATTTTGTAATCATTCCATCAAAACTTTTTTACTGACTTGCCTGCAAAATTCATTTCTAGACTTTGCTGCTTTCTCAGCATCTTAAAAGTGTTTTGTTGTTTAGTCTAAACCTCTCATACTTGTAGACAATTAATTTACTTAGATAAATCATAAGTTTCAATGCTGGAAATTTTTTCAAATCGTGTGAAAACTTATGTAGTGTAATAAGTTCTCTGGTTTCGTAAATAATAGTTTTGGAAAAGATAAATAAGTTTTTACAACTTGTATAAATCTTAAATGTTAAATTCCAAAATTTGAATATCTTTAAAATAAGTAAATTGATTGTCAATGAAATTTAAAAAATGTGTTTTTGTCTCATGTCTTATAATCTTTGGTTCAGCACCTATTGCTAGAGCTAGTGATGTTTTCAATATTGATAATAATTTATTAAATCAAAAGAATATTGAGATAGCACTTTCAGAAGGAGAAATTGCTAATAAAAATTTTAAAGATGTAATCACACTCAAAAAGCTCCTGAATAATTTAAAGAAAGGAGGTTATGTTATCTATTTTAGGCATGCAGAAACATTTCGAGATTATGCAGATCAAGCAGATCCAAATTTAGATTTAACAGATTGTTCAACACAAAGACAATTAAGTTTTAAAGGTATCCAGGATGCAAGAGACATTGGAAAGGTATTTACAAATAAACAAATTCCAATTGGAAAAGTAATTACTAGTGAATATTGTCGTTCATGGAAAACAGCAAACTATGCTTTTGGCAGAGTTGATCAAAAAGATTCTCGTTTAAATTTTCTTCCTTTTGAAGAATATACTTCCGATTATGTTGAGCTAATGCGTAAAAATGTAAATCCTATTTTATCTGCAGAACCAGAAAAAGGTAAAAATACAATAATTGTTGGGCATGATGATATTTTTGAATCAGCGACCGGTATTTATCCTGACCCACAAGGAATAGCTTATGTAATACAACCTCTTGGTTCTGGGAAATTTAAATTACTAGCTAATATTTTACCTAATGAATGGGCAAAATTATAATTAAAATTTGATTGGAATTAATTGATAGTGTTTATTCATCTCTCATTATTTTCAAGAATAAAAAGCACAATTAATTTTATTATTCAAGTTTTTCAATGAAGAAAATAATTGACTGGCATAGATCATTCGTTGAAAAAGCTCAGAAAGAATTGGAGCTTACAAACTATCAATTGTATTGGTCTGGTTTTCTTGAAGGTGCTTTGTTCTTGTTGATAGTGCTGAAAGTTACTTTCGCTGTTAAAGGCAGTTCTGATTTTCCTTTTTAGAAACCTTTGTATGCAAAGATTTGATTTTTGTTGAGTGAAATATAACTAGACCGCAAAAAGAATCATAAGTAGCAGTAGTAGGTTGATGTATGGGAAACCTACACGGCTGATTAATTACCTATCTAAAGTGATCAACTACTAGAAAAATATTAAACGTAATAAAAAATTCCTGGAGTAGATGCAACTTTTACTAAAGCTGGAATGCCCAGCAAGCAGACAAATACATAAAACAAGCCATCGCAATTATGTAAAAGTAAGTCATCTAATTATTTGTTCTTACTCTGAATTAAAGCATTTCTAAAAACCATATCAACGCAATGGACGCAATGAACGCTCAATATTTCAATCAACGAGCAATGGACGCAATAACCGATACATATCAATCAACGGCAATCAACTATTAGCTACTTCTTAGTCATTCGATCGAATGACTAGAAAGTAGCTAGAAAGATATAAGGAAGATTATTGAGTAATGCCTAAACAAGTTTGGCAAGCAGATGATGGAACTCAGTTTGATAATGAGAAAGAGTGTCTTTTGTATGAGAGGTTTTTAAGACATTTATGCAAAAGGACTATTCCTGAAGAACTTAGATTCCTTCCCAATGGAGAGACTAGCCAGTCAATAGCTATGAACTTTTATGAGGTTTTAAATGCAGTTAGAAAATCCTTGGTTTTCTTGGAGTCAGTAGAGCTTGAAGCTGCCCCAAATGAAAAGCTACTTAAGGAAGAGAAAGAGAGAATGGAACAAGAACAAGAAATAAACAATAGAGTTGAGAATGAAATTGCAAAATTAGCAAGTACGTTTGTAGAAGAATTAAACAATGCTAAGCGTACAGATATTAAAGAAATCCTTTGCAGTTGTGATTGCAAAGGGGAAATTGCTTCAAGTTACTGGAAGGAAATTATTGAGACCAAAAATGGTAAGGATCCAAATTATGCCCTAATAGCAGCGTTTTTTGAAAGTTTTCATGATAGAAAAGTTTCTAACATAAAAATGTACGAAGAATTGACAAAGAAAATTAGTCTTGATGAGATATCAAGTATTTTTAGAGATATTGAAATTAACCATAAACAGTTCGCATGGGGTGATTCATGAAACTCCTACTACTTGAATATATGTCAACCATTAGGTTTAAAGATATTGCGTAAAGGTTGTGGTTATTTCCTTCTGGGCCTTTTAGGTATAGGCATTATAGGTGCTTATCCTCAGTTCTCATTACTTGTAGGGGTTGTAGTCTTAGGGTTATGGGCTTTGAATTATTTAGATAAAATAGGTAGTGGTCCTTCAAAAGAGGAACTAGCAAAAAGAGAGGATGAGAAATTTAAAACTGGTAAAGAGTTTGAGGCTATCTGTAGGGACTTAATTGAAAAGAATCGGAATGGTTTAGCCTTAGAAAAGAAAAAATATATTAAGAAAGACTCATATGGAAAACAAATAGATAAAGGATGGAGTTGTCTTGATTCAAATGTAAATACTGGAATTAATTATTTTTATAACGAGGTTATTCAACCTGAGATCACTAAGCAGATGAGTAACTGTATCCCAGAAGATTTAGCACCTGAGGAGATTGATTACGTAGGGATCAACCCTATAACGTGGGCAGGAGATTACTGTTTTGAAAAAGTTGTTTTAAAATCTACAAAATATGAAAATAAATTCCAATGGTTAGAAGAAGTAATTGATCAAACTCTCGATGGGATTATTTCATTAAAGATCAATGGACAAAAAATTAATATCACTAAAGAATTAGAAAAACTAGGAGCTTTAAAAGAAAAAGGGTTGTTAACTGATGAAGAATTTTTAGCTGCGAAGGCTAAGCTACTTAGCTAGCAATACACTTCTTACATTTGTTACACCACCCAATCGTTGAGAATCATTGCGAGGGAATAACTCTCAGACCTATTCCCTCGCAATTATTCTCAAGGATTCATAGGTGTAACGAATGTAAATATTGGGGACTGCTTTTCAACCCAACCCAGTCATTTCAGTAAAGAGAGTTTTGTTCTCTGCTGATTCAGCAAAACCTAAAAGAACCTCATGTCTTTGTTCAACTCCATTATTCAGATTACCTACCCAGTAGTCATATCCACTTTGGTCTAATTCTCTATTTAAAACATTCAGGTATAAGTTTTGAACATAAGTTTCATGTGTGATGTTATTTCCATAACGTTCTTTAAACTCCGCAGAGGAAAGAAAAGAAGATGAGACTGCTCGCTGATCATCAATACCCGAACTAAAATTATTTATCCAATACTTCAAACCATCAGAATCAGGAAAGCGTGCAAAGGCGGCATTATAGAGACGGAACATTTCACCACTAGCAGTCTCTTTGCCTGTGACTTGATCAAAGACTCCTTTGATATCAGCGATAGCACTCACACTTTCATCCCCAGTTTTATCAGCAAAGGTAAGTTTTGGTATTCCTGTAATGTCATCTGTTGATCCGCTAGTATCTTTGATTTCGTAGTTGCCATCTCCTTTGTTATAGAACTTATAGTCTCGGAAGTTACCGCTGTAGGCCTTCACAACATTGACTTTGTCGGCAGCCACAAGTTGATCAGTGAACTGAACATATTCAATGTTTTGCACCGTATCAACACCATCGGGTGAGGTGACTCTGATATCAGAAATTTGAATTGTGGTGGTTGTTTTGGTGATGGTGTAGTCGTTGAACTGTCCTGTGTAAGTGACGGTGTCAACTCCTGCACCACCATCAATGACATCAGCTCCACCACCACCTTTGAGGTTGTCATTCTCTGTGCTGCCATTGAGGACTTCGTCGTTATCTGATCCAGCAATATCGTTGTTTTTGATTGTTCCAGTCGCAATCACTTCACTGCTTAAGGCAGCACCAGAGAACTTGACTTGAATGGTTTCATCGCTTTCAACATTTGCATCACCATTAACGGAGATATTAAGTGTGGCAACTTTTTGACCTTTAGCGAAAGTGACAACACCAGCTGCAGTGACAAAGTCTTCTCCAGTTGTCGCTGTGCCAGAGGTGAGAGTTTGATAATTGATGGTTGTTGCCTCTGTTGCTTCTTGGTCAAGGGTGATTGTGTAAGCAAGCGTTTTTGTCCCAGAGTCAGGTTCTGTCAATGAGGGATTATCAACAGAGGCTTTATAAATAGATGCGCCTTTATCGTTGTTGGTAATTGTTCCTGTCGCAATTATCTCTTCTTTTAACTTGCTGCTGCTGAATTTAACTTTGACTGTTTCATCTTCCTCTAAAAGAAGATCACCATTGATCGTGATATTTAGGGTGGCAACCTTTTGACCTTCTAGGAATGTAATTACACCAGCTGCTTTGACAAAGTCTTCTCCTGAGGTTGCGGTACCTGTTGTTAATGTCTCGTAGTTAATATTTGTGTTTTCTGTTGCTGCTTGATCAAGTGTGAGTGTGTAGGTTAGAACTTTCGTATTAGTGTCAGCTTCAATGGCTGATGGACTATCAGTACTTAAGGTATAGATGGTACTACCACCAGTAATGGTGATGGATTTTGTGGCTCCAACTTGAGTACTACGAGCACTATCAGAGAAAAGCTTGATTTCTAAGGTCTCATCACCTTCATTGAGGAGATCCTTGGCAAGGGTATGAGAGAAGGAGAAGTCACCATTACTATCAACTGTGCCTGATCCAGTTAAAGCTCCAGAAGAAAAGTCAGCACTAGTAATTCCTGTTCCGCTTAGTGAGTAATAGAGTTTTGTATCTGCAGCAACGTTTGTAGTAGATATCGATGTGGTTAATGTTTCACCTTCATTGATTGATGTTGTAGAAGGACTGATTGTGTAGGTAGGAGTTTTAGATGTATCGGTAATTGAAACAACAGAGGTTGTTCCAACTTGAGTTGATCTAGTTGAGTCAGAAAAGAGTTTGATATTAAGAGTTTCATTCCCTTCTGTCGTGGCGTCACTCGCAAGAGTGTGTGCAAAAGAGAAGTCACCATTACTATCAACAGTTCCAGAACCAGTTAGAGAGCCAGAAGAAAAGTCAGCACTAGTAATTCCTGTTCCGCTTAGTGAGTAATAGAGTTTTGTATCTGCAGCAACGTTTGTAGTAGATATCGATGTGGTTAATGTTTCACCTTCATTGATTGATGTTGTAGAAGGACTGATTGTGTAGGTAGGAGTTTTAGATGTATCAGTTATTGTGACTCTCTTCGTTTTACCTAGTTGTGTCGTTCTAGCAGAATCTGAATAGAGTTTTATCTTTAATTTTTCATCACCTTCAGTGAGATTGTCATCAGCAATAGTATGAGAGAAAGAAAAGTTACCATTACTATCAACTGTCCCAGAACCAGTTAAAGCGCCCGAGGTGAAGTCAGCATCTTTTATTCCATTACCGCTTAATTTCCAATAAATTGTTGTACCTTCTGCGACATTTGTTGTAGAAATATCAGTAGTTAAATTTGAACCTTCTGTTACTGGAGAAAGAGAAGGGGTGATGGTATAAGTGGGCTCATCAATATCAGTAATGGTTACATCTACAGCTTGGTAGGAGTCTGTACCATTTGAATGAGTAGCTACAACTAGGACGTCATAACTATTCTGTTTTTTTATGTCAAGCGGATTTTCATAATCAGGAGCATTTTTAAAACTCAACAAACCAGACGAACTATCTATTGTGAAAAAATCCTCTTCACCCTCATTCCCTGGCCATGCTGCTACAGACCATGTAACGGGTAGGTTTGCTGTAAAAGTAAAAATATTTTTATTGTTTTCTGCAATTGAGATATCACTATTTACTTCGTCAGGATTAGGAATAGGTCCATTAGGACCTGTTATGACAACTGAAGTTTTAGATGTATCGGTAATTGAAACAACAGAGGTTGTTCCAACTTGAGTTGATCTAGTTGAGTCAGAAAAGAGTTTGATATTAAGAGTTTCATTCCCTTCTGTCGTGGCGTCACTCGCAAGAGTGTGTGCAAAAGAGAAGTCACCATTACTATCAACAGTACCAGAACCTGTTAATGCACCAGAAGAAAAGTCAGAACTGGTAATACCTGTTCCACTGAGAGACCAATATAGTGTCGTGTCTGCCGCAACGTTGGTAGTAGATATAGAGGTAGTTAATGTCTCTCCTTCCTTGATTGATGTTGCAGAAGGACTGATGGTATAAGAAGAAGGAGTTTTAGACGTATCAGTGATTGTGGTTTCAAGGGTTGTTATAAGACTGTCTCGCCAGTTAGTTTGGCTATATGGTGCTATGCTGAAGAGCTCGATTCTTAACGTCTCATCTCCTTCAGTTGTCCCGTCTGCAGAAAGGATGTGTTGGAAAGACAATGTATTATTACTATCAACAGTACCAGAACCAGTTAAAAGCTCAATTGGCACAGAGAAATCAGCAGTGGTGATTCCTGTACCGCTTAGAAAGTAATAATAGTTGGTGTTAGTTGCAACATTTGTGATTAAAACTGAAGGTAATGCTTCTCCTTCATTAATCGTTGTTTTAGTAATTGTGTAAGTTTGTGTCAGAGACGTATCGTTGATTGTGACTGTTGACGTACTACCAACTTGAGTTGATCTAGATGAATCAGAAAAAAGTTTGATATTTAAGGTTTCATTTCCTTCTGTTGTGATGTCATTAGCAAGGAAATGCGAGAAGGAAAAGTATCCATCACTATCAACCGTTCCTGATCCTGTTAGAGAGCCAGAAGAAAAGTCATTACTAGTTATTCCTGTTCCAGATAATGAGTAATAGAGTGTTGTATCTGCAGTAACGTTAGTGGTTAAGATTGAGGTGGTTAATGTTTCTCCCTCATTAATTGTTGAAGCAGAGGGATTGATTACATAAGTTGGATCGTCATCTTCAATCTTGATGGTCGCGCTGTTATCACTGATCTGAGCTGGGACAGTATCCGTACTTGATGCCGTTAACGTTAACGAGAAAGTCTCATCTGATTCTGTTGTCGTATCCTCTATCGATGAAATTGATACTGTTTTCGATGTCTCTCCTTTTGCAAACGTAACCGTCTGATTGATCGCTGTATAATCAGTTCCTGCTAACGCTGTTCCATTGCTTGATGCCAACGTCAAGTTCTGAACTGTATTACTTCCTCCTGTTCGACTGATTGTGATGTTTCCACTATCTCCTTCTGTAATCGTTGCATCAGATATGGAGAAATAAGAAAGCGGAACTTCTGCTATTCCTTTCTGGTCTCGACCTTGATCGTTTAGGGATGTGTTCCATACCCCCCCCCTTATGTTGACTTGCCATGATTCTTTGATTAGCTCAGCACTTGGTGCCCAAATCTCAGAGTAAGGATAATTTGTGAAATAATGATTTTTGTTTCCCTCTACATCAGGGTGCCAATTACTGTAAGAAATTGATTCACCTGTTATCCAGTTCGAATTTTTAAATCCTATGAAAGCTGAATTATAGACATTTGCCTCTCCCATTAATTGGGTGATAAATTCATTTTCACCAGAGGATGTAATAACAGCTAGGTTCCCACCCATGGCAAGGGCGTTTGCCTCAGCATCTAGCCAATTAGGACCATTAACAAAGGTGTAAAAACTTGAACCATAAATTCCTTCTTTTTGGGTGAAATTATCATCATTATTTATTGTTATTAATGCGCTTCCATCAGTAATTTGAGCAGGTACACTATCTGCACTTGAAGCTGTGAGGTTTAATATAAAAGTTTCGTTTAATTCAAACGTTGAGTCTTCTATTGAGGCAATAGAAATCGTTTTCGATGTCTCTCCTTTTGCAAACGTAACCGTCTGATTGATCGCTGTATAATCAGTTCCTGCTAACGCTGTTCCATTGCTTGATGCCAACGTCAAGTTCTGAACTGTATTACTTCCTCCTGTTCGACTGATTGTGATGTTTCCACTATCTCCTTCTGTAATCGTTGCATCAGATATGGAGAAATAAGAAAGCGGAACTTCTGCTATTCCTCTGAAATTAGCCGTTCCATAAGGGCTTTTACCATCATCCCAATAGTAGGTACCAGGACCTTGACCAAACCCTGCGGTGACATTAAATATTCCAGCTAAATAGTCATAACCTCCAGCTCCAACATTATTTGGTAACCCTGGTATCCATCCATCAAAGGACCAGTTCTCTCCACTTACCCATTCCCATGTCCCCTCTACGTTTTTATCTGTTCCACCAAGCCAAAAATGTGTCCAAGTCTCAGGATCACCTGGATTAGAGTCTCCTGAATAGTAATATTTTTCTTTTGAGAACTCACTAGCGATCCATGAATGCTCACTTGCATCATTAACAGTGACTAAATGTCCACCAAGACTTACTGCATTCACTTCTGCATCATCCCAAGTCGGACCTAAGACGATCTCGTAGAAGCTACTATTTCTTAAAACACCCATTATTTTGAACCTCTTTTTTCAAGCTAGCAAATCTATAAAAATTAGCCTAAGTTTTAAGAGATAAGTCATTTCTTGCTGTTCTAATGTCGTTCTACTCTTCTAACTGACGTCTAACCGCGATTTTTGCTCGTAATCAATTGGCATGAATGGATGTTATAGAATTTTTGTTCAACGTATAGCAGTTCTTTTATACCAGGGGTTTTCAGGGATTTTTAAAGTTCCAACCCTGCTACTTCTTTTGAACTTATTTTATTCCGCGTCATATAACTCAGCTGTTCGATCAGGTGTAAATCTTGCGTAGTTTTCTAAATGCACTGGGATCGTATGACCCATGGCACTGGCAATATTGGCAATAGGTATGACTGGGTCATTTTTTTGATGTGAGGCCTTGGCGTAGCGATGCCTAAATGTGTATGGCACTAAAACTTCTCTAACTGCTTCTGCATCAGCTTTGAGTTGTTGCCATTTCTTATTCCTTTTAAGATACGTCCCTAAAGCTCGACCAGCACAACCTTCTGCCCCTAAGGGTGGTAAGGCTTCTTTCTTCATTAACCTGTCTTTCAAATTCCAGTTATAGTACTTTGCATTTTTTAATTCACCAAAGAGTGGAAATAAAAACCGTGTAGATGTTCTCTCTCCTTTCATCCCGCCCTTACTCTTTTGATAGGTCGTTTTAAGCTTTCCATCTTGCACAACTAGATAACGTAATTCTTCCGGTCTTAATCCATAAACACTCAAGATTTGAATTGCAAATCTCCATTTCTCGTTGGGAATTGCATCTAATAATTCTATGATTTGTGTATCACTTAAAGCAAAACCAATTCGTTTTGGTTTTCTAGTCTCTGGAAATGTTGTGGGTGGTAAATAACAAGGCTTGAGGTGATTTGCTCCCACAGCCCAATTAAGAAAAGCACTTAAGCATTGCCTAGAGATTTGCCGTGCTCTTGTCCCTTGTTCCCACTTCTCTAAAACTTTCATCATTAAGGCTGTGCCATCTACAGGTTTCTTGCTCTTACTATCAAAAATGGCGGCAGTTCTTTCTAATACAGGTCGATATTTAGTGTTCCAAGTGCTGTCATTGGCATTAGGCCGGTAGCTTCTGTATTGGAGAAATAAATCATTCCAATCAATGGTTTGATTGCTATTAGAAGTTTCAACAGATTGAGCAGCTTTCGCTAGAGATAGATTTTCTTTTTGATAACGCTTAAAGATTTGCTGGATTCTTGGTAAGGCTCTCGCTGCTCCTTCTTCTGTCCAGTCATAAGGAAGCATCAATGATTGGGTCTTCTTACCTTCTTCTCGTACCTGCAGTCGCATCCGTCCACGCGATTCAATTAAGTTCCAACCATCAATGCAGGTCTTCCTGATTTGCCTTCTAAATGGTTTGACCCAATCTTGGTTGGATGTCACAAATCCGTGGAGCACTTAGTCATATTGTGTGCAGCTGGTGTGCAGAAGGCTACATCTGTGATCATCTGTTAACATCTAATAGTGTCAAATAGAGCACTAAAATTTAGTAGTAGTCTCAAAGCTCAGTCAGGGCAATATCATGACTACGTTATTCGGGAGCACTAGGTCGCAGGTTCGAATCCTGTCGCCCCGATCAGTATTGGCAAGGGTTCCCAGCCCTTGCTTTTTTATTGGAATGAGAAAGGGTAGCTAGGAGGGTAGCTAGGAAGTTGCAACCGCTTGTCTTTACTGGCTTTCGTGCGAGGCTTAGCTACCCCTAATCCCATTGAGGACTAACTCTCTTCCATCCACTAGCCAAAAGATCCTTCCATAGGACAATTGCAAGATTCCTTCTCATCCTCTTTCTACTTTTCAAAAGAGGTATCCCGTTTGGCATCAATCTTCCTCTTTCTATTAATACTTTTGGATTCCCTTCCCAACTATTCCAATCGTATCTAAACCTCAATATCCATAAGCCATCTACATCCCTCACCCACCCGTCACGCTTCATAAACCAGAAGAGCAGTACAAATATATTACTATAAGTATGATGATATCTGTTGATCAGGTGGAAGACGGCAATAGCTTTTTTTCAGCAGTAGATGGGAATAGCTAGAGATGAAAACCGAACACCTATGACACACGTTTTATTGTCTGTCTACTAAGAATAGATACATGTTGAGGGATCAGTACCTCGCCTAGAAACTAAGAAGCGTGGTTGTAGGCTTCTTAGTTTTGGCATGATGTGGGAAGTTGACTGAGCAGGATTCTTCCCCGTCGTGTTTAAAGTCAAAAAGATAGTTAACTAAAAGGGATTATCCTTTTCACGAATAAGATCCTCCATTTGATTTTGATATGTTTGATAATTGTCTTCTTCGTTTTCAGGCTCTAATGCAAAAGGCATATCATTCATCAATCTCACAGAGTCACAAATATCTCTAACTACAAATCACAATTGATCATCTGGGAACGATTTCAAGAATTTTAGAACTTCACAAGAATAACCATCGTAGTCCTAATTTTTATATCCCAAAGCTTCAACTAAAAAATCTCTTCTTTTTAAACCAAAGTTAAACCCAGCTTTTTCATATTCCTCGCATCGATACTTATTCATAAAAAACACACCATCACTTGCTTCATAGACCCTGGTATTGATCTCTTTAATCATTGGAATAATTTTATTCTCCCCAACTTAATTAAATATCTAAAACTCTTCCAACCTGTAAAGCTTGTAATTTCTCCATCATTCCTTGGAGCATTTCTTCCTGTCTTCTCTCAGTAATACCTTTTTCAATTACTCCAAAATAATCTCGAAACAAGTTTTTTATACTTCAATCCGATCAAAGAACTCTTATTATTCGGCCTGATCTGAATAAGATGATGGGAGAAGCCAGGAGAAGAAAAGAACTTGGATTACCTCTAAAATCCTCTAAGCAGAGAAAGATAAGTAGAGAAGAAAAGCTTTTCACTTGGTTACCTTGGCCTACGAAATACCAAATGAGTCGATACCCATATGCACCAATTGTGACTATGGCTTTGGGTTTGATTTTTCTAATGTGGGGTTTCGAATTAAACAGTTGAGTTGGGTAACAATAAAAAAAGGGCTGATCGAGGTAAGCCCTTTTCATTATTTAGTTCGAGACATCAGATCTAATTAACCAGAAAATGGGCATGCTCCAGACATTGCACTAGCAAGGAAATTCTTGAAAATTGGTGCTTGGCCTAGTCCATATAGGAAGAAGGTAGAAGAAGTCAAAGTAAGAGCAATCTTGGATACTCTGTTTAACTTGATGCCTTCGCCTCCTCTGGTAAGAGATGAATTCATTAACTATGTGAGAAGTGGAACAAATCTAACGAGTTATAAAAGTTTCTGTAGTAAAGGAGGATACGTTGTCATATAAGGAGTGGAGGGCAGTAGTCCCTCAGTAATAGATATTTAGACAAAAAAAGACCCTCAAGATAGAGGGTTAGCTAAAAATTGTGTGAGGAAGATTCTGAAGGGAAAAAGTTGAACATTCCACCCCTTCAAATTCTCAAAAAAGTGGAGACCTACTTTTTCTGAGTTGTAGAGCTAAGGGACAGGATTTCGGCGACTGTCCCCTTCTCTTTCTAGAGCTTGAACGCAACACAGCCTTGAACCCAGTTACTCGCTCTCGATATGTAAACCTTAAAAGTAGCTTTTTAATTACTGTGGTTCGGTTGAAGTAGGGCTTTCCAACTTGCCTGCGTTTTTTAGGTCATATCAAATGAGACCAGCCAGATTAATCATTTTTATTAAATACCTTTTCAAAAATCACTTTGAAGTTCTCCTGTGAAAAACAAATTTTATTTTAAAAGGCTTTATGGATAGGGCTAGTGTGGGGGCTAAGAGAGCTATCCAAGAATTCTTTAATTCAGCTCCAAAGGCTTTTACAAGCGAAAGACTCACACCCTAAAAAAAGTTTCACTATATTTTCTTTATATTTTCTTTAGATTCAATGTCCATATCCATGGCTGCAGGTTATAGCGAGCAGACAGAGGGGGCTATGTTGTGCATTGAAGCTGCCAAAGACTGGGCGCTTGATTGCGTTTCCTCCCTTCCAAAATTAGATCGACATGTATTTATTGATTACGGTGCTGCAGATGGGGGAACTGCCAGAGATTTCTGGAGTGCGCTACTTTCAAAAGCTAAGATTATATTTCCTAGATCGGAATTGACTCTTATTGGGAATGATCTTCCCACAAATGACAATCAAGCATTAGTAAATTCATTAAATTATCAATACGAAATTGATAAAAATATCAATACATATCTTTGTGCAAGAAGCTTTTACGATCAATTGTCGTCTTCAGGCAGTGTTAGTTTTGGTTTCTCAGCTACAGCGATGCATTGGCTTAGTCGACATTTGGAATTAAAAAATCATACTCATATTCAAGCAAGTAGTGATAATGAAAATTTCGAAAAATTCCGTAACCAGGCATTAGCAGACTGGGAATTAATTTTGATGCAAAGAAGTAATGAATTAATTAAAGGAGGAAAATTTTTGGCTGTTAATTTATCAAGAGATTCAAATAATAATTACCTGGGGAATAACGGTGGTAAAACATTAAATGTTCACGATCAAATACATGAAATATGGTATGAACTTTTGCAAGAAAAAATAATTGATTCTCAAGAATACGAAGCAGGTACTGTTCAGAATTTTTATAAATCACCAGATGAATTTATTTCGCCTTTGATAAACAAAGGGTCAAGTGCGTATAAATCTGGATTAAGGTTGGTAAAAGAGAGAACCGTCTATATTGATTGTCCATATAAAGATAGATGGCTAAAAAACAAAGATGATGAATTGTTTTCAACACAACTAATGGAGACAATAAGAAGTTGGAGTATGCATAGCTTTAAATCTGCAATAAAAAAAACAAATATTTCTGATTTAAATCCTGTTAATCTTTTATATCAAAGACTTAAAGAAAGAATTCATAAAAATCCAGACAATTGGAGTCTTGATTATGTAGAACATCATCTTGTCATAGAGAAGGTATAGTCATGGTCAATGAGATATCTTCAAGTAAAGAATTATGTATTCTTGCTGAGCATAAATCAGATGATTTATCAGTTTTTATTGTTGGTGAAAAAATACAAGAAAACAAGCCAGCGAATGGTGGTCTGAGGTTGTTATGTTATCCATCAGATGAAGAATGCATTAATGACGGATTAAGGTTGGCGAATCTTATGAAATATAAACACGATATCTACTCTACTGGTTTCTCTGGAGGCAAAGTTGTTGCAAGAGCAAATAATCCCATATCAATAAAACGAAAATTAATAACAATTACTGCTGAATTACTTGAGTCTCTAAATGGGAAAATGATTACAGGGTGTGATTTGAATACCACCATTAATGATATGGAGCAACTTCAACAACTAACCCCTCATGTTTTGGCTGCTGTTGGTAGTGATATTGATGCTAGTACAGCAACAGCATACGGTGTTATTGGTGCATTAGATGCTTACCAAAAAAGTTTAAAATCTCAAAACAGAAAACAGAAAACAGCTTTAGTTCATGGCTGCGGTGCTGTTGGGCGCGTTGTTGCTGAATTATTGATTGAAATGTCATGGAAGGTTTTGACTGTTGATATTGATCCAGTTAAAAGCAATATTGATGGAGCATTAGCTTTAGATGCATCTTCAGAATGGTGGAATGAGAATTTTGACGTTTTAATCCCATGTTCAATATCAGGCCTACTCACTAAAAATATTGTAAAGTCGCTTGGAGCTCATGCAGTGATTCCTGCAGCAAATGCACCTTTTTCAAATCCTTCAAATATAAATATTTTGTGGGAAAAAAATATTGTCGTAATTCCAGATCCAATAGTCAATGCTGGCGCTGTTATCGCAGATTCTATTGAATTGTTTGATCCAGACTCATGGAATGACTCTGACCCTAATGAAATATATAAGTTTGTAAAAGGATGCGTGTTTGACCACACCTCAATTTTCTTGAACCTTAAGGAAAAAGGTCTATCTGTTGAGAACATCATTGAAAAAATAATTGAAATGAAATCGAGTCAACCTATTGGCTTAAGTTTTTCTAAGAGGTGAAAATGAGAGAAACCAAGTTTATTAAAGATAAATATCAAATCATAATTATCGGTGCTGGCATGGCTGGCCTGAGCTGTGCCTCCGCGTTAGCAAAAATCGGAATAGAAGACGTTTTGATTATGGAGGCTAATACTATTAGTCATAAAAAATCTAGTAGCTTCGGTCGATCTAGAATGTTTAGAGAAATGTATTCTGATTTGCAACTTTGTCAATTATCAAAGCACTCGAACAGATTGTGGAGAGAGGATGAATCTCTCTCAGGTAAAAAATTACAGACTCATCATGGACTACTATTTTATGGTGAAAGCTGGGATGAAGAGACAATTGAAGGATCAATCCCAGGAGCAAAAAAAGTAATGGAAGAGCAAAATATACCTTTTGAAGAATTAGATTATAAGAAAATAAATAATAGATTTCCTCTGAAAGCAAAAGAAAATTTTACAGGACTATTCGAACCCATGGCAGGTTCAATTAATTGTGAAGATGCAATTGATTTTTGGGTGAGAAATGCCTTAAATAAGGGTCATCAAATAGTTGAAAATATTAAAGTTGAATCCATAGATCCAAATAGAGTATTGGTTAATATTAAAGATAGATCAATAAGATGTGATCAAATTATAATTACAGCTGGCATGTGGACTAATAAACTATTAGAGTCTATTGGTTATTCTCTCAATTATAAAATATGGCCTATGTTATGGGGACATTACGTAGTTGAAGAGAAATATGCTGTAGATTATCCTCAATGGTTTTGTTTTCAGAAGTCTAGAGGTGTTGACGGTGGTCTTTATTATGGATTTCCAGTATTAAGTTATACCCCTGGCGGTGCCCCTTTAATAAAAGTCGGATTAGATTGGACACTACCAGAATTAACTTTGAATGATTCTGACTCATTTCCATCAATACCACCTGATAAACTCATTAATTTTCTGGACGACTTTATTTATGAGAATATAAAGGGTATAAAGAAACGTTTTGATAAATTTATGAGTCCATATTCTATGACTAAAGATGTAAATTTTATTCTTGACCGCTTATCTGAGAATATTTGTATTTTTAGCGGTGGTTCTGGACAGGCTTACAAGTTTGCTCCACTCATAGGTGAATCGCTTGCAAATTTAGCAATCAAAAATCCTCCCTTAGCCGATATTAGTTGTTGGAGTAAAGACCGCTCGACTATCAATTAAATCATGTTGATTTTACCTTAAGTTTTTCCTGATCAAATAAATGAATCATCATCAAAACAACAACATATTTTTGTTATTCAAGAAAAATATGTCTCTAATTGTTGCAGCCTTACCCTTACTGATATTTATTATTCTTGCTCAAATAGACTTAAACATAGCTAAAAACATAACAGAAGTTGCTAAGCAATTTGCTCTTAATAGGCTTGGTGGAATCTGGTTATGGATGGTAGTAAGTATATTCGTAGTAGCTATTTGTTTAGCAATAAGTCCAATTGGATCAATAAAACTTGGTGGAGAAAATTCTAGACCCTCATTAGGTATTTTTGAATGGTGCTCAGTTTTAATTTGTACTTTACTTGCAGGCGGCGGTGTCTTTTGGTCCGCAGCTGAGCCTCTAATTCACTTCCTGACACCCGCAACATATTTCTCACAATATGAGGGGAATACGAAATCTGCAATCGATCAAGCTTTTGCAGTAAGTTTTCTACATTGGGGTTTTTTGGCTTGGGCTTTAGTAGGTTCAACAATCGCAATAACTTTTTCTCTTTTATCTCAAAAAGGTTTTTCTCTAAGACCGAGAAGTTTATTAATTCCTTTAAGTTCAGAAAAATTCTCCAATGGTTTAATAGGAGACTTTGCAGATGGATTATGTGTCGTCGCAGCCATTGCCGGTACTGTTGGACCACTTGGATTTTTGAGCTTGCAACTTAGTAATGCTGCAGGACGATTGACCTGGGTTTCAGATTCTTTGCTTTTACAGGTAGGCATAGTAATTTCTTTGACAATAATTTTCTCTATCTCCACTGTTAGCGGTATACAAAGAGGTATCAAATTCCTCTCAAAATTAAACATTTGGCTGACAATAATTTTGGCACTTTCATTGACATTACTAGGTCCAACACTTTGGATTTTCAAGCATTTTGCTTCAAGTATGAGTCTATATCTTAAAAACTTTCCTATGATGTCGCTTCCTGACCAAAATGATTCTTGGGTTCAAGGGTGGACAATATTTTATTGGGGATGGTTTTTGGGTTATGCACCCTTGATGGGTTTGTTCACTGCAGGAATAAGCAAAGGTAGAAGTATAAGGGAACTTGTGATAGTGGTAGCAGTTGCTTGTCCATTAATAACAAATTTATGGTTCATGATTCTGGGGGGGAATGGTATCTATTTAGAGTTGGATAATCCCGGTCTCATAACTTCTGAATTTAATGCTGGTGGTTCTGCTGCAGTATTTTTTGCTATTTTGAACAATTTGCCAATATCCAAACTTCTTATTTTCGTTGGACTACTGTTGATTATTTTGTTTATGTCGACAAGTGCTGATTCGATTAGCTACGCAGCAGCGATTGTCTTAAGTGGTGAAGAAGTGCCTCCCAAGAAACAAAGGTTGTTTTGGGCTATTTTAATAGGATTGTTGACAATATCACTTTTAAGAATTGGATCAGATAGCAGTGGGCAAACCAGTATTGATGCATTACAGTCATTCATTATTTTAACGGCAATCCCTGTAACTCCCATTCTATTGACGACTTTATACACCGCACCACTGTTGGCTTATAAAGCCTATAAAAATAATCTGAAAAAATAAAAACAACAAAATACTTATAATTTATCTATACAATCCTTTAACAACCATCCAAAAAAAGCTTCACGTAGAGGACTAATTATTTGATTATATTATCCAAGATAAAAATATTTTCCCCTTGGGTTTCTCCATTAATCCATTCTTTAAACTCTTGAGAAATTGCAATTTAACTTTTCCTATCAAGTATTAAAGATCTTGTAAAATTTCTGTCAGAGAATAAGTAATTAAATCTAAGTAATAACTTCATACTTTGCCCTTTTCTCTGCCTCTGCTATTGCAGCCTCTACTGACACCTCAATATTGTCATCTGTGACAAATTGCCAATAGTTACGATTGTGAACATTAACACTATGTCTCATCAGAAATGCCACTTCGGGAACAGATAGCTTGAACTTCATGTGAGCTTTTCTTGCATAGCTATGCCGCCATACATAAGGAACTAAATTTGGGTATTGCTGTTCCAATTTCAACCAAGCAGAATTAAATCTTAAAAAGTTCTTCCACTTATCACCAGCTTGCGATTCAATAATTTCATTTCCATCTTCATCTCTTCCAACTACCTTCACAAGATCTGGCAAAGGTTCTTTCTTCTCAAGTCTTTCAATCAAATTCCACTTTTTCTCTCGATCTTCAAAACTCCATAATCTTCCAGTAGGTGATGCACCTTTACCTGTCCTTTTGACGTAACTGCAATAAACATATTTTTTGATCTTGCCCCTGACCTCTAAGTATGTGTAGGAGGCTTCACATGGCCTTAGACCGTATGTAGCACAAAGTTGGATACAAAATTGCCACTTAGCTTGGTTAAGTCTCTTGGCCTCGTTAAACCCGTCTCTAATTGGATTTTCTGGAGTATCAACTCGACATGCTGCTATCACTTCATCAATCTCTTCATCCGTAAGAGTTGGTGTTGGTGCATTTTGTTTTGCGAGTAATCTTGCAGACTTTTGGCCTATGTAATCCTCTATCTCATCAGGTGGTATGAAATCCTCTGACAAAATGTAATTGGATTTTGATCCACTAGCCCATTTAAGAAAACTTTGAACAGTTTCTAGAGTTCTTTTTCTTGCGACACTCCCAGCGGGTTGGATTGTACCTTTTGTATTTTTTAGTTTGATGATGTTGGCAAAGAGTTTTCTTGCATTAGAAGAATCAGCAACCTGTCTCAATCTCCATTCAACTTTCTTTTGATATTCAGCTTTCCATGTAGTTGGTTTAATTTTTCCAGTAGTAACAACTTTGTACTCTCCATATTCTTCCCAAGCTTTCAGAATTAATTGAGGATCACTTGGCTTTCGTGGTTCATCAATAGTTGGAACTGAACTTTTAACTTGAGTAAACGCTTCATCTATTGGAAACTTCTTACCTATGTGAAGCTTGTGAACATCTTCTACAAATTGTCTGATTTTTCCTTGATTTGCCCTCTCCCAGCGATAGGGAAGATATTTATAAGTTCTACTGCCATCATCAAATCTGATCCCTAACATTGCCTTCCCCTTGTTTTTTACTATTTGCCAATTTGTTCCAAGTTCATCTCTAAGAAAAGTTCTAACACTTTCAACCCAATCTTCTGTTGATCTTTTTGCTGGCATTTTTGTTCAACTATCTTTCTTCTCTTTCTTTGACTCCTCGGGGGGACAGTACATGCTTTCACATTCTTCCGAGCAATCACTATTTCCCCCATGACTCAAAACAGGATTTAAGAGAGAGCAAGATAAGCAGACTATTGCCAGAGCAAAAGGTTTCATTTTGGTACTGGGAAGCAGAAGGGGTAGCTAGGGGGTAGCTAGATTCTTTGAATATGTTCTAACATGCTAATACTTTGATCAATAGTTAGTCTCATACACGTTGATTTGACTGACATAATTCCAGTTGCAGACTAAAAAATTGGTTTGTCTCAGTTTTACCACCTTGTCCTTTGGGAGCACTAGGTCGCAGGTTCGAATCCTGTCGCCTCGATCAGTCATAGACAGGCTTTCCAGCCTGTCTCTCTTAAATGGTGAGTAGGACTGGGATCTCCTGAGTGTTTACTCGCTAGTGGTAGCTTTATTTCTTGTTTTTCCAGCCGAACATCTCAGCCATTTTGCCTGTTAAGGCAAAGTATCCAATCGCTCCAAGAAATAACCCAAAAGCAATCAGATTGGGAACGATGCCACCAATAATTTGAGCTTTGGCTAAAAGAATCATTTTTATTGATGAGGAGGTACTTTCTCTCCTAGTCTGACTTTTGCTTTTCTGGTTTGATCAAAATAAATAATCACACCGCAGAAAACCGCTAACCCAATCAAATTAGGAATGATTCCACCAATTATTTCGAACTCATCAAAGAATTCCATTTAGGTATTCAGCTATTTAGCGAGAAACCCCATTGCAAAACTATTAAAACCAAAGCAGTAGTCACAAAAGGAGCTGCCGGATACTGATTCTTTAGTTTGTTAATCGAGAATTGTGACCATGAGAACTGTTTTTCGTTGGTCTTTGTTTTCTTCTCTTTTTTTGACTTTGGAGGTAATCCCAGTTCTCTTCTTCTTTTGGCTTCTCCCATGCTTATCTGTTAAAAAAACGATATTAAAAGGAGAATTTTCTAACTGTGACCTCAACAATTATTTGAATAAGTAATGATCTTAAAAAGTAAACCGTAACTAGTTAGCCCTACCTCGACCGAACTATTTTTCTTAAAAGCTTCAAGTTATGCTGATTTGAGATTGGTTCCTGTAGTAGTGAATCAATTAGAGTTAAGGAAGCTGTACTGCATAGTATCTTCCTTTTCTCGCTAAACATTATTCACCTCATTAACTGTTTTTTTTTAATCCAATAATGCCAAAATTCTCTGCTGATTTTTACGAATCAATTATTGAAGCTTCAGACAAAGGAGAACTATGGGGAATAGAAAATACTGATTTAACGCCATTAGAACTTCATTTGATTCTTTCTCATACTTCTATTAAGTGATCGATTTGAACAACAAATCAAAGTTCGTCAAATTAGCAAAAGAATGTAAAACGGATATTCAAAAGATCGACTTCTTTAACACTTTTCAAGAAGCTTTTGTCCCTAATAAAACTGATGGTACATTTTCTCTTAAAGAAAATGTCTCTAAGGAAATTGATGATGCTCTTTACGTCTACGCAAATATGAAAAGAATGACGGAAGACGAATTAGATGAACTAAGAGAATTGGCTTGGAATAACTATCCAGCAAATTTTAAAATATTTCTTTTTGACTTTTGTTTTTTGAATACGAACTGAGTGAACTTTAACTTGGTTATTTGAAATGCTGTTGTCATGATTCCGATTTTCGCTACCTCTACTAAAGCAAACCTACTTATTTATGTTGGTGGTAGTGGATTCATTTTGCTTGGAAGCTTTTTCTTTGGTCGTTTAGTAACTTTTTTCTTTCCAAAGAACCCATTGATCAGAAAAAATAGAGAGAAATAATCATGAACGATTATCCAATGATCGTACTACTAATTTTTTTTTCTTCTAATAATTGATCTTTGTGGGTATTTGGTTTTGAGTCGATTAAATATTCAGCCAAATACAAAATGAAAGTCTCCTTATTAGGGGAGGCTTTCTTATGTTTAACCTGAGCTAGCGGTTGTTAGCAGAGCTAAGTCTTAACTTGATAGTTTGAGTTTAGCCTTTCAACTGAAGAACGCGGTTAGTCGAATACGAAATCGAATCTTTGCTTGTAGAGATTTTTAAATAGTCGATTTATGAATGGATTCTCAACTACTTTTTGCTTATTCTTTTCAATCCTACAAAGATCACAATTGTTTTTTTGAGGAATGGTGAAAGGAGCAAAGAGTTTCATAGACCCTCCTCACTACACCTCTTATTAGTAAGAAGGGAGTAGGAAAGCCCTACCTCAACCGAACATCAGTTTTAAAGAAATTCTTTTTTAGTTGTCCACGCGAGAGCTAGTAACTTCTACCAAAGACACTTTGCTTTCAAGCTCTAGTCAGAGAAGGGAACAGTCAGTGAAATCCTGTCCCTTTGCTCGCAAATTTATTAAAGGTAGTCCTCCGATTTCCTTGATAAACAAATCTAAGCTCTGCATTTCCTACTACATACCGGGCTTAACCAAGTCACTTAAAGAATCCCATTTGGAGCTTTAAGTAGCTATCAAAGTAAAAACCCCCTTTTTTTAAGAAGGGGTTTTCTATTGCAAAAATTCAAAAAATGCAAATTAGAGAACCTTACGAGTCGGCTTTCCTCGATCAGGGCCTAAAGTTGTTAGTTAGTTGTCTTGGTTTTTATCCAATATTGGATGAACCTGGAGAAACACACGCCAGCTTTTAAAACTTCAAGATAAAGCGGATGCTTTTACTTCAAGAAAAGAGGCTCTTAAGATTTTAAAAAAGTCTGATAAGGCTACCCAAATACTTTTTTAAATTGATGACCTCATTGACTTCAGTTAAAGCAAAGAAAAAGTCTAGATTCGTGTTAGGAATGTCAATAGGCCAACTTTTATTTAATTAAAAAAGGAGCTAATTGCTCCCTATGTTTCAACTATCAGCAATGGATTATGAATTAAGGATCCATTGCTGCGACTTCTTCACTAGCTTTCTTTTGTCTATCCTCAAAAATAGAAGATTTGTAAGAAGTGAATACTCCTTTTTTAAAGGTTGCAAGTTGAGCAGCATGAAGCCTCTCTGCTTTTTTGATTCTCTTTTTAGTTAGAACTAAACAGTTCATGACTTTTTTTGATTACTGGAAATCCCGTTCCATACTTCCATTTAATGCACCCCACAAGATGGAGCGAACGTCTACTTAAGTTAGCAAGCCAAGCAAAACAACTGAAATGAACTTCAAGTACGGTTTCTTAGATAGTCCTCAGTAATTATTCCCTCACCACCCGAACTGGTTAGCCCTACCTAAACCGAACAACGGCTTAACGGTTAGTTTCTTTAAAGTGTATGAACCAGTGAATCAAGTAATCGGTTTACTGATAAATCAATCAGACTCCAATTAAACATGACTGCTGCTACTTATAAATCAGCTGCCTTAAAAGTTTTTGTTCTATGGAATCTTCCAGCATTACTTCTTTTGGTGGGTGCTTTTGAAACCGGATCTTCAGTAATCGCATAGGACTTAACAATGGATTATGAATCCCCTCAGCATTGCGAAGAATATTATGGAAAATTGCTTGATTTGAAAGATCCACTAAATAAGCTTTATTTAAAATTACGCTTAACCAAAGCCACTCTGAAATTGCTCTTGGGTTAGGGTTAGATAAAACTATGGAAATAAAACAATTTAATAACGATGGTTTAGATGCCATTGGGATCCATTGGATGCAATATCTATCAATGACTATGGTTTCTATGTTGATATTCTTTATTTGTTTAGATAAAGCTATCCCAAGTTTTCATCATTTCGTTTTATCACTCTTATTCAAGCTTCAGTGCAGCGGCTTAAACTGCAACGGAGTAAATTTTGAAATAAAATAAGGAAATAAGGAAATAAGGAAATAAGGAAATAATTGTTGAGCTCTATCTAATTTTTATTCTTGGTTGGTGGGACAGATTTAGTAGTTATTTAATAATCATTAATTCAATCTCATCAAATTTAGTAGCTATGTCATTAATGTGAATATGTGTTTATCCCGTATAGTTTTCATTGGGACATTCTTAGTGCTAGAAATAAAATTACTTCGGCTTCCAAAATAACCTTTGTATGATTGACAAATGGCCATCCTTGCAGACATTCTCGCTAATGCACTTTTGTTCTCATCTTTACTTCTAGTTGTAGGTGTTCCAGTCTTTTACATGACTCAAGATAGCCCAGAGGATAATAGAAATTCAAACATAAGGAAAATAGAAGCTCTTGGCGGTGTGTGGTTCGTATTGGTATTACTGAATGGATTGGCAGGAGGAATCGTTCAAGGTTTTGCTGGTTAACTTCACAATCAATTTATACAAAAAATAGTTTTCTAGAACATCACAGTTCTTATTTTTTAATTTTAGAATAAAAATAAAATTTACATGAAGCGTTTAGATAAAACAGGAATGTTCTTGATCGTGTTTAGTATCACTAGCACTCTTCCATATCAATTTCATTACCTAAGTAATATTGGCTAGGTCATGTTTAAGCATAACCTTTTTGCTAGCTAACTAAATATGGTAATTCTATGAAACTTAAAGAATCATACTTATAAGTCTAACTAATACCCGGAAACCCTACATTTAAGTGGGTACGTTTTTAATTTTTTTCTTTTAGATTATCAAGCGTGTGAATACAAGTTTAAATGGATCAACGTATTAACGTCGCACTAAATTCAATTCCAACAGCAAGTAGAGATTTAATTGAGTTTATTTTTTTCTGTACAGTTGGTTTTACTGCTGGGAGTTTAGGCTTAATATGACTTCTATATTTTTTCTAATTGCTTCTGCTGCTTTTTTATATGTAATGGCGTGCCTGTGGAGAGACTTGAATAATAATCCAAAATATTATTATTTAAAAAACTAAGTTGAGAACAAATTTTAAATTTAAGCCTCTCTATCTAAACTTTTTATTAGTTCTTAATCTCAAAGATTTTTGTAGATATTCCTCTCTTATTTCTTGAATATGAGGTTGCTTTTCTGCACAATCGATTGGCATTTCTCTTGAAGCCTTTACTAGCTCAAAGGCATATTTATGTGTTTCTTTGTGAGAATCCATAGTCGAAGTGAGGATCTGCATATCCATATTGGACACGCTCATTAGCATTTGTCTACTAACAGAAAATAAATGAGTATTAATTCTTTTTGGCTAGTTAGTAGGGTTTTCTAATTATTCAACGCCTTCTCAATTCTGTAGGACTAATAAGCAAAATATCCCACGAATTGTTCAGAATCCTTTTAGTCTATAAAAAAAAATAAATTGTTCCTTCATATGAGCCTGTTATCGACTGCCTTGTTTTTTCCCGATTATTGAAGTTCAGGAGTTCCTTGGGACCTTCTTTTATTGCATTTTTATTTCTTTGCAATAGCTATTCCATTCCTAATAATTTTTAATGCAGCAAGAAACTCAGATAGTGAAAATCCAAACAGAGTTAAAGATGAAACGACAAGGTTCCCAGATTTACATCCGAGAGCTTAATTGTCAGTAGGACTTTCTTATTGGAACCTTTATTAGATACCAGTTTTAACGCTGTATATAGCTAAATTTTTTTTAATTAACATCCTTTAAAGTATTTATCTTATGGCTTCGTTTTTGGCTACTACGATAGATAGTGCATATTGATAACCAATCATAAGTCAATGAAGGATATCTGAAATGTTTAGCTTTTAACTATTTTTCTGGTTATTTTTTGTCAATAAAAAGTAAGTATGAACATAGTCGATTGGTTTTTTACCAATCAGTGTCTTCTAGAAGATTTGATTACTCGTTGTAATCAAAGAATAGGTCTTCCTCTAATACTTCTTCCAGAGTGATTCTATTAAAATAAGTCACACTTCACCTCGAAAAGGTGAGTTGAAATAAGCTTTGTTCACTGTATAAAGTGTGTAAAGAGATACAGCGATCCCTAAAAAACCTACAACTAGGATTGGAGAGAATGAAGGAAAATCATAAGTAGGAATTGAAGTCATAGTGATATAATGATGACTTATATGTTCTAAGGCATCTGCATGCTTTTGGATTGAGGCTTATACGACAATTTTTTACGCTTAACACGACAAAAGCTAAGGATTAAAAAACTCAGTAAGTGATAAATCATTTCTTTTTAACAACGCAAAAGTTGTACCCTTGTAACCTTTGCATATACGTAAGTCGGGAGATAATACAGTTGTATCTAGCCAACCTTTTTGAGTCTTTTTTATTTCTGATAGGAAACCAATCTTTTTACCTAGTAATTTTGGACCTATTATTCCTGCTTTTTTAAAGCTAACGTTTATACGTTTCTGATCAATGATTACTAAGCTAGCAAGAATGTTAGTAGAAAATAGCTTTCCTGCAAAACCTTTTGGTCTTAATAAATTTAGTCCTCTACTTCTCTTTGGCTCAAGTATCTGTAAGTTATCTAGAAGTGGTGAATAATTTAAAAGAGGTGAGTTAGAAGTACTCCATCTAAGTTCCCATACACCTGTGAGCAGATCAATTTGTTTTGTTATGTCTACAAAAGATTCGCTCTCAGCGAGTTTTATGAGCTCTGCGATCTGATTTGATTTAGGGGTATGTTCAAGAACTTTTATCAATTTTGATACTGCATTCATGATTATTGTTTGTTTAAAACCTACAGTTGCTCGATATTTATCTGGTTGACGTAAAGAACGTGTGGCTGGTCTTTACTCCCCTCACTTGCTTGAATCCATTCTTCGTACTCTTCTGTTGGAACTTTTTTATCAAGCCCATCAAGTTCTATTGGTCTCTTTGAAGCATCATTCATTGTTACTTCAAGAGTTTTTTTTAAGCTAATAGTTGGAATGTTCATACAAAGCTACCAATAATAGAGTCAGCTATAAAAGTACAAACAATAAAAGATAAAGTCATTGCTAAAGGCTTGTTAAATAAATCATTAGAAGAGTGCATGGAATTTCTTAGTAGTGACCAATTGAGCTAACGAAACAAGCTAGAGCTCCGCAATAAATAAAAAACAAACTCATTTCTAATGGTCTACGACTAAAAAATGAAAGGTAAAAACTTGGAGATTTCATTGTGTCAGCTAAAAGTCTAAAAATGTTTGATTGTTTTTTTCTTTGCTGCTTTTTGAATACGGCAAAGCTCATTCATCTCTGGCTCTGGAATGCTGAAAGGAGTAAACAATTTCATAAATTCTCCTGTAGGACACCTAAGTTCTAAAGCATTTACATGGTACTCTTGACGTGTAGAAACCCCTAATAAAAGTAGTAGTTGCACTACAATGTTTGATCATCAAATCTGGCTAATAGGTTGATGTTCTGTCATTATGTTTACTCCTTATCGGGTAATATTGTTTGGAATCCTTTAAACAGTCAACCTGCTTCGATTTTTCAAATTTCTACGGCAGAGCAATATTTTTCATTGTGGTATAAATTTTCTAGCTAAGTTGCTATAACAATATAAGTAAATTGTATGAGTATAGAAAATTGATAAAAATCATTCACTAGATATTTTGAAATTATTTAAAAAATGCTTTAATACTCCAAATCCATCTGACCATTCTTGATGAAAAAGTAAGAGATTAAGTTAGTAGATCTATTTGCTCCTGCCAATTTTTGTAATTAAGCTCAATTTCGGTTTGTGCAATATCAAGCTTTTGAAATTGAATAAAGCAATCATTGTTATCTTCCCAGTTGTCGATATTTGACATTAATTCTTTAATCCCCAATTCTGCAGCTATTATTTTTTCTTATCTTGTCATAATTTAACCCCTCATCATATAAAAAGAAATACATAAAAAATTGATAATTTCGCAGCTATACTGTGTGCAATTACTTTCCCGTATCTTTTGTTATTTCTAATATTGTTCGTTGAAATTATTAGTTATTAAATAGTAGTCATATAAGCAAGGAAGCCAACTGGAACGAAAAGCAATGCCGCAATCGTAAAACGAACAAATTTGCCTGTGCCTGAATCTCTTGAATAATCAGTGAAATGCTTTGTGTTATTCCATTCGGACCAATTCTTAGGTCTTTTATTAGATGATGTCATTTTTAGTTAGGTAAACACGGTAGTAACAATTTCATAAGCACCGACTAATAAAAGTAGTGCAGGAAGATTCCAGAGAACGATTAGCTTTGCAGCAGTAGTTTTATTGATTGCAAGCATGACTAAAGGTTGGTTCTAACTGGTTTGAAAAAGAAGTTTAACTATAAACAGAAGCTCTCAATTGTAGTAGGACGGTAGAAGTAGGGCTAACCAGTTCGGGCTATTAATACTTATTAGAGTCATCAATAGATCTAATCAATGGAAAAAATCTCTCTAATTAGTTGCTGTCATTGGTATTTGAGACTTATTTCTGTTGGTTATTAGAAGAAGCCGTACCCGACCGTATCATTGATTAACAAATTTAATACTTTATGTTTATCACACCGAAACAACTCCAGTAATGACAACTTCTTCTTCATCTCAAGTAATCACTGAGTACGGCAAGCAAAACATCTTTGGCCGTGAAACACAGCCTCAGCTAGTAGAGGATTACACCAGCTATCCAGAAGAAGCAGAAAAGACAAATGGCCGTTGGGCAATGATCGGCATGATCAGTCTTCTAGGCGCTTACTTCACAACAGGTCAAATCATTCCTGGAATTTTCTAAATCATTAACAACCAACAACAATGCAACCATCTAACAAAACAATCCTAGAAAGAAGCATCGGAAGACCAGCCATGATGGCATTCGTTCTTCTAACAGGTATCTACCTAACAACAGGTCAACTTATCCCAGGTGTCGTTTAATGAAAAATTCAACTGTTGAAACTCCAAGAGTCGAAGAAGGCAAAGTGTTTGCTGAACGACTCAATGGTCTAGCTGCTTCTGTTGGCTGTTTAGCTCTCATTGGCGCATATCTAACAACGGGTCAAATTATTCCAGGTTTCGTCTAATGAATAATGAAACTAACTACTGGAAAACAGCTGAAATAATGAATGGTCGACTTGCAATGATGGGTCTTCTAGCAGCTGTTATTAATTACGGTTTCACTGGCTGGATCATCCCAGGAATTGTTTAAGGCTGATTTTAAAAAATCTAATAAAAAAGACCTCTTCTCTTTAATTACGGAAGGGGATTTTTTATGTTTTGAGGCTAATCCCCATGAGGAACTGTTGATATTCGACTAATTCCTTTTGCAAAATTCTTTCTCTTTACAAAGTTGCTCTAGAGATGGACGTCTGGTGAGAGGTAAACGCCATTGTGCCCATACCTTATAAACTTGATTTATCAATTGACCTAATACTGGCCATCTTGTTGGAGCGTATATCCACCCCAGCACCTAACAAATAGAGCCGTAAACTTTGGAACACCTATTGAATTATCAATCTTATCTTCAGGTAAAAGCATTAGGGTAATCTTTTTTTGATCTGTCATTGGATCAATTTTTACGCCATATTTTAATTGTCCTGAATATGCAGGCGAGGAAAGAGCAGCGAGTAGGGGAAGTAGTAAGCGTTTCATCTAATCCTCCTTAGATCTTGTAATTCTTGGTCTGAGTGTTAGTCGTCCCCAAGTTCTTTTATTTGATAGGATATTAGATAGTGATTTTGTAGGCACCATCAGATGTAACTAGTTGCCAATATCATTGGAAGATAGACAGTTGTAAATTCAAATACTTTTGCTGGGCTGTATGATTTACCCTGTATTGCATATATATGAGGTAATGGAGGAGAAAAGCTTGCATCAAAAAAACAATTATTCTGATCCAAGCCCAGAAAATAATAAGCGCTGCAAACAGCCACCAAAGAAGAACAAGAGCAATATTGATAGCAAGGCGAGCAAGTTAATTTTTTGGAAGTTGTAGGCGTTTCATTTTTAAGACCTAAAGCTTTTTTGCGAAGAGTCTCATATTTCTACTGAGAGATGAGTCCCTTTTCTTTCATGGAAAGTAACTCTTGTAATCGTGATTCAGTTGAGGGCTCAACGTCAGACTTTTCCTCTGTCTTCTCTAATTGTTCTAAAGGTCTAGATTTTATACCCGGGTCTGGCTTGCCAGCGTCAATCCATTTAGCAACAACTGCTTTCGTATCTCGTTCGTATTGATTGCCGTTATACCAAAAAAAAAAAGTATCAGTAATCCAGGGACTGCATACGCATAGACTCCTGTTACGATAAAAAAGTAGTTAAGCATCCGTCCCATTTTGTAGGGACTGGATAGCCCATTGATTCGGCCCATTGGATCGCTCTTTTTTTTAGATCTTCTTCAGTTTGATGAGGTACGAATTTATAGACATTTGTTTTCTGTGTCTGATTTTTGAATGGAGGGTTAGATTTTTTTATCGAAGCAATTGAAGGACCTTCCCTTTCTCCCTCAGGTTTCTGAACTTTTTCTAATGGGATTTCTGCCTGTGTCCGTCCGTTTGTATTATTCAAAATCACTTTTTTGGAAGTTAAATATGAATCCCTTGGACTGATTTCTTCTCGATTAGAGATTATTCAGTTCTCGAAAGCATAATTAATTGCAATTTCTATTGACCTTTGTTTGTCCATACAATTTATAAAATTTCTCTTTTCTGTTCTACCTTTCTAGCTGATCTAGATCCACTAATCTTGTTGATTTAAATAAAGTTACTTTTAAGCTTCTAAAGGATTCTTAATTTCAGATGGCGCGCTTTAATTCCACTAATTAAATATGTTAATTTATGGGTGAATCATTACAGAAAGCATTTTTCGGTGTCATAGCTCTAGGTGTTTCTTGTATTGCTATCGAATTAATACCTGTTTCAAGGCAAGCAGCTTACTGGAATCGCTGCTTAGATAGCACAGTTAAATTGTTGGATCAGAAAGAGAATTTAAAGGGTTGGGAAAAGAAAACTAAAGAATCATTTGCAGTTGGTATATGCAACGGAGCTGTCTACGAGCCGACCATTAGAACTAAATAACGTAATCACAACAACAACCTGGGCCCAGTTATCAGCGAAATTCATTTTCCCATTATGATTCTTTTTAAGTAAGACCTGAGAAGATGAAATACCAAATAAAGACTATTGTGTTTAAACCAAAGGTCACTGAAATCCCTAGATCTTGAATTTCATCCCAACATCATCGGATCCAGAGTTTAATTTCACATCAGCCATCGTTTTTCTCCTTTGTTTGATTTGAGGCCTTCTCAAGAAAATCGACAAATTCTTTTTGTTTGGGTGTAAGCCTCTCGTTCTCTTCATTTTGTCTGTTGGACATTCTCTGAAGTTTTTTCACCATGCCAGTAATCTTCCAGCCTGCTATTGGAACTAAAACGAGTACCGAAAACAATAAGGCTATTTGATAATCATCCATTACTTAAGAATTAAATATCCGTAAACAGTAATTATGAGAAAAATTGGAATTGCTAAGTAAGTGATTACGAACCACTTAAACGTATTATCTTTTTCCATACTGATTCAGAGAAAGAGAATTGCAATAGCTAATCCCATTACTAATCCGATTGCCCAACTAAGGCAAAACATTTGATAGTTGCTGAAATTTAATTTTTTCTGAATACGCTCGGCTAAACGTTTATCAGCCTTGATCAATCTCATTAAAACCATTTCTACTTAAAAAGGTATTTTCATTATCATGATTCTTTTTGTTGTTCTTTCAACAGTCAAGTAGATAGGCTGTGGTTTAATTTCTAAAATTTTCTTACTCAATGGCAACTGAAATCACAGTTTTAGACTTCAAGTTGAGCAACACATTTGAAGAATATTGCACGTATATGAAGGCTCCTGAACAACAAGCAATGTTCAAGGAGATGGGTGTGAAGACTTTTTATATTGGCCAATGCAAGGACGATCCCAAACGAGCAACCGTTATGTTCGAAGGTCCTGAAAATGTTTTATACGACATCTTCACCAATCCAGAGACAAAACCAATAGTTGAGGCATCAGGTCATATTTACGAGCCAACAACAATAACTCGATGGATCAATACTTGCCCTAATTGCTAGAATTGTTGCCAACTTGGCTAATTCTCCAAATGAACAAACTATTCAATTAAGAAGATAAAAAGGCAAAAGAAAACCGCTCTTTTTAAGGAGGGTTAACTAATTTTATTTGGTTAATTAACCAGAGAATGGGCAGGCTCCAGACATGGCACTTGAAAGGAAATTCTTGAAGATTGTTGCTTGGCCTAATCCATATAGGAAGAAGGTAGAAGAAGTCAAAGTGAGAGCGAGTTTTGAGGCTCTGTTTAACTTTATGGCTCCGCCTCCTCTGGTAAGAGATGAATTCATTTGCTTTGTGAAAAGTTGGACAAACCTAACGGGTTATAAAAGTTTCCCTAGTAAAAGAAGATACGTTGTCATATAGAGGAGTGGAAGGGAGTAGTCCCCTCAGTGATAGATATTTAAACAAAAGAAACCCCCCCAATGACCAAAAAAGGGAGTTAACTCAATTGCTGAAGGGATCGATATTGTGAGAAAGGGAACTGCTATGCATTACAGCTCCCCGATTCTGATTAGTAGAAAACTCACTTACTACTAACGTATTGAAAATCTAAGAAAAAATATTTTATCTGGCAGTTTGGTTGAGGTAGTGCTTTCTTTCTACCTTGGGAAGAGGATTGCTTTTAAGTAGGTAAAAGAAAACCCTCGCTGTGGAGGGTTAACTGAAACTTAGTGAGGAAGTTTTGCGAAGAGACGACAGGATTTCACCAACTGTCCCCTGATCTAGCTTGAGCTTGGTGAACGCAACACAGCCTTTAACCCAGTTACTCGCTCTAACCTCTAATAATAATAAAAGGAAGTTGTCTAAAATAACAGTTCGGTTTAAGTAGGGCTAACCAGTTCGGGCTAGTTATTCTTATGTGAATTATCAATAGATCTAATCATTGGATAAATATCTCTCTAATTATTTGCCGTGGTTGGTGTTTGAGATTTATTTCTTTTGATTATTAGAAGAAGCCGTACCCGACCGTATCTTTGATCAACAAAATAGTACTTTATGTTTGTCACATTAACGCAATTCTAGTAATGACTCCAGAAGCAGAAAAGTTTAACGGTTGGGCAGCGATGCTTGGCTTCGTAGCAGCATTCGGCGCATACGCAACAACAGGCCAAATCATTCCTGGAATTTTCTAAATCAATAACTACCAATAACAATGCAACCATCTAACAAAACAATCCTAGAAAGAAGCATCGGAAGACCAGCCATGATGGCATTCGTTCTTCTAACAGGTATCTACCTAACAACCGGTCAACTTATTCCAGGTGTCGTTTAATGACTACTCAAAACAACAACAACAGCAGAAACATTGATCCTGAAAAGGTAACTGCTGAAAGACTTAACGGCTATGCAGCATTGTTTGGATGCATTGCTCTAGTCGGTGCATATGCAACAACCGGTCAAATTATTCCAGGATTCGTGTAATGAACAAAGCAACTAATTATTGGAAAACAGCAGAGCAAATGAATGGTCGTCTAGCAATGATGGGCTTCTTTGCAGCAGTCATTAACTACGGAATAACAGGCTGGATCATCCCAGGAATTGTGTAATTCTGATTCTTAAAATCTAATAAAAAGGCCTCTTCTCTGTCATTACGGAAGAGATGTTTTTAAGTGCTCTTGAGGTGGAATTTAAATAGTTGATCTAAAACGTAGATTCTCAACTTTTTTTTTTTTCTTCTAAATCCTGCCGAGATCGCAGTTGTCTTTTTTGGGAATGGTGAAGGAGTAAAGAGTTTCATAAAGCCTCCTTTCTCATAACTTTGTCTAATCCTTCTTTTTAATGGATGGGAGTAGGAAAGCACTACCCCAGCCGAACATCATTACACAAAGACTACTTTTTACACTTAAACCGTCGGTGAATGAAATGTTCAACACTCGTTTCATCCAAATTTCTTCAACGTTCTCCTAGTCCTAATTATGAAATTCTTTGCAACTTCACTTTGCGCATTGGTTTGCTTGTTAGGCATCCCTGCAATTTATCAAGTTTCATCTACACCAGGAATTTTCTACGTCTAACCATGTACGGAATTAACGAAGCAACAATCATTGCTAGTTTGGCTATACCTGCTGGATTGTTTATTGGCTTTTCAACAATCCTTGTTAATAGACTTCGCCAATGTATGTAATTACTTCTTCTAATCCAAGTAAATCATTGAATAAGTCATTGTTCGGTCTAGGTGAATTGATTGGCGGGATTCTATTTGATATTTACGCTCGTTACTAATTCATTAGCATTCTCCTTGTAGTAGTCCGAGAAACACTCCAGAAACATTCGCTTTGTACTACAACATTGCCACATTTCAACCTACTAGGTTTTTATAAGTCCGAGTTATTGAAATGTTTACTGAATATCACGCAATCATGTTCTCTGCTTATCGATAGGTGGTTCTGGTGTTATTTTCCAAGCTTCCTCAAGGAAAGAGTCTTAACAGATAATCCAATTCCAGTCAAAGCTACTGAATCAGAATTCGACTTAAACACTTACTAGGTTGACAGTCGATTTATCTTGGGGACATTGGCCCCCATTTTATGGATCAAATTACTGATTCAACTCTTACAGTCTTAGATCCAAAGACAACAAAAAGAAAATATCCAGAAGCAAGGATAATAGTTCTAGATGACAATTTTAATTCATTTGAACATGTGGCTAATTGTCTTGTGACAATCATCCCAGGAATGAGTGAAAAAAGATCATGGGAACTTGCCGTCGAGGTAGATAGGGAAGGTTCGGCAGAGGTATGGAGAGGCCCGCTTGAACAGGCAGAGCTATATCACCAGCAATTGGTTAGCAAAGGATTAACAATGGCACCAATTGAAAAAACATAAAATTTCCCAACCACATAAAGACTCTCTAATGTGATTCTATTAGTAATTGATTTTTTTAATGCCAATTTTTTGTTGAACCCAAAAGCTAGATGAGATAAGGGGATTTAACTGGATTTAACGGACTTAATCAGAAAAATTTGTAGTAACTAGTTGCTTTGTTGGTTTGGTGCACAAATAAAGATTCCAAAGCGGTACAAGCACCCAAACCCAATTCTTTCCTGCATCTCTCAATTTTCTAATCGTTACGTTCAGATTCATCAAAATCGATCCAAAATAATGGAGTATTGCTGAAATACCGATTACCCAGAACAGATTAGTTGCATTTGCTCTGGGATCATCCAGAACAAATCAAGCCTTAGGTTCCTACTTCTCAACATGTTTTATAGGATGAACTGTATGGATGATTCTTGAAGCATGTTCTAGAACCGTTAGTCGCTCGTTGGCAACCCTTCATGTAGCTACTTATTTTACATTTCTAAGTGTGTAAAGATCAGCAGTTCCCTTTCTCGCAAAATCCTGGAAGGAAAGGTTAAAATAATCACATCAAGTTAAGGCTTAATTCTGCTAGCAACTGCTAGCTCAGGTTAAGAAGCAGAGCCTCCCCTAAAAAGGAGGTTTTCTTTTGCCTAGTCCTTTAAGTCATAGACCACAGCCTGAAGTTAAACCTCTTCACAAAGAGATGCTTGATACATAAGAAAAATTTATTCCACGGTTAGCCCTACCCCAACCGAACGTCATTAGTAACTGGATACTTTTTATTATTAAAAAGTGATCCAAGTCTGAATTTCACTCTTAATTTTTAATCTCTACTTTCCATGACTTCAGTCAATAATTCATCAGCAGTTAAGTTCCTTGCTTTTTTTTACATCTCTGCGTTAATCCTTGCATCAGGTTCTTTTGATGTTGCTACTTCCGTAGTCGTTTAATTAGCACAATGCCTAGAAATTTTTCACCTGATTTTTACGAATCCATTCTTGAAGCTTCAGACAGAGGTGAGCTTTGGGGAATAGAAAATACTGATTTAACCCCGCTAGAAATTCAGTTGCTACTTTCTCATGACTTCAACTGATAAACCAGTATTTGACAAAGCAGCATTCGAAAAGAAGGCGTTTAAGTTTGTACCATATCTCGTTTTAGGAAAAGTTATTTTTGCTGCTTGGTTTATTTCCTACTTGTTGAAACTCTAATTTTTAAGATATTGACCACCGCCTAGCAGTGGTTGGTCCAATTTCATAAATTTCAGCGTAACTTTGTTTACAGCAATAAGGTAAGTTGAACTAGATCAGCTAAAAGATTTTTTGAAACTCTTTTCGATTCAATCATATTTTTACAAAAACTCCATAAATTAAAAAACGTCCAAAGAAGAGGATAGTATTTTTTTGGGATTATTCTTGAAATTTGATTTATCCAAAGACATTACAACTTGAATCTGGAAGTGATCTTCTTAATAGTCTTCAAAATCTGGCGATAAAAGAGAATAAATTTGGATATATTTTGAGTGTAGTAGGTGATTTATCTATAGCTAAATTTCAATGTCCAGGGAAAAGAGAAACCACTATTGTTGAGAGTCATCTAGAAATAATAGCTTTAAATGGAACAATATCTCCAAATAAATGTCATCTTCATATAAGTCTTTCAGATGGAGAATGTAAAGTATGGGCCGGTCACCTAGAGGAGGGAACGGTAATACTTAAAGGCGCTGACTTATTAATAGGATTTCTTGATGAGACCACAAATAAAAAAGAATTAAATACTAACAAACAAACAGTCGAAATATTTATACTTCCGAATTGTCCATGGTCCTCGAGAGCTGTTCGGATGCTGAGAACATTACAAATACCACATAAAATAAAAGTGATCGAAAATGATGATGATTTTAAGTCCCTTCATAAAAGAAGTAATTATTCGAGCTTTCCTCAGATTTTTATAGATGAAGAATTTATCGGTGGTTACTCAGAATTAGCTGAACTTCACGCTTCTGGCAAATTAAGCAGTTAATGAGTTATTAAACTCCACTCCTAACTGTTTTAGAACTTACTTTTCCTCTGTCCGAAAATATTATTTAACACTGCTGTTGGTGGACTAGGTGCAGCAATGCCCCTGGATTAGTTGAAGATGTCGCAATTCCAAAACGTACTGGTGACAATTCCGTTACATGGTTTGGAGCAGATAACTGTGGTGGTATCTCTTAAACCACTGGCACGATTGGGCAGGTAACTATGTCACGTAAAACTGTTGGCGCTTTTACAAAATTTTCTCGTTTAATGAGGTTAAAATTCATGCCAGAAATCGAGCAGGTTATTAGGTCTGGCTTTGTTTCGATCATTGCAAACGCTATTGATGAGGCAGCATTAAATGGAAGCAGTTCGTCTTCTCAACCAACTGGAATCCTCAACACTTCAGGCATTGGATCCGTGGCAGGTGGCACTAATGGGGTCACTCCTACTCTTTACTACATTATTGACTTTAAGAAAGCTTTCTCTGTAGAAAAAGTTGACACTGTTACTGCGCCTTATGTAACTAACGCAAAAGTCGAAGCGGTTCTATCAAAACTAAAAGACGGATATTCTGCATATCACCTATCGTTCTAAGAAGGGGAAATTTGAAAGCAGAAAATAGCATCACGACACTTTGAAGTGTCTACCGCTGCCTAATACAAAATATGTTCTGCGATATTTGTAAAAAAGATTGCTTAGTTCAATATCGAGTAACCAATACTCAATCCAAAAATTGGCTCTTTACTTGTAAACAGTGTTGGCAAAACTTCTCTAAGACAGATGGCTATAGATATGGCGGTACTAGAAAAGCTAATCGCAGAAAGAATAAAAAGTTATAGTCCCCTACCTTTTAGCTGACTCCTAAATCTGATTGACTTGATATGCTCAAGCTCTTCGGCCTTGTGGAGTGGCATTTCTCTAGCAGCCTTTGCAAGCTCGAACGCATACCTATGGGTGTCCTTTAAAGAAGAGTCCATGGTCGAAGCCGGGAATCTATAGGAATACAGTTGCGGGAACGACATCCATTTGTCTATGTACAAATGATACATATATTGGCAAACAGGGCTATGAGACGGAATTTGGGTCTGTAATGAATAAATAGCTGAGTCAAAGAAGTGAAAATACTTTTATCGTTTTTCTTGCTCTCCTTTTGTTTTTCTGTCCTTTTGCAGTTCAAGCAGAAGATATTGAGTCAATGCTTCAAGAGGAAATAGCTGAAGTACCTTTACTTGACCCAATAACGGAAGCTGAGATAAATGATCTCTTAGGTGAAGACCCTTACATAGGAGAAACTGATTGGCGTGGTAATAAGGTTTCAACTAAAAGGGATTACAGCAAGAAAAATAGATAGGAAAGCCCTACCTCAACCGAACATCAGGACTCAATAAATTCTTTCTAAGGTGAAAGCATATTGATGGCGTGATACGGAACATCATCAAGCTAGATCGGGGGACGGTCGTCGAAATCCCAGTCCCCTCTTCGCTAATTCATTAAAAGTTTATTAGGTCTGCACTTTTTTTGTATTCAAAACCATTAGTTAACCCTCCAACGCGGGGGTTTTCTTATTCAGTAATCGTTTAGGACTAAAAAAATGGACATGAATCCTTTCAAGCCGTTACTCCAACATTGCGAAGAGGTCTACGGAAAAATACTTTCCATAAAAGAGCCACTTAACAATTTTTATTTAAAACTACGACTAAGCAAAGCTAACGCCAACGCTTAAAAAATTATGTACGGAATCAACGAAGCAACAACTATTGCAAGGTTGGCTACATCAGCTGGATTGTTTATTGGCTTTTCAACAATCCTTGTTAATAGACTTCGCCAATGTATGTAATGACCACATCTACCTCAGGTCAGTACGTTCTTATTTACTAGGCAAGTTAACTATTGAGTTCGAAACCCCACATTTGAAAGAGCAAACCTAGGGCCATAGTCACAATTGGAGCATAAGGATATCGGCTCATTTAATATTTAGTTGGCAAAGGGGACTAAGAGAAAAACCTTTCTTCTCTATTTATTTTTTTCTGCTTTGAAGATTTTGGTGGTAATCCAAGTTCTCTCTTCTCTTTGCTTCTCCCATCGATTATTTGGATAAAAACAAAATAATAAGAGTTCTTCAATCAATCTGATGATGAATCCTTTTTTCGAGATTATGAGGCGGTTCTCGTCTGAGGCTTCAACTTTCAGGCGCTAGTCTTTGTTTAGTTTTTATCCTTTGATTGATTAGAAGCCTTCTCAAGAAAATCCACAAACTTTTTTTGTTTAGAATTAAGTTTCTCTTGTTCTTGATCTTCTTGTTCCCACGCTTGAAATTGAAAATAAAATATTGCTGCCAGCGCTACGAAAATTAAAAGAAGTCCAGCCCAACCCCAAAATTTATTTTCAGTAAAAAGATTAGTCAAAGATGACTGTTCTACATATCTTGCATCCATTTCGCTTTGAATACGCCCAAGCCATGGGTCAGCAGTAATTATAAAATTTCCAATTAAATCATTCATAGCTGCAACATTCGGTTGAAAAAAGTTAGAGTTGCACCATGTGCGAAATAAACCAAGCAAGTGTGATTTTTCACAAAATTAGAAAAGGAAGGAACTTAAAAGCCTTTTTTTCGAATGCTGCTTTATTTGTTGAAGTCATACAAGAAAGAAAACCCTATGGGAGAAAATTCTTTATGAGAAAAGAGAAAAAATCTCGAAACTTTCACCCTCAAATTTTAGCTTTACTCGTAACAGTACTTTAAAAGTCGTTACTCGCTCTTGTGAGAACAGGGACTGATATGCAGTACAGCCCCTATTCTAATTAATGGTGCTTTCGTATAACGCTACTTATATAAGTAAATTTAAAGAGTAATTATTAAATTTATGGATCGCTTGAGGTAGGGCTTTTCCACTCCCTTATTAAAAGCAGGAGGGTTAACCAAAAATGTGTGAGGTTTTCGAAGAGAAAAGATTGAAATTCCATCCCTACAGGTCTTCAAAAAAAGTGCAAACCTAATGAACTTTTTTGAATTAGCGAAGAGAAGACAGGATATTGTTCTCATCATTAATAACATCGATTAATCTTTGAGCGGCTAGAGGAGCAGCTGCAATGAGTTTGCTATGGCTTTTATCCAATGCGTCTAGTGTTTTGCGTTCTAGGAACTAATTCGCGTCAGGATGATCTTGTAAGTATTTCGTGAGTGTTCGATCACCCATTTAATCGAATTCAGCAGCAAATTTCCATTTAGATACATTGCTCCTAATTACAAGTGCTCGTTGTACGTGAGGAGGCAGTGGAATCTCATTGATTGAGGACCTCCCGTTCCTTTTCTTTTTTAATTTAGTTATGGTCATCTCTTTCTCTCCACTTTCACGCGAAGATCCCAAGCTGATAGCTCTTGTGGAGTCTCTTCATCATAAACAATCACCATGAGAAGAGTCGGTAGATCTATCTCCATAGAATGTTTATGTACACGTTGACGTAGACGTTAATTTTCTTTTCCTAGTCTCATATAATCAGGCTTTTTCCTGTGGTTATTTTAGATTTTTTAAGTCATAAAAAGTTCCATTAAGCTCAAATTCGAGCAAGATAGTAATTAACTGGTTTCGAGTTTAGGCATGACAAGTTTTTATGGTGCATACAGTTCAATTAGTTCTCTTTTCCTTTTCACTTTTGTATTTGGACTTCCCTGTGGATTACTTTGCGCATCGTTGGCAAATAATAAAGGCTATAGCCCTTGGAGATGGTTTGCTGGTGGAGTCCTCTTTAATATTCTTGGACTGATCGCTGCTGCTGGTTTGCCAGATAGATTGTTGAGAAATCAGCTTCGTGAAGTATTGGAAAACAAGTCTTGGGCTTCAAAATAGAAAAAAATATCTAATCTTCACCTTTCCAGCAGAAAATGAAGTTGCTCAGTTTAGATAATTATTGCTTTAGCGAATGGTGGGCAGAGAAAGCCAGAAATGAAACCATGATTGTGCAACCTAAATTTGATGGTTGTGCTTTAGGTCTTCGATACCAATCTGGTACTTTAGTTGCTGCGTTTACTCGATCTGGAAAAGATGTTACTGAGGCAGCTAGAACTATTTGCAATCTTCCCTTAGAACTTCCAGAAGATGGACAAGCCGTTTCTGAAGATCCACTTGAAATAAGAGGAGAACTTTACGGGCCAAGTTTAAGTGGAGCTAAATCTCAGGCTTTAGCTGCTGGACACCTAAGAAAGAAAGTTCATATTGGTCATGGACTTAGTTTTGTTGCTTATGAAATTCTTGGATCAACTAATGATGAAATCGAAGATATTAAACGACTTGAAAGTTGGTTCTTTGAAATTCCTCCTACAAATCGAACTGCTGATCCCAAGCAAGTGAAGCGATGGCACAAAGAATGGCTTGCTGGTGAATTATTTGAGAACCTTCCTTGTGATGGATTAGTCGTCAAGATTAACTCATGTGAAGTCAAGGAGAAGCTTGGCGTAAATTCAAAAACACCAAATTGGGCTTTGGCTTTGAAATGAATCCCCTAAATGCTTCCAAGAAATGGTTATTAAATATCTTGGTGCCCTACATAGAAGGAATGCCATACCTTGAAGGCACTAACAAGAAAAAGATGGATTTTTCTCAAGTGCAAAGATTTAGAGACTTATTTAAGAAAAGAAGAAGTGCCTTAATTGTTGGGGCTTTAGTCTTCTGTTTAATAGTATTTGGAATTGGTGAAAGCTTTCGTTTCCTCACTGGTCTAATAGCATTAAGCCCATTTGTTGTCATATTTTGGAGTTCATTTGGTGAACGAATAATGGGCATCTTTAAATTTAAAAGATTAAAAAAATAAAACGTCTTGGCGGGACGAGCTGCGGGATTAAGCCATAGACAACTTCCCAATAGCTTTAGGACTAAAACCCTGTACATCAACAATCGAGATAACTATCCATTTGATACAAAGAATGGTTTAAAAAATCATTTCCCGGAGACGAATTATTAGGCATAAATAAAAAAGAGGTTACTTTTTTATGGAATTTCAACTAAGAAAAAGTATTTTATTTGATGTCATTGATGGAATCCCTCCTTCAGGGAACGAAAGTAAAAAGGTGGAGAATTATAGAAAAGAAATCGAACAAAGTCATTCAACTTTGGAAGAAGAAGCGATGAAGCTTGGAATAAGCAGAGACCTTATTGAGTTCACTGAGGATTTCAGATAGATGACTAGAGAAGCTCCCTCAGAAAATGAACTTTTTGAAATGTGTGAATATTTTGAAAAAGTTTTAAGAGATGGATCAAGAAGCTCTATTGCATCAGCTCTTGAATTGCTTAGCAGAGATAACTGCCCATACACGCCGATTCTTAAAGCAAAAGGAATCATTCAGAAGTAATAGACCACCGCCTGATAAATAATGGTAAAGCCAGGATTAAATGAACTATTTTCATGTCTTAAATATCAATACTTATATAAAAAAAAGAGACAACAAAAACAAAATCGCTTTGTTAGCATCCTATTTTTAATAAAAGCGCTTGGAAATATTAATAATCTGTTTTGGAATAATTATTGGACTAGCGACATATATTTCTCATGGAATACTTTTGAAAAGCTTGTTTTTTACATTATTAGGATTTTTAGGATTGGATTTTGGAATGAGATTTTTAAATGATAATGATGATGATGATTTTGATGGGGGGAAAATGATCCCTATTTTACAGAGGAGTTAAATACAAATTTCATTATTATCTATTAACACATTGTAAATTCTCGGTTGATGTCGATTTATTTTGGTATCAATTAGCTACTTTTTTTATGTCACCACATAAAGGTCCTCAAATAATTAGGTATTGCGTCATAACCTCAACTGCAGCTTTGGTTGCGATTGTTGTCGGATTAATTCCTCAATTCAAAGTAAATAAAGCAAAACTTTTATGTGCTGAATATTATTCGCTTAAAGATTCAAATAGGGGATTCCTTGCTAGCGAAAAGATTCAAAAAAAGTTTATTCGTAATGAAGAAGGTAATGTTTCTAATTACTGCAGGAGTCTCTAAATAATGCTTTTTGCTAAAAATGGACTTGGTGTTGAAATCTTTTCTCCATTAGGGATTTTGATTCTTTTTATCGGAGTTGCGTTTACTGTTGGACTTCCTGTCGCAATGATCAAGTATGGGAAGAAGGATTAGATGACTACTGAATTTTCCCTTTGTTAGGACTTAACCTATATACCACCGCCTAACTTTTGAGGTGCTGACGAAGTGTATATCAACTACATATTGAAGTATGAAATGAGGCTTTAAAAATCCTGATTGCAAATAGTTAATAAAGTAAAAATCACTAGCAGAAGATGAACATGGCGGCTATTGCAATACAATTTTTTAATGGCATTGATGAAAAAGTAGTACCTCAAATAAGACTTAGCAAAAGCAAGTCAGGGCAAGAAGGTCAAGCTTATTTTAGATTTGAGAATCCAGAAGCACTGTTATCAGATGATTTCAAAGAAATACAGGGAATGTATTTACTAGATGAGGAAGGACAAATTACTACTAGAGAAATACATATAGCTGTATCGAGAAAAAATGGGAAATATACAGCTATTGAGGCTATTTACAGCTGGAGAACAGAAAGAGATTTCAATAGATTCATGAGATTTGCTAATAGATATGCAACGAAGTATGGTCTTTCATATGAGGGGAGCTAAGTCATACTCCACCGCCTTATAGTAGTAGGACTCACACCATAAATATCAGCAATCTTTCTCCAGCTATACCTGTGTTTTATATACTTATTAATTCTTATTTTCATTGCCTCTATTGCCTAAATGAACCATATTAAAGTGATCTTATACTCAAGAGCTTGGTGATTATTTCTACGATCACTTGTAATTAACAGTTCTACAACAGCTAAGTATTCTTTTTAATATTTTAAATAAGAATTTCAAAATAAATTGACTAAAAAGCAGAAAATACCCTTAGGTTCTCCAGTGATTATTGATACTATTAAAAGTAAATATAATTTAAAAGATGAGTCAAACAGAGAAATAGCATTTATGCCTGAGGGTATACTTACTGATTACAGTAGTGAACTTTCAGGTGAATTTCTGATTATAAAACTGCGTTCCAATATTGAAATAAAAGTTACTGAAAATGAACTTTCTGAATGTACAAGAAATTATTATTTTTCTAATGAAATTGTTTCTTCAGGACTAGTTAAACGTATTAAAGATTTTCTTAAAATAGAATTTGTTTTAACCGGTAATAGAGAAATTAAATCCTTATTAAATCCATTTACTTTTTTAAAATGGATTAAATTTACAATTAAAGACATTTTTTAAGCTAATCAAATAATTACAAACCTGTAAAAAGAGTGATCTGTTCAAATAAAAATACTACGAAATAAGACTAATTATTTTACAAAATTAGATAAAAGAAGTTCGATGCTAGTTACTTTATCTCAACCAAGTTAAAAAGTTGTTAGTTTATTTAGATAATTTTTATCGATAATCATGCAAACACTTTTTGGAAGAACTTCTACAATAAATTCCACTAATCCAGCCAAAAATAATACCACCAAACATAAATTAAAAATTAGATTTGGGAAAATAATTACTTTCGGTATCGCTGCAAAAATAATTATTGGTGTTGCTTTTATATTTTTTATGATGGCTAACTAGAATTTCTACTCCATGGATGACTATAAATTAGGCGTAGCTTTTTCGATTTTTGTTTTATTTCCCTTAGGAATCTTCAAAATTTCAGGAATGCTTAATAAGCTTCAGAGAATGTCATCTTCCAATAAAAACAGTAAACCAAGCTAGGTTATTTGCCTAGTAATTGAGGCTGGTCATTCGAAAAACTATTTACTTGCTAAAGTTACGGCCTTAATCTTCTAAAAAATTGATATTAGTCATGCACATATTTCAGCCTTCTAATCTATTTCTAAGGATCATTCATTCTTTATCCCTTCCTTTGTGCTTCCTTTTTCCTTCTATAAAAGGAACTAATATATTTAGGAACCATTTTTTGAAAAAATTTATAGGATTCATTCCTTAATTCAAATTGCTTGGGTGAAATAAATGTTTAGTTGATTTGGGGTTTGCCCATATATTTAAAGATCATCGCATCTTGTTCTTCCCCTTTATCGCCAAGACCTTCTATCCATTCTTTATATTCTTCGTAGAGGCAGCTTCTGCCAGATTCATTTAGTTCTTCCATACGCTTTACTGCTTGTTCGAACATAATTACTACTGCTTCATGAGCATTTTCTCTAGAAAGCATAATTATTAAAATTGTATTTCTAACAAACTACATCCTTTTAAAAAAATTGAATAGTTCATATTTTCATCAAAAATGTAAGTGATAATTTTTTCTTTAGATTATCTACTTCATCCTGTATTAAACACGAATAGTTTGATTAAAAAACATTTTCAACCATGAACACTTTTTATTAATTGAATTATGTATTTTGTCCATAAAGCTTATATTGACAAAGAGCATCAAATAATTTGTAAGATCTTGGTTTTCCCGTCCTAACTGGACGAATCCTATCAAGGATTGAGGCATTACAAGTAATCCAGTAACTTCCTTGTTCAAGATTACAAGCTTCGCAAATATTCCAATGGGCAATTGAAGGAGATAATATTTCACTAATTGTATTCATTGTTTTAATATGCTCCCTCTCCAAGAAGTCAACTTCTTCTTCTGAGAGTTTTCCTGTTCCACAATAATCTTCAATTACAGTCTTAAAATCAAAAGTCATATATTTAGGCTTGATAAATTTAAGGCTGAACAATACTTACTTTTGGATTGTCAAAAGGGTCATCTGTTAATACTGCCAAACAAATCCTTTTTGGAGTCTCAATTTGTTCATGGTGGTGACAACTTTCCAAGCAATAAAAATATCTATCTTGAGCTGATTTCATTAATTTAGATTAAATTAATCGAAATCTTATCTTATGAACTACTAGTTCTAGTTTCAACCTTTACTTAATTAATACTTATGTTTTAAAAATATATTATTTGGTATCAAATTGTCAACTAGAAAGAAAGAAAGTTTACAGAAAATATACCTATTGGTCTTGGGGAATAGGTATAAAGATAAGAATTATTTTGCCTAGTTTATTGAAGCTTGATAAGCTAGGACATTGATTTCAATACCTCTATCATCGTCTTTCTTTAGTAATTTAGAAGCAAATAAAAAACGGATAAGCTTTCATGTAATGCTTAAATTTTATCCATAAATAAATGAAAAGAATCGGATTTAGGTAAATTGATTAAATAAAAATAATAAATCGGCTTACTCGTAAGTATTTATATTCATTAGTTCGAGTCTTTAGTAATAGCTACTACAAAATTGATCTAAATCGATTTCTAAAAGATTTATCTCTACAAAAAAGAGTTAGCAATCTATTATTTGTTACATTTAATAATTTAAATACATATTAATTGCATATCTCTTGTTTCTAGCACTAAAAAGCTTTTGCTAAACTGGCTACTTTCTAATTATTTTATTGACTTATGATTATTTCTTCATTAGTTGGCACTCTTGCTCCGACGACAGTTTTGGCTGGTGTTCTTTCGATAGTACTTTTTGCGATTGTTAGAGTAATAGTTGCTCCAAATTTATGGTGTAAATGCTCCAGCGATTGGTAAAAGCCTTTCCAAGAAAGATGATTAATCAATAAATTTAATCAACTGAATTCTGAATGCCTACATAATAAAGTATTTAAAATTTGTTTGTTATGTATATTTTGATATGTGCATTTTATATAAAAAGTTGCTCTTAATCTAATCATATTATAGTTAAATTAATAAATCATTTTTAGTTATCTCTAGCCCATATAGAGGATTTTTTGAATTTAGATAATTTGACTTTCTATTCAATTAGCATTTGGAAGTTAGAATTGGATTATAAGTCACATTGAAATATGTATTTTTAGTCTGTCTCATCAACTTTTAACTACTTCATATATTTTTAAATTGATTATTTTAGAGAAAGTTAAATTTTTCTTTATGGGTTTTACTGGAAACGAACTAACAAAGGCTGCTGATTTTTTACATATTGAATCAAGTACAGGTTTATTCATACTGTTTTTATTTTTAAGTGCATTACTAGCCTTTTTCACCTTAACTTTTACTTATTTATTTATTGATACCCCTTTAACATCAAAAATTATTGCAAAGAGATGACATGAAATCAGTCTCTGATGAACTTAAAAAACTTAGATTAATGGCAGAAAAATCATTAATAAAAACTGATGAACTAGATAAAGTACTTGCTCAAGTTGAGGCTGCGCTTCACGAACTCGAGCCTGAAAGGTTTAGCTAAAAACAAAAGTATTTAATTAGTAATCAACTTCCTCTATGGCTTGGTGGTGAATTCTTTGAAAATCTTCCTACCGATGGAATAGTCGTCAAAGTTAATTTTGGAGCAACTAAACAAAAACTTGGTGTTACTTCAAAATGTCCGAATTGGGCAATTGAAATAAGGGACTGGAGCTAACTTAATCCTTTTAATCTGATCTTTTTCCCAAACCCAGTAAACAGGATTTTTCTTTTGAGCTTCTTGCAGATCTTTTCTGTCTCTTAAACTAACTGGTATAAATTCATTTTCAGGATTAAATTTTTCATCTCTTACGGCTTGGTTTAGAACAATACTTCCTTCTTTATTAGAGATTGATCGATGAAATGTTCCGACAGGAATTTGAAGTGCGCCCATCGCACGATTTAAATAAATAATGTGATGAGGTTCATCCCATCCTGGATTGATCAAAGTAAAAACACGACTACCTTCAATGACTAAATTGTGATCAATTTGATGTCGATGTACGTAATATTGTTCAAAATCTCCATCGTTTGGAGGTGAGATGGCATTGCCGTGATGAATTACGACATCAGATCCATTGGATCCTTTTACTCCCGCATCGAAGAACGATACTTGAGGTGTTTCACGGAAAACATGAGTAGGAACAAAATTTAAACGCATTGCAAATCCTCCTTTACTGTTGTGACCATTGAAGATTAATTTTTGTCGACCTTTCAATATTCCTCAATACAGGGCAATCTTTTATTTCTTTTTTTAATCCATTCAATTGATCAGTGGTCAGATTTGATGGGGTGAAAATATTAATAACCAAAGTATCGATTTTCCTGGGACCAAGTTTAGACATCTGTTTGTGAACTTCTAGTTTTAGACCATCTAATGACCACCTTTCCTTTTTCGCTTTGATACCCATCACTGTTAGTAGACAAGTCCCTAATGCTGTCGCTACTAGATCTGTAGGACAGAAATCTCGGCCTTTCCCTTCATGATCTAGGGGGGCATCAGTTCGTAAGACAGAACCAGATTGTTGATGAAGAGACTCTGTTTTTAAATCACCAAGATATGTACAAATGATTTTGTTTACACTTCATATGTCTTACAGGTTGATTTGGTTGGGTGTAGATCGCATTCATTTCCCAAAAACTCTTCTCTTGTTTCAGTAGGAATTTCGTAATTGAAATCATGCATCACTTGAATATCACTCAACGCATTTTTGATAATAGAGAACGGAGTTTTTAGTTTCATAAGCCTCCTATTCGGATACTATTGTTTTACTTGATCCTTTCTGATTTTGATACCTCGGTTATTACTCAAGTATTACTCCCTACTCATTAGAATAGTCATAGAAAAAGATGGATTTTAATTAGCCTCTTGAGTAATGGCAGATACTAGGAAGATCGGAACAAATTAAAAATGACGGTAAGAAGCAGACTAATGGCAATACAGCTAACGACTGGGAAATAGAAAGTTGAGTTCTCACCTCTAAGAATGATGTCCCCAGGTAATCGTCCCAACCCTATTTGTTTTAAATAGGGATATAGAACGCCAATCGAAGCGATTACAAGTCCAAGGGTAATTAGTATCCTTTGCATTATTAGTTATTAATTAACCCAACTGTACTAATACTTGGGTGATAGCACCCTTTTCAATTATTACGCTTTCAATTAAACCTTTCCCAGGGTCTCTGCCTACACTTTGATTTATGGCTCTGGCTTTAGGGAGGCTTCAATGCCTCCCGCAAAAAATACAAGATAAAGCAGTAATTTATACTGATTGGCTTTTTAGATCACTTTGATTAGAAAAGAATTATCAGAACTTTTATTTTAAGACTCGGTTCTGATCGTAGAGGGGAAGGCATTCAAAGTCATATTGGATGGAATGCCTCCCCAATATTTTTAGGAGGACTTATTATGTCTTGTGGAAATCCCTTTAATCATCTACTAAAGAATGTCAAAGGATCTTTCCTGAACCATAAGCTGTTTTCTACTTCCAAACCCAAATATGACGATGATGTGATTGAGTGCATGCAATTTGGTATTTGCTCCTCTAATCCTCCTCGTCTTAAAGATATTCCGTATTTTCATTTTTAACGAGTTATATTTAAATTTCAGAGAGCTTTTGAAAATAGTAGTAGCTATAAATCAAACGGACGGCATATATTAGAAATTAATAGCGCATATAGCTTAAATTTAGTGTAGGGAACATCCAAGAATGAAACACTTACTACTTCCTCTTATTTCTGCTTTTGTATTGCCGATCACTGTAAAGGCTGAATTCTCAGAAGAGATTCACAAACGTTGCCTAGAAGCTAGAGATTACTCAGGTTGTGTAAGAACTAATCAAGGGGCAATTACAAGATTCAAAAGGGAAATGACTGGTATTGGTATAACGCTTTTTCTGAATAGTGATACAGCAGAATTAACAATTCAATCAGTTATTAATAGCTCTCCTGCCAGTGATGCCGATTTGGAATCAAGTGATGTAATCCTAAAAATAGATGGAAAGTCTACGAAAGGAATGGGTTTAAAGGAGGCAATTAAATTAATCAAAGGTCCTAAAGATAAGCCAATTAAATTAGTCATTGCTAGAACTAACGAAAAAGGTAAAAGAAAAAAAATTGAGGTGAACTTGATTCGAGATACATTTGTTATTCCTGAAAGAGAATCTTTAGATCAATTGAACATAAGAGAATTTTTCAAGTATGGTTTTCCACGGGATTTACAGCCAATGAATCCACAAAGAAATTACCCTATTGAGCCAAAAAAAGAATTATTCCCTAATAATCAAATCTAATTCTATAGCTAACTCCATTTTTACTAATTATTAGTAAAGAGTTTTGTGCAAGACTTATTATTAATCTATCGGCATACCCAACTAATTAGTGGTAGCAGCCGATCTTGGTCTTAAAGGCCGTATCTGATTCCTCGGTTTGTAATATTTTAAATTCTTAGTGGTCGAGTCAAAGTAGATATGACCTTTGAAATAAATGTAATGTATTCCTCTTTATTTGACGCTGTTAACTTAGGCTATGCCTCCCCAGCGAGCTTATATCGTCTAATTAATGCAGGGTTATTAAAGGAATACATCGAAGAGTATGAGGGGCTACTATTACTCAGGATGGGTTCTAAGGGTAAATCTCCAACTTTAGCGAAGCGTGTTAGATTACTAGTCAACTTCCGAGGAAGGCATGAAATATTCATATTTGACCCTAAAGAGCAAGAATCCCTGCAATAACCATGGATAGACATTACGAAAAAGCTCTAAAAATATTTCCTAGAAATGATAATCATTCCTGAAAGTTGTTAATAAAAGATCATTTTTTACTGCTATCTTTGACTTTATAGGAATTTATCTTTATATTTGTAGGATCTAATTATTAATAGTGATTGTTATGTCTTTAACTGATCTTATGGCAGAGACATCAGTTTCTAATGAAAAAGAAGTTTGTCCAGGTTGTGGTTGTACTTGTCCTTGCGATTGTACAGATTGCAAAGAATGTTCAAATTGAAAAGATCATTAACTTCAAAAATCAACCGAAGCTAAACAATAATTGTTAATCCTTAAATCGTCTTAAAAGCTCTTAAACATTGCTATTTTCTTGTTGTCAGCAGTAGATCATTCTCAAAATTTGAAGGTTTGACGTTGAGAAACCATCGGGCGATTGGATGACCCCCAAGAAGTTATTCCTGAAAAGTACCTTAGACCCTATTTATTGGGCTAGCCAAGCATTAAAAAAAAACTGATGTTTTAAAGCTAGAAAGACTTGATCCAAAAGCAGCAGCAATGCTAAGAGAAGAGATCCCTATCAAAAGCATTCGGAAATCAAAGAGGCTGAAAAGGTGGCTGCCGAAAAACAAAGACAACTATCGATAAATCGCTTGCTCAATGTCAATTACAACGTCTCCAGCAAGCTGGCATGGCAATAAGAATTAAATCTATTAACTCTGATATGACTCAACAGATCTTTAGAGCAAAAGCAACTCGTCAACGAATTGCTGCAACGATTAGATCTGCTTCGCTAAGCATTGAAAAGTTCTCCTTTCTTCGTTGTTCGGGAAAGAGGCCAAGCAAAAAATCATTACTCTAAAGAACGCTCTAAAGATACTTATCAAGCAGTGACTTCCTCTTTCTCCTTCTTAGCTGGAGCGAGAGCTTTTATCTCTTCTTGTATTTCATGCTCTCGATCATCAAGAACCTTGACTCGAGCTTGATAACTCTTCTCTAGTCTCTTACGAGAAGCCTCGATATTTTTTTCGAGGTCTTCTTCTCTTTGGTTAAGCTTGATTTCTTCGAGTTGACTATCAGAGACAACATAAACTGTTCTCATAGGAGAGAAGAAAAAATCAGCGAATAGCATCAAATAAAGAGGAATACATTACGTTTATGTCAAAGAACACATCTACTTTGACTCGACTAATTGGAATTTAAAATGTTGCAAACCAAAGAATTAGATACGGCCTTTACGACCAAGATCGGTTACTACTACGCATAATTCGTAGATACCGATAAGTGATAAAGAAATAGAAACATCTTCTTCATGCATTTAATCAAGTAGATATAATAAAGACTGCCAAATTGTTTCTACACTCGATTCGTGAACCCCATTTACCGCACTAATTAGATAAATTGTATTGAAGAACCACTGACTTAAATTTGACTAAAGCGAAGCTCACATTACTTTTTGATGGAGGTTGCCCTCTTTGCTTAAGAGAGGTCAAATTCTTAAGATCTAGAGATACACTTAAAAATATTAGTTTTGTAGATATTGATTCATTAGATTATGAGCCAGATATTTATTCAGGAATAAGTTACAAAGATGCAATGGGACGAATACATGCAATTAATGAATCAGGTGAAATCCTTAGAGATGTCACGGTTTTCAGAGAAGCATATCGATTAGTTGGACTGGGGTGGATATACGCTCCAACAAGATGGCCAGTATTAGGTCAATTGATAAATCAAGTTTATAAGGTATGGGCACAATGGCGTTTACCTCTCACCAGACGTCCATCTCTAGAGCAACTTTGTAAAGAGAAAGAATTTTGCAAAAGGAATTAGTCGAATATCAACAGTTCCTCATGGGGATTAGCCTCAAAACATAAAAAATCCCCTTCCGTAATTAAAGAGAAGAGGTCTTTTTTATTAGATTTTTTAAAATCAGCCTTAAACAATTCCTGGGATGATCCAGCCAGTGAAACCGTAATTAATAACAGCTGCTAGAAGACCCATCATTGCAAGTCGACCATTCATTATTTCAGCTGTTTTCCAGTAGTTAGTTTCATTATTCATTAGACGAAACCTGGGATGATTTGACCAGTTGTAAGATATGCACCGATGAGTGCCCAGCATCCAACAAATGCTGCGTAGCCGTTGAGTCTTTCGGCAATTACTTTACCTTCTTCGACTCTTGGAGTTTCAACAGTTGAATTTTTCATTAAACGACACCTGGGATAAGTTGACCTGTTGTTAGGTAGATACCTGTTAGAAGAACGAATGCCATCATGGCTGGTCTTCCGATGCTTCTTTCTAGGATTGTTTTGTTAGATGGTTGCATTGTTGTTGGTTGTTAATGATTTAGAAAATTCCAGGAATGATTTGACCTGTTGTTGCGTATGCGCCGAATGCTGCTACGAAGCCAAGCATCGCTGCCCAACCGTTAAACTTTTCTGCTTTTGGAGTCATTAAAGGAATTACGTTTTATCTGATAAACATAGGGTATTGACTTTGTTGATCAAAGATACGGTCGGGTACGGCTTCTTCTAATAATCAAAAGAAATAAATCTCAAACATCAACTACAGCAACTCATTAGAGAGATCTTTATCACATGATTAGATCTGTTAATGAATCTAATAAGTATAAATAGCCCGAACTGGTTAGCCCTACTTCAACCGTCCTACAGCACCTGAGAACTCTTTTTAAAATGGTCTTTTTAACCAACCTAAGAAAAACTTTTAGTCATGCTTGCAATCAACAAAACTACTGCTGCAAAACTAATCGTTCTCTGGAATCTTCCAGCACTTCTTTTACTTGCTGGGGCTTTCGAAGTTGGTACTAACATAATTGCTTAATTAACAATGACATCATCTAAAAGCCCCAAAAATTGGTCCGAGTGGAATAACACAAAGCATTTCACTGATTATTCAAGAGACTCAGGTACTGGCAAGTTTGTTCGCTTTACGATTGCTGCCTTGCTATTTGTTCCTATAGGATTCCTTGCTTATATGACTACTATCTAAAAATCAAATGACTTCAACGAACACTACTAGAAATAACAAAAGATTCGGTAAAGTGATTGCCTACGGCATAGCTGCGAAATTATCAATCTTTTCTGTATTTCTTATTTATATGATGAGGAGTTAGGTTATGACAAGACAAGAGAAAATAAAAGCCGCTGAAGAGAGAATCAAAGAATTAGAAACTCTCATAAAGCATTTTAAAAAGTAGAATTTATCTTTAACTGATAAGTTGATTAATCAACCAACAAGAAATAAGTTTTGCATTAATGAAACTTATCGCATATTAATTTTACGTTTTTTAAAGCCACTACCACTATCAGTCATGGAGACTGATTCTAATTAGATAGACATAAATGAAAAGCCAATAAAGGTTAGTGCTAACGACGTAAAGATCAAGAGAAGTTCAGTGAATTTCATTAGTCTCTGTAACCAAAGAACAATTCATCTGGTCTCGGTGAGGTCATTGGTTTGGAACAGAAACCAAACTGCAAACACTCCATTTCCTCATCATTGATATACTCGTGATCTTGTTTAGGCAAATTGAGAATAGATTCTCTTACATTGTTGAATAGATGATTAAAGGGATTTACGCAGGACATGGCTAAAACTACTATCGATTTCTATCCATATCTAGTCCAACCGCTTGCTGAGTGACATGAGGAAGATCACTCAAGTATTTATTACTGATATTTCTATTTATCACTTATGAAACTAGCAACTTTTCTGCAAGTTGAACTTTAAATTCCTGGATCATTCATTTTTGTTTCGTACGTTTTTAGTGCCACATTGCTCAAGTTCTGTAATTATTTCTTGGAAAGTATTCTTGCTCTCCATCTGATGCCACAAATGATTAGCCTCTTTTGCTAAATCTTTATATTCATTTCTGCCAACAGCCTCTTCCATCTTTAATAATGTGGAAGCGTATCTAATAGTAAGTTTCAAAGTCATATCTAAAAAATTTGTGGATAAGAATCTTATGTCACTCATAAGCAAAGAGACTATCCTTCACAACCTAATTTCTTCATTATGCTTTAACCACCCAATTCTTCATTAACTTCTGGTATTGCTTCAGGCGTTGTAAACACAGTTATGTTTTTTTATTGATCCTTTAATCTTTTAAACAAGCAGGCATTTGTCATAATCATTCCTTTGTAATCATCAGGGAAAGATTTCATCCAGATAGGAATTGTGATTTCCGAAGGCATTGGGCTTTCCAAGTAGAAAATCACTTCTTTCGATTCTTGAAGAACTATGTGTGGTGGTAGCTTCTTTTTTGTCATGCCTCAATATTAATCCGTTCAAGAAATTTTTTCTCTAGATTGAATTGGCTCAAACTTAATCCTTTTAATCTGATCTTTTTCCCAAACCCAGTAAACAGGATTTTTCTTTTGAGCTTCTTGCAGATCTTTTCTGTCTCTTAAACTAACTGGTATAAATTCATTTTCAGGATTAAATTTTTCATCTCTTACGGCTTGGTTTAGAACAATACTTCCTTCTTTATTAGAGATTGATCGATGAAATGTTCCGACAGGAATTTGAAGTGCGCCCATCGCACGATTTAAATAAATAATGTGATGAGGTTCATCCCATCCTGGATTGATCAAAGTAAAAACACGACTACCTTCAATGACTAAATTGTGATCAATTTGATGTCGATGTACGTAATATTGTTCAAAATCTCCATCGTTTGGAGGTGAGATGGCATTGCCGTGATGAATTACGACATCAGATCCATTGGATCCTTTTACTCCCGCATCGAAGAACGATACTTGAGGTGTTTCACGGAAAACATGAGTAGGAACAAAATTTAAACGCATTGCAAATCCTCCTTTACTATTGTGTTAAAGGTCAGTCGGAAACGAAATCAAACCTATCGCTGTAGAGGAATTTAAATAATTGATCTAAGAATCGATTTTCAGTTGCTTTTCTTTTATTAGTTTTAATCCTGCAAAGGTCGCAGTTTTCCTTTTTAGGGATAGTGAAGGGAGTGAATAGTTTCATAAGACCTCCTTCTTCTTACATCTTTGGTATACTCCTTCTTTTGGCCTGTAGGGAGTAGGAAAACACTACAAAAATATGAATAAAAAATTAACTCTTCAAGCCATAGACACAAGAAAATAGTATTCCTAATTGTTAGCTAAAAATTCTATATATTTTTTCAATGTATAGCCATGACAATCACAAGGATATTTAGCTTGTAGACCTACAGCATCATCTTGCCCTCTAAATCTTCGACAATTACAAACAAGATCAATATCATTTCCAGCTTTAAACTCTTTCACTCTTGCTTCAAACCACTTTTTAGCTGCTTTTGGAATATTTCCGTCTTCATGCCAACTCTGCCAAACCAAACTATCAAACATTCTTATTCCCTCTGCCCTAACCACTCCATCGATTCTGTCAAAGGGGTTTCTTACTGGGCATTTTGGTTCATTTATAAAGAATCTCTTTGGTGACTTTGGACCATGGATCCATGAACGCTTTTCCATAGAGCCAAACACCTCTATTTGGTCAAAATATTTCTTTGGATGGACTTCAGGTTCAGTCATATTTTGCAATTATCAGTATTTTGAGCCATAAAAATGGGGGCTAATGCCCCCAAGATAAATCTACTGTCAACAATTCAATTCTGAATTAAGAATCCATTGCCGCGACTTTTTCACGAGCTTGCTTTTGTTTTTCTTCATAAACTGAAGGTTTGTAAGAAGTAAATACTCCTTTCTTAAATGTTGCAAGTTGAGCATTGTGAAGCCTTTCAGCTTTCTCAATACGCTTTTTTGTTAAAGCTAGGTTGTTCATGACCTTTTAATTACTGGAAATCCCGTTCCCTACTTCCATCTCATGCACCCCATAATATGGGACGAACGTCTGAACATAATAACAAATAAGAATATCTAGTAAGCCAGCATTACGACAATTTAAGTAGTGTTTCCCTACTTCCATGGGAAGAGGGTTGCTTATAAGTAGGCAAAATAAAACCCTCGCTAAGGAGGGTTTGAAAAACTTAGTGAGAAAGTTTTACGAAGAGACGACAGGATTTCACCAACTGTCCCCTTATCTAGCTCGAGCTTGTTGAACGCAACACACCCTTTAACCCAGTCACTACTCTAAATGAAACGATACAAAAGTAAGTTCTTTAAAACTGGAGTTCGGTTGAAGTAGGGCTTTCCAATCTTTTCTAAGCTCTTTTGTAATAATTAAGCACCTTTTTTACATGCTGGGCAAATTGAGTTATTTTCTAGATTCACAAATGATTATCCTTTCGACATCGTGTTAGAACTATTCCATGCTTCGACTATGGGTCTTAAGCAAAAGATACACATAGGTATGCTTTCGCAATGGTTGAAGCAGCGAGGATAATGCCAGCGGATAAAGCAGAGAAACTAGATCACATAAAGCAATTAAGATTCAATGTTCAATTAAAGAATTCAAGAAAAAGAATCAACATAAGAATCACTTAGAATTTATTTTTTGTACGAAGACTATGTCTCTTTTGGCAACAATAATTAGTAGACGTTTTTCTATTACTTAACTAAGTGGATATATTGGATAAGCTTTGATGATTCTCCTTATGTTATTACACCTGAATAAGCAATGGCTGTGAATATCGTTATCTTTGAAATCAAAAAGAACTGTATACGCTTATTCACTTTTAGGACATTGGATGGAACAAAAGATCTGGGAAAAAGTAATTAAAAATAATGATGTTGGTAGCTGTGATCGACATAAAAATTGTTGCAACAACTGGGGCTGATCTAAACCATTTAGTTCGAAATATTTTGAATAACGATTTCATAATCTTTAAACGATTACAGAGGAACTAACTTGTAATGCACCAGCAAATAAAAGTAAAGCGGGCAGATTCCAAAGAATCAAAACTTTTAATGCAGTAGATTTATAACTTGCAAAAGTCATTTCTGATAAGTGGAGAGAATGTGTTTTCAGTGAAACGCAGACCGAATATTAATTTAAGGGCTTCCTCCTTTTTTTGTGATTAGATCGGGGTAGGGCTAACCGTTGAATAAATTCTTCTTATGAATCAAAATGTTCCCTGGAACTCAGGAAAAGTCATCCCATCTCCATCATTGTCATCATCATCAAAGCCAGAGATCAAAACCCATATACCACCAAGAGCAAGCAAAGCTGCTGCACAAATGACAATTACTTGGCTTGGCATTTTTAGATTTGTTTAGTAGGTGTTTAAGTCGAATTTTGATTCAGTAGCCTTAACTGGAATTGGATTTTTTGCTAAAGAATCATCTCTTGAGGAAGCTTTGAGAATGACGCCAGCCCCACCTACTAGTAAAACGCCGAACATAATTGCGTGATATGCCGTAAACATTTCAATGATTCAAACAAAACCAATTCTAATTAGTTAAAATTTTGGAATGTTGTAGTACAAAGCGAATGATTGTGGAGTGTTTCTACTACTCATGTCTTGGAGTGATCTATTAATTAATAACGAGCGTACAGATCAAACATAATTCCACCAATAAACTCACCTAGTCCGAACAATGATTTCTTCTTTGGTTGTGCTGAAGTAAATGAAGTCATTACATACATTGGCGAAGTCTATTAACAAGGATTGTTGAAAAGCCAATGAACAATCCAGCTGATGTAGCCAACCTTGCAATAGTTGTTGCTTCGTTGATTCCGTACATAATTTTTTAAGCGTTGGCGTTAGCTTTGCTTAGTCGTAGTTTTAAATAAAAATTGTTAAGTGGCTCTTTTATGGAAAGTATTTTTCCGTAGACCTCTTCGCAATGTTGGAGTAACGGCTTGAAAGGATTCATGTCCATTTTTTTAGTCCTAAACGATTACTGAATAAGAAAACCCCCGCGTTGGAGGGTTAACTAATGGTTTTGAATACAAAAAAAGTGCAGACCTAATGAACTTTTAATGAATTAGCGAAGAGGAGACTGGGATTTCGACGACCGTCCCCCGATCTAGCTTGATGATGCTTCCGTATCACGCCATCAATATGCTTTCACCTTAGAAAGAATTTATTGAGTCCTGATGTTCGGTTGAGGTAGGGCTTTCCTATCTTTTCTAAACCTCTCTAGTAATAAGTAAGCGATTTTATTTACATGCTGAGCAAATTGAGTAATTTTCTCGATTCACAAATGATTATCGTTTCGTCATTGTACAAAGACGATTCCGTACTTCGACTATGGGTTCTTTGCCAAAAGATACGCATAAATATGCTTTCGCAATGGTTGAGGCAGCAAGAATAATGCCAGCAGATAGAGCAGAGAAACTTGATCACATAAAGCAATTAAGATTCAATGTTCAATTAAAGAATTTAAGAAAAAGAATCAATAGAAGGATTACTTAATCAGCAATTAAACAGGCAAAAGAAAACCCTCGCTGTGGAGGGTTTCAAAACTCAGTGAGGAAGTTTTACGAAGAGACAACAGGATTTCACCAACTGTCCCCTGATCTAGCTTGAGCTTGTTGAACGCAACACACCCTTTAACCCAGTCACTACTCTAAATGAAACGATACAAAAGTAAGTTCTTTAAAACTGAAGTTCTGTTGAAGTAGGGCTTTCCAATCTTTGCTTATTCTCTTGTTCGTATGTGGAAACTATTTCTATTACCTCCTCTCCATGCACGAATTTAATTTCACCTGTATCGATATTTGCGACTTGAAGCAGTTGTTTTCATATTGAATTCTTTATATTATTTTAGCTTAACTGATACCTAATTAACTGCCTAACAAATAATTGTTCTTTATAACTCAGATGCTACTCGAGGTTATCTAATAATAAAGAGATATGAGCTAGCCTTTGATTTTAAAAAATGCTTATATGTTGAATGAGAACTAACAATCACTTTTACTTCGACAAAGAATTTGTATTTAATGGATTTAAAAAAAGCACTAAATCTCAACAGCTATGAATGGTGGAGAAACCATAGAAGAGTCGTTACTTTTGGTGGATTCTTAGTTCTGTTCGGATGCTGGGTCAATCCTGTCATTCAAGAATCAAGGAATAAAAATTCGTGTGTTCGTACCTATTCAGAGCTTTATACCGTCCCTGAAGTTCTTGAAAAATTTAATGCGAAGCAATTAGAAGAATTTGGACTCGATACAAATGACTTTGCTAAAGCTTTGGCATATCAAACCTGTACGAGTCAAAAAGCTATTGGTAAATAAATGAAAATAAAAACAATCCTAAAGAGTGTTGGATCTCTTCACTTGTTATTGGGGTAGTTCTAATAAGAGTGTTGATTTTTTCTGTTGATACCATTGCCCCATCAGTCTCAGCAGAAACATTGTTATTTGTTAGAGGGACAGCAGATGTTGTTGCAGCAATAAATATAGGTATTGGCTTCTCTTTAATAATTTCTAGTTCCATCAGAGATCACGAATCTGCCAAGAAAGTTTTACTAGGTGAATTGGTATTGATGCTTTGCCTCTTAATAGTTGCAGTATTCAATACTCTTAATGCAGGAGTCATTGTTGATGCTGGTCCACCTCCACCTTTTTGGATTGTTCTAATTGCAAACCCAGGTTTGTGTACTTATGGATTACTGAAAGGCAAATAAATGAAACGTCTACTATTTTCACCGTTAATATTTGGAGTCACCGTACCTGTTAGGCTTGAATCTATTATTACCCCTCTTGTCAAGATGGAATAGAAGATCGTTGCATGGATTGAAGGCCTAAGAACCTTGTAGAAATCACTAAGTCTGGAAGAGGGATAAAAATTAGAAGGATATTGCGAAGATCAATATGCATGGCCGATAACTTATTTATTCCCAGAAGCCCCCAGATGATAAATATAAATACTTCCCTTCTACTGCTGGCACTCAATGCAGCTTTCGAAAACTAGATCAAAAAGAAAAACCTCATTAATACTCAAAACCTTCAAGACATGTATTGCTACTGAAGGAGATACAAAGACTCAATTAAAAATAAGGGATAAATATTGCTTTGGGTGGAATTAGATGAAAAGCTTTCTAGCTGATCTGTTTTTATTGGGCATTACATAAAAAAAGACTGACCTAAGTCAGCCCATTTGATTACGATAGCAATCGGATGTTTTTTTTTTTTTTGACAGGTTTATGAGAAAACTCTTGGATATGGAGTTTGTTCGTTCATTAATGATGTGTCTATTGGCTTGCAGATATTCATTAATGCACTCAGTCCAAAGCCAGGCCCTGTAGGACCGTCAATGAATTCCTGGAATTCTTCAATAGAAATTTCTTCTTTTGTTTCCCAAATACAGTAGATAGGACCATTTGCAGTAACAGCATTAGCTGAATGGTTGTAAAACCCTTTTTCTTTGTTGGCTGCTACAGCTTCATCCCATCCTCCGCCAGGAGCCATTGCTGCATAAGCAGTTTCCCACCACTTAGAGGAAGTACCAGCTCTGAATTCGTGATGAACGATATAAAAGTTAGAAGCCATTGAGAATTTATTTTGCAGGATATTTTTAACTTAAAAAACGATCATTAAGTTAATTCATCCTGTTTTCATGACTTTGATTTTGATAAAGGTAAAAATTAATACAAGCATTAACTATCGCCAAGGCATAGCTATAAAAAAAAGGAGTAAATGATTGACACTCATGCCTAAAAGAACATGGATGAGCGGTTTTAAATTAAATATTCATGCACCAGGAACGGGATTTGCACTGATCTATTAGCTCTAACTCAAGTGCCAGTAGCAATTAAAACCACAGCGGAAATTTATTGCATTGAAAAGCTAGGTCAGAAATATAATTCTGCAGTTTTAGCGATTATCCAATGTAATGGTGGTAAATGAATCCATTTCAATTATCAATCGCTTTATTAGCTGTTTTGATTTTAGTGATATCTATTTGGTGGATCTCTAGAACACTTAAAGAAGGTAGAAAAGCCGTAGAAGATATGAAACGGGAACAGTTAAATGATCATTCAGCTTGATATGCAGAACATTTATCGGTATACCAAACTAATCAGTAGTAGCAACCGATCTTAGTCGTAGAGGCCGTATCTAATTCTTCGGTTTGCAACATTTTAAATTCCAATTAGTCGAGTCAAAGTAGATGTGTTCTTTGACATAAACGTAATGTATTCATCCTTACTTGACGCAGTATTCGCTGATTCTTTCTTCTCCCCTATTAGAACAGTTTATGTTGTTTCTGATAGTCAGTTAGAAGAAATCAAGCGAAACCAAAGAGAAGAAGAACTCGAGAATATCGAGACTTCTCGTAAGAGGTTGGAAGAGAGTTATCACGCTCGAGTCAAGGTGCTTGATAAACGTGAGCATGAGCTACGAGAAGAGATCAAAGCTCTTGCTTCTGCCAAGAAAGAGCAAGAGAAAGTAACTGCTTAGTAAATACGGTCAGTGGATGAGAGACAATTATAAGGGAGCAATTAGCTCCCTTTTTTTATTGATTTCTTTGTGTGATTGCTCTGAACGGACCCTTTACTATTAAAAGGTCTGCAGATCAATTATTGATTCATTAATAAGCCCAAATCAACTAATATAAAAGGGATTTAGGACGAGAGGAAGGTAAAGAGCCCTAATCTTTAAGCATTAAGACTTATTGATATACTGTAGCCGTTGATACAAAAATAAGCATCCTTCTAGAAATGGAGCATTTGCGATGCCCCTTAAAAAACCACTCCACATAACACCTCAGGGTGGATCAATTCTTTGCTTAGAGGGCTTGACTGGAAGAATTTTTAGAGCTTGTTCTGTGAATCAATGCACCTATACAGGTAATCTTCACAGTGCAAAATCGTTTTTAGACTTTATCGAAAACAAAACTAATAAATTTCTTCCTTCTGGAAAAAATAACGAAAAAATCCCATCTCAACGTAAAACAACTCTTAAATGGAATGAAGACGGAAGTCTATCTTCTATTGATATGGCAAGAATATTGAATCGTCTTGAAAAAACACATTTGACCGAATGTGATCTTTCTTGCGAGTGGGGAACTTCGAATTTGTAGCTACTTAGCCTCTCTTTATCAATTAATCAACTAAAAGAATTTTTAGTTGTAACTTATAGTCATCATTACGGAGGTGGCTATGTCTGTCAGAGACCCCTCTCTACACTTTTTATTGTCGTAGGCAGAGGCGATAGCTCGAATTTATACCGCATGTTCAATAGGCGATGATGGCTTGCGATGCACCTTCCATGCCGTTGAAACAAGCCTACAAGGGAGGCGTTATGAAGATTTCCCAGAAGCTCGCTAAATATCTGATAAAAATATCGTGTCATCTTCTTGCTGTAAGCAAAGTTACTAGGCAGCTTTCAATTTATTTTTGTTTTACTACCAATCTGGGTATTCACCTTGAACTGGTTCTTCGTAGAAATCACCTTTTTCTATACCAGTAAAATATTCAGTTAAAAATTCTGGCTGGTAATGTACTTCATTCATTACTCCAAATCTGATTGACTATACGAACTAACCATTCTCACAATCAGATTTCTAAATGTCTAGAGTTATTAGATACTAAAAACAAATAGTTATGATTCAATTAGAAAATATCTTACAAAATCAAGTATTGATGACCTTGTTGATTGCATCAGTGTGGATAATTCCTGGGTTTGTATTCACAAGAATGACAAATCAAAAATTCAAGAGAAGAGAGCTTGAAAGGCAAGCAAAGAGAGTGTCAAAACTCTATCCGTCCTAAAAGCAGCACTCACTTTGTGAATTTGTCCCTGGGCACTAATACTCAAATTTATATTGTATATAGACAAATGGTTATCGTTTCGCCAATGTACTAGAACGATTCCTTGCTTCGACCATGGATTCATATTTAAAGGACACCCATAGGTATGCATTTGAGCTTGTAAAGGCTGCTAGAGAAATGCCACTTCACAAGGCCGAAGAGCTTGAGCATATCAAGTCAATCAGATTTAGGAGTCAGCTAATAGGTAGGGGACTATAACTTTTTATTCTTTCTGCGATTAGCTTTTCTAGTACAGCCATATCTATAGCCATCTGTCTTAGAGAAGTTGTGCCAACACTGTTTAAAAGTAAAGAGCCAATTTTTGGATTGAGTATTGGTTACTCGATATTGAACTAAGCAATTTTTTTTACAAATATCGCAGAACATATTTTGTATTAGGCATCGGTTTTTACTAATAGTGATGTTTCATCAAAGGTACTAGCAAGATCTTTCGTTTGGAATCTGGAATAACTCAGGAGGTGCGTATCCAGAGTGTGGCCTATCGCATCAGCAACTTGTTTAGGTGCTCTATAAATACCATCTGCCTTGGGTCTGTTATGTCTGTAATAGGCATATCGATGCCTGAAAGAGTATGGAGTTAATTTCTGTTTTTCTCTTGCAACTTCTTCTTTAATTGCTCCCCATGCTTGGCGGCGCGCTAAATAATGCTTGCATTTATCACCTGCCTCTCCGGCTTGCCCTAGGTTAGGCAGCAGGTTTCTACCTTCTTGTTCACATAGATAAAGTTGCTCTTTTAAATGCCAACTAATTGGGCCTTCAATGTTATGAACAAGTAAGGGATATAACCGACGTGGTTCTGTTTTTTCTCCTTTCTTGCCACCTTTACTCTTTTCGTAATTAGTCCGCATCTCTTGACCTGCGTTGCGTGTGTGAATGTATCGGAGGTCCTCTGGTCGAAGCCCATAAACTGCCATGCACTGAAAACCAAATCGCCATTTGTTTCCTGTTTCATCTTCTGGAAAAGAATCAAGCAATCTGAGAATTTGAGAATCAGTTAATGGATAACCTATCCGCTTTTTAGTAGTGACTAAATCTTTATCTGTTACTGCTGGCGGTAACCATGTGGACTCGAACTGCCTCTCCTGAACACAGAATCGCAGAAACCCAAACTAGGCTAGACGCATGTGTCTTCTTTGGGGTGTTCCTTCTTGCCATTGCTTTAATGCAACTTTGCAAAGTGCCGGACCATTTAAAGGTGTGCGTGAACCTTTTCCAGTTGCCTTGAGTAAGTTCTTAAAAACAGGGTCATATTTGCTACGCCATGTTGAATCTTTTACAAGATCTTTTTTAAATTCTCTGTAATCCTCGATTGATTGTTTCCAGTTGATTTCGGTTTCGCTTGAAACTGTATGAGCAATATTGAAGCAAGTTTTTATTTCTAATCTTTGATTTGATTTTTCATAAGCTTTTGCGGCTGATCTAATGCTTAAAGTGCATCAGGCCAATCCGATTCATTCCAGGCATAAGGAATAGTTACATCACCAATAATCTTTTTGTCCTTCCAAGCTTGCACCCTCATGCTTTCCTTCCTTCCTGGCATCACAAGCCAACCTTTAGGGGTAGAAGCTTTAACTGCTTTTCTAAAATCTTTTACCCAACTTGGTTGAACTGTTTTAGTAGGCATCAGGATTATCCCTTTTGTGCTGTCTTGCTTTTGAGTGACAACTATCAGGAGACCATTGATTCTTGACTATCTCTAAGAAGTTATAAATAAAATCGTCAGGACAATTCAATTCTTCTTGAAGGTCGTTTAGCTCATCAGTGAAGAAATCGAATGTTCTGGTGATTGGGCCCGACTGTTGTTCTTGAGTGGGTTTCCATTTGTCCATGGAGTACTAGGTTTCTTGTACCTTATTTTTACACTCACTTGAGTGTAAAAGTACCTCGTGTGCAGCTGGTGTTGAGATCAAAGCTGAACCCAAAAGTTAGATGGAATAGGGGAAGTTAAAGGGTTCTCTAATATTTATATACAAAGTAGTTGGTGTATGTGAAACTCATTGGAATTGTGTTTGTTTTTTGATGGCTAAGGGTCTTTGGCTTGTTACTACAACAGTAACGAATCCAGCTTTTGCTGAATATGTTGAAGCCTTTCAACCTTGGGTTGAATCAGTAGGTGGTTTTGTTTATGCCAAAGATATGGAAGCTGAAACTGTTGAGGGAAAGGGTGGAAAATTGGGAGTTATTATTGAGTTTTCCTCAAAGCAAGCTGCAATTGATGCTTTCAATAGTTCGGAATATCAAGAACTAAGCAAATTACGTTGGGCAAATTCAACAGATACGAATATCACCATTATTGATGGCGGAGTAACTCATTAATGATGGTTCAGTTTGATTTGACTGGATTTAACGGCTAATGAAAAATTCACTTAGGATATTGAATCTACTTACAAATTCAAAGTGAAAAAGGTTATTTCATTAGTTTTTGCTCTTTCAGTTATTGGAAGTCCATCCCTTTCATGGGGTTGGGGTGATGGTGGTTGCTCTTATTCAAAAGAAAAAACAAAACAAGAAACAAAAACTGAGCAAGTAAAAGAAACTGACGCTTAACTTTGAAGACCAAGCCAACCAGGAAGAATTTTTAATTGAATATTATGCTGTTATAAAAAAAGGTGATTTCTACGAGGAACCAATTCAAGGGGAGGATCCCGATTGGTAGATTTATATCTCGGTTGACAGTCGATTTTCAAGGGGGTCTATAGCCCCCTACTTTTTTTGGTATAAATAAACTACAGCACTTCGACTGACTGGCTTTATCTATTAATTCTAGTTAGATGCACGAAATAGAAGAAAATCCACTATTCCTCCAGGTCAAATCCAGAGACACTGTTTTAGTTGGTAAAGATGAAATTTGCAAAGTTCTATCATTTGTTGGAGGTGCAAGAGATCCATTAGCTCCCACGCTTTTTCAAGTCGCAAATGTTGATACAGGTGAAATTAAATTTGTGCATGGTGAAGAGGTTAGAGAGATAGTTTCTACTTACGAGCAAGAAGTACAAAAAAGACTTGAATCTTCGACTGAAGGGCCGATAACTAATATCCTTCCAACGGTTGAAAACTATGAGAAAAAAATAGGCAAAAAGAAATTGAGTGGAAATTAGATGGAAAGCCCTACTTCAACCGAACTTCAGTTTTAAAGAATTTGCTTTTATACTTTTATAAGCAAGAGCGAGTAACTGGGTTCAAGGCTGTGTTGCGTTCAAGCTCTAGTCAGAGAAGGGGACAGTTGTCGAAATCCTGTCCCTTAGCTCTTTAAATCATTAAAAGTTCATATGGTCTGCACTTTTTTTGGTAAACAAAAACTCAAGGTTAGCCTTGCATTTCCTACTTACCAGGCATAACCAATCCTCTTCAATCTTAGAATAGGAGTTTTGAGTAACTATTAAGGCTAGAAAACCCTCTCTAAAAAGAGGGTTTTCTTGTATCGGTAAGTACTTTTGCTACAACAGATTTTGGGAAAATTAGTTAAGGTTATAAAAATTGGTTATTTGTTTGTTCACTCCCTATCACGCAATAGTGTTTGGAATAATGCTCATTTCTGGTGGTGCTTCTCTTTGGCAAATGGGTGAAAGAAAAGACTTCATTTAAAGATCAAAAATAAATGACTTCCTCTCAAACCGTAACGAAGAAAAAATCCAAGTTTGACCTTGGTGAATTAATTGCTTTACTTTTGTTTGATTTTTACGCTCGTTACTAAGCATAAGGCTACCGCCTGAAAGTTAAAGCCTTCATATAGGCGCCGCCTAATCAAAATAATCTCGAATCAAAGCTTTTCTATCAATCTGATTGAGGAACTCTTATTAATTGTTTTAATCCAAATAATCGGTGGGAGAAGCAAATAAAAAAACAATTGCTATTTCTAGATAAGTTATGCATCCAGCTTAGAAGTCCTTTGTTTCAGTAATAAAAATGAAGAGGAATGAGAGAAGAAGGTTGGTTCAAATTCAATAAAGAAGAAAATGAGCAAGATTAAGAAATTGCTTTTTTAGACTCAAATCTATGTATGACAAATCGTAGTCGATAAAATACAAATGGAGTTATTGATGAGTTTGAAATAATAGGTGGGATTATTTCTAACTTGATTGGATTAGCATTTTTTTGTGGGTGATTATTTATTTCGATCAAATCAGAAAAGCAAAAGTTAGACAAGGAGAAAAAGCACCTCCACATCAATAAAAATGATTCTATTTGCAATAGCTCAAAAAATTAGTGGAACAGTTCCTAACCTGAGTGCTTTTGTATTATTTCTTGGTTCAATTGGCTATTGTCTCTTCCTGCTTTCTCTAGAATTTGAATCGTTTTCTAATGTTGTATTAATCAAGCCTTGGAAGTCGCCAAAGGCAGAGGCAATACCAAACATCACGATAAAACTTGAACCAGCAACAATCGTCACAATCCAAGTACCTGTTCCCATATTGAGTGGTACTGCAAAAAAAGGACTAGGCATTCAAAAATAAATTACTAATTAACTCACCCTAAAGAGTTTTGGATATTTAACGGTTCATTCTGTAAATAAAGAAATAAACAATCCAAAAGACAGTCAGGTAAATAAAGAAAACTGTTATTGGGTTTAAACCTGCCACCGAAGCAAATTTCAGTCCTAAAGGAATTGCGGCAAGAATTACCCCATAGCCAAGAATCCGAGTGAAAACTTCCCAGCTTCGTAAGTACCAAGAAATGACAAATCCAAAGAGAACTATAACTGCGAATATTGCCATCTATTCTTTTTCCTTTTTCATATCGTAATTAAATTTGGTAGATGCTTGGTTGCCTTGCCAACTAAGAGTGCCTTGATACATGTCCTCAACTTGTAAATATCTAATTGCCTCATTCGACATTGAATCAGGTGAGGGTGTTTCAATTATTTCCTCTTGAGGAATTGGTTCGACATTATCTGCTTCAGCGGCAAGAGGGCAAATAAACAAAAGAAGACAAAGAGCAAAAGAAAAGAAGTTTTTCATTGTTTTTTTGAGAATTTCTATATGGATGAGAAATTTTATGTTTTTTCAATTGGTACAATTGTTAATCCTTTGCTAACCAACTGATGATGATATAGCTCTGCCTGTTCAAGGGGGGGCTCCAAACTTCCGCAGCACCTTCCCTATCTACTTCGACAGCAAGTTCCCGTGATCTTCTCTCACTCATTTCTGGGTTAATTATCACAAGACAATTTGCTAAATGTTCAAACGAATTAAAATTGTCATCAAGAACTTTTATCCTTGCTTTTGGATATTTTCTTTTTGTTGTATTTGGATCCAAGACTGGTAGTTGTTGAATCAGTAATTTTATGCATAAAAATTGCGGGCAATACCCCAAGATAGATTGACTGTCAACTGAGCTTTGAATCTACCAATCTGGATACTTCTCTTAGACTGGTTCTTTATGAAATCACCTTTTTCAAGGTCTCAGAAATATTCAAATAAATTGTGGGTCTTCTGTTAGGTCAGTCATTTTCGAAACCAATGCCATTCTCCTGCTTTGGGTCGATGTAAGCTATTAATAACATTGTGATTGGTATATGGGTATTCGGAATGTTCTTAGAATTGGGGATCCAGCATTGCGCACATGCGCGGCAGAAGTCCCTGATGCCTGGTTCGGCAGCCAACGTCTACAGCAGATAATAGACGATCTGTTCGATACAAAATTGTATTGTTCTGGAGCAGGTCTAGCGTCACCGCAGATCAATGAACCCTGGAGGATTTTCGTGATTGGCATGGGACATAACCCTCGATACCCCGATGCAGATCCTTTGCCAGAGCGTGTACTTATCAATCCTGTCATTAAATCAATTGGAAATGATTTAATCACTGGTTGGGAGGGTTGCCTTAGTGTGCCTGGTTTGCGCGGTCAGGTGAAGCGTTGGAAACGTATTCAGATAAAATGGCAAGATCGAGAAGGTGCTTTCCACTCAGAAGAGTTGCAAGATTTCCAAGCACGAGTCGCTCAGCATGAAAATGATCACTTGAATGGTGTACTCTTTCCTGACCGTCTTATCAGTCCACTAGGTTTTGGATTTACGGAAGAGCTTCAGGCTCATGGACGGATTCCATAAGCCTCAAATTTTTCATAAAAAGTCTGATACTTTTTATGAAAAATTCAACAGCTACACCAACAGCAACAATGAAGCATTTTAAAAATCTATTCCCTTTTATCGCTGCTATTGGAGTTTTCTTCTTGGCTAGTAATTCGATAAACTGGAAACAAACGAATCAAAAGCCGTCAGTCGAAAACAATATCAAACCTATCCCTGTAAGGGAATTTAAATAATAGATCTATGAATTCATTTTTCAGTTACTTTTCTCTTTTCGCTGGAGTTAAAGCTTTGATCTCTTCTTGGAGCTCTTGCTTAACCTTATCTAGTACTTTTACTTGAGATTGATAATTCTTTCCAACCTTATAAGAGAATCCTTGATACTTTCCAGTTTTTCTTCTCTTTGGTTTGGCTTTATTTCTTATGTCTGACTATTAGAAACAAGGTAAACTGCTCTCATAGGACAGAAGAAATAACCAACGAATACTGCTTCAATTAGAGTCTAATTCATTACAGTGATTCTGAAGGATATATCTATTTTGGCTCGACGTTTTTGATTAAACAATATTGTGAACTTAAATTATATATGTTTTCTACTACCAAGATCGGTCGTTACTACTTTCTAGTCAGGCATCAAAATTATATTGAATATTCCTCTAGTTTTTTCACTTATTAGTCTTACATAGAATTATCTTAACGGCAAAGTGCAGTTTATTTAGTTTGAATTTAAACCTTTTTCTAGCTTACACAAACCAAAATTAATTTTACGCCTATCCAAAGTTTAGGAATGTTCCCGAATAGTTCATAGGACAACAACTTTTTAGATATAAATACCCATTAATGCTGACCAGTAGATTCGTTGAAAATTTATGTAATAATTTAGTTGAAATTTTTTTCCTTTAAGCCTGTTGTAGATAGTTCGCCCTTCGTGCTAATAGTTAGAGATACTTCGGCTTCAGAAATGACCTTTAGATTATCCAAAAATGTTTATTATCGCAGGCATACTTGCTAATGCACTTTTGTTCTCATCGTTGCTGTTAGTGGTAGGTGTTCCGGTTTTTTACATGACTCAGGATAGTCCGGAGGACAATAGAAACGCAAATATAAGAAAAATAGAAGCTCTAGGCGGCGTTTGGTTTGTTTTGGTTTTATTGAATGGATTAGTAGGCGGCATTGCACAAGGTTTTTCTGGTTAAATAAAAACCAATTTATACAATCATTATTTGGAATATCACGGTTTTTATTTATGGCAATTATGTTGATTAATAGTATTAATTAAAATCTGGTCATGAAACGATTGACTAAAGCCAGTATGTTTTTGATTGTATTTAGTGTTGCTACAACATTGCCTTACCAATTTCATTACATAGCACTACTTAAATAAATACATTTAATGTTTTCACCACAACACTCTCTTACATAAACCTCTTTGGTAACAACCTTCATCTACAGAAATATCTACAACCTCATGTAAATAGATGCAATTGAAAGTTTGAAGTTCTTAATTTGTTTGTAACTTTCTTTTCTAGAGAAACTAGCTACTTTTTACTATTCAAATAAAGAGTATACAAATATTCGCAGCGCGATGATAGGTTTATTTTCTGCAGGGATTGATTACTAAATAACAGGTTGGATCATTCATTAACGTAAAGTCCTAACTTTCAAATCTAAGAAGATTCCTCCTCTTTTTAATTGCGTAAATTCTTTTTTGCTTTATAGCTCTAGGTTCGCTCTATAGAATCCTCACATAATTAGATTCGTCTAGGACAGTTTTTCTAACCTGTCTTTATTCATGAGACAAAGAGATCAATCAGCGAAGAATCTCTTTGTTACTTGTCTTTGCTTTATGAAAAAGTAATTAATGGATGATAAGTAGTTTGATTATTAATTTTTATAATTAAGTAATTTTCTTCATTCGCAAAAATGGTATCAACCGCTACACTTTTAGTACGTTCGATTTCCTCAGGGGAATGCATGTTTGGGCAACAGGGAACGGGGTTGCCTCTGCTGAGAAACGTGATGAATCACCTTCCTTTAATCAGAAAAAACATCTGTAGGAAAAACTCACTCCACAATGCTGAGTTGTTTTTGTCTTCCAGGCCAAGTCACTCAAGTCCTACAGAATTAAATATTCGATTACTCAAGCAAAAGTCAAAAAGAAAAGCGATACATCAATCCGAATTGAATCTTGCTTCTAAAAGCAGCTCCAGCTCCTCTCAGTTAAACAGTCACTTGGCTAAAAAAAGGGAACACGAAAAAAGACTTCATTTGGCTCAACTAATTTCAATGAATAGGTGATTATGGCTAAATATTCACCTAAAAAACAGTTCTAAATATTCTTTTGAATTTAAAAGAATATTTAGATTGTATTTAACTGATAATCAGTTAATATTTATACATCGGTTTTTTTGACACTGTATTTTTTGCAATATTAAATATTATTTCTTGTAATACTAGAAAAACATTTTACTCTGCTATTGATACTTTCTGAATTGGCTATTTCGATAAACTAGATAACTTTTTTTAAGGTTAGGGTTCAAAATATACAAAGTTGGAAAACTTTCGAGCATTCATCCCTCGGGTAAAGAGCTTGGTTGTTAAACTGCACGCTGTTTTTCTTATATGACCATGACTCTTCTTGGAAGAGCCTCAATGTTAGCTTTTGTTTTTATGACAAGCAGCTATTTAGTAACTGGGCAAATTATTCCTGGTGTTGCATGAATTTAGAAAAGCACCATGCCAAGCTTTTAAAACTTCAAGCTAAAGCAGAAGCTTGTATTTCAAGAAAAGAGGCACAAAAAATATTAAAAAAATCTGCTAAGACTATCCACAAAATTTCTAGGCCTTAGCAAAATGCTACCTAGCATAATTAGATTTTATGTATGGTGGGAATCAATCTTTTTCAATTCAATCGACAATTTAAATACCTTGGATCCTTTTATTTTTGTATCTAATGCACGTGTAAAGATTATCAATGTTTACAATCTTTGCCACAAAGAATCACTGTCGTGCTCGAGAGTGATGTTATTAGATTGAAGAAATGCTAAAAATTTATTTGTAGAGTTTCTTCGCTTACGACAACCCACCAGTAAGTCTGAGAACGATAAGGACTCTTCCTGTTGTCATCACAACCACGACAAGAAAAATTATTTATGGTGTTTATTACTAAAGTATTTCAAAAAAAAATCTTAAACATTATTTGTATTTTTAATGTTCCAAAGATTACACTTTATATGATTAATCAATTAGGAGTTGAGAAAGAGGCATTGACTACCTATTAGAGTTCAAAAATATTCTTCTTTAGTAAAAAATTATCATTATGGTTTTGTTTATTCTGCTAGATTTAAAAAATGGGACTTTATTATAATCTTACTTCAACTTCCACATCAATTGCAATGATAGGAGCTCTCTTATCATTCGCAGGTGTAGGTTTATTGATTTTGATTTTCAGTGAAGGAATGTTTCATGGACTCAGTAAATTAATTTATTTTTTTGGTAATCAGATATTGATCTCTCGAAGATTATTCTTAAAAAAAAATATAGAAGAGCAAAAAGTTTCAAATAATCAACTTTATATTAATAAAACAGAGATCATAGAAAAAGAAGTCTCCCTAGCAGAACAAAAAGAGTGGCTAGAAAAAATCCTGAAAATGAAAGTTTAACTAAATGAAATTATTAAATAAAATATATCTTGATTTTAAGTATTTATAGCTTCTTTATTGATGCACTGAGTCTTTGAAAGTATTCAAATTGTATGCATTCTCTAAGTGTGTCTTGACCATCTCTACTTGAATCATATGAACAAACTTTTGCTTCCTTCTTACAAAATAAGTTGATGTATAAGTAAAAAAGGTCAGAAATAAAAGCAAAGTTGATAAGCAATAAAAAATCGCTAAAGACATAGGAATAGTTCACCTTAATAATTTACTTATAATTTATAATAGTTAAACAATTTGAAAAGGATGGAAGAATTAAGGTCAATGTAAAAAAAGATGCTTTTTAAAATAAAAAACGTTATTTAAATAACTCTTGTCATAACAGATTTTAATTAAAAAGATATTGGACCTAACATGTAAAAACTAAATTAAACTAAACTAAATATTATGGCTATAGTATAAATTATATAAATATAATAAATTGTTTTAACGAACTTTTCGTGTTTAATAGGAAATAAATGCTTTTTGTATGATTACTATATTTGTAATATCAATAAACAGATAAGTAATTATGGAATCAAGAGATTGTTATAATTCGATACCTCTTAGATTATTTATGAAAACGAGAAATGTAAATAAAGTGCATAAAATATAATTATAAATTACATCAATATAAAGTTATAAGAACAAAGGACTAACTTAAACAGAAAGTCTTTATATATATAATAGATATTTAAAAAATTAAATGTTTCCATTAATAGCCACTGCCGCATTCTTCATATTAGGAATTGCATTTTTTGCTTTTGGTAAGGATGATTTTGGTATTACCAGATTAAAAGAGGATCAAAGTAATACTTCTATAAAAAAAACAGAAATATCAACTTCAAATCAATTAGCAGGAAAATAATCTATTTATAACAGACGTGTAAAATGAATAAATCTCAACTTGCATATCTTTCAGCAATCACCTTTGTCTCTGTAGGTTTAATACCAACAGCAAGAAGCATTTTTTCCGTTGAGTTGTTCAACGATGCACCTATTTTCTTTTTAGCAGGAGGGATATGGTTACTATTGATAATTGCTTTCTTGTATTCCTCGAGGGAGTCTCAACGACAATTTCCAACAGGAGGAAAGAGTTAAATTTTTCAATTGAGTTTATCGAGGGACCCAAGGGAAATAATAAGACTAAGTTCTCTTAAGAAGAAGATTGCTATCAGATCGATTTCGACTGACTACTCTCTATTGTTTTAGATGTTATATCTAGTGTAATAATCAGGAAATGAGGCATGATGTGTATACATAAAATATAAAATCAATGTCGTTAACACAAAAATTATGGGAAAGCAATTATGATCTTGCATTACTAAGCCTTAATACTAAATTCGTCCAGGGTATAAAAAATGGAGATCTTCCTAAAAGAAAATTCCAAGAATATTTAGCTCAAGATTATTTTTTTTTAGAAAGTTTCGCTCGTGCATATGGATTAGCTGTTTCTAAGTCAAGAAATAAAAAAAATATCAAAACTCTGAGCGTACTTTTATCAGGAGTATCAGATGAGTTGATTCTGCATGAAACATATGCAAAGGAATGGGATATAGATTTAACTACTAATCTAATAGAATATGCCACCAAAAAATATACTGATTTTTTAGAAGAAGTCTCCTTAAACTTAAGTTTAATTGAAATAATGAGCGCAATGACACCATGTATGCGGCTATATTCTTGGCTTGGAAAAAATTTATTAAATATGATTTCCGGAAATCCTTATAAAGAATGGATCTTAACTTACTCCGATAAAAGCTTTGACTATCTTGCAAAATCACTAGAATATCTAATAGATGAATATAATGAAGATTATGATATTAACCAAGTTAATTTTCTATATAAAAGAGCTATGGAATTGGAACTAGACTTTTTCAATGCCTATTCTTCTTTCTCTTAAATTTTCACGGATTTATCTTTTAAGGAGTAATTATGTATTCTAAAATTGTTCTTTCCATCGGTGGTAGTGATTCTAGTGGTGGTGCGGGAATTCAGGCAGATCTAAGGACTTTTATGTCTATTAAAGTCCATGGTTGCACAGCCATTACATGTATTACAGCACAAAATAGTATGGGAGTAACTGGTGTAGAAGCTGTTGAAAGTCATATATTAATCAATCAGATTGACGCTTTGTTCTCAGATTTCGAGATACAGTCTTTGAAAACTGGAATGCTATTAAACGAAAGAATAATTATAAATACTGGGACAAAACTGCAGGAATATTCTATTCCTAAAATAATTGATCCAGTGATGGTTTCAAGGACTGGTGCGAAATTAATCGAAGATAGTGCAATTAATGCTTATAAGAAGTTCCTTTTTCCCGTAGCAGAAATAGTAACTCCAAATATTTATGAAGCTAATTTACTTTCAGATGTACAAATTAAAAATGAAGAAGATGTAGAAAAATCAGCCCAAGAAATTTTAAAAATTGGTCCTAAAGCTGTATTAATAAAAGGAGGAGGATTAAATTCCTTGAAGGGTAAAGATTTTTACATTGATAAAGATGGCAATAGAGATTGGTTAATCAATAAAGTTATTAATACCTCAAATACACATGGTAGTGGATGTACACTAAGTGCTGCTATTTGTAGTTATGTTGCTTTAGGATTTAACCTAATTGAGTCAATTAAAAAGGCAAAATATTTTATTGAAAAATCTTTAGAAAAATCCTACAAGATAGGATCTGGTCCTGGACCTCTTGGGCATTATCAGTAAAAGATAGATTCACATTTAACTTATTTCTTTATGTTAATGAAAAAATAATATTGAGGACTAAAAAATTTACAATCAATTAATCAATTAATCAATTAATCAATTAATCAATTAACAAAACAATTCATATAAAAAGATTTAATTTAAAATTGTCATTAGAGAATCAGTCATATCTTCTAATGTTTTTTTAAAGGGGGTTGGCTCCCAATCGAAAATTGAAATGGTTTCGGATACATCTGCTCCAAATCGACCCCTTTTTATCATATTGGAAGTGTTTCTCATGTCTCTATTGAAAATTCCAAGACTGTTTATTAGTTGAGTAGGAACCAATCTCTTTGGAGATTTATTAAATCCAAGTTCTCTTAAAATTTCTGAAATTTCTAGAAACGGAATACTTTTTTGAGACGTTGCAATTATCCTTTTATAATCACTATGGTGATTCGTTAATGCTTGAACATGTAATTTCGCGACATCTCTAACATCCACCACAGTAAAATAAATATCTGGCAAAGCAGGGAATTTACCAGTAATCATTTTTGTAATTAAACTTGCTGATATTCCCTCTATATCATTGCTAAGTAAGGGTCCAAAAACCATTCCAGGATGAATAGTAGTCATTGAAAATGACTCGTCTCTATAGCTGTCAACAAAATCCCAGGCTGCTTTTTCTGCGATGGTTTTGCTCTTTACATAAGCCCCTATGTTCTTTGATGTATCAGTCCAATCATTAGGGTTGCAGTGGCTCTTGTTATGTCCGTAAGCTATTGCACCTATTGAAGAAGTTAGCACTACCTTTTTTACTTTTGATTTATACGCAGCTTTTAGTGCCCTTAGTGTTCCCTCCAATGCAGGAATAATTAAATCATTTTCATTCTTTGGCTCTTCGACAATGCACGGAGAAGCGATATGAAAAAGATAATCACAATCTGAAGCCGCATCGTCCCAGCCTTCATCATTCAGTAAATTTAACTTACAAAATTCAAGATTGTTATTGCTAATTTTTGTTCCTAGGCATTTTCTTACCTCCTCCCCACGATTAAGATCTCTTAGAGATCCTTTTACTTCATATCCATTATTTAATAATTCTAAGATGCAGTGCAGAGCAATATAGCCTGAAGCACCAGTTACTAGAACTTTCCCTTTATTAAGAGTCATTAGATAATTTTATCAAAAAATATACAGATTTTTTTTTCCTAGCAGCTTAAGTTCTTTGGTACATTACATCTTTTTTGAGCTGATCTTTAATCCTGAAAATCCGTCTTTCGCAATATTTTTAGCTTCATCTACCTTTGTCAGAACAACTTATATCTTCGCCGCTGTTTATGTTCATTTATAGGCTTGTTTAACTATCACCCTTTTTATGATGATGAGTAATGATAAAACATCCATTTTTATTGATGTTTCTTTAGTATTGGATGTGCTAAAAGTACATTGTCTTATCTAAGTATGATTGAATCTTGAGATGACAACTTCTTATTGCTCTTTTAAAAACATCATTATGGACATATAAACTTTACTGATAAATGTCTGATGTTGTTCTTCTGATTGTTTTTCTTACTTTTAACGATAACTAAGACGTAACTAAAAAAAAGTATGGAATGTTATATTTTGCCGGCTAAAAAATGATAAGTAAGGTGTGGTAAATTATACCCTTAAGCATCGTTATGCAAAGGCTTCTTATGCAGCTGATATTCCATTGATTAACATTTATCCGTTGCTATGAGTTACACCACAGAAGTGCATCATCAAAGTTATGTAAGATCCATCCCATGCGGTATAACCTATCTATATGCTAAGCGCAATGCGAGGGGCAACTAAATATGAAAAAGAAACTCAACTCGCTCAAATATTTTGCTCCTCTAGTTCAGCTGGCTCTCTGCCCTGTAACTATTTTGTTTTTATGGACTGTGCTTACGGGCCCTGAGGTGATTCCTGAAGTCAATGATGAATCAGTTCGTGAAGATAGTATGATAAATAAAGTTATGAATAACAATTTTTCAGCAGTTAAGAAGAATATAAGACAAAAGAAAACTCTCTTGTTATTAAGAGTTCACTATATATAGTTTGAGGATGATTTCGAAGAAAATAGGTTCAATATCTCAAATCTTTAGTTATGCAGTATGGGGATAAACTTCCTTTGACTATTTTGGCGAACTAAGGACAGGATTTTACCCTCTATTCCATACGCTAATTGATTTTGCCTACGTAATAAGACATCGAAATAATAATAAAGTGTATTCTCTAAAATTACGTCACTCGATTTAGTGTTTTGGATCGCAAATTTTTTAATGGTTTGGTTATTGCAAATCCCATTATTTAGTACTTTTATAATTTGTCTCATTTGGGTCTATTCCACTCTCACCGAAGCTATAGGATGGAGATGTATCTTGTTTTTTGATTTTTACACCAGCAATATTCACTTTTGACGCTGCTTTTAATTCATCGCCAGTAAATTTATAACCAAATTCTGAGGCTATTTCTGCAATTTCATTTGCGGTAGCAGCAACTTTTATGGCATTGAGTAACTCTTTATTTCTTTGAAGATCTGAGAGAAAAGCCTTTATTTCATCCATAGTCATATACCCATTATGACGAAACCTTTACCCTTAGGAAACTAGATTTGAATGTTTTAACCAGTTGGCGATTGTCACACAGACAGAAAAGTTCACTAGCATCATTCCAAGTGCTCCCAACATTTTGTAGTTAGGGTTATTGTTCATAAGAGAAAATATTCTAGATAAAAAACCTTCTTGTGTTTTTTTAGGTTTAAGCTCTAAAGATTTTTCTGAATGAGTTACTTCTTCAGAGTTGATTTCAGTCACGCTTTAAAAGAAAATTTTTTTGTTCGTAAGAGCATAAAGAGTAACTAGCTTAAATGGCTGATTATTTATACAAACCAGAGTAATGAGTGGATTTCGAAAAGATTGCTCAAATTCATGAAGTAAGTCCTAAAACCTTTAAGCAATTAAAAAACTAAGGTTAGTGCATATTATTACCAGGTTGTGTACGTTATTGGCTAACCCTTTTACACGTGCTTAGTTAGTATTTTTTTTATTTGTGTTGTTCTTCATTGTGTTTCAACTGTCAAAGCTAAAAATTATTGAACAAATTATTGAAGAGTGGATTTATTGCTATCCAAGCAGAACCCTCTCAGAAGAAAAGATTGAAATCCTAAAAGAACAACATTATCAAAATCTAAGAGATGATATAAGAGGCGTTGTTAGTGGGATAGTTTTTGCCCCAGCATGGATTTGTCGTGAGATTGACTTGGAAGAAGGGGCTAGTTGGTTCTTAGTACTAGCGACTTGCTTGGATTTAATCCACTCCAATAAAGATGGGAAAATAATCACTAAATATACTGATCATTTTCTTAACAACCTTGGCTGATCAATAATTGTCTAGTTATTTCAGCTCCTAACTAGCTAATGGCTGATATTAATAACAAGATTATTTGGTATTCAACTTAAATTTTTAACCTTCTATATTTGTCGATAACTTTAAGAAAAAAGTGACTTATGTATTTTGTTGATTTTTTATACATCAAGAGATTATCCTTTTTAGCTATAAATGATTTTTATTTTAAACCTAATGTGGGCTAACATTCGTCTTTCTATTTATGGAGTAACGGCACTAGCTGGGTTGATTTGGCCTTTTTACTTTATAGCGAAATTTGTCAGTCAAGTACAAAGTGGTTCTGTTGGAAGCTCAGTTATCGAAATAGCTAATACCTTCATTGATGGAGCTTGGGCAACACCAACATCTGGCTTCGTTTCTGCTGATACAGCAGTTTTATTAATTGCAATATTTACTTTTTATGCAGCCGAGGGGAAAAGACTGCAAATGAAATTGTGGGGTATTTACTTCCCTCTTACTTTTCTGATTTCATTAGCTTTCTCATTTGGTGTTTTTATGTTTATGAGAGAAAGAACAATCAATGGTGATTAGAAAACTGAAGGTTAAGATTATAATCTTTGTTTTTAATGACTGGTCATCATTCCCCTTATGAGCAAGTGTTTGGCATGTTGATTTGCCTAACGCATGAATCTATAAAAATCTCTTTGTGATCCTGAAGAGTAAACAGACTCCATAGAAGTAGATTTGCCATTTTTTTTAAAACAGTAATATTTGGTAATCGAGTAGTTATTATCCCTTCTTCGTATTTAAATACATTCCTTGAATTTCATTGAAATTATCTTACAAAAATACGTCAGGATTTTCTAATCTGAAATAAGCCCTCCTCCTTCTACATCTTTGCTTTTTGTACGCCCTTTTTTATGGAATAATTTTTTCGTCAACACCATTAAACTATTGGATTGCAAAATTTTACTTACTTTGGTTTTATTTTAGGTGCTTTCATGAGAGAGTCTTTTGTAAAGATCTTCAACACATCGACATGTAATCGCTATTACTAGTAGGAATGATCAAAGAATTCATGTAAATAGTTGGATGACTAAAAATTATTGATATTTTAAAAAAACAATAAGTTAATCATTAAAATAGTTTTTAAGTTAATTCCTTTCAGGTCTTCTACTAAATCATGAATAAATATATTGAACAGCCAATAGTTATCCTTGGTGGTTTCTTGATCGAGGGTAGTTCTTATGGGGATATGAGAGAATATCTTAAAAGTCGATCAAATAAGAAGGTAGTAATAGTTCCAGTAAATAAAATAGAATGGCTTAGCACTAATTGGTCATTTGGTTGGAAGATTATTCTTGATAAGGTTAGTAAAATTGTGAAAGAATTATCGGAAGAATCACCTAAAAAAAAAGTCACTTTAATCGGTCATAGCTCTGGAGGAATGATCCTAAGATTATATTTATCAGATCTTTTATTTAGTGGAAAGATATACAATGGGAAGGATTACGCTAATTGCCTAATTACTCTAGGAAGTCCTAACCAAGCTAAAAGAGCTACGCATCTACGTAATTTTGTAAGCTCTAATTTGCCAGGTAGTTTCTACAGCGCTGATGTTTGTTATGTATCTGTTGCTGGAGAATTAGACTTGAACGGACCTATTGCGACAAAAACCTCACTGAGGTTGAGCAGGTCATCCTATAGAGCATTAAATGGGAATGGAGACGTTATTGGAGATGGACTAGTTCCTAGAGATTCAGCATTGCTAATTGGCTCAAAACAGATAGTTATGAAAGAAACAGCACATGGAAAAGCTTTTGGTGAAGATTGGTATGGTTCTAAAAATAAAGTTGAAGAATGGGTGAATAAATCATTTGAATGAGATGGGGGTAATTTAAATAATATTTTTTCTTTACGTATCTCATTATTGACTAAAGATATATAAATCAAGAACATAAATACACTTAATATGTAGCAATTAATTAAACAAAGAGAGAAAAAAAAACTATAGTAGTAATTTGTTTTCATAATATGGAATTAGATCCAATTACTAAATGGTTAATCCGAATTTCTTCTTCTATGATAATTTCGTTAGTTTTAATTTTGATTATTGCAATACCACTAATAGTTTTTAAAACGAGCTCTTTGATTTATTTAACAAAAGAGATCATTCAGAATGACGTGAAAGATATTCTTACTGGATTGATAGCTAAGATTTAGACTCTACTATATAGTAGAAATAATAGATACAAAACCATCTTTAAAATAGTACTTTAATAATGAAGATAATATGTTCATTTTTTGTTCTTCCCTTGTTATTTTAATAAGTTGTTAGTAGATGCACTTTTCAAGGATGAGAAATAGAAAGAATATTGAGGATTTAATTACTTGTTCTCTGACAGAAGTTTTAAAAAGATCGTTATCTTTAGAGAGAGAGGATCAAATTGCAATTTCTCAAGAGTTTAAAGAATGGATTAATGGTGTGGCCAAAGAGGAGGATATTTGGGTTGTAAATAATCAAATTAATTGATTTAAACAGTAATTGCTTTGATCCCCTTGTCTTAAAGATTTGAGAAACTGTAAGGTAAATATGAAACAATATTTTGTTTCATTTCTTCTAGACTTTTTCGGGCTATTTGAGCGAAAATCACATATCTTAGGACTTAAGAAAACATATGTTTTTATCATCGGCTGATTCTATATTCTTTAAGAATCGAGCGGAATGTTTTAGTAATAGTAAGCTTCATGCCTTAGATCAATATTGGAGTATTAACAATTCACACCCTGTGCACCAGCAAATTCATGAAATAATTGAGAATATTTTAAATAGTAGAGGCGAAAAGAGTATTAGGCAGTCAAGGTCAGATCTCATTAAGAATTTTGAAAGATCCTTATCAATCTCAAACCCTATGGGTCGCTTAAGTGCAAGTATAATCTCTTTTATTTCATATTTTGTTGTTACTAATGTTGATCAAGATAGTCAAATAATATTAAAATGAGTAGTCAATATCAATCTTTAATTGATGCCAGAAATCAATGGCAGAGTGATATAAACATGTACAAAGATTTTCTTAAGGGTGATACTAAAACTTTTGAAGGTAGGTACGGTGCAGAAGAATATATTGCTATGGCAGAGAATAGATTGAATGATATAAACCTAAAGTTAAGGAAAATTGAACAAGAAAATCTAGAGAAATAGATTTAATTCTTAATGTGATAATTATAATTTGACTGTGTATTTGATTTTTCATTTTTTCCAATTAGTAGATAAATAATTGATTCCCACATGATTAAAAAAAATTTTGTGGACTATATCCTATTATTCGAATTTAATTTACTTATAAGATACAACTTTAATAGTAGAATTTAACCATTAGAACAAAATTTTGTACATTCAGTTCCTTCCTATGGATTTGGAGGAAATCACGATCCTCCCCAGCATGTGATCTGGGGATTGATACCTGTCGTTAATTTATCTGCCATACGTAGTGCTAAAGCAATAATCGTCAGGCCATGACCAACACTTGGACAGCTTGGGAAAATACTTGAATCAACAATATATAAATTCTCCAGGTCATGGCATTTACCATTTAGATCTACAACGGAGGAATTGGGTGATGTTCCCATACGACAAGTACCACATGCATATCCAACAACACTTAGAGGCGCTGCGCCTCTTGGGTGAGTAGGGGTTCTTGTTACTACAGCTGTTTTTTTGTCCCGCTCGACCTTGTTTAAAGTATCTAACCATCTATAAACAAGTCGATCATGTGCTTCAAGATTATTATGTAAATAGTTAATTCTGATCTTATTATCGTCAACCCATACTCTATTTTCAGGGTCCGGTAATACCTCCGTCATTGCCCACCAAGTAATAGACCTAGAAGCTAGTCGTTTAAGCCCAAAATCTGGTATTAATTTTGTAATCAATGATAGTACTGGTGGAGATTCGGCAAACAATGCATCTTTCAGGACTCCGCCACCAGATTGAATATGCCCAAGAGGGAAATTTACATTTTTGTCTCCCCAGTAATAGTCATTAATACCAAATGATCTGTTGAAAAGACCATTATTTGGCTCACTAGCTCTTTGCAAAATACATGTTAGTTGAAGATTCATCAAATTTCTTCCTACTTGACCTGAGCTATTACTTAATCCATTAGGATGTTTTGCTGTCCTAGAGTTCAACATTATTACTGGTGTATTAATAGCACCAGCAGCCAAGACAACAATATCTGATGAAAACAACCATATATCGTCTTCTAATTTTACCTCTACACCTTTAATTGCTTTACCACTTGGATTGACATGCAATTTTAAGACATTGGCATTAGTTTTTACTTCTAGCCTGTTCTTATCGGAAGCATATAAACCAAATAATTGAGCATCTCCTCTAGGGAAAAAAGAACAATTTTCATAATTATTATTGTCTTCTTTTAATGAGTCAGGCCAGCTTATTGGCAAGTCATATGGGTGGCATCCATTCCTAATAAGTGACTCTCTAATTAACTCTAAAAAATTTTCTAATTTTCTTGGAGCATTATTGTATTTTCTTTTACGAGGGGGATCTGTTGGGTCTATACCTGCTTTACCATGAACATTAAATAATTTTTCGGCATATTCGTAGTATGGTTCAAGGTCTTCATAACTAAAGGGCCAAGATGGAGATATTCCTTCTTGTAGAGGCGATGAAATAAAATCTTTTTCCCTCATTCGTTGTAGAACCGCACCCCAAATCTTTGTATTACCTCCAAGTGAATAGGCAGTTTGAGGTGCGAAAGGATCTCCATCTGGACCAAACCACTTTTCTCCTAAAGGGTGATATTTTGTTTTTCTAAATAAATCAGTACCTTTTATATTTTGATCTTCAAGAGGTAACTGACCTCCACGTTCAAGTAGTAGTACCCATTTACCTTGTCTACTTAACTCACTGGCAAGAGTAGAGCCTCCCGCCCCACTCCCAACAATTATACAATCATAATGATGATCATCTATAAACATTATTTTCGATATTTTTTTTGAATCTGCATATTAAAATGAAAACTATTGCCACACATAAATTAATACAAATAATATAATCCAAATTACATCTACGAAGTGCCAAAATAGACTTATTGATTCGACTCCCATTTCACCCTTTTCATAATTTCCAGGAATAAATGAACGAAATAACATTAAACCCATTAGTAATATTCCTGTAATAACATGTAAACCATGGAAACCCGTTAGTAAATAAAATAAACTGCCAAATACACCGCTGCTAAGGCTAAATGTTAATTCAGACCATTCAACATATTGACCATAGATAAAATATGACCCCATTAACATTGTTATTAACCAAACGATCCTAAATCCCCAATAATTTTTTTTATGTAAGTATCTTTCAGCAAAATATATAACGAAACTTGAGCTAACTAAAATGATTGTGTTGATTAATGGTTCTCTTACCGCTATACCACTTACGCCGTCAGGATACCAAGTCGGTGCTGAAATTTTTAATACACCATAGCCAATAAAAAAAGCAAAGAAAATAATACTTTCTGAGCATAAAAAAATAATAAAACCTGTTAAATTATGTCCATCATGTTTAACATGACCAGGTGTGTGAAGTAGTGATTCCGATTCTGTTGAAGTCATTTAGGTTTCATCTAGGGCTTTTTTAACATAAAATTCCTCATCAACAACAAAAGGTTTGTTTAACCCATAACAGTAAGGTTCATTAAGTACAGTTGGAATATCTTCTTCAAAGTTCTCATGAGCAGGTGGTGATGGTAATAACCATTCAAGTCCAATAGCATTCCAAGGATTTGGAGGTGCTTTTTTACCTCTAGACCATGAACTAACCATATTTAATATAAATGGAATAGACGCGACACCAAGCATGAAGGCTCCGATACTCGCAATAACATTCCAAATAGCAAACTCTGGATCATAGGAAGCAACTCTTCTTGGCATACCTAGTAAGCCAGCCCAATGCAATGGCAACCAATTAAGTGTTGCTCCAATAAAAGTTAAAGTAAAGTGAACCTTGCCCAGCCCTTCATAAAACATACGACCAGTAAATTTTGGGAACCAGTGATATATTCCTGCAAATATTCCAAATGCAATTGTATTGAAAATTATGTAATGAAAATGGGCAACAACAAAGTATGTGTTCCCAACATGTATGTCAATTGGGACTGTTGCAAGCATTACACCAGTAATGCCTCCAAATATAAAATTAAAAAGTCCCCCTAAGCAGAACAACATAGGTGTATTCAATCTTAAATTGCCACCCCAAAGAGTTGCTATCCATGCAAAAACTTTAACCCCAGTAGGAACAGCAATTAACATTGTTGTAAACATAAAAATATTTCTCATCCACATTGGTGTACCGGTATAAAACATATGATGTACCCAAACCACTAGAGATAATATCGTTATTCCAAAGGAAGCTATGGCTACAAATTTATAGCCAAATAATGGTTTACGAGAATAAACTGGGAACAATTCGGAAAAGATACCAAATACTGGTAAAACCATTACATATACAGCGGGATGAGAATAGAACCAAAAAAAATGTTGAAATAAAACTGGATCCCCACCTGTTTCAGGATTAAAAAAGCTTGTTCCAAAATTAAGATCAAAAAAAAGCATTATTGCTGCACCTGTAAGTGCTGGTAGCCCAAGTAGTTGAAGAATTTGTGCAGCCAATACAGTCCAAATAAAAATAGGCATTCGAAAAAACGACATACCAGGTGCTCTCATTCGAATAATCGTTGTCACAAAATTAAGGGCACCAATAATTGAGGAAACACCCGACAACCCAATTGCTGTTATCCATAACATCTCACCATTAAAGAAAATACCAAGCGGATTTTGAATGCTTACTGGTGGGTAAGACCACCAGCCAGAGGAAGCTGGGCCTCCGGGAACAAAAAAGCTTGCAAGTAATACAATTGAAAAAACTGGCACTAGCCAAAAGGCAAGAGCATTTAATTTTGGGAATGCCATATCTGGTGCACCAATCATTGGTGGTACCAATAGATTTGTTAATCCACTAAGTACTGGAAACAAGAACAGAAATAGCATTACTGTTCCGTGCATTGTGTACAGACCGTTATAAACACTTGGATCAAAAAGATCTGATGGTGGTGTGATCAATTCACCTCTTACTAACATTCCGAGTAACCCACCTAATAACAAGAAGAAAAGAGCGGTTACTATGTATTGGATTCCAATAACCTTCGCATCTGTATTAAATCCAAAAAATCTTCTCCAATTATTTGGAGCTCCAGGTACTGGATGGGTGGCTTTTAAGACACGTTCGTCGTAATTAGTTATTGTCATAAATCAAATCTATCCTTCATGTTGTTGCTGATAATCTCCAGGCTCATTAACCAGAGGTGCTGATTTTGGAGGTACAGTTGCCCATCCTCTATTACCTTTTTCTAATCGTTTTTTGTAAAGAATACCAGCTTGATTTAAACCACTAACAGGTACTTTTTTTACAGTCTTATTTATCCATTTTTGGTAAGAATCTTTTGATTCAACAATTACATTAGTTTGATTTTCAGAAAAATATGTTCCACTGAACATTGAATCTCTTAGACGATAAACACCAGATCTTGTTGGTGTGAGGCTATATTCAATTACACTGCCTGGAATAATATCCTGTTTTAATCGAAAAGCAGGAATATAGAAACCATGTAGTACGTCCTTAGAAATCAATCTAAAGTTAATCTTTTTATTGATTGGTAAATGTAACTCTGAGCTGGAAAAGCCTTCAGGATATACAAACTCCCAGTTCCACTGTCTTGCTATTACATCAATGGGAGCATCACTAAGTTTTAGTCCAAGTTCAGAATTTTCAATTAAATTCTTTTGTGGATCATATTTTGATTTGGATCCTAAATTCTTAAGGGTGCTATTAACATTAGTTGAGTAAATTGCAATTGCAATAACAAGCAAAAGGGGAATTACTGTCCAAACAATTTCTAAATTTGTATTTCCTTCTATGGGCTCTCCAAAACTCTCATCATATTTTGGAGCTCTATTAAATATTAATACCCAACCAATTACACCTGAGCAGCCAAGAAAAATAAAAGTTCCAATTCCTGTCTCAAAGGCAAAAAGATTATCTACATATGGAGCTGCTGCTGATGCTTGAACTGGGAGCCAAGAATATGACCAATTTGCCATTAATTTACTAATAAGCAAATCAATAAATATTGCTATTGATATACCAACAATAGATATAAACCTCTGATTAAAAAGTTTTTTTACTAACGTATTCATTATAAAATACTTGTAAGATCAATTCCTTTAACTAAAAGTTGATCCGCTGTAATATGGACACCAAAATCACTTGCCAACCATGCACCTAAACTACCATGTAATCCCATAATTAAAAGAATGATAGTACCTGAAAATAAATAAGCCCATGATACCTGTCTTCCAAAATCTTTTCTAAATACAAATCTCTGATAACCTCTCCAAACTGTCATAGTAATTAAAATAAATAATATTAAAACTCCTCCTACCCCATGCCAAAGCATAGTAGTAATAGCACCTTGTCCAATAATACTTTTTATCCCCCCTATAGGCACAGCTAAAAGCATTTCAAAGAAGCCTGTAGCAACTGTAAAAAATGTAATAAAGGCAGCCGCAAGTATGTTATACCAACCAACATCATGAAACCCCACTCTAGTCACCGGAAAAGCTAGAAATCTAAGTATTCTCTTCTCAAAAGGATAAAATGCTCCTGCAAAATCAAAAGCTATAGCAATAGCAAATAATCCAATAGTTAAATGGACCAAGTTGGGATGAATTGGTATTTTATAGGGAAGGTCATTAGGACCTAGTGAACTCTGTATCTCTGTGATTGGTGATGTTATTTTAATTAAAATATTATTTATAATCATTATATTATTCCATCTCTTATGGCATTAACTACTGGAACAGTATGTAATCCATAAATCCAAACAAGTTTATCACCTAAATAAACTTGAATACATACAAGAAAACCAAGCATTATGTCTACAAATAAAAAACCTATTGATAGATTATTAGGGTTATTTTGCCTTGAGACATAACGCCAGCCAGTTATTACTGAGAGAATAGCTGCTAATGACCAACCAATCGTACTGTGATAGTTCAAAATATCTTTTGAAGATCCATATGGATTTGCTAATCCTGCTTCAATTTGGCCGAAAATGATAGCAATAAAAATTGCTATCGTCGCAACTATTAAATTAAGAAAACTAACCTCAAAAAGATTAGATCTTTTCGTAAGAATGCCAATAATATCAAAAACAACTGCTATTAATGTCATTGCAATAACAAAGTGAACAATTATTGGATGTATTACATCGATCCAAGGTAGATTCTTTTCATTAAGTGCTGGCAGCAGACTCATTACTACTGAATCAAGCTGGAAATACATAGCATGTTAATTCAATAAAAATGTTAATGGTTTGCTTTTTATCAGGTTGGTTTGTCGAAAAAATATGACATTAAAAGTCCTGATAGAAACTTTCTATAAGTTTATTTTATGATTGCGGGTAAAGCCTAGCTATTTTTTCTTTTTGCTCCTTAATTTTTTTATCTGTTGACGAAAGAGATTTGTTTGAATACATCTCTCGAATTGAGATATATCCTACATAGAACATCATCATTGAGAAAATGAACCCTGTAACTAAGATGAGGATTCCTAATACACTCTGCGGAGCAAGAAATTGTAATCCCAAAGTTTCAGCTAAATACATCAATTAAATAACCACCTTTTAAAATATTATAAAAAAACTCAGATAAACCCATAAAAAAAGATTCATTTGAGGAGTAAATTTAATACATAAAGCATGTTTTAATTTTGAATTAGGTGATTTCACTCTATTAGATATTTACTTGATGATGACAATATTATTTTTTGATCTTTGAATTGATGAAAGCATACAAGATATTCTCAAGGATAAAAAGCGAGACTGATTTTAAAGATATTGATAAAAACCTATTACAGGGCTTAGAATGCAGTCAATTTAATTGTGAAAATAAAAAATTTCTATCAATGATAAAGGAACAAACTATTTCAGCTATTCATAATAAAAAGTATTTTACTACAAAGTCACTAGCAAAAATTCGCAAATTACTTGTATAAAATTAATCTTTTCATAAAAAAAATATTAAAAGTTAATTTGTTCTTTTTTTTATTCAAGGTTAAAAAATAGAAATTCACATAAAAGAAATTCTATTTATCATTTTCAGACTTAACTTATATAAGAAAAAAATATATTCCAAAATCTTCCTCAAGCGATGATATACGAATTTGAATTATTTATTAAGTGTATTTTGAGTTTAATCAAAATGAAAAATTACAAAATTATGATATTGATTTAGATGATAAAACAATAGATAGTGCTCATGCAACAAAAATTTAAATATAGTTCTAGCTATATCTTTCCACTTTATGTCGAGTGATTTTGTACATAAACGCTATTCAAGCTAAATATGTAGAAATAAAAAAACAGCTTTTTTGTTTGATTTGTATAAACTGAAACTTGTAGAGTATAAATTGTTCAAGAAAACATATTGATATCAAGTATATTAAAAGTAAAAAGTACAAACATGGATGAATTAATAAATCCACAACCTACTAATAACACTATAAACATTGGAGAGTATAGAATTTTCTTTAAAGGTATTTGGACCGGTGTGTTGATTTCTTTGGTTGTACATTATTTTACAAATCACTAGAAATGTGATTTGTAAAACTGATTTAGAACGGTTTTAAGACTCCTTTTCCTTCCTCATCTTTTTCCTCTCCTGTATTGGATTCAATAGTATTATATTCAAACTTTCCAAAGAAACCAGACATAAGCCAAATTATTGCAGTCCCAATCGCAATTATTAAACTACCAAAACCTAGTATAAATAGACCTTTAAATAATAAAATCAAACCTGCAGTTACAAGTGTTAGAGAAAAATTAAATAAAATTTGAGGATTCATTTAATTATTTTATTTTGTCTATTTAGTGTAGGTTGTAATCCTTTTTGTTCTTCATGATTATTAGCTTTATCGATAATATTTGTCGGATAATTGTTTCATTTTATAAGTTTATGTCTATCATATTTTACTCTATGATTAATTAACTTGAATTTACATTTAATAAACTTATGTTTTGTTTCGTTAACGATTAATTTAGCTGAAATTTTATTATAAAATCAAATCAGCGCAAGGTAGATATTTTAAATGTTTGGAGTATTTCGCAAACATGAGCAATTGGAGAAACCCATATAATTTTTTGTGGCAGCTTTAAAATATGATCCTTTTGAAAATCCAAAAGTAAGTATTCATATGAACTAATTTTCTAATAGTAAATAATATACTTTTATTTTTAAAGTACTAATTTAAGATTACTATTGACTAACAATATACTAAAAAATAATTGTCTTTAAATTGATTCCTGGGATTATTTCCATTATGTTCTTTAATCTATATTTATTGAACATGTAATATTTGTACATTGCATAAATATCTAAATGCCTATCGTAAAGTTGTAATATTTTTTTTCAGGTGTTTTATAAAAAGCTTCTATATTTATTTAAACAAAAGAATTTGTTTAACGCCACTGTTCTCTTAGCTTTTATTGGTTTAGTCATAATTTTGTCCTTAAGTAGAGGTTCCGTTCAGCTTAGTAATCAAGAAATATTCAAGGCTTTTTTACGACAAGGCGACTTAACTAACCAGATTATTTTTTGGGAACTTCGATTACCTAGATTAATTGCCTCATTATTAGTTGGGTCTGCATTAGGAATGTCGGGTGCTCTCTTGCAGGGAATGCTTAGAAATGGTTTAGCAAGTCCGTATTTGCTTGGAATTTCTGCAGGTTCAGGTTTAGTTATTGTTTTGTTAATTAGCATGGGTTTATGGCTCTCTTGGATCCCAATTGCTGCTTGGGTTGGAGCTATTTTTACTACATTGATTGTCTATTTTTTAGCAAAATCAGGTACTTCCATATCAGTTGAAAGATTGATTCTTGGAGGTGTTGCTCTAAGTAGCCTTTTTGGGTCTATTCAGTCAATGCTACTTTTACAAACTGAAGATGGAAGAGTTCAAGCTGCTTTAACTTGGTTGATAGGTAGTCTTAATTCAAGAGGTTGGGCTGAAATTAAGCTGGCTGCTCCACCAATAGCCTTTGCTTTAGTTGTTGGTTTGTTACTCTCTAGGCAATTAAATTTATTAGGCTTGGGAGATGAATTGTCAGTAGGGTTGGGAAACTCTTTATTTCGTTCAAGATGTTTGATTGGTGCATCGGCAACTCTTTTAGCTGCAAGTTCAGTTAGTGTTGGTGGTTTGATAGGTTTTGTAGGTCTGATTGTCCCCCATGCCGTCCGATTTTTATTTGGAACAGACTATAGAGTTGTTCTTCCATTTTCTGCATTGTTAGGTGCTTTAACACTTAGCGCAGCTGATTTAATTGCAAGATCAGGGACTATTGAATTACCTGTGGGAATCATTACATCACTATTAGGTGCTCCGATTTTTATAGTCTTATTGTATAAAAGACAAAAAGCTTTATCTAGTTTGAGATAGACGTAATGACACTAATAACAAAAGATTTCTCTACCGGTTATGAAAAAAATAATATTATTAAACTTATAAGTCTCTCATTGAAAAAATCTGAGTGGTTAGGAATTGTAGGAGCGAATGGATCAGGCAAATCCACTTTCTTAAAAGGTATTAGTCGTATCCTTAATGCACATAATGGCACAGTTTATTTAGATGGACATGATATTCATAATACCTCTACAAAAGAAATTGCTAAAAAGATTTCTGTATTACCTCAGCATCAAAGATCAAACTTATCACTAACTGTCTATGAATTGGTTTGCCTTGGACGTTCTCCTCATAAAAAATGGTGGGAACTAGACCTTAATGAAAATGATCATTCAAAAGTTGTGAGATCAATTGAATTAACAGATATGACAGCTTTTAAAGATAAACCTGTTGATATATTGTCTGGAGGACAAAGGCAAAGAGCTTTCCTTTCTTTAGCTCTTGCTCAAGATGCCAAAACACTTTTATTGGATGAACCAACAACTTTTTTAGATCTTCGATATCAACTACAATTTTTGGATCTACTCAAAAAAATTAATAAAGAACAAGAAATTTCTATTATTACTGTTATTCATGACTTGAACTTAGCTGCAAGATACTGCGATCGAATAGCAGTACTTAAAGAGGGTCAGTTATTAGCTATTGATTCACCAAGGAAAGCACTTAATAACGACCTTATGAAAAAAGCATTCCAAGTTGAGACATGTCAAATAGAAACACCTATTGGTCTTCAAATCTGCACAATTAAATATGACTAATCCTATCAAAGCCTTAATGCGACTTTCTTTACGTATATTTTGCTTCTAAAGACTGATCTAATTGATACTATTTTGCCCAGCTACAGATTGAATGAGTATTTTTACCGATCATCTTGTATAAATGGCTACTTTTGTTGAATGTTTAAACTCGATTATTGCTTTATAAACCATATATATCTTCTTGTGTGAGGCAAGGGTGAAATTTTTTCGTCAGTTGTTGGTTATTCCAGCAGCAATTTCAGTAGCGGTACCAGTTTCTGCTCAAATAAGTTTTGAAAAAGAAAATTCTAAAATAAAACATGATGAAGTTTCTCAAGATATTTCATCTGGTGGATATTTGATTGCCGATTCGAGTTCTGGGCTTAACAATGACGAATCTGATTCTCTACAAATAACCGTAACTGGAACAAGAAATGAAAAATTTGCAGACGAAGTTCCTGCTTCAATAAAAGTAATTAACTTAGAAGATGCAAAAATTAAAGGTGCTTCTGAATTAAAAGATGTTCTTAGATACGAAACAGGTGTATCTGTTGAGGAAATCAAAAAAGGCGGTTATGCGCCTGGAGCTGCCTCTGAGGGCAATGTAAATATTAGAGGTCTTGATAGAAATAGAGTTTTATTCCTTCAAGATGGAATTAGATTACCCTCTGATTTTGGAGATTCACTTGGTTATAAATATGGTAGAGGTGATTATGTAGACTTTAACACCCTTAAATCAGTTGAGATCCTGAAAGGACCTGGTTCTACTCTTTATGGAAGTGATGCTTTGGGGGGAATACTTTCATATAGATCAATAGAAGCTAAGGACCTTCTTGATAAAGGAGAGAGTTTTTCAGTAGAGATTCCTATTAATTACACTGGTTACAATAGTGGTAAAAGTGGATCGATAAAAATTGCTGGCCAAGATGAATCTATTGGGATAAGTGCGGTAGGTGTTTTTAGTATTTTGGCTTCATCTGAGACGAAACCAAAAGATTTTACAAATCGAGATGAGTGGATAAATAATGTTGATAAAGATGGTCAAACTTTTTATATCAATGCGGAAAAAAAGTTTGATGAATCACAAAAAATCGGAATAATTGTTGAAAAGGTAAATAGAGATTCAGATGTTAGTAGAGGTGCAGAAGCAATAGCCTATGAGAATAGCTCCACATATGTTTATAGTCAGAAAAATCGTGATCTTGAAGTTGAGAAAGATAAAGTAGTTCTTTCTTACAAGTATAAAAACGGTGAACTTGATAAAATTATCGATTCATTCACAGCCAAGGCTTATATTCAAAATAGTAAAATTGATGATACTTGGGATGATAAACTGGTTCTAAGAGGTACACCTCAACATAGAGTTTCTGATTATAAATTAAAAGATGAAGCTTATGGAGTTGATCTTCAATTTGGTAAAGATATAAACGGAAATAAGCTTACATGGGGGCTTGATTTTTCAAACACAAGCAACGAATACTTACAAGATAGAACTACAACATATATAACATCAGGTGTTGTAATTCCGGACAATAAAAAAAGAGTCCCAGATAGTGAAACACAGAGATTAGGTTTATATATTCAAGATGAAGTTACTTTAGGCAATATAGATTTTACTGCAGGTTTAAGATTTGACTCATATGATATTTCAATAAGTAGAGATGATCTATTTAATAACTATTGCTCTGTAGGTGGAACAATGACTTGTTCTGTAGGAGAACTTGATGAAAGTTCAGTTACTCCTAAACTAGGTGGAATATATGATATAAATGATAATTTATCTATATATGGTCAATATTCAAAAGGATTTAGAGCTCCAACATGGGGAGAACTAAATTATGTTCAGAATAATTTGGCTTTTCGTTACCAGATTTTATCTAATCCAGATTTAAAAGCTGAGAAAAGTGATAGCTTTGAATTAGGTTTAAGGGGTAATACTGATAGAAATCAATTTAGATTAGCTACTTTTTATAATACTTATGAAGATTTTATTGCGACAGAGTCAACAATTCAAACAGTTAATGGCATGAGAGGAATATTAGTTCAAAAGCCTGTGAATAAAACTGAGGCAAAGATTTTGGGGGTAGAATTAAATAACGAATTTAAAATATCTGAGGGTTCAAACGGAAAATTTATGTTGATAAATTCCGCTACCTTTTTAAAAGGCGATGATAAAACAGCAGATGAAGCCTTGCCAGATATTGATCCTTTCAAGGCTGTAACAGGTTTGAGATATACAACTGCAGATAATAGGTGGTCTACTGATTTAATAGCTACTTTTGTAGGCAAAGCCAGAGTAGCTGATAGTAATAAAAAAGTTACTTCAAGAGGAAGAACGACTGAGTACTATCATCCTGATGCTTATACTGTCTTTGACGCGATTACTAAATATGACGTAAGTGATTCATTTAATGTTGATTTAGGAATTTATAATTTGACAGATAAGCGTTATTACAATTATCAAAATACTTTAAGTAACGGAGTTTCAACAACCGTTTCAAATCTTGAACGTTATTCACAACCAGGAAGATCAGTTAAAGCTGGATTTACTTTCAAATTTTAAAAATTCTTATTATTAACTAAAACTAGAGTAATACTATGAGATTTTTTAAAATATTTAAAGTTTTTCCTTTTTTTTTATTTCTCCTTTTATTTGGCAGTGGATGTTCCAATCAAGTAAAAATAAATTCTATTCCCTTAAAAAAAGAAAATCGTCTTGAAAAATATTCAAGAGTTGTAGCACTTACTTCTCTAACTGCGGATTTAGTCAATCAATTATCACCAGAAAGTTTAGTCGCAATTCCGGGTAGTAGCTTATTTAAGAATAAAGAAGAATTTTCAAACAAAATAATAGTTACACAGGGTAGAAATCCACCTAATCTAGAAAAAATAATTTCCTTACAACCAGACTTGGTTTTAGGTGCTAGGGGCTTTCATGATAGGGCTTTATCTCAAATAAATAGTTTAGGTATACAAACTATATCTACTGAGATAAATAATTTAGATGATTTGAATCTTTTAATTGAAAAGATAAGTAACTATTTAGTTGTTGATAAACTTTCTTTAGGTTCTCTAGCTCCCTACTGTATTAAATCTTCTAATGATGTTTCATCAGATTCAACAATAGTATTAGTGAGTAGTTCTCCATTGCTGTCCCCAAATAAAAATAGTTGGGCAGGAGCTCTTTTAGATGAATTTGGTATTAATAATCTGGTTAGAGATATACAATCCAAAAGTGCTTTTGATGGATATGTGACTTTATCTCCAGAAGTTTTGGTTGATAGAAATCCTGATAACATCATACTTGTAGATACAGGTAATGATATGAAAAAATTATTTCTAACTAAATCATATACTTCTAGTTTGAAAGCAGTAAACAACGATAATATATATACATTTAATTATTATGGATTAATTAACCCAGGCAGTATTGAAAGTATTAACAATACCTGTGATAAATTGTTGAATTTATAATTATTATTTTATTTTATGCTCATATTTTATACTAATAATACTTTTCTCAGAGATTGGTTGAAATGTGGATTTCATTGCTGCTGAAATTGATGCATTATCAATAGCTTTATGACCACTAGTATTTATAATTCTCGCATTTATTACTATTCCATTCGTATCTATTGTCACTTTTACAGTCGTAATTCCCTCTAAACCTTTTCTAATTGATTTCTGAGAATATATTGGTTCTACACATTTCTTGCATATAATTGTTTTCCTCCCTTTTCCTTTAAGCGTTCCTTTTTGAATTTCGTTGCTTTTACTATTTGATCTATTTCCACTTATTGATGATTTATGCAACTTAGATGATCTTGTAATTTTTTGGTTAAACCTTTCATTATTATTCTCTTCGCTTTGGACATTTTTATTCTTTATAATTGGACTAAGAGGAATTTCTTTGTTCGAATTATTTAGTTTATTTAATTTGTCTAATTTATTAGCTTTTTCTATCTTTCTTTGATCTTTTTGTTTTCGGGCTTTGACCAAATTATTTTTATTGATAGATTCACCAGGCCCAGCAATTAATTTAATTTCTGTAAATTCAATAGGTTTTTTTGTTGTTCCTAATGACTCATGTGACTTGATTGAAAATAATAACAGAGAATGCAAAAATATTGAAGATATAATTGCTAAATAAGATTTATATTTTAGAATAAAAAGTCTAATCACTCTTCTAATATATTCTCATCAATTTTGTATACATACTATAATTCTATAATTCATGTATACTTTAAAAGTTTATAAATTAATTAATATGTTCTTTCTCTTCGAAACTGGTGGATTTGTTATGTGGCCATTATTAATTTGTTCATTATTGAGTCTTTATTGTGCCGTAGAGAGAATAATTTTTTGGCGCAATATAAGATGGCATAATAATAATACGAAAGAAAATATAATTAAATATTATTTAAATTCACCTACATCTTTTTCAGATCTATTATCTAATGACGAAGAATATCCTTTGTTTTCTATTTTAGTAAAAGCACTTAAGTTCGATAAGTGTTCTGATGAAAATTTTCATTTTGCATTGTCTAGTGCACTACAATCAGAGATTCCTTCACTAAAAAGACACAATAATATTTTTTCAACAGTAATTACCATTTCCCCTCTACTTGGTCTATTGGGTACTGTGTTAGGTCTAATAGAATCTTTCTCATTGATTACCATTGGTAAGACTGGCGCAAATAATATTGAAGTTACTGGGGGCATCAGTGAAGCACTTATTTCTACCGCAGCTGGTTTGATTGTCGCAATAATTTCCCTCATATTTGCGAATTATTTTAAAATTGAATTTCAAAGGGAACTACCTCTTATAAAAGAATTTCTAGTAAAGTTTGAAATTGCTAGAACTAACAAATATAATTCAATTTAGTTTATGAATATGAACTTTATTGAGGAAAATGAACCTGATATAGATAATCAGGGAATAAATATTGTTCCAATGATTGATGTTATATTTGCAATTCTAACTTTCTTTATTATTTCTAGTCTTGATTTAATTAGAATTGATAATATACCTGTCAATTTACCTAAGGCAAGTTCATCAGAAAAAGTTGAAAAGGAACCATTTATCCTAACTATTGATAGTGAAAATAATGTTTTTATAGGTAATAAACTTATAACTTCTGCTAACATCATTGATTCAATTAATGAACTTATTTCAGGCACATCTAAGAATATTTTAGTTATTTCGGCAGATAAAGATGTTTCATATGGCAAGGTCGTTGAGGTTCTTGATCAGATACGTTCTATAGATAACTTAAGTATTGGAATTTCTACCGAAAAATGACCTCATTTGAAATTATTTTCTATATTTCTTTTTTCGCTATCTAATTTTTTCTTTATTGAGTTTAGATTTTTCTTAATATAGATATTAGCTAAAAAATCAGAGATTTATTCAACTGCTTGTTGAAAAAACTCATTTAATTCTTTTTCTTCATCTTTAGTAATTAGGCAATTTTCTCTTATTTGATTAATTAAGGGTTGGTACATATCATTTGTAAAAATTTCTTCACTTTCTAGACCTATATATTTAAAGTATGAATATTTAAGAGTTTTCTCATTATCTAATCCATCAAAAAAGTGGTCGGCTTTGGCACTACAAAACCTATCTGCATATCTATTTGCAATTGTTATTTGTGATTTATTTAATCTAAATTCTGCTTCATCAGCATTAACTTTGGATGAAAGAGCAATAGAAATAAGTAAAAATTTTACTGCATAGCTGAATAATTTATTCATACCAAATCATTTAACTTCTTTTTAAATAACATTAGGAGTTTGTGTAATTAATTGCAACTTTTCTTTTGTATTAGCTTAGAAACTTCGATCTCAGCCATAACACCTGAATAATTAATGACTACGAAAATAGTTTTCGTAGATATCAAGAAAAGTTGTATTAAAATGTTTACATTTATGACATTGGGTAAAATAATAGATCTGGAATAAAGTAATTAAACAAATGATATTTTTACCAGTGATAGGCATATATATTGTTGCTACAACTGGTACTGATCTAAGCCACTTAGTTTGAAATATTTTGAATAGTGAGTTCATATTTATTTATACGATTATAGATAAACCAAGATGATTAGAGGCTATTAGCAATGCAGGTAGATTCCCTAAAACTAAAACTTTTAAAGCGCTTGATTCACAACTATTAGTTGTCATAAAAAATGATTAAAACTAGGTCCTTTCCGTTTTTACCGTGGATTCAGGGGGTGAGCTATCCGTGGAATAATTTTTCTCATACATCAAATTGTCTTTTTTAGCATGAAGTGTTCGGCAAAAGCACTAGATATGTCTTTCGTTCAAAATAGTAATAGACCAGAAAGTGTGTAGTAAAGTTGTTACTTATTAGCTAAAATCTTTTGTGTTCGCTATTACTTCCACCACTGTTAGATCGATTCTGTGATCAGTAGGCATATCAGAGTCAATAGCTATATTAATTTAATTCCTGATCTCCCATGGCAAATTTTTTGATGCTCTCATACCACCCATACGCCTCTAGTTGTTTTTCAAGTAACCCAGTATGAACCTCTTTACCCAGTGGGGTAGGTGTTTCTAAACCTTCTTTCACGTAAATAGCCAATCCTTGTTTTAAATGCACGTTAGTGGAGCATTAATGTTTTTTACCAGCAAATCATATAAATGTCTTTACTCTTAGTATTTAATCAAATGTTCTTTATAGGATTGTGGTTTTGTATTATTCGGAAGACCTCATTCCTCGGGCAATAAATAGTCAAATATTTAAGACTAATTAATACTAATTTAATCTTATGGTATTGATTTTTAATTGTAACTTATTCTTATCAGTTACGGCTGGGAGCAATCACGTGAACTCGAATTGCTTTTCCTGAGCACAAAATCGAGGTGATCCAAAATGGACTAGACGAATATGTCTTCTTATTAGTATTCCTTGTTGCCATCGCTTTAATTAGAACTTGCAAAGTGCTGAACCATTTAAAGGTACAAAGCAACTCTTCTAGTTGCCTTTATTACGTTCTTAAAGGCAAGGTGATATTTGATACGCCAGTTCGAACCTTTAGCACGATAATTTTTATTTTGCATATTCACACCTTTGAACTACTCACGGTTGATTTAGTTTTGCTTGAATCTGTATTAGCAATGTTGACTCAATTTAAATTTAACGCTGGATTATCCTATAAAGCTTTCTAAGGTTTAAATTCTTTGAATTTTTCAAGAAAAACCTTTCTATCCTACTTTTAATTAATGTCTACCTCACCAATCTTTCTGCTACCTTACGAATTTTATATTTGTTCTTTAATTCCTTGAATCACCAACACCCGTTTAAGAAAAAAATCTACATAGGTCTGCCCGCTATTAAGCTGTGAAAAGTAGGATTTAATTTATAGAGAAGGAAAACAACTAAAAAAAGAACATTTAAACCAGTAAAGACCCCAAACTGAATCCAAAAGAATCTCCTGCTCACATCAGGGTTGTCAAATCCTCCATCAACACGAAATGTTTTTGCCATTTTAAAAAAGTATTTATTTACATATAGGCAACCTTTTAATTGTTGTCAGTTAGACATTATAAATAGTTGAAATTCCTCTATCTTTAATCATTTTCAATAGCTAATAAGACTAAATTTAGAGTCAATAGATTAGGTCAAAAGTAATGAGCGAGCTTTTATAAATTAATCTATTGGTTTGATTGCTGATTGCAAAATTAAGCAAAATACCCTTTTTTTATATAGAAGTCGGGTATTTGATAATTGTGAAAGGCGTGATGTTAATTCTTATGCACGTCAAAACAGAACTGTTATTCCGAGATAACTTATGCATAAAGTGGGAAGTCCCATGTTACTAGCAATAATAACGGAGAGGAATCGAATGATCAGTGCAGCATAATTTAAGCCAAAAATGAGACTCTTTTATCAATTTTCATTTAGGGATAGAGAGTTATACAAAAAAGATCTGAAAAATTATCGATTAAATCTTGCCATTACATGTCTAAAAAAAAGACTCAAGGGATTCTGCACTATGGGTCTTGGTGATGGGGAATTTTGTTTTTACCCTTTTTTTCAAAAGAAGTAAACCACCATATTTAGGACCTCTTGATAAAGTTTTGTTAAATAAATCTGTATATGGTGTTATAAAGATTTGATATTTCTTGAGTCCTTCCTAACGTTTTTTTGACTGGGTGATGGGTCTCAGTCTTTGGTATACAACTTTTCAAGCATCGGTATTCAAATTGAGGCTTGACTTTTATTCTTTGGATCAATTTTTATGAATCTTGGATTGCTTTTTCTTAAATCCATTTCAACTGGAGTTATTACTTCAGATGAGATGAGTTGGGTGACATCAAATCAACCTCACTTTTCACGAGTTGAGGAAGCTACAGCTTTGAAACTTGGTAGACTATTAGATAGAGGCTTAATTCAAATTGGTTGTCGTATTGGTCGTAATTACGATTAATTAGTAGGTTAGAAACGAATTAAAAATCCTGACTATCATTTGAATCAATGTTTTGTGATTATGGTCTATCAGCAAATTTTTGAGGTTTTAATAATGGTGATAATTAACTTCGTATGATCAGATCACATCAAATTAGAGAACTAATTGAATTAAGATTTTTTTTTTCTATCTTTTCCTAGATCAATTACTTGTATCTCCTCTTTTAGTCCATCACTTCGATTATTAACTAATTTGACTTATCCTTTACAACTCTCTTCCAAATTCTTATGTAAGCCTCGATATTTTTAACTTAAAAAACGATTATTCAGCTAATAAAACATGTTTTGATGATTCTGATTTTGCAAAGTATTTTATTTCTGTGGACTTTTATGCCTTCTGATACCTGTTAGTAATCCCTGATTTTTTATGTAACGCTGAATAGCATTTCTCTCTCAGACCACTAGGTTTAGTGCGCTTTGTGAATTACGAATGCCCATTGCACTACATTCGTTGTCGGTTTACGAAGAAATCGTCGCTCATGCAAACTTAAATATGATGACCAAACTTACTGACTACGTAACATCGTCTGGTTTTTCTGATTGTTTTGGAGCGAAAGAGAGAAGCGATGCTTTTCTCAGAGCTTGGATTTCTGCTACTGAAGCCACTCTTGTAGAACGTAAAGAAAGCAAGTGACTTCCATTACATTAGTAGTCGTTTTTTTAACCACTTATCAAACTTGTCAATAAAGGATCGCAGTGTTTTAAGTTGAAGTGTTTTCTCTTGACTTGTAATAAGAAGTTCTTATTCTTAACTCATAAGTAGCATTTTTTTATAGATGACCATTGCGACTTCATACAGCTATAGCTATAGAAATATTTTTGATCTAAAGACTTTATTAAAAGCAGTAAGATTTATCATAGTTAATTTTATTTTGGCCTTTATCATTTTCTTCCTTATTATTGAAGAATTTGAATGGAAAATATTTTCATCTAGAGGAGGAATTAAAGATAAGGTCATTGATTTTACATCATGGAATGTCAAAACATTAATTTGTTAACTTATTAGTTGAGTTGGAGGAGAAGTTTCTAGATTATTTTAGGAAATTCTCAAATTGTTAGTATTTGCTTGCGATTTGCAATTAATTTATATTTCATCATCTACTTATTTAAAGATGTTGAAAAATATTTAAACCGAAACAGAGGTTACTGATTGCCTTTCAATTTGAATGATGATTTATGACTTTTTATTCCCTATCCAGTCTTCAGGCTTTTTCATCATCCAATTCATGATTCCGTCACTGTCCATATTCCTTGAGCTTAAGCCAAAGGCAACGATAAATAAAATACTAAATGAAATTATTATGGTGAGTAAAATAGGGTTTATTCCCATTTCAGAAAGAGTAAGACTAAAAAGATATTGCATGATGTGTAAGTGAAAATTCTTGTATCTAAATTTTAAAACCTCAAGGTGTTCGACTGATTATCCATGCCATAAAAGCTCAGATAATTCATTTTTTTCCATTGAGATGAACTGTTGAAACATTGTTTCTTCGTACAACCTTCTAAGCTCCTTCTCATTTGCTTTATATGCCATAGCCTTTGCTAAATTTCTCGCTATCTCTTGATGATTAAGATCCTGTCCCATTTGTTCATAAATTTATTTATTCCTTTCTAGAATTAATTATTTGTTTTACTTCAAAAGTATTCACATAATGTATTTAGCATGTATCAAATTTTCTAATTAAATGAATTTGTGGCTCTAAGCATCCATATGATTCATCTTTGGATACGGGAGAAATTGGTTCGGTTCATGCTACCTCATATTCTTTTGGGTCTACTTTTTCAGTCATGCGCAATGAATTAATTTTTTATTAAACCGTCTAAATCTTTTTAAGCCTAAGACCAAGTCCGATTTATGTTTAGAGTATTATGTAATCTTTTTTTTATGGGAGAAGCTAAAAGAAGAAAAGAATTGGGACTCCCTCCAAGAGAGAAAAAAGTTGAGTTAAAGTTGCCTATGCTTGATAAAGAAAATATTCAAAAAAAAGTTAGGTCTTTTTTGTATAAGAATCCAATTGTTCCATTTGTTTTTTATGGCCTTGTACTTGGTGCTTTTGGTTGGGGGCTATTTAATCTCGTTAAAGGTTATCAATTAATTAAGTCTTAGAACACTCTCTAGTAATCACACATTTTTGGGGTTCAATTGTCTCGCAATACCACTCACTATTTGGCCATAAAAAACTACCAGTAATCAGAGTTCCAGGCTGACTAAGAAAAAATGGATTCCAATCAGATGCAAAATCATCTCCATCGTTCAATAAGTTGAACATGCCCGTAACACTTTCAGAGGGAGAAAAGTAACCTAAGCAAGAGTCTAGATGCTAGTCCATACATGAATGCTCGTCTTCAGAAAAGACCATTACCTAATAATAGTTGTAAATCCTCTCGTCTTCTTCTTATTCTTGTTATTCAATAAACGTTCTTTTCCGTATTAATTACTTGAAAGTGTCTGGGCTGTAGGTATAACTAGCACAACTTGAAAAGTTTTATGGCTTTCATTTCTCGTTTGATTAACAAAAGGATCTCTAACTTAATTAGTAAATTTAATATTTCAACTAAAGTTGTTGAGCAGTCTGCTAACGACTACCCACTTGATGGTATGGGTGATCACCATAGGTTCTTGCTTTAAGAAATCACCATAGTTTGCAGATTCGAGGTTGAGTTTGACGTTAAGGCAAGATTCTCTTCAGTCGGTGCAACTGTTCTCTAAGTCTATAAAAATCCAATCGTAAAATTTATATGATTGGTTTATGAAATATAACTGGAAAGATCTTCAGTAGATGGTGCGATTTTGGCTGTTTTCTTGGTGCGTTGGCTATCGTCATTGGATAATTAGCTGCAACCTTTAGCAAATTTCTTCCTTTTCTTAAATAAGAATGGATATCAACTATCACTTTCTTATTGATATTGTTCTTGTATTAGGGGCCCTATCTTTTGTCTTAAATACAAGGGAAGAAAATGATTCAAATCATCGCATCCTCCACACAATCTAACCTTCTTATCTATGTTGGTGGAGGTGGTTTCATTTTATTAGGAAGTTTTTTCTTTGGTCGATTAGTCATGTTCTTTTTCCCTAAAAACCCATTGATCAGAAACGGGAAAAAAGAAAAAGTTGAATGAATCTTAAATTCTATAAGTTAATACTTGTGATTATGTTTTTATTGGCGAAAATGAGATTGCTAAATTTCTCCTCATTTGGTTGAGAAGGAAGTGAACAAGATTCTCCCCACCTTTTCATGTCGCAAACGTTTTTTCAGGCAAAATCAATTTTGTTCATGGTCAGCAAGTGAAACAAATTTTGTCTAAACGTGAATCGCGGCTAAAAATAATGTTTGAACCTCTCCTTAATAAATGCCCCTAAATAAACCTATTCCTGATTCTGTGATTAATTATTGGAAAAATGTAATCAATAATTTAAGGTCGAAATTCAGTGATCCTAAAAAAGCCAACTAGTTATGGATCCAATACAAGTCTTAGGCCAAAATGATCTTAGGAGAGAGGTTCAAGTTAAAGATGAAAATACGGCAGGTCAGTTGTTAGTTAAAAATACACATTCTAAAGAACGTTATGTAAGAGGATTGTCTAAGAATGCGAAAAAACATTACATCAATAGGAAAGATTGTCCTGTTAAAAATCATTTTCTTGGCTTACCAAAGTGGAGCAGAGAGGATGCTGTAAAAGCTTTTGATACTTATCTGTGGTCACTACATCAAAAAGATGCAATAGAAAAACCTCTCAAGGATTGGTTTAATGCCAGAGTAAAGGAGTTAATGGCTGGACATAATTTAGATCTAATTGATGATATTGATTTCGTAAAAGGTAATAATGATTCTCATGGTTTTACTTTGAAAAATTATATTGAATATTTAGCTAAGGAAATCCATTGAATTAAGCACGTCAAAGCTTTTAGAGAATTAATACTTGTATGAGATCAATTCTTAGAGTCGTAACTGCTACTTGCAAGGCATAAGAAGTAAAAATTTATGATGAATAATTTGGGTTACACAGTTGTTTCCCGTTCGATTTTTTATTTATATCAATGAAAAATAACTGGAAAGAGACTAAAAGGAGTTGCTTTATGGCTAATTATTTTTGGAAGGCTTTCTTTGCTATTTTTTTCGCGATTACATTGAAGTTAAAGAGACTCTGATTCATAAGTTTAACTAATTATTGAAAACCCCACCTCGAAACTGTCACGTGTCTGAGTATTTGTCCCTAATTTTGTTGTATCTTTCCACATTCACCTGCGAGTACAAGGTCAAATGGCTCAACGAATCAACGTTGCATTAAATTCAATCCCATCCGGATGCAGAGATCTAGTTGAATTTGCTTTCTTCTGCGGAGTTGGTTTTACTTTTGGTAGTTTAGGTCTTATCTGATCTCAATCCAAAAGTAAATATTTGAAACTTAAATAAAAAATGCTTATGTAAGAGTTGGAATGTGCAATATTTCTGAATTTTTTTCGTTTTAAATCTTCGAGCTTTACCAAATCTATAGAAAAAATTTTCCCTTAACCCCAGCTTGTACGAACCTCAGTCAAACCAGATATTCTACTAAACCGTAATAAACCTAATCACAAGACTTTTTTAGAAAGCAAATCCCTAAAGAACAGTGACTCTGAGAACTTATAGAAAAACTGCCCCAAAATCCCACACTGTGTAACCCTCCAGCATTACTTTTCTTGGCTAGTTCATTCCAAGTTGTCTCTTCAGTAATGGTTTAGAAAAATGTAAATGAATCCTTTTAATCCGATTATTCAGCATTTTGATGAATTTTAAGAAATAAACTGTTCAATAAATCAGCCGATATACAAGTTTTACTTTAAATTTCGCTTAACTAAAGCCACCACGTGAATTCTTTTTTCTGCTTGGTTTTTTCATTATTTCAATTTAAGTTAAGGAATTTAACAACCATGGATTAGATGGTCTTGTTAGTAATTGGATGCAATACCTTTAAATGACTTTTTTCTTTCAGCCGTAGATACTTTTTGTATAAATTAGATTAAAATCTTTGAATCTAATGGAAGAAGAGTTGCATCCATATGACAGAACTAATTGAAGTGCTTGGACAATTTGATGTCAGGAGAGGTAATGTCTCTACTAAAAGTGAAACGGGACAAACTGGTCCGATCTCAATTGATAAAGTGAGAATAACTAATACATTTGGCGGAGATCAATTAAATGCTGCTTTAGATGCAGTAAATAATAAAAAAACATATGTCAGAGGATATGAGAATCAAGCTAAAAAGTTCTATATAAGTAGAAAAGACTGTCCAGTAAGAAATTTTTGTGAGGACTTGGCAGGGCCAAATAAAAGAGCAGAAGCAATACAAATGTTTGATGCATTGTTCTGGGCTTCATGGATTGCTTGTAATGAGATGCCAGTGCAAGCAAGGAAATGGCTCGATGCGAGAGTGAAAGATTATAAAGATGGGATCAAGATGGATTTCATATGTGATTGTCGAAAATTTAGAGGTAATGATGCTGATAAGACTCAGGCAAGCGAGATGACTAGGGCAGAATATCCTTTCGATTGTCATGGTTATACTCTTAAGAAATACATTGAAGAACAAGCGAAGTAAATAAACAATATTTTTTATAATTCAATTGCCTTTTAATGACTCAAAATTTTAGTTTCAATTCTTGTCTTAATTTAAATAATCAACTAAATAAATACATTTATCTTCAAATTAATTATATTTCCTCATAACTTTTTCAAGTATTTTGTAGCATTTGAACTCAGGTCTTAATACTCACAACATGATCATTCAGGGAAATCTCCCATTCTGCCTTTAAGTCAATGCACTAAGAAAACCACATTCCACCATCCTTGCTTGCTTCTAAGAAACACTTGTTTTGTTCCTTAATACCCTCAATCAAATTTTCTGACTTGTGCAACTCAATTTTTTGATTGTTTAGATGTTTTGCTTTTATTGGCCACAGCCTTGATAGCAATGATCTTGTTCTTGCCCTAGCAAATGAAACCATCGATCAATAGTCCTAGTGATTAGTAGAAGCTAATTGGCTTCCTATGATTTTTATAGCCTCAAAAAAGAGATTACCCATTATATTTGTTATGAGATAAAGATCAGCATGGACGGAGATCTAACTGATGGTGTGAATTTTCCCATTTATTTTTACTCATATGTTTCTTCTTGTAGCCTTTGCTTTTTTAAAGTAACTTTGCTTAGAGCAAGAGGATGAGTTGAGAAAGATCAGCTAGAAAGGGTTAATGAAATTCTTTTTACCGATTTACCAAGATCTTAATGATTACTTTGCTGTAAGGACTAAGACCATATCCCGTATAGCTATAGCGGACATTATGGATAACAGTATGCTTATTAGATGGTATAGCAAAATCTTTGATAGCTATCTACTCGTAAAAGACTTGAAAGGTTTTGGGTATTTTGAATCTGATTACTCACATGGATATGTACAAGCTACCTTTAGATTTAACAAGCTTGCATTGGAGGTCATACGCTTTCAATTAGAACTTCGTGGACTGAATAGAAGAAACACCAGAGAGATTTCTATCATTGAAGATTCAATGAAAAATTAATTAAACAATCCAAAGCAATGTATTTCAGACAGCAGGTATAAGTACATTAGAAAGGGATAAAGCTAAAGAGTTCGAAAAAAGAAATAACTACAAATATAAAGTTAATCTTCTTAATCTTTTTGAACAAGTAATCAACTTGAAGTTCAAAAGATTGTTTCTACTGGAAATAAATAAGGTAGGGATAACAGCCCAAAGTTACTAGGTAATGATACAGGCTTCTTTTTAGAAATAAATAACACTCAAAAAGGTTGGCTAGATAAACAGTGTTAACTAATAAATTGCAAGTATGAAGGTATGTTATGGTACAACCTTTGCATTATTTAAAAGAGACGATCTAAAAAATTCTAACTTTTTTAAGTCAATCGATAATTAAATACATCTCTTTTTTATGCGTTTATCAAATCATGTTGTCTTATATTTACTATTGTTATCCAGATTCAAATTTAATAATTTTTATTGTGAAGATTTAATTGTACCCCTTTTAATTTGACAACTTGGGCAATAATCAAGTTTCCTTTTTCCATACCATTTTCTCTCTATAACCCTCTTGCAATTTAAACATTCATATTTGTGTCTCATGAATACAGCATGTCTGTAAGATCTTCTTGGCTCTCCATTAGCTTTGTTTATATCTGCCAATGATTTTGAGACTGTAAATCCTCCTGTTCTATAAGCTAAACGTGAGATGTTTTTGATTGATTTGGCCCATTGGTAAATTCTCGTTTTATCAAGGTCAATTGGTCTATCGTCTGGATGTATCTTTGCATCGAATAAGATTTCTGAGCGAAGATAGTTCCCTATACCAGCGAAAACTTCCTGATCAAGCATCAAAGTTGAGGCTTTCTTTTTCTGGAATCTTTTCGACATTAACCTTTTTTCAATTATCTCAGAACTACAAGATTCATTTAGGACATCGGGCCCGATTTTCTTTAAGAAAGGATGTTCATCTTCTTGAGATGTTGGTATTAAATCAATATCTGTTGCTGACCACAATCTGACAGTATGTTTATTTGTTTTGAAAACTACTCTCAGTGCTCTTCTTGAGGTGATTTTTGTCGTATTTAAATTGACTGTCCACCTTCCATATAGTTGATTATGACTATACATTGACCAATCATTCTTAAATCGGATTAGCATTGCCTTCCCTATATTTGTTATGTCTTTGATGTTTGTGTTTTTGACTATTTCCTCGTATTTTTTTATACGTTCGTAGTAAAAATTGCTTTCAATAATTTCTTTGCCAACTAAAACTTTTCTAATCCTATCTGCAGCGCGTCTAATCTCTGGTCCTTCAGGCATATAAAGTTCCATCATAGTTTCTATTCAATTAAAATGTGTCCTGAAGAAGTTCATGCAAATACCACAAATAATCTTCTCTTTTAAAATTACTAGCTTTTTTAACTTCACTCATATTGAGTTTTCCCTTCGATAGCTAGCTAGTTCTTAATGTAAATTATTTGATTAATATCAACGTAAATATGAGGTTCTTTTTTTTTGATTTCAACCTTTCAACCAGAGTACGAGCTTACCTCCTTGGCTCCTTGCTGAAAGCCATTCACCATTTTCTTCTAATGCAATTAGAGCGAAAACTGACTTCTCTTCCGCTATAGGTTCTCCAAGAGATTTTCTCAACAAAACATTTAAACCCAAATTGAGTTCAATTACGTTAGAAAAATATAGTAATTTAGGTTGTTCTCCATTTAAAAAACCAGATCCTGAAAACGTAATTGTCAAGATTCCAAATTCAATAGATGTGATAATAGAAAATTTATATAAATCCTCGCTTGAGGTTTCCTTTTTGAACTCTATATTTGGAGAGAATTGTCTAATCAGTGAACTGAACAGAGAATCTTTTTCCTCCTTCTCTTTTTTCCATATTGATACAAACTTCCAGTTTCCAATTAGCGAATTCAATCCAATTCCACTTCCTTGAGCTTTTGCATTTTTTTCAGTTTTACAAGATTTTCTTTGTCTGGGAGTTTAATTGAAGTCTGTCTCAATGATTCTTCTTTGTTTGAATTTTTTCGAGGGCTGATATTTTTTTTATCTCTTTAAAGCAAAAACAAAAGTGGTATTGCTGCAATTAATAATACTGAGTCTATTAACAGGAAATTAGTTTATTCATAGAATTGAGTTTTAAATAAGATCATCTGTAGCAGTTATTCCATAATTAACCTGTAATGGCCTTTATATATATTTAGATAAATATGATCATATAGTCAACATTGATTAAAAATATTCCTATTTTTCTCTTCTACTACTTGAAAGTTTAAAAATGGAAAAAGGATCTTTAAATGAGCTAAATAAATTATTTTTTTTCAATTCTTCCTCCTTCAAATTTCTTATAAAGCACATAGCCAATAAGGAGTAGAACTATCAAAAACAAATTCTGGTTAAGAATTCCAATAATTAGATAGGCAAATACAGGAATCAATAAGAATCTTTTAGCTGAAAGTTTCTCTTCATGGCTTAAATCATTCCATTCTAGATATCTTCTCCATTGGAAAACTCTTTTCATTTCTCTTTGCTTTCGCTCTTGCTCCTTAAAATACCTGTAAAATAAAAGCCTGAGATCATCTAAGAGTTTCATAACCACACAATTCAGTTTTTTTAATCCAATTTATTAAATAGAATAGAAGTAATTTAAAATAATGAGTGATTATTTTGATTTTGGCATTCTAAATGTTCTTTTGCATACTGAGTTTTTCCCAAATATTCATAGATTCTTTTATTAAATCAGTGGCATCTTCATCACTGAGATAGGTATGCAAATCTCTCATAAGCTTTACATACCTAAGTCTTAGTTCTCCCATTTTTATCTCTCGATCGATATCGTTAAGAGAAACTTTATTATTGTAGGGTGAGGTTGAGAAATTTTGAGTTAAGTTTTGAAGACTACTCATTGATAAACTTTTAATTGAATTGTTTGCGAGAAAATGAAAGGATGTTATTTAAAAATCCTTAACCTGTCTAGTTGGAAAAAATCCAACATTTTTTTATTCTGACTTGCCTTCTTTATTAATGCGATTAGGGTTTGTTCGGTTTTAGGAACTTTTTTTATCATTGAATTTAATCTCAACGTTTAGTTGTATAAATGTAATAAGACTTCTTATGTTCTTAATTTTCTTTTAAGTCACTAATGACAAAATGACATATGTATTTTGACTCTCTTCATTTACCCACAAAAGATATTGTTTGATTCAGTTTATAAATTCATGTGAGAGATCTTACTTAGCCTCAAGAAAAAATTAGGTGTTAAGACGCACTTGTTTGTTGTCGCTAATGACGCATTAATTAACTTATTATTTATTTTGTACTATGACATCACGAGTATTAGATGATTTTATTGATGATTGTTTCCTTAGTGGAGATGATATTTGCAAATTTAAAATCTATAGATCTAGGAAGTATGAAAACAGAGTCAACCCAATTGCATCTCAATTAATTGCTACTAAGCAAAAGAGCAGTTTAACCAAGCCCCCAGTAAAACCTGATTAAAATTCAAACTCTCTATTTTTTCTCGTTACGCTTAATCATCACAACAGTTTTGATCATTAGTTGCATTAAATTGATTATCGTAAGAATTATATGTAAAATAAAACTTATGGTATGTAAATTTTAAACAATGCCATCAAAGAAAAAGCCAGTTCAAGTTCCATGGGATTTAAATGTTGGAGACGATAATTATCTAAAAGAACCTTGGATCCTTAAGAAAGGAAAGGAATTTATCACTATTGAGACTAATAATAATAATAAAGGAAATTTTTATCTTCAAAAAGATAATGAAAAACGTCTATCCTTAAGTGCTTTACAAGCTAAATTGACATATCATCAACTTATTGAATTTGGCTATAAGCTTCAAAAACCAAAGAAAAAGAGACCAAAGTCTCAATCGATTGCTGAGTAATCGATCTAGATACTTTCTTTTTTGTTCAGTGATAAATTGCCAATACTCAACCAGATTATTTAGAAATCGTAATTACTTATAATGAACACTTATTAAAGTGTCTTCTCTTCAGTTGATAATTCATATAGCTAGCTTTTACTGAGATTAAATCTATGAAAGATTAGAATGAATAGTTCAAAAGTCATAATTACCAATCAAAATGTCATTGATAAACAATTCTCTTTTGAATATGAAGTTGGTTTATCATCTTACGACTTGGCCTTGATTTCAATCAATAAACTCACCAACAAAAGAACATTTTCTATTAATAACACTCGCATAACTACCTATTTAATCTAGTTTAAAGCTATTACGTCTATTATGTGACCGCTATTACTCTAAACATATAATATATTTAGAGCTATATTTTTTTGACTCTCAAATTTAAATATTATACGATTTAAAATGGGTTTTTAATTTTCTTTTGATAACTCCTCATAAATTAACAATATGAAGATTTTCATAACGCCTTTCTGAGGATTTCAGTTTAGTAAATTGGGAAATAATGGTTCATCTGCCGTAGTCAGAAGCATCTTAAGTGTCGTTTGTATGTAATTATGGACAATATACTCATGTGTTTATAGAAGTAATAAATGCTGAGGTAAGTAAGCTGTGGTCATAATACTCCAGCATTAAGACGGATTTACAATTAGCGGCTACTTCTAGTAGATCTTTTATTGAAGTAAAACTAAAACAGTTTAAACTAATGTTCTTTATCTAGTATCCCTATCTAAATATCAATGGTCATAACTATGAAAAATCAAATTTCATCAACTCCAGGTAATCAAAATGATGATTTAAGAAAAAGGCATCAAGCTGAGATGCAGAGAAAATTTATTGATCTTCAATTTAAGAGAAGTGAATTGGAAAAAAAGTTGAAACGAGTTAATGAAATTCTTTTTTCTTTGGGTAGAGAAATGGAGCAAAATTTAGCATATGACCATCTTTACAAATGACTATTAATATCAAGATAAATAACCAATAGTTTTATTTGTTTTATACAGCTGGCATAATTTTCAAACAAAACACTTTCATAATCAAAATAATGGTGACCGCGTTAAAGTAATAACGTCATTGTTTAAGAAAAGATAATTTATGTATATTTACTATAAGATGTAGATGTTTTTTCTTGTCTGTCGACTCTAATATGAAATACATATATGTAAACTATAAATAATGATAAAGCATAACAATTATATAAAACAGCTATTATCGTTTAGCTTTGCGGTTGTTTCAATAGTCCTCTTTTTTCCTTTTATCCTTTCAGGTCAGGAGATTAAATGGGTAGAAGTGTCTAGGACAAATAATGAAGTAATATTTATAGAGCTTAGTTCAATTAATTATGATAATAGAGGCTTTCTTTCAGTTATAACAAAACAATCTGAAGTTGACCCTGAAGATCAACAAATTGTTAATACTGATTCTTATTTAATGGCTATTGATTGTGAAAAAAGATTATATAGCCAACTTCCTGTAACAGGAGACATTAAGCAAGTAAAGGAATGGAAATCCCCATTAAATGATAAGTTAATCAAGAAAACTATTATTAATAGTTGTTCTTACTAATTACTTTTAAATAAAAATACAATAATTATATTTTTTTAACTCTAGATACTCTATGACAAAGTTTTAACAAGACAATAAGTTTTAAAAAATATAATAATTTTTACTAAGGAAAGAATCATTGATCACGATACTCTTATATGCTCTTTTTAATTGAAAGAGAATTTATGCTGACTGGTTTATTTTCTACTGCATTCCCATGGCTATGGCTTGCTGGGGCTGATTTTGGGATTAATCATTTCACTACTGATCTAATACTTGTTGTCTCATTTGCAGTTTTGACCGCCCTCCCCATGTCTTTCTTAAGACCAACAATAAAAAAGTGGGAACAAGCTGGTGTAAAGAGCTCTCTTTTTAAAAAGTAGACTATAAAACTTGAAAGCTAATTTCAATATTGGCGCTAGCCCCTTCTTTTGGAGATTCTTACGGATTGAATTATTGTAAATTTTAGATTTAATAAAAATACTTATATAGCTTTAAGGTTATGATTGATTTTTTAAGAAAAAAGATATCAAAAATAAAGAACAGGTTTGATGTCCAGAAAGTACCAATTATGTTGCAGAAAGATTTGGAAACAATAACTTATTTGAACAAGATTTAAAACGAAAAGATGAAGTCTAAGCCAAACTTATCACTAAGCAAGTAGGGTGGATTTAATTAAGGCTTCCATTATGAATTCCACTGCTGCACCAACAGTAAATAAGAATGAACTGATTGCATCTGGATTAGTTGAATCAGCAAGCGTAAATTCATTTGCTGATTTCATGCCATCAAAACTCATTAAAAAAGAAGATATTACTGAAAAAGATGATTTTATAAATACTTTTATTTGCCATTTAATTTTTTATGCCTTCTTTTGCATTTCCCTTGTTTTGCACATAGTCATTGATCTAGGTCTTGGTCCTTTGATTAAAAAGAATATTGTTTATTTGATTGAGTTGATAAAGAATTATTTTGTTGAGAAAAGTCCTGCTTTCGCTTAATCAACAACAACCAAGTAATAAAGAATTATGCACGACAGTTAATTCGGGGATTGTTCTTAACTTTTTGACTTACAATTTGATGCCATATAAGATTTGCCTCTTTTGCTAAATCTATATATTCATTTCTACCTTCAGCATTCTTCATCTTCAATAAAGTAAATGCGTACCTATATGTTAGTTTTTTGGTCATAGCCATTATTTCGAGGGATAAAATGATCCCTCAAATATGCGTAATAGATTGTATTTAATGTCACATCATGAACTTTTTCAGTCATAAGCCTAGTTATAGCTTTTGTTAAGTATGTAGATAATTTATTTTATCTTAAAGATATGAGAAATTTTGCATTAGAAACGCCATTATTGAAGTGGATGAAATTTTACATAAATATGGGAGAGGCTAAAAGGAGAAAAGAACAGGGGTTGCCTCCTAAGACAATAAAAAAAGAAAAGAAGGACGATAGTCCTAATATCATTCAAAAGCTTCGTAGGAATCAAATATTGCCAGTCATTCTAGCTGTCGGGTTTGTGATTTTTTTGATTGTTGATTTGGTTAGGTATTACAACCAATAAAAACTGAATTAAATTTAATTTAAAAAGGGTTTGCTTATGACTGATAAAGTTAATAAAAGTTTTTCTGGATGAAAACTTTTAAAGTTGATCATCTAACAAGCAAATTTCCGTTCTATTAAAATCAAAATATAGACTCTATTTCTTATGGGAGATAAGAAGAAAAAGAAGAAATGCAAAAAGAAGAAATGTTCTTCTTGGAAGGGCGGTAAATGTATTTGTCATGGTTAATAAAAACAAACAAGTAAACCTTATTACTAGTTGATACCAAGTGCTCCTTTTTAAATCTTACAAAGAGTTATGTATCTCACGCTTAGCCCCAGCCAGAAAAAACTACATCAGAGGAACTAAGCTTTTATTTTATTTTCGTCGGCGCAATAATGTTCAATCTAAAAATAATGACTTCATCTAAAAGCCGATGAAATTGATTTGATTGAAATATCATGAGGTATTTCATTGCTGATACAAAAATCATACACAAGGAAATTTATTCGCTTTCCCAATGCTTTCTTGCTTAAATGGCTACTAACCAGAAAAAAATACTCACAAAAGATTTGCAGGGGGTTATAGCCCCCTTTTTATTGTTTTTTCAACATAGTCGTAAAAGCATCACCTTCAACAAAAATCTTTTTTCTATTGATACCTGCTGGTAATGCAAAGATTAGTACTACACAAAGGAAAATAATTAAATCCAATGGAAATCTTCCAATACCCCACTCTGAGAAGGCTAAAGCTAATGTTGTAATCTGCATTTTTTTTATTTTGGGCAGCCAAAATCTATATGAGATTATTATATTTGTAATATTGTCTTAGCAAAAATTATTGAGGTGTTTTAGAGCTTTTGCAGCTAATTAGACTCTTTCCCACTGAAATAGATTTCAACTTACACGCAAGTTTATGAAGTCTGTGTGATAGTTAACCTCTCAAATAAGTGCGACGTATGTACTTTAAAGCCAGAATGTAAAAAACAGGATTGTATCTAAACCAATTTGTTGGGATTTTTCTTTAACATTGTATAGGTTCCATCTTCAATTTCTTTGCAATAATGAACGAATAAATAATTATGACTTGTTCGTGCTAAACCCTATAGTTATATAGCGAGATACACTTAAAAATACTACTTTGATATTTCTCTGATTATTTTTTGTCGAATGAATAACTTTAGGTAATATCAAAAAGAATCTAAAAAACATCGTGACTTCGACTCACGTCTTATATGTCAAAATTGTTAATTACACCTTTACTAATAGTAGGATTGTTTTCTCCAGTTGCTACAAGAGCTGAAGTTTATAATGCTCTTTGTGATATTACTCAATCCTCCCCTAATGACGACGACGAAAGTATTGAGGTTTCTAATTGTCAAATAACTCTTACAGAGGAGGGGTTCTCAGGACCAAATGATTTTATCCCTAAACATAATATTTCTCAGTGGTATTCGGTTCGACAAGAAGATAATCTTCTTCTTGGTGTTGCTGGTGCTGCTGGCGGTACATATACAGGAGCATTTGTGGGTTTTGCAATATGTGGTGCAAGTGCTGGGATTCTGTGTGTTCCGGCTCTGCTTGGAGGCGTATATGGAGGAGGACGCTTGGGCTCTCAAGTAGGCAAAGGAAACAATTTCTTATTCTCAGTTGTTGGTCAAAACTCCAATGGAAGAACGGTTGCTCATAGTTTTAGATTGCTTAGTAGAAAAACCTCTAAAAAACTTAAAAAGGAATTATCTCAAATCAGTGGTCTTAAAATGGGCCAAGTCAAAATCATTAAAAATTAAAAGTATCTATCTTGCACAATGAATGTGTAGAGGAAATGGTATCAAACCCCTCTAAAGCTATAAATGATTTAATGTGTATGAGGTCAATCTATTATTCATTCAACTTTGAAACTCATGAGTAAGAGAGAGAAAAGAAAAGCTAATCCTCTTAAAGTTCAAAAAGTTCTTGAGCAAAAAACTGAAAAAGACAACACTCTAATTTTTGGTGGAGTTTTTTTGTCAATGACTTCTATAGGACTTTTGATTTTTGTACTTAGCGATAAGGTGTTTCACTTAAGTTGATACGATAGCGTTTATTAATAATTACTTCTTCGATGAAAACTTTTATCTATTTTTATCAGTACATTTTTTTCAGGGATTTTTTAAGCCTGAACTGCTTTTGATATTAGTTGGTTAATTAAGAAAACATACCGAACCATGTAAACCGAATGTCAATAGGTCACGATTTTGTCTATTTCTTTAGATGATTGTGTAGTCCTATTTTTGAATTAGAATGACATACTTCAAGAGAATTCTTCTACAAGAAGTATTAGAAGAAGACATTTTCTTTAATTATGAACAATATTCAAACCTATTAGAAGATTCTGAGTGGTTATGAAAACGACGGAATTACTTTTGATATTTTTTTCACTGTCATTTTCGTTCTTAGGCATCTCTTTGCTTATTTTTTATTAGATTTTTTTATCTTGGTGATTAGATCATTTCTAATGGATTAATTACTTATTTTCATCAAGTTTAAAAATGCTTTTATAATGATTGAGTAAATACATACTTCGTTTTCGAAAATTTAACCAATGGAAGATCAAATTAATGCTGCCGAAAACGCGAAATCTATTTCAGCCGGAATATGCCAATGGTCAGGAGCTGTGTTCGGTATTATGTTTGGACTTGGTTTCTTATTGGCAGAAGTTAAAAAGAACGATTTAAAATCTTTACCTTGGTGGAAGCCAATCTCTGCCCTTGTTGCTGGAGCTGCGATATCAGCCCACGGTAGTAATGTCATTAACAATAAACGGACAGCTGAATTAACTGCTTTGTTGGTGAGATCAACAAATAGCGCTTCTGTGTTGCCAATTTCACATTCATCAGAATATTCAGATCTCTTAGAAGACTCTGATAACCAATGATTTTATTAAATTAACAACTTTGCGACAGCGCTGTCTAATTCTCTCAGACTTTCTTAATTCCTTAAATAGCAAGAAATGACAAACCTAAAAACGTCATTGATAACGAAGAAAATATCAAAATTAGATCAATGTATTTCATCTGATTAATCTTATTGACTTACTCTTTGTGGTTGAGCTTGATAAGCGCAGATGCCAAATTGCAAGCACTCCATTTCTTCGTCATTTTTTGATCGGAGCTTTGAAAAATTTAGTCTTTCAGAAAGTTGTCTAAGAACCAGTCGAGCCGCATTTTCAGCAGCTTCAGTAGTCAATTGAGCAAAGCGATTTCCGTAGGACATATGAGGTCGAAGATCCATATTTTATTTTTACTCCTATTGGGGGAATGAAACCTAGAGAGTAAACACTCAAGTATTTATACTGTCTTTGAATAGCTAATTAGTGACTTTAATATTGGACATGTAGATAATTATTTCAGTGCAAGCCTCTCAAACATTTTAAAGCGAGAAATACAACATTTTATAGTTGTATTGATTTCTTTTAAATATTTGTTTTTTTATAGATTAACAATTCAGTTGAACTTTTTTATGAGTGCTAACAATCCAATTTCAAACTTACCAATGAAATTTTATTCAGGAGAAATGACTGAAACAAAATAGATAGTTATTTAGAACGAAACTTAGAGAATTAGATAAATTTATTGAATAAATTCCTGAAGTTGATTACTCAAGATTAGTTTTATCCCAAAAGCAACTCTTCTCATCTAGCTGATTTGGTATGTATAGAACAAATACCATACTGCATTAATGTCAACTCCACATCGTTTCTATGATGTTTCATGAAATATACGTGTGGAATACTTTTTCTATAGTTTGAATTTAATGAATTGATTAAAGGACATAATTAAGATCTATTACTTTTCTGATCTGTTCGGGTAGAAATAATAGAGAGTAAACCCCAAAGTATTTATACGCGTTTACAGGGTGTGAAGAGTCCGTTCTAAGTATTAAATGATTTGCCTAGATTTAGCAATATCTAACGTTTTCGAATGATTAAAACAATAATAAGAGCAATCAATTCTGCATTTATTTCTATTGTCTTAATTTTAATTATTCTGACAGGTTGGACTTGTTTTGCTTTTATCTCTCAACCTACAAAATCTGGTGAAATAATTAATGTGATTCAAGATATGTTTAAAAGTCAGAAGTCGGTAATTATAGACATTGTCGATCTTTCGAAATTACTAATAGACGATACAAGTAAAAAAATAGCAAGTGAGGATAATAACCTTTTAACAAAATCAGAATTACTCACAGGTCAAGAAGAGAAGTCTCTATTTGATGACCTGTCAATTCTGGAAGACAATGGTGAAAATCCTCTCGGGATATTTATTGAACCATCCTTGCCTGAAGTAAGCGAAGAAAATTCTCATGAAATCATTTTAGGACCATTAGATAGTGATCAAAGGGAGGTGTCTATTAATGAAATGGAAGTAGGAATGGATATTAATTAAATCAATTAAACGAACTTTCTTAAAAGGCTTTAATATTGCTTTGCTTCCAATTTTTCCTATGAATAAAATTCTACCTTTAGTATTCGCCTTTTCTTTTACGATAGCTCCTGTTTTTGCATGGGGTGAAGGTGGATGCTCTTTATCTAATGAGAACAAAACAAGTCAAGATGAGACGGTTGAGGAAGTTGATGGTTCCAATTCTACCGATAGTTAATTTCAAGAAAATGACTAGCACATTGCTAATTCGACTTGTTTCTCTCTCTCTTTGTCTTCTCCTAAATCTTTATCCTGCGGTTGTTAATGCTGATGAAATAGATTCATCGCTTATAGAATTAGATCCTATTGAAACCGTTCAAGGTCCTAATCAAATGACAGAAAAGCAAATGAACGATCTTTTTGGAGAAGATCCTTATTTAGGCCAAACTTCCTACCTTCAGTCTCCTGATGGCTTTAGTCAAAGATAAAAATCAAAATAATGTAACTTTAGTATCGAGCACAGGCAGAATAAAGCGTTGAGAAAAAATTGCCTCTTAAAAAAATGTCTTTCAACAAATGTACTAGTTGAGCCTTGGACAATTGTCTCTATGTGTTGACTTGTTTTCTCTGAATGTATAAATACTTGAGTGTTCCTCCCCATAGCTTTCTTAAACCAATATGAGTAGAAATTAAGTGGGTTGTTTAGGTATCTAATTATGCCATTCTCAAAGCAATTATTTCGAAATTTTTCTGGGGTTTCTATCCAAGGAAATGAAATGTCTGATTTGTTTGCTAATTACAAGCCTAAATATGATGATGATGTAATGGAGTGCTTGCAATTTGGTATTTGTTCTACTGGTTCAGCCCCATCAAGAGAAATAACTTATTTTCATTTTTGAAAAACAACTTTTTATATAAGTTTCAACTATTTACTAGTACTTAATTAAGCTAATTAGCCGAGGTTAGCCAGCGTAAAATTATTAATATCAAAACAGTCGTAACTAAAGGGAATGCTGGGTAACGAGTTTTGAAATTAGCAGGAGGCCAGGGAGACCATGAGATTAGTCTTCCTTTGGGTTCTATAACTACCTCTTTTTTTTCTGAAGTTTTTGGCGTTTTGGGTAGAAATCCATTTTTTTTACCTTTTTTTGATTCTCCCATGGTCATTTAAATAATCAAAATATTAAAAGGTCAATTTTGAGATTGTGACTTAATGGGTGAGAATTTTGATGCTTTTTTTTGTTTTTTTTAAGAAGCCATATACACAAACATCCCTGAGAGTTGAATAATATTTAAATAATCAGACTTGTACAATTTTCACTAAAGAAGCCTTAGCTTTAAGAATTTCTCGTTCAATGTTCAATGAGAGAAAAAGTGTTGAGAGTTTTCATGCTTATCAATGTATACGAAGTTACCTCGTTGACTTATCAATGAATGAGTTGATTCAACTAGCGAGAGACTATGGAATTGAATTACCGAAAATTTCATAGTGAAAAACAAAGGATTGGAGGTTAACCCTACACGCAGTTAACTAAAGGCCTTCACAGAATATTTAAATAAAATTAGTGAAAAAAATTTAGTAATGAGTAGGCACAACGTTCGTGTCAGAGCTAAGCTTCCGCATGGACTTATAAAAACAGCTAAGAATTGCAATGTTGACAATCGAGCAGAAAAGCTTCACATGTTTACTAAAATAGTTCTGGAAAAACAGGCCTTGAGGGAAAGATACATTAAGTTGATGGATGATGCTGAAAGAGCCATAGGTAGAAAAGAAGCTCTCTACCTACTTAGAGACGCTGAGATTATTTGGCATAAAATTAATAGTTGATACGGTTTAAATATGATCGTCCATGAGAAATCGTATTATTGACTACTTTCTATCTTCAATGCTTAAAGAATTTATTTTATCAATATGAGACATTATTTATAGACAGAGTGGTCAAAATTGATCTCAAGTTGCTTTGAATTGTTAGTAAATTGGTCTAGTCCCCATAATTCACCTCTTTTTGAAGCTTCAACAATAGCTTCGTAGTATTCGGGGATGTGTGATGACATTAGTCAAATAGCTATGGGTGGAATGCCAGCAGATAATTGATGATAATTAATCACTCCAAAAGAAATTACTGCGGGAATGAACCAACTAAATGGAAGAAAAATTCTTATTTTGGATTTTGTTTCTTCTGACATGGATTAAGTTATATTTATAAATCATCCTCAAATTATTCGAATATCGAGAGAATATTTAGTTCGGTTACCTGTATAGATAAAAATTCTTTTTTTGTTGTTTTTTGGAGCGGATATTTTTAAATTGCTAGTCTCAATATCACTACATTTAACTGCTCATCTTTATTCAAGATGAGCAACTGTAATGCGAAACCCCACCGGTTCCAAAGAATTTCTTGGGCTTGAGTCTGTCATATTTTTTTTGTACCTCTATTGATTGCTCTTCGTAAGGGTTTTCTAAAACAGCTTGTAGTTCCTTTATGAGACCATAGTCCCCTTTCTCTGCCATTTCGTATGCTGGTGTGATGAGCCATTCCCGCCATGTGTATTTTGGATTAACACGTTTCATTTTTGCTGATATTTCATTTTGATTACCTTTGTTAATTACTTGCTTCTGCCACCTTCGTAGCCAACTGATCCATTGTGTCTCAATCTCTTCTGAAATTGGTTGATAAAAACTATCTTTTAAGACGTTATGTGTTTTTGGAATACTAGAAAGTTTTCGGAAAAAGATTGTGTAGTCTACCTTTGTGTGAACCATGAGTTTTAGCATTTCATTAACTAGAGGTGCGTCATAGGTGACTAGGCCTAGTTTCTTTGTCCACATTTTCTCCATTTTTTGATTCATTACTGTAGTAAATCCATCACGGATGTTATCTAGTCTGTCCAGGGCCTCTGCGTGGTTGGTAAGCATTGGTTGAAGCGCTTTCCAGAACATATGAAAATTTGCCTCGGCAGCAACTTGTTGGTTAAAGAATGCAAAATGTTCACCACCTCCTGTCCACGGTTGGAATCTTGGATCGAAGAGTTCGCAAAATCCAAATGGACCATAATCGAGAGTGAAACCTCCTGCAGCACAGTTGTCACTGTTAAAATTTCCTTGGCAATAGCCGATCCGCATCCAATTAGCTACTAATGATGTGAGTCTTTCTCGGAATGAATTTGCTAGTTCAACGACTTGATTGCTAAAGCTAAGATTAGGATCAATTTCTTCCTTGTAATTTCTTATGATTAAGTGCTTCACAATCATCTCGAGCTCTTTCATTGCATCTTGATGCTCATGGTTCCGTACTCGACGTGCAAAGAGTTCTATCTGACCTACTCTTAAAAATGAAGGTGCGACTCGTGTTGAGATTGCAGCTGGTGTTTCTACTAATATGTCTGGATCGATTGAGTTGGAGTCTTTTGCATACCAAGGCCTGCGGACTGTTTCAGATTTAGAGACATATAGTGTGAGAGATCGTGATGTTGGTACCCCGACTGACTGCATATATTCCTGCACTAAAAACTCACGAACACTTGAACGAAGCACTGCTCGTCCATCAGCTCCTCTACAGTACGGAGTTGGTCCTCCTCCTTTAAGTTGCATCTCCCATCTTTTTTCATTAAAGAGACCTTCAAATACTGAAATAGCTCTCCCATCTCCATAGCCGTTGCCTGTCCCAAATGGACATTGTTGAGTATATTCAGTTCCATAGATAGATAATGCGTAACCGGTAGCCCAACCAAATGGTCGCATCGGTTTCGTTGCAACACTTATGTCACCGGAGAATAGACGACGAAAAAGCTCATCTAGAGCAAGTTCCTGACTCAAGCCTAACTCGTTAAACAATATTTTACTGTGAGCGACATATTCTGGTTTTGGAATTGCTGTTGGAGTGACAGGTACATAGTGACCAGAAAAGACCTCTCTTGTTAGGTGGTCGTCACCATCATCTGTTGCCTGAGGATCAGGTTCGAGAGAATCCATGAATGAGTAGTCAGCTTGTTTTGCAAACTCAGAAAAAGTTCTAGTTGTCTGCATAGCTTTAGTACTGCTCATTTAGATCTTTTTGTGGTTGGTCAAGTCTTAAATTTGATGATTCTTTCATTTATATTTCTAGCATAGATTCGAAGCTTTAATGTTCTTAAATTTTGTTTTAACCAACCGACAAGTCTAAAAATGAAGAGCAAAATATATTGAGTCAGCTTTATTTTCGAGAAAGTTTCAAGACTAAAACTTTATAGCTAATTAATCCCATATAAGGTTAATTCGTATCAGCTATTTTTTAAAGAACTCAGAATTAACCATCAAATCTGATTCTTTTTACTGTCATTACTAGTGATTTTGTAATTCGTGATTATCTAAAAAGACCTCTTTTTTTCTTTGGGGTTTTTGACTGAACCTTTTCTTCTACAGCTAATAATGCTTTCTTATGAGCAATTTTAGATTCAACCATTGTTGTGATTGATATCAAAAATAAGCCTCCTATTCCAATTAATTGTTCGGCTTTTGTTGGCTCTGTATCACCATTTAAGATGGCTCCTAGAACGAACCAAGCTGTAGCTGCTCCTCCAGTTGCAAAGTAAGGAATCCAGCGACGTTGGTAAAGGTATCCAGCACCTAAGCCAGGCAGGAAATTTAATATTGTAGCAACCCATCCACTTGATGCAGCTAGAATTTGTTCCTTAGAGGGGTTATCCATGCAAATCTCTAAAGTCAAATTATGTCGATATCAATTGTTTTCTGTGGACTGAACTTGCTGTTGTGAGTTACACCACACAATTGGAATTTAGTTTCGATTTTTTCAAGCGGATGACCAGACTCGAACTGGCGACATTCAGCTTGGGAAGCTGACGTTCTACCACTGAACTACACCCGCAGATCTTTACGTTAGCGAAGTGAAATGCCTACCCTATCTTTAGACACTTTCTGAAATGAGAGTCTAATCAGTTCTTTTAATGCCCATATTTCTGTTTTTGCAGTCTTTTTCTATTTCTTTTTTGATCATCTCATAAAGCGCTAATTCTTCTGGATCTTCAGAACCAAGTCCATACCCCATCGTTGCAGCAATATAAATTTTGTGTTGTCTATGAGAACTCAGACTCATTAGCTTTTAAACATTAATCAATGTAATTCTATGAATCATCATACCTAAGATGATTCATAGAATATAATTTTAAAAAATCATAGCGATCTTGAAGTTGATCGATATCTTATTAAGCAGAAATGATTTCTTTTTTTCTTGATCTGTTTAAAACTGCGTAAAATGCTAAGACACTTATCGTTCCAGATGGACCTATAAATACATGCCATATTTGTTCGCCTGAACTTGAAAGTAGAATCCCAAAGAATGTAGTAAAGAATACTCCCGTGATTGGATAAATAAAGACGACCCAATCTTTAAATCGTTTCCACCATTGCGATATAAGTAGAATACTTATTAATACCTGAATTAAAAGAGTTGTTGACTTGTCCAGTAACCAATAAGAAAAAATCGCGGCAATTATTAACAAAATATTGCTAGTTATGATCGACTTGTTTTTAGCTACTGAAATAGTTAAGAACGATAATCCAACAGAAAGAAATGAATAAAACAGCCAATTATATATTGATGAGTGATCTACATATATCCAATCCGTAGTCGTATGATCGAACATCTCAAACATTGAAGCAAGTCCTAGTGAGATAAAGGCAAAAGGTGGTAGCAGAGGAAATCTAATTTGCTTGAATCTGTTTATGGACTTAATTCCAATAAGGATAGGGATGAGAAATGCTTGTAGATGTGCTAATAACAATAATGATCTGAAGGTCAATTAAGTTAATTTGGAGCTAATACGAAATTAGCAAATTTATTGAAATCTTCTTAATACAAGAATTAATATTTTTTTAAGAAACTTACCAATAATTGAAACCGGGTTAGTTGTTTAACAGAGGAAACCCGAGGACGGACTAGGCGAATATTTGGACGTTAACCGCACATTCCAAAATTAATTAAAGTGTATTTCTAAATTCCAGCTAATACTAAGATAAAAACAACAAGTAAATTAGTAATAAGATATGTTCTTAATTCCTCCAGACTCACTTTCAAGATTATTGGTTGTAATGTTGCGAAAGTTGTTGAGAAAATGAATTTCTTTGCGGTTTTAGATCCTTTAATAAAAACCTTTATGCAAGTTGCACTTGTCATTGGACCATTCAGTCTTGTTGGCTTGGTTTTGCTACTTAGGAAAATTGAAAAAGATCATCCAGAACGTATACGATGGAAATAATGAGAAAAGAAAATCAATTCAACTCCGATTCGAATTATCCAGAAAACTTTTGGCCGAAAGTATTAACTCTTCTCTGTATTGGGGCCTTTATTTATTGGGTAATGACTTCTCAAAATGCTGATAAAATTCTCGATCAATATCTTTTTGACCCAATTCTCAGACTATTTGACAGAATAAAAATCAATGATTTTTCGTAAATGATTAACAGACTTATTTCAAGTGAAAGATCCAAATGGACTTTTGTGATTGGTGTGGTTGCCATTGGTGCAGGATTCACAGCAAAGAATGTGATCTCCTATCCAACTGAATGTATGAGCGAGGAAGTTGTACAAGACTTTGTTACACCTAAAGGAACTACAAGGAATTTCACCATTTTCTAGTTTTTTTTCCTCAATAAGTCAAAAAAACCTCTACATTTGAAGAAAGAAATTTTAAGATGTTTTTCTTTAATCCTTTTTGGCCTTTAACAGCTTTAAGAATCGCTTCATTAAAAGCAACTTCAACATTACTTTTACTTCTTTTAATTAAATCAAACCTTCTTCGTTTGAAGGGTGGACTGATAGGCGGACTTGTTGCACTTACACTTGTTTCTGGATTAATTGTCTCATCAACAGTTGCTGGTGGAGCTGCTTACTACATTTTTCAAAAAAAGAAATCAATTGATGATGAAGTAGACATGTCTGAGGATGATGTAATTAATGCTGAAGCAGTTTCAGCTTGATTTCGTTTTGCAGTTACGTGCTAAAGATGGTTACCTCATTATTTACTAATTGTTTTAAGCACCTCTCTAACAAATTATCTTATGTGGTTTTTATTGTTCAACTGAATAACTACGAGTAATAAAAATTAGATTATCGAACTATCTATTTGTTTATAAACAAATTTAGAATTTCATTTTTTAAATTGTCCATCGATTTAATAATCAGGTCTGCACCTGCTTTTCTCAACTCTGCCTCATAACCTAGACGTTTCTCTCGACTTGAATCTACATGTAAATGTGGGGGGGCAATAGCGATACTGATAAATTTCTGATCAGGGATCTTGATTCGAGCATTTATTACTGTTTTAACATCTGCAACAGTATCTCCAATATATGCAATTGGAGGGTTGGAAAGGCCTAAAGGATTTTTTGAAAGTTTAGAAGATAGTGAAATAAAACCTGTTGGATCAGGTTTTTCAGGCGCTTCACCCATTGCAATCAAGGGAGCATATGCTAAGCCAAGCCTCTGCTCTAAGACGAATTTCGCTGAAGGTAATTCAGCTCCACTTACGAAACCCCAACCAATTCTTCGCTGAGTTAATTCCTTAAAAAGTGTTTGTTTGACTAATAAAGTTTCATCTTTAATAAAACCTGACCATTCACTAGAGTCATGGTTTGGATCTCCACCAAAATAAAAGTTTTCAAAGCATTCAATTAATGTTTCTCTAGACGGAGCTGAAAAAGAAAGATTGTTAGTTTGTACATGTCTATTAATCATTTCTAGGCTCAAATCCCAATCATTGTTCCAATAGCCTTCACTTTTTATAGAATCAATATCTTCTATCGAGGGTCTCCACCCACTAAAGAAATTTACAGTTTCTTGGATAGCCAATCGATAACTGTTTGTTACGTCACGAATAACCCCATCTATATCAAATAAAATTAGGCCAATATTATTCATCATTGAGTTTTTTTTCTGATTAAAGATGTTAAATGAAATTTATTGTTTAGTTGAAGCTTAAGTTCTAATTCACGATCTTTGAGACCTTTTTCATTTTTAATAATTCGATTACCGACCCAGGCAATTCCTATACCAATGGTTGCGGGTATACCAATTACTGTGAATCTTGTAAGGCTTTGCATTCTTTTGCTAGATAATAAAAAAGATTTGTTTGAGCTTCTTTGACGTTAACAAGCAATTTTAAAAATTAAAATATTAAGTGAATTTCAACTTGTTTTGGTTATTCTTAAATCTCTCCATAAGCAGGCCATCAAATAGAGATAACAAGCCATTGAAATATAAAAAATGATGTCTTCTTTGCTCTGCAGTGGACATTTGAAAAATTGAAGCATAAATAACTATTAAAAGTACTCCGATTAAAATTATGTGATATGGAGTAGTCAAGTGAGAACAAAATTTCTAACCAATGAAATAAGTCGATGTTGTAGTGCAATGCGAAGATTTTTGGGTTGGTTACACCAATATTTGAGAATATGAGGTAAAACCATATTTAATAAATTGGAATGTAATGGTTAGTTTCCTTTTCTTAATACTAAAGCCAGTACTCTTTTTGATGTTGAAAAAATTTTTCAAGAAGCAAATGAAAGCTTTTATTATCAGTGCAATTGAGTGGCTAGTTCTTCAAACAGACAATGATTTAGACGATAAAATTCTTGCGAAGGTGAAAAGTGGAATGAAATTGGGTGTCGTTTGATCAAATGCTTAAGCAAGTGATAAATGGATTTACAATATTGACTCCATGCAAAACACTTTTATATTTTTGTTGTTAGGTGACTGTAAACTATGACTGAATAATGTGAAACGAAGTGGTCACCCACTGAAAATCAAATCGATAACATCATTATTCCAGCAATGCAGAGAACTGCTCAGCAATTCGCTAAGTATGCTAGTGAACTCCAGTGTCCTCCTGCATTTATCGCACTAATGCTTCGAGATATTGCTGATACTTTTGAAGAAAATGAAATAATAGGAGACAAATGTTGTGATTGTTGTTAAACCACCTTCAATTTGTCTACTAATTAAAAGTCAGCAAGTTAACTATCCAGTTGTACCAATAAGGTATTTTGCTTGATACTTTTTTATTTGCCTTTTAAGCACAAGTAACGAGGAATACCTGAACTTTTTGTGTACTGCTTACCTTGTTCCTCGCATTGAGATATGTTTTTCATTTCTATTTTTTTCAATTCCGTAAGTACTGTTTTGAAGGATCAACCAAAAACTTTCGGCTTGTGCATTCATAGCTGTCAAAAACATAGCCGATGACAAAAATAATAAATTGTGTTTCATTGATCTTCTCCTATTGTACGACTCTATCCAGAATAAATTCACGTTTTTGGAGGGATTTCCTCTTTTTGTACCCGAACTGGTTAGCCCTACCTGAACCGACCTTTGGGGATAGATTATTCCTGGTTATAATCCTAACAATTGTCTTAAATTTTAAATAACATTTTAGCAATGACAGCGATTAATAAAATTACTGCCGTTAAGCTTTTAGTTTTAATAAACCTCCCTGTTTTGCTTTTTATAGCAGGTGTTTACCAATTAGGTTCTGCAGTAATAGTTTAATTATTGTTATAGCTAATTATTGTTTCTAGTAATGTCCAAATGGATTCTGTCCCAAAAGCAAAAGTCGGGTTTAATAAGTAGAACATTCGAATTTTTTATTGATGAGTTAGCTGAATTGCCGTATGAGCTTGATTGCCCAGATTCATTCATATGTGATTTGCTTAAAGTTGCTAAAAATCTATATTCACCTGATAGTTGTCATTCAATGGCTTGGCAGCATAAAAGTGATAATCCAAGCTCCTACTGAAAATGCAAAATGAAAGTTGGCTTGTGAAAAAAGATCGAGTCTGGGCAATGAGGTTTTTAAAAGATAAACACCCTGATGAAGACGGAACTACATACATAAGGGTTCACTACGCTAGCTGCAGGCTCAGATTCCTACACGGCATTACTCCTCATGTTCAATTACATGAAAGTGAGAAGCTAACTTATGAAAAAGCAAGACACCTATGGAGGTCGTCGGTGGAAACTGGATGGGAAGTCTCTACGAAACCCTTATGGGAGACCTCTTAAACCTTAAAAAAATTGGCAGAATTCTCTTTTAAGTTGATATTTAAGAAAAAAAGATTTTGAAATTCGAGTATTTACTACTAGATAGTTTTGTATCCAGATGAACTACGAGTGCCATCCATGCATAACATAATGTTTTTTGTAGCAACCGCTACCAAAACGTTCAACTCGTTACATGACGAGCCGCATCTCGATTTAAGCCAAGGAACGGGGACTTAAATCAACATTCGGAGTATGGATGATGACAACTCTTTTATATCGTGGACACAAATATGTCCAGCACAAAGAGCAAAAAGCTCAAAGGGATTGTGTTGAGCTGACTTACAGGCGTAATCACTACAACACATGCAGAAGCGATGCTAAGTCTGAGCTAAATTCCAAATTGGCTTATCGCGGTCATCGCTATCAACATTAGTTTGTTAACTATTTTATGAGGCCCTGCTTGGCAGGGCCTTTTTTTTTCTTAGATAATTCTTGTTTGGTTGAACAGCTATTTACTCGTACAAAGTTATTTTTGTTAGCCCTCATAAACCTTGCAAGTAGATGCTGTTGGATGATTAATACATTCTTTTTCCCAAAACTCATCTCTAGTTTCATTGGGAACCGTGTAAGAGAAATCATGCATTGTTCGAATATCACTTAATGCATTTTTGATTATGTTCAAAGGAGTTTTTAGTTTCATAGTCCTCCGTATCGGTATATAGATTTTCTAATCGATCTTGTTAAATTTATACACCTCGGCTTTTACTTAAGTAGAATTAACTATGGCACGATTAACGAATCAAAAATAAGAATTTTAGGAGTAGAGTCTATGCTTAAGGATTTACCAAGTTAAAAAAATATAGTTTGTGGTAATTATCAGTTAATAATCAATAGTTTGTCTCATTTTCTAAATGGTTGAGTAGTAATGAATAATCTTGGATTGAAGGTTGATAAACGCATTTGACGTCTATTTACCAATCTGGATATAAGTAATCGTCTCCTATGGGCTCTTCAAAGAATTGACCAACTTCAATTCCATAAAAATATCTTGATAGTTTGCCGAAACAATTTTGTTTAAATAAAAAAAACGGTCTGTGCAGACTCAGACCGTTAGTGAATTACTTCTTTCCTATCTAAATACATTATTTTAGTTAGTGCGATAGTAAGGAATACCCAAATAATTTGTTTAAGGACAAGCCTAGTATGTATTAATTGGAATGAACACTGATAAAGGAAGGCGGTTCAAACTTTTTTTGAAGTTTAAATAATGTATTTACTTTATTCTTTAAAAAGGAACCAAAACCCAAATCAATAAAAATATATAGAAATAGGGAATAGCAAAAAACCACATAGAAAATAAGATGACATATGAATGTGTCTATGAGATCAGATTCTTTTTCATTAGTTGTTTTTTCTTCAACATCTATCTTGGGTGACTTAAAATCACTTATTGAATTAGTAGCTATTGACTCAACCCAGCCAAACTGTGCTAGTTCTTGATCGATTATTTTTAGCGCTGAAGTCATAAAAAAGAAGAATATTCAAATATTCATCTTTTTTATCGTGTTAAAAATCAAGTTCTAGGCCAACGTTACATTTTTTAGTTTTTTATCTAAGTTTGCTTGAAGACGAACACATGATCCCATTTAATTTCTTCCATTGCACCTTTGAACTGCAAGCATGTTTGCATCCGCATGATTCTTTTCTGATTTCCAAATCTTATTTGAAGTTTGACCAATACAAGCAACTTCGGCTGCATTTTTTATTCCTACTGGTATTTGAGTTAAAGCCAAGATCATTAGTGCAAAACCTGTTCCAGGGGCATGAATATTTAATCGAAAGCTTTTGAGCCAATTTTTCTTACGCATTGAGCAATTCCTTTTTAATAATCTTTTATAGCTATTTTTGTTATGTATGCTTGTTTTGAATGAAATGTCTTAAAAACAAAAGACGAAAATTTAATTAAAATGTTATTTCCAGAAATAGAACCAAGGGAACAAGGGATATTGAAGGTGAGCCCACTACACTCAATCTACTGGGAAGGAAGCGGCAATCCAAATGGATCCTCTGTCTTAATTGTTCATGGAGGTCCCGGGGGTGGAAGTAGTCCTTCTTATAGAAGATATTTTGACCCAAAGAAATTCAATATTGTTCAATTTGATCAAAGAGGATGCGGTCGATCTTCTCCTCATTCTGAGTTAAAAGAAAATACGACACATCATTTAATTGGGGATATTGAAAAATTAAGACAACTCTTAAAAATTGAATCATGGCATGTCTTTGGGGGCTCATGGGGCTCAACATTAAGCTTGATTTATGCCATTCAACACACGGAAAAAGTTTTAAGTCTTACTCTTAGGGGTATATTTTTGTGCAGAAATACCGAATTAAGTTGGTTCTATCAAAAAGGTGCTAGTGAGATTTTTCCTGAAGAATTTGATCTTTATCAGTCTGTTATTCCGCAAAATGAGAGAGGCGATTTAATTAATGCTTTCCACAAGAGATTAACCAGTCAAGATAGGTCTGAAAGAGCCAAAGCGGCTCGTGCTTGGACGAGATGGGAAATGTCAACAAGCTTTCTCACGCCAAAAGAATTATCCATTAAAAAAGCTGCAAATGATAATTTCTCAGATTCTTTTGCGCGTATAGAATGTCATTATTTTGTTAATAACATCTTTTTAGAGGAAAATTATATTTTAAAAAACATCACTAAGCTAAAAAATATTCCTGTTTCGATTGTTCAGGGAAGATATGACGTGGTTTGTCCCATGAGAAGTGCATGGGATCTTAATAAATCATTACCCTCTTCAAAACTTTATGTAATCGATAGTGCAGGACACTCAATGAAAGAGATTGGAATTTCTAAAAAACTAATTGAGTTGACGAATGAGTTAGCTAATTCCTCCTCTAACCCCTAATTTTCAGTAGCTGTTACTTGATCTCAATGATATTTAATTAATCCTACACCCATCAGAAATTACAAGAAAATCGTTTAAATTCACTCATTGATTTAATCTTGCTTGCTGTCTTTTTTTATATCGCCAAAAGCTTTTACTGGGAACTTCATACCTTGTCTCCATACAGCTGTAATTATTAAAGCAATGAAAGCAATAATGGGTATAAATCTAAGTACTTCCATCGTGGAAGGTTCCGCAACTAAAGATTTAAAAGGATCACTAAGAGATACTGGAACGACCTCGTATGAATTTGCTAGTTCATTTAGATCTACTTGCATTTTTTTTTGGCTTTATTATCGAACCTTATAAAAAAAAACTGCGTATTTTCTTTTGACTCGTTTGTTTGTGATTTGCATGTAAAAAATATACCTGTATAAGTAAATAAAGCTAATCCTTTAGGTGATTTATGTGTTCACAACCCGCTTCCTTTGACTTATTGATACTTTGATTGACGTCATATTTGCACATCCTTTATTTTAGATAATTTATTTGGTCAACCCTGAAAAGAGAAAGAACCAAGTAAAGATAATTATATTTAGTCCAACTGTCAAAGATATTGCGATCACTTTATAAGTGTTTCCAACTTCCTCAGATTCTTGATTGAGCTTCATTCTTTTCATTTCGCTCCTTTGTAAAAAAAAACTTCTGATTCACTCTCTGAATATAGCTATAGGAGGAGAGGTGTCTTTTCCCTTTCAATTAATAACAAAAATTTTTTTTTTAATTAGCTTTGACTCTTCGCAATTTAAGTAAAAACCTATTCTTTGGCTGTATTGGGAAGTTTATTGTAGTTGGAACATTTGCAATTGAACTGATGAATTAGTTGCTTAGTTAATGTAATCATTACTATGATCCGGTTTCTTTGAGTCGGTTTCAATGTTCGATATCTCGATATCAACGTCAACTTTCTCTCTAATCAATAGAAAATAAAAGATTGAGCGACCTTAAAGCTTTCATGTTTATCTTTATTAAGTTTGTATGTTTTGTACTTGATTCAATGTCAATGGATTTATTTACCGATTGATAAATCTTTTTCATTAGCTAAAAATGTATAGTTGCATATTCATATGACGAGGGCTCAAATTACGGCACCTACTTTGCCAAAAGGCTCTACCGAGGTGAAAATCATTGAACGAAGTTGGGGTATTGAAAGATGCTACGTAACACCAGATGGTGATAAGGTTTGTACCCCAGCTCCATTTTTAACAAATCATCGTAATCTTGACTGGACTTGCTTTGCTTAACAAGTTTTCTTATCAAAAATATTTTAGTAACTGTAAAAACCTGTTTCTGTTTTAAAGCCTTATTTTTTTTTATCTTTCATAATCCGTTTTCACTTGTTGACATTTTAAAAATTGATGAAGTAGCAATAATTAGTAAAATTGTAATTATTGCTTGGTATGGTGCATAAATCTTTTGTTTTTTGCTTTATATGCAAATTAGCTACCCCCGTTTACTTCAAGTTGTAGAGCAATGCGAATGTTTTAGGGTAGTTTCACCCATGCGTTGAACTTTCACATGACCTAAAACAATTGAAAGTATTTGATTTTTTAGAATCATGAAATTGTTTACTCCATTCAGTATTCCCAAAGCAGGTATGACAGCTCTTCCAAAACGAAAAATTAAAGCTACATCCAAAAAATCACATTAAAAAAGCTACCAAACCCTGGTGGTATTCTTGTACTGCTCAGGTATAGAATTAAATGAAGCAAGATGGTTGGGTTACTGATGTAAATGGAATATGGATACTGCGGTTTCGGTATAACTGGGATAGCTGGGATCAAAACCCTAAAGTTTGATAGAGAAAGGAAGACTTGAAGTTGACGGACCTCCACTCCTAAAAAGTCGCAGGAGGATTAGACGAGCAATGGCAGTTAAACTTTGGAAGGAATTATTATCAACTGGATTGAGACGTTTAGATCCGCAATGGGTTTGACGAACAAAATAATGATGTTTTATGGTAGCTTAATTAATTTATTTTTTTATTTTTCCATTACGCTACATAAAAAATGAAACGGTTTTATTCGCAGACTACTTAATGTATAGATTTTGAACATCACTTCATTATTTAAATGTGAATTTATTAGGTTGGATTTCTAAATAAGCATATGATCATGACATCAGACATTGAATACTACAAACAGCTTTCGAAAAAGGTTAGTACTAAGCAAGACAAAATTAATTTCTTTGATCAAAACCAAAAGGCATTTTACGTAGATATATATTCTGATAGTTGGTCAAATATGATTGAGGCATATGCTAAAGCAGAGAACCTAAGTTCAGAACAAGTAAATAAAGTTGAGGAGATGAAATGGAGTGAGATGCCAGAGGATCTAAAGATTTTTGCTTATGATTTTTGTATTCTAAATGGGTTCGTTTTTACTGGAGTTGGTAACTAAAAAATACTGATTATTCTTCATTAAAAAATTTTATTTGCTTAGTCGTTTGAATAATTTACCTATTTATGTTTTTAGTAGATTGATTGTTTTCTTTTGATTGTATTGGTATTACGTCGGATGTTTGTTGCTTCACGTTTGCTTCAGTTTTAACAGGTATGTGCGCAAAGCTTTTTGATTTTCTAAAAGGTGCAATTTATTTTTTCTTTTTTCTCCTTTTCCTTTTTGGTTCAAAACCGTCTTTGAAGTCAGAACCAGATTTATTGAACCAAGCCAACAAAGTGGCAATATATGTTCCAATCAAAGCAGCAATACCCTATTGAGATATTTCATCCATTAGCAAGAAATTTTCCTTCCAGTCGCTGATTAATAGTACCAATTACCATCAGCTCCGATATAGAACATACGGTTTTTGTATTTAGACTTTGAAAATTGTTCAAGTCTTCTTTCATGCATATTGAAGATTTTGTGTTTAACTCTGGATTCTGTTCTCTTTGTTCATTGGCTCCATCTTCTGATTCCATGCCACTTTTCTTATGAGCCAAATTGAGGCTATAAAAATACAATAACTAATAGATTCATTTTTTTATATGCAAAAAATTTTTAGCAATAGTCTCTCAACTCTCTCCACTTATCTAGTCCTGCTTGAAGATTCTCCATTTGACTTGTTGAACCATTTGTTTTAAATGCTTTAATCAAAGACTTTGTGGCTTCGATTCCATAACTAGCAGCTTCTCTTTGCCTTGCACAAACTCTGTCTCTTGATCCATCTTTTAGGTCTATCTCAATTTCTTTGAGTATTCTGCTTGCCTTCTCTTGTTTTTGATAAAAATCAGTTAGATACATTTCGAATTCTGACTCAGCACTAACTGGTATGACAGAAAAAAACAAGAGAATAGGAGGTATCAGTAATAAAAGAAATAAATTTTTCATTCTTTCATAATGGCGATCTTTCATATCTTCACAACTATTTAGTTTGCAACGTCATATGGGGAACCCGAACACGCAAAACGTTTCAATTGTATGGATCATTTATATATGAAATTCTCTCAATTTTACCTCTCAGTTTTCACACGGAAACCATTAGAAATAAGTTTGCTTTTTATTTATTGTGCTTCATTAGCATGCTTCACTTGCTGAATGATATCTAAATGAAAACACCTAATGAATTATTTCAGAGACCATTGGCAATGACATTTGCATTTGTGGTTTCTACTTTCATATCTCATTCTCTTTTGGGAAATTTAGTATGAAGACTCCCTCGATAAGTTTAAAAAGATCACTTGATGTCACCATGAAGGACATTTACCTAAAGATTAATGAATTAGGTAGTAAAGACAGTCAGGCATTAAGAGAGGAATATAAAGAATGGCTAGAAGCAGGTAAAGTTGGAAATAAACACCCTCATGTTCTCTATACGAATCTGACCAATCCCAAAAGTTAAAACGAATATCTAGGGGCTTTAGATGTCCTAGATATTCGTTTAAGGTTTAGATCATAGCTTATGTTTAGATCTCTCAAGCAACTGATAGTTCATCTTCGTTAAGTAATGTATGAGTTGTAGACTCATACATTTCATCACTACTCTTGATCTCAAGAGAAATCACATCTCCTGTCTCAAAATCCCCTTCAACATTTTGCTCGGATGCTGTTTCCAGATTGGGATCTAGTTTTACTGACGATCTGATCTCAGATAAAACTACTTGAGCCAAATCAGCTTCTTTAACAACTTGAGACCATGGGTTAACCGTTGCTGCAATGAAGTCCCGATTAGCTTCTGTTTTGTCCCCACGGGTGATGAGTAGGAATGGTAATCCAACGGTAAATAGACAAAAAATAGCTAGGAAAAAGTTGGCGATGGCCATTTCTCTACCAGGTTCAAATGCTGCTAGAAGCATAAAAAGAAAAGCAATTTGTATAAAAAATCACTTGCTTTTTATCCTTAAGCCATACCTTCGCAAACAAACTTAATCGAAAAATTTTATTTGTTCAAAATCAATGACTTTAGAGGATAGTTAACATTTATTTTTTTGGGTTATTTAGTGATGTCTGTTTCTGTCATTAGACGATAAGCAAAGTCATCAACCCTCTTCTGATTCACGCCATTATCTCCAACTCCTACTCTTGATTCAGATCTGACTTGAATAATACCTTTTTCTGGAATTGCTTTTAGTAGTAGATCATCGGTATATCTCCTCCATTTGGTCTTTGCTTCAGCATGAATGAATGAATCAGTCTGTTCAACTATTTTTGTTCTTGCTGTTTCAGAAACTATCTTGGTTGCTTTTTTAAAAGCATTTTCTAAGTCGTTTACTTTAAAGTCTTCTCTCACGCAGTGAGTAATTACAACACAATCTGGTAGTTCAGTTGTTGTTGCATTTGCTTTATGGGGGACGATGGTAACAACAATTAGAATTGAAAAGAAGAAAGTTAAAAATCGATTAATCATTAATTAAAAAGATCTAGTTAAATTAATTAAAAGACAATTTGAATAGGTTCGCTTTAGTAAAAAAAAATAATGTTATGTATCAACAAGATATTTTTCTGAAATTTGTGGTTTGAAATTATAAATATAAAGCTAAAAAAAATTTTTGGATAAAATATATATATATTTTTTCGAGCCTATCAGAGTTTTTTTTTTAACTTGCTAATTCATTTCCCCATTCTTTGTGTTTTCTATCTAAATCTACTATTGAATTTTTTTGAGCATTAAGTATCAGTAAACGATGAACTAGCTCGATCTTGGTTTCAGTTACCTCTTCAGAGTAAAACTTTAGAGGTTGCTCTCCGAGCAAATTGTCTCCGCTCATTAATTCAATTAATTTTTTATTTTATCTATTTAGGATGAAATCGAGCATAAGCATAGGTTTTTAAGGTTTTTTTTCTTTTTGCTTTACATCACTCTTACTGGTTGTCCCCACCTTAGCTATCAAATTGCAAAGAGCATTAGTAGTTATAGTCTCATCATATGGTTTTGTCTCATATTGCATTGCCCCCACGAGCTTTATTCGTACTTTTGAGGCTATTGATCTCTCCACCCCTGATGAGTCAAGTCAAAGTTTTTAACTATTTTTTAACTATCTATGCACCCTGTTTTTCATTCTGAGTTCGTAGGCCTTGATTGGCCAATCCTTTTAATCGGTCACATCATAATGTTTTGGTCTTTATCTGTAAGACTTGATTGGTCTTGGATTCCGTTAACGGAACATGAGAAGTTATGCGGTTCTGAAGGTGATGCATATCGAGCTCAAATCAGTTCATTGGAAAAAACTTTTCAAAATAGCTAGGATCTAAATGAAATTCTTATTTGTATTACCTCTATCCTTGTGCTTTTTATTTCCTACAAAAACGCAAGCATCAAGAACTTATAAACTTGATTCTGTTTGTGAAAATTTTGCCGCTGGGAAAATAGATGCCCTCAAAACCCTAAAAGCTTTGGATTTAGATATTGATCATTATTCAATAGGTTTGACTAATACCGCAAAAATATTTTGCGCTTAGTTTTTGATTTGTTTTTATTTTTTTATATCTACCACAACTTAATAACTCTTTAAATTAGGCTCAGTAAATTCTACTTGTAATAACTACTTCTTGATACTACCAATATTAACCTCAAAAAATGTTTGGTTTGTTGTTTTCTACTAAATTGATTTTTTCTTTGCTGTACGTGTAACAAATAACGAAGAAGCCAAAGCATTAGTATCTAATCTAAAATGGTTACTAAGAATTATCTGATTGCAGATTTCCTTTAATCATTTTTTTCAATAAATACATATGAATATCGCTCAATCATCACCATTGTATGAATATTGGAATTCTGCGCAAGAAGAGAATGATGAAAAAAAGAGACTGTTAAAGCTTAATCCAGATAAACCTGCTTCTAATCTTTTTAGGAATGAACCTTACAAATGGGAGAATCTCTATCAAAGCGTTCTTAGGAATGTTATCAGTGGAGATGAATCATCAATAAAAGCTTTGATGGTTTTATTATCTACAATCAGCCAAAAGGAGAAAGACATAGTCCTTCAATCTCTAGAGGCTTTTTTAGATAAGCATTTAATTTCTAAATTAAGAAACGAAAAATATCAGGATATTAAGTCTAGTAAAAACTTTTATACTGCCTTAAGAATATTGTTGACTATTTTTATTAATCCATATGAATTAGAGCTAAAAAAAGAATCAAATCATCTTTATGAGAGAACGGGCATGTTTTTTTATAAATTTAGAAAGATATTTTTATTAAATAAGTGAGATCTAAATTTTTGTTGAATTATTTTAAAATTAGAATCTCAAAAATATATGAGTAGTGTCATTGGAGAGAAAATTTTTCTATTAATTTGATAAGTTTTTCTGAACGAAGGGTTTTTTGTGGCCTGGCCTCATCAAGTACTACTGCACAACATAATTGCCATGAGGAACCTTCTTTTAATTTCAATTCTTTAGAAACATTTACTGGAGCTGCTGTTAAGGAAGTTATTTCATCTATATGTTCGAGGGTTTCCCATAGTTCACTCTCTAAGAAATCCAGTTCAACTTTTGAGAGGAGTTTTGTTGCTATAAAATCTTTGACTAATTCTGTAAGTTCTAAAGACATTTTTAATTTAATCTAACGGAACAATCCATGGGTTTAATAAAAAAGGCTTTCTGTAAAAAGTTATTTGATTTTGACGATAGCATTTATTTAAATTATTTATTTATTTATCAGCTGACTCTCAGATTCCATCATTAATGGCTTAATTCAAAAACTATAATATAAAAAACACTTTCAAAACAATAACTGGAGATGGAGATTACAACCGAATGTGCAAAAAAGGCACAGAAAGAAGCTGAATGGGCATACAACAAAGCAATGGAAAAGTTCTATTATTCAATGCTGGAGGTTGTTTTCTTAAGGATTAAAAGTCACCTATCTAAGCAGGGGCTAGAGAAAGTCGTGGAGATAGATAAAAAAAGAGCTATTAACGAAAATCTCGGAGTTGAATTTAGTCAAAAGACTTGGTCGGTATTAGCTGAAGCTTGGACAGGCGCAGAGGGTTTGGCGATGGCTAAGATCGCTGAACTTTATGGGCTGGAGATATCCGATTTAGACATATCCAAAATTCAAAAGCTCGATGGAAATAATGGTTCTCCAAAATGCGGCCCATCAATCTAACTTTGAGGTACATTTAATCAGTACTGAATATAGTTACTGATTGATTTGAAGTTGCAACAATTAAAAAAATTTCTGAAAGAAAGAAAAAAGCTACTCAAAAAGAAATATCTAAAAAAAATTCTTGATAAACAATCCAACGAGCCTTGACTTTAATTGGTGGTATTTATTCTTATGTCGTACTACTCTAGTCATATGACATATTATGCAAAGCCAAAATATATTCAATATGATGAATGGTTTGATAACAACATAGATCCATGTGAGTTAGAGTATGAGAAGGAAAACAAGTTTACTGATTCTGTTCATGAGAAGTTTTATAAAATGTCAAAGCATAATTTAATTATCGGTGGGTCGGAGTCTCTTACAGATTTAAATAAACCTGAGAGATGTTCAAGAGGTTTTTGCTCATTAACAGATGAGGAATTAAAGCAAATTTAATCAAATCTCAAGAAAAAAATTATATTTAATGATCATTTCTTTATTTATTTAGAAGCTCCTATGTCTTTGATTTGTCTAGGATTTTTCTCCTTTTATATAAAATTAATAAATGATTCCATAGCTCTAAAGTTTTATCTAAAAAAGATGATTAAATTATTTATATGAAATATCTATTACTTGTTACTTTCTTGTTGGGTCTAAGCACCCCATCGGTAGCAGTTACTACTCGAATGTTTAAAGTTCTAGATACTTGTGCAAGATATAGGTTGAAAGAAAAAACTGCTTTAGTCGCAATAGAGGACCTCAAACTAAAATATGATGGTAAAGATGAAAAGGAGGCAGAGCTATTCATCAAATTGTATTGCTCTGTTTTTACTCCAAATGAAAATGTAGATTTTTAATTTATTTATGAGTCGTTTACTTGTTCTTCAGCATTTAGAACGCGAAGGGCCTGGACTTTTTGTAGATATTGCTCAGGAAAGAGGATTAAGTGTTTCCATTTTCCGTTTGGACTTAGGAGACTCTCTTCCTGAACTTAGTAATGGAGATTTACTTTTGGTGTTGGGTGGACCTATGGGTATAAGAGACATTGGAACTTCAACTTATCCATGGCTTATCGAAGAAGTTCGCTTAATAAAAGAAGCCTTAAATCAAGGTATTGGATTAATCGGAGTATGTTTGGGAGCTCAGCTCTTAGCCTATGCAGCGGGTGGTGATGTCGAATTGCTTCAGGAGGAGACATCTCGTCAACCATTAGCTGAAATAGGGTGGGACTTTATTTTTGCGCAATCACTAGAAAATAAAAGCAAACTCACAGCATTTTTAAGTCAACCTTTCCCTGTTTTGCATTGGCATGGAGACAGAATTATATTGCCTAATATTGCGGAGCTGATTGCTAGTAGTAGTAGATGTAAGGAACAATTATTTAGTATTGGTTCGTTAGCATATGGGATACAATTTCATGTTGAGATATTCGATGAAATGGTTGAAACCTGGATTTCAGAAGATCAGAAATTTATATCTTCAGCATTAGGGGTAGACGGGCAAGCCATTCTCAAACAACAACAAAAAGAATTTGCTAGTACAACGCTAGAATCAAGATTAAAATTTTTAAACGTTTTGTTTGACTTATTAAACTAGATAAAAATTCTAGCGGTTTGAATATTTACAAAAATGATTGACGATTTCACACTTGAGCAGTGCAAAAAAGATAAGGAAATTCTTCAATTAAAAATAAAAAATCTTGAGCATGGTATTAATGAAGCAGAAAAAATGATTGCCGAGTCACGTATGAACGATGAGGCATTGATTTTTTTAAGAAAAAAAGTTGCAGAATCTAATCAGGATTTAGCAATTCTATATTTAATTCTCTAATCTCACCTCGTTGTTTTTTTGACAAGTCTCAATATAAATATGTCAATAAAGTGAGCAAGCCGTACCTGACCGTATCTATCACTTTGAAAAATCATACTTTACATTACTTCACATTAATTCAATTCCAGTAATGACATCGTCTTCTTCATCTCAGGTAATCACTGAGTACGGCAAGCAAAACATCTTTGCTCGTGAAACACAGCCTCAGCTTGTCGAGGATTACACCAGCTATCCAGAAGAAGCAGAAAAGACAAATGGCCGTTGGGCAATGATCGGCATGGTTAGTCTTTTAGGTGCTTATTTCACAACAGGTCAAATCATTCCTGGAATTTTCTAAATCAATAACTACCAATAACAATGCAACCATCTAACAAAACAATCCTAGAAAGAAGCATCGGAAGACCAGCCATGATGGCATTCGTTCTTCTAACAGGTATCTACCTAACAACCGGTCAACTTATTCCAGGTGTCGTTTAATGACTACTCAAAACAACAACAACAGCAGAAACATTGATCCTGAAAAGGTAACTGCTGAAAGACTTAACGGCTATGCAGCATTGTTTGGATGCATTGCTCTAGTCGGTGCATATGCAACAACCGGTCAAATCATTCCAGGTTTCGTTTAATGAAAAACCCAACCACTGAAACGCCAAGACTAGAAGAAGGCAAAGTGTTTGCTGAACGACTCAATGGTCTAGCTGCATCTGTTGGTTGCCTAGCCCTTGTCGGCGCATATCTGACAACCGGCCAAATCGTCCCAGGTGTTGTTTAACGAGCAAGGTAATTAGCTACTGGAAAACAGCAGAGCAAATGAATGGCCGTCTAGCGATGATGGGTTTTTTTGCAGCAGTCATTAACTACGGAATAAAAGGCTGGATCATCCCAGGAATTGTTTAAATCTTTTTTTTACGCAGCTTCTTTTGTAGATTGATTTGGGTATAGCGATATGATGCCGCCTTTTGGTGTCTCATACACTCTCTCTACAATTTCACCTTCATTGATGATTACTTTGGTGTTAATTGATCCTGATGGTAATGTATTGATAGCTGGTACGATAGCTTCTTTTAAGTCTGGGAACTGATCCAAGTTCTTGAAGTCTTTAACTTTTTTCTTGGAAACCATTAATGAATGAGTCGAAGTTGTTCTTTTTTTAACTAACTTTGCTTCACTCGTAAAGAGCTTGCAAAGCTAATTACATTGTTATGGTATTCAGGTAAATAATTCGACTAATCATATCCATCCTAATTACAAGTTTTGAATAATCCACAGACGTGCTTGTAAATTTGCCATTTTCTTTGGTCTTTATTTAGGTTTTATAGGTTGCATAAGCAGGCTTATTCCCAAAATACATATTCAAAACCAGCAATAGCGATGACATTTAAATGAATAAATTTGTTTGCTTCTACTAAGTTTTATTATTGTTTTAGTCAAATAGATTGTACCTAATGTCAACAATTAACATTATTTCATTACTCAAGAGTAGTAATCAAAACCACAGAGCTAGTTTAAATATGATTTTTCTGTTTTCTTGACTAGAAGAGATATCTGCTAATAACCAGTTATTTTTAATCAAAAATCACAAGTGCTCTAATTTATAGGAACATTCAATTCCTGTGGAGTCTTTTTAATTCTTTATCTAGAAAGATTTTATCTTTGATTAAAATACTTGTTAACTTCTACTTCTTTTTTTATTAATTTAATCTATTTAAGATTTTTATGCTTATTATATTTATATACTATTTCTTGACCTGTAAATAAGATTATGAATTTTTTTCCAAAGAAGATAATGCTTTTAGGTAGTGGAGAATTAGGTAAAGAGGTGGCAATAGCTGCAAAAAGATTAGGTTGTTATGTTATTGCCTGTGATAGATATAATAATGCTCCTGCTATGCAGGTAGCTGATCAATTCGAGGTGTTAAATATGAATAACGATAATGAACTAATAGAAGCGATATATAATTGTAAACCCGATATTATTATTCCTGAAATCGAAGCATTAGCAGTAGATGTCTTGAAGGAAATTGAACAAAAGATAACAGTAATACCCAATGCTCGAGCTACTGCAATTACTATGAACAGAGATAAAATTAGGGATTTGGCTTCTAATGAATTAAATATAAGAACTGCAAAATTCAGTTACGCGATGAATCAATTTGAGCTAAATTTTCATGCAGAGAAGATTGGTTATCCTTTGTTTATTAAGCCAGTTATGAGTTCTTCAGGAAAAGGACAAAGTTTAGTTAAAAATAAAAATGAACTTGACCTGGCTTGGACCTTGGCCATTGAAAAATCAAGAGGTAAATCTAATAAAGTTATATTAGAAGAATTTATTGATTTTGATTTGGAAATTACCTTATTAACTATTAGACAATTTAATGGTAAAACATTATTCTGTGCGCCCATAGGGCATGAGCAAAATAATGGAGATTATCAATGTAGTTGGCAACCAGCTGAATTAGCTGAAAGTGTATTAGCGAAGGCTCATCAGATTGCTAAATGTGTCACTGATAATCTTGGAGGAGTCGGTTTGTTTGGGGTTGAATTCTTTATCAAGGGTGAGGAGGTGATTTTTTCAGAGCTTTCACCAAGGCCACATGATACAGGTTTGGTAACTTTGATAAGCCAAAATTTAAATGAGTTTGAATTACACCTTAGAGCTGTTTTAGGTTTACCAATACCAGAAATAGTGTGTACTGAACCTTCTGCGAGCCGAGTAATTTTGGCTTCAAAAAAAACCACAAACATATGTTATGAGGGACTTGAAGAAGCCTTAAGTCAAGCGAATACAAATGTGTTTATATTTGGTAAGCCCATCTCAACCGAAGGCCGTCGAATGGGAGTAGCTGTAGCAAAGGCTTCAACAATTGGTGAAGCAAGAATCAAAGCTGATAAGGCAGCTCAATCAATACAATTCATATATGAATAACAAGCTTTCAGATTCTCTGTCTGACTTCAAAAAGTGCAAGTCTATTTGGTTTCAATTCTTGACTGAGTTAAATTGGAACCCAAATGCAATTAACCCACTCGAGTTGGTTCCGGAATCTTTTTGGCCTCAAGTTACTGACCTCTTAATTGAAGCAAAATATATAGGTCAAAGCAGGAATTATTACCTCAGAGAGTCTGATAGGTATCTAGATTATTTAAGTAAAGGTGGTAAACCTTTCAAAAGAGATTGAACACCATAGCTAATGTGATAACTTCAAGCAAATTTTTTAGCTAATTTCAATTTTCTCGTAAACGCAGCACTGTTTATATTTTTTTAATAGGTGTTGCTAAAAAAAATTAAATTCTCATTCACCTAATGGTATAGATGATCCTAAGTTTCGTTTTTTAGCTCTTCTCTTTATAAATCTAATATTTATGTCAGTACTCAGAAACTGGATTTTAAATAATGAAGCTTTTGTGTGGCTCCTAAATGGTTTGCCTTCATGGAGTACTTGGGAGGCATGTTATTTGAAATTTACAATACTGTTTTATCTGGAGTAAACTGTTAATTACATTGACAATTCAGGTATTTATCTGATCATATTTTTATTGAATATCTTATTTAAGAATAGGAACATAGAGATAGGTTATTAAAAATTTAAAAAAGTAAATGATCAGGATAAATTATTTTTTCTTTTTGAGTAAAGGGTTCTTTTTAGTTGGAAACTCAACTATTTCGGTTAATACTACAAAATTCCTTTTTTTATGTATCACTAGGAACATCATTTGGGGATAATTTCTGTTATTTTTAATTTACGTTCAGCTATTTTTAGCTGCAGTAAGACTCGAGACATGGAACGGGGTCTTGAGCACTACGGGAAAGAACAATGACTGTTCTTACTTACAGAGGTAAAGAGTATCTTCAACATAAAGAGGCTACTCCAAAAAAAGTTGTAGAACTTAGTTACAGACGTAACGTCTACACATCTAAACAAGCAGAAGCTAAGAAGCAAATGCAAGCATCCTTGACTTACAGAGGCAATTCATACCAAAAGTAAATTGAGGGTGTTTTTAGGGGGGATTAATCATCCCCTTTTTTTTTTTATTTCTACAATTAATCTTTAAATTAAAGATAGTTTTGCCAATATGTATTTTTGCTTGAGTTCTATTACTCTGGTTTTATGGGTGGTTTCCGATGTAGAAATAGTATTGACTCCGAAATAATCACAATGATTACTGAACAGTCATGGCCAAGTTGTAAGCTTCCAAAAACTCAAAAGGCACTTGAAGCTATTTATTCAATGCTATGGAAGAGGCCAAAAGTGTTTAGGTCGTATTACAGATCAAATTAATAGCTTTCCAGGAAAACACTACACGCACCTCACTAAAAAGTTGTCGAGAATAACTATGTAATTCAATAATAAATGAAAAAATCCTTCAATCTTAACAGTAGATTGTTAGCTCTATTTATGTTTTTACCTATTACACCAAGTATTGCTGCCTTTACTGTTTTTACACAATCAGTATTTAATGACAGGAGTACCGAAGTATCGCCAATTTCTTATCATACGAAGCGGGTGATTGATGCATCTAAAAAATAAGAGTTACATTTTCGCTTTGATCTTGGACAAGTATTTAATTTGATTCTTTTTACGTGAATGATTTTTGTTGTTTTCTTATTAACTTTTTATTCGAACTTAGTTTAAATACTCTTTACGCGGTGAGATTAGTAGGTTAAAAGTCAAAGTAACAGCTATCTGCAAGAATGGTTTTACCGAAAAAGCTTAGGGCCTTTGATGACGCAATCTTCGATAGACATCCTGATTTAATAGAGGCTCTGAAACCTAACGATCATTTTCCAGAACTAGAAAATATCTTAAAATATAAAGCTGAAAATTTACCTGCTGGATCCCTGAATACAAAAGTGATTATCAATGACGGGGAAATAGTTGAACGCGTGTTCAAGACACCTAAGGGCGAAGTAGTCTCTTTGTTCTCCAAACCATCAAATTTGTTTTTTGATCAAGTTGCTTAACTGGTGATATTTTTGCTTATCTTTCTTTTCTATTGAGGTAAAATTTAAGCAAGTGGAAGGATCAAATCATCGTTTATTCTTTGAAGGCTTTAATCAGCTTCCTCTGAGAAGCTCATTATCGGAGCGCCATAGTTAATTACATCAATAAAAATCATGGAAATAACTCAAGCAATTCAAAAACGAAGGACAATTCATATTTTTTCAAAAAAAACTGTTCCTTATGAAGTTGTTGAAAAATCAATAGGTGCAGCTAATCAAGCGCCCTGCCATAGAAGAACTTTTCCATGGCGTTTTACCAACATTGGAATAAAAAAACGAGAACTTCTATATCAACTACAGCTAACTTTGAAGTTTGGTTACGAGCTAACAGATGAATCTAGTTTAAAAAAAATAAGGGACAAAATGTTCAATCCTTCCCATTTGCTTATTGCTACTCAAATATGCACTGATAATCAAGTTCAAAAACTAGAAGATTATGCTGCTTGTGCTTGCGCGATCCAAAACCTATCGCTTTCACTTGTTGCAGATCATGTCGGTTGCAAGTGGTCAACAGGTAAAATCACAAAAGACCCAAATACTTATAAAATTGTAGAAATAAATCCATCTGAGGAGGAAATAATTGGTTTTATATGGATCGGATATGGAGCTGAACCACCTTTGATCAAAAGGCCTCCTGTTAGCACTATCTATAGAGAAAGGGATTAGTAACTTGGGTTAACTCACAGAATAGAGATAATGAAACTGATAAGGAAGTGTTGAGGCCACACTAAATACAATAAGAATCATACTTGTCTTATCTAATCGTTTAATTATTTATAAATACTTTTGAATAATTTAATAGGAGAATCTTTTTCTTATGAGTATTTTATGTAGGGAGAACTAGACATCAACGAGTAAAATTTATGAAAAATATGACCACAGGGGGGATAAACTTTGTGTCATGATCAATAAATAAACTAATGTGAAATATGCCATATCCTAAATCAGGTCTTAGTCCCTGTTTAAATCCACTAAATTGCGTTTTTTTTCAAAAAGAATTTGAAGATGTTGATAAGACATTTGATCAACTTGTCAGGATTGCCCAAAAGATCCCTAGAACAAAAGTTTTAGAGAGTAATCAAATTTATTGGAAAGGTGTTTGTCGTAGTTTGATTTTTAGATTTCCAGATGACTTGGAGATTTTAAAAATTGATAAGAAGATTCAAATCAAATCAGCATCAAGATATGGTGGAGGCGATCTTGGAGTTAATGGAGCTAGAGTGGGAAGATTATTAACTGCTCTAGAAAAATCAAATAGTTAGCTATCAAACGTTTATAAAACAATCAGTAGTTGTCATTGTGGAATATTATAGTAATTTTTAAATAACTATAATAACTAGATGAACAGAGCACAAAAATATTTTCTACATCTTCCAAGGGGGACACATTTTGAAAAAATCATTGATACTGAATATGGGAAGGAGAATATATATGTAAGTCCAGACGGTAAAAAACATTCAATACCTATGACTCCACATACGATTTCTAGTGGAACTTCAACACTTGAAAATTAGCAGTTAGGGCAATTGTTTATCCATCTTATGATTTTTGTTTCATCGTAAGTATGATTATAGGCCTCAACAGTTGTCTTCTGCTCTATAATAATAAATTATTGAAAAAATATTAGTAATAAATATTTACTCGATCAAAAAAGAATCCTAGTAGTTTTGCGTATTGCATCTACAGCCTCTGACGATATAACTATATCAAGTTGCATTGTGACATTGTCGATCTTTAAGCGCTTAAGCGGAAGGTTTTCAATAAAAAAAAATGACATTAACAAATGTTATTCAAGATGCCAAATGGAACCTTTACCTAATGAGATTTATCAAGACATTGTTGATTTTCAATCAGATGTGAATAGACCTATCGATATTTCTATTTATCGGGAATTTTTAAAGGAAGCTGCTTGAGCTCCTAATTTAATTTTTTTAGTTCATATTGTATTTGATTCCACTAATCTATTTATAGCTTCATATTTTACAACTTTGTAATTTTATTGAGTAAGTCGTATTAATTTTTTTTCTTGAGTTAATTAGTGACTGTAAACTAGAAGGAAAGTAGTATTAAATTTTTTATTGATGGATACCTTGAAAGCAAAGACTCTGGCCAATGAATTAAATGAATTAGCATGCAAAGGATGCACTGAGGGTTGGCTAGAGAAACATGATGGACTTTCAGATCCCATTCAAGACATCAATGACTGTGGAGCTCTTGGATTTATTACGCCTGAACGACAAGAGCGATTGATAAATGAAATAAATGAGATTAATGCTGAAAATTAAAGAATATGGATAAAAAAAAGGGAAATAGCCCGAGTAAGTTTTCTGTTCCTCCTTTCGCTTCAGATGATGAGATATGGATTAAAGTTCTTGAAGTCTTAACACCAACTGAACAGTTAGCAGCTTGTCGTTCAAAATCAGAGTTCAATCATCCGTACCTGGGATGTAAAGAAATTATAGTCAAACGTTCTGATCAGTCTGACATAGCGGTTGCTTTACTTTCTGAAGTCACTGCTGATGGTGATGAATGGGCAATATATAGAGAACTTTAAAATGGATATTTATTCATCAATTGCATTGGGAACCGTTGTATTGTCAATTTTGCTTTTGGTTTGGCTTTCCCAATTATTTAGAAATTTAATTAGAAAGCAAATTGATGATCAAATGAAAGATATGATTCCGATAAAAGCTATTAGAGAAAGAATAGGAATCAGAATAAAATTGAGAAAGTAGAACATAAATTATTTAAATTATGATTTAATTGGTCTTGATATTTTCTTCTTTAAAAGCGGTGTTTTTATATAAGCATTATTATGAGCTATAAAATTTAAAATCTATCCTATTACGCCATTGATTTCTTATTTTTGAATTGATAGATTTTCAGTTATCCTTATTCTTCAAGTTAGTAAGTAATACCGATAGTAAAAAATAAAAAGAAAGGATAGATTAAAAAAATAGTAGGGTACTTTTATGAATAAGATTGATGCTAAGAAAATCACTCATGGACAGGTGGATCCAATTGAAGATTATCTTGACTGTGTTACATATTGTTCAATATCTAGCAGTGCGGAAGAGAATGATTGCCAAACAATATGCATGGAAAGGCATTTGAAAAGTTCATATTTTTGACTTTTTTTAAAATACAAAACCAGAAAAGATTTCAGCTCTTTTAGTGCTTAAATCAAATTTCAGAATCATAATTTAATATTAGATGACTAAACAAACTGTCTTATCCTCCGAACAGTAACCTTAGAAAATACTACAAATGATCTAGTGAACAAATTCCTTATGAACCTTGTTGTCTTACTCCTAACAAATTTACCTTTGATTACTTAATACCTATTAAAATCTTAATGATTTCTCTAAAGTTTAAGAACCAGCATAAGGCGTGATATTCATTATTAATTAGCTTTTAAAATCTATTTTTTATGTTGGGGTAAGAATAAAAGGTTTAAATACTTATGAAAAAAACTGCCAAAATTGCCATCTTTAAATTAGATGATATTTAAATGTTTTGGCTCATCCCATATCTTGGTATTGGATTGTTGGTTTTTTTCTATGGATGGTTCACAACGTATTGGTTCTTAATCGTAAAGTCAACATTGATAAAGAACGACAAATATCTAAGCGATTCAATGATATCTCAAGACTCTATCCCGAAGGTACATACATTTCACATAGACAATAATCATTAGTTGATTTTAAATTACCTTCAGCCATTTCTTAGTTGCTTTAATAATGTGGTGGCTTAGATGTCTCTTTAGGGAAATATTCTTCAGTTTCATTTTCATATGTGTCATTTTTCTTTTTGAAGTATTCATCTGATGGATCATAACCATCATTGTCTGGATTTATTTTGTCTTTCATAGTGTAGTATTTTTCTTTTGCAAGATCAGTAACGTGATAAGTGCTTCATCCAGCTATCCCATTACAAATAATTCCTGCTTTGGCCATTGAAAGTAAGACAAAACGATGAAAGCTGGGAACTGCTTTGTCTAATGCTACAAGAAATATAAGCAATGACATTGATGTCATTGAAAGATATTGCATCCAATGAATACCTGCTTTATCAAGTCCATTCTTGTCAAAACTTGTACTAGTCATTTTATTAATGCTTTGGTCGGTGAGGTTAACGCAAAAAATTACTTTTTGCTAGTTATTTCCTTTTCTTGATTGATGCCTTTACAAAATTGATTAGCTTTTCTGTGCTGAGATTTCAAAGTTTCTAATCACCTCTTCACCCTTTGTGAAGATCGTTTTAGCATATTCAGTCCATTTCCCCTGTCCCCAATAACGGAAGCAACTAGTTTCTAAAAGCAAAAGGTACAGGAGTGCTTCTTGATAACTATGGTTTTTTGTTAACGATCGATTTTGAACTATTAAATGATCAAATGTTTCGTGGAAATAGGAACTAAGTTTTGTAATTGGTTCTAAAACATTTTTATATCCATCTTCCCAACTCAAGTCGTTAGTCCAGCTGGCTCCACTCAAAGAAAAGGATTGATCTTCTTCTTTTAATTTACTAATTGCTTGTTTAACCGAAGTGGGAGTTATTGGGCCTGAAATTTTTCTCCATATTTTATCTTGATCGATTGCTTGTATCAATGGATAATTATCTTCATCTATATTTAATGTCGCCAGGAAATCGAGGTATTCAGAACCATTCATAGCAATTGTGGGACTTTTATTCGTTTTTGGACCAATTCTTTTATGCGCTTGAATGAAAGCTTGAGGAAATTCGTTCATCATTACTCCGCCATTTTCTCCATCAGCAATTTGGGACACTAGCGTGGGGATAATATCTTGGCCTAATTTTTGTTTATTTAGCCCTTTTGCCTCGTAATAAGGTTGCATTTGTCCAACAAGTTTTGTATCTGAACCTTGAGTTTTTATTAGTGAAAGAATAGATATGGTCTCTCCATTACTTCCTTGTGCTTTGAGCATATTGGGAATATATTTCTGCTCGTCTCTAAGACTGGAGCCATCTAAATTTTGAACGCTATGTTCTTGAACCAATACCCAACGATATCCACATTCTTTGAGAGCTTTGATTAATTGATAAAGAACATCAGGTTGGTTTGGAAGATGCATCTCAGGAAGAGAGAATCCCTGCACTCGACGCAGTGCATCTTCTCCGAATAATGATAAGAAGTTGTGCTGCCAGGCTGTTATCTGTAATTTAAAGTCAGAGGGTGGAGTTGAGGAGGCTACAGCATGACTCCAAAATGTTCCTAGCCATTCAACGTGCTGATGAACTTTCTTATCACACGTTAGGAGTCTTAACGATGAAAGAATATCCTCCCGACCCATTTGCATGAATCCCCATAGAAGATTTCCTGAGTAATCAAGCATTATCTTGGGATCATATCCACTATCTATAAGTCTTGGAATGATTTCAGCTAGACGTTTGTAGCATTGAGCAAATGGTTCGGCATTGTGATTATCATCTTCTGAACTGTGTTCAAACATAAATTGCAAATGTGAAATTAGTTCCCCATTTCTACCTGCTGGAATTATTGGTTGATGCATATGGAGGGCGCATGCAAAACCTGAGTTGGCATTCTTAAAATTTGACTTTTCATTGAATTGTTTACTATCTCTTTTCTTGTTTGTTAATTCTTTAATTGTATATTCAAAACCACTTATCGGTGGTAAGTCTATATTATTCATATTTCGATATTATATATTTAAAAAAATCAATGTAAAAAGTTAGGTTACTTAATTAATCGGAGTATATACAAAAAAGAATGTTTATCAAAGAAATAATTTGTTTTACAGTTCAATTCATCTGCAAACAATTTTCTTTCCAGGTGGTTTATTATTTATGAATTAAGAAAAGTATAAATATTCTAATTTTTCTATTAGTGCTAATAAACACTAATAGATTGCAGCACAAAATTTATTCTTCCGGGTTTAAAACCAGGATTCAGTTCTCCAGGTCTACCGAATTTGGAATGTAGTAATTGAAATTGACTTATGGAGTCGGGTTTGAACTTAAGTGGAAAAGAAATTTTTTTTGCAAGAACTGTTGGTTCAAGGCTTTCAAAAGGAACTTTGATAATTGTTGTCCCAAATCTTTTTGTTTCTATTTCTGCTACCCATCTGAGCCCACCAGGTGATTTATTTAAGAAGAATTCCCTTAGACCTAAAATTCCGTATTTACATGACACTCCAAATTTTAATGTTCGACCTTTACCTTCAATTCTTAATTCAAAACCTTGATAATTGGATAAATTTAGAAGAGGTGAAAATATTGGAGATTTGCAACTAACAAACCCCCCTTTTTCCTCGACTACAACACCTTCCAGAGAGAGGCCTTTTGAAGACGCTCTACAAACTGCTTTACTTGAGCCTCCCATAACAGTGTCGTTCAATGAAAACCATTCATCAAAGTCAGTTGATGACAGGACTTTTGAAAGCTCCGGCATTTTTTATTAAAAATATTTTTTAACTCTATAAAATTTTTACTTGAATCATGAGTTTAAAAATGTAGATTCACCAGATAGAAAAAAATCTAATATGGCTCATTAGTTGATTCTTATAATCTTTATGTTGATTTTTAATCACTCATAAGGCTTTTAGAGAAGTTTCATATCTGAGGTGATTCACTTGATTTGGCTTAAGGCTGTATCTTTTATTGTTCAATCGTTAAAGAGAAGGCAACTTGGAGATGATGGTTTATAGAGTATTTAGCATCCCAAATGCAACTCATATTCGATAACTTACCAAATGTTTTGTCCTTGTTTCTTAGTCACAATTTTTTCTTTGATAACATCAATCTTTTTTACAGAGATTTGATGAGGTTTTGTCATGGTTTTCCTCGTTATTTTCTTTATTTAACTACTTTATAGCTTTTAAATCTAACAATACAATTACGATTGTATTTATTTCTATTAATATATGAAGAAATCAAATCAGAAGAACTTTTCTATATTGTTATTTAAATCTACCTTTGGTTGAAGTAGAACGAATTACAAAAATTACCAACATTATTTGTCTCAGCTTTAAGACCTGTTTTCTTTGCAATCAAGATAATCTTTGCGTTTTTTTCTCTTAGTGAGTAGTCATTCTGATTAAGGTACATTGTGTAGTATTCCCTGCATAAATTTGATAACTCTTTCTCTCTGGAAAATGGGATACGTGCTACGGCTATGAGTATTAAAGCTAGAGCAATTGCTCCTGTAAAAGCTTTGTTGAGTGAGTTAGTCATTAGGTATGTTTTTTATATTGTCTAGTATGCCGTCTAACGTGAAAATCTACGCTTCTAACGGCAGGACTTCAGCTTTACCGAATTTTATCTACAGATTTATTTATTAATTATAGTGCAGACTTGCCTTGGCCGGATTTTAGGAGGAAAAATGTTGGTAATCCTAGCAAAACGCCTACAGATGTAATTAGTATAAGATTTATAGTGAATGAACTTACACCTAGTTCTGATGAGGCCAAAGCAAAAGTCATTAAGTTGAAGTCGAATTAGTTATTTTTTAATGCATATTTTATAAAAAGCTCAAACTCTTAAAAGCTTGTAAGATTTGTTTTCGCTTTATTCATATAATTTCAGATCAAAGCTGAGTTAAAATTTGAATCAATTTTTTGCTGATTTATTGTCGCTTATAGAAGTTGTTGACTTTTGCATATTCTTTTTTAAGGCGGCTTTTTTTTCCTCAGCTTCTTTCTCTATTGCTTTTTTAGCGTCAGCTTCTTTTTCTGCGGCTATTTTTGCTGCTAATGCTACTGATTCTTCATGAGCTATTTTTGCATCGAGTTGACCAGTTGCCCTCATCCATTCATTAACACTTGCTTCTTTCCCAGCTGCTTCACATTCTTTTTTATATCTTAGAAATGGGAACCAATGATGGTTAGCTGTTTCAGGATTACTTGTATTAAAATTATTTTCGCTCATTTACTTAATTAGACTTCTAAGATTATCCAACAATATTTGTTCTAAGTTCCTTTTAAATTTACTAAAATTCAAGTTATATTTAATAATTACATTGTTATGTAATGTTTTTTACTTATTGATGGTTATATATTAATGACAGGGATAAGAATTATTTCTCAGAATTAAATTGATTTTGAAATATGTATTATTTTTTAATTTCGCTGAATAAATATCCCACATGGATTCTTCCTTGGCATTAGCAATTATTTTGACATTTGTTGGGATAATTATTTTTATATTGATATCAAAAAATGATCTTGGCGTAACTGCTTTAAAGAAAGATCCTGAATCTCATACAACCCTGATCGGGTCCGTTGCTAAGAGTATTCCTGGCTCTAATATTTTAAACTCGGACTCAGTCTCCAATACAAAGGAGTCAACAGAAAATGCAATTCACAGCTAGCAAGGATGCTGATGAAGATTTGATTTGGTCCTTGATTCTAAGCAATCTGGGCTCTCCTCTCTCAAACGAGGTCTCACCGGCTACTTCTGCTTTCTTCAAAACGGAGGACGGCTTAGAATGTTCAGTGAGGAGAAGAAATGGAGATTTGATTGCACATTGTTATTCAGAATCAGATCGAATGGGGCAAAGACGTTGGACTATTGATTTAAAATAATTTTCAATAAATATAGGCGCTTTTATATTCTTAGCTCCTCAATGAGATTTCTTTGGAATTTTGAGCCAAGAATTGTATTGGCTGCCATAGCACCACTAGCGGCTACAGGTGGTATGCCGATTCCTGGGAATGTACTTGATCCGCACAATAATAGATTTTTTATAGGAGTTTTATTTCCTGGGAAAAGCCCTTCTGCTGCTGAGAGGGCTGGACCATAACTTCCGTTTTTTGTATTTAAAAATCTTTGATGAGTAAGTGGTGTCCCTAGCATTTTTATTTCGATTCTTTCCTGAATATCAGGTATTAGTTTTTTTATTGGTTGCCAGAAGACTGAGCAGCGCTCCTCTTTGGTCTTTTCATATTCTTTGGTACCTATTTTGAGATTTTCCCATTTCTCCCAAGGCTCATTAGCAGGTGTATATCCGTGAAGAATATGTTTGTTTGGAGGAGACATTGTTGGATCCAAAGCCGATGGAATAGAGAGAACTACTACATTTCTTTCGGCAGTAATACCTTTCGACCAATCATCAACCCATATTGAATGGAGTGGAATATTCTCTAGACCTTCTGCATTAAACCCAAGATGTAGATGAAGAAATGATTTACATTTTGGAGTCATAGACCTTTCCTCTCTCCATTTTTGAGATACTTCTTTTGGTATTAAATCAATGGTGTTCCAAATATCTGCATTGCTAACAATATGATCTGCAAATATTTTCTCGCCATTTTTTAACTCAACTCCGATTGCTTTGTTCCTTTTTATAATTATCTGACTTACTTTTGAATTAAGTCTAAGATTCCCTCCAAATGAATAAATTCCATTTAATAGAGCCTTAACGATTGATTCACTTCCTCCCTTCGGATATTCCAAGTAGGCATCTGGTTTAAACCAATCATCAAATAGTGTTGACATCGCTGCTGCATTCGTTTCGTCTTTGGATAAACCGCTTATTAGAAAACAAAGTAATTCAACCCAATTTCGTAGGAAAGGATCTTCAAGATGTTTATCAACCAAATTCCCAAAAGCACCTCCTAGGTATTTAAAGGATTTCAAGTGGGTGAGGAGTGATTTACTGCGTTTTAACAGCTGAAAAACGGTTTCTTTGTTTTGATTTAGTGCTATTAGGGGAATTGCATTAGCTGCTGCACCAATTGGCTTAATCACTTGTAGAAAATGTTCCCATTCTTTAATGGCATCATTTCCGCTAATCGAATTGATCTGATCAAGGAATCGTCTATCTCCAACTCCAATCGTGTAATCGCCTTCAGGAATTTGAACATTCCAATCCTGATATTTGATTAATTCAACTTTTTGATTAAGAGCTTTGAGGACTTGTCCTAGTGGATTTGTAGTAGGCCAAGATCCTATTCCACTCCAAAGAGAGGGACCAGATTCAAATTTATATCCATTTTTCTCAAAGCCATGGGCGGCTCCTCCTGGCTTTGAATGAGCCTCAAGAATTAGGACTTTTTTGCCAGCTTTTGCTAGTAATCCTCCACAACATAATCCTCCTATACCACTCCCAATAACTATTACCTCTGGATTTTTCATTTATTTTTGTATTAAAGGGATTTTTCTTCTTTAGTGTTTCTACAACAAATTCTTCAGAACTGCTTCGATAAACTCAATATTCAAAAAAGAAATTTACTTAAATTTTTGTTTGGTCTAAAAGAGGAATTGATGGCCGGATGTAAACAAATAATGCTCCATGCATATCTCTAATGATTCTTAAATCCTCGTCTACATAGAGAACTCTAATCTCACAACTTGGATTTTCTTTGTTCCATGGCAAAAGGTTCCATACTGTCTTTACTGGATACCACTTTTCCATAAGAATATTATCTAAAAAAGGTATTTTCCCTAGTCCATCCACCTCTGATACTTTAGTTTTTTCTAATTCCATTGAAAGAATGTTGTGTGTCAGTTTAAGCCCTTTAGCCAGAGTTATGACTCGACCACCAAAAGTAGGCAAAAGCTTAAACCATCCAAGGATTGGGATCGTTGTGAGTCCAAATATTGTGGTATCAAAGGTGGAGATCATTTCCCCTTTATTAAAGTTTAGATATTGACCGACTCTTCCAACTGTTGATAAACCAAATGATCCAACTTGTAAAAGATGAAGCTTGAAAAATAAATCGCTTTTTGATTTGTCGTTTAAAGCCTTTTCAATGGCTAAAAAAAATGGTGAGCTTCTAAATAATTCAACTGATGAGAAAATAAGCTCCCATTCACCTTCAATAGAACTCTGAGTTATTTCATCTGATAGGGGCAGTAGTTCTTCAACTAATTTATTAATCTCTACTAATTTATTTTTGTACATAGGAGCTATCATCGCGTTCATCCTTTGACCTCTATCAGTAGCTGCTGCTACCTGGTAAATAAGTGCCTTGAGATCCTTCCTGTTGTTCATTTTATTAAATTGGTTAATTCGTTTTTATTCCCTTGACCTTAACGAAAAATTTTTTTTAAAGACCTTGAGTTTATATATATGTTTAACAAAGAATATTTGAGCATTTCTAATTGATTTGGCTTATAACATTCACATGATTACAACCAAAACCATACTTCTGACAATATTTGTTCCCTTGGCGTGTCTTAAATTTTTTGGCTTCTATAAAAAAATACTCATTGTCTCAGAACCGTCTTTAAAGCAGATAAAAGCAAAATTAGAAAAAACATTTTCAATAGATAGCTAGTTTGATTGGTCTTATATCTTTGTTTTGTGTTTTATGCCTTTTATTGCGTACTTTTTAGAGAAAGGATAAAACTTTAATAACTTTTTGATAGTCATTTAAATCGTTAGTGAGACTTTATTGATCACTCTATTTATTCCCATTATGACACGCTTTTTATACCGCTTCTACTTTTTTTAGAATATTTTTTTCATATAAGTCCATCCTATGTAAATGCTATTTACATCTACATGTAAATAGATTGTTCGGTTTGGATACCCACCATGTGCTAGATGTTGTATATAGGTAATTCTTAAATTAATGTCTCAATTAAGTATCAAAGTTAGCGCTAAAGGTGAAGCCATGATCGCTACACTTCAAAAGGAAATTTTTAATCGAAGAAGAAAAAAAGTGACAGCATCACAAGTTGTTGAAACTCTTGTAGAGAGCGCTGCTAAGTCACAATCTGATAAGCGTTATGCTGCTTCTTGGAAAAACTTAATAAAGGATATAGAGAAAGCTGCAAAAGTTTCTGAGATCCATGGTAATAAGCCCGCAAATATAAGTGCTGATGAGTGGGCTTTGATTCTCTCTCACCGTACTCGTAAGACTAAGAATGCTAAGAAGGTATCAGCAAAACCCGCCGCTAAAAAGACAAATGTCAAAAAAACCGTAGCCAAAAAGGCTGCTGTCAAGACAGTCTCAGCTAAAAAAGCAATCGCAAAGAAGGCTTTAACTAAAGCTTCGACAGCCAAGAGCGCTTCAAAAGCAAAAGTTACGACTTCTAAAGTTAAAACAGCAGTTAAAAAAGTAGCTTCTGCTCAAGCCAAAAAAGCAACCTCAAGCGCTAACTCAGTCTCAAAGAGAGCATCTAAGGCCACAGCAAGAAGACCTGCGAAGCGTGCAAGAAAAGTTAGTCTTAAAGCTGTAAAAGCTTAGTCAAAAAGCCAGATCCGTTAAAGCGGCCTGAAAAGTGCAATGCTTTTCTCTGGCTATTTTTGGTGAATGTGTTAATTAGTATCCCAAGCCTACATTTCCTTTTGTGTATCCTTGGCAGTAGTACTTGGCATGATAGTAGTGATTAGTAATATCAGCTTTTTCTCCTTCTAACCCCTCGATTCTTTTTTTTCCTAATTTTAATTTTCTTGCAGCCTCTTCCCCCGTAATTAAATCAGCGCTAAGTCGGCCGCATATATCATTGACTTTGAAGTCTTTTGCTGAAGGACCTCTGACATAGCCGGCAAAAAATGCCAGAAATATCCCAAGGGTTACAAACCTTCGATGGTTTCTCCACCATTCGTAACTATTGAGATTTAGTTTCTTTTTTAAATCAATGTTCATTTATATCAATAATAGATTTGTTCACCCTAGGCTTTAGTACCTTTCTTTATTGATGAAATTCATGATAGGTAAATATTTTAGCTTATTCATATACTTAAAGAATTAACCCTATTTGCTTTTCAATTGATCAAAATCACCAAGTACTATTGAATTATTGGCGTATCTATTTAGGAATGCTTGAGAAAATTTCAAAGGATGATTGGCAATACGTTGTCCCCTTTTTGGCTTGCACTATTTGCTTCTTTGCGACAGATTTCTTAGGAATAATTGATAAGACTTCTATTGCTTATTGGTCTGGACGTTTGTTTTATGAGCCATACAGGATTATTACATCCCATTTTTTTCATGGTAATTTTAATCATTTATTGGCAAATATCTCTGGAATCATCGTAGCTAGATATTTTCTTAAATCTTTAAGTCTTCAAAGTGACTATTTCTTTCTGGCTCTTATTGTATTGATAATGCCTCTACAAGCGTTCATTTGTTGGTGCGTTGATATTTTGGTTTATAGAAATCCTATTTCTCTAGCTATTGGATTTAGTGGAGTTTTATTTGGTATCGACGGGTTTATTCTAATGACTACAATTTATGGAAAGAAAAAATTTGTTTACATTGGATGCGAGTTAAAGAAAGATCCAAGATTACTTAAATCTATTTCAGTACTCACAGGTATTGGAATTATTTGGTCATTCCTACCTGGAATTAGCTTGTTAGGTCATATGTCTGGACTTTTGGCGGGATTTCTATTGTTTTGGCTCTAAGCAAACAATTGATTCGATGTTATTGCTTTTTAGGAAACATGTGATCATCTCAATGGTAAAAATTATAAATTCAATTTTAATTGCGTTGCCTTCATTTCACTTGATAAACTTTTGATCTTCCATTGCATTTACGCACCGCCCATTCGATTGGAGATTTTAAACTTTCTTGTTCAACGCAAATAGTCTGATAATTAGCCCATTTAGCTATTGGCCCTAGCCTTATTGCAATTAGTGCAAGGCTAAACGCACATAAAAATGCACACAAGAGCAGCGCAATTCCAGTAAATAAATCATTAAACTTGAACTTCATTTCTGTCAGATTGAAGTTCTTATTTTTCTTTGTCTCACTCATAGAACTAATGGGGTGGAATAAAATGCCTGAATATTTAAAGTTTCATATACTGTTACCTTTTATGGTGGCATAGAGAATAAAAGCTGAATGAATTTTATAGATCTATTTATTGATAGTTAACAGTTGGAAAATTTTTTAGGTTTCTTTATTTGTCTTTTCCCCATTTAACATCCTTTTCTCCCCGATCACGATGGTTAACCATCCAAGTGCTAGTAGCCCACCAGCTTGATAGTCTTCTTTTAGAAAATCAAATAGAGCGAGGGTGCTTGTAGAGATAGCGAGTGTACGAACAGCAAACCTTGCAAAGGTAATTTTCCTTTTTTTAATAAGCTTATTCATATGCTCATTATGCAGGGACTAACTTCGTAAAATAAATTTTGGTTGGATGAGTTATTGAAATTTATTCTTTTGAAAACATCTTGTTAATAGAATTAAATCTGTCATTTCTTCTTTGTCGTAAGAAGATTGATCCTTTCCACTTACACCGCTTCCCTCTGTTAAACCTTGTAGTTCTAGTTTCTTTCTAATCAACATTTTTCTTTCTGCGCTTGAAAGATTTTTAAAACGTTTTTTCCTTTCTTCGCGACTTTCACTATTTTTCATTGGATTTGTTTAATAATAATTTGTCTATTAATATTGAATTGATAATTGTTTTTACTAGTTTAATTCATTAAATAATTATTATCTAGAAGTGCATCAATGACTTTTGCTCCTCTGGATTTATTCCCAAGAGAAAGGGGATTAGCCTTATCTAGTATTGAAGCAAAGCAGGGGATCCAACTACTGCCTTCGCAAACTTGAGCTGCCTCTCAAATGTGCTTTGGTGTTTTTTCTGTGCAACCTTGAGTGCGAGAATATTTAATAGACTCTAGTTGAGAATCAAGTTCTAACTCTAGTAATGGTATTACGTCTTTATTAATCCCTTCACCAGTAGCGAAGCTTTCGAGCAATATTTGATAGTTCATTATTTAAAGAGTTTTAATAGTATTGAGAACTAAGATCGAAAAAGTTTTTCTAAATCTTGCTTCACTTTCTCCAATTCATTTAGTTTTTTTGGGTTTGTTTTTTGCCCCCATTTATCTACTTCTCCAGTTCGACCGTTTTTAAGTGTCATCCTTATCCACCAAAATTGAAGACTCAAGAAAATCAGAGCAAAAAAAATTAGTTCAAGAGTTCCTTGTTTCATCCCAAACTATTCTAATAAATCGAACCTTTTCTTATCGTTATACTCATTTTTCATGCATTGATTACTCATTAGGATCAACTTCAGTGATTTTTAGATTTAAGCCAACGTAAAGAAGAATACCTCCAATAAGAGGGGTCCAAAGCCCCAATTGGTTTAAATCATGTGATTGCAGAAATTCCATTTATTCTTCATCTCTTCTAATGATGATTTGGTTTGTTTTATATTCAGATACTACCCTATTAGCTATTTCAACAATAAATGAATTTGGACACCGTAAAGCCTCTTGTAACTCAGCTAATTCATCAGAAATAAACTCTATACTCCTTGCAATAACTGCTTGATGTTCTTCTTTTGGTTCCCATCCTTTAGTCATTAATTTTCTTGATAATGATCTGCTATTTCGTTAAGCATATTTAAAATATATTTTTTTTTTACAGTTGTTGCGCTTTTATTTTTTCGCATCCGACCTTGACTTGCATCCATGCACTGCCTATAAATTCAATTTCTTCATTTGTAGGATGCCATTCTTCAGGAATATTAAATATGAGTCAAACCAAACATAATCCCTTTTGATATTGCCCACCCAATACCTAGACATATAGCAACTGTAAAAAGTGTTTTTAAAAGGTCCATATCCTTTTAGTCCCTTCCAAATGCAGTTCTTAACGAACTTGAAAAATCGAATTGAACCCCATCATTAGATGAACCTAGGTTTTGAATTAGCTTTGAACTGGCAAATCTTGATTGGGTTGATGAATAAATTGATTGAGATTTTACTGTTGATGATTTTACTGCCGCTGTTTTCTTTGCTGTCGCTTTTGTTGCTGTAGCTGAGGTCATTAAAAAAATTGTATTTCTTACAACTTAGACAAACTGAGTTAAAAGGCGATAGTTGTTAACTTTTTACAATCTTATAATCATCAACCAAGCAGGGATTGATATGAGCGCGATGATTGTACTTAATACAACAAGCGATGTGGCTTCCTCTTCATCTCTTGACGCTGCTTGGGATATTAGTAAGACAGATATTGCTGTTGGCGCAGCTGATTGAAGTACTAAGGCCTCTCGCATGACGTTGGGTAATCTGATCGCTGAGGAAATGATCAACATAATGACTGGCAATCCAACCAGTTTCATGATTAAAGCATTTTTTATGGATGTTATTTGGATTTTTAATCTTGAGAGATTTGCTTTCCTCAACCAACTTAGACGCATTCCAACGATTACAAGTGCTAAAACAATTACAACTCTTGAAGGTATCCAAAGTAAGGCTGTTATTTGTTCATTCCAAGGCGATGAATGAACAATTAATGCGCCAATCAGTCCTTTTACAGCAGGGCTTCTAAAGATTGCTTTTATGAAATTCTGCCAATATCTATTAGAACTTAAAACTTTTGAAGGATCTGTTAGCAGTATTGGACCGATACTCCAAATTACTAATGTCGCACCAAGGTCAAAACCTATACTGTAAATCAAAGCATGATTTGGAAGCAGTGCTAGTGAAACTGGTATTCCGAAATATCCAGTATTTCCGAATGCACTACCTAATTGAAGAGATCTGTTTGGTATTAAGTTTTTTATACCAGGAAGGCAATTTAATAGAGTCATTAAAAAGCCAATAGCTACTAACGCTAATAGAGCAGATTCAATTAAAGGTAATTCAAGGCCAGACTTTAGTAATATCCCCATCAAGCTGATAGGAATTCCATAGCTCATTAAAGGACGAGATATCGTTAGGGATAAATCTTTTTTAAATCGTCCTAGTAAATAGCCTATTAAAAGACATGGTATTAATTCAGCTAAAAGAAAGATTATTTCCAACTGAGTAAAGCGAATATCATTTTGTTATTTTCGGTGTTCAGGAGTTATTTTATGATTAATTCGTTATCTTAGCTTGAGTTTATCTTTGCAAGTACTTTTCAGTTTAGGGCATGTGTTTCTTTTTACTGATTGAGAAAGTTTTAATTCGTAGTTAGCTTATTTCTCCTTATATATACTTTTTTCTGAACAACCTAATGTTTCTCCAAAAAGAATATCTGTGCACATGGCATTACATAATAGATAAACGACCCAACTGGTAACAGGGACTCCAATTAAATAACTAAATGGGTGTTTTACTTTGATGTACCCAACAATGGCAACGATTAGAACAACAATTAAGTTGATGATTCGTTTTAGGGTTTTTCTTGGTATCTCCATCAGCCATTTCTAGCAGAAAGTTTTCTTATTTATCTAGTTTTTACAACAACTGTTAGTTAGTTTTGTTTTGTTGGGGTATCGTTTGCCCATATTGAAAGATTTTAGATGTCTTCTACTGTCACCTCAGTTTTTACTTTTAAGGTTGAAAGCACCTTTGATGAGTGGGCTGCAATCTTCGACAGCAAAGAAGCTACTAGAAGGCATAGAGAGTTTAATATTCAGCCTTTGTACAGAGGGTGTAGTGATGATGACCCTCAAAAAATAATTGTTATACATCAGCACCCAGAGGGGAATATTGAGAAATTTATAGAAGCCAACGGAGACTGGATGGCGAGCCACAGAGTCGATCTATCTACAATGGAGAAGTCTGCTTGGACATGGACCGACAACACTAGTATTCATTTTAAAGCTGCTTAATCGAACACGTGCCGTGTACTTATCGAATCCCCATAGATCAAATACCAGATTTTTACTATTTCTAGCCATTTAAGGTGTTTAAAGCTAGTGCATATCAAGATTTTAATGGTTACACTTAGAGATTAATTATGTTTCTACCAAAAAGAATTTTTTTTTTTAAAATCTGAGTTGTTAAAAAATTGAAATTGAATCAGATAATTTCATGGGTATTGAGATTATTCCTATAAATAAAATTAGGATTGGTAGATTCCATAATATAATGAGTTGAATAAACTTAAATTTGGTCAATTTAAACATAGTTAATAATCAGTTCGTTTGAGTCCCCATAAATTGCCTTGCTCGGATGCTTTAACAATCGCTTTGTAAATATCTAAATTCATAACTTTAATTAATTGAATAATTTTTTTAAAGTTACCTTTTTATTTAATGTCTGCTTGTAGGAAGAAATACCAAATCTATAAAGTATAAATTATTAATGTAATTAGATTTTCCAATAATTCAATACTTAGGTGGTTTGTAATTTTCAAGTCTTTTAAAATTTATTCTATTTTAAAAGATGCAATTTAGCTAAATTAGGTTGCGACGATCCTCATCAAGAATTTAGTTCAGATATTGTTTCACATCTAATTGTTTAAAAGCATTATGTCTTTTTATATTCGGTTTCCTATCCCAAATTGTTCGGTAGACTTCTTTCAGAACTATTTCGTTGTTTTTAGGATATGGTCAATTGATATTAAAAAATTGTCTTCAAGACCGATTACATCCTGCAAAAGATACGCTGTTAGCTACCGAGATTTAGCTAACAAAAGACATGAATTAGGGTTTTATGCCATTGATGCTTTTGAAGCTAGACAGTTGGCTATTGAGTTCAATAGATTTGTAAGAGAGCATCCAAATTCTATTGAAAGGATTTCTCTAAGAAATAAAGTTATTGCTTAATGTCATTTCGTGTAAGTAACATTTTGCTTTTTAAATTTTGTACCGAGAGTTGTATATTTAAAAATATACTTAGAATAGTTTACTGAACAAAATATAAGAGGTTATTTCAAAGCTAGTAGCTTATTTATCTTTTACCCATAGAGCAAGTCCTCCACCCTTTCCCCTTGCAGACAACCATTTACCATTTGGGTCAATAGCTATTAGTGCAAAAAATGGTCTTTTCTTATGATCCGGTGCAGGTAGGGAACTCTTATAAATAGTTAATGAAGCTATTTTTATTTGAATGGAATCGAAGGAAAAAGGTAGTAATGGCTGCTTCCTTTCTAAATTTGCGTAGCCACTGAATCTCAGAGTTAGTAATCCAAATTTAATTGCGTTGGCGATAGTAAATTTCTTTTCTTCTGGATTCTGTGTCTCTTTCTTCAACTCTAGACTGGCTGAGAGAACCTGTAGCAAAGTGCTTGAAATCGTGTTTTCTTTATCTGATCCCTGTTTCCACACTGAATTAAATTTCCATAGTCCTAATAGAGAGTCAAATTCAATGCCACTCCCATCTACTCTTGCGCTTTTTTCTAATTCTTTAAGTTTGACTAGAGAAGGGAGATCCATTTTATTTCCGTCCATAGCAGATATTATTTAACTAATTTTAATCAGATATCTGACGTCTAGTGGTTTTAGGCTTTATTAATTCTTCAGCCATGAGTAGATTTGAGTTAATTATTGCTTTAATTGTACATTTATTTATTCTTGAGCTTTCTTTCAATATCTAATTTTAGTTATGTATCTTATGAGACTTTTAAATATTTAGGTCATAATTAGAAATCAATAAGAGAGTGAGACCCTAGTATTGGCTGATGAAGTTAAATCTAGTACATCACTCTTAACAGTAGGACTAAATTTATTTATGCCTATTTTTTTGCTTTTTGCTATTTAGTTCATAATATTCAAGCTATGGACGGTGCTTATTCTTTTTGTTTGAATGGAGTGTTATTTAACTTCGCAAATGACTACCCTTAGAGAAAGAATTAATTCACATCTCCCGATAGTGCTTCAGTTGTTAAGCACTGTATCCTTGGTTGTGATCGCTCTGTCTGCTATTTGTGGATCTCAATCATTGAAGAAATTGTCTTCTGCCCATGAAATACCTAGCTCGGCAGAAGTGCATCACGATCATTGAAGTCCTGATCTTATGAAATGTAAAAAGGGCTTGTATAAGCCCTTTTGTGTCTTGATTTTATAGGAAGGATAATTGGTCGGCATTAGGTTTGTTTATTGGCTCGGCTTTCCATTCTTCTGGATCCCATTTAGTCATTAACGGTTTTAAAGCTTTAAGGTCCTCAGCATTTTTAACTGAAGAGATCCATTCATCTTCTAGACCATTTGGAATAATAACGGGCATACGGTTATGAAATTGTTTGACTAAATCATTTGGTTCGGTCGTTAGCACACAACAGCTCTCTAGTTCACAACCTTCTTTAGACATCCATCGATTCCAAAGTCCTCCTAACCAGAAAGTTTGAGAATCTTTTCTACCTATTAGGTGACCTTTTTCTAGAAAACCACTGGCTGGTATCAAACATCTCTTATGCCTCCAGCTTGCACGAAAAAGTTTCTTCTCTTCAACACTTTCTGATCTCGCGTTAAATGGCTTTGGCCTTGTGTTGTCAAAAGGGTCTTTACTCCACTCAGATATAAAACCCCATAGCATTATTGATGTTTGTGTCTTGCCTTCATTCTTAAGAACAAGAATTGGAGAACCTGGTTTGATTAATATTTGTGGTTCATAATTTTGACTCAATCCCCTTGGCACATCTTTTTTTAAAAGATCAGGTAAATTTATAAATTTTGTTAATAGCTGATATCTTCCGCACATCCCATTAATCCTTTAGACGCTTTTTAATCAGAATCATTTTTAAAACTATTAGCATTCTTAAAATAATGGCAAAGTTCCTTGTGTAATTTCTTTTTTACTTGAATTTTCTGAAAATAGTATTTTTGAATATTGATTTGCATAGGCGCAGTTCTTGCATGAAGGATTTGATTCTGGAATCTCTGATTGATTCATTAGTGTGACCATTTCATCTAGTCGACTCTCTATCCAATCATTACTCCATTTGTAGGGAACAAGATATTCATCAAAACGCATGGTCTTATTAAATTCATCTTCATCCCTTTTTGCATTGCAAACTAGAAAATAAGATATTGAATGAACACTAAAACCCATCCCCGAGAGTAAGTAAGCATAAAAGTCCATTTGAATTTTATAGGCCTCATGAAAAGGATCCGCTAAATAATCTTTCTTATCAACTCTTCCGTTTTTTGCTTGTGATTTGTAATCCACAATTATTAGTTGCCTTGTAATAGTGTCTTGCCAAATATCGTCTACACCTCCAGTCAAAATTATTCCGGTATCCTTGTAACGATGCATTAGTCCCCGATGAAGAGAGTTTCTCCAGTTATCCATTTCAGGATGATCAAATGGAACAACATGAGATAGTCCGTTTGATGCAAATATTCTGTGTGGAACCTGCTTTTGTCTGCAATCGTCAAATTCTTTTTTTAGTAATAGGTCAGTGGTTTCATTAAGAGTCCAACCTGGTGTCCCAGGAGGATCAAGACCTCTTACCCTATCGAGATAAAAGCACCTTTGACACGTCAGAAAATTTGAGAAACGACCTCTACTAATTTTGAAATCTTCTTGTTGATTTGGCTTATATAGAGAAGACTTACGACTTCGAAGGCCTGTGGCTTCAATTGGTTCTTTTTTGCTATTTCTTTTGAGATCAATCATTTTGTGTAATCACATAAAGATTTCAACTGGATTTATTCGATTGATTTAAGTTCTTTATCCCAATTGTCTTTTTCCTATCAATTAAAAGATTTAAAACCTTTTTACTTAATTGAGAAGGATTTTTCAATTAATCGTTTTTAAACCTTTATAAGCTACTTTTCGAAGATTTATGTAAGGACATATTTTTTAGCTCGCAAATTCATTCAAATAACAAAAGTTTTCCACAGATCATATGTGCTTGATATTGACGAAATCCCTCTATAAAAGGTTTTCCAATAAAAAAGACCCTAGGTATGGTGTCCTACGGGTCTGGGTGATGGGGATACTATTTCTAACCCTATTTCCCTTATAAATCAACCCCCCCCCTACAGATGGTGTGCATTTAAGTCTGAGATAAAACATATGGTGCTTTAATGTTGCCTAATCTGATTGATTTGATTATTATTTTTGAAATGCTGGGTGATGGGGATCCTTCAGCAGTTCACTTTGCCCTCATGAGATGAGGGCTTTTTTATGTCTCTTTTGTTCGTTGTCGCCCCTATCTGTTTAATTATTTTTATTTAGCATTTATATCCTTGATGCGTTAGCCGTGTTTGAGCATCTTTTTTGTTCGATTGTTGGTATTTATTACAGGCGACATATTTTAGATGTTTTGAAAAATATGTCTTGACATTACCTAATAGCTATCTATAGTACAAGTGTACTGCTAGATGTAAATGACTCTATCTGCTTCCCCGTATGCTGTCTTTAAGGCTGAAGAATGGATATCCTACGTAGCCCAACCTATTGGAAATTGTCAATGTCTACGACTCACCCCAAAGAAACTTGCTCCGATCAGATCTTTGGTCAAGAAGAAGAGTGGTAATTCCTTGAAAAAGCGATTCTCAAAAAAACATGTTCAGCTTGCGTTTGCGTGACATGTAAGCATCTCAATTATTCCAGTGACAAGCATTGCAGAATGATTCTTTCGTGTTATTTTCATCGTCGTCTTATTCCTCATGGAGACCATTTGATTTCACGTTGTCTTCTTTATATGCGGCAACAAGTGAGAGAGATCTGTTGGTGTCCAGAGGTGGCCTGACACTTTGAATAGATCAATTCGCTTATGAGTGTTCCCATTCGATCTTTGATCAGCATATGAGGTCTATTAGCTTTATTGACTTCATTTTTTTTATATTCGTTTTTTGCTTTTGTCTTGCCGACTTGATATGGCTTTATAGTCAAGAACCATTTATTTGAAGGTGTAACTTTAATCTATATTGATAGATATATGAAAATTTAGTAGTCGATTAACCATTGACTATTGAATTTAATACCCTATATGTGATAGATGTATTAAGAAAGTAATTATTGAGTTATGTCTCAGTTATCCATCAAAGTTAGTGCTAAAGGTGATGCCTTGATTGCTACCTTGCAAAAGGAGATCTTTAACAGACGTCGTAAGAAGGTTACTGCTTCTCAAGTCGTTGAAACCCTTGTTGAAAGCGGTGCTAAATCTCAGTCTGATAAACGTTACGCAGCTTCTTGGAAAAACCTAATTAAAGATATCGAAAAAGCAGCAAAAGTTTCTGAGGTTCATGGAAATAAGCCAGCAAATATTAGCGCTGATGAATGGGCTTTAATTCTTTCTCATCGCACACGTAAAGGTTCTGCTCCCAAAGCTGCTGCAGCTAAAAAAACTACAGCTAAAAAAGCAGTAGCTAAAAAGCCTGTAGCTAAAAAGGCAACAGCAAAGAAAGCAGTAGCTAAAAAGCCTGTAGCTAAAAAGGCAGCAGCCAAAGCTAAAGCTGAGGTTTCTGCAGTTGTTAAGCCAAGTGCTGGTAGACCTGCTAGACGTGCACGCAAAGCCAGAAAAGCACCTGAAGCTGCTAAATAAAGCTTACCCAGACCGTCAGGCGGCATGAGAGGTTCAATGCCTCTCACTGGTATTTTTGGTAGATATCTTGCTTGTATTTATTTGGATCTGTTTACTCAGGTAGGCCTCTTTCTTTAATAAGTAACTATTAAACCTGCATTACATAGAGCGTTGAATACCTTTTTTTTGCGCTCCATTCTTTTTTCTGTTGGCTGAAGCATATCAAGTATGGACGCGATACAACTTATTTCATACGAACCCTGGGAAATGAGAGCTGCATCACATATTTCATTACTAGCAATTACAGGTTCGATACCAGTGAATTTCAATTTCTGAATTGATGCTTTTAAAACTTGTTCGAGATATTCTAATTGTTCGTTATTCAGTGTCTTTCTGTCTACATAATCCATTAGAACTAATGAGGGCGTCACTACTAAATCTACAAAAAACCAATTTAACTACTTTTTAGAAATATTTTGATCTCTTTGGATTTTCTATCTTTTAGTTGTTTTTTTTATTCATATCGGCTTTATATGCATTGAGAGCCTCTTTAATTCTTCCTGGTGCAAAAGGATTTTTACCCTTTGCTTCTTTCTTTGCTTCTTGCCATGCATTGTCGATTTCTTTCTTTGCTATCGGATCGTTATTGAAATTTGTGTATAGCTTCATCAGATACCAAGTGCTTAAAACTAATAGTCCAAGACCTAATAAATACATGAGACTGTCTCGATAATTACGACAATCTAACCAATAGAATAGAAATTGCGCCTATAAATAAAAAAATTACGTATTCGCTATGCCACTTATCGTAGATCCTTCTAAAGATACGAGTAATGGAGTTGGGAAGATTTTTAGAACAATCAATATCACACTTGCCATCGCACTACCTTTGTCAGCAATTTTGGTGACTATCTTTTGGGGCTTAAAACATGGCTTTAGTAGTTTCATTTGATTTCAATGTAGACATCATTTTTTATCCAAATAAAGTTTTAATAAGTTGAACAAATAATTTGATACTCCAAAATAAGATGCCACCATAAATAAATCCTGCCAGGCCAGAAGCCCAGTCATTGAAGAATTTCCATGAAATTATTATCACTAGGATCCCAAGTAAGAGTGAATATGTAGCCATTATTTTGTTATCTCTTTCAAGAGACGCTTTGTGAAAAAATTTTAGAGGTCGGTATACCTAACTTTTGAGTAGTAGCAACCGAAGTGAGTTGTATTTACCGAATCAATTTCTACGGTATGCCTCATCCCTAACTTAATTACTTTAGAACAGAGTAGTTGTGTACTCCCAATGAAAAGTTATGTACACTTCACTCTTCGATACTTTTTTCTCTGATTCTTTAATTGCACCTACCACAACTGTTTATGTGGTTTCTGAAAGTCAGCTTGAAGAGCTTAAGCGTAATCAACGTCAAGAGGAACTCGACGACATCGATGGCACCAGAAAAAGACTAGAAGAGAGCTTTAAAGCTCGTATTAAAGTTCTTGATGAACGTCAAAATGAGATAAAAAAGGAACTTAAGGCTTTGTCTCCCACAAAGGTTTAGGCTGCTCTTAATAAGAAGTAACTGTTAGTTGGTCTGAAGAATGTGTTTTTGCACCTGCACTATTTAAGTGGAGGTGCTTTTTTTACTAGATTTTCAAATGATTTTTCTCAACGCATTGCTTTGTATCTAAATCTATGAAAGTGTTAATTGTCTAGATTCTCTTTTTGGCTTTCTTCAAGTGCCTTGTTACCTTCCATTAGGGTGGTTGTGACCCACCAAACTGAAATTCCTATAATAGCGATGCCTAATGTCATTATTGAAATTATTGGTGAAGTCACTTGTTATAACCCTTAATTGCTTGGGTTGATTTCGCTTTTTTTAAGCAATTCATCATATGTCAAAAATTGAGTTCCCCAGATTAAAAATATTTTAATTGATGACTCTAAAATAATTTAAGAGAAAGATGAGGATAAATTCACTTGCCATAGGCATTCTTGATGGTTTATACCGAAATTAATTGAAGAGGAAAACTATGAAACTTCAAACTTCATTTAGCGTCCCCAGAGAGAATATGGGTGATATAGGTAGAAAGCATGAGGCAGTCAAAAGAGGAATGACTGCAATAGCTTCATACTGGGAGAGAGAGTGTGCTTTAAATCCTTCTTCTCCTGCATGTCTTATTTTTGAAGACTAGTAGTTGAAAAGAAATAAGGAAATATACTTTCCTTGAGCAATTAGTTAATCTTTTACTTCTCAATGAACAGTGTTATAAAAACTTGGTTTGGATTATTACTTTCCCTATTTTTAGTAATTAGTATTTGCTTCCAGTCAGTTGAAGCACAGCCGGTGTTAATGACAACGGATGTTGATATTGAAAATGATCAAGGCTCAATGGATACAAAAAGTATTGATGATCTTTTAGGACCAGATACAAATTTTCCATTTGATCCAGCAAATCACAGAGATGGGTCAAATCCGATTAAAAGGATTGGCAAAATTAGCGACGATAATTTGTAAGTATGTATCTTTTTATTTTCTAAGCAAAATTTCTAAGCGTTTTTTTTGTTCTTCAAGAGATTCGGTCTTTTCATTCCTTTTTGCTTCCATTCTATTTTTTATAGACTCATCAGCTTGTCTTGCGATACTTGCTTTCCTAAGGAAGACAAGGATTGAAATCAAAGCAAATATAAGGGCAAGTGAACCCAATGGAACTATTGTTGCGCTCATTTCTTCCATTAGTAATTACAGGCGTTATATAAACGATTAGCTTTCTGTTGATCCTCACATTTTTTTAGTTTCGTTTCTAACTCTTCCATCTCCTTTTGAGCCTGATTGATTAATTCCAATGACCATTGCCAGTTTCTTTCGTTGCAATGTTGTTTTGCAGAATCCCAGTCCATGGTTGGATTGCTTAAATAATTGGTGATTTAGTCGAGCAGAACTCTTTATGACTACCAGAGGATAACAAGTTTATGAGCTAAATATTGTGTTTTTATCTTCTCTTTGAAAATTTTATTTGTATTAACCTTTGGCATATCAATTTAAACCAACCTTTGATCCTCATTTTGACTCTGCCTCACTTAAGCTCGAAATATCATTTTTTATTCCATGGAAACAGCTTTTGCTTGGAGCCTTTGCCTGTCTGCCGTCGTTGTTTTGCTGTCAATTGGGCCACTAACTTATGGCCGAGTCAAAGCTGGATATTCGGCCGAGAATATGAGTGCTCCAAGAGCTTTATTTGATGAGCTCCCCGATTTTGGCAAAAGAGCTGTTTGGTGTCATCAAAATTGCTGGGAGAGCATAACTCTTCACGCTCCTGCATGTTTGCTATGTCTGATTGCTGGTGTTGTCTCTCCTTTGGCCGTAATAGCTGCGTGGGTTCACCCAATTGTTAGGTTTATCTATATCGGTGCTTATGTTGGCGATATTCCTCCTGCTAGAGGACTTTGTTGGGCATCGGGCCTTTTATGTTCAACTCTTTTGTATAAAGAGGGGTTAACTGCTTTGCTTTCTTCTTAATTGATCAACTATTAAACTTCTTGGCTTGCCAGTATTAACAGGATTTAATCGATCAAGTACAACTGCTACTGCTGTAAACCAGGAACTTCCCTCTGGAATGTTGGTTTGATTACAAATATGTTTTGGAGCTAGTTCAAGGGAGATATTCGTATCGATTTCATTGATTACCTGTTGATAATGTTTTTCTAAAAGGTCTAGATCCTCTTTATCGAGAATGTTGCCTGAACAATACCAATCTAGTGATGTTTTCCAATCCATTATCACATCTTACTTCTATTGTTTGATAATGTCCCATGCTTCTGAAGCACTATCGGCGTATTGAAAGAGATTCATGTGATCATCAGAGATAAGTCCGTGATCGGAAAGGAATTGAAAGTTGATCACTTTCGACCAATAATCTCGACCAAATAGAATAATTGGAATTTGTGTTTTCATTCCTGTTTGACGAAGAGTGAGTAATTCGAAGAGTTCATCAAATGTTCCAAATCCTCCAGGGAAAAAGACAGCTGCAACTGATCGCATCACAAAATGAAATTTTCGTAAGGCGAAATAATTAAATTTGAAGCAAAGCCCAGGAGTGATATAAGGATTGGGATGTTGTTCGTTTGGGAGACTTATATTTAAACCTATGGATTTACAGTCGGCATCAAAAGCGCCTCTATTCGCAGCCTCCATAATCCCTGGGCCGCCACCAGTGACAATTACATGTGAATTGCATTGTTCTTTTTGGTTTTGTCTGGAGACAATCTTTGCGAATTCTCTGGCAGAATCGTAATAATGAGATATCGATTGTAAATTCTTTAGACGTGTTATTTCTCTCTGTAAATACGATGAGCTCGGATCTTTGGTGAGAGAGTTCTTCGCTATTTCAAGTCTGTTATCTATAGAGCTTTTACCGGTTAGGCTCGCTCCTCCAAAGACGATAATTGTTGATAAAATATTTTGTTCTTCTAGGATTTTGTCTGGTTTATTAATTTCTAGAAGCATTCGCACTCCTCTCATTTCATCACTATTGAGTAACTCTCTATCTTCATGGGCTAATTGGTAATTGTTCGAACTAATAATTAATTCAAGGTTTTTCCTAACTAGTTCTAGATCGTCACTTCTGTTTTGAGTACTCACCTAAATATGCCTCCTTGAGTTTTAATGCGGTAAGGAATTAGATCAATTCATCCATCCATGTGAAATGAATGATGAAGTGGCTGATGCCATTATCTACATTCCCATTGCTCTTCTAAGTTTTGTCGCCTCGTCCATTCCCTCCATGATTGTGAAAGTAGAATTAACTGTCGCGGCTGTACGTAGCTTTGATAGCTCTTGATACTCTCTGGATTCATAAGCTTCTATTGCTACTCGCATAGAAGGGAATTCGCAAATGACGGCTAGGTTTGAATCTTCAGTTTTTTCTTTTCCTATTGGGTCTGTATCTTTTGCAAATACCTCCCCACCATTTTCTTTGAGCCATGGCCCAACTTTTTCGACATATTCATTAAATAATTCTTGATTAATAACCTTTGCAGTTGAGATCCAGTACCCTTTGGCTCCTTTCTTATCCATTACCATATTAATCAATTATGGATTTAGGATAGATCAGACTTAGCTCAAAAAATAACTTTCAAATCAATGGCCTATAAGTCTCAATAATTTATTTCCATAGACTTCTTTTTTTTATAAGATCTTCGATATTTGGCCATGCTGCAATTAGTTCCTTGAGGGCTTGTCTATTTGGAGTATATAACACACATGAGAAAGCACTGATGACATAAAAGATAAACCACGATTTATTGATTGAGTAAACAGAGACAAAGGAGAAGATAAAACTACCAATGAATACAAAAAAGAGTGATCGATTTATCACTTCAAGTGGAGATCTTCTTAATCGTCTAACCAATCTTTTTGTAGTTTTTGTCTTAGAGAATCTTTGTGCTTCTATTTCTTCTTCTCTGATTAGTTTTTCATTTTCTTGATCCAAGATATCATTTGATCTGACAATATCCTCTATATCTTGACTGGATAAGTTATCTAGAGGCTCTGAGTCTTTTTTTGTTGCTGCCATTAGTTCAACAAACTTAAAAGTTAGAAGGTTATCTGCATCTAGCTTACTAAAGCGAATGTTGCGTTTTATTAATTGCCTAGGCCAGGTGGAAAAGGAAAAACTTGTTCATCCCCAAAAATATCTTCCATACTCAACTCTTCACTTTGAGAATCCATTCCTACAGCTTCTTCTTCGGATTCCATTCCCATTTCATATGAGTCACCTTCTCCATAATCTTCTGGTGGAACCCAGCCTTGTATTACAGCCTCAGCACTATTCAATCCAGAGAAAACAATGAATAGGAATAAAACTAATTTGATTAGAAAATTTTTCATATACACATGCTCGCATTACTTAGGCTAATGCTTGATGAGAAGCTTTATTAGTTTAGGACTTGTAAAAATACCTTTATAATTTTCTTCTTTAGATAGAGGCTTTTTTATTTATTATTAGCAACTGATTTTAATCAGCATTTTGTCTGACAGGTCTCATCATCCCTCCTCCATCATCATCATCATCCCCAAAACCAAAAAATAGCCAGGTAATAGCAAATACAGCTAATGCCCCTGATAGCGTCAATGCTTGTAACTCGTTCAAAGCTTTTCGGCTAATTTTTCACGACCTTAGCCTTTATTTCGTTTTTTTGTTGATGTGGAGGGCTTTCTTTCTGGTTATATTGTCGAAACTTAATTTGATTACTAATGGAAGAATTAGCCAAAAGAGTGGAAGAACTTGAGCGTCGAGTCCAGCATTTAGAAGCAGTGCTGCAATACCAAGCAAGAAAAAACAAATAATCTCTGTTGCCATCTAACCAATACCTGGAATGTCAAAAGGGAGTTTGTCCTCCAGTACTAGTAAGTATTTTTGGACTGCTGGAATACGAAGAAGAGCCAATGGAACAACAATATTTAGAACAATCCATGCTCCTCCAACTAATGGAGCCCATTTACCAGCTTTTTTAATAAAGCTCATGCGCTTTTCTTTCTCTGGAGACTGATTCATGTTTTTTATTAATTAGACCCTACTTTGACCCAAACTTATTATTTTTGATCAGATTAAGTGGAAATGCAATGGGCATTAAGGCTGATTGCGTTGAGGTGCGAATAGAGCAAAGATACATTTGTAGAGCTCAGAGGCACCATTGATGGTCGACACTCCACCTGAGTATTTAAGAGAAGCGAACTGAATTCTGGTTCCTGCTCCAACATTCTCAATGAATAAGTAGGCTATTCGTCTGATGCGACAAGGATCAATGATATAGGTGCGTCAATTCAGTCGAAACTCCTCTGCATCGTTTAGGTGCCCTAACGGAGTACAAAAGCCTTTCTACTAGACACTTGGCCCCAGGCCACCAATATCCAGAAGCTTCTGCAAAGAATCGGTAAAGAAAGGGCCCCCTTAGGCCCTTTTTAAATGTCTGATTAAAAGAGATTTGATATTTCTACGGTTTCCCTACCTAAGACGTACGGTTCTACGGAGCCTTTGAAGATAGGGAAAATTTAAGATAAATTTACGTCAGGCAATCAATTGCATTGGTCAGTAATTGATTGGCTTCTGGGGGGGAGCACTGACGTTTTTTATTCAAAGAAACAACCTTCTAAAGCTCAGTATAAAAAGAAGGTTGTTCTGAGAAGTTCAAAAAATATAAGAACAAACCACTACCAGCCGTGTAGTAATAATTACTTAAATCAACTGTTTTTTATTTTCTCTAAAGATTAGTTGCCATCGCAATCTTCATCTTTTGGCAACTGAAGCCATCCACTCGTCCACTTTGAATATGTTTTTAATTCCGACCATGGAACTCTTATAAGAATTTCGTTGTTGTTAACTGGAAATAGTTCTACCCACCGTTCATCTTTTTTGCCTCCATAGCTTTTCACTTCAAAATGTCGATAACCTTCTCTTTTTACGGCTGAGGTCCAAGCTGCATTCGGTGGCCATCTCATTTAGTTTCCTCTTTTCTTCAAGCCTTCACTCTTATTTTATTTTAGTCTAAATTTATACACATAAACCTTATTTATGTTTTATATTTTTGTAAACATAACATTTTTAATCTAGAAAGATTCCTTTAACTGATAAATCTGTTCTCTCACTAGGATCTGGATATGTGTTTTTGTATTGGCTAATAGATATAGATGTGCCGATCATTAAGACTAGAATTATTAGAAGATCTTTTACTTTGTTTTTCAACTTCTTATTAAATGCTTGATTGATCTAATGATTGGTTTTCATCCAAGCATCAAATCTAATTATCTTATAAATATACCTCTTCGCTCCATCAAACAGATGTGTTTATTTTGAATTAGTTTTTTGCCGTAGGTCCTATATCAAGCTATATTGATTATATCAATATAGCTTGATTAATATCAGTACCTTCGCGTCCTATGCTTTCATTGCTTTTACGTCGCAGACCTTTGATGAGCTTTGCTAAGAAGAGTCTTGTCCTCTCCTCTTTAATTATTCTTGGCTCAGGTGGAAGTGCCTTTGCGGGTGCTCGGCTCAGCGGAGCTGGAGCCTCTTTTCCCGCTAAAATCTACACTCGATGGTTCTCTGACTTAGCTAAAGAGCGTGGACCTCGTGTTAACTATCAAGCTGTTGGTTCAGGTTCTGGCCGTAAAGCTTTCATTGATGAAACCGTTAATTTCGGTGCGTCTGATGATCCGATGAAAGCAACAGATATTGCAAAAGTTACGCGGGGATTAGTTCAAATCCCAATGGTTGGTGGCACTATTGCTTTCGGTTATAACTACGATTGCGATCTTAAACTTACTCAAGAGCAAGCTGTTCGTGTTGCTATGGGTAAAATTACAAACTGGAAAGAGGTTGGTTGCCCTGAAGGAAAACTAACTTGGGCACATCGTTCTGATGGCTCCGGTACTACGAAAGCTTTTACAAATTCGATGCAGGCTTTCTCTAAGACATGGACTCTAGGAACAGGTAAATCTGTCGCCTGGCCTGCTGGTGTTGGTGGTAAGGGTAATGCTGGTGTTGCTGGCGTTATTCGTAACACTCCTGGTGCAATTGGTTATGTAAACCAGTCATATATTAGAGGTGAAATCAAAGCAGCCGCTCTCCAAAATTTATCAGGAGAGTTTTTACAGCCAACTATTAAGGCTGGTGCGATAGCTCTTAATGGAATACAACTAGATAAAAATCTAGCCGGTAATAATCCTAACCCTAATGCCAAGGGTGCATACCCAATCGCAACTCTTACATGGATTCTTGCTTACGAAACTGGTAATGGTAGAAACACTGATGCCATTAGAGATTCACTTAACTACCTACTAAGTGATAAAGCCCAGGCTAAGGCTCCTTCTCTTGGCTTTGTTCCTCTAAAAGGTGATATTCTTTCCAAGTCTCGCGCTGCTGTAAAGCGTATTGGTAAGTGAATTAATTCCTTATAAATTAAAAAGTTGGCAATAGCCTCCTTTTTAATGCCTTTTTTGCTAGCCAGTCACTTCCTAACTTAAGCTGAAAAAAATCTTTAATATGAAAAAAAAGAATCAATGAATAATTGGAAGGAAATAGTTGGATCACCCATTTGGTGGGTTCCAGTTTCACTACTAGTTTTATTTATTTCGATTGAGGGATTACATCTAGCCGAGCATGGTAAAAACTGTAAAACAAAAGCAGTTTGGATGAATGAAGTTGGACTTGAATATGACAGAGAATCAGAGGTTCAGTAGTCCTTCTTTCCCTTGATATTTAATTTTTTTAATTGAAGGTCTTAGGAATTTTTTATAGCTTTTGTATTTGATACTGGAGGTAGTCGTAAACTAGTCAACAATGAGATAAATACAAATAGGCTTGAACACCATAAACATAGTTGCATTCCTGTAGAGGCACTAGCTCCAAGCATGAATAAAACTCCTGATAGGAGAGTACCAATCAGTCTCCCTGCCGCGTTTGCCATGTAATAGAAGCCGACATTTAGACTCACGTTTTCCTTGTCCGTATAAGAAAGAACCATATATGAATGTATTGATGAGTTCATTGCAAAAATGAACCCAAATAATATCAATCCAGTTGTAATTGCTATTTCTGGATTGCTCTGTCGCCATAGTGCTATTGCTATTAGCGCTGGTATTGCAGTTAAGGCAGCGCTCCAGAATTGAACAGAAGAAACTCCTGGGCTTATTTTATTTCCCCATAAATTTCTTAAAGACGGCGCAAACGCTTGAATAAAACCATAACCAATAACCCACAATCCTAGAAATGCTCCAATCTCAGAAAAATTCCAATATAGATACGATTCAAGAAAAACAGGTAGTGCAACGACGAACCATACGTCTCTTGCCCCAAACAGAAAAAAGCGTGCAAAAGAGAGGACATTAATCCCTTGAGATTTAGAAAATAAGTCTTTAAAGATTGGTTTGTTTTTCATCTTTCCAACATCTCCAGGCAAAATTAATGTCATTAGAAATGACAGACCTAAACCGATAGCCATTAATTCAACTGCTTTATTAAATCCAAAATTTTTAAGCAAAAGTCCACCAAGAAAGAAGCCAACTCCTTTGAGTGCATTTTTTGAACCAGTTAAGATGGCTACCCATTTAAATAATTGATTATTTCCACCATCTTCTTCTGAGGAGTCTGGAACGACAGTTTTGATGGCACTTTTAGCACTCATCTTATTGAGATCTTTTGCTATACCACTAATCGCTTGAGCAACCATGACATAAATGACACTCAAAAGTTTCGACCAACCACTCGAAACTGGTATCAACATCAATAAGGCACCGATTTGAAAAAGAGTCCCGACCCATAGTGTTAGACGTAATCCAAATCTTGCTCCAATCCATCCACCATAGAGATTAGTGATAACGCCAAACAACTCGTAAAAAAGGAATAAGAATGCGATTTCTAAGGTTGTATATCCAAGGCTATGAAAGTGAAAAATCACTAGCATCCTTAGAGCACCATCTGTCAGTGTGAATGCCCAATAGTTGGTCGTTACGATTCCATATTGCTGTAATGACGATAATTTCATGCTTTATTTTTATTCTTTTTCTAGCTTTATTACATGTAATACGAGATCTGCCATTCGACAGCTATACCCCAATTCATTGTCATACCAAATATAGACTTTCAGTTGAGTTTTATTGACCACCATGGTTGAGAGAGCATCAATGATTGAACTTCTCGAGTCATTGACATAATCGATTGATACAAGTGGCTTTTCTTCGTAACCAAGTATTCCTTTTAGCTCTCCTTCAGAGGCTTCTTTGAACACATGATTGACTTCTTCTTTCGTGACCTCTTTCTCTAATTCAACTACAGCATCAGTTAAAGATCCATTTAGAAGAGGAACTCGAACTGCATGACCATTTAATTTTCCTTGTAATTCAGGGAATATCATCCCTATCGCTTTTGCTGATCCTGTCGTTGTTGGAATTAAGCTTTGTGATCCGCTTCTGGCTCTTCTTAAATCTGGCTTAAATGAATCAACGATTACCTGTGTATTGGTTAGGTCATGGAGTGTAGAGATGCTTCCATGCTTAATACCAAAGGTTTGATTAACGACCTTCACGACTGGAGCTAAGCAATTAGTTGTGCAGGATGCTGCTGTTACTAAGCGATGTTTATTGGGCTCATATAAATCATGATTAATACCGTAGACGATATTAAGAGCATCCTCTCCCTGTATTTCACCTTTAACAGGGCATGCAACGACAACTCTTTTCATTCCAAGAGTATCGAAATATGGATTTAATGTTTGAGGGGTTTTGAATTTTCCTGAACATTCGAGAATTAGTTCTATTCCTTTTTCCTGCCATGGGACTTTTATAAAATCGCTTTCCTTTGAAAAAGATATTGGTTGATCTTCAATATTCAGGTTGTTTTGGTCGTTGCTTATTTCTTTGTTCCATCGACCATGTACTGAATCAAATTCAAGTAAATGCGCTGCTCCCTTTGCATCACCCAATGGATCGTTGATATGTGTAATCTCGATATTTTCTCTGCCCCAGAGCGCTCTAAGAACAAGTCTTCCTATTCGACCGAAACCATTAATACCGATTCGCATAACGTGTAATTGAGTTGATTGAGTAAATCAACGAAGGGCTGAATTCCTCATATCAATTTATATTGATGTATAGAGGTTTGTCGATGCAAGCCTTTTCTGCGGTTTGTTTTATCATGTGATTATATTTTTTCTTCTGTGATGGCCACAGCGACAAAGAGCGAAGTAGTTCTTGAAAATGCAATGGCCAGGAAATTGCTAAAAGCTTTATCTGATCCATTGCGATTGCAAATCATTGAGTCTCTTTCAGGAGGAGAACGATGTGTTTGTGATTTGATTAATGAAATTGGATTGGCGCAATCGAAAATATCTTTTCATTTAAAAGTTTTAAAAGACGCAGGTTTGATTACCGATAGGCAAACTGGTAGATGGGTTTATTACCAATTGAATATTGACTCATTAAATTCTTTGCAAGATTGGATTGAACTGTTAAAAGAAAGTTCGCAACAACCATCGCAAGCTTGTAAATAAAGCAATCAATTTAAGTCAGGTTTTCAATTGATTTAGCTCTATTCAGAACTGTTCAAATAATTTTTAGGTAATTATTTCTAGTAGGTATCAATGGATACTCTTTATGCTTGGATAGTAATCATATTCTTATTACATCAAGATTTTTTGATATGAGCAAGAAAATCTCTAAAAAAGCAAGTGCTATTAGAACAATTTCTCTAGCAGTTGGTTCTTTAAGCCTTCTCATTATTGCTGTTTCTCAAGTTACGGGCAATGAGGCCTGCACAAGCAATGCTTATTCGATTGAAACTCAAATAAGACTTTCATGATTTTATTTTCAATCTGAATATTTATAGTGCTTGATATTTTTAGGTGAATTTTTCAAGAGATATTTTTATTACTAGTTTGATCATTTTGGGATCCTCTTCGATTGTTGGATATTTTTACCAACTTCAAATTGCTGTTGGATATGCATTGTTTAACGTGTTGGTACTTCTTCTTTGGTCAAAACTCGCATCTCGCTAGAATTTCGTTCATCCCGACTTATACATAAATTATTCTTGGTCTTGTGAAAAATCTGCTAGTTCCATTATTTTTTTAAATTCGTCCATCTCCTCATCTGAAACACCTGTTTTCTCCTGAAGTTCTTTTAATAAAGCATCTATTTTTCTTTTGATATTTTCTTCGCTCAAAATTTTTTATTAATTACATAAGTAAGTATATATTCAAATAACCCTAAACCTGTTTAAAGACGAAAAATTATTGTTGTCAATAAGTAAATATTATTTTGGTAGTCAATTCAGGCCTGTGCTCCATCTGCTACACGCATCGTCATTCCTCCATCCATGTCATCATCATCGTTGTTATCCATTATTGCCTTTCCAACCTCATAAAGAAGATAAGTCCCAACAATGATTAGAACGAAAAGTAAATTAAAATCTCCTGAGTTTGAAGCGTATGTTTGAATTTCACCCATAATTATCCTCTGTTAAACAACCCTCTTCTCTTTTGTTGTGGTTTTGCTGCTCTGGTTCCACGAGACTGCTGCATTTCAGCTTTAGTTATAGGCTTACGATTTTGGAAAGTATCCCAACCAAGTAAAGCCACAGTTCCAATGGCTCCAAAGAAAAGAACTACTCCTGGTATTAAATCCATCTAGTTGAATTAAGTTAAACAAAGTTAGTGGAATTGTTATTTAGACCGTGGATAAAAAATATTGCTTCAGCTAATACCCCTGATAACTTTTGCTGTGTACGGGTGCCCCCTTTACATTCCTTTACTTTTCCTTTACATTCATTGCCATTATTTGAGTTTAATCTCGTGACTCCAGAAGCGGAAAAGTTTAATGGTTGGATGGCGATGATCGGCTTTATTGCTGCTTTCGGTGCTTACTCAACAACAGGTCAAATCATTCCAGGTATTTTTTAGGTTCTTATATGAATTCTAGTAATCCAGTTTCTGATCAATTAATAGATCCAACTGATAATCAATCAGAAGATCAATCCGTTGATCCAACAGAGATCCCTGCATACAGTTCTGCTTCTAACCAGATCATTACTGAATATGGCAAGCAAAATATGTTTGCTACCCAAGTACAAACTCAATTAGTTGAAAACTATTCCAACTACCCTGAGGAAGCAGAAAAGACCAATGGCCGTTGGGCAATGATTGGAATGATTGCTTTACTTGGCGCTTATATCACTACTGGTCAAATTATTCCTGGCATATTTTAAATAGCTTAGACAAATCAATCTTCATATAAATCTAGAGATTTTTCTCTAGTTTTTTTTGTTCCATTCGAGTATTTAATACATTTTTACCAGTTTTTGTACAATAAAAATTTAAATAAGCAAAAAATGCTAAAATAATCATGTTAGGAATAGTTCCGCCAATAATCTCAACTTGTCCAAACAAATTAATTCTTAGGAAATACGATCACTGATCATCCTTATCAATGGCGCTATTGAACCTATTGCAAGCACTGCAAACATAACAAAAATGATTATTTTTGATTCCCATTTTTCCATAAAAAAGGTTTAGCTAATTACCACTTATGTCTGTGGACTTTTTATAGCTTTCGAAAAAAATAGTAATTTATTATCAATCAATACTTTCAAAAAAAAGTTAATCTTTACCAGAATTTTTACCAAAACCTGGAATAAAAGGAAATGCTTGATCATCTCCAAGGTCTGGGGCAGCACTAGTTTTCGAACCATCCAAGGCATCGCTCGACTCTTCGATCACAATACCCATAGAGTCGTCATTATTCATATCAGAACCCATTTGCGTGGCCATTACAGGGTTGATTCCCGAGAAGAAAGTTGTTGAAACTAAAAAAACAGACAAAGCTAAAAAACTAGCAGCCCTAAATATCTTTTTGAGCATGAATACAAATCAGTTATGTATAATCTAACGTCGGTATTCACCTGAACGTGTTAGGTCTGAATACTCAATTAATTAGAATCAATTAGATAATAGGAGTCGTAGCAATTGTTGAAACTTCTGAGAAGATAGCAACAGCCATAAATATGTAAGGAACTAATTTCATTGTTTTTGTAAATCTTTATTAAGCATATATGCTCATCATCTAATCAGTGGTAGCTGATTGTACGGTTCTCGCTCCAACGACCATTAGTAAATTTGTTTGTGGCTATAAGAATATCTGATAACCAATATCAATTGCTATCACTGTTTTGTTGGATAGCTTTTTTTGCAAGATTTTCTAATTGATCAGGTGAAACTGGTGTCGTTTTATCTTTTCCTTCTTCTAATCCTCTTAGTAGAGAAGTAATTATTGCCAGTCCTAAAAATGCACCTAACCCCAACCAAAAAATTCTCTCTACTAAGAGTGCTGTGGGATTACCAATTGCATCAGTTACTTGTTCCATCTTCTCGATTTAAAAAAAATAATGGTCAGAGCAGTTTTTCACTAATTTTGCCTTAATCCATATTAGAAATTATGTGCAAAAAATTCTTGGCATAAAAAAACCCTCAAATTTGAGGGAGAAGATACTGAGAGATCCCCATCACCCAGTAATTTTAAAAATACTACTCGCTGTATACATATTACGCAAGCTAATAATTCCAGATATGGGTCTTTTTTTCTGTTTTTTTAATCTTTCTAACACCAGATATGGTAGGGGTTGCAATTTGGTTGAAAAACAGTTAAAAATAAAGTCCCCATCACCCAGGCCCGTAGGACACCATACCTAGGGTCTTTTTTATTGGAATTGCTTTTTATTTAGATCTTGGAGTTATTTGGTGACTCTGAGGCTGTGGAAAACTTAGACAACTTGAAGTATTTTTTTTACACAAGTTTCGATTAGATAAACATTTACTTCGTGCTAACCGTAACACTAAATATTTTTAGATCAGTTAGGTTTGTGCAAACATTTTCTGATATATGTCTGAGCTTCAGCTAGTTGACTCATTTCCCATCTGGAAAGCTGTTTTATGGTGTTTCTATCCAATGGCTGCTCTAGTTCTGGTAGAACTAATCTCAAGAGCGCTTCCAGATGATGATGACGATTTCGGTGGAGGAAAGATGATTCCTGCTTACCAACCTGTTAGAGCAAGATAGATTCAATCATCCGATTATTTCCATATTCAGCTTCAGTAGCTAACGATAGTTAAATAAATAAGTAAAAATTCACATCTTTTTCTGAGTATTTATACTTAAATGGTTAGCCAATAAATTATGAAAGGTTTTAATTCATTTATTTTAAATATCAGTGTAGGCATACTTGATCGAATTTACGAAGGTAGACCTATTCAACGTTTTTGGGTTCTTGAGGTTATTGCTAGAGCCCCTTATTTTGCATTCTTATCTGTTTTGCATTTACAAGAGTCGCTTGGTCTAAAGACTCCTTTAAGTAACAAGCTTATGAAGGCTCATTTTTACCAAGCAATCAATGAGACGGAGCATTTAGATGAGATGCAATCACGAAGCGGCAATAGATATTGGGTTGATCGATTTCTTGCCAGGCATTTAGTGCTCTTCTATTACTGGGTAATGGTTTTTTATTACTTACTATCGCCATCAAATGCATACGATATCAATATGAAAATTGAAGAGCATGCGTATGAAACCTACGCAAAGTATTTAAGCGTTAATCCAAATGATCAGAGGATACGTGAAATTGCTCAAGATGAGATCAATCACGCGAATGAATTAAAAGAAGCAATTGCTTTGATTAGTTAAGACGCCAACTTTTTGTTGATATTAATAATGATAATTTTCGTTTGTGGTTCAAAATTATCTAAAGCAAGCATCTCCAATAATTCTGAGCTTCTCAATACGAGTAAGGTTCTCTCTCTTTAGCAATGTGTTTGGGGAAACAGCCAAGCCTAATTTGATTCTGTTTGGCAAGGATTCAACTAATGATTCAATATCTGTTAAATCTTCATTAGAAGATGCAATAACATCTTTTGTGCATTCCCAACCTTTGGTCGTAATGATTTGAGGCCATATAAACCAAAGACTGCTAAATGCTCCGAGAATTAAGAAAAACAGATTTCTAATCATTGTTCAAATTTAATTGTGACTAATCTTTTAATTTGATACTTTATTTATACCTAAGCAATTTGGATCCTCAAGACCAGAGACTAGGTTCTGCCGTACTAATGAATGCACCATTTTTTTTCAAATATTTCAATGTTTTTGTATGTGTTTCCCGAGACACCCTCTAAAGCTTGAACTAAAACGATCGCTTTTTCAGGTTTTTCTTTGCTCAGACCTCTGAAAATGACCTTTATACCTTTGGCTGATCTAGCCGGAGCCTCATCGTTGTCAAATTTTTTCACCCACTCTTCTTAAGGTACTTTTACATCAAATGTACGTACAGTTTTTCAACCATTAGGTGAAAAATAGAGTTATTTTTTCAATTTAAAAGCTCGCACCTTGCTTGTAATAACGCATCATATTTGTGGCATGAATTTAATAAATATTTTATCGGATGTCTTTAAATATTCTTTCCTTGAGGAATTTTTCGTATGCCACACCAGCAAATTTTCGCGTTCATTCATTAAGCGGATCGTATTAGAAAATTGCAAGACTACTTTGATTTGGGAAGTATTTTGAATATGCATCACCATTTAAGATGCAAAAATCGAATAAAAATATCTTAAAGTTTTCTGGGTATTCCTTCCATGGAAGACTTTTCAACTCTTCAAGCTCCGTTTCAAAGTTTTTTCATATTTGCGTGTACGTAAAACCCGTCGTCTAAGACATTGGGGATATCTTCATTAACCGAGCTTGTTGCTTCAATTGAATCTGTGAAAAATGCTTCCTTAGATGAATCGAAAAAATCAATTTTTTGATGATCAGTTCTACATCCTTTAGCTATTTCACCGAAAATGCTTATTTGATCTCGTTTGCTTGTTTTTTCTCTCGACATATTGATGTTTTGATTTGAGATAAAATTCTTATACCCCAAACTTATTATTTTTGATCAGATTAAGTGGAAATGCAATGGGCATTAAGGCTGATTGCGTTGAGGTGCGAATAGAGCAAAGATACATTTGTAGAGCTCAGAGGCACCATTGATGGTCGACACTCCACCTGAGTATTTAAGAGAAGCGAACTGAATTCTGGTTCCTGCTCCAACATTCTCAATGAATAAGTAGGCTATTCGTCTGATGCGACAAGGATCAATGATATAGGTGCGTCAATTCAGTCGAAACTCCTCTGCATCGTTTAGGTGCCCTAACGGAGTACAAAAGCCTTTCTACTAGACACTTGGCCCCAGGCCACCAATATCCAGAAGCTTCTGCAAAGAATCGGTAAAGAAAGGGCCCCCTTAGGCCCTTTTTAAATGTCTGATTAAAAGAGATTTGATATTTCTACGGTTTCCCTACCTAAGACGTACGGTTCTACGGAGCCTTTGAAGATAGGGAAAATTTAAGATAAATTTACGTCAGGCAATCAATTGCATTGGTCAGTAATTGATTGGCTTCTGGGGGGGAGCACTGACGTTTTTTATTCAAAGAAACAACCTTCTAAAGCTCAGTATAAAAAGAAGGTTGTTCTGAGAAGTTCAAAAAATATAAGAACAAACCACTACCAGCCGTGTAGTAATAATTACTTAACATCTATTACTCATGGGTATCGTTATTTTCATTGTGGTATTCATTAGAAATTTTAATACAAGCAAACTAATTATTGTCATAATTTCTTTTTATTGAAGTATGCCGAAAGGCAATTACCCCTATCGGTCTTTACGATCTCTGAGACTGATTGGGAGTGGTTAAATTACATCTGATTTATTTTTTTGATGTCTAAAGAAACTTACCAAGAAATTAAACGAATCAGTGGAGAAGAACTTAAAGAGTTGTTATCCAATTTAGATAATGTTTTTGATTTAGGTACTGGTACCTTGTTGGGTGATAGCTATTTGGCTTCAACAGATCATTAGGTTACTGTTTTTTGCTTTTGTGTTGTTGAATTCGTTATTTGATTTTTTTCCTCTACATTTGAAAATATCAAGTCTCCAATGACTCATTTTTTGGCAACCTATATAGATTTTGTTCAAAGTGTTGGCTTTATATTTTTAACATCCATGGCAGTTTTAATCACAAGGAAACTATTTTTAGATGATAAAAAAGACAATTACATTCAAGCTGTGAAGATTAAAGTTGATAGATGAATTTTTTGCTAGAACTTAAAAAAAAAGAGGAAAATGCCAAAAGCTTTTGAGGATTTTAAATTCTCTGATGATCAAAGAACTGGAGCAGTGTCAGTATTTTGGGAGGACGTTCATCTTGCAGCTAAGGCCTTAAAGGAGGATACTAATTGCCCCAACGAAATCATCGCTAGTGGTTTAAGAGCTGTTGCGGCTGAATGGGATTGATTCTTGGTTAGCTATATAACTAGGAGTCTTTAACACCTAATTTTGTTTTGGCTCATCATTTGAATCGGAATTCTTTTTTTTTCCTTCTTCTTCTTCCTTAAATTTCTTCATGGCTTTACTGCCTATAGCATCTTCGATTAATTCAAAAAACCAAGTTTTTATAGGGTTAGCCATTCTTAACGAATTAGATAGTTTGTGAATAACCAAATAGCAATGACAAACATTGCCACTCTTCCGTGAATAACTTCTGATCTGCTTAGACGAGCAAAGATAGTCATTAATTACCGTGCTGGTATTTCTTTTATATCAGTACTTCTATGAGTATGCATAGGTAAATGTTGGGATCTTTCTTTTGTTTTAGGGTTTTAAACTTTTTATTAATGCTTTTAAATTCTTTTGCTATGAGCCTTTTACACTTTCTACTTTTTCTTTAAATAATTGCTTCTTATCTGTACGTGTATTTACTTTTAATGTTGTGTAAACACGTGGAGCACCCTTGCTATGAACTGCCTCATGGCATTTCTTTACGCATTCAAAAACTTGATCCCACTCCCCTTCAATTGCGGTTCCATTTGGACCCAGTTCATACTCAAGCTTATGTCCCTCAATAATTGATAAGCACGCCTTTATGTATGGAGATAATGAGACACCTACCCCTATTGGTACTAAGCAAAGATCTATGCTTACCCACATATCAACTTAAGATTGAAAGCATCATTAAATTCTAGCTAAAAATTTTTATACTTAATGTATTCTTAAATAATAGCTCTTTACAAAATAAATTATTGTAGGCCGGTTATTACTAATATTTTTGAGTATTTATTCGTCTCGTCCTCTTTGTGATTAAATTAAAATGTAACGAAAAAAATGTGCTATGAATAACTACAAAATTCAGGTCCTGCCTTTTTTCATTATTACATTTGCGATACTTATCAGTGGCGTTACTGTTATCTTTACTTAAGTGGTTTTATTGATACATCCTGTTAGATTTAGAGAACAAATTAAATTAATATTTTTTAATGAATTTTGCCACGATTGCAATTATTACTATTGTTTCTACTTTATTTTTCTATATGATTTTCTTGGTGCTTGGGGTTGGAGGTATCGCCAAAAACCGCAGAGCTCAAGGTCTTGATCAAAGTAAAGGAAGTGACAATTAATTGATTTAGGAAATAATTTAAGTAGTATTTTATTTGGTAAATGAATCTTCTTAACCTCTTCCTTTTTGACAAGTACCTATCAAAGTTCTATACCTCTGTGGGGATTCGACTGAGTAGATACCATACTTTCCATTGATTTTGTAGATATTCCTAACGATGTTTCTATTATCTCTTTGGGTTATTATGTATGAATTACGTCTAATCAAAGTCCTTCCTTCTTTTTTTATTCCTTTATCGACAATTGTAGATATTAATCCATCTAGATTAATTGTTAGATAGCTTGTTTCCCAATCTGGTTTGATTAGAGCACCTCTATTTATTTCATATTTACCTACACATTTTAGAAAAAGTTCTTCCGATCTATTTTGTTGCAATGGTATTAAGAGTAATCCAGATAGCAAAAACAAATTGAAATGAAATTTCTTAGTATGTATATACTTAAATAAGTAGTTGATAATATGATTTAGAATTTTTATATCTTTACTCATATCTGTCTTGTTTTGAATTTGATCTTTACGAGTTTAATCTAAATCCTTTTTTTGTAGTTGTTTGTTTAGTTACTTACAATTTTATTCTCCATAAATTTGTAAGTGAAAATAACTTAATCTTTCTTTCCTCTTAAAATCATTGTTAGTGGTATACCTTTTGTAAATAGTATTCCTATGGTTAGGATTGAAAATCCCATTGGGGAAATGATCTCAACTCTTCCAATTACTTGTGATGCTTTTTGAGTTGTAGCAATAATCATTAATTTATGGCGTATGCCCAAGGTATTGATAGGTTATTTTCTTCAAGATACTTTTGCAATTTTCTTGAATTGATTTTCAATACTAGTCCATTTGTTGGATAACTTGTAAATAACTTACCCTCTCTCCAACATTGAAGATAGATTTCTACATCAGAAATGAAGTTTGTAAATTGAGTTTGTGGGATTTCAAAATTTAGATGTTTTAATTCCTGAAGTGATTGAAAATGATTAATATTGCATTGACATATTTGAAAAGCGCAGAATTTAAGTCTTTTAGACTGTGATATAAAATTTTGAATATCTATAAATTCAGTTTCATCTTTTCTAGTTGATAAAATTTTATTGTCGTAAAGAACTCCTTGTATTTCTAGTCTGTTTTTAATCGCTAGGCTTTTAGGAATAGTTTTAAGAGACCTTACACTTTCTGTTATGTCTTGACTATTTTTATTTATTACCTTGTTTAATTCTCCATTGATGTATTGAATGCCAATGATTGATCCAATGATTTTTGGTTCTAGAATTATTCTTGTATTCGGAAGAAATATCTCCAACCATTCACGTATATTTCCTTGTCCTAATGATAAGAAGGAATTTCTTCCAGATTTGTAATTAAAGATAGAATTGTCATGAGATATTCTCTCAAGATTCCTTACAAGGTGATTTGATACCTCAATCTCTTCTCTCATCTTTAAGTCCTACATTTAATCAAATTGGTTGCTTTTTATAATGGTAGGCATATTTAATATAGATAAATTTTGTTTTTTGTAAGATCAGGAATGAGCCGATATTATTGCCCTTTCTGCTCTTCTCGTTATCAATTTCATAAAACTAGTAGTGATGGTGTTTTGATTTGTGGTCTCTGCGGTGACCCATTAGTTAAAAAGACCTTATTCAATTCAAGACGGATTATTGGAGCAGTTGCCGCATCTGCATTTCTAGCTCCTTTACTAATAATGATTATTTTTATTATTAAAGATTTTTCTAAGGAAAAACTTCCAAACAAATCTGATTCCTTCGTCCTATTAACAATTGATAAATCATGGTTAATATAAATCCCGACTATCGCCTAGATTTTCCGGCTACGACAAGGAATCGTGATTCCATCGCCGCAGTTTTAAGCAATTATATTTCTCCTAATTGCTGGCTTTTAGAAATAGCTAGTGGTAGCGGACAACACGGAGTCTTCTTTCAAAAAAAATTCCCATCAATTACTTGGCAAACCAGTGATCCCGAATTTCAACATAGACAAAGTATTAATTCATGGATTAGGCATGAGGGGCTTTATTCAAAAATGCCGGAACCTCTTAATCTTGATGTAGATATTCGTCCTTGGTCAATTACCAATCGACTTGGGGCTTTAATTAAGGGAATTGTGTGCATAAATATGATTCATATCTCACCATGGAGTTGTACAAGATCTTTGTTTGAAGAATCAAAGAAATATCTAGATCAAGGTAATTTTTTGATGCTCTATGGACCTTTCTTAAGAAAAGAGAATCAAACTTCAGAAAGTAATTTGAATTTTGATCAATCCTTAAAAATACAAAACCCGCTCTGGGGGCTTCGCAACTTAGAACACGTTAACGATATTGCTTCTGAGAATGGATTTAATCTTGATAACATCATCGATATGCCAGCCAATAATCTTTCAGTTATTTATCGCCTAAAGTAAAATTTACATATTTTTTATTCTTTCTACTAAGAATTCCAGAAATTCGGTAGATGCGATAGGAGAATAAATTCATTACGCTTTTTTCTTGTGGAGTTCTCTGGCCCAGATGCAATTGATAACGCTATCCAAGCTGGCTTAGATCTAGATGGAAGTCCTATTCCATCAGAAATGCTGACCCTCTACAGGGATGTCATGGATAAAGAAAATGCGCGTAAAAGAAGTGGAGTTAAGAAATCAATGCGAAACCGTATTGTTAAAACTGGATCCAAACATTTTGACCAAGACACTCTAAATACACGATTAATCAATGCTGGTTGGGATGGATTAAAAGCTAAAGAAATTGACTTTTTTTATAACTGAGATCCAAAAAAAATAATTTATATTTAATTTATACACACAGGTGTCACAATATTTTCGGAGCTTTTTGGTTTATTTAAAAAATAATATTTCTTTGAAATTTCAAAATTAGTGTATTCAAAGCTGCTGTAGTTATTTCCTTTTTTGTAGCCTTTTTGACTGAATCTCATTCTTAGGAGGCAAGCCGTACTTTGAAAGCTTTACGTATGTTTACAATTAGTTTACATTTATTTACATACACACCTCGATTTTCATCATGACTCCAGAAGCAGAAAAGTTTAACGGTTGGGCAGCGATGCTTGGCTTCGTAGCAGCATTCGGCGCATACGCAACAACAGGCCAAATCATTCCTGGAATTTTCTAAATCAATAACTACCAATAACAATGCAACCATCTAACAAAACAATTCTAGAAAGAAGTATCGGAAGACCAGCCATGATGGCATTCGTTCTTCTAACAGGTATCTACCTAACAACAGGTCAACTTATCCCAGGTGTCGTTTAATGAAAAATTCAACTGTTGAAACTCCAAGAGTCGAAGAAGGTAAAGTAATTGCCGAAAGACTCAACGGCTACGCAGCATTTGTTGGATGCTGGGCACTCATCGGTGCATATCTTACAACTGGTCAAATCATCCCAGGTGTCGTTTAATGACTACTCAAAACGACAACAACGGTAGGAAAATTGATCCTAAAAAGGTAACTGCTGAAAGACTTAACGGCTATGCAGCATTGTTTGGATGCATTGCTTTAGTCGGTGCATATGCAACAACCGGTCAAATCATTCCAGGATTCGTGTAATGAACAAAGCAACTAATTATTGGAAAACAGCAGAGCAAATGAATGGTCGACTTGCAATGATGGGTCTTCTAGCAGCTGTTATTAATTACGGTTTCACTGGCTGGATAGTTCCAGGCTTTATTTAATTCTATTTCTTATTACAATGTCTCTAAGTTATTGGCTTCGCGCTGAAGTCGACGATCTCTTAAACGAAGATACTTTCTTCGATAGCTCAGATTATTCCAGCCTTTTGGAAGATACTGATTGGGCTTAGAAAACACTTGTTTGACAATGCAAAATTCATTGGTTCATTGTCAACTTTGTAAGGCTGTTTTATCTGAATCTTTTTATAGAAGAAAAGGTTTAATCCTTTGTAAGCAATGTTTTAAAAAACTAAAACAAGGCAATTAAACTTTATTTTTTTTGAACCTTTATCATGGGAAATCCATTGCTTTAATTAATTAATAAAAGACCTGAAGCTAGAATTCATTAAACACATACTTAAATTAACGAAATGTTGATTAGATCATGTTTATGTGAATGTGATTTATTAAATCAAACGTCAGCTAAAATAATTTGTTTCTGATCAAGCTCTATTGTGAGAAGGTGAACTGCATTCTCTAGTTCTTCTTCTGACTGAAAACCTAACACTTCAGCTGGTTCAAGTCCAAGAGAGCTAAAATCTGGTTCAATTCCGAAAGGTTCTATATTTTCTAAGTTTCCAACAATGTCTTCAAGTTCTTCTAATTCAGTCATAATATTTTTTTAGATAATGAGTGGTCTTCTCAATAAATTTATGAGACTTCAAGTTTGAAACCTTTATCTAAAAGTTGTTGATATGTGAGCCTCGCTTGGAACGCGAGAATTTCAATAGGTTCCTTATCGTCTCTTTGCATAATGAAATAGTGATTGTCATCACCTTTTCTAGCAAAAATTACTATTTCAGATCCTCTTACTAATCTCCAATTTTCTAGAGCCTTATGTTCAGATAATGGTCCTAAATCCCAAGGAGCCTTTTCTGGATACTTCTCTCTTTTTACCCTTGGCATTTACTAAAAAGTTTTAATTTCTTTAAGACTACACTTATGATCTGCAACGTCAAGAATTATTTATTAATCAGGAAACGGCAGTCAATGAATATCCCTCGTCAAATAACCTTTGGTATGTAAACCTGGCTTCATATTCATTGATAGCCTTTCTGATACCATCATTCTTCTGGATGTAGATATATTTATCGTTTATACGACTCCTCGTAAACGTATAAACTATGTCTGATTTAGATAGTATCCATTCGATTGATTTGAAGTTGCTTTCCTCGATATTTAAATCCCAGGGGATATCTTCAGGGTATTTTTCCAATATTGTCATATCCATAGAATATTCTCTATAAAATTATGTGATAAAAGCTTTGGCAACATGAGAATAAATACTGACTTTGCTTCAAATATCCTTCTCTTATATTTTTAATATATTTGTGAAAACATATTTTAATATCTTAATGTCACAAACCGGTTTTAATACTCAAGTAATTCAATCTGTAATAGCCCATGTATAAAGTCCATCTATAGCTTATTTTTTTATATTTAATAATTCATGTCTATCTAAGAATATATAAAAGCTAGATATTTTTGAATTTTTTTTTTTTTTTTTTTTTATTGTCCATAATTTAATGTTGTAAAACTAGTACATTTTTGATTCCTTAAGAAAACAGGTTAAAGAAGAGACTTGATATGACATTCTCCTATTGATATAGGTATGAGGTTACTTGGACTGGATAAAAATTGTTTCTCAAGCTGGTGGGCAAAATTACCAGAGGGTTCAACTATGGTGGTCCAACCTAAAATTGTTGGTTTCGCAATAGGTCTTAGATACAAATACGGTCAATTAGTTGATGCTTTTTCTCGAGATGATAGTGAAATTATTGAGAATATCAAAACTATCAATGCTATTCCATTGAATATTGATGACTCTCTAAAGGTTGAAGTTGAGCTGGAGGGAGTTTTATACTCTCATTTTTGTAATTCTAAATTTTCATTTGAGAAGCTGTTATCGACATCAACTTTTGAAAATGCTAGTAACTCCTCATTGTCTTTTTTGGCATTTCAAATCTTTCGATCTAACAGGGATGAATTGTCAGATTTAACACAACTTCAAAATTGGGGTTTTGAAGTACCCATAACCTTAAGAACGCATGATCCAAGGCAAGTCAAAACCTGGCATTCTCAATGGTTAAGAAATGAATTGTTTTCTAATTTTCCTACTAATGGAATAGTCGCTAAATGCAATTCTTCTTTAACCAAAAATATTTTAGGAGATAGCAAATACTCGCCTAATTGGGCTTTGGCCTTAACACGCTAATTCTTTGATTGATTTATCTGAGAATTTAATTGAGGATGTCATTGATTTTGATTTATGGGTTATATTCATTTGTTCTTATCAAGATTGCTAGATAAGCTGAATGAAAATATCCTTGTTTTTTACACCCTGCAATACCAATTATGACCTTTACCGACAAGCAACTGCTTGATGCAATAAAGGGAAATATCGATGTGAAAAATTGTTTTAATAAGATTTCTGACGCATGTAAGGAATTACGAATGAAGACTGGCTGCCCAGATAGTGACATTGATCGTTTTCTTGAGTTTGCAATTGGTAAGTGGGACAATTCAGATTGAAACTTCTAAATTTATAAGTTTTGGCATTATTTGACGTGTTCTATATTTTTATTATTCATCTATTATTCTTTGCAGCATAAGATGATTCACGTATTTTCTTTGTAAATGTGACTTGATGTCTTTTTACCTTTAACTGCTTCAATAGATCTTATTGATTACTTTTCTTGAATTTTCTAAGGAAAGATTTTATCCAGATAATATTTCTAGGACTTTTACCTTTTTGTTTTACTACAATTGCTATTCAGTTAATTCCTCTATCCAGACAGGCTTCAAGCTGGAATAGGTGTATCAAGAAAACATCTGCGACATTGGTTCAGATAAAAGCTGTACAGAAGATGAATGATGAAACATGGATGTTTTATCAGTGATGATATGTAATGGTGCTGTTTTTGAACCATAAATTAAGACAAAATCAAATAAAGCGTTGGAATTATTCCTGACACATTTAATTTTCATAGAGGTTAAAAATATCAGCTTCTAAATGTCTTATTTTGAATAAACGGATAGAATAATTGTTCTCATGGAAAGCTAGATATAATAATTTCTTGTCATACTAGGAATTTAATAGAGTTCCAATTAATCACGCAAATGCTGAAAGGATGAATACAGATACGATACAAATCGCAAGGATTTTAGAGAGATTCATTTTTTGTTGTAATAAGTAATTATATTCTGATTCATCTCTTAGCAAATATTCAAATATAAAGCTTTATATAGCAAACGAACTAATTTTTGGGAAATTTTTATTTGCTCGTACCTGTCTTTAAGAAATTTTAGATTTTTCGTTATTTATAAAATAATCTTGCTATTGCTAGTGATTCAGCGTTTTCTAATAGATAAATGATCCTTCGAATCATTTATTTTTCAGCTTTCCAAACTGGTCGTTTCCTATAAATCAATCCTATTAAGCATGAACAATTTTCAATATAACCTTGGATTCCTGAGTTTAATCTAGATACTTCTCTTCCCATAACTTTTAGCTTTAATGTCTAGGACTAATGTAAATATTGTAAGTTTGTTAATTATAAGTTAGTATTATAAGTACAAACATTTATTTATCATGCTCACTGGTAAGGATTTATTAGCCAAGGTCAAAGACTTGGGAGATGTCTCAAAATCTGATCTTGTTAAAGCTTGTGGATATGTTTCCACTAAGAAAGGAGGCGGAGAGCGTCTTAACTACACAGCCTTTTATGAAGCACTTTTAGAAGCTAAAGGTGTAAACCTAGCAGCTGAAAGTGCTGGTGGTATTGGTAAAGGTGGAAGAAAGCTTAGTTATGTGGCTACTGTCCAAGGAAATGGAAACCTATTGATAGGAAAGGCCTATACAGCTCTTTTAGATCTCAAACCAGGTGATAATTTTGAGATTAAGATGGGACGAAAAGGGTTCCGTTTGGTTCCAGAAGGAGAAGGTTAATTCCTGAATAACTGAATTAATTCATTTAGATTTAGCCGAGATGCATATCTGCAACTCGGCTTTTTTAATTGATAAATTATCTTTGATAGATTTGTCTTATTATTAGTCTATATTTAATTTACCTACTAAGATCTTTAGTCTCTTATTCACACCGTTTTCTGTTTTTCATCAACTGAATTATTTGTTTTTTCATGACCGGTTTTTTTTTTTTTGATCAAATTCGAATTTTTTCCTGAAAAAACTATCATCTATACCTAATCTATTTTTCGAATTTTAAGTTTTTCTTGATTTTCCGCCATTCTTTTTTTAAGTATATTAGATTTGCCTTTTGTCGATTTTCTACTTGGTAAAATCTATGTTTTTAATTCTTGATCATCCTTTGTATTTTAGATAGATGCTTGTCAAGCATTCTTTTTTCTAGTCATTACGCTTTTATTTGATAAGGTGTATACTCTTTTTTTCTCTTGTCTGTAATTATTTATATTCACATCTTGATATCTTAGTTCGTTATCCTTAATAGGTTGTACCAAAAATAGATTCTTGTTTGATCCGCTCTATGAAGAAATTGTTACTAATACAGCAGAATTAACGGTTTATATGGTTAAGCACGTTTTTTTTGAGCTTGTTCTACCTTTGTCTATTTTTGTTGGTGTAATGCTTACTCTTTTTGTGGATTGGAGTTGGATACCTATTTCAAGTATTGATCGTCAAAGGGGTCCTAGTCTTGAGCAATTTAAAAAAGATATCCTTGAATAAGATTTTTTTTTTTTTTTTTTTGAAACCTTACTTGTTCATTAGCCATCAGCGCAATTATGTAAATAACTAAAAGTCATTTGATATTTTTAGCTTTTGCTTGGATTCCGAAATATATTGTCAAACCAATTAAAAGAACAACTAGTAATGAATTGCTATTCCCAAGGATTTCTATAAGCATATCAACCTTAGATGTATGAAGTCTTATCTTTACATATTTAAACTCATCGTTGGTATAGGGTATATTCTCTGATCAAATGATGTTACAAACAAGAATATAAAGATGATATTCTTGTAAAAAAAATATTCTCAGGCTTTAACAAAATGTCATGAACAATTCATTAGTGAATTAAATATAGTTAATGCAGGTGATGAAAATTTGCGCCTTAAACCCATATTAATTAATCTAGGTCTTGAATTTATTCTACAGAAATTAAATAGCTTGTTTGATTTTTCGTAAATATAAAATTTAAATTTTTATATCCAATTAAAAACTTTATCCCTGGTCGTATGAAAATATTCAATAAAATTGCATATTTTCACTTACTGGTTTCCAAACCTTCCCTTTTACTGTCAGTGATAATCTTCTACCCCATACAAGAAAAGGGAATAAAAAATTTGTCCTCTTGTTTGATGTGAAAATAACTCGAAGTATTTCTAGAAGAGAATCGCTTGGTTCTTTAATTTGAGAACAAACCCAATTTATCGCTTCAGCACCATGCATGATATTTTCATTATTTATAAGAATTGCACCATTATTTAAATCGTAGCCTTGATTATAGAGTTGAGATAGGAGCGGGAGATTTTTTCTTCCATCTAATATTTCGACTTCTTGAAGATTGCTTTTTAATTCAAGTAATTGTGCAAAGTGATTGCAAAATGGACATTCACCATCATATATAAATAAGGTTTTTTCTGACATAACTATCAACTATTGGGTATATTGTACATACACTTAGTTTGAAAACGTGTCAAATTTATCAAAAAAAGGTAGTAAAGTTTAAAATTAACAAAAATCTGATCTTGTTATACTAATGCTTAGGCGCTAATAATATTATTATTTATATGGTAATATATTTAAAATATTTTAAACTAAAATCTAGTTTGTCAAAAAATTCTATGATTGGTTATTAGATCAATCATAAAATATATTAAGATATAATTTTAATTGATAAATTGTGTAGTTTATTATTGATACGACTCTATATTATCAGTTTTTGAAAACACTGCTTTTTACATTCTTTTCTTGGATCTGAGGTCTTAATAATGACATAGGAAGTGCTGTTACTATTGCAAAAGATAGAACAAGAATCAAATCTGTTGTGAAATGGCTTATACCTAAGTCAGAATGGGCAAGAGCAAAGTTTAGTAATGACATTTTTTTAATACAATACTTTTTCAGTTTATTTTAGTTTGTATGTTTATAAATATATTATGTAGTAAAAATTATTGCTCTAAAACCATAATTTATTTCATACAATTGCTAAGTATATATTCAGCCATGCGTTCTTATCCTCTGTATAAGGTTTTGCTCAAAACCTCACTTGTATAAAAAAGTCATTATTATCTAATTGTTATTTATAGGAACTATTCGTTCACAAGGAGAATATGTTGGAAATAGTTGGCTATGTGAGATATTCGAGTGCTTCAATAACGCTTGATTGGAATATCTTTCTAGGTGCACTTATATTCTTTATAATTTGTGGGATCTTGATATTTCAAAATCAGATCTGGGAGGAGGAAGATTACTCTAGAAACAAAAAATGGTACAAATGGAAAACTGCTGCTATTAAGTCAAATAAAGGTGATTTGTCTAGAATTTACCCAACATCAAAAAAATAAAATAAAGGCTTCGTAGACTTATCTGCTTTGCTCACTTGAATATTTATTTACTGTAGCCTTTTGGGATTAACATAATTATTGCTTGTCGACAATAAAACAGATAAAAAGGGTAAATATATTGTTTTTTTCTTTTATTTAAATATGAATGAAATCAAATGCCCTGAATGCGGTAGTAAGATTAGCATCGAGCAAGATAATTACTCAAATATCACTAAGCAGGTAAGAGATCAGCAGTTTGAAGAAGAACTGAGCAATAGACTTGAATTGCTTGAAAAGGATAAACAGAATTCAGTTGAGCTAGCTATTCAAAACATCCGATTCAAAATGCAAGAAGCAGCATTTGTAAATGAAAAAAAAGTGCAAGCTCTTGAGTCACAATTGACTGCTGCTGAGACTGACAAACATATAGCTGTCAGCAAGCTTAAGCATTCCTTCGAAAAAGATATAGACACACTTTCTTATTTATTGGAAAAAACGAAAGAAAAGAATGAATATGATAAAAAACTTGCAGTTTCTAATGCAATTACAAAATTAAAAGGTGCTTATGAGCAAATAAAAAATAATTTAGACAAAGTTGAACTACAAAAAGAATTATCAGAAAAATCAATAAAAATGAAATATGAGATTCAGCTAAAAGAACGTGATGATGTAATTCAGAGACTTCGAGATTTGAAAATCAAATTGTCTACGAAAATGGTTGGTGAGTCATTGGAACAACATTGCGAAAATGAGTTTAATAGATTACGTTCAACAGCCTTTCCTAATGCTTATTTCGAAAAAGATAATGATACTAGTTTCGGTAGTAAAGGCGATTATATTTTTCGCGATTTTGACAATGAAGGAAACGAAATAGTCTCTATTATGTTTGAAATGAAAAATGAATCTGATAACACTACTTACAAGAAGAAAAATGAGGACTTCCTTAAGGAGCTAAACAAAGATCGCATTGAAAAAAATTGTGAATATGCTGTATTAGTTTCATTATTAGAGTCTGATAATGACTTGTTTAATTCAGGAATTGTTGATTTTTCATATCGATTTCCCAAGATGTATGTTGTCAGACCTCAATGCTTTTTATCTATTATTTCATTATTGAGAAATGCTTCCCTTAAGGTACTTGAGTATAAGTCGGAATTAGCAGCTATTAAAGAACAAAATATTGATATTACAAATTTTGAAAATAGCCTTGAGCTCTTCAAGGATGCTTTTGGTAAAAACTATGCACTCGCTTCAAAACGTTTTGAATCAGCAATCATGGAGATTGATAAATCTATTAATCATTTGCAAAAAACCAAAGACGCATTGCTTGGTGCCGATAGAAATCTGAGGTTGGCTAACGATAAAGCACAAGAAGTTTCTGTTAAAAGATTGACTAGAAATAATCCTACAATGCGAGATAAATTTAACTCAATAAGAAATTCTGAGGCAGCATAAATTGCATGTATATTGTAAATTATAATATAAAAAGTTAATGAGTGGATGGCTATATTTAATTAGAAATAGAGATATCTACAAGATTGGAATAACTAAAAATTTTAAGAATAGGATGAGGCAACTGAAACCAGATAATGTAATTGCTAAATTGTACACAAGTGATTATATAAAATTAGAAAAAGAGTTACACTATCGCTATAAAGATTATAGGATTCCTCAAACTGAATATTTTCGTTTGGATAATTCTCATCTTAAGGAAATAAAAAAAAGAATTATAAAACTGGATTACAGTATGATTGTTAATTTAATGATTTTAATAAATTCATTGTTAATTTTATCAATCATTTTTTTTCTTAATTTCTTTTTTCTATCTTTAAATATTAATGATCCTAAACATGCAATCATAAGCACATTCTCATCGTGTGAAAAAATTTCATTTTACTTTTCATTTCTTTCATTATTCTTTCCTTCTGGTAAAAATTTTATATTTTTGAATGAATTAAAATACAGATCTGTAAGAAGTTTTTTATATTTAATTTTTGCAATCTTTTTTCGACTTACATATCTATATTTAACTTGAAATACTACTAAATCCCAATATTAGAATATACTCATGAAATTATTATGGATATTCAATCTTCCCACATGTCAATACTCGGTTTCTCCTCTTGCTGTTGTTTTAAAAGTCCAAGTCTTCTATTAAATTCGATCTCTTCTTGAGTTTTTAATTCTAGGTGTGGATTTTTACTGCATTTTTGTTTTACTTCCAGAATCTTTTTAGTTAAATCCTCTGAAAAATGATCTTTAATTTCTTCCCAAACTTCTTTCTCTTCTGCATTACCGACAGTCCCTTTTACTTGATCGATGATGATTTGCTTTACAAATTCCCTTAAATCGCTTTCAGTCATTGAATCAATCTTACTTGATATATAAATATCTTTAAGATTGTCTAATTCAGTTTTAGTTAGATCCTTATAAGTTAATTCTTCCATTTGTTGTTGTTATTAGTAGAAATATTTATATATCTATTTAGCGTCTAACACCTTATTACTTGGATTAAATAACTTAACATTCCTTTTTGCTTCACTCTGATTATTAGAAAGAAAAGTCTCTTCATGAAAATTTCCTAGAACATTAATCATGCTAACTTTTAATCTCATCGTATTTACATAGATATTTTTTATTTTATTCGAATTTATTTTAAATACAATTTATTATTCTAAAGTCTTGAAAGCCTAACTTTTATTTATTTTACTTATTATGTCTATCTATTAGATTATTAAAAATCGCTTCAATCAATATTGCTGTAAAGAAGAGACTTAATGAGGGAATAAAAACTGGGTACCATAATTTTTGAAATAAACTATATAAATATGAGTTACCATTAACACCTACCAAAAAACTTACAGCCAATAATATTGACCCTATTATTAATATATAAAGGTTGTAGATTAACATGTTATCTAAAGCTTTCTTCCATTTGCCTTCATTTTCTTTTTCCATTTTATTTTTGCATCTATTTTTTTGTGTTAAGTCAGCTTCTTCTTGTAAAATCAAGAGCCACCTCTGAAGGAGTATAAATCAATCCCATTTGACTTAAGGTAAATAGCACCACCAATGGCAGCTATGTTTAGACACAAAACAAACATCCAAACCTTCCATGGTTGCTGGTGAGTATCCATATTTCTAAATTATGTTTTTGTATATTAGCTTTTGGGGTCTATTCATAAATTTTATCCTTTGCTGAATAAGTTTTTCAACTCAAAGCATCAAGATCTCTCCTGTAGTGTCTTGAGCAAGAAAAATCTGTATTATTTGATTTCCAGTCTGTGTCTTCTAGCAAATCCGAATAATTATTATTGTTTGAAGGCATTTTTTTTTCTAATCTCCAACCAGCTTCGTTTAAGAAATCTACATAGTCTTTTGTGAATATGCTGCCATTAGCATTTAATGGAGCAATTCTCTGTCTTCTATCGTCAACATTGCTTTCCTTTGTTTGTAACTTCATCCATTAAGTTCGACTAGGAATGTTCTAATGTAAAAAGTCCGATGCTGTCATGAACTCTTTGTAGTGTTTACCCTCGTCTTTAAATAATATTGGCAGCGTTTATGATGTTTTTACTAAAACGTCATTAAAGCGAACTCTTACTCTGTCTAATTGCTCCTTACTTCCTAAAAATATCATAACCATACCTGCTGAGATCGCAAAATTGTCTATCGGGTTACCAGTTAATTTTCCAGAAACTTTAGTTGCCAGTAGCAGTGCCTCTCCTTGTTTTGAGAAATTAATAACTTTATTTTTTTCGCTTGTAAAATTGTTAATTATATCTATATCTTCTGTTACTTTGAATTCTTCTATTTCGCAATCTGAGCCTGCTAGTAAATCTATAAAATCAACAGCTATGGGTCTTAATGCAGAGGCGGCCATAGTCCTTCCTGCCGCAACATATGGACTAACTACTGCATTAGCCCCTGCAAGTTTTAATTTATTTGCGGCTTCTTCGTTCGCAGCCCTAGCGATTAATCTACAATTATCATTAAGTGCTTTTGCACTTAGTACAACATATAAATTAGCTGCATCACTTGGAAGAGTAACAACTAGACTTCGACAATTCTTTACTCCAGCAAGTAAAAGTGATTCGTCCATTGTGGCGTCTGCTAATAAGACGTTGAAACCGTTTTCTTCCGCTTGACTCTTTCTAGCAGGGTCAACTTCTAATATTAAAGTAGATATTTTCTCAGAGCCTAATTGATCAGCTATTTCTTTTCCTGTACGACCATACCCGCAAATGATTACATGATTTTGCATCCTCCTAATAAACCTCTTTAGTCTAAGCTCCTTTAATTTTATAAAATAGCCTAGCTCAGACAATTGTATAAACCTTTGCAGTGTTATTTGAATTACAAATAGACCTCCTCCAATTATTAAAAAAGTTATTATCCTGCCAGCAGAACTTAAAACTTCGACCTCACCAAAACCTATTGTTGTAACAGTTATCAGTACCATCCATAAACAATCTCCCCAATCCCATCCTTCTGTAATTCGATAACCCAATGCCCCAAATAAAAATAAGAAAGTGAGTAATGATATTGGGCCCGCCCATAACTTTAAATAGTTTTTTAATTTATTTGATTTAATAAGATTCAAATTAATCCATTTGTCTTAATTTGATTCTATAGTGATGAATGAATAAAATATTTATTCGTTTTTATTTCTATACGTATAATTTTACCTTAATAATAATCATCTGATACTATCATTAATCATAGTATGATTAAATTAGAGTAACTTGTAATTATCAAATATGGAAGATCTTACATCGGAAGACAAAAAAGAATTATGTAAGGAGGCTTTCCAGGATATATCAGCAATTTTAGCCAATTTGCGAGATCAAGGTTTTTCTGATATGGAAATTTTTGAATTTGGTAAGTCATTAATAGATCATTTTGATCCAATCAAGATGGAAAATTTAAAAAAAGATTCGGATTATCAAGATGCATTGTTCAGAGAAGCTAATGATTTGTAGATAACTTCTTAAATATTCATTATTAATAAATTATCTATTTATAATTAATTAATACCTCTTACATTTTTCACTATTGGGCGTTGTTTTTATATTTTGGGTATAATCATACTTAACAACAACTTATCAATAATTCACTCCTTATATTTTTGAATATGATCAATTATTTTTTTGCATTGCTCTATTGAAAGTGATGATAGAGGTGATGATGCAGGAATTTCTAGAAGAGCACATGATGCAATTATCTCAGAGGAATCAATACTTAGGGCCTCTGCGAGTTCCTTTACTCTCAACTTAGCCACATTAAAAATTAAATTTTTATGATTCTATAATGATTAATGTTTTTATTTCTAGTTTTTATTGCTAAGTCTAAGGTAATTAGATTTGTAATTGATTAAATGAACGATGATAATCAATTGAAATCAACACTCAATGATGTTGTTTCCTATGCTGTGCGGCGAATGGAGTCTGAATCTGATACTAATATCAAAAGATGTATATTTCAAGAATACAGGGAATGGCTAGGACCCTCAATTGATGATTGGGTTTTGGCTTTGCCTTGCGATTGGGGGCACTCTGGCTGAATTTTTATTAGTTTTCTTAAGGAATAGTCGGATGTATTATCTTTTATTTTATCTGGATTGATTAAACTTTATTTTGGCACAAGTATAACCTGATTCTCTAATGTCTGTATTTTTATCATATTTGTTTTGAATGAACAATCGCAATAATTTGTTGTTGCGACTTTTGATATTGTCTTAGTTTATGGATTACTTGAAGCGCATGAAATATATTATCTTTTTGGTCCTATGGATAAGAGTATACTGGCTTAATTTAAATGAAATTATAATTGTTAACACTAAGAAAAATTGATGATTTTATTATTATTTATCAACTATACAATAAGGTTTAATAATTTATGAACTTGGCAATTAATATTTTTGATGTATAATTTTTATATTTAATACTCTAGTTCTGTGTTAATATAAAGAAAATAAATGTATTCAGTTTTCTTAAATGTCATTAGATCAAATAAGAAAATTCTTGAAGGAAATGCAAAATGATGACTCGTTAAAAGAAGAAGTTCTCTCTTCCTCGACTGCAGATGATGTTGCCCTTATTGCATTAAAGAAGGGTTATGAATTTTCAGGAGATGAATTGCTAAGGTTTTCAGGAAAAAAAGTTGGAAGAATTACAGTTCAAAAGAATGATGTACCAGGAGAATATAATTAAAAATCTATTTTCTTCTTCTTAGCTCTCTGACTATTCCATCCCATTTTTTACCAGCTCTAATATAATAATTTCTCCTTTGCCTATTAATTAAATAATTAAAAATACCAATAGTTAATATAAGTATAATTAAGATTAATAGTATAATATACATTTTTACATAATTAAAGTACTTATTTATTATATAGAATTTTATATATTGTGTATTGCTTTCAACTAACTTTTCAATTGAATTAAGTGACGATACTCATTTTATCAATATTATGTTCCATTTTTGATCATTTTCATCTATTATGCAATCTAGTTCTAACTAAATTTATGGATATTACATTTATAGCAATAGCTATTTTTATAATTGTAGCAATAGCATTTCTTACGCTTTATTTGTTTAAAAGTATTAATAAAAAATCTTTTAAGGCCGAAGATGGTTCAGTTTTTGATACTGAAGCAGATTTAGATCTTTATCATAGGTTATATGACAAGACAAATTCTTTATTTAGACCTGATGATGAAAATGGTTCTACTCAGCAAATATTAGGCTTTGAGAAATTATTCATATCTAAACTAACAAAAGAAGGTTTTCCAGATTTAGTTACGCTTATTAAATATCGTAAGCAATTTAAATCATTATCAGATTTAATTAATACTTAGGCTGTTTTGTTTTTGTAAGGTGTGAGTATACTAGTATTAAAAAGGTTTTTCATTAGTCACGATGAGTAAAGCTGAGTATACTGAAGAACAGTTATCTGAAATGAGAGAGGACGCTTTTGTAAACATCAAGGAAGCCTGCATGAGACTTCAAGAAAGAACAAAGTGTAGTAACGAAGTTGTTATAAAAATGTTAAACCAAGTTTCACAATTTTATATTATGCAGGAAGATTAAATTACGAAATTCAAAGCTAATATCTTTATGAATATTCTCTAATTTCATATTTTTTTAATGGTTCAGGATTAATAAAGTTAGTACTAGTATCTTTAAATAAACTTATATCTTCAACTGATCCTTCGACTTTAATAATATTGTTTATTATTCCCGTAAAAGTAATATCTCCACCTGTTGTGCTTGCTAAAATTAATTTTGGGTTAAATAGCTTTAATAATTCGGGTAATACAGTTTTACCTTTTATAAATTTACCTGCAATTGGCAATGAAAAATCTATTACCGGTGTTATGACTAAATCTATATTTCTTGGTTTTATTTTCTTATCAAGAAAGCCATGTGGTTCAATGTAAATTGAATCTCCGCCTGAATCAATAATATAGCCATTCTCAATATTTGGTACTGATGCCCCTGAAGTTGCTTGTATATTTATTCTTCTATCTTTAAAGCTTTCTCCCGGTTTTAGAGAATTTACTTTAGTGAAGCCAATTTGTCGAACAACATTGCTTGCAGCTTCTGATGCAATTACTGAAGTAGCTTTATCTATTTTATGAAGTGTTGGAGGGTGGGCATGATCCGGTTGGCCTTGTGTTAGTAATAAATAATCAATGTCTTTGGGGATATCAATTTGTTTTGTTAATTCACCTTTAATTAGCCAGTCTCCAGGGGGGAATGTCAAATTTCCATTCAACCAAGGATCTATCAAAATTCTTGTTTGATCCAATTCTATAAGCCACCCATTCGCACCATAATAAGTTGCTGTTATCGCCATGTGTTTTTACTATTAATATAACAATTTTTAGTGAATATAGTGGCTTCTAATGTATTTATCTAGTTTATAATCTTAAAATAAGACAATTAAAATTATTATTATTAGAAAAAATAAAATGATTAAAGCTGTAAAATTTTTAATATATTGTTGAAATTCATACAACCAATCATTTTCCATTTTGTCTCTACATTTATTTTATTGTATACTTTTATCCATCATATATGATTTAATCTAGATATTTTGAAAATTTTTAATCCCAATTGAAGTAATACCTCTCTATCATTGATCAAAATTTCTTTATAAGATGACGATTCGAGAATGGGAAGGTGTCGCACTAATAATTGGAGCTGGGGATATAGGTAAATGTATTTTTGATTATTTGTCGACTGAAGCTCCAATGCTTGATGTTTTTATATGTGGCCGAAATCTCAATAATAATAAAAATGCTATTTATTTAGATTTGGAGAATGACAATTCATTTAATTCTTTTGAAAACCAGCTTGAGCTTATTAATAAGCCGCTTCGACTTGTTATAAATACAAGTGGCTTTCTTCATTCAAGCCTTGTAAAACCTGAAAAAAGACTATCTCATATAAATCGTTCTAATATTAGTAAGAATTTTTCTATTAATGCAATTGCTCCTATCTTAATTGCAAAAAGTATTGAAAAATTTATAAGAACAGACTGTCCCTTCTCTTTTGCAAGTCTAAGCGCCAGAGTTGGTAGTATTGGAGATAATAGGCTAGGTGGTTGGTATTCATACAGAGCATCTAAGGCTGCTCAAAATCAATTACTGAAAACACTGAGTATTGAATGGCGTCGAAAATATCCACTTGCAATTGTATCTTTATTGCATCCAGGTACTTGTGACACTAAATTATCAAAACCATTTCAGACTGCAGTACCCAAGGGTAAGCTTTTTACTCCCTCTCAATCTTGTGAGTATTTGATTAATGTTATCGCTGATCAAGAACCATCAGATTCAGGTAAGTTTCTTGCATGGGACGGTAGTATTATTTCCTGGTAGTAATGATTGTTTTATAATTCATATTCAAATTAAAAAACATTTCATTAGTTTATGTCATAAATATTTTATATAGTCGTATTATGTTAAAAGTTATACTACGGCTCTTTGAAAAAAAATATTATCGCAATTGGTGGTGGAGGTTTTGGGAGAAGTAATTCACCTTACTTAATCGAAAAATATATTCTTAATCTTTCAGAAAAAAATTACCCAAAAATCTGTTTTATACCAACTGCAACTGGAGATGATGATTCTTATATTGTTCGCTTCTATTCGATTTTTACACGCTTAAACTGTATACCATCTCATATTGAATTTTTCAAAAGAACTATTGATATCCATAACCATATCTTGAATATGGATGTCGTTTTTGTTGGTGGTGGTAATACAAAGAGCATGCTTGCCGTGTGGAATGATTGGGGTATGAGTTCATTACTTAATGATGCATATAATGAAGGGGTGATAATGAGCGGTGTAAGTGCTGGCGCCATTTGTTGGTTTACTAGTGGAATTACAGATTCTTGGGATAATGAATTAAAGACTTTGCCTTGTTTAGATTTTATTAAAGGCACATGTTGTCCTCATTACGATGAAGAACCTGAACGCATTCCATATGTACAAAAACTATTAATTGAAAAAAAAATAAGAAATTGTATTGCTATAGAAGGTGGTTCTGCTATCCATTTTATTGATGGAAAGCCTTTTAAAAATATAAGTTTTAAAAAAGATAAAAATACATATAATGTATTTCTTAAAAATAAAGATATAGTTGAGTCTCCTTTCGAGAAAATTCAATTGTAAATAATTTTGTAATCATTTACATATGTTTTTTACTTTAAGAGATCGTCTATGATTAAAAAAATCGTTCTATTTATTATTATCTAAAATGTTTTTATTCTTATTATCATTCTCGGAAATGGGCCTTTCTTTACCACTCATAATTGTATTAATAATATTTGGTGGTTTTTTTCTTATTAGCTTTTTCATTACAAGTCCTAATATGGATACCAAAGGTTTATTAAGAGTTCTATATTCAAAACCTATAAGGAGGGAGGATGGATCAGTTGAGTATCCAGAAAGTAGAAATAATAGATCATAGAATATATTAGTATTTTTTATCAATATTCAAGTTATTCTTTTGTCAGGGATTAGATTAAATAAAGGCACTTTAATAACAATTTATTGTTCTTTGAGGAACTATTTTTTGTGAATATTAGAAATTGCTATAGCCTCATAGCACTATAGAGAGTAACGTTGTATAGAGCTAATCATGTTATTAAAGAAATTGGAAAAAAGTTTGCTTACTAAATGCGAGATGAACAAAAAAAAAATATACAAAAGTTCTTTCCTTCCCTCTGGACTTAATGGGAAAGCATTAGAAATTTCACTTGAAGATATTCCATCGAGAAAAGATGTTAGAGAGGCCATCCCTAAGCATTGCTTTACTCGCCAGACGAATAGATCTCTTTTTTATCTTTCAAGGACGATAGGGATTCAGATATTTGTAGTTTTGCTTGGACTATCTATTCCTCTCACTAAAGAAATGATTCCACTGTGGATTTTATATGCAATCATCTCTGGAACAACATCAATGGGGCTTTGGGTCTTAGCTCATGAATGTGGACATGGTGCTTTTTCAGATAATCGTAGATTAGAAACACTTGTCGGATATGCCCTTCATTCTTTTTTACTTGTCCCTTACTTTTCATGGCAAAGATCACACGCAGTTCACCATGCGTTTACTAATCACATAACAGATGGTGAGACGCATGTTCCAGTTGTGATTTCCGGGGATGGTAAATTTGAAAAAAAAGGTGGTGAAAATGAAATGGAGTCATCATTATTTCTTGGGAAAATACTGTATGGCTTTAACCAATTATTCCTTCACTTGATTCTTGGATGGCCAGCGTACTTACTTTTGGGTAAAACCGGTGGACCTAAGTATGGGACAAGCAACCATTTCTGGCCAGCTGCCCCGTTCTCAAAAAAACTATGGCCATCTATATGGGCCAAAAAGGTATGGATCTCAGATTGGGGAATTGTTTTTATGTTGCTTTTACTGACTTCTTGGACTTTATATTTTGGAATAAATTCAATGATTAGTCTTTACCTAGGACCTCTAATCGTCGTCAATATTTGGCTTGTTATTTATACATGGCTTCATCACACAGACACGGATGTTCCACATTTAGGTTCAAGTCAATTTTCGTACATGAGAGGAGCATTCTTATCTATAGATAGGCCTTATGGACGAATTTTAGATTTTCTGCATCACTCAATAGGTTCTACTCACGCTATTCATCATATTGAACCAACAATACCTCACTATCATGCAAGACTTGCAACGAGAATTTTGAAAGAGAAATTTCCAAAAGTATATCTCTACAATCCTACCCCCATCCATAAGTCTCTTTGGCATATAGCTACAAACTGTGTTGCCGTAAAGAAGGAAAAAGCAATCGATAGATATGTTTGGAAACAGCCAAATCACTTACAATCCTAATTATCAATTTTTTAATTTTTATTTTATTAAATTATTTTTCCTTTTTTTAATTTATATATATTTTGATTAATTAACTATTTAAAAGTCAGATATAAATTAAAGATGTCAAAAAAAGATTATGAATATTTCCTATACAAAATTGATCAACTAAATCAGTTGGTTGAACTAATTAAAAGCTCTCCAGACAAATATGAATTAATTATTAGATGTCAAACGCACGAAGATGTCGTAGAACTTGCCAAGCAATGGGGATATGAGATTGGAAAAAGATGGGGGGAGTAATAGGCGTAATTCGGAGCAGTAAAATGGTGCTATTGGCCACCTCCATTACAGCTCCATACCTTTGAAGGAATTCCTTGTGTATTTTTTCCGTCGATACGAAATGTCTTTGTTATGCAGTCATTTTGTGACTCAGCCCATGCTGAAAGAGGTTCTAAATCAATTGAAATTTCATTAACTGATTTTGATAGAGAAATAATTGAGATTGACGTAAAGACAAGAGATACAGTGCTTAGACCTGCAAATATCGTGTATTTGTTATTTTCGAATAATTCTTTTAGCATTTCTAGAAGTGATAAATTACTATCAACATTAGTTATGATTTAGAGAGTTATCAGAATAAGTTAACCTTTGAGAATATTAGAAAGTTACTAGAGTTTCGTTTACTGTAAAAGTTCAGCTTCTAAAATTTTCTTAATAAGGAAATTAATTCTTTTTATCAATAAAATCTAAAATTTTTTTTAATCTGTCTGTGTTTTCAAAGTTAGGACTTGCTGTAAGAAAAATCACTAAAACTATCATTAGTAAGCCTACGCTAGAGACACCTAGTAATAGTTGTTGAAAAGGATCTAAGGATTCGAGCATCTATCTTGTTTTAGACTTTTCTAATTTTATATTAATGATAATCTATCAAAAGGCTTTATATTACGGAGTAAAACTAATGTTTTAGTTCTTAGATAATTTTTTACTTCTTTTTAGTATCTTTAGGCCACCTTGCGCTTAGATTTAGTGGGTTTTTGAGATTAATTTTTATAGGTTTTCCTTGAGCTAATGATATCAAAGCTTTAAAAGTCCACCCACCCAGAATTAATAGTGCTGAGATTAAAAATATATAACTTATATTAGTAAGCATAAATCAAAAAACATTTTTTTTATTTTATGACTTAATTTGCTAGTTTCTTTGCATGTTAATCTAAATTATAAATAACTCTTATATTTTTAATAAATTCAAAATACATTTTAGATATTCCAAATTTATTTTTTTATTACAGTTACTGCTAGGAATGATGCGATCCCTTACTCAGAGACCATTTCGACTAGTAATAAATACTTACCGTGGCTATCTTTAATAATATTCTAATTTTTTGATAACTACTATATTATTATTTTTATAACTTTTATTGATTTTTGTGCGATTTGGTATGAATATATATATGCAATAGATTTTTTTGATGATCAACATTACGTATTTATATTCATTTTTAATATTATTAGTATGTTGCCTTACATTTTATTTTATTCTTAATTTTAGGCCTTTTAAAAGCGAATCAAACAATAAACTCCTTTTAAAGAAATTGTTAGAAGGTTTAGATTTGGAAATACCTGAAGAATTAAAAGCATTAGAAAACTCATCTAATGATGCTCAAAAATATCGTAATTTCTAATCAGATAAAACTAATGCCCGATTTAGACTTTGATGATACTGAAACATCAGGTATATGGTGGTCAACTAATGTTGCTATTAGAGATTTATGTATAGAGCTAAAGGATGATACCCGTTGTGATGACAATGAGATAGTAGAGTTACTTAGATCGATAGCAAAGTCGATTGAGATTAATGGTTTATAGTTTTAATTTAACTGAAAATTCTTACGAAATTATTTATCCCATTGCAACTTCCATTGAGATGATTTCCATTGCCTTGTCCATGTATTTTGTGTTTTATTCTGTTCTTCAAGTTTTCTTTTAAGCCAGTCTTTGAGAGACGTTGGCACAATGTTTAAATCAGCCTGTATCGTTTTAAGTTTTTGCATATCAGCTCCATAACCTGTTCTTTCGATCCAATCAGCCATAACACCTATGTCGTATTCAAGTAACTTCATAGCTACTCTAGGAATCATTACATAATTTGTTTGAAGTCCTTCTGAAGCAACAAGCCTTTGGAGAATCATCGCCATTTCTATTCCTGTTAGCTCCTCTCCTGCAATATTGATAGATTGATTCTTATATTTCTCAGGCTTTGATAGTACACCTCTTACCCATTTACCTACATCTTCAACAGCAATTGTCTGCCACTTAAAGTCCTTATTAACAATTCCAGGGAATATCTTTTTAGAGATAGTGTATCCAGGCAATTTGTTTTCAAAATTTTCAAAATAACTAACTGGCCTTAAGACAGTAGTAATTTCATTAAGTTTACATTTTTGTATATATTCCTCGATATCCCATTTACTCGTAAAATGTCCTGGCGCAGGATCATTTTTTAATGGATCTTTTGCCTTGCTAATTGAGCTGAATATAAAATGATTTAGTTGCCCTTTTTTATAAGCAGCTTTAACTTGATTAATCAAGTTAAAGCCTTGTTCGATTTCATAAGACCTTACAATACTCCCTCTGAATACTTTCCATCCTTTTGTAGGAGTTGTATTACCAAAAACTGCGTCAACTCCATCAAAAGCTCTACTCAAGCTTTCAGGATCCATTAAATCACCTTTGACTAGTTCTACGTTTACAAGACTCCCCAGCTCTAAAGCTTTCGGACTTTTTATGTTTCTTGTTATGGCACGTATTTGATATTTGTTTGTTTTGCTTAATTCTTTAACAACTCCAATACCTTGCCTACTTGTTGCCATAGTTACTGCTATGACAGGAGATCTTCTTGCACTTGCATCAACATTTCCCTCTTGTTCAAGCACGGTCCAAAAGTCTTTAATAAGGAATGTAAAGCATAGGTGAATTTATGTAAAGTTGCAGATTTTTCTCTGATTGATATGGTTCTTTCCTTAGTTGATGAATCGTCTTTGCATCGATTAGAAGTTTCTTTATTTTAACTCTATGAGCTTTTCGTAAAGGAATGTTTTAATTGCTTTTTTAGTTTCAAAGTGTTAGCTATGAATTTGTTAGTACTTAATTTGATCATTATGGCAAATGAGGTTCTTCAGGAAATTGATCGACAAAAAATCATCTTTGACGTTGTCGACGGCATTCCACTATCAGGTGATGAATCCGATGAAATTAGATGCTTCTATTCCCAACTTGAATCTGATAATTTAATGCTTGAATATTCAGCTGAGGAGTTAGGTTTTAATAATGTTTTGTTTGAGTACTTAAGTCAAGGTTAATTGCTTAATTTAGTAATTAATAAAAGAATTTTAATCTAGTCCCTGGAATAATTCTTTATGGACAGCAAAAGTATGGTAAAGACAAGTTCCGTTTTCTGGTGATAGTCGTTCTCCGTCTTTGTCCCATGCTAGTGAGCAGATAAGGTCTCCATCCCATTTTACATTATGCTCATTAATTGCTTTAGACCAAACTCTCACCTCACTAAAGTGTTCAGGCATAAATTTACCAATCTTTCTACATATTTCACACAGCACTGATAATATCGGTGGCTTGGAATCTAATTTAAGTTCTTTAGTTAGAGACGGTTGTGTAAATACCCCAACATATCTTATATGATCAATGATTCTTTGTTCTTTATTATCTAATTTAGCTTTTCTACAAGCTTCTTCAAATTCTTCCACAGGCGTTACTGGACGTAAATGTTTAATCACTTAGATATTTAGAAATTATTTTAATTGTCTTATATTATATATGTAATTTTTGTTATTAATATTATATCCAATAATTTATAGTTCATTATTGATATTTTTGTTATTGTTATACGCGTTTATCAGAAATATTTCAATTATTCCTGTTGCGATGATTTCCTTACATTGAATATTCTATTTACTGATCTACTTCATGATTGTCTTCCTAAAGCCAGTAATAGCTTACTTTTGTTTGAGCCAAATGTTACAAAGTAAAATATCAATGGTCATATCTCCTAATGACTGGTATTTATATTGGGTCTTACTAAAGAACATGCTTCCTTTAACCTTCGCTGGCCTATTAAGTACACCAGCTCCTACTGCACCAATCGTAGGTATCGCATTTATGGCCCTGTTTGGAATTATGGCTGTCGTAGTTGGCCCTGATTACGATGGTTTTAACGATCCAAACACATCTAAATAACTAGATTATTTACTCAGAATCAAGTGGGTTAATGTGCTTTGCATTTTTACCCACTTTTTTTGCTAATCAATACAAAAACAATTATTGAAATTAGTTTCAATAATTGTTTTTATTCTGGTGTTAACGATTAATAAATGATTTTGTATAGAATATTTTATAAGCTTCAAACAATCGTTTCTTATCAATGTATAAAATTTTCTATTTTATATTATTTAATTCAAAACCAGTAACTAATTAATTTATTTATTGCATTTTCTGCTATTTATACTTTGCTTTATTTAACTTTCATGGGCAATTTATTAATCGCTGGTCTTACTAGTACACCAGCGCCAACAGCAGTCTTAGTTGGAGTTGCATCAATTGCATTATTTGCGATTGTTGGTTTAATGGTTGGACCTGACTATGATGGAATGAATGCTCCTGAGGTAAAAAAATAAATACTTAAATTTACTTTTTAAAAATTAATATTAACTAAGGAAAATATTTATTTTTATTTTTCTTAGTTAATTTTATAAAAATGATTGTTTATTTTGTAAATTAAATCATAATAATTAATTTTATCTGATGTATTTATTTTTATTACTTGGTTATAGTTTATATGGGTTTTAAAATTTATATAAAATAAATTCCATGAGCTAGTAAATTTTTTTATAATTTCATCTTGAGATCTACCTCTTTTTGTTTTATCTCTTCTCAATCTTCTTTCTAAACAGATTTCTTTATCTTCCTTACAAAGAATATTTACAGTTTTTCTATAATTTAAATCTAGTCTATGAGCGAATATTCCCTCCAATATTAATATTTGATTTTCACCATTATACCTTATTTTTTTTATTGAATTACTTGATTTTTTTTTTACAAAATCATATTGGAATAATTTAATTTCACTTCTTCTCATATAAATAGCTTCTATTGTTTTTTTTAATTCTTTTTTCCTGATACTAAATGGTCTATCATAAATATCAAATAGAAATTTAGATAAAAAACGGATTAATATATTATCTTTATAATATGAATCTGTTTTTATTAGTATTGAATTTTCAAATAGATTAGATAACTTATTGCTTAAAAAAGATTTACCAGAGCCTGAAGGGCCTGTAATCACAATCGTTTTCACTAGTAATTCAATTCGTCGTTTTATAAAGTCTAACAATAGATTTAAATTTTATATAATGTATTATTGTGCTTTATTGTAATTAAGTTCTTCTTTAGTCCAGCTTCTATTGCTAAATCTATTTTCAATAAATCTTAGAACTAGTATTATCAAAGGAATATGCATTAGTCCACCCATTACAACTGTGACTTGGTTATGAGGCATAATCTTTTTATCCAACTATCATTAATATACTTTATCAATCAATTGTCATCCTGTTATGTATCTTTTAGTCATATAATTATTAATGTAATTAGGTATTAATTACATTAATATTGATAACTCCTTTTCGAAAAACCAATTTATTTGACCATTTTTAAGTTTAACTACTAGGCCAAATTGATTCCCATCTACCATTTTATATCCAACTAATTCTACGGTGGGCTCCTTTTTGATAAATTCTAAAATATTTTGCGGTAAACGATCTTTGACTTCGTTTATTTCAATTCTGAGTATTTGCCCTTTTTGAAGAGTTGATGAATCTTTTATCATAATTAATCATTACTACCTATTCAATCATGAGAATAATGCAATTATCCAATTATTGACAGCGATAACTTCTTATCTATTCCACTATATTTTATGTACTCTTGAAATTCAGATGAATTAAAGGCCTTTTGTGCTGCGGCTTTAGATTCAAATTCAACAATAACTCCTAATTGTCCTCCATCCCATTCGTTTAGATCTGAATTTTGGTTTACATCTTTAGCAATTATTGTTCCACCAACTGATCTTAGCCATGGGACTACGGTTTTAACGTATTCGATAAATTGTTCAGTACTTTCAATTTTAGCCTGTTTTAACCAGTAGCCTTTAGCTCCCATCTCTCCCCTTTATATTTTTTTTAGATTCTCTCATAATTCTCTCCGTTTTTGAAGACAGTCGAAAATTATTTATTGCTTTTAGTTAGAAGAAATATTTACTATAAATTAATTTTTTTAATTATAGATGCCAGCTTTTGTCATATTAGATTTATTTTAATACAATAATTTCTTATTAAGAAATTACTTATTTATTACTTTATTGGTTCAATTGATTCTAGTTTAGATTTTAATTGCATTGCTAGATGTTGGCGTCCAACTGCTAATACTTTAAGTGTATCTTCGTGCATTCTGAGTTGTGCATCAGCCACCTGCATTCCTTTGACAAGCTCTTTTACATCTTGAGATAGGCTTTTTAGATCATATTTTTTATCCTCGAAAGTAAGTATTGCTTCTTTGTTGTTTGAAGGTAAACTAGTCATTAATTTAGTATTAGCTTATTAATAATATAACATTAAATATATTATTAATAAGTCTCAATAAACTGTTTATCGCAAAATTCTTTATATCTACCTTGTTTCTTGATTAAATCATAATGATTACCTACTTCACAAACTCTCCCCTTTTCAATTACTGCTATCTTATTTGCTTTTTGTATCGTCGATAATCTATGAGCAATCACAAGAACTGTTCGATTAGTCATGGCTTGTTGAAGTCCTTTTTGAACTGATTCTTCAGCTTCTGCATCTAGTGCACTTGTTGCTTCGTCAAGCAATAAAATTGTGGGATCGCCTAGCAAAGCTCTCGCTATTGATATTCTCTGTAATTGGCCTCCTGAAAGATTGCTACCTCTTTCCTCTATGTATGTTTCGTAGCCATTAGGAAGTCTTTCAATAAAGTTGTGTGCATTGGCAATTTTTGCAGCATTAACAATATCTTTTCTAGTGGCTGTTCTTCCGAATCTTATAGCTTCAGCTATTGTACCTGAAAAAATAAATGTTTTTTGCGGAACAATAGCAATCAATTTTCTCAAGTAGTCAGTATTGAGTTCATTTAATTTATGGTCGTCAATAAATATAGATCCATTGGTTGGCTCAATGAATTTTAATATCAATGAAAAAATTGTGCTTTTCCCTGCACCTGAGGAGCCAACCAAAGCCATTATTTGTCCGCAATCTACATCTAAATTTATATCGTTTAATACATTATGTTTATCAATATATGAGAAGAATACATTTTTAAATGATAATTTACCACTTATATTATTAGGTTTAATACCCTTCTTGTATGTAGATACTTCAAGTGGATTAGTAGTTATTTCATTTAGTCTTCTTAATGATGCTTGTCCTTGCTTTAACTCGTTGTAGTTCACTGTTATGTGACTTATTGGATCAATTAGCATTATTAATGCTGTAAAATAGCTTCCAAATTCTTCATTTGAAATTCCTCCACTTTGTATTCTGTAGGTTCCTATTGTAAGTATGCTCAAAATACCAATTATTTCTATTAAACCAACTATTGGGTGCTGAAGTGCCACAAGAGTTAGCATTTTATATTTAGCCTCTTTGTGTAATTTAACTTGTTTATCAAAATCTTTTTGCAACCATTCTTCAACTGCAAAAGCTTTAACCATTGGCAAACCTTGTATTGCCTCTGATAGCAAAGAAGCTAAAGAACTTATTTTCTTTTGGCTTTGCTCAGAAGCTTTTAATACTCTTCCTCCAAAATCGCTTACCAATAATGCAATTAACGGAGCTAAAATAATAGTTGAAAGTGATAAATTCCAATCAATAAATATCATATATCCAAATACTGCTAATAATTGAAATGCAGATGGTGTAGTATCTTGAATTGATTTATAAATAACCTCACCAACACGATCAACATCCTCAGTAAGTCTGTAGGCGATATCTCCAGATGAGAGTTTTTCTATAAAAGGAATATTTGTTTTCTGAAGTTTTTTAAAAAGTGTCGTTCTTAGATCTTGACTTAGTGCTAATGCTGGTTTAGCTAAAAGACTATCTTGAAGATATTGAGCTGTTTTTTGAATGATAAAAATAATTAATGCCTGTACAATCACAATTAAAACTTGCTTTGTATTCCCTTGACCTATAGCCGGTATTAACTTACCTGATAGCCTTGCAAGAATGGGCCAACAAAGAACATATACAAGCATGCTGATACCACCAAGTATTAACACCTGCGTATGTCCTTTAAGTCTCCTTAAGAGGTAGTTAAGATCTATTTTGATTTTTTGGTTCATTACATCAAAATATCAATATTTAGTTTAAAAGCTCGTAAATGAAACTAGATCAATACCTAAAATTTGTTGGAATCGTTCAGACTGGAGGAGAAGCGAAAATGGTTATCAGATCAGGGGGAATAAGCGTTAATGGCATAGTAGAGACTAGAAGAGGACGAAAATTAATTGATGGTGATCAAATTATTTTTGCTAATGAAACATACATAGTTCCAAATTCTGATCCTCTAGGCCGTAAGTTGGCAAGAAGCGAAAAATGAGGAGCTAGCAGCCGTGCGTAAACCGGTCATTGCAGGGAATTGGAAGATGAACATGACATGCACCGAGGCTATTGAGTACATGCGTGTGTTTATTCCATTATTGAAAGATATACCAAAGAAAGATAGGGAAGTTGTTATTGCACCTCCCTTTACAGCCCTCTACCCTTTGTCTGAGCTTATTAAAGACAAAAGCGAATTCGTTTCATTGTCTAGTCAGAATGTTCACTGGGAGGACAGTGGAGCCTACACAGCTGAGGTCTCCCCTCTAATGCTTAATGAACTTTCTGTTAAATGTGCAATTGTTGGACATAGTGAGCCAAGAAAATATTTTAGTGAAAGTGATGAACAGATAAATAAGAGAGCTCAATCAGCACAAGATCATCAATTAATCCCAATTGTTTGTGTTGGAGAAACTTATCAACAAAGGGAGCTTGGTGAAGCTGAAAGGGTCATTAAAAGGCAAATTGATCAAGGCCTTGAAGGTATAGATGTAAAAAGGTTAATAGTTGCTTATGAGCCAATATGGGCCATTGGAACAGGTAAAACTTGTGAATCCCATGAAGCTAATAGAATTTGCTCGCTCATTCGTAAATGGATTGGATTCGAAGACGTCATTATTCAATATGGTGGATCAGTTAAATCAAATAACATTGATGAGATAATGTCTATGTCAGACATTGATGGTGTGTTAGTTGGTGGTGCTTCTTTAGATCCTACAAATTTTGCAAGAATTGCTAACTACGAATCAAATTAAAAAATACTGGCCTATGCATTGGGAAAGAGAAACCCATTTAATGGCAATAGTAAATATTACTGAAGATTCATTCAGTGATGGTGGTATGTATTTTGATTTACCATCTGCAATAAATCATTCAACATTATGTGTTAAACAAGGAGCACATATTCTAGATATTGGGGCACAGAGCACGCGACCTGGTGCATCTGAGGTTGGAGCCGAAATTGAGATTAAAAGATTGGCTCCATTAATAAAAGAATTGAAATTATTACATCCGCAGGTTCCTATTTCTGTCGATACATTTCACCATTCAGTTGCTAAGAAAGTATTAGATGCAGGAGCCGATTGGATTAATGATGTCAGTGGTGGACGTCATGATCCTGAAATATTTAATGTTATTGCTGATAAAGGTTGCCCATATGTATTGACTCATAGTCGTGGAAATAGCAAGACAATGGATTCATTAGCTATATATTCAAACGTTGTTGACGATGTGAAAAATGAATTATTAAATCAAATCGATTTAGCAGTATCTAAAGGTATAAAAAATGATCAGATTATTGTTGATCCCGGACTAGGTTTTGCGAAGAATGTAGATCATAACTTAACTTTGCTTAAAAATATAGATGTATTTGTTTCTATGAAATATCCAATATTAGTAGGAGCCTCCAGAAAAAGATTTATCGGGTCAGTTATTAATGAACCTGACGCTACCAAAAGAATATTTGGAACCTCTGCAGTTGCTTCTCGATGCGTGATTGCTGGAGTTGATATTTTAAGAGTTCATGATATTAAAGAAATTTCTCAGGTTATAAAAATGACCAAATCAATAATTTAATACGTAATTAATCCTCTGTATTAACTCCTTCTATACGATCTTCTACTTCTTGATAAAGTTCTTTTAATTGTTCGATATTTTCCTCGGATGTTTCCCAATATCCTCGACCATTAACTTCAAGTAATGTACCAACTATTCTTCTGAAACTATGAGGATTCAATTCCATTAATCTTTTCCTCATCTCTGGATCATTTATAAAAGTTTCGTTTGACTCTTCATATACGAAATTATCGACTTGGCCACTAGTCGCACTCCAGCCTAATGTGTAATTAAGTCTATTAGATACCTCTCTCACTCCTTCATATCCAGACTTGAGCATACCTTCGTACCATTTGGGGTTAAGTAATTTTGTTCTAGAATCTAATCTAATAGTTTCACTTAATGATCTAACCTGAGCATTTGCAGTAGTTGTATCAGCTATATAACTACTTGGTGCTTTACCGTCATCTCTAAGGTTTTTGATTAAATTTGTTGGATCTGAATCAAAGTAATGACTTACATCTGTTAGTGATATTTCTGACGAATCAAGATTTTGGAATGTGACATCTGCAGTTTTCATAACAGATTCAAAAACCTCTCTGTTCTGATTCATTTCACCTGGATTATCAGCATTGAAAGCATAGGTCTTCCTTGATAGGTACATTTCTTGTAACTCATTTTCTTCTTCCCAGGTCGAATTCTCTACTGCCAAATTGACATTTGAACTGTAACTTCCACTCGCATTTGAAAAAACTCTGCTTGCAGATTCCCTAATGCTTTTCCCTTCCTTTTCTGATTGCTCAAGTGTATGTTTCCTTACAAAATTTTGATCAAGTGGTTCATCGGCCTCTGCAGCCATTTTTACTGCTTGATCAATTAATGCCATTTGATTAATAAACAAATCCCTAAATACACCGGAACAGTTAACAACGACGTCGATTCTTGGTCTTCCTAATTCCTCGAGAGAGAGTAGTTCTAATTTGTTTACCCTACCCACTGAATCTGGCTTTGGTTTTACACCTACAAACCAAAGGATCTGTGCTAATGATTCTCCATATGTTTTTATGTTATCAGTACCCCAAAGAACACATGCAATAGTTTCAGGCCATGCGCCTTGTTCCTCTTTTTGCCTTTCGATAAGCTTGTCAACAACTCCTTTAGCTGATGCAACTGCGGCAACAGTTGGAATCGACTGTGGATCTAATGCATGGATATTTTTACCACTTGGTAATACTCCAGGGTTTCTAATAGGATCTCCACCTGGTCCAGGAATTACATAATCTCCATCGAGAGCTTTTAAAAGGCTCTCCATTTCTTTATCAGCACATATTTGTTCTAAACAAAATCTCAAATAGTCAAATAATTTATCAAGTGAACTTGCATTTACATTCACAAAACCTGCTTTTTTTGCTGATGCTTGCCATGGTGATGGGATTGAGAAACCAATACCTCTTAAGAACTCAACAATTAGTGTCCAAATACTCTTCTTCATATTTACTCTCCCATCTCTTCCTGTCAGAGACTTAACCATTGAACCAACTGCATCTCTTGATGTTTCTGTAATTAATTTATTAAGTTCAACATCCTCTAATTTGCCCTTGTTATTACCCTCATAGACCTCTTCAATTGTTTTTCCTTTTGATTCAGCTAGCAAACCTGGTAAGGATCTGATTCCATCATCTTCTCTTTCTATGGATGCAATACTTACTAAGGTTGCAATCGCTTCTTCAGCAGTGGCAGGTTTTCCAATAGTGTGCAAGCCGCAAGGTAATAATCGACTTTCTATTTCCATTAATTGCTTATAAACATTTCCAACTACCAAATCTCTTTCATCTATTTCTAATTCAGAAGCATCTTTTTCAGGTAGTTTTACATCTTCATCAAGATTACATTTTTTTGATGTTTCAACAATTGCATTAACTATTTGAATTCCTCTTCCACTTTCTCTTAATTGCTGATAAGAACCAACTAACTCTCCAAGTTCTTTTAGACCTTTGTACAGTCCAGCATTTTCAGCTGGGGGAGTTAAATAACTAATTGTTGAAGCGTATCCTCTTCTTTTTGCGATTGTTGCTTCCGAAGGATTATTTGCTGCGTAGTAGTAAAGATTAGGCAGACCTCCAATTAATGAATCTGGATAACAAGTCTCACTCATCCCCATTTGTTTACCGGGCATGAATTCAAGAGAACCATGAGTTCCAAAATGAAGGACAGCATCAGCTTTCCAAACTTTTTCTAGATAGGTGTAATAGGCTGCAAAACCATGATGAGGACTAGCACTTCTGGAATAGAGCAATCTCATAGGATCACCTTCATATCCAAAAGTAGGCTGTACTCCAACAAAAACATTCCCAAATTCTTTTCCGTAAATAAGAAGATTTTGTCCGTCACTATTTAAATTTCCTGGGGGTTTTCCCCAGTTCTCTTCAAGGCGGTCAGAGTATGGAGTTAATTTTTCATATTCTTTTACGCTCATTCGATGTGCTATCGATAGCTCAGGGGATCCTTGTAATGCCTCAGGATCATTTATCAATGACTCCATCAGTTCTTTTGGATTCTTAGGTAAATCTTTTATGTAATAGCCTTTTTCCTTCATTTCTTCTAAAACTCTATAAATAGAGCCAAAGACGTCTAAATAAGCAGCTGTTCCAACATTTCCTTTGTCAGGTGGAAAACTAAAAACAGTAATAGCTAATTTCTTCTGCTCACGTTTTTTAATTCTTAATGATGACCATCTAATAGCCCTCTCAGCTATTGCATCTACTCTGTCCTGAAGTGTATGGGCTTTGCCTGTTGCATCATCTCTACCAGACAAAACTATTGGCTCGATAGCACCATCCAATTCAGGAATAGCAATCTGAAGTGCAACTTGAACTGGATGAAGACCTAAATCACTACCTTCCCACTCCTGTGTCGTTTGGAAAACAAGTGGAAGTGCGACCATATAAGGTCTATTGAGTTTCTTTAATGCCTCCACTGCTTTTGGATGATCCTGTCTTGCAGGCCCGCCTACAAGTGCAAAACCGGTAAGAGAAACAACACCATCTACAATTGGTTGATCTGGTTTTATTGGGTCGTAATAAAATTCGTTTACTGGCTTTGAAAAATCTAATCCACCACAAAAAATAGGTATGACTGTTGCTCCGCGATATTCCAGTTCTTGAATTACGGCAACGTAGTGGGCGTCATCTCCAGTAACAATATGACTTCTTTGGAGTACAAGACCAATTACTGGTCCTTCTTTCGCCTTGTCAGATAAGTCATCTCTAGAAGCTATCCAATTTAAATATTCTTTTTTATCCTCAAACATGTTTGGAGCTAATGGATGCCAAATTCCCAAATCTGGAAAAACCTCTGGCTCCGCAACTTCAATTTGTTCTTTTTCTATAGTTAGTTCTGGAAATACATATTTATCTCCAAGCATTAAAAGGAAGTTCCTTAGATTATCTGGAGTACCTCCTAACCAATATTGAAAACTAAGCATAAAACTTCGAGCATCTTGAGCCTTGTCAACCGGGAGATACTTGAGAATTGATGGAAGAGTATTAAGAAGCTTTAACATCGAATCTTGAAAACCAGCCCCGCCTGCTTCTTTTCTCTTCTTCATAAAATCACCAATAATGCTTTTGCTTTGACCTAACTGAGCCATTGAAAAAGTGCCCAATTTGTTCAATCGCATAACCTCAGGCATAGATGGAAATACCACCGCCGCTTTCAGATTTTCCTTATGAGGTTCAACTGCTTCAACAACTTTTTGAGCCAAATCTTCAATAAAAATCAATGAAGCTACGAATAAATCTGCTTTTTCTATATCTTTTTTAAAGCTTTCATAATTGTCTGTATTTCTAAGTTCTTCTATTAAATACCCATTAAGTTCAATACCAATAGGACCATTTTGCTCGTTTAATGAGTTCGCAGCCTGGGTAAGGGCATTTTGATATTGAGGCTCAAGAACCACATAAACAGCCTTCATCACTGCTTTATGGCTGTGATTCTCGACAGGTGAAACTCTGCGATTGGCTGAGCGAACCTGTGTAAACATCTTTTCTGCTATCGGAATTCGACCAAGCCTAGTGTTCAGTGGCCCTTTAGTGTGTTATTTAGTTAATGCGTGTTACAAGCGATATCAAATATGATTGTAAAAAAAAATCCAATGAGTTCTGCTAATCAATCAATACCAGTTTTAGTCGCAGGAGCTTTAGGTCGAATGGGATCTGAAGTTATTAAAGCAATTAATTCATCCAATGATTATCAACTTGTTGGAGCAATTGATACTCAGAAGGATAAAGAGGGTCAAGACATAGGTTCATTAATAGGCTTGGGGCCATTAGATGTTTTCCTCTCAAGCGATTTTGAAGGCTCATTATGTGCTGCTAGTCAAAACTTTCCAAACGATAATTCAAACAAAGCCGCCGTATTAGTCGATTTCACTCATCCAAAAGTTGCTTATATGCACACCCGTACATCCATTGCTTATGGAGTCCATCCTGTAATTGGTACGACAGGAATAACACCAGATCAATTAGATGAGCTTTCTAAATTTGCAGAAAAAGCATCTCTTGGTTCAGCAATTGTTCCAAACTTCTCAGTTGGTATGGTTTTACTTCAGCAAGCAGCAGCAGCAGCTGCTCGTTTTTATGAGTTCGCGGAACTTACCGAAATGCATCACAACAAAAAAGCTGATGCTCCAAGCGGAACCTGTATAAAAACAGCTGAATTGATAGAGGAGCAACGATCAACATTTAACAGATCTTTGGTAAATGAAGAAGAATTTCTCGAAGGATCTCGAGGTGGATCTCGTCCTAGTGGTTTGAGACTTCACTCGGTTCGATTACCCGGACTTGTTGCTCATCAACAAGTCATGTTTGGTTCCAATGGGGAGACTTACGAGTTAGTTCACAATACTATTGATCGATCTGCTTACATGCCTGGAGTGCTATTAGTAGTCAAAAAAATCAGATCATTCGATAAATTAGTTTATGGACTAGAGAAAATCCTCTAGTTATTAACACAAATGTTATTTCCAATTAAGCAAAATGAAATAAATAAAATGATCCCCTCTGTAGCAACAGGGAAACAATTTAATTCAGCCTTGGGTAATCCCCAGAAAATTTTTCAAAGGATTATGATTTCTGCCATTGGAGGTGTAATTACTTTGCTCATAAGCCAAAGTCAAATAACTAGTCAGTTTTACTCTTTATGGTTGGTACTAGGTGTTGTCTTTCTGTTGTACATATTGTGGGGACCAATACTTGAAGCTAGCAGAAAAAATTCTAAGTTTAAAAGTTTCTCATTCTCAGCATTAGTTGATGGCTACATTTCTGATGTTTATGTAGAAGATAGGGTCGAAATTGAACAAGAACAAGCAAATAAAGATGGTAGGCTGGAGGTGTTAAAGAAAAAAAGAAAATGGGTTGTTTTGGATATAGAGGATGAAGATGGATTTATAGGAAATATAAGTTTTCCATTTCAAAATAAGTTCAATATACTTACTAAAGGAATGAGAATTAACTGCGTAGTATTTAGTAATAGAAAAGACTTCGATAGGATTCAAGCAATAAGCGATGCCTGGTGTCCAGAAATTAATTTATGGGTTGGTACTTATCCTTTTCTTCTTAGACCTGCATTTGAGGAATTTGTTAATATGAGAATTTTTAATTAATTTTAAATTGTTATAACTGATATAATAAATGGCATGAATATAGCAATTGTAGGTTCTGGATTAACTGGATCACTAGCAGCAATATCATTAGCAAATGCTGGCTGTAGAGTTGATCTTTATGAAAGATTGTCAGATGATGAACTTGTAAATAGAGATAGAACATACGCGATAACACATTCCTCTAGAAAAATATTATTAAATCTTGGAATATGGAGTCATTTGCAATCTCATCTAGTCCCTTTTCAACATCTAAATGTTATTGATTATGAATTAAATAAAACGGTCCAATTTCTAGTAAATGATTTAGATATATGTAATCAAAAATATTCAGCTGTAGGCTGGATTGCAGAACACAAAAATCTGATGTTATCAATATTAGAAATTATATCAGAGATTGATAATATTAATAAAATACCTACATCGGTTATACCTAATACAAATAATTACGATTTAATCGTTGCAGCAGATGGATCAAATTCAGCTATTAGAAAAAAGCTTAAAACCCCATCCTTTAATTTCAATTATGATCAGATTTGTATTACTGCTAGGGTTTTATTAAGAGGGGCAAAGTCTAATGAAGCATTCGAAATATTAAACTCTGAAGGCCCATTTGCAGTTTTACCTCTTGGAGGGGACTTATTTCAAATCATTTGTAGTCAATCAATAGCAAAAGGTACTCTTAATAAGAGTTTATCTAAATCTTTATTTTTAGATTATATATCTACAATTCTTCCTTATGGTATTGAGCCAGACACAATAATTGACGAGCTAAGTTATTTTCCCATCAAGTTTGTCTTTAACTACTCATTTTTCTCAGGTAAATATATTTATGTTGGAGAGTCTGCTCATAAAGTTCACCCTGCAGGTGGCCAAGGATTAAATCTATGTTGGAGAGATGTCAAGTGCCTCACAGATATCGTGTCGATACCATTTTTTAAAAATAATTTTTCTATTATTCCTTTTTTATACTCAATTTCTAGGTTTCTTGATGTATTCATAATTTCTATTTTGACAGATAGCTTAGTAAGATATTCAAGAAGTAATGTTAATATCTTTTTTATAGCAAGGACATTAATTTTCATGATTTTAAGAAAATCAAGTTTGATCAGAAAGCAAGTACTTAATTTATTGACAAATGGATTATAATTAACATACATAAAATGATTAACATTAATAATGAGATTAATCCAGCTTCTGATGAGCTTTGCAAATTTATAATTGAAAAACTTGGTATAAGTAAGAGTGCCTTGGAACTTGGACTGAAAAGATCTTCTATTAATAATGCTCCACTACCTATTGTTATGTGGAGTTATGGTCTAATCACAATATCTCAACTAAAAATGATACTTTTTTGGTTAAACAATAATTAATACTTAATTATACTTTCAATTAGTAAATTAGAATCTAAATTACACCTACCTCTAAGTTCACTAAGTTCAACAAGAAAAGCATATCCAATTAAATCACCTCCAGCTTTCCTTATCAATTTACCTGCTGCCTTTGCAGTTCCTCCTGTCGCAAGTAAATCATCAATTACAATAATTCTACTATCTTTTGAAAATGAATTCATCTGGATTTCTAATCTATCTTCACCATACTCAAGCTGATAATTAGCACTCAATACCTTACCTGGTAGCTTACTAGCTTTTCTTATTGGAATAAATCCAACCTTTTCTGTAAAAGCTAAAGCAGATGCTGAAATAAATCCTCTAGATTCTATGCCAGCTATAAAATCTGGTTTAATAGAAGATATAAGCCTTTGTAAAGGCAACATTAGTTTGTACCATATCTCTGGCTGTTTATATATGGGGTTTATATCTTTGAAGACTATTCCATCTTTTGGAAAATCTTTTATTTCATTTATATATTCTTTCAATTTGTCCATTGTTTGAAATTATTGGTGTGCAATTTTTTAAAACTAACAACAAAGCTAGCCAATCAACAATCTCCTGTCATTATTTAAGGTATGAAGAAATCCAATTTAAATTCTACGCAGGTCAATAATGGCTCAAAGCAAAAAGATAAAAAAACTATCGGTGACCCTTTTTTTAATTGCGTGCTCGCAAGCGATGCATCAAGAAAAGTTGATTTTTTGATTTTGGTTATTGAGACACTTCAAATCAATGCAACTGATTCCCTTTTACTAAGGGCCAAAAATATTGGCTTGTCAAATGATTTCTCGAATAGAGTTCAATTTTGGAAAATGAGATGTACCAATCCTCTAAGGAATACGCATACATTTTCATCTCTATCTTCTGAGCAAATTGATTCCCTTGTTGAACTTATTTCCTCTATGGCAGAAAATCTCTACCCCCTTATTAGGCAATTACTTTCTTCAAAAGAACCAATGTCACTTAATCAAGAGCGTTGGTCATTATTTAATTCCCGTCTTAAGTCACTTATTCGTGAAAGGATGAATGTAAAACGTAGCTATATTTCTTCATTGTTGAGTGAAGAGAAAAATGATTTTTTCCGAGAGTTATTAGTCATACTTTCATTGTCCTGTGGAAAAGGAGGAGCTAATCGCTTGAAAGCCTCTTTATATCAACAATTATAGAATTTATAAATGATTAATTTATCTTATAGATTTGATCAAAACTCTTCATCCCTTAAAATATCGGGGATGCCAGATGTATCAAATGGTGACTCAGAAAATACAATCGGAATTTTGTCTTCATGGTCATTGAAAATCATAGGATCACCTTTACTGGAGGGTGAGAAGGAACATCTTGACAATTTAATGCAAGTAATATTTCTATACTCAAGATCCTATATATCTGGTATTAGAAAAACATTTGTATCTAACAAAAACATCATCACAATATCTCCATTCGGTATGAGTCATAAATTACTACTTAAAAGTACAAAAGAAGGAGTTATGCCTTTAGAGATTATTTTAGATGACTCTGAATTATCTGACCTAACAAGATGCTTAGATCTTTTAAGATTTGATTCTAGATTTAGTATTAAATGGGATATTGATCAGGAATTACCCTTTAGCAAAAAATATATTGTTAATAACTTATCAAATTCCAATACAAATATCAACTTTCTATTTTCAATCATTATATTTTTATTTTTTTGTTCTATATTAGTATTTGTTCCAACAAATGATAAGTATGAGATAATAGAAACTACTAAAACCGATCAATCCTTATCCAATCAAAATGAGTAAGACATTTACAGTTTATTTCTAATTAACCTTTTTTATTTTTTTCCGTTACTTCAATACTAAATATAATAAATTTTTTGTATTAATTAATTATTAATTAGATATTTTTATAAATTCTTATTTTCTAAATATTTATTACCGTAATAATATTCACTTAAAAAATAAAAATTAGCTAATATAAAAAAAAAATTAGATTAATGAAGCTTTCCTTAAGTGATAGAGAGAAAATTGATAATAGTGATGATCAAATCTTTTATCAACAGCCTAGATATGTTCATCACCTTAGTAATTCATTTAGAACTAGACTTACAACCATTTACTCAGAATATCTTCTTAGTCATCACGTAATTTTAGATTTAATGAGTAGTTGGGTAAGTCATTTACCATTAAAAAGGAGATATAAAAAAGTTATTGGTCATGGTATGAATGAAGATGAATTGCGTTCAAATAACCGACTTGATAAGTTCTGGGTACAAAATTTAAATAAATATCAAAATATTCCAATCGAAGATTCATCTATTGATGCTGGATTAATTGTTGCGGGTTGGCAATATCTTCAATATCCTGAGAAAGTTTCATTAGAACTATCAAGGATAATTAAATCTGATTCATTATTGATAATATCATTCACCAATCGTGCTTTCTGGTCCAAAGCTCCAAATATATGGACATATTCTTCTGAGGAAAATAGAATTGAATATATAAAGAGTGTTCTTACTGATAACGGCTGGAGAATTGATAAAATATATAATGAAAAAACCCATGAAGATAAGCTGTTTGGGTTTTATTCAGCAGAGGGTGATCCTTTCTTTTCTATTATTGCAAGAAACAATAAGACTAATAACTCAACTAGTTGTTATTAATATGTATATTTAGTATTAGATCACAATAAATTTTATTATGTCCTTTTCTCTAATTAAATTTAGTTCCGAAGATTGCGGAACCTGTCACAGGATGAGTTTCTTCGATTCTAAAGTTGCAAATGAATTAGGTATTGAATTTATTAGCGTAAAACTTCAAGATACTGTGGTTTACAGAAAATATAGGCCAATTTTATTAAAACAATATCCTACAAAAGAAGGTATGGGATGGCCAACTTATTTGCTAGTTAATGATCCTGAAGGGGAATTCGAAATAATTGGTGAGCTAAAGGGGGGAATTCCTAAAGCTGATTTTAGAGAAAAACTTACAAACCTGATAACTAAATGAATTTTCGTTAATTAACTGGTTGCATTAATCCACCACTTCCTGAGTCGGAATCATCATCATCGTTACCTGTGTCTACAGTTAAAAGCGTGTATACCCCAATAGCAATGAGACTAATCATTCCACTAAAGAGACTTAGTCCGTATTGGTTAGTACTAATATCTATTACTTCACCCAAGGTAAAAATACTCAAATTTTGGTGACTATAGCAATATTTTCCTTTGAAAACGTTTTTATCAACCAATTGAAAGATTGACATGCCTTATAATTTGGATTGATTAAAGAATTTATTAACTATTTATTTGGGAGTTCATTAATTTTAGCCATTCAATCAATTGGTCTAGAAGTTTGTCACTATCCAATATACCAAGACCTCTTATAGTCACAGTCGAGCACCTATCTCCTTTTTTATAGATAAATCTTCCGTGAAGATGATTAGCTAATCCATTCCTAAGAACCTTAAAAGCTGGCTCATCCATCGTTGTTTCAAGCTCAAGATTTGGTTTTGACAACTTAATTCTCGAAAAACCACACTTTTTAGCGATTATTTTTAACTTCATAACTTCAATTAATGATTCAACAGCCTTTGGTAATGCACCATATCTATCAATCAAGTTGCTAGCGAATTGAAATAAGGCTTCATTGTTTTCACACTGTGTGGCTAACCTATAAGCGTTTATTTTTTCGTCTGGATCTGTTATCCAATCACCAGGGATAAAAGCCGTAACTGGTAAATCAATTTGTGTATCGTCAACTGTAGGTATATCTTGTCCTTGAATTTCAGCGATTGTTTCTTGCAATAATTCCATATACAAATCGAAACCTATTGTTTCCATTTGCCCGCTTTGCTCAATACCTAAAATATTTCCAACGCCTCTTATTTCCATATCCCTCATTGCTAATTGATAACCGCTTCCTAAATCACTAAATTCTTTTATGGCCTTTAGGCGTTGTCTTGAAGCTTCATTTAACTTTTCATTGCTTGGGTAAAACAACCACGCGTGTGCTTGTATACCACTACGGCCGACTCGTCCTCTTAATTGATAAAGTTGTGATAGGCCAAATTTATGTGAATCTTCAATCAAAATAGTATTAACTCTAGGAATATCCAATCCACTTTCAACAATTGTCGTACATAGCAAAATATCAGCTTCTCCAGCATTAAAAGCCAGCATGGAATTCTCTAATGCTCCTTCTTCCATTTGACCGTGAGCTATCAATAATTTCACATTTGGAATCATTATTTTTAATTTTTCTGCTACATCATCTATACCTTTTATTCGAGGAACTATATAAAATATCTGACCACCTCTATCAATCTCTTGTGAAATTGCGCTTCTAATTATTTCATTATCGAGTGGTGCTAAATGAGTTTTAATTGGTCTCCGTAATGGTGGTGGTGTTGTAATTAAACTCATTTCACGTACACCAGAAAGACTCATATAGAGGGTTCGAGGTATTGGCGTTGCCGATAGAGTTAATACATCAACGCTTTTTTTTAACTCTTTGATTTTTTCTTTATGATTAACACCGAATCTTTGTTCTTCATCGATAACTAGAAGACCTAGGTCCTTATATACTAATTTTTTATTTAAGAGCTGATGTGTCCCAACAACAGCATCAATTTGACCATTTTTTAATCCATTTATTATTTGCTTTCTTTCGCTAATTGTTTTAAATCTATTTAATAGTGAAACTCTTATCGGATAAGGTGCAAATCGATCAGATATAGTTCTCCAATGTTGTTGAGATAATACAGTTGTAGGTGCAAGCAAAGCTATTTGTTTACCTGAAGTAATAGCTTTAAATATTGCTCTTATTGCTACCTCTGTCTTGCCAAATCCAACATCTCCACAGACTAATCTATCCATTGGCTTTTCAGCTTCCATGTCAGCTTTTACTTGAGCAGTTGCTTTTGCCTGATCTGGTGTTAACGCGTATGGGAACGAATCCTCTAATTCACTTTGCCAAGGACCATCAATAGGAAACTTAAACCCTTTTTCTTTACTTCTTTCTGCATATAACTTAATTAAATCAAGCGCAACCTTTTTAACAGATCTCTTTGCTTTTTCCTTAATTTTATTCCAATTTGCACCACCTAGTTTGCTGATAGTTGGAGTCTTTGAGTTTGAATTTCTATATCTACCTAAACTACCAAGTTGATCTGCCGCTACACTTAATTTCCCATCCATATATTTTATTACTAAGTAATCTCTAGACTCACCATTAATGCTTAACTTCTGTATTTTCTGAAATAAGCCTATACCATGGTTTCTATGAACGACATAATCTCCAGGCTTCATCTTATTTGGATCAATTTTATTACTTTGAGATTGTTTCCTTCTACGTACATATCCTGTACTAGAAAAATTATTCTGACCAAAAAATTCCTTATCGGTTATTAATGCGATTTTCCATGCTGGGAGATAAAATCCCTCTATATCACCTTCATTATTATTTTTTATAGCTACAGGTATATTGTCTTTTAAAATGCTATTAATACCATTAATATCGTTATTGTTAGCTATAAATTTTGAAATACATTCATGTTCCTCTAGAAGAGAAACTGCACGACTTGGCTGTGCTGAAATTATCCAAACTGCATATTTATTTTTGATGAAATCATTTAATGATAAACTTATTTTTCCATATTGATTTGGTAACCATTGATAAATTTTGCTTGAAATATTAAATACATTAGTTTTAATGTTAGTATTCTCTAACTCTGTTAGATCAATTCCTTTATAATTATTTAGAGATCCAAAAATTTTATTAAGATCATAATGAAGGTTAGGTTTATATATATTACTTATTGATTTTAAACTATTAACTACTTCATTATAACTATCTTCAACTATTTTTATCCATGCATTTCCATGAGATAAACATTGAAGCCTTTCCTCAACAATAATAAATGGATTTTCGTCTAAGTAATCTAGTAATGATGATGGATTGTCAAATGCTACACCTAGATATTTTCTTGCAGAATGTAATTTTTTTGAATTGATTAACTGATTATATTCATCATCGTGAAAAAGTGTTGGTATATCTTTATTATTTATAGAGATAAGTTTATTAATAATTAGTGGTTCAAAACCTCTTGGTGTAATACAAATATTATCAATTTTATCTAATGATCTTTGTGATATTGGATCAAATTCTTTAATCTTATCTATTTGGTCACCAAACAACTCCAATCTAATTGGTAATTCACTACTAACTGGATAAATGTCAATTATATCTCCACGTCTTGCCCAAGTTCCTTCTTGATCTATGTTATTAGTCTTTATATATCCAGACTCACTTAGTCTAGTAGATAGATTATTTAGATTTATTTCATCTCCTATTTTTAATTTAATACACATAGATTTTAGATATTCATATGGTGGAAGATGTGGTTGCAACGATCTTTCTGTAGCAATTATTGCGATATTCTCATGATCTTTTAATTCAAATATGTCGCTAATAACTTGTAATTGACCCCATATTATCTCCGATGTTACTTCTATAGAATCATACGGCGAAGCTTCACTCGTGGGATATAAGCATGTTTTAGTCCAGCCACAATCTTTAACTAATGGGTACCATCTCGTTGCATCTTCTAAAGTTGGTACAATTATTAATAATACTTTTGCATTTTTTTTAGCAAGAGAACTAGTGATTAATGCTTTTGCTGTTCTAGAGGCTCCGGTTAATATTAATCTATCTTTTCTATTTGTTCGTTCAATTAACTCATTTGTTAATGGATGATTTTCTAAAAAACTAGTAACTGACTCTAAAGACATTATTTCTCTTTTACATATCTCTTCAACATCACTTTAACATTTTACCATTCGTGTTGAGAAGGGCTAATGATTTTGAGATTGATTTCTAATTGATTTTAGCTTTTCGACAAATGATAATAATTGTTCTTCATTTAGTTCTTTTCTAGTTGAAACATTAAATTCCCTTAGTAAATATTCTCTTCCCTGTATATGATCCCATGACAAATCTCTAAGTATATTATCAGATTCTCTTATTAAAGCATTAATATTATCTTCAAAAAATTGAGAATTAGAGGGTTTATCTAACTTATTTAATAGATTTCGATACTTTACAATATCATTATAATTAGTTATTTTACTCCGGTTGTTATAACCAAAGGTTTTCTCTAGAAAATTAATTTCATCATCTCTAGACCATTTTAGTCGTACAATTTCAGCATCTATCGCAGTTAGTTCATCACTCCAATCACTTGGTTCTTGAGAGATATTAGTTTTTTCAATTTTATTACTATTAGGCAATTCTACTCTTAATGGAGTACTCATTAGATCTTTATTGTCACCTTTTAATCCTTGGTCATTAGTTCTCTTTGTGTTTAACCTCTTATGAAGCCTTGAGATTGCTTTGTCTTCTGCATCATCTACTGTTAAGCCCTCAGCCAGTGCACTTCCTAGATTTTGGTCATTGACCCAAGCAGATACTTTAACAATGGCTTTATTCTCAGATACGTAACATAGTTTCGATTCAATTCTCATGACCTTTTTGAAATAGCACTAATTAGAAACATTAGAGTTAACATATACGAAACAGATAGTGCTAATAGCTCTTATTTTGTAATTTGATGGATTCAGCATCTCTTAGATCATTAACTCCCATACTTGATGGTATTGATAGATGGGTTGAACTAGCACCCCTTTTGCCAATTATAATTTCATTAGAGCTTGTGCTTTCTGCTGATAATGCTGTGGCTCTAGCCTCCATAACTAAGAATTTAAATAATATTGAACTTCAAAGAAAAGCATTGAATATCGGTATATTTATTGCTTTATTATTAAGAATAATTGTAATCCTAACTGCACAATTCTTTTTAAATTTTTGGCCAGTCAAGTTAATAGGTGGTATATATTTAATATCACTATCATTTTCGAAATTTATTAGTATAAATAACAATACCTCAATTAGTAGTGAAATGGATAACTATCCCAAATCTGTAAGTTCATTATTTAGGGTTATACTTTTATTAGCTGCTACAGATTTGGCATTTTCAATAGACAGTATTACGGCAGCAGTAGCAATAAGCGATCAATTTCTTTTGGTTATTACTGGAGCAATTATTGGAGTTGTAGCACTACGATTTACTTCAGGATTGTTCATAAAGTGGCTAGAAATATATATTAATTTAGAAAAAGCTGGTTATATTGCAGTTGGCATTATAGGGTTAAAGTTAATTATTCAGTTGATTTTATACAAATTAGTCATACCTGAATATTTATTCTTTTTAGTGATGTTATGCCTTTTTCTTTGGGGTTTTTCAAATAAAGAAATTAAAATCGATAATGTTTAGTTTCCTAATATAATTTTTACTCTTAGGTCAGCCTGAATTGATAAAGTATAGCTATCTGTAGCCCTCTTCCCTTCAAGCTGAGCATAAGTTACTTGGATTGCATAATCACTAGACATTATCTTTAGTCCTTTTTGTTTGTTTATCATAATAATTTCTCCTGGTATATTATTTTCCATAGATTCATTATCTGTATTGTTAGAATCGCATTTTTCTTCATTATGAAAAACATTGTTTGCTCTTAATATTTTTATTCTTTTACCATTGTGAAGTGTATAGGCGTTAGGATATAAACCATTTATTTTCTTTATGATTGTTCTAGCTTTTTGATCCCAATCAATTAAGTAATCATCTTTTTCGATTTGTCTTGCATAAGTAGGATTTAGATTTAATTGTGATTGATCAATAGCGTTTAATTGCTCTAGGATTTCTGATTTGTTTAAACAATTTAATAGATTTATCCTTCTTAGAAATTTTACTAATAACTGTGATGAAATTTCGGATAGTTTATTAGTAAGTATTTCAAGATTATCTAATTCATCTATAACCGTGGCCTGTTGTTCAACAATCGGTCCTGTATCTAAGCCCTCTTCCATTAGCATAATACATATACCTGTCTTTTTATCATCATTTAGAATACTCCACTGAATTGGAGCTGCACCTCTCCACAAAGGTAATAAGGAGGCGTGACTATTCCAACAACCAAGTTTAGGAATATCTAAAATTTCTTTTGGAAGAATCTGACCAAAAGCTACAACAATATAAATATCTGCTTTCAAATCTAAGAGAATGTTTCTTATATTCTGATCTTTTCTTATGGATGGTGTTGAAAGGACACGTATACCTAAATCTATTGCTGTTTGTTTTACTGGAGACGGTATTAATTTTTTTCCGCGTCCACGCTTTCTATCTGGTTGTGTAACTACAGCAGTTACTTCGTATCCAGCTTTTACTATATTTATTAAATTTTCGGCAGCATATTTAGGTGTTCCCCAAAAAACTATCTTCACGCTTCGCCGGTTATTGACATGTTTTCAACCCAAACATGCGGGCTGATCCCTTGATGGGTAACGATCTGTTCAGTTTCAATTTTTACAATGCTCTTTAAAACTTTTAAGATATCACCTGCAATAGTTGCAGCTTCAATGGATGTCTTCTTACCATCTTTGACAATCCAACCATCAAATGGCAATGAGAATGAACCCTGACTAGCTTTTACTCCAGAATGTATCGCCGATAATTCATCAATTAATACATACTCTTTGAGTGTATTTTTAACACTTAGACTTTCATCTTTATCAATTGAATATTGACTATTGCTTACAACTAGCCAATCTGGAGAAACCGATACCTTAGCTCCTAATCCCGCATGACCTGTTGGTTTAACACCAAATTTTCTCGCTGTTGCTTCTGAATGAAGTAAATTAGTTAGTACACCATCAGTTACTAATTTAATGTTTTGTGTGGGAGTTCCTTCGCCATCAAAGCTGAATGCACCTACATTTTCAGGATGAAGGCCCTCGTCGCTTATATTTAAATTAGAAACGGAAATTTTATTACCTATTGAATCTTCAGTCATTAAGCTAAGTCCATCAATAATTGATCTTGCATTGAACATTGAACTAAATGCACTGATTAATTGAAGAAAGGCATCAGGAGTGAAACAAATCAGATACTTATTTGTCAATATAGGTTTATATTTCAAATGACTAATTAACTTTTCTGATGTTTCAGTAATACAAGAATCTATATCAAGTTCTTCTAAATTAGAATTAATCCTAATACCACCCGCACTTCTTGGCTTTTTGTTTTCCTCCTCGGCCTTTGCATATAAATATATAGAAGACTGTGTTAGTTTCATATGCCTACTAGCACCCTCACTATTGATATATATTCTTTCCATATAGGTTTCATTTAATCCATTATATGGAACAGAATTTATTGATTTATGAGTATCGATTAATTGTTTTTCTGCATTTTTAAGGATATTAAGTAAGTGGTCGATAGAATGAGAACTCGATACTTTTTGTTCAATTTCATTTAATTCTGTTTTTGATAATGGAGAGAATTCAGGAGATTCTTTTTCGTTACCGAAAAGGCTAGCTTCAATGGCACCTTTCATGGCTTTTTTTATGCCTTCACTCGTCAAGTCAGAAGTGCTTGTAATACCAACCTGATTATTTTTATTCCATACTCTCAAAGTGATTGAGTTTCGTTGAGAGCCTTTCAGCTGTTTTGCATTACCTTGCTGAACTTGCACAGAAATATCTCTACTTAAAGATGCTCCCAAATCCCATTTATCAATTCCTGAGTGTTGAATATATTCTTTTAAAATATTATTTAGTAGTTGAGGGTCTAATTCAGACCTTGGTTGATTAGTTAATGATTCAGTCATTTAACGCCCTCCAACTGTTATTGAATCAACTTTTATATGAGGTTGGCCCACAGTAACGTTGACACTTCCGCTTACAGATCCGCAAAAACCTGCTGCAAGATCAAGATCATTAGCGCACATTGAAATTCTTGGAAGTATCTCTTTTGCCTCACCAATTAAAGTGGCACCCTTAACAGGTTGGTCAAGCTTTCCATCCTTTATTAAATAACCTTCCTCAACTGAGAAGTTGAATTGACCAGTGGGGCCAACACTACCTCCTCCCATAGACTTACAGTAAAGTCCATTATCAACACTTTTAATTAGTTCTTCAGGAGAATAAATGCCTTCTTTAATGTATGTATTTCTCATACGACTTGCAGCAGCAAACGAAAAATTTTGTCTCCGGCCACTACCAGTTCTAGGATGACCAGTCCTCAGAGAACCAGCTCTATCAGAAAGGAATTGTTTTAATATTCCGTTTTCAATTAGTAATGTATTTTGAGGTTCCATGCCTTCATCATCCATAGATATTGAACCAAACGCATGATTTGAAAGTCCTTCGTCTACTGCACTTACTGCCTCGTGAGCAATTAGTTTGTTTATTGAGTTATGAAAAGGGGATGTCCCTCTCTCAAGCTGAGTCGTTTCAAGAAGGTGACCACAAGCTTCATGGAATATGACACCGCCAAATTTATTTGCAAGAACAACAGGCATTTGACCTGCTTCAACATATCCAGCATAGAGCATTTTCTGAGCACTCTCGTTTAATTCATTGGCACTTTGATCGATATTCCAATTTCTTAGATCATCAGGGTTACCTGAGCTTCCATACCTTCTGGCAGAAGTCGATCTATTTTTATCTTGTTGAGCAATTACGTTCATACCTACGTTTTGATGAAGCCGAATATCCCTGGCAAAAACACCATCAGAGGCAGCAACGAGAACTTCTTGCCAATTTCTTGTATAACTAGCTCTTCTTACATTTAGATTTTTATTTTTATGAGAAAGGATTTTAGTAGCATCCAACAGTTTACAAGTTGATTCCTTGAGCCCTGGTGAATGAGTTAACCAATCATTCTTTTTTGCCCCAAAATCCTTAAAATCTGCTAAGCCATCAAAACTACGGTTAGTTACTGATCCAGAGACTAGGCCTAGCATCCCTAAAGCTTGATTTAAAGCAAATAGAAGACCAGCTTTGGATAAATCATTAGTACTAACAAAACCGTCTTTTTTTCCTAGAAAGACCCTAATACCAGCTCCAATTCCAAATGATGGGCTTACATTAGAAATCTCATCTTGTTCAGCTAGAAGCGAAAGATTGTCTGATTTTTCAAGAAATACTTCTACTAGGTCAGCTCCAGCTGATTTTCCTAGAGTTAATAAATCTTCAATTTGTGGTTTTAATGTTGAGTCAAATGTATGAAATAACAAATTTGCATCTTCCTTAGTTAGTAATGAGTTAGTCAATTTTTTTTTTTCTTATTATGGCATTTGATTGGCTTAACTGTGTATTTGAAGATTACATAGAAATATTTTTTTTATTTATTGATCGAACCTATAAAATAAATTAAGAATAAATGATATTAACAATCAAAGATTAGTTCGCTCCAATCCATTTTTGACCATTTAATCTTTGAAGTACTCTAGAAATTAATAATGGTAAAGTAGTCTTCTTTTCATCAATCAGAAAGGATTCTACAACGCTTGGATCTGAATTTGATTCTGCTAATAATATAGTCTTATCTGAAGTTAATATTTCTTTATTAAAACAAAGCCAGAATCTTCTTTGTTCCGATATTTCACAAAAAACCATCCAACAATTACCTCCAACGACTGGTCGACTACCTTGTATTAGTTTTATATCTCTCACTGATACACCTTTATTTTCAATTGATGACTTTAAACCAGGTATTAAATGATTGTTTATAAACTCATCAAAAGGTTTATCCTCAAGTTTAGGAGGTTTGACGGGTTTTTTCGAAATTGGTGATACTTCTACATTTGATGAAGATGCTGATACCCCATTAGTTACTTCTTTTTTGGATTCAATTTTTTCGACTTGTTTGTTGTTTTCCATATGAATTATGTTAGCAAAATTTAAAGACGATTGTAGAGTTATTATTGTTTAAAAATATTTGTTTTTTAACTACCAGCTTGAAAATGAATTATCATTCCAGTCAGAAAAGTTTTTAGTATCTGGATTAAAAGATTCAACTTCCTCATCCCGATCAAAGTTTGACTCTTCATAGTCATTACCAGTATCATATTTAGCTCGATTATCTTTATCAACAGCATCATATCTTCTAATTTTACCAATCACTCTGAATTGTGCATTTACTGTAGGTGACGGATCATTCACATCTCTTTCAATTAAGGTTTTTTCATCAGAGTTTCTTAAATATGAATCACTATACTGACTTCTATCATCATGAGAATGATTATACTTATACCCTAATGATTTATTCTCAAAAGATTTATTGATATTTGCTAGACTAGTTGTTAATAAATATGAGATTATAAATCCAATTCCTGTCGATACTGCAAGATAGGTCCCTAAAGAGTATGACGGAGTATTCCAAATAAGTATTCTTAATTTTGTATTTTCTTTCTGATTACTATTATATAAGAAAAATATTAATACTAAGGTTGATATAAATGGTATAGTTTTGGTTAATAACTTTAATTTCATTTATTTGGACCATTCCATCTTTTTACATAATTTAAGTCCTCTCCAAGGGAATCAAACAATCTAACCACAATAAAATCTATTAAATCATCAATAGTTTGTGGATTTGTGTACCATGCTGGAATTGGTGGCACAATTAATGCACCTGCAGTGGCTAAACGTTTTATATTTTCAATATGAATTAAATTTAATGGAGATTCTCTTGGACAAATAATCAAAGGTCTGTTTTCCTTTAAATGAACATCGGCACATCTCTCAATTAAATCTAATGAAAAACCAGAAGCAATTCTACCCAATGTTCCCATTGAACATGGAACGATTACCATCCCCTTTGTTTTGTGGCTTCCGCTTGCAATTGATGCTGAATGATCATTCCATCTATAACATCTCAACTTGCCTGATTTAACTCTAAATAGATTTCTCCAATAATCAGATTGAGCTTTGGGTTCAACTGGGATATTAATATTACGTTCACTTTTGGCAACTTCATAAGCGCCTTTACTGAGTATTAAATCTACAGAGCGATTATTTTCTAACAATAATTGAATTGAGCGCTCCCCTATTTGCATAGCAGAAGCTCCTGTGATTGCAATTACAATACTATTCATTAATTTTAATTTTCAGAGTCAGAATCAACACTGTTTTCATTTTTATTAATTGACTCGAAATCTTTGGCATTAACAAGCTCTAAGTCAATTTGATTTTTAAGTATATCTACTTTTAAAACCCTGATATTTACTTTTTGGCCAAGTTGATATGTCTTTTTGCTCTTCCTTCCGATTAAAAGGTTTTGTCTTGATCTATATTCATACCAATCGTCACCAAGAGTACTAACGTGAACTAAACCTTCTGCTGTTAAATCTTCTATTTCAGCAAAAAAACCATAACTTTGTACACCAGTTATTATTGCTTCTACTTCTTTGCCGACAATTTTCTGAGCTTCTCTACCTTGGGCAATTGAAATAAGATTATTTCTGAATGTTTTAGATTTTTTTCTGATTTCATTTAAATTATTAATTAAACGTAAATCCGAATAATTATTAATATTTTCATTAATTTTAGATGATAACAGATCCCAATTTAAATCTTTCCAACTATCTTTTTTCCCTAACTCAATGATATCCTTACTTCTACTTGATGCTTTATTCTTACCATCATTTAAAAGTGAAGTTAATATAAATTGATTAAATATATTCCAATAATTTAAGGTTGGGCAACACCAAGGCGATTCAATATTAATTGTGTTTATCTCAGAATTTAAGCCACTTGTTTCAATATGAGAATTAGGTTTATAAAGCTTTAAATGAATTCCAGGAATTATATGTTTAAGAAGCTTATGAAGTATCTTCTTGTCAGGACTAGGTTCGAAGGATTTTATCAATTCAGATGTTGTAACTGAACCATCAATATTAACGTTTATATTATTATCTAAAGCTAGTGCAGATTTGGTAAGTTCGTTAATAGAGGATGAATCTATTTCCTCATGCTCTTTATAGATAAATGGTAATTTATATCCTAATAGATGTTTCGCCAAAATATTATTAGAGAGCCTAATATATATATCAATAATTGATTGGGGGTCAACGCAATTATATGTTCTAGACCATCCGTGAAAGTCTCTTCCAGGAAATGCTTTATGTAATTCATTTAGTCTTTCTAAATGAGGAATTTCTTCGTCTAGTTTGATGGATAATTTGTTATTTGAATTAATTTGTTTTGATGTATGTAAAATTGTATAGATAACCTCTAGATTATCTTTAATGTTTTTAATTGCAATTGGAATTGACTTGGATGTCGCTTTTCTATTAACAATAGTTTTTAGGTGTTTTGTCGTAATAATTTTTATTGGCTTAATAATACTGGCACTAAATTTCCAATCAATTACATGCCCATCACAATTAAGATCAACCATTAACGAAATAGCTTCATTTACCTCATTAGGTTTGAATCTTGATGCTGATCTTAAAGACTCGTTTAGAAAATCAAGCCAATTATTTCCTAAACAAATAATTTCCCCTTTATCTTTGAGAAATTGATCAAGTTTTCCACCTAAATTAATCCTTTCAGAAACTGTAGGAGAATGAATCCAAATTCTATTACCCCCATCATTTGGCTGCGCAAATATAGCTGGTAATGATGGTGAGTTCTCAGATTCCCAACTTTCAAATAATAATGAAGGTTGATTAGTTAGGTCTTCTCTTCCTTTTATGGAAATTTTCTTAGGAGCAACTTTTGGTGGACTTACTTTTCTAGATATGCTGTGTTTTGAAAGTAATAATTCTATGTCACCTTCTACACCGGCATTTATAGGTAATTCTCTAATTATTGATCCTTTTGCATTAAATTGAGCAATAGGATATTTGATTATATTTATTTCATAAATATAATCTTTACTTGGCTCCCTTATCTCTTTTTTATTTTCTAACTCAATAATAACTGGTATCCTATCGTCCAAAGGGAATGCCCTTAAGCTCCCAGAAGATTTATCTAATTCTATCTTTGCAAGCAAAGTATCATTATATCTATTTAATATACATTGGATAGATCCTTCAGGCGCTCTTCTTTTTACACCTTGTTTTGTAATTGATACAATAACAGAATCACCATGCCAGGCATTATTCAAGTTAGCTTCTCTGATGTAAATATCTTCACCTTGATCTTCTCTAACAACAAAACAATAGCCCTTACTGCTACAGCGGACTCTCCCTTTTATCAAGCCAATATCACTATTAACCGTTAGTTTATCATCGTTAATAAATTGAACAATACCGAGCTTTGAAAGAGCCTTGATTGCTATGTGTAATTTATCTCTATCAAGTTTCTTGGTAAGCTTTAAAGACTTTTCTAGCTTAGATACTTCTAATCCACCTTCTCTATCAAGACTTTCTAATATTTGTAAAACTGATGTCATAATAAGATGGCTAATTAATAAATTTAAATTTATTTAAGTCTTTAAAATAAAAGACTTGCTTATTGAAAAGAATTGGTTTACTAGCTATCACAAGTATACTCTTTTTTGCTTTTTGCTAGAAGCTTAAAACCTATAATTAAGAATACTATTCCAGATAGCAGTTTGAGTATGAATGCAGGAACAAGGTTTGCAATAGAGCCACCTGCCAAGGCTCCTAAAAGAGTAGCCAATATGAGGGCTAATGAGGATCCTATAAATACAGCTAATGGCTTATTAGTCGTACTACTTAAAGTTATTGTTGTTAATTGTGTTTTGTCACCCATCTCAGCTAGAAATACAGTAACAAAAGTTGTAAAAAGAAGCGTAAGAATCATAAAATTTTGTATGAATCGTATTTTTGCATAAAGTCAATAAAACCTTGTGTTACCAGGTATATACCCAAACTTAACATAATTACCCCTGAAAGAACTGTAAACCTTTGCCTGGGAAGCTTATTTGCGATCCATCTGCCTATAAGAACTCCAAGAAGACTAGTTGTGATAAGTGCAAGTGCTGCACCAATGAATATAATTAATGGTCTGCCAGACTGAGCAGATAACATTAATGTGGCAAGTTGTGTTTTATCTGCTAACTCAGCAAGAAATATTGTACTAAAAGTAGTTATTAATATACTTAAAAAGGTAGTTGAATCATTTGTGTCGGTCTTTTCGAGTTGAGAATTTGAATTACCCATTACTTTCTATTAAGTGATGTTATCTTTTTTTATGCTTATCATTAATTCTATATTAGATAGATACTGAAAATGATCAAGCTATTAATAAACTCAGTATGATTAATTTTTTTTTCAGGGTCATATATTACTTTACTAAATTTATGAAAAAATCACGATCAATGTTTTTAGTGCCTCTGATTATTGTAGTCGGGGAAGATTCTCAAAATCAGAAAAATACAACCTAATATGAGTTAAGATCAATATTTTTTAATTATTGTGAAGCAAAGTCTGGTTGTTTAGTAAAATATCCACAGTTTTTAAACCATCATGGGAAACCTCTTGCCACTAGTTGCAGTTTTTCTTGCAGGACCAGCAATCATCGCATTGATCTTCTATAGAAGAGGTGTATAAATCCCTAGGAAGCTTTGCCAAGTGCAATTTCAGCAAAAGCAAGAATCTTTTTTGCAAACGATAACTGATTTTTATTAATATTTGTAGAGTTCATAGAAAAGTCTGAACTGATGCATTCTCCTTTGGTATTAGTTATTAAGACTTCGCTATTATCGTTTAATTGACATTTATAAATTCTTTTATGTATTTTTAATTCTATAATTTTACTGTGAGTTTTTATATCAATAATATTTAATTGTAAATTGCTTCTTTGTTTCCATTTGTTTAACTCAATATAAAAAGCAACATCTATTAATTCATTTTTTTTTAGTTTAGTAGTTTCTTTCCATTTTATTGCATTAATTGAACTAGTGCCATCATTTAATGTCATCTTTATATGTCCACCATTAAGTAGCGAGATATTTGTAATTTTACATTTCCTGGTCCAAAAAATTGGGGTTGGATTCATGATTCCAAAGGGGCCCATCAATAATAACTGTCTATAAAAATCATGGTTTATATCAACAAAACGAATGTAAGCGTCAGGCTTTATAGCCTTATTTAAATCAATATTTTTAAATTCATTTTTTGCTATATTGTCGAGTCTAGCCATCAATTTAGCTATATTTTCTTCTTTTATTGAAAATCCTGCGGCTTCAGAATGTCCACCATGAGCTATTAGAAGATCACTACATTCTTCTAATGCTAGATTTACTTTTAATCGGGAATTAGATCTTATAGATCCTCTATATTTTCCATCACTTGCTAACGCGAGTATTGCAGTAGGTAAATTAAACTTGTCAACAATTCGAGCCGCAACGATTCCAATAATACCTGGGTGCCATTCTCTTTTAGTGAGTACAAGAAACTTGGCACCATTAAAATATTGAGTCTTTGCAATTTCAAGCGCCTCTTCTTCTATTAGGGCAGTAAGTCTTTTTCTTTCTTTATTAATATTAAAACACTTATTAGCAATTCTATCTATAGATACTTTAGATTTATTTGTAAGAAGATCTATTATTATCTTTGGGTCATCAATTCTACCAACGGAATTAATTAATGGGGCAATCTTATAACCTATATCTTCTGATGTTATGTCGTTTTGATTAATTGATAGTTTTTTTATAATAGATTTGACTGCTTTATTATTTGTGCTAGATATTTTGGGCAAAAAATCTTTAAGCCATTTTCTATTTGCTCCTTTGAGGGGAGCCATATCAGCAACAGTTCCAATACTAAAAAGAACATTTGCGGTTGTGTTATTGATATCATAATTTAGCTTATTACATATATTTTTACCTAATAGGTATGCAATTCCAACACCAGCAAGATATTTATAGGGAGAGTCATTAGGAGTATTTTCTGGGTGAATTAATGAGTGAATATCTAATTTTTTATCAGGAATTCTATGATGATCTGTAATAATTAAATCAATACCAAGTTCTTTAGCCTTTTTGATTGCATCAAAGGCTGAAATACCGTTATCAACTGTAATAATTAATTTTATTTGTTTACTATTAATATCAGAGATCATATTCACGTTTAAACCATAACCTTCTTCCTGCCTTGAAGGTATATATGGGGTTACCTTAGCGCCATGTAGAGATAATAATTCAACTAACAGGACAGTACTTGTAAGACCATCAGCATCATAGTCTCCGCATATAGCGATTTTATCGTTACTAGCACATGCATCAATTATTCTGTCTGTTGCTTTTTTTAATTCATTGAAGTGAACTTCTGGATTAGGAAGTTCTTTAGGTGTTATGTAGTCATCCAATTCCTTATTTAAATCAAAACCTCGTCTAATTAATACTTTCTGCAAAATGTAGTTTAAAGAGCAATTATCTTTTCCTTTTTCTTTTACTGGTTTTGGTAATATCCATGTTTTAACTTGATTATGGTCAGTTTTCAAAAGCTTAACCTAGTTTGATTCTTTGCTAGTAAGAATTATATTTGTATTATGCACAAATAACATGCAAGAGTTAAAAGCTGTCTTTTGGGATGTAGATGGAACAATCGCCGATACTGAGTTGTGTGGGCATAGAGTTGCATTTAATTTAGCCTTTAAAGATTATGAGTTGGATTGGAACTGGACCGAGAAAGAATATTTGGAACTTCTAAGAATATCAGGTGGTCTAAACAGAATAATCCACTATCGAAACAAAATACACAGCAAATTGACTGATAGCCAATGTTCAAAAATCCAATCAAGAAAGCGCATACATTACGAGAAATTAATTCGATCAGGAGAGATTAAAGTAAGAGAAGGCGTAATAAGACTAATTAATGAATTAGCCAACTTTAATGTAGGGCAATACATTGTTACGACCAGCGGTAGACATTCCTTGGAACCTTTTTTAGAGGCTTCGATGAGTTCACAATTAAAATTTTTTTCCGGAATAATTACTTATGAAGATGTAAGTAAACACAAACCCTTTCCAGATGCATATAATTTAGCAGTTCAATTAAGCAAGAAATCTAAGTTAAATTGCCTAGCTATAGAAGATTCTACAATTGGTGTTAAGGCTGCCAAGGCAGCAAATCTTAGTTGCCTATTGACACTGCCACCTTGGACAAGCTCAATACAGAATATATCTAATAAAGCTAATGCTTGTGTTAATAGCCTTGGAAATATAAAAAATCCTTCTAAATTAATTTACGGTGAACCTTTAATTAGTAATAATGTAGATTATGAATATTTGACCGCTATTATTAATAAAAATGCAGAAAACTAAATTTAGGAAACTGATTAATTTTATTTTTAGATTTATTAATCCTCTAATATCTGATTCTTGGAGTAAAAGAAGTGTTTTTCTTCTATCTTTACTATTTGGTTTTTATTTTACTAACAGTATACTTTCTTATTTATTAGATAAATCTGTCAATACAATATTGCTTGCAATTCTTATATTAATAGTTATGGAGTTTTTTATAAGATCATCACTATTGTCAAAATATGATAAGTTATCTCTGATAATAATCTCAATTAATAATTTCAGAATTGGCTCAACCTATGCTCTTCTTCTTGAAGCCTTTAAACTTGGTTCTTAATTAAATTATTCAGAATCCTCCTCTGATGACTCATCCATAGGATAAACAAAGCCTTGTGCTCTTCCAGTAAGAACTGATTTCCCTATAGATAAAGCCTTTTCTGCAGCCACAGCAGCTTTGCCTTTCCAGGTTGCATGCCTTTGGTTTCTCTTTCCTTTAGAGGTTTTTTTCTTGGGTACCGCCATTTCAACTCAAGATTAACAATTTAATATCTTATAACGTCAAGCACCAATTTAACAAAATACCTTTAAACAAAAACCAACGACTTGTCTTTTTTTCTTTAAAGGCTCTGGTTAGTTTAGAATGTGACTATAGTTATATATAAATACTTTTGAATCTATAAATTTAATAAACAAATGAATAATAGTTATAGTAAATTATTAAAAGATATTGAAAGTGGTGAGATAGTATCTATTATTCTAATCCCAAATAGAAGAGAAGTTATAGTTGAATTTAGAAATTCAGAAAAGAGGGTAATTCCAATATTTTACAATGATCAGAAAATTCTCCGACTATCTGAGGAATATAGTGTTCCACTTACGGTAAAAGATATTAGATCAGAACAGCGCTTAGCTAGTTTTATTACTGGTCTTGGTCTTACATTTATATTTATTTTATCGCTTTCATTTCTAATTAAAAGATCCTCCAAGTTATTAAATAACATGCAGAGTTTTTCTCGCCGATCTTCTCAGGTTAAAGAAGATGATATTAGAAAGATCACTTTTGATGAAGTAGCTGGGTTAAATGAAGAATCTGATGAGTTAAGAGAAATAGTAACATTTTTAAAGAATCCACATAAACTAATTGACCTTGGCGCAAAAGCTCCCAAAGGAGTCTTGTTAGTTGGACCACCCGGTACTGGTAAAACTTTATTAGCTCGCGCAATAGCAGGAGAAGCAAATGTTCCATTCTTCTCCATTTCTGCATCAGAATTTGTTGAAATGTTTGTTGGTGTTGGAGCTGGAAGAGTCAGAGATCTTTTTAATAGTGCAAAATCAAAATCCCCATGCATAATTTTTATTGATGAAATTGACTCAATTGGTCGTCAGAGAGGAGCTGGAATCGGAGGGGGGAATGATGAAAGAGAACAAACACTTAACCAATTATTAACAGAGTTGGATGGTTTCAAAACTAATAATGGAGTTATTGTCATTGCAGCCACAAATAGGCCTGATATTCTTGATCAAGCCCTAACAAGGCCTGGAAGATTTGACCGTCGTATCGACATTTCACTACCTGATAGAAAAGCTAGGCATAAAATCTTGTCTGTTCATGCAAGAACAAAACCTCTATGTGATTCTGTTAATCTCATGGAATGGGCAAATAGGACTCCTGGTTTTTCAGGAGCTGACCTACAAAATCTTTTAAATGAGGCTGCAATATATGCCGCCAGATATAATAAATTAAAAATAAGTTCTATTGATATAGAAAAAGCTTTAGAAAAGGCACGTTTCGGCATTATAGCAAAACCACTTTCAAATAGTGCGAAGAAAAGACAGATTGCATATCAAATTATTGGTAAAACATTAGTAGCTTTATTAATTCCATCTCAGGATAAATTAGAAAAAATATCATTATTTAAGTCTTTTGGCGATATGTATGGAATGACTTATTTCACACCCGATGAAGAGACTATTGATAGTGGACTTCTAACACGACGTTACATTTATAACAAGATTGTAATTTTACTTGGATCGAGAGCTGCCGAAATTGTTGTTTTTGGATCTAAAGAAGTTACACAAGGTTCGCAAAGGGATCTAGAGAATGTTTATTATTGGGCTAACCAAATGGTTACAAGATTTGGTTTCTCAGACCTTGGTCCAATTGCTTATGATTCTGAAAAAGATTCAATATTTCTTGGAAAAGATATTATGAAAAATATAAAAGAATATTCTCAACATACAAGTAAAGCTATTGACAGGCAAATAATATCTATATCCAAAAAAGCTCTGGATCATGCTATTAATCTGTTATCAGATAAAGTCACTTTAATGGATACACTAGTTGATGAACTAATAATTAATGAAACACTTCAATCTGATTATGTTATTAACTCACTCAACTCCTATCTATCTGCAAATAACCAATTATAAAAAATTTATTTTAGAGAGCAGAAAAGTATTCTTTGCTTCCTTTAGGGTCTTCTTTCATAGTCTTGTCACCAGGCGTCCAACCGGCAGGACAAACTTCGTCTGGATGAGATTCAACATATTGGTATGCTTGTAAAATTCTCAGAGTTTCATCAATATTTCTACCAACAGGTGCTTTGTTAATGGTTGAGTGCATGATGACTCCCTTTGGGTTAATTATGAATAAACCCCTGTCAGCCTCTCCATCCTCATTTAATACGTTATATGATTGGGAAATTTCACGCTTTAAATCGGATACTAGAGGATAGTTAATATCGCCAATTCCTCCCTCATTTCTGGGTGTTTGAATCCAAGCAAGGTGAGAAAATTTACTATCAACTGATACACCTAAAACTTCTGTGTTTTTACTGCTGAAATCACTATATCTGTCGCTAAAAGCTGTAATTTCAGTGGGACAGACGAAAGTAAAATCTAAAGGGTAGAAAAATAAAACCACATACTTTCCTCTGTACTGAGAAAGAGTAATGTCCTTAAATTCTTGGTCAAGAACTGCAGTAGCAGCAAAATCTGGTGCTTGCATACCTACCCTTAGGCACTCATTTGTCGTCATGGAACTTGTTGCGTATTTTGATTGGTTTGGAGGGTAGAGAACTTCCCCTTTTCCTCTTTATAATTTATCATGTTAAGACCAAAGAAACTTTGTCACTCTAACTAAAGGAGAATATTTATAAAAATGAATGAACCAGTAAGTTGGGATCCATCCCTTGTTAAAAAATTCAGCTCTTCAAATCATTTTAAGTTATTAAATCAATTAAGAAGTGAAGTTAAAAAGTATCCCTTAAATAATAAAAAGAATTTAAAAGCAGATCAAACTAGGACGAGTATTCAAGATCTCAAAAACAAAACAAATGTTGAGCACCCCAAAAATACAACAATAGCCAACTACTCAAAAAAAAACACCGATAACAACCCCAACAACTCTAATGTTAGTTTTAATAATTCAAAGAATTTTTCTATATATAACCAAAACAATTATAATTCAATGATCCGACAAAGCGATAGTTTCTCAAGTGATAAATCAAATTCAGATGACGGATCTTCATCAATATCCTTCAAAGAACGTCTTAATCAGATAGACATGAAATAGTAACTATTTTTTAATAACTAATAGTAAAACCAATCTTAATAATACAACTAGAAATAAAAATGCTAAACAATGAATCAATCATCATCATTGTTAAATATTTCTTTAATCTAATAATGAAATGTCAGTGGAGAGACTTGAACTCTCGACCTCAGCGTTATGAATGCTGTGCTCTAACCGGCTGAGCTACACTGACTGGGGGATACGCCCATAACAAATATGAGAGTTACCATAGCTTATACAAGAAAAGAATTCCTTGAACCACAGTAATCAAATCCGAAATGATAAGGTAACATGCAATATAATAATTCAGGATGGTCATCTAAGGAAGAAATCTTTAGATCAAAATTTTTTTGAGGTCTATGAATAAAGAAAAACTATTGAAGCTGACGATATTGAATTTATTGATAATCATTTAACCCTTATGCTATTGCCAAGGAGAGTTGATTAAAAAGAAATAACAGAACATATTATAACTACAAAAAATTTATATATAAATTAGTTATATATAAATAAGCAATATCATAAAAGATTAAATTAGGAAAAATAGCTCATATTACTTCTTAGTTTGTAATGCCAAGAGACAAGATATATAAAAAATTTACTCTATGATTACTGTGGAAAGCTAAGAAAAAACATTTTTAGAATGAAAATACAAACCTGAATTGTTTAAGAATACTTTATACAATCAACTAGAAAAATTAATTTATATAGTATTAAAAGCCGAAACTTCATTTCTATTATTACAATACTTTTTTTTTGTTTTTAATGATCTATTACTGTTGCAATTACTAATGAAAATTGCTATGTGTATATTGAGGGTGATCGGAATATAAAGAAGCTTCCCCAACAGCAAGCTTCGTCATCCTCAACTATTTATGGGTTTATACGCTCCTCTATCCAATCGTTTTTTCTTATCCATCTTCTCCTTACATGAACAGGGTTACGAAGAAGCAATTGATCAACTTGGATTATTTCGATTTTCAAAATAGAAAAATTATTTGATATTTCTTGCTTTGCATTAGATGATATCTCATTTAATTGGCCAAAGACAAATTTATCCCCAGGACTTGGCCAGTTCCACATTCGCTTCGATTTATCATTTAGTTGATCCCAATGAATCAGATTTTCACTGCTCAATTCAATTGTTGATTTTCCTCGAAACCTAAATTGGCATTTTGATTTAAAAAACAGCCAACATATTTCAACGTTATTATTCAATGCTAATTCATCAAATTTCTGACTTCTATTGTCACTATATATAAGCATTTCTAAGGATTTAGTCCACCCTCTAAATACTACTGTTCTAACTCTTGGTGTGTTATCTGTTCCTATTGTGGCTAATTGAATCCAATTTGAGGAGCCAGATGTTGATTCTTTCCTCTTAGCAGAGCTAAGCAGTGATAACCATGGAGTCATAACAGAGACGTTAGACACTATAGATAAATAATATAAAAATTATATGTTCAGGTTAAATTTTTAATTGATCCTTCTTAGTTGCATTAAATAATAATAGAAAAGTCTTAATTATTTATTTTTTATAAATTATTTATTATGATTCTTCATCTTCATTTCCAACCCTAACTTCCACACCAACAAAAGTTGCAAATAAAACTATGAATAAACCAATAATTGATTTCCACAAAACAGTATGACTTACTGGATCAGGAGATTGAAAGAAATCTGGAATCATATCTTAATAATACAACTATTTCTCTTCTTCCCAATCCTCTTCTGCTTTATCGAGAAAATCTTCAACAGTATTATCAAATGTTTCAGCTACAGACCTTAACATTTTTGAAATAGTTACATCTGGACAAGCTAGATCTTTTTGGATAGCTTCAGCTAAGTCTTTGATATCTTCCCATGCGTCAACAAGAATTTGAGAATCTTCTGGTTTCCAATCATCTGTCATAAATCAACTTCCCATCAAATAACGACTATAAAATATCTCATCACCTATAAATTATTAGCTTTATAAAAGCTTGTAAATGTCTTGGTTTCTACATATAAATCCAAGGACCAAGCTCAACTGTTAGCTTCTGAGCCATATGAAAAACAAATCAAGTCAAACTCATAAGCTTCGTTCACATGATAAGGCACCATTTACTAGTACTGCTCAAGTACTACAAGCGTTAGCTCAACTAGAGGCTAACCTCTCTAGAGAAGAAAATCAAAAGGTCACAGAAAAATCTCAAGAAAGATAGTTTCCCTTGTGTCAAGAAGTTTCAAACTTATAATTCTTATTTACGAATTTTGAAAAACACCTATAAATAAAATAGACATTAGATTTTTATCATGCTATTGCCTAAGCCAGTAAGACCAGTTGATTCTGAAAAGAAAGGAAAAGACAGTTAGACTTTATTGAAACTGTTTAATTGATTTTTTTAATTAAAGAACATAGGTATGAAAACATCCCTGTGTTCTTTTTTTATGCACAAATAAATATTATTACTATAACTTATATATTATTTGATAAGGAAATCCGTGGATATATTAATTTACACATATCAATCAATCGTTATAGTCAACTATTGAATAATCAACAGATCATGATTCTTACTATTGACATCTAGAAAATCTCTGGCAAATTTGTTTTTGTATTCTTCCTATTAGTTCATTAGTTACTAATCTAATGCTTATTAGGAAAAATTCATATTGTCACTTTGTCTATGAAAACAGCATCGATAGAACTTCAAAAACTTAGAACCATGGCTGAGAACTCATTGAATAGAACAGCTGAACTTCAACAGGTTTTAGCCCAAATAGAAGCGAACCTCTCATTGGCTGAATGCCAAAAAGTTAAAGAAAAGACTAATCAAACTTCAAACATCAATAAATTATGAATTCAATATGGCAAAAACAAAATTTATATGTTTAAAAAATCAGTTCAAACCAATAAAGAAAAAAAATATCAGTGTTTATTAGCAGGACCTAACTCTTCGCTTAATCTATTATGTGAAAATATTACAGCTATTGATGTAAACACTAATTATGACTAGGAATAGAGATTTGGAGTACATTAAATTATTATATATTACAGATTAGTAAATAAACAAAAGAAAGAGACTAAACAAAAATCAAGAAAACCTTGAAATTTAAATAAATTAAGTTAATTTAATAGTAACCACTTTAATACTTCTATTCCAAATAGTTAACAATACAACTATTTATCTAAATTCTAGATTATTCCTTAAAGTTCTACAATAATGACTTGCAACTGTCAGCACTGCGTCGAAATTAAAAAACAGATTATTAGAGCAGAAAAAAGGCAAGAAATATTATTTAAAGAAAAGAGATCTAAAATAAATATTAGGTAGATAATTATTCTCTATATGGAAATACTGGTATGGATATTCTTATTTGTTTTTTATCATCTATCTTTATTTTCTCTTGATTAAGCTGAATATCAGTTTTCTTAATAGATTTATTTTTTTGTTCTTCTATTGTTTCAAGATTTATAAAAAAGAAATACAATACAATTAACAATAAATAGGGTATAAGATTTTTAATTTTTTTTAGTATCAAACCTATTAGCATCATATTTTAATCAATTTTACATATACTATAATTCATTATTAAAATCTATGCACAGTTTTATTTAGCTTCCATACAAAATTGATAAATGGTTTAGGTAATAAGATATAAATTTATTTATTCTTAGAAACTAAATTTAATAAATATTAATGTCTATTAAATTGTGATTGATTTAAAAGAAACAAATTATAATTGCCGATAATAATATCAAAAAAAAATTGTGTCAAAAATATAGTCATTAAATCTCCCTTTTTCTATGTAATAAGTCACGATAGAACTAAAAGTAGTTATGTTAATTATACTTTCATATTTGATATGTTTTCATTGGCAACAGCACTCTTTTTCCCAAATTATGGAAATGACTGTGTGACTTGGGATCTTGTACTTTTCATTTTATTTTTTCGCAATATTCAATCCTTTTGTAATTATAGTTAATGCAGGAAGATTCAGATAGAGAGAATCTAGATAGAATTGAGGATTAGAATACTAGATTTCCAGATTTGCATCCCAAGACCTAGTTCATAACCAAATTATTTAATTTTATTGACAAATAAAACGTCATAATTTTTATTATCGCTTTCAATCGCATCTATCCATTCTTTAAACTCACTTGCTAGAGCTTTCTTATTTTTACCTTCCAGAAGAGAAAGCCTTTTAATTGCTGAATTAAGAGTCACCTCACAGCAACCAATCAAGCTTGCTTTAGACATTTGAGTAGCTTTTACTATTCTTCTATTGTAATAATTTGACTATAAAAGGTTAATTAGTAAATCCCGTAATAAATTAAAATTTATCCTCAATTCAAAATTCACAACTATTGATTTTATTTGAGGCTTTGTAATTTAATTCATGTAATTTATATAATTATTACTATGATTTGGCAATGTGTATTAAATGCAACGGAACAATGCATTTGTATCATTTAAAATGTAAGTAAATAAATTTGATCTCTGCCTTCAATGCAATCTGGAGCTTTACAAGCAGTTGAGGTAATGCTTAACGGATCACTTAAGCGTCTTAATAGTTTAAAAGGTAAGAGTAGGGAGGCACTTTATGATGAATTTAAAGAATGGTTGGAGTTAGACGATAATAATGTAATTAATGATGGGGTCTTATATTGTAACTATCTTGGATAAAACAAAACTATTTACTTAGTAAATCTAATTGCAAACAAGCTGAATAACAAACTATCCCACAAGCAACAGATAAATTCAAACTCCTAACTCCACCAGCTTTTAATTTATTCTCACCGCCAGGCATAGGTATACCCGCAACTATTTCACACATGTTCATGACGTTATCTGGTAAACCTGTGTCCTCTCTTCCAAATAAAAATATATCTGTTTCTTTATAAATAATATTTGAGATTGAGTTGCCACTTTTTTTAGTTAGAGCAATAATTCTTGAGTTTTTAAAAGAATTTTTATAATCTTCAAATGATTCATATAAATGTACATCGACATAAGACCAGTAATCTAAACCAGCTCTTTTTAAATATTTATCTTCAAAGCTAAAGCCAGTTGGCTTAATAATATCTAACGACATATCGAAGGCTAAGCATGATCTGCCAATTGTGCCTGTGTTCTGTGGAATTCTTGGTTCAAATAACGCGACTCTTGGGCGAGAACTATTTAATGAATTCATGGTATTTGATCACCAAATTTATCTAAGTTAATAGCTGTGCCATTGACAGCAAGCCACCTTTGTTTTGAGTGGCGACTTATCAATGAGGTTAGGTTGCTCTGTCGTTCACGAAATAAATGACCTATTGGTGTAGCGGGTACAATTCCCCAGCCAACTTCCTCTGAAACAACAACAATACATAAATTATCTTCTGAAAGGCAGTGAACAAATTTAATTTGAAAATCATCCCATTGATCGTCATCTTTTATCAGGTGATGTTCAACTAAGCCACCTAATGAGTCAATTAATATGGACTGATTTCCTTTAATCGATTCAATTGCATTGCTGATGTCTTTTGGATGCTCAATTAGCGTCCAGCTATTAGGTCTTCTCTTCCTGTGTATGCCGATTCTTTTTTGCCAATCTGAATCATTTGGTCTTGGTTTTGATGTAGCTATGTAAGTGACTTGATCTTGCTCCGAAACTAAGAATTCAGCTAATTTACTTTTTCCACTTCTTGTAGGTCCTGTAATTGATATGAGTCCTTTATAATTTTTGGCTATTGGTTTGATCATATTCTGAGCTATTGGATAAATCTATAAATAGTGTATTTTAATATATTATATCTATATTGATTAGAGAATAAAGGTAGGCATTGATATGTATAATAAAGATTCAATATATTTATTTAAAATATTTAATAGATAAATGTATAAAGTTTCAAGCTTAGTTATTATATTTGGATCTTTTTTACTAATTTTATCAATTGTAAATATTGGCACTGCTAATCAAGTTAATCCGTCACTAGTAAGAGCAGAGACAATATCTGGGATTGCATCAATAGCGTTAATAACAATAGGTTATCTATGGACTGAAATTAAACCAAAACAGCCCTCTAAGGTTAGCTTGGATGGAAAAGAGGGTTTTGAACTTTGTACTAAATTAACTGACGATCAAAGAAATGAACTGGCGTGGGGAAGTCAGCAAATACTTACTGCAACGGCAGCTAGTACAATATTAATATATTGGGACAATAAAGTAATACTTAGAAGAGGCTTAATATCTGAAAAAATATTTGAACCTGGAGAAATATGTAAAAGATCAACCGATCAAAAAAGATTAATCTCACTAGTTAATACTGAATTATTTCCAGGTAGAGATGAGTTTGATGGCGTTCTAAATAATTTACCTGCAGTGATTGTTTATCCTCTTGAAAAAAGAGGCCTTACAATAGTTGGGGGGTGGTCAAAAAGATCATTTACCAATTCTGATGAAAAATGGATATCAGGATGGTCAGATAAGTTATATGTATTACTGAGTAAGTAAGAAGTTAATAGTTGTTTCTACCTGTTTCTCATTAGATGTAAATACTAAAGTATTCTCTTTTTTAAACCATTTTACAAAATCAGAAATAGTTTTGACCTGATACTCCTCTTCACCTTTTGAATTATATATGTATCTATTGAATTCACTATTATCTATTTTAAGTAGGCTTGATTCAATATTATAAATTCCATTAGATGCATTTATTCTAGTATTATCTAAATTAATATAAACTGGATCATTTATATTAATAATAGATGTATTTAAATCCCATTCAAAGGAATTAGTATTTATGTAGTAATCATGATTGTCAAGAAATGATATGTTTACACTATTAAAAACTCTAATAGTATTAGTTAAATTATTTAATGTTGAATTGCCAGAATTAACTCTAAAGTTTTGACCATTATTATTAAGTAATTCAATTGAGCTGTCAAATATATCTATATCATTATTTGATGGATCAATTAAGGCTTTAGGACTAGTGATTCTTAAGCTTAATTGATTATTAGGATTCTCCTGAAGTAATACAAAATCTTTAATGTAGCTTTTATTATCTAACTGAGTAGAAGATTTATTTGATTTTTGGCAACCAAGCAGAGGTAAAGTAGTAATTATTAGCAGAAAATAAATCGTTAAATATTTCACTATACAGAATTCTCATTAAATTCAATTTTATCCATTACAGGACATGGATCTTGTAGTCCATTATGAGGATCTAACAAACCCCATTGTAATGATTTTTCAAAATTTATAGTAGTAGAATCAATATTTAATTGATTTAATATTCTAATACTTAAATTGGGTACAAAAGGATTAAGCAAAATTCCAATAATTCGGCAAGATTCAAGTACAGAATATATATCAAGAGCAACAGTATCTATATTTGTTAGATCTTTAATTAGCTTCCATGGTGCACGATTATTTAAGTAAAGATTGGCGCTATTTGAAAGTTCAATAATAGCATTTGCTGCATTTTTAAAATTGTTATCTTTAAATGATTGCATATATTCATTTATTTTTATCTCTGACTGTACTTTAAGAGGAGATTCAGGTAAAAAAGAATTATCTATAGGAATTTCATCATTAAACCATTTTTTAGACATTGTAATTGTTCTGTTTAACAAATTGCCAATGGTATTACTCAAATCACTATTAACAATATCCACAAATCTTCTCATTTGAAAATCACCATCTTCACCAAATTCAATATCTCTTAAAAGATACCATCTCATCGCATCTATGCCCCCATATTCCAAGAGTTCAACCGGATCGAGAACGTTACCTAATGATTTACCCATTTTTTGGCCTTCGCGTGTTAAAAACCCATGACCAAAAACACTTAAAGGTGGCTTCATACCAGCAGAAAGTAGCATTGCTGGCCAATAAACAGCATGAAATCTGAGTATATCCTTTCCAATTACATGTATATTTGCAGGCCAGTTACATAAAGAATCCTCGGTGAGTTCAGGAGAATTTTGATCGCAAAGAGATCCACTAATATAACCTAATAAGGCATCGAACCATACATAAAATGTGTGATCATTTTTTCCAGGAACATTTATACCCCATTTTAAGTTTACTCTAGAAATTGAGAAATCTCTTAACCCTTTTGAGACAAAATTGATAATTTCATTTTTTCTACTTTTAGGAGAAATAAAACCATCAATTTGAATTAATTTTTCAATTTGTTCTTGATATTTTGATAATTTAAAAAATAAGTTTTCTTCATCTCTCCATTCTAATTCCTTTTTATGAATAGAACACATTGGGCTTTTATCATCCTCATCTACATCTTTATATTCCTCACATCCAACACAATACCAGCCATTTTGTCTACCCATATAAACATCATCAGATTTCAAAACTTTTGAATAAAATTGATAAACTAATGATGAATGGTTTTCAGAAGTTGTTCTAACAAATCGATCATAACTAATATTTAATTTATCCCATAAAAATTTATACTTTTCTGTGATTTCATCACAATGTAGTTGAGGTTGAAGGTTTTTACTTTTTGCGGTACGCTCTATTTTTTGACCATGTTCGTCAACGCCAGTAAGGAAAATTACTGTATTTCCACTTAGTCTTTGAAATCGAGCTATTGCATCACAAGCAATTGTTGTATATGAACTACCTAGATGAGGCTTGTCATTAACATAATATAGTGGTGTTGTAATTGTGTATTTCATTTTCATAATATATTCTAATTATTATATTGGATTTTTAAAACTCTTGCACACTTATGATGAACTCTTATTTGGATAATGAAATTAATTTAAAAAATATTATATCATTATTATTATTATTGAACATATTTTCAACCTTAAAGCATTCGCCGATATTTAAATTTTTTTTTGATTTTAGATTACATATAGTAGAGAAATGATAGTCTTCAAAGTATAAAATACATATGTTTTTATATCTATTAATCCAATTTAATAATATCACATTATGTTCCTTAATAGAGTTATTGTCGAACCATCTTTTTAGCCAATATTTTTGATCTTCTCTAAATCTCATAATATTTTCTCTTCCTTGATTATTAATCCTATGTATAATTTGTTCAATATCCTCTTTAGGTATAAGATCTTTATTATTGAGATATCTATTCAATTGATAGTTAACTAACAAGTCAGCATATCTTCTAATCGGTGAGGTTGCATGAATGTAGGATTTAAGTCCTAAACTTGCGTGAGGCATTGGATTTATTGAATAATATGACTTACCCATTGTTTTCTTAAGTACAAAATTGTATAAAACTTTATTATCAGAATAATGATTATTATCTTTTGAAAATTTATCTATACGTTGTTGGACTCTATATGGAACAGGAATATTATTTACCTTAGTAAAATTTGAAATAAGATTTCCATACAAGATCATTGATTCACTTATTAATTGTCTCGATAACGTTGGATCTATTATCTTAAGGAAGGGCTTGTTATCTTCTACAATAATCTTTCCATATGATTCTAATATTTCCGTAGCACCTGAATTCTGTCTCCAAGATTTTCTTCTTTGTAAAATATGAGAGATAATACTCAAATCTTCTTCTTCTTTTGGCGCATAATCTATTAATTCATCAGCTTCAGAATAATTTAATTTGAAGTCTACTCTGATAATACTCTGGACTATTTCTGTAGATACAATACTACCATCTTCATTAAAAATAACACCTAAACTTAGTGATGCTCTCTTCTCTTTATCACAAAGACTAAACACATCATTTATTAAAATTTGAGGAAGCATATAATAAGTATTAGTTGATAAATAAACAGTTGAAAAAAGCTTCCTTGCCTTCTTATCAATAGCTGACTGATATTCAAAATATGAACTAGGGGAAGCGATGTGGATCCATAACTTATGTTGATAAGATATTCTCTCTAAAGAAATAGCATCATCTATTTCAGAAGTTTGAGGATCATCTATTGAATATGTTTTAAGATATGTAAGATCTTTAATTGAAGTATTTAAATTATTTGTTTGTTCAAATCTGAAAATTATATTTTTAACTTCATTATCTATTATTTTGTTGCACATTCTATTATTAATAGAATATTAACTTATCCTTCAGGATTAACAAAGGGTAGTAAGGCAATAATTCGTGCTCTTTTAACTGCTGTTGTTAAATCTCTTTGTTGCTTAGCTGTTAAACCAGTAAGTCTTCTAGGTAATATTTTTCCTCTGTCTGTAATAAATTTTTTTAATAATTCTACGTCTTTATAGTCAATAGGATCTCCTGGCTTTATGGGAGAGAGCTTTTGTTTGAATAATGAATTAGTCATTTTTAATGTGTGTATAAAAAGAAATGATTATTTGATTTCTCTGTGAATGGTCATTTTATTTAATTCAGGACAGAATTTTTTAAGTTCCAATCTATCTGTAGTGTTCCTACGATTTTTTTCTGTGGTGTATCTAGATACTCCGGCAGAACGCTTTTCTGAGCTAGGTACAGATCTAGACTCAGTACATTCTAAAGTGACCACTATTCTGGTGCCTTTTTTAGCCATATAAACTTAGCTCAGCTTTGGTGAGTCTAGGGGACAAAGTACAATCTTACTAGGCTAAGCACCCTTTTTTATAAATTCATTCGAGCACCTATGTTTAACTCCTGTCAGAGCAAGTCATGAAGGTATCAGTTTCTTGGCTAAAAGATCTTGTTGAATTTAACAATGATATTGATGAATTGGCTGAAAAGCTTTCAATGACAGGCTTTGAAGTTGAATCATTAGAAGACTTATCAGCCCAAGCGAAGAATGTTGTTATTGGTTATGTTGAAGAAATCACACCACATCCAAATGCCGAAAAGCTCAAAGTTTGTTCAGTAGATGTTGGTTTACCCAAAAAGTTAAGTATTGTTTGTGGTGCACCAAACGTAAAAGTGGGATATCACGTGCTTGTGGCGAAGGTTGGAGCCTATTTATCTTCAAAGTCATTAAACATAAAATTATCTAATTTACGTGGGGTAGAAAGCGCAGGAATGATTTGTTCATTGGATGAATTAGGGATTGAAAGTAGTAATGAAGGTATAGAAATTCTTGAAGAAAGTAAAACAAATATCCCCCCAATTGGTACTAATGCTGTCGATTATCTTGGTTTGAATGACACCATTATTGAATTAGCTATAACTGCTAACAGACCTGATGGTATGTCTATGGCTGGTATAGCAAGAGAAATATCAACTATAACAAATTCAAAATTAACATTACCAACTTTAAATTTCAATAAAGAGTTTGAAAAATTTGAGCCACAAATAAGAGAAAAAGAAACAATAGGATCAGACTTTATTTACTCACTTACGTATATAGATAATATAGACAATACTGGAATAATAAATAAATCTATATCTAATAAATTAAATTCATTAAGACAAAATTGTATAAACCCTGTTGTAGACATAACAAATTTTTTAATGCTCGAGCAAGGCCAGCCACTACATGCATTTGATGCAGATCTATTAGATAATATAGTTGGTAGAATAGTTATGCAAGATGATTTTGGTATTAGAAATGGTAGAGAAGGCGAATCATTTATTGCACTCGATAAAAAAGAATATAAATTAAATGAAAATATAAAGATAATTACATGTTGTGATATACCAATTGCAATAGCTGGGGTTATCGGAGGAAACAACAGTTCCGTAAGTGCTAAAACCACTAGAGTTTGGTTGGAGGCAGCTGTATTTACTCCCATATCAGTTAGGAATAGTAGTAGAGAAATAGGGCTCAGAACAGATGCAAGTAGTAGATACGAAAAGGGGATATCACCTAACATGACAATTGCTGTTTCACTTAGAGCTTGTGATCTTATTTCATTAGAATTAGGTGGTAATGTTAAATCGAGTTATGTCAATAATGAATTTATTAGAAAAGATATTAGTCTCAATCTTAGAATAGACAAAATAAACAAAGTTCTAGGTAAATTGAGATACATAGATAATAATGAATTAGATAAAAGTTCTAATACATTCCGTTATCTTAATAAGGATGATATTGAGCCTCTCCTAACAAAACTTGGCTGCCTAATTACGACAACCTCTAGTGGCTGGGATGTTCAGATTCCTCCTTACAGATCATCTGATTTAACTAGAGAAATCGATTTAATAGAAGAGATAGCAAGACTTATTGGGTATGATAATTTTGATTCGAATATGCCAGATCCTCTTGAGCCAGGAGTTTTAAAACCTGCAAATTTGGTTGAAAGACGCTTACGAAATTCATTTATCCACAATGGTTTTCAAGAAGTAGTGACTTCATCACTTGTTGGTCCTGATAACACTGATAAAAATACTGTAATAATAAAAAATCCATTACTATCAGAGACTAGTAGATTAAGAACAAATGTATGGGATGAACATCTTAAAATTCTTCAGAGAAATGTATCGTTTGGTGCTGAAGGTTGTTGGATCTTTGAAATAGCAAAGACATACAAAAAAGAAAACGAAAACTTTATAGAAACAAATTTACTAGCAGGTTCATTAACTGGTAATAAACGAGTCAGTAAGTGGGGCAAAGCATCAAAAAAAATATGTTTAGATTATTTTGAAGCAAGAGGAAAACTTAAACAATCTCTTGAAGTTCTAGGAATTGAAACTGTTGACAAGAAACTTGCGGACAAAGATTTCATGCATCCGGGAAGAACATCAGAATTGTTTGTTGAGGGTAAAAGTATCGGCTTCTTTGGACAAATTCACCCTTCTCTCTCTGATAAATTTGATGTAATTAAAGAAACCTACTTATTTAATCTGGACTTTGATTCTTTAATTAAAGCAGCAACAAGGAAAACAAATTGGACAAGAATTTATAAGGATTACCCCACTGTTCCTTTTATGGAGAGAGATATTGCACTTATTCACTCAAAAAAATATAGCTCATTAGAAATAATTAATCTAATAAAGAAATCTGGAAGACCGCTCTTAGAGAAAGTTGAATTGATAGACCGCTACGAGGGATCTTCAATTCCCGAGGATTCAGTTAGCCAGGCTTTTAGAATAAAATACAGAGATCCTAAGAAAACTCTAATAGAGGAGGATATAAATCCAATACACGAAAAAATAAGAACCGCTCTTAAAGAAAAAATAAACGCGGAACTCAGGAGCTAGTCTCGTCAGTCCAATTATGATCTTACAAATAGTCCAGCGGTGAGACTAATAAGAGACAATTTAGACTTGGCTTGTTCAGCGAAACATCAATTATTTCTATTACCTATTTGTCAAGAAGGAAGTCATCTTTTGATTAAAAACATTCAGCAAACCCTAAAGGCTCAAGGGTTAGCTCGAGGCTAATTCAAAAAACAAATATTTAACTCTTACAAATCTCATAAAAGAATCATACTAGGACTCACATAGAGTCTCATCAATGACTTGCGAGAGGGGTATCGTTCGACGGCGCAACTTAGTTCTCCACTCACCTGAAATCTATAGCGATTTATTATTATAATCATGCATAACTGTCTATTAAGCAGTTATGCATGATTGCAAAACCTGTCATGCCAATGCTATTTAAACAACAAAATCCAAATGGACAGATTATGGACATTTTAAGACAATAAAGACATCAAGAATGGATGAAAACTGCTTCTCAAGAACGCAGAACATTGTTGCATTTTAAAATGTACTAAATGATGTTTAGTACTCTTGATTTGTTTTTTGCACAAAAGAAGGAGTAAATAATTGATGCGCGCGATTCAAATATCCAAAAACTTGATTCAGAAATAAAAAATACAACTCAGGAGTCTATTATGTCTTGCGTGAGTCACATACCTAGACTATAGATAAGTCCAACATGAGACTCCTTGGAATTAATTTTTGTATAAATCTTTTATTAGTTGATAAGACTCCTTTAATTTTCTAATGTTTCGTTTGATCCTCCAGCATCAGGGTAATTGGAGATAAAAAAATGAAATCCAAAAGTCTACAAAGTCTTACACAAGTCGCTTTATTAGACCAGGCTTTAGACCAATACGAGACTCCTTGGAATCAATTTTTGTATAAATCTTTTAGTAGTTGATAAGCCTCGTTTAATTTTCTCATGTTTTCGTTTGATCCTCCAGCATCAGGGTAATTGGAGATAAAAAAAATGAAATCCAAAAGTCTACAAAGTCTTACACAAGTCGCTTTATTAGACTAGGCTTTAGACCAATACGAGACTCCTTGGAATCAATTTTTGTATAAATCTTTTAGTAGTTGATAAGCCTCGTTTAATTTTCTCATGTTTTCGTTTGATCCTCCAGCATCAGGGTGATTGGAGAGAGCTTTTTCTTTGTATGCGTCACGGATGAATGAGAGAGTTAGAGATGATCCCGCCTTTGTTGGTAAACCCAGTAACTTCAGAGCACCGTGAACAGTCATGGTTGATTCAAGTGTTTGAAACGAAGTAACATTATGACTTCGTTTGAATTTATTCACAAACCTTCGAATAAGAGTGGGAATTCTATTTCTTAAGTTTTTAGTTGAAAAAGGGTCTTCGAGAGCACCTGCCATGATGACAACATGATCAAAGGTTACTGAATCGATATTCCAATCACGACAATATGAATTAAGCATTTTACAAGCGGCATTCCATGTAAAAGGTATGTTTTCTGTACCATCGACATGGGGCCAGATATCTCTTGCAAGCCAAATCATTGATGCCTCAATAACACTATCAGTCGGTTTTTGCCCATAAAGGTATATCCAATGTTTTTCAGCAGCGTCTTTCGCTTTTATTAAATCATCAATATTAATTGTGGTTATTGAAGTATCTTCCATATTTTTATAAGTTTTATCTTTACTCAAACTTTTTTTCAGGTTTGTCGCTTGCTTTCTGATAAAACCTGGTAATTCAATTCCTGTAGAGACAGTTAGCTTTTGATTAGTTTTTGCATTATTAGTTTTGACATCATTTACAATTACATTTTTTATTTCAATATTTTTATTACCTACTATTACTAATGCTTTTTCTTCCTTTTTCCTATTTTCAATTCCACCTTGATCGCTTATAGAGTCATGAGTATCATTATGAGTTAAATCTAATTGTTCATTTTCAATTATTTCTTCATCTAGATCCTTTGGTAAAATAACTTGTAATAGTCTCTCGAAAACCTGTCCTCTTCTTCTAAATCCCCACTCTTTACGAAGGCGATCGACACCTTCAATAAGATCAATTGGTAAATCAATTGAAATTCTCTTAATATCTTTTCCTTCACCTTCCGTCACAAGAACCTAAAAACTATTTATATATTAATGCTCTTTTTATTTTCAACACACCTTTAGCTTTGAATTTATAAAATCAAAATAATTATGAAATGAATATAATCTTGAATACATTGTTTAAAAACTAGGAAATAGCCACATCGATCAACTCTATTAAGTATTATTTTAAAAAATCAGTAACTTTAGATGGCCTTCTGTACAACCTCCCAAAAATGGAGCGAAAGAAAAAAATTTTTTCAAGAGAGGAAATTAAATTTTTTAGTCTCTGTGAAAGAATCCTATGAAAGAAAACTTGCAGCTATTACTGCATCAATATCAAAGCTGGAAGAACAAATGAATTCAAGCACTCCAGGTATTGAAAGTTAAATTAACTCCAATTTAGTTATTCAATTACATCTTTTAATATTTGCTCTGGACCAAACTTAATAAGTTGATCTACATCAGATCTTTTCGTTCCAAGAAAATATCCAGCAAAACCAAGAGCATTTATACTAAATCCATATGCCCTATCTGTTTTACGCGTTATAAGCGCAATCCACTCTGAAGTAATAATTAAATTATATGGTTTTAAAGGTTTACTATCTAAATCAATATCACCTAAATTCATCTCGTAAATCAAAGATTTATAAGAACTATATAAGTCATTTGAATTTGAAACTGAGTTTTTATTTCTTCGTTTAATTGAAACAGAAGGAGTAATCAAAGATTTTTTATTATTATTACTATTCAATAATGAGCAAAACCAATCGTATCTGGGACAAATACTCTCATTGCTATGTCTGGGTAACAATTGAAAATGTCGATGAGGCTGACTTGCACCAGCTTCCTTACTGCTATTAAAGAACCATAAACCAGTAGTATCATCGTCAACATTTTTTATAGCATCGAAATCATCATTATCAAGCCATCCATTTTGCGGTTTCCATTTATTTGTTATTAACAACATATGTCCAATTTGAACTGGATATTTATTAAGAATTAATGTATGTTTACTATTTATAGATTTAATTTCAAGTCTGGTATCCCAAGGAATAAAAGGGTTTCTTTTTGGACCATATTCAATTAAATACCTTGGAATATTACTTAAAAGAAAACGTAGCTCATAATCACAATATAATTTATTTGTTTTATATTTTTGGGTTTCTAGAGGAATTACAGCCCCAGAATAAACAGCTTTTCTACTAATCTGAAGAGCTTTAGCCCATATAAGTTGGCTCTTCACTTCAAATAGTCCTTTGATAAATAATCTTGTTTAATTATATTATTAATATTCAAAAACATAAAGATTAAATAAAAAGCTTAGTAACTACCCACTAATGATCAATTTCAAAATACTTGAGAAATAACATAAACTTCTTTAAATCAGGTAATTTATGCTTATAAAGGCTTCAAAGGTTTGAAAGCTGGGATTTTATCTGGCTGAATGGTTTGGTGCTCTAGAGACGATTTATGGGCATCTACAGGTCGATTTATTGCTTATAAGATCTTTTTGAAAAATTGTTGTATGAAAGTTTATAAAATCAAATTTCCAAAAACAAAAGAAAAAAGTCATGAATAATGAATTGCTAATTAAATGAGCATAATCCCGAGATCTATTGTACTGGAGTCGTTTTGGGATAAACAAAGAAAATTCAAATTTATCAATTTGCAAAATAGTTTCAGATTATTAGCAAATAAGGTTGACGAAAGCAGGGGGGAAAGAGGTAAAACCTCTTTCAGTAATGTGTCCTCGATGGATTGGGACTTTTCTGAAGACGAAGCTTTTTTGGCTCTTTGCGATGCCTTTCGCGAGAGCGGAGAAACATCTGCCATGGAATTTTTGGCAACAGGTGAAGGTGCTTTTCACTTTCAGGAATTAACTCAAAATGCTGCCGGGGAGGGGATTGATTTGAGTGACTCAGAATCAATGGCTGAGTTTCAGATGGAAGTATTAGAAACTATCGATGAAATGAATAACTAATTTTCTAAATTAGTTAATAAATAGAAGAAAATATCTAAATAATTTAAACACCAAAGTATTTGGCTACTGGATGTAATGCAACAATAGCTGTTGTACTTTGTTCAGGATGGAGTTGCTCACTTTCATCCATAGAGATATTAATTTTTTCAGCATCAAGCCATAACAATTGTTTTCTAGAATCAGAAACTTCAGGACAAGCTGGGTAGCCAAAAGAATAACGACATCCTCGATATTTAAGATCTAAGATATCCTTTATATTATTTGGTTCACAGTCTTTAAATCCACATTCAATCCTAATTACAGAATGTATATATTCAGCAAGCGCTTCCGCTAGCTGGACTGTCAAACCATGAAAGAATAGATAATCTGAGTATGAATCCTGACTAAATAATTTATGGGAATATTCACTAGCTGATTCTCCCATTGTTACAGCTTGCATTGGCAAATAATCTCCAGGCTTATTGTTATTTAAATCATTATAAAAATCTGCTATGCAAAATCTTTTTCCGGATCTTTGCCTAGGTAATAAAAAATTACCCAACAGACTTTGGTGATCTTTATCATATATATTTAAAGAATTACCATCTCTACCACAAGGGAAATACCCATAGACTAGTGAGGGTTTAATAAGCTTTTCATTGATTATTTTATTCATCCAGTAATCCAATTTCGGTTCTGCCTTCTCTAGTAAAAAATTCTTATATTCGGATGAAGACATCTCCTTGGAACGTTTCATTTGCCATTGGCCTGCAAATAAAGCATTACGATCTAGGAAATTATAAACCTTAGTTATATCTATATCTTTTTCTAATAAAAACTTTGGGCCTATGAATGGTGGTTTAATAGGATCTATTTGAGGAATATTTTTTGATCTTGATTTATCTTCAATAGGATTTTCTTTTAATTTATTGATATTAATTTCTTGATGAGTATTTTTATTTTTATAATTACCAATAGTAATCCCCTCGGGAGCACCTTCTTTAAAACCTGAGAAATTATCCCAATTATTTAATTCCTTTGCCTTCATATATGAATCCATAAATTTTAAATCTGTAAAAGCATCTTTACCGTAAATAACTTTCCCTTTATAAACTCCTGCACAATCTTGATTAACAAATTTTGGAGTCAGTGCTGCTCCTCCAAGAATAATAGGAACAGATATATCTTCTTCATTTAATGCTTTAAGATTATCTTTCATAAATGCAGTGGATTTAACTAGTAGTCCACTCATGGCAATACAATCAGCGTTATGCTCTTTCTGAGCATTAATTATTGAATTGACTTCTTGCTTAATTCCTAAATTAATAACTTCATAACCGTTATTAGATAAAATTATATCTACTAGATTTTTACCAATATCATGAACATCACCCTTAACTGTAGCGATAATAAATTTTCCTTTTGATTGATTAACCTCAGATTTATCCATAAAATCCTCTAAATATGAAACAGCAAATTTCATTGTTTCCGCAGATTGGAGAACAAAGGGTAATTGCATTTGACCCGACCCAAATAATTCACCAACTACTTTCATACCATCCAATAAATATTCATTAATTATTATCAAAGGTTTATATTTCTTTAATGCGAAATCAAGATTTGAATGTAAATTAGTTTTTTCACCATCAATAATATGATTCTTTAGTTTTTCTTCTATTGGTAATTTAATATCATCATTATTTGTACTTTTATTTAAAAGTGTCTTTGAATCATCGAAATAACTAGTTAAGGTTGTTAAAGGATCATATGTGCATACTTTATTTTCAAATATTCTTCTATCATAAATAAGATCCATACAGATTTTTATCTCTTCTTCACTTATTTTGTTTAGAGGTAAAATCTTGGACGGAGAAACAATTGCAGAATCAAGACCGGCCTTAATTGCTTCATTAAGAAAGATAGAATTAAGAACAATTCTTGCACTAGAAGATAAACCAAAACTTACATTTGAAATTCCAAGGATTAAATGAACTTCTGGATATTTATCTTTTATTAACTTAATTGCATTTATAGTTTCTAAACCATTCTTTCTATCTTCTTCTAATCCAGTTGAGATAGGTAATGCTAACGGATCATAAAAAAGTTCATAAGATTTTAATCCAGAATCAGTCGCATCCTTATAGGCTCTTGTTGCTATTTCTGCTTTTTTATCAGCAGATCTAGCCATTCCATCTTCGTCAATTGTTCCAATTACGACCGCTGAACCGTATCTTTTAGCAAGATCAATTACTTTATAGAATCTATCTGGTCCATCCTCATAATTAGTAGAATTTAAAATACATTTTCCGCCAGCATGCTTTAACCCACTCTCCATTTTTTCGTAATCTGTTGAATCAAGCATTAAAGGCAAATTAATATTATTAACAAGTCTTTTGACTAACATAGACATATCTTCGATCCCATTTCTTCCAACAAAATCTACATTTACATCTAAAACATGAGCATTTTCCTTTAGTTGAGATTTTGCTATTCCAACAAGTCCGTCCCAATCCTCATCGTTTAGTAGTTCTCTTACTTTTTTAGATCCACTAGCATTTAATCTCTCACCTACGATCAAGAAAGAGTTATCTTGCTTATAGGGAATAGACTCATATATTGATGATGCAGCTGGAATTATAGATCTTTCTTTTGAAAGAGAATCCAATCTTTGCTCAGAAGATAAAAGCTCTTTAGATAAATCTGAAAGTTGCTTAATATGTTCTGGTCTGGTTCCACAACAACCTCCAATTAGTTGAACTCCTAAATCATTAATAAAATGACTAAGTTGGAACTTAAGTTCCATTGGAGTTAATCGATAATGAGCCTTACCACCAACATTCTCTGGAAGTCCTGCATTTGGTATACAACTTATATGAAATGGTGAATGTTGCGATAAATATTTAATATGATCTTTCATTTCTTCCGGGCCAGTTGCACAATTAAGGCCCAAAATATCAATGTTAAATGGCTCCAGTATTGTTGTAATAGAAGAAATATCACTACCAATAAGCATCTGGCCGGTGGTCTCCATGGTTACCGACACCATTAATGGAATTTTCTTTCCAGAACCAATAGCTTCATTTACGCTTTGCAGAGCAGCCTTGATTTGAAGGACATCTTGGCAAGTTTCAATAATAAAAAGATCAATTCCACCTTCAATTAGTGCTTTAGCTTGCTCAAGATAAGAATTTTTTAGCTCTTCAAAACTGATATGACCTAGGGTTGGTAGCTTGGTTGTTGGTCCAATAGATCCAGCTACAAATCGTGGCTTTTCATCTGATTGATATTTATTTGCAACATTCCTTGCTATTTGTGCTGCTTTTAAATTGATCTCATAAGCTTTATTACCAATTCCATATTCATCTAGAACAATTGAAGTAGCACCAAATGTATTTGTTTCGATTACATCACAACCTGCATTTAAAAATGATTCATGTACTTTTTCTACGCTGGAGACTGATGTCAGTACAAGGTTTTCATTACAACCTTCTAATGAAGCTCCGCCATAGTCTTCTGCATTAAGTTGTTGATCTTGCAGAGACGTGCCTGTAGCGCCATCAAAGACTAATATCGGTCTCTTTTCAGAGTTGAGATAACCTAAAAAATCAGTCATAAATTATATATTTAACTTATTAGAATGAAAATCATCAATTTAAATAAGTTATATTATATTATCTTATTTTAATCTATATGTACACGTTTGACCCAATTTTCATATTCAGGAACTAAACCTTCTGTAATTTTAGTCAACTTCGTTCTTAATGAATTCATTATTGGCATCTCTTTGCTCATTGTTGTAGTTTCAATCATTTTTATAGGGGTAATTTTTGCCGCCGTTCCTGTAAGGAATACTTCATCAGATATAAACAATTCTGTTTTATCTACTGGTCTTTCAATAACTTTTAAACCATCATTTTTTGCCAGTTCTATAACACTTGAACGAGTTATTCCTTCAAGAATATCTTGATCAACACCAGGTGTAATTAATTCACCATTACGTACTATAAAAATGTTCATGCCACTTGCCTCACTGATTTTTCCTTGACTATTTAATAATAGTGCTTCATCAAATCCACTTTTTACTGCTTCAGTTTTAGCTAAGGAGCTAGTGATATAAGCTCCACTAATTTTACCTCTTAATGGAAGTGAGTTGTCTTGCTGACGAGTCCAGCTACTAACGCGACAAGTAACCCCATCTGGTGACAGATAATCACCTAGTTCTATTCCATAAATAAAGAAATTAGTTTCTATATTATGTAACCTTGGTGCAATTCCTAAGTCACTAGTATATACAAATGGTCTGATGTAAACAGGTTGAGTCGGTTTGTTTCTAACAAGAAAAGTTTCAAGAGACTTTAATACAAAACCCTCATCTAATTCAGTCATCAAAAATCTAGCACTTTGACATAATCTTTTTGCGTGTTTGTCTGCTCTAAATAATAAAAATGATTTACTATTTTTTGGATCAGGAATAGCCCGCATTCCTCCAAAAGCTGCAGTTCCATAATGAAGTGCATGAGTAGCTATAGATAGCTTCGCCTCTTCAAATGGTATACATTGCCCTTCAAACCAAGCAAATGGAAGAAAATTATGCATTATTAGTTCCAGCTAAGATGAAAACAATCAGCATTTCAGATTTTTACTGCTCTTAGTACACATAATAAATGAATGCATAGAATTTCCACCCTTCCTGGGAATGAACCTCAAGAAGAAAATACATTTATCGATCAGCCATCAGCTCCAGTTGTCTTCCTAACTAGCGCTACATCTGATATAACCTGTTTATCTACTGTATTAAAGCTCCCTGACAATAATAAGTGGAAAAATAAAATAAAAGCATTACCAATAGCTTATTTATCATCAAATGCATCAATTGATCATTATATAACTAATACATGTAATACAACTGAAATTATTCTTGTTAGATTTTTAGGGTCAAGATCATACTGGTCTTATGGCTTTGAACAATTAGGTTTATGGCAATTAGAGAAACCAAATAGACATCTGATAGTAGTCTCTGGAATTGAAAGTACAGCAAATGATGTTCAAGAAATTAGTAGCCTAAATCAAGAGAAAGTTGATTTAATTCAAACACTTTTAAATCAAGGAGGTATAAAAAACTATAATTATATGCTTCAAACCATAGAGAAAATAATTAATTTTAAAGAAATTAATTTAAATTCAGATTTAATTGAATATCATCAAGAGTTAATAAAATGGAAATGGAAAAATAATGGTAATCCATCTATTGCCGTATTTCTCTATAAATCACTCTTACAATCGGGTAATACAGAGTTAGCTGATAAAATAAATTATATAGCTAATAAATATAACTTAAATGCCAAAATAATATGGATTACAAGCTTTAAATCTAAAAATATAGAGAATCAAATAATAAGTTTATTAGAGAAAGAGAACATAAAAGCAATAATAACTACAACCTCATTTTCATCAGTTGAATATAAGCATGATGATGTGAAGAAAAACTTGTGGGATAGATTAGATATACCTGTATATCAATTACTAATATCTAGCTCATCTATAACTGAGTGGAAAGAATCTACAGTAGGTCTTAACCCCATTGACTTATCAATTCAAGTTGTTTTACCAGAAGTTGATGGTCGAATATGTACAATTCCAGTTGCATTTAAAAACCTTGCTTATACAGATAATGAATTATCAATTGCTGTATATAAAACAGAGCCATATGATAAACATATTGAATGGTGCATAAAATATATAAAAAATCTAACTTATCTACAACAAACGAATAATTCAAATAAAAAGATAGCTCTCGTGATAGCAAACTACCCAGTAAAAGACTCAAGAATTGCGAATGGAGTTGGTTTAGATACACCCGAAAGCCTATTAAATATTTTGAACTGGCTTAAAGACGAGGGATATAATCTAGGAAAGGAAGATATTCCTGATAATAGTAAAGAATTAATTAACCTTCTATTAAGTCATAGGACAAATTCTGAAGAGACAATCTCAAATGAACCTCAATCATATTTAAATATTCAAGATTATTTAAATTATTGGACAGATCTCAACTCTAACGTTAAAGAAAAAATATCAAATCGATGGGGAGACCCACTTGATTCATTTCAATTAGAAAAGTCTGGATTTCCTATTAATGGAATAAACTTTGGAAATATAACAATTTTAATTCAGTCAAATAGGGGTTATGAGAGCGATAATTTATCTGATTTACACTCGCCCGACTTACCTCCTACACATAAATATATTGCACAATATTGTTGGCTATATAATACATTTAAAGCGAATGCAATTGTACATCTGGGTAAGCATGGAAGTTTGGAATGGTTACCAGGAAAAGGGGTTGGTTTAGGTCATAATTGTTTCCCATTTATTCTTTGTCCTCCTATTCCAAATATATATCCATTTATTGTAAATGATCCTGGCGAAGGCTCCCAAGCAAAAAGGAGAACACATGCAATCATTATAGATCATTTAACCCCACCACTATCTCATGCCGGTAGTTTTAATGACCTACTAATAATTGAAAATTTAATTGATGAATATTATGAATCTAAATTAATTAACGATAATAGAAATGAATTATTAGAAAAAAAGATACTAGATCTTTTAATTAAAAATTCATGGCCAGGCATTGAATCAAATAAATTAAAAGCAGAAAAAGATGTATTAAATATACAAGATCTAATAGATAATGCAGAGAGTTATTTATGTGAAATTAAGAATTCTCAGATAAGAACTGGTCTTCATGTGTTTGGAGTTAATCAGAGTATAGATAAATTATTAGAATTAACACTCACAATTTCTAATGTACCTACAGGAAAAATTCTCGGTCTTACACAAGGTTTAGCAGAAGATTTAGGTTTTACGTTCGACCCTTGGAGTGACGAAGAGGGTAAAAACTTGAACCAAGTTGACATTGATTTATTTAAAGAATATACAGATATTAATGCTAGGAAAGTCGGTAAAGTAGTTGAATGGTTGAATGATATCGGTAAATATATAATAGAGTTTCATTGTTTTAAAATACTTAATTACAAGATTAAATCAAACAAGAAGATAAAACTTAATAGTAAAATTTTAAATTACCTAGATCTTGAAAAACCTAATATTTTTATAAATCATTTACAAAATAATATTTTACCCAAACTATTAAATAGTTCAGTTAACGAAAAAATAAATTTTCTCGAGGCTTTAGACGGTAAAAGAATTTCTAGCGGTCCTTCTGGGGCGCCTACAAGAGGGAAATTAGAAGTTTTACCCACAGGCAAGAATTTCTTTTCTGTTGATATAAGAGCAATACCAACTGAAACAGCTTGGGACTTAGGCAAAAGAAGTGCTGAACAAATAATGGAACTTTACCTACAAGAAAATGGTGAACACCTTTCACACCTTGCTATTTCAATTTGGGGTACTTCAACAATGAGAAATGGTGGAGAAGATATTTGTCAGCTTTTTGCTCTCATGGGTTTAAGACCAATATGGGACGGAACTTTGAGAAGAGTAGTTGACGTTGAGGTCATTCCCCTCAGTGTATTGAACAGACCAAGAGTAGACGTAACATTAAGAATTTCTGGTTTATTCAGGGATGCATTTCCACAGATAATTGAATTGATTCGAAGAGGTCAAAATCTTATTGGAAATTTAGAAGAATCCTCTTCTAATAATCCACTTGCTGAGTCATATAGAAATGGAAATACAAAATCAAGAATATATGGATCTGCCCCCGGATCATACGGAGCAGGATTACAAGAAATAATCAATAGTGGATCTTGGGAGAATCAATCAGAACTCGCTGAAGCTTTTATCGAATGGAGTAAATGGAGATATGAAGGTTCAAATAAAATCATAAAAGACAAAGATGGATTAGAAAGTAATTTATCAAAAGTAAAAGTAGTACTACATAGTCAGGACAATAGAGAACACGATATACTTGATTCAGATGATTACTATCAATTTCAGGGTGGGTTAATTTCCGCGATTAAAAAAACTAGTGGAACAAATCCTCAAGCCTATTTTGCGGATAATTCAAGGTATCAACGGCCAAGAATTCACAAACTCTCAAAAGAAATTGATAAAGTCGTTCGTAGCAGATTATTAAACCCTAAATGGATAGAGGGGATTAAGAAACATGGATATAAAGGAGCTTTTGAAATGTCAGCTAGCCTTGACTATTTATTCTCTTATGATGCAACAACAAACTTAGTTCCTAATTGGTGTTATCAATCTATAGTGAATAATTGGTTAATGAATAATAATACGAAAAATTTTATTAGTGAAAACAATCCTTGGGCCTTAAGAGATATCGCTGAAAGATTACTAGAGGCCTCTAACAGAAAACTTTGGACAAACGCAACTATTGAAGAAATATCATCTATAAAAAAAATTCTATCAAATATAGATAGTAAAATTGAAACCTATTCGTCTAGTAATAATTTATAAATTATTTAACGCCTAAGAAGAGATAGTCCGTGGCTATCGGTACCACAAGTTGATAATAATGAATAGGAGTTTGCACAATCAAATATTTTATCGCAGACAAATTCCGATGGGATCCAATTATGTGCTCTTTCGTAGTTATACCATGTTTCAACACCATCAAAATTTAGTTTTGATGCTTCGTTAATCAGTAGATCAAATGGAAGCCGATATCTAGCAGGATGAGCTAACACAGCAATTCCATTAGCTTTATGAATCGAATCAACTACAGTCGAAGCTAATAATTCATTTCCAATAGCAGACTTATGGTCAACATAAGGTAATAAGTATTTTGATTTATGATCAAAACCAAGACCTAAAACATGAACTAAACACCCCCTTAACAGACAAGTAATTTCAATTCCAGTCCAAAGTTTAGGGAAATTAGATCCACCTTTATTTATAGAATCGTTAGTTTTACTTAATTCAATATATGCATCAACTGAATGATGATCTGTAATTGCATAATGATCAATATTTAGTTCAATTGCTTGTTTATAAATTTCTATAGCAGTTAAGCTTCCATCACTATATGTTGAATGCAAATGAAAGTTAATTGACTTTGGACAACTATATTTAGTAATTGATTTAATTATTTTAATTAACTTATGATTATCAAAATTAGACATATTAACTAAATTAAAATTTGGATACTGATTCAATTAATTCATCAACCTTTTTAAAATCTGTTAATTCATAAACTTGTGAGATATCCTTAGGCCCATTTGTAATAACCATTATGAATAATATTGCTAATTTATTTGCACAATCAAGACTAGGGTAATCTAGTCTCCCAGCAAAAACACCTTTTATTGTTGGTTCCCATTGTACTTTTTTAAGAAATTTTATAATATAAGGATTAGTTTCTGGTGTGTTTTTTTCGGGTTTCCGGGCAGTAAGATTTAATGAAAAGAAGGCAGTCTTTTTTTTCTCTAATGTTTCTTTATTGGTATTAATAAACTCATAAACATTCTTGCGATGATAACCATATCTTACACTCGCTCCAAGAACGATTTCGCTAAAATCTGACAAGTTAAATTTATTGGATTCCTCAAGAGAAGAAATTGTTATATCCTTATCTTTATTAAGTTTTTCTGACATATATTCACATATGTGTTTTGTATGTCCGTCAACGGTTGAATATAAAATTAAAAGTTTAGACTTTTCTTCAGTCACAGTTAGTTTTTGATACTTGCATATATTTTACTTCTAATTTTCAATAAAAACCTGAATTATCAATTTCTATGAATTATTAATAGTATATCAATAATGATTAACTATCTCTGATTCGTTATAATTTATCAATAAATTAATCATTTTCGTCTGGATGAAAATATTTTCGGATAACACCAGCAGTAGATGACCCTAATCCTGGTGTTGATGAAAGTTCGGAAAGAGATGCCATTTGTATAGCCTCTATTGATCTAAAATGCTCCAATAATAATTTGATTCTTTGTGGTCCCAATCCTGGGATCTCATTTAATTGAGAACGTTTCATACGTTGACTTCTTTTTTGTCTGTGAAAGGTAATTGCAAACCTATGAGCTTCATCTCTAATTCTTCTTAACAAAAGCATTCCAGGTTGATTAGGGTCAGTGTCTAATGATTGTTTAACATTTGGAATAAATATCTCTTCTTTCTTCTTGGCTAAAGATATGAGATTTATATTTTGATCTAGATTCAAATCTTCTAAAGCCTCTAATACCGAACTTAATTGCCCTTTACCTCCATCTATTACAACTAAATCAGGCCAATCATTTAAATTATCCTTGTCTAAAACACTAGATTCATTACTTGATAGCTTATTCATATCACCTCCAACCTCTTTATAACGAGCCCATCTTTTAAATCTCCTAGTAATAACTTCAGCCATTGATTCGAAATCGTCACTATGTCCTAGTTTTATATTTGAACTTTTAATTTTATATTTTCTGTAATGTTGCCTAGCCGCAATACCATCAATAAATACTACCTGAGAAGCGACAGCATCGCTACCTTGTATATGACTAATATCGTAACATTCAATTCTGTTTGGAATTTTTACTAACTCAAGAATATTGGTCAAATCGTCAAGCTCAAGTAAATTTTTATCATGAGATTGTCTAATTCTTTGCAACTCCATATTTGCATTCTTTTCTACTAATTTTATAATTTCCGCCTTCTTAGATCTTTTTGGGATTGTTATATTAACTTTTTGCTTTTTTAATTCACTTAGCCAATCCGATATTATATCTGTATTTTGTAATTGATGTTGAACTAATATTTCAGAAGGTATTTCAATCGGATCAACATTTGAGTAATGATTTTCTACAATTTTTTGAAGTATTTGAGAAGTATTGAGATTATTATTATCTGAGAAATATCCAAGTCTTCCAATTAATTTTCCTGAGCGCATTTGAAAAATTTGAATAGAGGATATATTCTCTTCTGATGCCAATGCGATTATATCTCTGCATACAGAAGAATCAGGAATAATCATCTTTTGAGATTCATACAATCTATCTATACCTTTTAGCTGATCTCTGACAGATCCAGCTTCTTCAAACTTCAATGACTCTGAAAAAGAATGCATCTGTTTTTCTAATAATAGTCTCAATTCTTCAGTTCTCCCTTGAAATATCATTTCAACACGTTTTAGTGTATTTTTATAATCTTCTGAACTTATTTCTTCTTGACAAACGCCTGGACATCTTCCAATTGAATAGTTAAGACACGTTCTATCTTTGTAAAGCGGTATTCTTCTTTGTCTAAGAGGAAACAGTTTTTTTATACTAAAAAGGGTCTGTCTAAGTAAATAAACATCAACGTATGGACCATAATATTTATCTTTTTTCTGTCTTTCCCTTCTTTTCCTAGTTAAAAAGATTCTTGGATACTTATCACCCCAGGTTATACAAATATAGGGATATTTCTTATCATCTTTTAATAGAACATTAAAATAAGGTTGATTAGATTTTATTAAATTTGATTCAAGAGTTAAGGCTTCACTTTCGGTATCAGTAACTATCAACTCAATATCTACAACTTGCCTAACCATTAAAGAGATTCTTGGACTCAATTCATCACTAGCTCGAAAATAACTTCTAACTCTATTTCTTAACTTTTTTGACTTACCAACATATAACAATCTATCCTCACGATCTTTCATCAAATAACAACCAGGATCGTTTGGTATATCCTTCAAAAAATTAGATAGTCTTGACTTGTCCTTAATTAACGGCGTTAATTCCACCGATCTTGTCTCGTTAAATTAGCCGCCATAGTTCCAACCTGTACTCGCTAAATTTAATGCAGTTCCATCTTTATTCAATACTGCATTCTTTACTTCAGCGACAAAGACTGTATGGTCGCCGTGTTCAACACCTGAAATAACTTCACATTCAACGCCCCCTATTGCATCTTCGATTAAAGGCATACCAAACTCTCCATAAGTGAATTTACAAGCTTCAAATCGTCCCCCTAATCCTTTTTGAGGCTTAAAGAACACAGCTGCTAGATCCTTTTGATCTTCTCTCAAAACATTTAAAGAAAACATCTTCGTTCTTTGAATAATTCCATGACTAGATCCATCGGCGCGAACAGCCATTACAACTAAAGGAGGCGTAAATGAACCTTGGGTTACCCAGCTAGCGGTAAAACCATTTATTTCATCTCCTTCTCTTACCGCACATATAAATAATCCATGAGGGATTTTGCGCAAAAGAACTTTTTTGGCATCCTGATTAAGAGTCATGCGCTTTGATACGTTTATAGATATGAGATTCTAAGAAAGAAATGGACTTTTTTAAAGTTAAAAAACCATGAAGGCGCTTTATCCCGGTAGTTTCGACCCTTTAACCTTTGGGCACCTTGATCTAATTCAAAGAGGAAGTGATTTATTTGGAGAAGTTCTCATTGCGGTTTTGGAAAATCCTTCAAAAAAGGCAACCTTTTCATGCGAGAGGAGAATAGAGCAGATTAATGATGCCACCAAAGATATACCAGGTTGTAGAACAATAGCTTTTAAAGGTCTAACTGTGGATTGTGCTAAAGAACATAATGCTCACCTTATTTTAAGAGGCTTAAGAGCTATGAGTGATTTTGAATATGAATTACAGGTAGCTCATACAAATAGGTCTTTAAATAATAAATACGAAACAATTTTCCTCGCGACAGAAACACATCATAGTTTTTTAAGTAGCTCTGTAGTCAAAGAAGTAGCAAGATTTGGTGGCGAGATTCGCCACATGGTACCTGAGTTTATAGCCAAAGATCTGATGGCATTAAATACTAATTAATTACAATTATTAGTATTTTTTACTATTGATAATATTTTCATTATATGTTTTGTCGAATCATCCATATTATTAACAATAATACTAAAAATTGTGCCCTCTCCTAATATAATACCAGAAACGGATCTAACTTTATTTAGTCTTCCAGATTTTGCAAGAATTCTACCCTTAAGGCTTACTGGAGCACTTACATTAGCTAATGAGCCCCTAACACCTAATATTGAAAAAGACGAGAAATAATAGTCAGAAAATCTATTAAGCTTCATTCTTCTCAAAAACTGAGATAAACCATAGGTGGTTACTCTATTCTTTCTCGATAAGCCACTAGCATCTGCAAAGATAAAATTGTCAGAATTAAAGTTTTGATCTTTTATCCAATTATTATATTTTAGATTAGGGAAATCATGAGACCAGTCACTTATTGAATGTCTGAAAATAACTTCAGCAGTAAAATTGTGGCTCTCAGAATTAACAAGGTTTAGTAAAATATATAAAGGAGCAGAATTTATAACTTTAATTGTCGAAATATAATCAATAGGATAATTTTCGTAAACAGATTTTACAAAATATTTTTTTGATAAATTCTTTTTTCTTAGAGCAGTTTCTAGCTCATATATAAAATTATCAATTGGATTATTTAAAGCATTAATACTTGCATTACTAGCTATTGCATATTTAGTAATAGGTGCACCATATTCTTCGCTTCTATCGGCATAAGACCAGCTTGAAGGCCACCAATGTTTTGGATTGCTTTTTTTAACGATTATTGGCGTATTTAAACGTAAATTATAATTAGTATTATTAAGATTACTAATTAACTCTTCTAAATGTCTTTGATCAAAATCAGGATCACCTGATCCATCTATATATAAGCTTCCATCATTTATCCTTTTAATAGATGTATTAAGAGTGTAATAAGGTCCTAGAATATCTAAAGAGAAAGCACTGGAAAGGATCTTCTGATTAGAGGCAGGAATCCTAGGGATTTGACCATTAATATCTGCAATGAAGTCACCAGAATCATCTAAGATGCTAACACTTATATTAGAATTGAAATTATAAGTATAATCTTCAATTTTATTTTGCAAAGGCTGACATATATTAAATTTTTCAGGACCTATTGTATTAATATTAATTCTTTGACTTAAATATGAATATAATTTGTATAAATTACTATTTAATAAATTTATTGATAGTAAAATTATGCCAATGTATAAATAATATTTTTTACTCATAAACTTATAAGTTTAGAATTATAGTTTCATCATCAGGACGTTTATCAAATGATTTAACAAAAGAATATCCATCAGAGTTTAATTTAAAAAGTTCCCAGTCATTAGGAAATCTTTTCAATAATGCACCCATAGATAATGGTTGAACAAAGTAAAGTACCTTCCATTTTTCAGCAAATCTTTTTCTCATTTCCCTACCGACACTTCCGATTCCTACTATTGGATCTTCCAACTTACCGTTAACCATAATTACCGTTGAATTAGTATGAGAACATACTTGCTCAAACATCTCAATATCATACGGTTGAGGGGAACAGACTAGTAATAGAGAATTCAACGAATCTGTAGAATTAATAAAATCCTTAAATGTAAAAATCTTATTAGCCAATTCAGGGTTATCTCTTTTAGCAAGAGCCGCTCCACCAGCATCAGCCCATAATAAAACATTATCTAATTTAATTTCAGTTAGTTTGTTAGATAAACGACAAATTATTGGATTAATTCGTAATCCTTCAAATTTAAGGTTGATAGAAAGAAAAGATTGTTCAGAATTACTTAAGAAATAACTTTGAATTGATTCAAATATATTTTTTTCAGCTTCTCTAAGATCTGAGGGTAGGATATTCATAATTTGATGATCATTGTTTTTTGAGTTCTAAAGATTGCAATAATTCATATATTATATTTGAAACTGAATTAATATCATCATTTGAAATCCATGGACCAATAGTTATTCTTAATCCAGATTCTTGGAGTGATTTATCAATATTAATCGCTACCAGAATAGGATTTGGTCCTTGATTAGACGATGAGCAAGCACTACCACTGCTTACATGGACACCATGTTGTGACAATAATCGCACAATTTCTCTACCATTAATTGGAATCATTGATTTTGTGTGACAGAGAAATGATAGATTATTTGGTAATCGTTCTTTAGGATGACCAGTAAATGTAAGTTGTTTATTCTTAACTAGATTATTTTTTAATATAGAAGTCATTTTAGAAACATTATTCTTAGGAAATAAAGTTTCATTAGCACTAACCTCTATATATTCATTTAGTAGGTCAATTGCTGTCGAAAAACCTGCAATAAGGGGAACTGACTCAGTACCAGATCTTATAGAGCCATTCTTAAATCCATAGGAAGGATCATTTGTCAATAAATCACGAACGCCTTTTCGCAACATTAATAAGCCAATTCCTTTAGGGCCTTGAAGTTTATGCGCAGAGGCACTGAGCATATCAACATTTAAATTACTCCAATTAATAAGACCGTTAGGGAGGACCTGTGTCGCATCAGTATGAAAAAGTATATTTCGATTTTTACATTCCATTCCTATAAGATTTATGGGCTGAATGGACCCAATCTCACTTTGCCCCCAGATTATCGAAACAATTTTTGTCGGAGGAGATAACATTTCATCCAACAGATCTAAGTCAATAATTCCATAATTATCTACAGGCCAGCATTTAATATCCCAGCCATCATTACGCAATTGATCAGCTATTAATTTGATAGAAGGGTGTTCAACGCTACTTATAACAAGTCTTCCTTTATCAAGATTTTTAGATACAGATTTAAGAGCAAGATAATTCGATTCAGTTGCTCCAGAAGTGAAAAATATTTCGTCAGATGAAGCTATAAATTTATTAGCTATTGATAATCTAGATCTTTCTAAAACATCTCTTGCAAAAACTCCAACTTTATGAATACTTGATGGATTCCCCCAGCATTCAGATTGTACATCCTTTAATTTATTAATTACATCAATATGTGGCGGAGTAGTTGCTGATGCATCGAGATAAATATTTTTCATAAAGAAGACTAATTAAATATCTATCTCTCCACTAAATACTTTTAATGCAGGGCCCTGCATTAAAACTGGACCTTCTTGATCAGGCCATTCAATTTCTAACTTTCCGCCTGGTAAATAGACATTAGCTTTGTTTAAAGTTTTACCTAGATTAGCTGATACTACTAGACATGCGCAAGCTCCAGTTCCACAAGCCATTGTGGGGCCACATCCTCTCTCCCATACCTTAACTTTAATATTTGATTTATCAATTAATTCTACAAAGTGAACATTGGTATCATTGGGGAATGTATTGTGTTTCTCAAGATATCTTCCCCAATCTTCGAAAGGTATATTTTCAATTTTATCAACAAATATGATCATATGAGGATTTCCCATACTAGCAGCATAAACATTTAAAGTATGATCATTTATTGTAATCTTTCCGTTAGGAATAGTTAAATTATTCATTAATAATTTAGTAGGTATATCTTCAGGAGAAAGTATAGGTTCACCCATATTTACTTTGATATCTTTATTACCATCAATAGAGGTAATAATCACACCAGCTTTAGTTTCAATTAGAATCTCAGACTTATCTTTAATTTCAAAATTATCATTTAAGAAAGCAATCAAACACCTTATTCCATTGCCACACATTTCAGGCTCAGAACCATCAGAATTAAATATCCTCATTCTCACAAAACATTTATTTTTGGACTCTAATAAAAGAATAATTCCATCAGCTCCTATGCCAAAATTTCTACTACATAGATGCTCAATAAAATTATCTTTATTTTCAGTAAACAAATTATCTAAGTTATTCCCACGAGCATCAAAGATAATAAAGTCGTTACCAAGTCCTTGATATTTTGAAAAATTAATTTTCATGATTTAATGTTTCTTTTACTATGTTGTTAGTAAATTAAGCTTTGTTGGTAGTAATTTCAAAACTATTTGCATATTGGGCATGAATTTATGAGAACATTATCTGATTGGTAAATCAACAACTGAAGGAGATCTTCCTTGAATAATACTACTTCAGAGATTATTGACCAGCGTTACGAGCCAGGTAATGTGGAGGCCTATTGGCAAAAAGAGTGGGCTAAACAAGAGCTTTATAGAACAAAAACGGATGTAAACAAAAACAATACCTTTTACGCTTTGTCGATGTTTCCATATCCTTCAGGTTCTTTACATATGGGGCATGTGAGAAATTATGTCATTACAGATGTACTGGCTAGATATAAAAGGATGCAAGGTTATAACGTTCTTCATCCTATGGGATGGGATGCATTCGGCCTACCTGCTGAAAATGCAGCAATAGAAAGAGAAACAAGTCCATCTACTTGGACAGATAAAAATATTTCACAAATGAAAGATCAATTAGATCGACTTGGATTGTCGATAGATTGGTCTAAAGAAGTTACTACCTGCAAAGAAAATTATTATAAATGGACTCAATATATATTTAATCAATTACATAAAAATAATCTTGTCTATCAAAAAAAAGCGACGGTAAATTGGGATCCAATTGATCAAACCGTGCTTGCTAATGAACAAGTTGATGGTGATGGTAAATCATGGAGATCTGGAGCAAAAGTTGAAAAAAAAGAATTAAATCAGTGGTTTTTAAGAATTACTAGTTTTGCCGAAGATTTAAATAAGGATTTAGCCAAACTTAATGAGTGGCCAGAAAGAGTCCGGGTTATGCAAAAAAACTGGATTGGCAAATCAATTGGTGCGGAAATAACATTTGATATAAAAAATCATGAACAAAAAATAACCGCTTTTACTACAAGGATCGATACTCTATATGGAGTAAGTTATCTTGTCTTAGCATCAAACCATCCATTAATTGATCAATTAATAAGTGATAAAGATATTGATAAATTAATAGAATTCAGAAAAAATCAAGAAAAGTTAAGTGAGTTAGAGCGTAATTCAGATAGTAGACAAAAAATTGGAATGTACTTAGGAAAAAATGCAGTCAATCCAGCGAATAATAAAGAGATACCTATTTGGATTGGCGATTATGTGATTATGGAATATGGCACTGGAGCTGTCATGGGTGTTCCAGCTCATGATAGTAGAGATTATCAGTTTGCTAAAGCATATGATTTACCAATTAATTATGTAATAAAACCCAACAATGATAAAGATGATAATTATTTAAATGCTGAGTATTTAGATAAGGGAATAATGATAAATTCTGATATATTCAATGGAATTGAATCTGATATTGCAAAAGCAAAAATACTTCAATTAGGATCAAATGCAAATTGGGCAAAACCCAAAATTACTTATAAATTAAGGGATTGGCTTATATCTAGACAAAGATACTGGGGTTGCCCAATTCCAATTATTAATTGTAAGAAGTGTGGTCAAGTAAGAGTCCCAGACGAGGATCTCCCTGTTTCTCTTCCTGTTGATATTAAATTAACTGGTAAAGGCAAGTCACCTTTAACTACAAAAACAGAATGGATAAATACTTGTTGTCCTAAATGTGGACTTGAAGCAAAAAGAGAAACTGATACGATGGACACCTTTATGTGTTCATCATGGTACTTTCTTAGATATATAAACCCTGAGAATGTAGAAAATCCATTTATAAAAAGTGAAATAGATAAATGGCTACCAGTTAAACAATACGTTGGTGGTATTGAACACGCAATACTTCATTTACTTTATTCAAGATTTTTAACCAAAGCTCTAAAAAGCTGTGGATTATTAAATATTGATGAACCTTTTAAGAAACTATTAACTCAGGGTATGGTCCAAGCTATTACTTTTAAAAACCCAAAAACTAATCAATATTTTTCTAAAGATCAAATCAAAGATATTAATAATCCTAAAGATCCAATTACCGGAGAAAATATTGAAATTATCTATGAAAAGATGTCAAAGTCTAAATATAATGGTGTGGACCCATCATTGGTCATTGATAAATACGGTGCTGACACAGCCAGAATGTTTATTCTTTTTAAAGCTCCTCCTGAAAAAGATTTAGAATGGGACGATTCAGATGTAGAAGGACAATATCGATTTATACAGAGACTCTGGAAATTTGTTATTAATACTTTAGAACTAACAAAGAGTAATTCAAGATTAAAGATAGAAAAAGAAAAGTCAAAAGATAATGAGGCTTTACGTTTAATTAATATTGCTATTAAAGAAATTACTGATGATCTGGATAATCTTCAATTTAATACAGCAATATCTGAACTTATGAAAGCTGTGAACGGGCTAAGTTCAATAGTTAATCACTGTAGTAATGACACTCTAAATAATGTTATTTCAATGTTAGTTAAAATAACGTCTCCATTTTCTCCTCATATTGCAGAGGAACTTTGGAAGATAATCGGAAATCCTCAAAGTATTCATCTTCAGTCATGGCCAAAATTCGATGCAGGTGCAATTGAACAAGATACTTTTAAACTTATGATTCAAATTAATGGAAAAGTTAGAGGATCAATCGATGCAAGTAAAAATCTATCTAACGACGAATTAGGGGATTTAGCTATTAAAAGTGAGGCCGCGCAAAAATGGATAGATGGAAATGAACCAAAACGAATAATTGTTGTTCCGAATAAACTAGTGAATATAGTTATTTAGAAAAATTTTTTGAAATAATTAATTGATCTGGATTTGATTGATTGCCGTTAATTATATAAAGATCAGAATTTTCCGAAAGTTTTCTCAGAATTAAATAAATAGACTCAATTGAATCAGTTGACAAAGCATCATTAATTTGACTTACAGTTCTTTCCTTTCCATCTTCCAAAAGCTCCTCGATTTCTTTTTGAAGATTAATTATGCTTGTAGCGGCTTTTTTCCCAGCTTCAACACCTGGTTGATTGTAAGCATTAACATTAATCAATTCTGCATATAAACTCACTGCCCGCTCAAATAAAGCAATTAAAGCCCCAAGACTTGATTCATCAAATGATTTAAATGTGATTGTCAAATTCTGTCTACCGCCTTCAGTCAAAGCTGATCGAGTTCCTTGTAGAAAGCCTGATAAATAGTCTCCTGGTTGTTTATTATTTACTTCTACAATCTCAGATGGATCTTGAAGAATCTCAATAAAATTAACAAAGAAATTATCAACACCATCTCTTAATTGCTGCACATATGCATGCTGATCTGTAGAACCTTTATTTCCATAAACTGCGATACCTTGATTAACTTGATTTCCATTTCTATCTAACTTCTTTCCTAATGATTCCATTACTAATTGTTGAAGATATCTACTGAAAACTTCTAATCTATCTCTATATGGAAGTACAACCATATCTCTTAACCCCTTTCCATTTCCGGATTTATACCAAGCTAAGGATAAAAGTCCTGCTGGATTGTTTTTAATGTCTTTTTCTCTTGTTAGAGCATCCATTTGAGATGCACCATCTAAAAACTTGTTTATGTCAGCGCCAATTAGGACGGCAGGCAATAATCCAACGGCACCAGTAATACTTGTCCTTCCACCGACCCAATCAGGCAAATCAAAAACATTTAACCATTTTTCATTTACTGCTAAATCATCTAATTTACTACCTTTTGATGTAATTGCTATAGCTCGAGATGACCAAATCTGATTGTTATCTTGAACAAACTTCATTGCTTGCTCCATTCCTATCAAAGGTTCAGGAGTGCCACCTGATTTACTAACAACTACAAACAAAGTTGATTCAATATTGGGAAGAATGGAATTTAATTTATGTGAAATCCCCTCGGGATCAACATTGTCTAGGAAATGAAGATTCAATCCGATTGATTCTCTCTTAAATGACTCTTTAATAAGTAAGGGACCCAAACCACTACCACCTATTCCTATCCAAAAAACATCGGTGTATTTTTTCCCATCGTTGTTAGTTATTTCTCCATTCAATATTGATGCACCAAAAGTTGATATATCTTGAATTTCTTTGGTAATAGAGTCAGAAATTTGTTGAGTTGGAGCAATCTTGGGATTACGAAGCCAATAATGACCAACTTGTCTATCTTCGTCGATGTTCGCAATCGATCCATTCTCAAGACTTTCTAAAGAATCAAACGCTTGGGAATAAATGTCCTTAAATTTTTCAAAATCGCTCTTCTCTACATCCATTCTGCTTATATCTAGCCAAAAACCTAATGAATCATCGCAAAATAAAAAATCACAGTACCTTAACCATTTATCGTTGTTATTCAACTGGAAGATGTCAGTTATTTCCATTATTGATAAGAGAATAATCCTTAATGAGTTCTGTTAGCAGGTATTCTCAAATGAGAACCGCTAAGCAAATTGATTTAATTTATATTAGTCAAGATTGGTTTTCAAGTGGCGAATGTTTAGTAATTGACAAATAGGAATAAATTAAGCTTGATAATTATAATTATCTAAGTTTGGGATATCTAAGTATTTATTTTAATTTTATTACTATTAAATATGTCTTTATATTTAGATATTGTAATTTCTTCTAAAGGTCATATATTAAGTTGTAAATAATCATTATTTGATGACAAAGTATAATAGAGACTATAGTGAGAACTATATGTCTTATAATTTAAGTGAGCAGAGTATAATTAGTCCATTAGTTAAATCAAACCCTTTATTTGCTCCAAAGATAAGATTAGGTATATTAGCTTCTGGTAATGGCTCTAATTTTGAGTACATTGTTAAATCAATAAAAAATAAAGAACTTAATGCGGAAATTTCTATATTAATAGTGAACAATCCTAATTGTTTAGCGATAAAAAGAGCAATCAAATACAAAATACCTTATGTAGTTTTAAATCATAGAGACTGTAATTCGAGATCAGAACACGACATGCTGGTATTAAAAAAACTAGAGGAATTATCGGTAGAACTAGTTGTTATGGCTGGATGGATGAGAATTGCTGGTGAAGAAATAATTAATAGGTTTGAGAAAAGAATGATTAATATACATCCATCACTTTTGCCATCTTTTAAAGGCGTTGATGCAATACAACAAGCAATGGACAAAAGAGTAACTATTACTGGATGCACTGTTCACTATGTTCAAAAGGAAGTTGATTCCGGGTCAATAATAATTCAAGCCGCAGTTCCCATTAAGGAAAAAGATAGTAAAGAGACCTTAAAAAATAGAATTCAAAATATGGAACATATAATATTACCAATAGCTATTGCAAAAGTAGCAATGGAAATAAGAGCTAGTTTCAGGGAAAAAAAGTAATCTTGGGTAAACCAATATCTGATTCAAGTCCTTGCATAATATTTAAATTTTGTATCGCTTGTCCAGCTTGACCTTTTAAGAGGTTATCAATAACACTCATAAGAACTATTCTTCCATTACGCTTATCAACTTCAACTGAAATCATGACTTTGTTAGTATTTTTAACCCATTTAGTAGCTGGATATGTTCCGACAGGCAAAATATCAATAAATGGTTGATTTTTATAAAAAGCTTCAATTACAATTTTGCAATCATCTGCCGTTAATCCAGGATCTCTTAAGCGAGCATAAACAGTAGATAAAATCCCTCTAACCATTGGCACTAAATGAGGCGTAAATTGTAAATTCACCTCATGACCAGCAAATTGACTAGCGATACTTTCTATCTCTGCCGTATGCCTATGTCCAATGACTCCATAGGGCTTAATTGATTCAGAACATTCAGACAATAAAAGTTGCTCACTTGGATTTCTCCCGCCGCCTGATGTACCAGATTTTGCATCAATAATAATTCCTTCACTTTCTATTAAGCCTTGTTTTAAGAATGGAATAAGGACACTAAGAGTTGATGTTGGATAGCAACCTGGACAAGCTATTAATCTAGATTTTGAGATTTGACTACTAAATTCTTCTGAAAAGCCATAAACAGCCTCCTCACATAATTCATAGTCATATCTTTGATATTTTGCAGCTTCTTTAGAATATACTTCCTTCCATTTATCTAATGATTTAAATCTATAATCAGCTGATAAATCAATTACTTTAATGCCCTTTTCTAATAATAAAGGGGTTAGTTGTGAAGACAAACCGTTAGGCAGACTCAATATTGCATAATCTGAATCTTGAGCGATTTCATCAATATTGCTTTTTTTTATTTCTTTATTCACCAAAAGTTTCATAAAAGGATTTATTTCATTCCAGCTTTTACCTGCTGATCGCTCTCCATTTAAAATTGATATCTCAAAGCTTGGATGCTCATTAATTAACTTAACGAGTTGAAGTCCTCCATATCCAGATGCTCCAATAATTGCGATCCTCCCAGTTTTCGATGTGCTAATTGCCATAACATCAAGGTTATTTCGTAGAATGATGAGATATTCATTTGAGAATAATTAGCAAAGAACCATTTCACCACAAACACGAGGAATAAGTTGAAATCAGAAGATTGCTATGAAATTGAATTTGATGATATAGCGGATGCTCTTGCTGCTATTAGGAACGGTGAGTGTGTTGTTGTAGTTGATGATGAAAAAAGAGAAAACGAAGGAGATTTAATCTGTGCTGCTCAATTTGCGACTCCTCAGCAAATAAATTTTATGGCAACAGAAGCTAGAGGTTTAATATGTCTAGCAATGCAAGGGGAACGATTAGACCAGTTAGATCTTCCTTTAATGGTAGATAGAAATACTGATTCAAACCAAACAGCCTTCACAGTAAGCATTGATGCAGGTCCTGAATTTGGTGTATCAACTGGTATATCGGCTGAAGATAGAGCTAAGACAATTCAAGTTGCTCTTAATAGTCAAACAAGACCAATAGATTTGAGAAGACCAGGACATATTTTTCCTTTAAGAGCCAAAATAGGTGGGGTATTAAAAAGAGCTGGACACACAGAAGCAGCAGTAGATTTATCGTTGTTATCTGGCCTATCTCCTGCAGGCGTTATTTGTGAAATCCAAAATCAAGATGGATCAATGGCAAGACTGCCAGAATTAAAAACATACGCTAAGCGACGAAATTTAAAACTGATCAGTATTGCAGATTTAATTCATTACAGACTTGAAAATGAGAGGTTTGTATACAGACAAGCAGTAGCTAAGTTGCCAAGCCTATTTGGAGATTTCAAAGCTATAGGTTACAAGAATGAATTGGATGGATCAGAGCACGTAGCAATAATAAAGGGAGATCCAGAACATTTAAAAGAGCCAGTATTGGTCCGTATGCATTCGGAGTGTCTAACGGGAGATGCTTTTGGCTCATTAAGGTGCGATTGCAGACCTCAATTGGAAGCTGCCTTATCAAGAATATCTGAAGAAGGAGAAGGAGTTGTTGTATATCTAAGGCAGGAAGGCAGAGGAATAGGCTTAGTTAACAAATTAAAAGCCTATAATTTACAAGACGGGGGATTAGATACTGTTGAAGCTAATGAGAAGTTAGGTTTTCCAGCAGATCTAAGAAATTATGGGGTTGGTGCACAAATTTTAACTGATTTAGGAATAAACAGGCTTAAGTTACTAACTAATAACCCAAGAAAAATAGCAGGACTTGGAGGTTACGGATTACAGGTTGAATCAAGAGTACCTCTAGTGATTTGCCCTGGAGATCATAATGCTGCTTATCTTGAGGTAAAAAGAGAAAAACTTGGCCACTTATTTGATAATAATCTTAAAGCAAACTTAACAAATGAAAGACAAAATATTGTTGTTTATTGGGATGGTAAAGTCAACAATAATGAATTAAAACATCTAGAAGATAAGGCAAATAAATGGTCAAAAAATCATTTTTTAAATATTTCTATTCAGAACTCTCAAAGGTTGGTAGCTCTTTGTAAAAACCCATTATTCATTTGGAATGTACGTCATAGAGATATTAAAACTCATTTAGAGGGCAACTTGATAGACAAAAGGTTGCTGGAATCACTCCTTAAAGAACTAAGTAATTGGAAAAATACAGAAAGAATTGGAATAATTAAAACTGATAATTATGAAAAGCTTATGCACCCTTCATCAAACTTACTATGTGAAGAAAAAAATATTATTGAACTAGCAAGTTTTGAAAATTCACCATTATTTGATTGGGATTTTAAAGATAAAACAAGTAATATTGAATGGAGCTAAATGTAGTAACTAAAATTATATAAAGCTTCTATTAAAGAATAGTTACGCTATTGATTTTGGTACCATTAGTTATAGATAGAAGGATTTTCATGTCATCTGTTTTACCAAAAACTGTATGTACTCCATCCAAATGAGGCTGGGGAGCATGTACTAAAAAGAATTGACTACCTCCAGTATTTTTTCCTGCATGGGCCATAGAAAGAGATCCAGCTACGTGTTTATTTGAATTAATTTCACAATCAATAGAATAGCCAGGGCCTCCTGTGCCAGGCATCCCCTTTGATCCTTCTCTTGTATTGGGACATCCGCCCTGAGCCATAAAACCATTAATTACTCTGTGAAAAGAAAGTCCATCATAGAAACCTTCTTTTACTAGCTTCAAAAAATTTTGTACGGTTTTTGGTGCATCATTATCAAACAGGTCAATAGTCAATTGGCCTTTATCTGTGTTCATCAATACTTTGGACATAACTCAAATTTATTTTTTTTATATTAACTGCTTTTAAAATTAAATGCAGAATGATTATTCTGTATGTCTAAATGTAAATTTAATTCAATCACGACAAACTTTACTTAATGCTGTTCTTAAGTTGCCTTGTGAATCTTCAAGAATTTTCTTTGCATTTATAACATCCTTACCAGACAAAGCCATTAATAAAGAAAGTTTGACAGATCCATTTGTTTTGTTTAATAATTCAATACCTTCTTCTCTATCAACTGAGCCAATATCTAATAGAATACCGAGAGCTCTATCTAATAATTTATTATTAGTTACAGATAAATCAATCATCCTGTTGCCATAAACCTTACCTAATTGAATCATCACAGATGTAGAAATAATGTTGAGAGCCATCTTCGTTGCTGTTCCTGCTTTTAATCTTGTAGAGCCTGCAAGAATCTCTGGTCCCGTAATCAGTCTTATATCAATATCAGTTGATATAGCTGAATCACGTAAGGGAACAGATGAAATAGAAATTGATAGTGCATTTATGCTTTTAGAATAATTTAATGCGGCAAGAACATAAGGAGTACGACCACTCGCAGTTATTCCAATTAAGACATCTTTATTAGAAAACTTTTTATCTTTAAGATCAAAAATAGCAGGCTGAGATAAATCTTCTAGAGATTCAGAACTTCTTGTTAGTGAGGGTTCACCCCCAGCGATTAATCCTTGAATAAGATCTGGTTCTGTACAAAATGTGGGAGGACATTCAGAAGCATCAAGAACACCCAATCTTCCGGATGTACCAGTGCCAATATAAAATAATCTTCCATTTGATTTTAGTCTTAAAGTAATTTCATCAATAGCTTTAACTATCTCTGGAATAGCTTTCTCAACTGCCTTTTGAGGCTCTTTATCAGCGGCGGAAAAAATATTGACTATCTCATAGGTCGATTTAGTATCTAAATCTGATGAAGACAAATTAATCTGCTCAGTTAATATTCGATAATTATTATTATTTGACTTGTTATTTAAATTTCTCATAAGAGATTTTCTAATCTTTTTTTTATCTCTTCGAGTTGATCATTAGTTGATAACTTATCATCTGTTTTATCCTGATCCTTCCAATTTCCTACCTCTAGATTTGAAAGAGGTGGAGAAATCATTAAACGTTCCTCATCGTTACTTGGAATAAAACCTTTTTCGACATAACGAGCTTCATAACCTGCTTCAACACAAAAAGCCTCTATATCGATCTTCGTCAACAGTTCAACGGATGGTGTAGGAAAATCTTGAGCTTCTAAAAGGCCACAATATCTTTCAGCATCGTCTTTATCTTCGAACATAAGGATTACCGTTTTGCCTTTGAGCTCAAGGGAATGTATGCCCTCATTTTCAGTCCCCGCATCATATAAAAGGACATTAACTAACATAGGAATTAAACAATCAAATACATTATAAATAGATAAAATAAATACACAATATGTTTCTAATAAGACTCTAGTGATATTTCATTTAAACGTTGATACAATGCAATTTCAGAATCACTTAAATTATCTGGTAATACAATAATTATTTCAACAATTTGATCACCTCGATATTCTTCATACTTCAATCCACGACCTCTAAGTCTTAACAACCTTCCTGTGGAAGAATTAGGGGGAACTTGTAATGTTACTGATCCATTTAGAGTTGGTATATCAACTGCACAACCCAACAAAGCATCATGAGGGAATAATTCAAGACGATACATAACTCTTAATCCATCAATTCTTAAACCATCATCGGTTTGAACTTTTAATTGTACAAAATGATCTCGGCAACCAATTGCAGCACCTTCTATTCTTAATCTCCAACCATCTCCAGCAAAAGGAGGAGTTAAGACTTCTACAAGAGTCCCGTCTTGTAACTCAATTTCAACTGTTGAACCATAAAGAGCTTGATCTGGCGTGATTTCTACAACTGATTCTTGGTCTTCATAAATTAATGTTGGTGGTGGTGAAGGATAACTTTTAGTAGGAACATATTCATTAAAATTAGATTCTTCATAGTCTTCGTATTCATCGTCAGAAAGGTCGGAATATCGATCATTAATATCATCTTTATCATTTTTAAAATTTGTTTTTATACCCAAAACAACATCTAAATATTCCTCATAAGATGGAAATCTATTTTCGAAGATATCTTGACTTGTATTATGTAACTTTTCCCATTCTTTTCTCTTTGTTGGATCACTTAAAATTGCATAGGCTTCATTAATTAATTTGAATCTTTCTTCAGCATTGGTATCATTTTTATTTAAATCAGGGTGCCATTTTCTAGCCTCTTTCCTAAAGGCCAATTTAAGTTCAGTAGCATCACATTCAGGTGAGACACCTAGTAAAGACCAATAGTTAGGATCAACGGTAGTAGTCATTATCCCAAGGATCTATATCCCTTCTTCCATAGTTATTTTCACCACTTCTATTTTGACCTCTTTGAGAATAATCCCAAGGATCATCATCCCAGTAATCATCAGAAAATAATTCATCCTTTAAAGATCCAAAAGTATTTTTAATCCCTTGAATTGGATTAGATTCTGTTTTTCTTTCTGCTGATAAACGACGATTCAAACCAAATAATGCCTCTTGAAGAGCACCAACGGCGTATTCAAGTTCTTGTAAATCATCATCTTCTAGCAAATCCTCAACGTCCCTCATTGCAACTTCAACTGATCTTTGTTGTCTTTCAGCGCCATAAGGTCCTAATTCAAGAGAAGCATCTCTTAATCGTCTTTCAGCTTGGGCAACAATTGTTAAAGCATTATTCTTTTGATCAATAGAGGCACGCTTCTTTCTATCCTCAGATGCTTTTATTTTTGACTCTTCAATCAATTTATTAACTTCATTTTGATTAAGGTTTGAACCACCAGTAACACTTACCGATTGTTTTCTTCCAGTAGTTCTATCAGTTGCACTAACTTCTAATAGGCCATTGGCATCGATATCAAAAGCAACCTGAACTTGAGGCACTCCTCTAGGGGCTGGAGGTATACCAGACAATCTGAATTTACCCAATGATTTGTTATCTGAAGCCATTTGTCTCTCGCCTTGCCATATATGAATTTCTACTGATGATTGGTTGGAGGCCGATGTACTAAAAACATCGGATTGTCTAACTGGTATTGAGGTATTACGAGGAATTAAAACTTTCATTAAACCTCCGACTGTTTCAAGCCCTAATGAAAGAGGAGTTACATCATTTAATAGAAGGTCTCTTAACTCTCCTGAAAGGATCCCGCCTTGTATTGCGGCCCCTATAGCGACTACTTCATCAGGGTTAACAGATTGACAAGGTGGATTTGGGACTAAAGTCTTAACTAATTGCTTTACCATTGGCATACGAGTGCTGCCTCCTACAAGCACTACTTCATCAATTTCTTCAGGATTCCATCCTGAATCATCAATAACAGTATTAACAGGATCAAACAATCTATCTAAAAGATCACTGCAAAGACTCTCGTACCGTTTTCTTGTGAGAGTCGTCTCTATGTGTAACGGACCGTCCTTGCCTGTAGAAATAAAAGGTAGTGATATTGGTGTTGTTTGCACACCAGAAAGTTCTTGTTTAGCTTTTTCAGCTGCTTCAGTAAGTCTTTGTAATGATTGCCTATCTCTTCTTAGATCAATTTTATTTTTTTCTAAAAAATCTTCAGCGAGCCAATCAACAATTCTTTGATCAAAATCATTACCACCTAATTGCGTATCGCCTGAAGTTGCCTTTACGTCAAAGACACCATTTGAAATAGACATTAAAGAGACATCAAATGTTCCACCGCCTAAATCAAAAACCAATACTTTTCTAGAAGAACTCTTGTCAAATCCATAAGCAAGAGCAGCTGAGGTTGGCTCATTCAGAATCCTTTCAACGGAAATACCAGCCAATACTGCAGAATCTCGAGTTGCTTGTCTTTGTGAATCGTTGAAGTAGGCGGGAACAGTGATAACAGCAGAATCAACATTTTCGCCTAAATAGGTTTCTGCGTCATCTATTAACTTCCTAATAATGTTGCCAATCAATTCTTCTGGGGCATATTCTCTTTTTGTCACTGGGGAGGTAATTCGAACATTACCCTGATCATTTGAGCGAACGCTATAAGGAACAGAGAGACTTGTGTCTTCGAGCTCATCCCAGGCTCTACCAACAAATCTTTTTAAATTTGAGAAAGTATTTTTTGGATTAAGAACTAATTGTCTTCTGGCTAGTTGACCCACCAATAATTCAGATTCCTTAGTAAAGCCAACAACTGATGGAGTGGTTCTGGCACCTTCAGCATTAGAAATTACTACTGGCCTACCAGCCTCTAACACCGCAACAACGGAATTAGTAGTTCCCAAGTCAATGCCAACGATTCTCCCCATGGCAATACTTATTTAAGCCCCACAGTAAATAACATTCAATGGTTTTCAATACTTATTATGTACCCTTCAACACTTAAAGCCAATCATTAACCCCCTGTTAATGAAAAATTTGAAATTAGATATAGATTCATAATGTAAATGCTTTTGCAAGTGGACAAAGCTACTACATCAAAATTTTTGCTAAGAAGAAGGCCAACCTCAGAAAAGTTGGTAGATATAAGCTTTAAAAATTTTGTTGTAGCTATGGCTTCAATGGTAGCTATCATACTTTTTTCGATATTTGCAGTTGTTTACTATGAATCAACCGAATCAATTTCAAGATATGGATTGAAGTTTCTTTTTAGCTCAGCGTGGAATCCTGTTACAGATGAGTATGGAGCATTCACTGCAATATATGGAACTCTTTTTACATCAATAGCTTCTTTATTAATCGCTATTCCATTAGGCGTAGGCACTGCAATATTTATAACTGAAAATATAATCCCTAAAAATATAAGAGATGTTATCGGAATAATGGTTGAGCTTTTAGCTGCTATTCCATCAGTAGTTTTAGGGCTCTGGGCAGTGTTTATTATGGAGCCATTTATAAGACCATTTTTGAACATGGTCCACGAAATACTTGGTTTTATACCTTTTTTTGGAACTCAACCTCTGGGAGCTGGAATGATGCCTGCAATATTAATTTTAGTTGTAATGATATTACCTATAATTACATCTATTTCAAAAGACTCATTAAACCAAGTTCCATCTAATCTTAGACAAGCAGCCTACGGAATTGGAGCAACAAGATGGACGACAATTTTAAAAGTAATTATTCCAGCAGCAATCTCTGGAATAACTGGAGGTGTTTTACTAGCTCTCGGTAGAGCCATGGGTGAGACAATGGCAGTAACTATGATTATTGGCAATTCAAATAACTTTAGCTGGTCAATCTTTGCACCTTCATACACAATTTCATCAATGTTAGCCAATCAATTTGGAGAGGCAGATGGCAGCCAGGTCTCTTCTCTGATGTATGCAGCATTAATCCTAATGATATTAACATTAATGGTAAATGTATTTGCTCAGTGGATCGTTAAAAAACTGAGCTTAAAATATAAATAAATGAAATATAATTCACAAAAAGTTCTAACTTATAATCCCTCTCTAAATAGAAATATTGGGAACAAAGCCTTAAGTATTATTTCTGCTCTTTTTGCCATAATTTCTGTACTTCCTTTAATATTAGTCATAAGCTATGTCTTAATCAAAGGCGGAAGCTATATAAATTTTGAGACATTAATACTTGAACCAGAACCTCCTGGCGATGATCTTCTATCTGCAGGAGGAATAGGACCCGCAATTACTGGAACTTTTATAATGACATTAATTGCTTCAATAATATCAATCCCTATAGGAGTAGGTGGTGGAATTTATCTTGCTGAATATTCTAAGTCTGGAAAATTTGCAAGCTTTGTTAGGTTTGGATCAAATGTACTTGCAGGAGTTCCATCTATAATTGCTGGAGTATTTATATACGCAATAATTGTTTCTACAAAATTATTATTTGGTTCAATGTTTAGTGGTATTGCAGGTGGTATTGCTTTGTCTATTTTAATGTTGCCAACAATAATTAAGACAACTGATGAAGCGTTAAAATTAGTTCCAGACAATCTAAGAAGTGCTGCCTTTGGAGTTGGTGCAACAAAATTTACGATGATATACAATATTACACTGCCAGCAGCATTTAGTTCTATTTCTACGGGTATACTTTTAGCACTTGCCAGGGCCGCAGGTGAGACAGCTCCATTAATTTTTACAGCATTATTTTCTAGATATTACATAACAGGTTTTGACGATCTTTTTTATGAAATGGGTTCATTATCGGTGCTAATTTATAATTTTGCACTTGAACCATATGAATCACAAAATCAACTAGCTTGGGCGGCATCTTTTATTTTAGTTGTTGTACTATTAAGTTTAAATATTCTCTCAAGATGGATCAATAAACGTGGTGCTTTTTCAAAAAATAAAGTATAATCATGAACATAGTAAATAATAAAATGCTTGACAAAATAAATCCAAAAAACAAAAAAATTAAAAACAACTCCTCTATCTCTATTTCCTTAGACAATGTTTCGATAAAATATGGAAATTCAGTAGCTGTAAAAAATATCTTTTGTGATATAAAAAAACATCAAGTTACATCTTTCATCGGTCCATCAGGATGTGGTAAATCAACGGTTATTAGAGCAATAAATCGTATGAACGATTTAATTGAAGGCTGTGAATTATCAGGAAGTGTCATTTTTGAAGGTACAGATATATATGCAAAAGACATAGATCCAGTAGAAGTTAGAAGAAGAATTGGAATGGTATTTCAGCAACCTAATCCTTTTCCAAAAAGCATTTACGAGAATATTGCATTCGGAGCGAGGGTAAATGGTTTTAGAGGTGACATGGATCAATTAGTAGAGGAATCTCTTATCAAGGCAGCTGTTTGGGATGAATGCAAGGATAAATTAAACGAAAGTGGTTATTCATTATCTGGAGGACAACAACAAAGATTATGTATAGCAAGGACAATTGCAATAGAACCTGACGTGATTTTAATGGACGAGCCTTGTTCAGCACTTGATCCGTTATCTACATTAAAAATTGAAGAGACAATACATGAATTGAAAAGGAATTTTACAATCATTATTGTCACTCACAATATGCAACAGGCTAATAGAGTAAGTGATTTTACAGCCTTTTTTAATACAGAAAAAAAAGGAAATGATCTGGGAGGAAAAGTGGGATTCTTAGTAGAGTTTAGTAAAACCAAAAATATGTTCAATTCACCAAAGCAAAAATCAACTCAAGACTACATCTCTGGAAAATTTGGATAAAAACTCAAGATTTTCATCAATACGCAACATAAGTAAGCACGGAGAGAGAGGGATTCGAACCCTCGATAGGGTTGCCCCTATACAGCATTTCCAGTGCTGCGCCTTCAACCACTCGGCCACCTCTCCTTAAATTCAGCAATGAAATCCTTTTTCGATTGCTGAATTTAAATATATACCACAATAGAGCTCTTGTTAAAAAATTAAATGTTGGTTTATTTATTAAATATTTTAATAATAAAATTGGCTCCAGATATCAGTAATCTATTAGTGAAAATAAATTGGTTTAAAGATAATTAGACTCCTCTAATAAGCGACGATTATTATAAATAAAACAAAATTTATGATTATACCTAGCTGTAAAAGCGCAGCCTTGGATGCAGGGCTAACTAAAGCTGAAATCAATAAATTTTTAAAAATTGCGAAAGAGGCCGCTGAGAAAGGCGGGGCATCGCTAATGAATAATTATGGCAGGATTAAAACGATAAAATGTAAGGGGACTACTGGAGATCTTGTAACTAATGCAGATATAGAATGTGAAAAGATAGTAATAGATTATTTAGAAAAAGAGACTCCAAACATTTCTATTCTTGCCGAAGAAAGTGGATATAAGTTAAAAGAAGGAGAATTAAAATGGTGTATAGACCCTCTTGATGGAACAACAAACTATGCACATGGATATCCATTTTTCGCGACTTCAATAGGTTTAATTTGGAATAGCAATCCAATATTGGGAGCTATATCAATACCTTCTTTAAATGAAATTTATTATGCCTCTCCAGAGCATGGATCATTTTGTAATGGCGAGAAGATAAATGTTACGGACACAAATTCCTTATCAGATTCGCTATTAGTTACTGGTTTCGCATATGACAGACGAGAAGTATTAGATAATAATTATTCCGAATTTTGCTGGCTGACACATCGGACTCATGGCGTCAGGAGAGGAGGAGCAGCCGCAGTAGATCTAGCATTTGTAGCCTCAGGCAAGGTAGATGGTTTTTGGGAACGCGGGCTTGCGAAGTGGGATATTGCCGCTGGGGTACCAATAGTTGAAATGGCAGGTGGAATAGTTTCCAATTATCCCTCCGGAGATTTTGATCTTAATACAGGGAGAATTCTTGCTTCTAACCCAGAGATACGAAATCAGCTTCTAACAGAACTTGAAAAAATTAGACCATTAACACCTAACTCTTATGGTGGAAAATAGTCCTAATTTATGTGATCCTTAGGTAATAAAAAGATTCAAATAATGACATTGCAACCTGCCTCGGGTGCGCGCGACTTAAATCCTCAGCAAGTAAGAAAAAACCATCTCATTGCATCAAAACTTTCATCTTTATATCAATTATGGGGATATGAGCGAATATCACCACCACATATTGAACGTCTAGACACACTTATGGCAGCTGGTGGAATTTCGAACAATGAAATACTAAAAATCGTTTCCGATGAACCACTCGGATTAAGGCCTGAAATAACAGCATCAATTGTTCGTGCCGCTTCAACTAGATTTAATGAATATGAAAGGCCACTTCGTTTTTGGTCAACAGGAACTTCATTTAAATGCAATCAAAGCATTGATGGTGGTATTAATATTGAAGAGTCATTTCAAAGCGGAGTTGAGTTAATAGGAGCTAAAGCTATTAATGCAGAGATAGAACTTTTATCTCTGCTGATAGAATCATTAGAAATAATTGAAATAGATCAGAAATATAAATTGACATTACTTATTGGAAATACATATCTATTGGAACTTATTTTAAGCTCATTTGATTCAACCAGAATAGAACAAATAAAAAATATACTTTGCGATCTTGATTACATAGCTTTGAGTATGCTTGATATAAAAGATGAACAAAGAAAGTTTATAAAAAATATAATGAATATGAGAGGAAAACCAGAAAATGTATTAACTAATCTAAAGAAAATTTATGGCTCGAATTCCTACATTGATAACCTAAAGGAATTATTTACAATTATTGAACCATTAGCTAAAGATAAAAGGATAGAAGTACAACTAGACCCTACATTAGGAACAAAATATAAATTATATAGTGGATTAACATTTTCTCTTGTTTCTTCATCATCAAGTGCTCCTGTTATCCTAGCTAAAGGAGGCAGATATGATGATTTAGTGAAGAAATTTAGTTCAAGCGATCATAATTGCTTCGGAATTGGATTTAGTATTAGCATTGATAAAGTTAGGGAATTAGTATCCTCAAGCGAGGAAATGAAAACTAATAAAGAGAAAGTATTAATAGCATATAAGCAAAGTGCAAGTTTATATAAAGCTTTAAAACGCCAGAAAGAATTTCATGTTAAAGGAATTGTTTCCTTAATTTCACATGAACCCTTAAAGACAAATGATGAAACAGATCAACTTTTAAAATCCAACAGATGTAATAAAATTGAATGGATTGATTGATATCAATCAATCATATATTTTTAATAATTGTCAGGGATCGAAAACTATTGGGCTTAATTAATAACACTTTTGCTCTCAACACCTAAATATAAATATGTATCGCTATGATGATAAAAATTTAGTTAAGTCATGCCTGTAAAAGAAGAAGGAACTATCCTAATTCACACAGAAAATATATTTCCAATAATAAAGAAAGCAGTCTACTCAGATCATGAAATATTCATTAGAGAACTTATAAGTAACTCCGTTGATGCAATCAAGAAGAGAAAAATGGCCGCCTTTGCAGGAGATTGCGTCGCATCTGAAGATGAAAAAATAAAAATCACAATTGACAGAGAGCTTAAGACTTTGACAATTAGTGACAATGGAATAGGAATGACTAGCGATGAAATCAAAAAATATATTAATCAAGTAGCTTTTTCAAGTGCAGAAGAATTTCTTGAAAAATATAAACAACCTGATGATGGCTTCATTGGTCATTTTGGACTCGGTTTTTATTCAAGTTTTATGGTGGCAGAAGAAGTTGAAATAATAACTAAATCGGCAAAGAATGATTCACAAGCTATTCAATGGAAATGTAATGGTTCTCCTCAATATTCTCTTGATGTATCAGATAAAGAAGAAATAGGTACAGATATAATTTTACATCTAATGGAAGAAGAAATTGAATACATTGAACCAAGCAGGATTAAAACATTAATAAAAAAATATTGTGATTTTATGCCTATTGAAATCTCTCTTGAAGAAGAAGTTATCAACAAAATGAACCCACCATGGAGAGAAAATAAACAAAATCTAAAAGATGAAGATTATATTGAACTTTATAAGTACCTCTACCCTTTTCAAGGCGATCCTCTTTTGTGGGTTCATCTAAACACAGACTATCCCTATAATTTGCAAGGCATATTATATTTTCCAAAGATAAGTGGAAGAGCCGATTGGGAGAATGGTGAAATCAAACTTTTCTGTAATCAGGTATTTGTAAGTGACTCAATTAAAGAAATTGTTCCTAGATACCTATTACCTTTGAGGGGAGTAATTGATTCAACGGACATACCATTAAATGTAAGCAGAAGCGCATTACAATCAGACAGAAGAGTTAAATCTATTGGCAACTTTATAGCAAAGAAGTTAGCCGATAAACTTAAAACATTAAAGAAAGACGAAAGCCAATTTTATGCTGATATTTGGGACTCCATATCTCCTTTTATAAAAATAGGTGCTATGGAAGATGAGAAATTTTCCGAGCAAGTAAAAGAAATAATTTTATATTCCACAACTAAAAACATTTCAGAAGATAATGAAGGCGCTGAAGAACTATTAAAATCTGGTCCCAAGACTTTTACCACCCTTGATGGTTACAAGAATAGGCTCACTGATGAGAACAAAAAGGTATTGTATTCAACGGATGAAGTCTCTCAATCGACTGCACTCAATATGTGGACTTCACAAGGGAAAGAAGTTTTAAAACTTGATACTGTAATTGATACCCAATTTATTCCTTGGTTGGAAGAAAAAAACAAAGACATAAATTTTGTCAGAGTCGATTCAGAACTTGATGAAAGTCTTAAAGATGATTCGCCTGAAATTGCAGATAAAGATGGAAAGACAAAGTCAGAAACCCTCAAAAAGATTATTAGTTCAGCCCTAAACAATGAAAAAGTGACGGTAAAAGTTCAAAGCCTTAAAGGTGAAAATTCACCCCCTTCATTAATATTATTACCAGAGCAAATGAGAAGAATTAATGACATAACAGCATTAATGGAACAGAAACTACCTGGTTTACCTGAATATCACAATTTAATCGTCAATTCTAATCATCCTCTTATTCAAGGATTACTAAAGTTAAATTCCAACCCAATAATTATTGATGGATCCACTAATTCTGAAGAAGGTCAGTTAGCTAATGATATCGCTATCCATGTTTATGAGATGGCAAAACTGTCAATTGGAGGTCTCGAGAATAAAGATATAGCAGCTTTTCAAACCAGAAATGCTGAGGTTTTAGGAAAATTAATGCAAAAATTCCTTTAAACACAACCTCATTTGATAGAATGCAAAAACGATAAAGCTTGAAAAATGTCCAGGGTTTGCCAACTTACAGGTACTAGAGCTAACAACGGAATGTCAGTAAGTCATTCCCATATTAGAACCAAGAAATTGCAGCAAGCAAATTTGCAGCAACGTAGATTATGGTGGGAAGAAGAAAACAAATGGGTCAATATAAGACTAACCACAAGAGCACTAAAAACTATTCAGAAGAAGGGATTAGGAAACTATGCCAAATCATTAGGGGTGGATTTAAACAAACTTTAAATTTGATTTGTTAATCAAATGAAAAGAAGACAATTTATAAAATCTTTTGTTTTATTTTCCAGTGTTTTTTTTAAACCTTCAAGACTCTTAGCAAGTATAAATTCTATTAGGATTGGTCAAAGAGCTCCTGTTTTCTTATTAAATGGTTATAACAAAAACAATCCCAATAAAAAGCAATGGTCTTTAGATGACTTTTCTGGTCAATGGTTAATTTTATATTTTTATCCTAAGGATTTCTCTAGCGGTTGTACATTGCAAGCTAAAAATTTTCAAGAAAATCTTTCTAAGTTTAAGAAACTTAATTCCTCCATAGTTGGAATCTCTGCTGACAATGAAGAAGAACATGAATCATTTTGTACATCCGAAAAACTTGGATACACCTTACTTTCAGATACAACAGCAGAAATAAGTAAATCATATGATTCATGGTTGGATCCCTATTCAAAAAGAAATACATTTATGATCAATCCAAAGGGTATAGTTGTATATAAATGGATAGGAGTAAGACCCATAGGACATTCTCAAGAAGTTTTGGAAGAGCTTATTAAACAAAAGAAAATATATGCATGAACTTTCCTTAGGAACATGGTTTATCCACATTGCAACTCTATTTGAATGGGGGATTGCAATAATAATAATTGACTATATTTCATCAATATCGAATAACAAGGCATTAGGTTATTTTGCTTTAGCAATGTTGCCAAATTTAGCTAGCGCTATGGCTGCAATCACCTGGCATGTATTTGACAATAGTATTGAATTAAAAGGATTAGTTGTATTACAGGCAGCTCTTACAACACTAGGGAATATATGTCTCGCTTTTGCTGCATGGAACTTATTTAAATCTGAGTCATCACAACCCAACCAATGAATATTTCAATTCTTAGTCTTGAATCAATTGCACGAATTGATCCTAGTCCATTCTTCATCCTTTCTCTAATTCCTTATCTCGTATTCCTGCGTTACGCTGGCAAATCAAAAGCAATACCAAAAATATCATTTTTAGGTTTTAAGTTAACTCTCTTATTTGTATTCATGACGATAGTTTTTGCAATAATCGCACAAATTTATATTGGAGATGAATTAACAAATGTAGATGTACTGCACGGACTAGCAGAATCGTTTTTAACGGTTAGCGATGCATTTGTTGTTTACGGTTTTGTTTTGATGCTGCAGTCAATAAAAACTAAAAAGGAAGTAAAAAACTCTTAAGAGGTGAGTAACATTTGACGCAAAAGCATTGTTTATGGTCGATAATGGAAGTATTCAATATGTATAAAAGATGTTCACAACATTACTAGCTGCTGCTGATCCTGTGACATTTCAGTGGTCTCCAAAATGTGCCGTTGTGATGATCATTTGCAATTTACTTGCTTATGCAATAGCTAGATCAAATATTGAAAAACCAAACGAAGGTTTTCCTATGCCTAATGCTCAGTTCTTTGGCGGACTAAGTCATGGCTCTTTTGTTGCTGCAAATTGCTTAGGTCATGTTTTAGGAATAGGTTCAATTTTGGGTCTAGCAGCTAGAGGCGTTCTATAAAAAATATAAAGTGTTAAATTAAAAAATAAAAAAAGGATTATTAACTAATAATCCTTTTTTTATTTTTAGTTAATTAATTAAAATTAAATTTATTTCTAATTTGATCAGCCATCATATCAGGTGTTAAACCAAGAGATTCTTTACTTTGCTGTGGAGTTGCATGATCAACTAATTTATCTGGTATTCCAATTCTTAAAGTGGGAATAAAAATATCATTGTCATTAAATGATTCAACAACTGCTGAACCAAAACCACCCAACAATGTGCCTTCTTCCATTGTTACGACTTTACCAATCTTTTTAGCAGCCTTGTGAATAGTTTCCTCATCTAATGGTCTTATAAAGCGAGCGTTAATTACAGTGCTATTTACACCAAATTCTTTAAGTATTTCTGCTGTTTTTATTGCTGGGCAAACCATAGAACCATAACCAATAATCAATAAATTATCGCCCTCTTCTATTATCTCAGCCTTACCAATTTCTAAAGTCTCCCATCCTTCCTCCATTAATGCGGCCCCTTCTCCAGAACCTCGGGGTATTCTTAAAGCTGACGGACCATTGTGATTAATACATGTAACTAACATTCTCTGTAATTCTGACTCATCTTTTGGTGCCATCACGGTAAAATTAGGTACACATCTTAAATAACTAATGTCATATTGTCCTTGATGAGTAGGCCCATCAGCACCAACTATTCCAGCTCTATCTAATACAAAAGTTACAGGTAAATTCTGTATTCCGATATCGTGTATCAACTGATCATATGCACGTTGTAAAAAAGTGCTGTAAATAGCTACCACTGGCTTCAAACCCTCGCAAGCCATTCCTCCAGCAAGAGTTACAGCATGTTGTTCAGCTATTCCAACATCTACATATTGATCAGGAATAGCTTTCTGCAAGAGATTTAAAGCAGTACCTTCAGCCATCGCTGCTGTAATACCTACAATCTTGCTGTCTTGCTCGCAAAGCTTTACTAAAGTTTGACCAAAAACCTTGCTAAAACTTGGAGGTTTAGGAGTTTTAGAAGGGATAGATTTACCTGTAGTTAAATCAAAAGATGACTGAGCATGGTAACCAACCTGGTCAGCCTCAGCATAGGGATAGCCCTTCCCCTTAGTAGTAACCACATGAACCATTACTGGTCCGCCAACTTTATGCGCTGCATTAAATGTCCTAATTAATTCAGCAATATCATGACCATCCACAGGGCCCATATAAGTAAAACCCAATTCTTCAAAAACAGCTCCAACCTTAGGAACTGCTAATCGTCTAACACTACCAGTAAGAGATTTAAATTCTTCTTGGATAGCATCTCCCATAAAAGGGAGATTTTTAACACTTTCTTGAACACTATCCGAAATAAATTGGACAGGTGGGCTATGCCGCATACGATTTAAATAAGTGGATAATGCACCAACTGGAGGAGAGATTGACATGTCATTGTCATTTAAAACAACCAAAAGTGGGGTTTTGGGTAGATGTCCAGCATGATTTATTGCCTCTAAAGCCATTCCACCAGTCAATGCACCATCACCAATTACAGCTACACACTTATAATCTTCCCCTTTTCGATCTCTAGCGATCGCCATACCAAGAGCAGCAGAAATGGATGTGCTCGCATGCCCCGCTCCAAAATGATCAAACTTACTTTCTGTTCTTTTTAGGTAACCAGCTACTCCTTTTTGCTGCCTAAGCGAATCAAATCGCTCATATCTTCCTGTGAGTAACTTGTGAGGATAAGCTTGATGTCCAACATCCCAAATAACTTTATCGACATCTAAATCTAAAGTCTGATAAAGAGCAATTGTTAACTCAACAACACCAAGACCTGGACCTAAGTGCCCACCACTAGTAGAAACAACTTGAAGATGCCTTTCTCTAATTTGACAAGCAACATCTTCCAATTCACTAATGGCTAAGCCATGAAGCTCATTCGGATGACTCAACTGGCTCAGACGCATACAACTCTGAGATTTAATCTCTCCAATCTACGAGGTCTACCCTACATTTTGATAAAACTTGCACAAGAACAAATGGAATGTAGAAAAAACATAAACCAAAAATCGGTAAAAAACTAGATATGGAGGACTATCTACAGAAAATACTAAGAGCTCGTGTTTATGACGTTGCTGAAGAAACACCCCTAGAAAGAGCAAAAAACTTAAGCAAAAAATTTAAAAATGACATCTGGTTAAAGAGAGAAGACCTTCAACCAGTCTTTTCATTCAAATTAAGAGGTGCATTTAATCGCATGTCTCAGTTGTCTAAAGATGAGCTTTCCAAGGGTGTAATTGCATCAAGCGCTGGGAACCATGCGCAGGGAGTTGCTTTAAGTGCATCATTCCTTAATTGCAGGTCCGTGATTGTAATGCCTTTAACAACTCCCATAATGAAGGTAAAAGCAGTTGAATCACTTAAAGCAGAAGTTATTCTTTTTGGTGAAACATATGATGAATGTTATGAAAAAGCTTTAGAAATATCCAAAAAAGAAAATCTAACTTTTATTCATCCTTTTGATGACCCTGAGGTAATAGCTGGACAGGGAACAATAGGTCTTGAAATACTTAGACAAAGTCATACACCACCTGACGCAATTTACATAGCAGTAGGAGGAGGAGGACTCATAGCAGGAGTAAGTGCATATGTAAAAGCAATTTGGCCAGGCACAAAGATTATTGGTGTTGAACCTGAAGATGCTTGCGCAATGACACTTTCAATAAAAGAAAACAAACCCGTTGAGCTTGAAAGTGTTGGCCTTTTTGCAGACGGTGTTGCTGTAAGGAAGGTAGGAGAAAAGACTTTCTCAATATGCAAAAAGAATGTTGATGAAATGATTACAGTAAATACTGACGAAATATGCGCAGCTATAAAAGATGTTTTTGAGGATACTCGATCAATTCTAGAACCAGCAGGTGCATTATCTATAGCTGGTTTAAAAAAGCATGTTATTAACAATAAGTTAAAGAATAGCAATCTAATTGCCATTGCTTGTGGTGCGAATATGAACTTTGAAAGACTAAGATTCGTAGCAGAAAGAGCTGAATTAGGAGAAGAAAAGGAAGCAATGATTGCAGTCGGTATTCCTGAAAAAGCAGGAAGTTTAAAACTTTTATGTCAAACACTTGGATCAAGAAGTTTAACTGAATTTAGTTACAGAATGTCAGAAGGTAAAACAGCACAAATATTTATGGGTGTTGAAGTGTCGAACATAAATGACAGAGAACTATTAATAAGTGAAATAAAAAGAAAGGGTTTTGATTGTTGTGATTTAAGTCATGATGAATTGTCTAAAGTTCATCTCAGGCACATGGTTGGGGGCAGGCTACCAAGATCAATAAATCAACTATCAAATGGAGAATGTAGAGAATTACTATACAGATTTGAATTTCCGGAAAGACCTGGAGCCTTAATGAGATTTGTCAATTCAATGAGACCAGAATGGACAATAAGCATTTTCCATTATCGAAACCATGGCGCTGATACTGGAAGAATAGTAATAGGAGTGCTTGTTAATGATTCCGACATTCCAGATTGGAATGAATTTGTTGAAAAAATAGGTTATAAAAGTTGGAAAGAGACAGATAATCCAGCATATAAATTATTTTTAGGTGCACACATCAATTAGACGCGTTAATTTTGGATATCAAAAAAAATAATTTTTAATTTCAAAGTTATGAGTGAGAACATACAAATTTCTTTACCCGCGAAGATTGAAGCAATCCTTTACCTAAAAGGAAGACCCACATCATCAAAAGAGATGGCTGAATTACTTGAAAAAGATATAGCTGAAATTGAAAAAGCACTCTGGGAACTTAAGGCTGGATATGCTCAGCGCGACACTTCTTTAGAAATAATTGAAAACAAAAATTATTACAGCTTGGAATTAAAACAAGGATTAGGTGAGTTGGTTCAGGATCTTCTCCCAGCAGATTTATCGATTGCGACCCTTAGAACACTAGCTACTGTTGCGCTAAAGAAGAAGATACTCCAATCAGATTTGGTTGATCTTAGAGGATCTGGAGCATACGATCACATTAAAGAACTTGTAGATAAAAATTTCGTGGAGAGAAGACGACAAAAAGATGGTCGTTCTTTCTGGCTAACTCTCTCAGAAAAATTTCATCAAACATTTTCCGTATTACCTGAACCAGATCAAGCAGAAGACAAAAATGCAGCGTAATATAGTATAAAAAATTAATTGCCAATGGGTTACGAAATTATTCCTACAATTCTGCTTGTACTTTTAAAAACACTTGGAATTTATTCAACAATATTGATCATTAGAGTTTTACTGACCTGGTTCCCAAATCTTGATATGAGTAATCCCATACTTCTAAATTTATGCGCCATTACCGATCCTTATTTGAATTTTTTCAGAGGAATAATTCCTCCATTAGGCGGCTTAGATTTATCTCCTATTTTAGCCTTTGTAGTAATTAGAGTTGTTCAAGGAATACTTGGAAATGCAGCAGCACTCGCAATGGGAGGGTTTCAAATGTATGGATAATTTAAAATTTAACGATTATCGCCGCTGCCTTGAATTTTCCCTCTAGATTTTCGACTGTTCAGCTTCTGCAAGTTTGCATGAGCAACCTCTTCCAATTCATATCCCAATTCGCTAGAAAGTTGTGATATGTACCAAAGAACATCACCTAGTTCAAATTTAATCGCATCCTTACTATCATTATCAAATACACCTTTTTTATCTCTTATAATTTTCTTAACTTTATCAGCGACCTCACCGGCCTCACCAACCAGACCTAATGTTGGATAAACAGCATTGCTACCGACATCAGGATAAAGAGCAGTCTTGCGAGATTCTCTTTGATAATCATTTAATTCCATTTTTATTTACTTGAAAAAGCAAAGTTGACAAATAAAACACAACTAGATGTTAGTTTTTTGTTATCACAAGCCAAATAAATGACGATACTCGACCTAGCCAGGAGGACCAAAATCGTTGCCACCATAGGCCCAGCGACTGAAAGTGCGAGTCAAATAACAAAATTAGTAGAAGCAGGTGCTACTACATTTCGTCTAAATTTTAGTCATGGTGACCATGATGAACATGCTGAAAGGATAAAAACAATAAGACAAGTCTCAAATGATCTAGGCATTCACATTGGAATACTCCAAGATCTTCAGGGACCTAAGATTAGACTTGGAAGGTTTAAGAACGGTCCTGTTAATATCAAAAATGGTGATAAGTTTATTCTTACATCAAAAAATATTGAATGTAATAAAGATCAGGCAAATGTCACTTATGACAAATTAGCTCAAGAAGTAAATATAGGAAATAGGATTCTTTTGGACGACGGAAGAGTAGAAATGAAAGTTGAAAAAGTTGAACTAAAAGAACAAAGATTAATTTGCAAAGTAACTGTTGGCGGAGTGCTCTCTAATAACAAAGGAGTTAATTTTCCAGATGTTCAATTATCAATTAGGGCCTTGACAGAAAAAGATAAAAAAGATTTAGCATTTGGTCTAAAACAAGGTGTTGATTGGGTAGCACTCAGTTTTGTAAGAAATCCATCAGATCTAATTGAAGTAAAAGATTTAATTAGAAATCATGGTTTTGATACACCTGTAGTAGCAAAGATTGAAAAATTTGAAGCAATTGATCAAATAGACGCTGTTTTAAAACTTTGTGATGGAGTGATGGTTGCCAGAGGTGATCTCGGTGTTGAGATGCCTGCAGAAGAAGTTCCATTGCTACAAAAACAACTTATCAAAAAGGCCAATAGCCTTGGGATTCCAATCATAACTGCCACACAAATGCTTGATTCAATGGCATCAAGCCCTAGGCCTACAAGAGCCGAGGTTAGTGATGTTGCAAACGCGATACTTGATGGTACAGATGCTGTGATGCTTTCCAATGAGACTGCTGTTGGCGATTATCCAATTGAAGCTGTAGCGACCATGGCCACTATTGCAAAAAGAATCGAAAGAGATTATCCACAAAAAGCATTAGAAAGTCATCTTCCAAGCACTATCCCAAATGCAATAAGTGCAGCTGTAAGCAGTATTGCCAGACAAATCAACGCAGCCGCAATTATTCCACTAACAAAAAGCGGCGCCACAGCAAAAAATGTAAGTAAATTTAGACCTGCTACGCCTGTGTTAGCGGTAACGAATGAAAGGAGTGTAGCGAGCACACTTCAACTTGTCTGGGGAGTTACACCACTTTTGATTGAAAATCAAACAAGCACATCAAAAACATTTGACGATGCCATGGCTATGGCAAAAAAAATGAATATTTTAAAACAAGGTGATCTTGTAGTAGAGACAGCAGGGACCTTGTCTGGAGTGAGTGGGTCAACTGACCTAGTAAAAGTCGGAATAGTTAGTTCAGAACAAGAAGCTGACAATTTATTTATCTAAAAAATATGAAAAGGAAACTCCCGCTAAAAGAAACATCGGGAATGGCAATAAAAAATCTTAAATCTAATAAGTTTAGATCCCTATTAACAATGCTAGGAATAGTTATTGGTAATGCCTCTGTAATAACGCTTGTTGGGGTGGGCAGAGGCGCTCAAAATCTTGCAGAGAATCAGCTAAGCAACTTGGGAGCAAATGTTTTATTTGTCGTACCAGGCAATAATGACACCAGAAGAAGAGGTGTCGCTTTCCCTAAAAATCTTGTTCTCAAAGATGCAAAAGCCATAGAGCAACAAGTTCCAACTGTTAGAAGAGTAGCTCCTCAAATCACAACAAATGAAGTCATACAAAGTGGTTCCAAAAGTACAAGCAGCTCGATTTCAGGGATAACAAGTGATTTTTTAATTGTTCGAAGCTTTGAAATTGCTAAAGGTCGTTTTATTAATGATCAAGATACAAAAGGGGCAAAGAATGTAGTAGTTATTGGGCCAGACCTTGAAGAGAAGCTATTTAATGAAAGAGAAGGCTTAGGGGAAAAAATAAGAATAAAAGATCAGTCTTTTGAAATTGTTGGAGTCATGAAACCTAAAGGTGCTGTATTTGGAAGCAATCAAGATGAGAATGCATATATTCCTCTTTCAACAATGGTCAGCAGAATTACTGGTAAGGATCCAACTTACGGAATTAGTCTCAGTTTCATAAGTGTTGAAGCCATAAATGAAAACTCAACAAAGGCTGCAAAATTTCAAATAACAAACTTATTGAGACAAAGACACAAAATCATTAGAGATGATGACTTTGCTGTTAGATCTCAAAAAGATGCTTTGCAAATAGTATCGACAATTACAGGTGGTTTAACATTAATGCTTGCCGCGATAGGAGGGATATCATTACTAGTTGGAGGAATAGGTATTATGAATATTATGCTGGTATCTGTTAGCGAAAGAACTGAAGAGATAGGGCTTAGGAAAGCACTAGGAGCAAGAAGATTAGATATTTCAACCCAATTCTTAATAGAATCATTGATTCTTTCCAGTTTAGGTGGAATAGCTGGAACAGGCTTAGGACTAACTACTGTAAAGATAGTAGGTTTATTAACACCTTTACCAGCAACAATTGGATTTGGAACTGTATTTATAACAGTTATCATTTCTGGCACAATAGGATTAACATTTGGTGTTCTTCCAGCCAAAAGAGCTGCAAAACTAGATCCAATTACGGCATTAAGAAGTTTGTAATAACTAAATCTTTAGTAAAAAATAATTTTTCTAAATTTCAACAGCCAAGAATATTTTTTGAATATTTACTTGAAACTGTTGGAATCATCCAACAGAAAGGGTCATTAAACTACTAGAATCTTTGCAAAAAAGTTTTAAGCTTTATGGATAAGAAATGGAAAGTTATAGCACTTTGGGTTCTCCCCATAACAATAGTAGTTCTGATTACATGGCAAATACTTGGTTCAGCAACAAATAATCAAGTAAATCAAACCACTTCAACTTCTGCATCAAGAACTGCACCAGTTGGAAAAATTAGTTATGGAAGGTTTCTCGATTATGTCCAAGCTGGAAGAGTCACATCAGTTGACATTTACGAAGGTGGTAGAAATGCAATCGTCGAATCAGTAGATCCTGAAATAGATAACAGAGTTCAAAGATTTAGAGTTGATCTTCCTGGATTAGCTCCTGAATTAGTTTCATCTTTAAAAGACGAAGGAATAAGTTTTGATATTCATCCACCTAAAACAGCTCCTGCTGGCATTGGAATACTTGGTAATCTCCTATTCCCATTAATTTTAATTGGGGGTCTCATCTTGCTTTCTAGGAGATCAAATTCAATGCCAGGTGGGCCAGGACAAGCGATGCAATTTGGTAAAACAAAGGCAAGATTTGCTATGGAAGCCGAAACAGGTGTCAAATTCGATGATGTAGCAGGTGTAAATGAAGCTAAGCAAGATTTAGAAGAAGTAGTTACATTTTTAAAGCAGCCTGAGAGATTTACCTCTGTTGGGGCTCAAATTCCAAGAGGGGTTCTACTAGTTGGACCTCCAGGTACTGGAAAAACATTATTAGCTAAAGCAATCGCTGGTGAGGCTGGTGTTCCTTTTTTCTCACTTTCAGGATCAGAATTTGTAGAAATGTTTGTTGGTGTGGGAGCTAGCAGAGTTAGGGATTTATTTAAAAGAGCTAAAGAAAACAGCCCTTGCTTAATTTTTATTGATGAAATTGATGCAGTCGGAAGACAGAGGGGCGCTGGAATTGGAGGTGGCAACGATGAAAGAGAACAAACTCTTAATCAACTACTAACCGAAATGGATGGTTTTGAGGGGAATAGTGGAATTATTATCATTGCAGCAACAAATAGACCTGATGTTCTTGACTCAGCATTGATGAGACCAGGAAGATTCGATAGACAGGTGACTGTTGACGCTCCTGACATATCAGGAAGATTATCAATACTCAAAGTTCACTCCAGAAATAAAAAATTAGAAAAAGACTTAACTTTAGAAAGCATCGCAAGAAGAACTCCTGGTTTTACAGGAGCAGATCTAGCAAATTTATTAAATGAAGCTGCGATTCTTACTGCAAGGAGAAGGAAAAATCAGATAGGTCTCTCAGAAATAGATGACGCAGTTGATAGAATTATCGCTGGAATGGAGGGAACTCCTCTTGTTGATGGAAGAAGCAAAAGACTGATTGCATATCACGAAGTTGGTCACGCTTTAATTGGTTCTCTAGTCAAAGATCATGATCCTGTTCAAAAAGTCACCGTTATTCCTAGAGGACAGGCGCAAGGGTTAACATGGTTCTCTCCTGATGATGATCAAACATTAATTAGTAGAGCGCAATTAAAAGCAAGAATCATGGGAGCGCTAGGCGGACGTGCTGCTGAAGATATCATTTTCGGAAGAGAAGAAGTTACAACTGGTGCGGGAGGGGACGTTCAAATGGTCGCATCAATGGCCAGACAAATGGTTACTAGATTTGGAATGAGTAGTCTTGGACCCGTTTCATTAGAGGGTGATAGTCAAGAAGTATTTGTTGGAAGAAGCTTAATGAATACATCTGATATATCAGACGAAATCTCAAAACAAATTGATGAACAAGTTAGGTCAATAGTTAAAAAATGCTATGACGAAACACTGGAACTGGTAGCAAAAAATAGATCGGCTATGGATAAACTAGTTGAAATTTTAATCGAGAAAGAAACTATGGATGGAGACGAGTTTTGCAAAATATTATCAAATTATACTGACATACCTGAAAAAGACAGGTTCATTCCAGTATTGCCAGACCCAAAAAAGTAAGGCCTAAACTGAATTAATTGGCCTTTTATTAAAAACGTTATCAATAATGCCATATTCGACAGCTTCAGATGGAGACATGTAAAAATCTCTGTCTGTGTCCTCCCTAATTCTCTCAAGGGGTTGTCCAGTCCTTTCTGATAATTCCTTATTCAACTTGTCCTTAATAAATAATATTTCATCTGCTTGAATCCTAATGTCACTAGCCTGTCCTCTCGCCCCTCCAAGGGGTTGGTGAATCATTATTCTTGAATGAAGCAAACTGCTTCTCTTCCCTTTCGAGCCAGCGCATAGCAAAAAAGCCCCCATACTGGCTGCCAGACCAACGCAAACTGTATGTACATCAGGCTTTACATGTTGCATGGTGTCAAAGATACCAAGGCCGTCATAAACAGATCCACCTGGTGAGTTGATATAGAGAAAAATATCTTTGTCGGGATCATCCGCTTCTAAGAAAAGCAGTTGAGCGACAATGCGGTTTGCAGAATCACTAGTTACTGGTTCACCCAAAAAAACTATTCTCTCCCTTAGAAGCCTTGAATAAATATCAAAGGCTCTTTCTCCTCTTCCAGATTCTTCAATAACTATTGGAATCATCGAACGATGTGATGGTCGGTTTTCATGATCCTAGCTAAGTCACGGGGTAAGCTATGGTTCTTAAGAATTATCTAGGTTTGGCATTGAGCGTTAGAGCAACAATTTCAGACAGCAAATCTGATTTCCATAAGGAGTTTCCTTATGTCATTCCCTCAATTTATAGAAAACTCGCAGACGAACTGCTTGTAGAACTTCATTTATTAAGTCATCAAAAAAATTTTAAAAATGATGCCATTTTTGCGACTGGATTAAGAGAAATATTCAGTAAGTTCACGAATGGATACAAGCCTAGCGAACACATAGAGAAACTTTTCGACGCAATTTGCAACTGCAATGGCTTTAACCCTATAGAAATCAAAAATTCTTCTGAACAATTAATAAATAAATCAAAAGAATTCACAAAAGAAGATCTAATAAAATTTGTATCAACAAATGAAATTGAACCAAAAGAAGTAAATTACTATAGTCGAATAAATGCAATTGGTATATACAAGTTGGTTAATGAGATGCCTTCACTTAAGGACTTAAAAGAAGAAGATATAAACAAAGAAATAACAAGTATTTCTAATTCACTTGGTTACCAATGCTCAAGAGTTGATAAAGATATAAGTATGTATAAATCAAACATTGAAAAGATGAAACAAGCATTAGAAATTATCGCATTAAACTTAAAATCAAAATAATAATTCTATTAATTATTTTCTTCTCTTATCCTTCCAATCAATATAACTAATGTAAATAACACTTATTGTTATGAATGTAAGTAGGAAAATAGAAGAAAAAGATAGAAAGCTATAGAAATTAAAGTCTATAGGCATCACAATAATTAAATATCAATAGAGCCATCACCATTTCTACCCCAAACTACCATTGCTATGGAAAAAGTGAAAATAGCTGCCAATGAGGCCCAACCCAATGTGAAGATCATTACATTTATAAATTTATTCAATTATAACTTATTAAATAGGTTTGAATTGTATACCTATAAAAAAAATATAACCAATTAAGAAATTATACGAAAATCATTAAATCTATGGGAAGACTTGTTCAAAACCACAGCACGCACATAAAAGGCTTAATCAAATGGTTAAAAAAGATATCAGAAAGAAATGAGATTAAGACAGTTACGCCTGCTTCGCTGTCAAAAACAAACGGAAGAGGTGAAAAGCTTGTGCTAAAAGTTACTGTTAAAACAAGTGAAGGATATAAGCTTTTAGCAAGAAAAGGTAAGCTCGTACAAGAGGTATTTCTTGTAACAAGCTTAGACGAGAGTAAAGTTAAAGAAATAATAGAAGAAACTAATCCGAAGCCTTCTCGGAAAAAGAAAGGTTATTAGATGAAGATGGGTGAAAATAGGAGTTTTTATTTTGCTTAGAAACAGATTCAGAAAGTTCTCGTATTATTTCTTCTTTGATCATATTCATAGCTGAATCAATTTCGTAAAGGTTATCTGCCATGGAAACAATAATTTTCTTTAATTTAATTGCATAAACAAAAGAAGCTCTATTAATTAATAAAAAAATTAGATTTATAAAAACTAAACTATATTACAATCAAAAAAAATTACATGACACATAATAAATCAGATTCACAAGAACTCTATAACTACCTAAATTGTTATCTACTTATCGACAGATAATGTTAAAAGAAAAAAGCAGTCAAAAGTTATAAACTATAGCTCATATTCGTTTTTAAATTTATCCAAATTAGTCAAATAGAGTTGATGAAGGTTAGTAGTTTCATCATTAAAACCAACTTCCTTATACATTTGATCAAGAGACATATAGGCACTCATTACAGGTAAAAAAGCAGATTTATATTCTTCTTGAATATCATCCTCATCTATATCATGAATTATTGCTGTAATCAATTCAATTTCCTTCTTGGCTAATGAAATGTTTTTCTCTAATTCAGGACTAAGTTTACGTCTTCTTTTTGCCATGAATACAATTCATATTAAAAAAAATAATACACTATTTATATTCGAAAAATCAATGAGAGAAGTCATGGAATGTTAAAACAAGATAAATAAGAGTAAATACTCATAAAAGCAATAGAAGAGTGTTCCATTTTTATAAAAATGGTATATATTTTAGTTGGTATATTATAAATGTGATATTAGCCCAAAACATTGTTAGTAAAGGGCTATCTAATCTTACTATCACTATGAAAAGTAATTCAGATAAAAATCAAACTAAACTGCCATGGTGGGTGGAACTTTTGTTTGTTCAAATCGGGTTACCTGATTCATGGCTTTCAAAATATCTCAAGAAGAAAAAACAAACATTAAATTTTATTGATCTAAATAAGAAATATATAGCTTATTCTGCCTTATTAATTGCAGGTGTATTGTATATATACCCAATAGTAAGATACACATCATCCAGTGCTTCATGCATAGATAAAACCACAAAATATCTAAAATCAAGCAGAGTAAATAAATCTCAAAATGAAATGGATATAAATTCTATAGCAGTTGGATATTGTCATGGTGGTTCCTTACCAGAATAATTAGTTTTTAATTTTCTTTTCACCGTCAATATCATATGTTGGCTTATTATCAGGAGTTTTTCCTTCAAGTAAAGGTATTAAACCCGAAATCAACCTACCAAATACTGGCACCCAAATGTTCTTGTAAGCATTTTTTAGTAGCTTATTCATTTTTGCTTTTTTTAATGTTATAGATAATAGAATATTATTTACGAACATTTATCAATAAGAACTGATTGTCAAATTTTTTAATAGATTTGAATAAAGGTTTAATATTTAAAGCATTTAAACTATTGATATCTGAAGTAATTAAATATTTATAATTACTAATATCATCAAGCTTTTTAACGACTTGGGAGGAAGGCAAATAAAATGACAACAAAGTCTCGATTTTGCTTTCAACTTCAAATAAATAAATAGTGTTTGAGCTGATAATCGAAGATACAAGCTTATCTCTTAAAAATAATTTTGCACTTAAGTTTGGACTACCAAGTATACCAAAGTTAAAAAGCAACAAGAGAGAAATATATTGAGGTATAGTTATACTATGAAAGAAATTAATTAAGCCTTGTCGTAAATCATCTATATTAATAAGAAGTTGAATTGATCTAATATAAGATAGTATTAAAAATAAAGATACTAAATATATTAACATCTTATTTTCATTATACTGCTCTGCTATAAAAGCATTGTAATTAAAAATGAAGATTATTATAATAGAAGTTATTAATATAATTAGTAAGGATAATAGATATTTAATGCTAGTTTTAGAAAATGAGTATCTTAATGCATTTGATGTGAGGGAGATGGCAAACAAAATTGATAAAGACGGGAGTAAAAAAAGGTAATAATGTGGATATGTGGTCGACATGAACAATAAAATCAATAAAGATATAAGAGGGTAAAAATAGATTAATAATGGATATTTTAATTTTTTCCTTGGTCTTGTAAAAACAAAAAGAAGAACAAATAATATTCCTACTGGAAAAGTCAAATAAAGAAATTTAAAAGGTACAAGTAAAAAATTGCTTAAGTCAAAGTCTCCTATGGCTTGTTTCTTTGCAAAATCAAAGAGAGATGTAATTCCATTGATTCCGAACTTTCGAAATGAAAAAAATAGATTAAGGTAAGTAGGGATTGAGCCAATTAATATTCCTATAGCATAAATTATTTTTAAAAAATTTTTCTCTTTATTTAAATAATAAAAAATAAAAGGTGAGAGTCCTATCAAAGGAACAAATGTCATATAACTTCTAAGAAAAAAAGAGCTAGAAATAAAAAAACCAGAAAGGAATATATAAAAACACCGTCTTGTGTATTGCGAAGAATCTAGAAATTCAAGAAAAAATAGGATCGCCAATAGGATACATAAAACAAATGGAATATCTGGACTCGCATATCTTGAATATTGAATCCATAATGGCATTGATGAAAGTGAAAATAATGAAATCAATGCAGACTTTTTATCTGTAATTTTTAATGCAATTAGGTACCAGCTAATCAAGCAAAGAAATGAAGAAATGATACTTGGAATTCTTAGAGCTATTTCACTATTTCCAAATAACCTAATGGCTAATGCTATAAACCAATAGCTTCCTAATGTCTTATGGTGGGGAGATGGGAATGGAGGAGAAAACCAGTTGCCAGAGTTTTCAATCAACCTTGCTCTTCTAGCGTAAAGCCCTTCATCATGAGCAACGAGGCTTTGAGTAGAAGGATCAATAAGAAAATAAAGTAAAATACAAGAAATAACAACAAGTATTGGTAAAATAATATTCTTATTCTTTGAGAAAAAGTTAATAACTCCCTTTTTAATATTGATATAGCTTCTAACATTATGAGGAAGAAATTGCATTTTCGAATATGATTAAAAATTCATACGTTCAATTTTAATGAACCATACTTTAAATTAAATTATATCCTTAGTAATTTGATTTGGGAATCTATGATGCTGTGAATTAATAACATCATGTATAATAATAGATATTTTAAAACATAAGAAAGATGGCAACCGCAAAGGAGAAGAAGGAAGAAGTAAAAGCGTCTCTGAAGATTTTACGCTCAGAACTTAGAAAAATGCATTTAGGCGTTACAGAAGAGTTATCACTCCCCGAGCCAACAGAAGTTAAAAAATTAATGACTCAAATGGAAGAGCTATTATTAGTGATTGAACCTAAGTCATCTAGGAAGGCAAAAAAGTAAGATAACAGTCAAATTATTATTACAAGTTAGAACTGACTGTATATAGCTTGAATAAAAAAATTATTTTTTATTCAAGCTTTTTTGATTCTTAGTAAAAAGAATAGGGCTAGAAATTAATATTGTGATAGCAAGAGGATGTTCAAAAATAGTATAAAAGAAAGTAGAGAAAGTGAAAAAATCAAATAATATCCTAAGGTCTGTTCTTAAATCATAAATTGAAAGTAAAATCAGAATAATTTGTAAACAATTATATTTTATATAAACAAATAGTTTATCTATAGAAATGAAGCACATATTCAATCATTCAGGCTGTTTGTTGCTGGTTATTGATAACAATGAAGGTGCCAAAGCTATACTCGACCAAGAACCAGCTATAACACCTATAAATAAAGCAAATGCGAACCAATATAATGTTGATCCGCCCCAAATCAATATACATATTAGAGGAAGTAGTGTGGTAAGACTTGTATATAGAGTCCTTGTTAATGTTTCACTAACAGCTTTATCAATTTGATACTTAAAACTTAATTGTTTTTCTACTAAACTTTTTTCTCTGATCCTATCAAAGACAACAACTGTATTGTTTACTGAATAACCTGCAATTGTCAAAAGAGAAACAGCGAACAAAGAGTCGACCTCTACATTAAAGAAATAACCCAGCCATGCAAATACACCGCAAACAATAATTATGTCATGAAAAAGAGCAAATAAAGCTAGGACTGAGTATCTTCGATCATATCTAAAGTTAATATATAAAGCTATTCCGAGAAAAGCAAAGAGAAGAGAAATTAAACTACTTTTAAGTAACTGCTTTCCAAGACTTGGACCAATAATTTCAACTGAAGTATTTTGATTGTTAAACGGGCCAAAAGATTTATTAATCACTGCCACTACAGACTCAGATTGAGCTGCAGATAAAAATGGAAGCCTGATAGATATTAACTTTGAATTATCGAGTAATTGTATTTGTGATCTACTTAAATTAGGAGATGTATTTGAAATAAAGTTTTTATCTAGATTTTTTATATCTTTTATCTTATTAGATATGTCACTTGTATTTAAAGTAATACATTCATATGTACAACTCCTCTCTAAGGTTATTTGAGTTCCACCGGTATAATCTAAACCAAGATTTAAAGGTGCCTTAATAGAAGTAGTTTTAAGGCAAATTAGCATCCCGATTATTGATATTAAACATAAAGAAAATGAAACAAGCCAAACATTTTTTCTATTTTTATAGAGTTGAACATTAAAATTAGCTTTCATAATTTAGTTGATTTGAATTAGTTGTTATTGAACGTTGGTAGATGGTAATGAAATCTGATTAAGGTTAATAAAGTTAGAAATTTTTCTAAGGCCTTGATAACTCATTAGGAACTTCAATATTGCTTTTGTACATGTTAAGGCCGTAAACAAGCTCAAGACAACACCAATACCCAAGGTAGCTGCAAAACCTTTTACAAATCCAGTTCCCAAATAAAATAATGTTATACAGCTTATTAAAGTGGTTAAATGACCATCAATTATTGATGAAAAAGCGTTTTTAAAACTTGCGTCTATTGAGCGTATCAAAGTATTTCCATTGCGTAATTCTTCCTTTAATCTCTCAAAAATAAGAACATTAGCGTCAACAGCCATTCCTATGCTTAGGATAAACCCGGCTATACCTGGAAGAGTGAGAGTCACTGGTAGTAGTGCATAAATAGAGAGGGTGAATAGCGAGTAAAAAGACAATGCCAAGACGGCAACAAATCCAGCTAGTTTATAGATAAAGATCATAAAAATACCTACAAAAAACAAGCCAGTGAGGGCAGCAAAAAGACTAAGACGGATATTTTGAGTCCCGAGAGAAGGACCTATAGTTCTTATCTGAATAATCTCAATAGGTAGAGGCAGAGCTCCTCCCCTTAATTGAACTTCTAAATTTCTAGCATCATCAGCAGTAAAATTACCGCTTATTGTTGCTGCACCACCAGTAATGCCGGCAGTTTCAAATTGCTTACCAACACTTGCTTCGCTATATGAAATACCATCAATAATAATTCCAAGCAATCTAGGGGTGCCCGCGATAGATTTTGTGAGATCTGCAAATAATTCACCTCCTTCATTATTGAAGCTTAAAGTAACTTCCCATTTATTAGTATTTTGATCTTGTCGTCTGCCTGCATTTGTAAGATATTGTCCAGTTAATGATGTTGGTTCAAACAGAGCTGCAATGTCAGTACTTATTTTATCCCTTAAAAGATTAAACTGATCTAAATCTAGTATCTGATCGGATTGAATATTATATTTTTCGAATAATTGATTAATTTCCTTATTAATATTGATCTCCTTTATTAATTGGGCTGAAGTATTATTCTCTTCTAATAATTTAATAATAGATTCAACGCTATTTCGTTGATTTTGTAAGTCTCTTAACAGCTCATCTGTCCCATTTTTCTGAATTCTGAATTCCAATAGAGCAGTTTCTCCTAATACCTTCGCTGCCCCGGAAGGATCTTGCTCACCAGGAAGTTCTAATAATAATTGGTTTGTTCCTACAGTTTGAAGTTGTGAATCTGAAACTCCTAATCCGTTTACCCTCTTATCAAGAACAGCTTTAACTCCTTCAATTTCGTTGGGGGTTATTTTTGTGATTTCCTCAGTAGGTTGAACCTCTAGAGTAAGTTGACTACCTCCGCGTAGATCCAATCCTAATTGGAAAGGTATATTGCTGCATATAAAAATACTTAATATTGCAAAAATGATAACTATAAAAAACCAATAGTTCTTTCTACCCATTATTAATCAACTCCACCATTATTAATAATTTTTTCTGCAGCATCTACTATTTGATGAGGTTGAATAATAGTTAAGTTTTCTAAGTTTCCATTATAAGGAGTTGGAATATCCTGACTGCTTAAACGAACAGGAGGAGAATCTAAATCATCGAAGCAATTCTCAGTAATCAATGACATTAACTCAGCGGCGATACCACCTGTTTTCATACACTCTTCAACAATAATTACTCTATGAGTTTTTCTTATAGATTTAGATATGGTTTCCATATCAAAAGGCTTAAGGCTAATTAAATCAATCAATTCAACATCAATTCCTCTCCCTTCAAGAAGCTCAACCGCTTTCAAGCAGTGGTGACGCATTCTCGAATAAGTCAAAATCGTAATGTCTCTTCCTTGCTTTACAAGATCAGCTTGATCTAAGGCACAGACATAATCACCCTCAGGAAGCTCTTCAGTAAGGTTGTAAAGAAGAACATGCTCAAAGAAAAGAACAGGATTATTGTCTCTAATAGCAGCCTTCATTAGACCTTTAGCATTCGTGGGAGTACTACAAGCCACAATTTTGATACCAGGAACTGCATGAAAATAGGCCTCAAGTCGTTGACTATGTTCAGCACCTAATTGTCTTCCAACGCCACCAGGACCTCTAACAACTGTTGGAATAGTAAAATTTCCACCGCTCGTATATCTAAGCATTCCCATATTGTTGGATATTTGGTTAAACGCAAGCAACAAAAATCCCATATTCATCCCTTCCACAATTGGTCTTAACCCTGTCATAGCAGCACCAACAGCCATACCAGTAAAACTATTTTCAGCAATTGGTGTATCTAAGACTCTGAACTCTCCGTATTTTTCATACAGATCTTTCGTAACTTTATATGAGCCGCCATATTGTCCAACATCCTCGCCCATTACACAGACCAAAGGATCTCTGTCCATTTCTTCATCAATTGCTTCACGAAGAGCATTAAATAAAAGAGTCCCTTTCACAGAATTAACAGATCGTCCGGATTACCGGTTTGTTATTCCAAACTATCTCAATCAGTGCCTAATTACCCACCTGCTGCAAAAGTCGATAACAGCAATATGGAGAGCAACATTCCAGGAGAGAGTAATAAAACGAGAAGTCCTAAATCATGAAGAGTCATAGAAACATCTAAATATGACAATTTAATAGTTAAATGCTAGTCAGTTTTGTCCTTGTTGCCTTCAATCAAACTTCGAATAAATACTAAAAACAAACCAAGTCCAATGAAACCAAAGGTAAAAGTTGCAAGAAAACTAATTCCAATGATTAGTGTTTTAAAACCAGAAGCAATACTCTGGGCAATTGGCGAAGAATAATTCGGTGTATGAATCGAAAAATATAAAACTATTTTTTTACTAATAAAGAGGCTTAACAAGCTAAAAGATAAGCTAGTAATAGAACCTGAGAGAAAGCTTAAGGGACCTTTCTTTGGTTCAGAACTAGCGGAAGCTATTGAACTTGCTGATGAATTAGCTAAATCATCAGATTCATTTTTAAACCCATTACTAGGTGAATTCATCTCTTAATTGAACTCCATTAGATTTCATTGAACATGCCCAAGCGGATAAACCAGCTTTTTCAAATTCATTAACATGTTCTTTTAGTACTTTATTTGCTTGCTTATAATTTTCAAACAATGCAAAACAACTTGGACCAGAACCACTCATTGAAACAAGACGGGAATCAGGTAACCGAGACAATATATTTAAAGACTTTTCAACCTCTGGTGTCATGGGGCAGACAACTTTTTGCAAATCATTTTGTACTTCTTTTCGATTATCTAAAAGCGACTGATCCGACCAGTTAATTGATCTGATAATGTTTCTCTTGATTTTAAAATCCCTATCATTTTCAAGATATCTATTCCCAAACTCTTCTTTATATTTTTTATATGCAACTGGTGTAGAAACTTGTATAGAAGGATCTTTAACTAAAATGAGACCCAAATCAAAATGATCTAGATTTAGTCTTTCTAAGATTTCTCCTCGACCAAAACATATCTGTCTACCTCCTGATACGCAAAAAGGTATATCAGATCCAATTTCTTTTGATAACTTCTCTAATTCAGAAATCTCAAGATTTAACTTCCAGAGCTTATTTAATCCAACTAATGTTGCAGCCGCATCAGCAGATCCACCTGCTAATCCTGCTCCAATAGGAATATTTTTTACAAGTTCAATATCAACACCTAATTGAGTATTTCCAACTTTATTTCTCAACAGACTTGCAGCTTTTATTATTAAATTATCTTCACCATTACTAATCTCGTTAGTATTTGTTTTTAGAGTAATATTATTATCTTCATTCTTTATCATCCTCAACTGATCACTTAAATTAATACTTTGCATAACCATTGCCAATTCATGAAAACCATCGTCCCTAATCCCTAAAACCTCTAAATGTAGATTAATTTTTGCATGTGCTTCTGCAATAAGAACATCTTCATTTGCTTTGGGAGGAACCATTTTCAATAACACAAGTTTCTTTTAAAGCTTTTGCCAAGGCGAACCAATTGGAAGGTGAAATTTCCTGTGGTCTTTGATCAAGACTAATACCTCTATAGGCGAAAAATTCCTTTATCTGATCATTGGGAGTAACAAAACTTCCAATCGTGTTTCGTAATTTCTTTCTTCTACCACTAAATGCATGTTTCAAAAGTTTCTCTAATAAATTTCCTATCTCATAAAAATCTGGCTCACTAGAGACAAAGGGCTTAATCATGACTACTTTGGAATCCACTTTTGGTGGCGGTTGAAAACATTTAGAGGGCACATCGCAAACGTTCTGACATTTTGCTAGAAGCTGAATACGTACGCTTAAAGCGCTAAAATTACTACTTCCTGGCAAAGCGACAAGTCTTTGCGCAACTTCTTTTTGCATAAGTAAAACTAAAGTTTCAAAACGATTGTCAGGGGCTTTTCTTAATTCACCAATCAATCTTTTTAATAGTGGGCCCGTAATGTTGTATGGAATATTAGCGACCACTTTGTTAATATTCAGTCCATTTTCAGCTTCTAGAGGAACAGATAGAACATCCCCCTCTCTCAAGCCAAATTTATTTTGATGACTAAAACGTTTTTTCAAACCAAAGACCAAATCTCTATCTAACTCAATTGCTTGGATGAATTTTGCTTGGGATTCAATTAATTTTTCAGTTAAAGCACCTTTACCTGGACCAACCTCTAATACGCAATCTTCGGAATTCAATTCAGCAGCCTTAACTATTTGATCCAAGACATCTTGATCATTCAACCAATGCTGCCCAAAACGTTTTCTAGGAATATGCCTAAAATTATTCAAAGAGTTATTACCCATACGAATAATCCCAAAACCTTATTAGAAAAGATCACATATTTTACTCAAGTAAAAATAAATTACTTAAAATATACTTATAAAAAGATCTCCAATCAATATACATTTTCCAAAATGACTTTTGATAGCCATAGCCTTGAACGCTTAAAACAACTTGGACGAAAACTTCCTAAAGAGATATCAAAACCTGAATCAAATGAATTAAAAAGTCAAAAAGAAGCAAAAAACCAAAAGTTACACCCAGTTGAAATCGAAACCAACCCTGAACAACTCTTTCGAGAATTGATGGAAATAAGTCCAGATGGAAACGTACCGCCTCATTTACTAGAAAGGCTGAAAAAACTTGAATCAAAAAATCTGAATATTTCTGCCTATGCAGATCCAGATATTAATAAAAATTCTAAAGATCTTTCCAGCGAAGATTCACTAAATCTTTATACTCAATTTCGACAATTTCTACTCGAAGATGATATCGATTAGCAATATCTATTTTATGATTAATATTTCACGCTACAAAATCATTGCTGTTGGAAAAATAAAGAAAAAGTGGATTCAAGAAGGTATAGATATTTACTTAAAAAGGTTACCTGGATTAGAAATTATAGAAATTAAAGACAATAACCAAACAAAAGAAGAAAATACGATCAGAGAAATCATTAGCAAAAACGAAATTCTCGTAACTCTCAATGAAAATGGTCAATCTTTCACATCAAAGCAACTAGCAACAAAACTTCTAAACTCTCATAATCAAAATATTAGTTTTGTTGTTGGAGGCGCATCAGGTCTTGCACCTTCCCTAAATAATTTTGCCTCTTGGCAACTAAGCCTTTCACCTTTAACTTTTCCGCATGAAATAGCTCGTCTTTTACTAATAGAACAACTCTACCGCGCAAAAACAATAGTCCAAGGCGGGCCATACCATAAAGAATGAAAGGAAAACAAGCACACTCAATATAGTTCATATGTACTATATTGAGTGTGCTTGTTTTAGGCCTATGTATTCAAAGAATTCGTACTATCCCTCAAAGGAAGGCTTATCGACACTATTAATTCCATTTGCAACAGAAACTATTTCTGCAGGTTTCCCTTCTCCTGCGGAAGACTACATAGAACTGGGAATCGATCTCAATAAATACTTAATCAAAAATCCAATAAGTACTTTCTTTCTACGTGTAAGCGGTAGTTCAATGAATAACGCAGGAATTTATAACAATGATTTATTAATAATAGATCGCAGTATAAATCCAAAGCCTGGACATATTGTAGTTGCTCTCTTGGATGGAGAATTTACTTTAAAAAGACTTATAAAAAAGCAAGATAATTATTATCTAAGAGCAGATAAAGAAAATTATCCAGCAATAAACTTATATGAATATACAGATATACAAATATGGGGAATAGCCACTTATTCGATACATGAATTACAAAAAACAAAAGTCTAATTATGTCCAAAGTAATACTTCAGGTTGATGGGAATAATTTCTATGCCTCGTGTGAACAATTAGTCGATCCATCTACAAGAGGAAAAGGCTTAGTTGTACTTTCAAATAATGATGGATGCATAATAGCTCGAAATTCAGAGGCTAGAAAAATGGGAATTCCTATGGGACAACCTTATTTCAAATTAAAGAATAAGCTAAATCAATTAAATATAAATGTGAGAAGTTCGAATTACGAGCTTTACGGTGATATAAGTAATCGATTAATGCAGTTACTAAGAAAAAATTGTGAAGAACTGGAAATCTACTCTATAGATGAAGCATTTGGAACGATAAAACGTCCTAAAGAAAAGTGCTTATATCAATGGGGAAAGGATTTAAGAGCTATAGTTTACCAAAATATCGGAATACCAATAACTATCGGTATTGGGGAGACAAAAGTTTTATCAAAAATTTCTAATCATCTAGCAAAAAAAATAGAAAGTAATTCAGGTATATTTGATATAGGTATCATTGAAAACAAAGACCCTTATCTTAATCTAATTAAAGTAAATCAAGTTTGGGGGATAGGTAAAAGAATGTCCATATGGCTAAAAGAAAAAGGGATCTCTAATGCCCTAGAACTTAGAGATATGTCAAGTAGCCAAATCAAAGAAAAATATGGTGTGGTTGGTCTACGTATTCAAAATGAATTAAAAGGAAACCTCTGTATCCCAATAAAAGAAACATCATCAAATAGAAAACAAATCTGTGTAAGTAGGAGTCTTTCATATCCAATAGATAGCTTAGAAGAGTTGAGGCAGATAATCATTAAATATGTTTTAATCGCATGCGCAAAACTTCGAAAATATAATCAATTGTCTTCAGCTATTACAATATTCACGAATACAAATGTTCATTCAAAAGACTTTTATAAAAGCGAAGCAACAGAAAAAATAAATGTCCCAACATCTGATTCAAGAATCATACTTAAAACAAGTTTAGACTTAACACGGAAAATATTTAGACCATATAAAAGATTAACAAAAGCAGGTGTAATATTACATAAACTACAAAGTAATCGATATGAACAAAAACAGTTATTAGATCAACAATCTATTGAAAAAGAGTTATCTCAACAAAGACTAAATTATGTAATAGATGAAATCAACAATAGAAATGGTAAAGATACAATAAATTGGGGATCATCTATCATTGAAAAGGAATGGAGACCGCGCAGGGAAAAAGTATCTCTTATAAAGACAACAAACATAGAAAATATTCCAACAATATATGCTAATTAATATTTAATATTATACTTAAACTAAGAATGATCATTATCACAATAAATGGATTAGAAAGTCATGGTAGAGTAGGATAAGTAAAAATCATAAGCATTAAAAGAATAATGGAATTCGTAGATTTTCTAGATAGAACAGAACTAGAAATAGTAAAATTAGTTGAACAATCTGGTTATAAAACAACAGAGAACACACCACTATGCTTAGCAAGTAATAACTATGTAGGTTTCTTAAATAAGAGGGAGAAAGTGCTTATAATTTGCACCAATAATGCCAAGAAAAGAGAAGGCTATACGAATTTAAGAAAGAAAGATAAGGATACTTTTGAAAGGACAGCATTACATATAAAAAAAGCTTTAAGACATGAAGCTGTTCATGTTGCACAAGAATGCAATGATGGAAAGTTATTAAACATAGATCAAAAGTTATCAATAAGTCCCTCAAAGATAAAAGCTTTAAAGGAATCTATAAAAATATCCGGGGAGGAAGAGAAAGAAAGACAAGCGTATATATTAGAAAATAAACCAAAATTAGTAGTAAAAGAATTGAAAAAATATTGTTTCTAGTAGTTGAAAAAAATTAATTTTCTCTAAGGAGTTGAAGAGCTTTTGTTTTACCACTGAAAATCAAAACCATTCCTGGTTCCAAATAAGAAAAACCAATATAAGTCTTAACAGCATTGGCATCAACCAGGGCCGATCCACATGTATCAAGAAAAAGGACAGGTATAGTTAAATTAGATCCCTGCATTCTCTGAAGATCGAGAGACTGACGTATGGCTAAGTTTGCTTTTATGAAACCAATTTTATTAATAAAATCTGGCCATAGATCATTAGATAAAGAACATTCATCTAAATTAAAAGAGGAGGAATTTAGCACAGTTATATATAACTACTATAGAAAATTATTTGTAACATCGCTGTTGATCTAAACTTAATATATGCTTCCTTTCAGCGTAATAAAGTTGCTGAAAATTTAAAGCGTCATTATTTAACTCTTCAAACATGCTAATCACTTTCTTTTCCATATCAGATGAATTACTAGGCTTAGAAGATTCCTGAACAATAAGAGAGGCAATACAGTTCTCAAGAGTTTGTAATCGTTGAGAACTCCAGGCTTCAATTAGATGTCTACAACGTTTTAAAGATTTTTGCTTTTCAAGAACAGCTAGTGATCCACGAATGAGTGATTCGGGATCAGTTAGTGTTGCCAAACGAAGTTCATCAGCCTCTAGTAAGGGAGTAAGTTTGGGAAGATGTTCATTGTTACTAACGAGGAAGTTATCTAACAAGTTTTTAATTAAATCGACATCGGCTAGAATATTATTTGAATCATTAGAGCGATTTATCTTCTCAACAGTTTCAGAACCGAACTTATTCTCCTCAATATTACATATAGTTGACCATATCGCTCGATGATGATTAATTGCAAAATCATCTAATTCTCTTAATCGCAATTCATAACGAATATAAGATCGATAATTAGGACAGTGAATATAAGTAAAGAGTATATCTGCTTCACTTCTTTCTCTTAGACTAACTTCTTGTGGTTTTTCATACTTTTTAGAACGTCCGTGCCATCTTTGACCACTAATTTGATTACGTAAATCTTCCTCTAGTTGTAGAGCGAATCTAGCTTGACCTCCACTAAGTCGCTGAGCGACCTTCTGTAGATAATGGGTTCTGATCGCTGTTTGAGGTAGTTTGCCAAGAAGACTTACTAAAGTACTAACAGCTTCCTGAAATTGATCAGATTTGTTTAAATCTAAATCGTTCAATGATTGATCTATTTGCCAATCCATCCAAAGAGGTGATTTAGCTGCTAATGCTTCATACTCAGAGGGTGAATTATCCTTAAGAAACTCATCTGGATCTTTACCTAAAGGTAATTGAAGAACTCTTAAATCTAGCTGACCTTGAATAGCAAGGTTTTCAACCTCACTAATAGCGCGATTAGCCGCTCGAATTCCAGCATTGTCTGAATCAAAATTTAAAAGAATTTTTTTACTATCGGTAGAACGAGATAGCAGCGTTATTTGATTGCGACTTAATGCGGTTCCCAGCGAGGCGACAACATTTGTAATACCAGAATCATGAAGTGCCATCACATCAAAATATCCTTCAACTACAACTGCATAATCTTGTTTCCTAATTGAAATAGCTGATTTATCTAAACCAAAAAGATTTTTACCTTTTTCAAAGATTTCAGTCTCAGGTGAATTTAAATACTTAGGCTCGGACCCATCAAGACTTCTTCCTCCAAAACCAATAACTCTTTTTTGCCTATCATGTATGGGAATAATAATACGATTACGAAATCGATCATAAAAACCATTACCACCCTTTCGAGGTACGATTAAACCAGCAGATTCAAGGATCTCAACACTGACTTTTTCTATATCTACAAAATATTGGAGTAATGAATCCCAATTGTCTGGGGCAAAACCAAGCTCAAAATTGATTAAAGTACCATCACTCAAGTGACGTTTATTTTTAAGATAATTAAGAGCATTTTCCCCATTAGTAGAATTTAATTGATTTCTAAACCAACCTGTAGCCAGTTTCAAAACACGATATAGCGTATCTCTTCGTGAGATCTGTTGCTTTAGTCTTTCTTGTTGCGGTCCTTCAACTGTATCGATTGGCACTTGATATTTTTTAGCCAGCTCAAGAACAACATCACTAAAACTTTGTCTCTGAAACTCCATCAAAAATTTAATGGCATTTCCACCAGCTCCACATGAAAAGCAATAATAAAATTGCTTACCAGGTATTACTGACATTGAAGGCTTACTATCATCGTGAAAAGGACATATTCCAACATATTCTTTACCTTTTTTCTTTAAAACAACATGTTCACCAACTACATCAACGATATCTACACGCTCTTTTACAGACTCAATTGTTCTAGGATGTAGTCGAGCAGTAGCCATATGATAATTTTAATTGATGTTGAAATATTTAGTTAAGAGATTTAGGAATTGAGAGAAAAAAAACTTACAAGTGAATTTAATATTGGAAAAAATCTAGAAGGGATCAAATTTTTAATAGGAAGTGGCTTAGCATTTAGCCTTATGAGTGTATGCGTTAAATCGATTGGAGGAAGGATCCCTATTTCAGAACTTGTTTTTGCTAGGGCTAGCATAAGTATAGTAATAACAAGATTTTTCTTATATAAAAAGAAAATCAACCCCTGGGGATATCAGAAAAGACTACTAATTATAAGGGGTTTGTTAGGAACAGTAGCATTATTTTGTATATTCAAGGCCTTAACAATATTACCAATAGCAACAGCAACAGTAATTCAATACACTTACCCCACATTTACAGTGATATGTGCATACATATTTTTAAAAGAATTTATATTAAAGAGAATAGTTTATTCAGTCATTATTGGTTGGATAGGAATTCTTTTAGTTAGTCAACCAGAATTCAACTCCAATAGTAATATTCAAGAAACAATATTAGCAGTAATAATTGCAATATTAGGCGCTTTGATGACATCATTAGCGTATATATGTGTAAGAAAACTTTCTTATAAAGAACACCCACTTGTAATTATTTACTACTTTCCTTTGGTTTCTATACCCTTATCTATTCCTTTTATCATTAATGATTTTGTATTACCAACCGGAGCAGAATGGCTTTGGATAGCAGGTATTGGTATTTTCACACAAATTGGTCAAATCTGTATTACGGAGGGTTTAAGACTACTACCAGCTGGCCAAGCAACCTCATTAAATTATTCACAGGTTATCTTTGCAAGCATATGGGGAATATTAATTTTCCAAGAATCAATAACAAGTTCAATTTACTTGGGTGGTTTTTGTGTACTAATTTCCACTATTATTAGTGCATCCAAAACCTCGCAAACAAAAATATGAAATATAAATCAATGATTCTTTCGATAGTTCTTATTTGCACTGGATCAACATCGATTCTTGCAGATAATTATCAACGAGGTTACTCCTCAAGTAGAACTTGTACGAGAAACGAATATAGAGAAGAATATGTTCCAGGAACAAGAAAGGATCCTGGGTATGTAAAGAAATGGGAGGAAACGGTTGAAGTTCCCTGTCCAGGTATTGGCTCAACAAACAAAAACAGTGAATTTGATAACAATGATTGCTCTGAAGGCAAAGTCGCAGGTGGTATTTTAGGTGCTGGCTTCGCTACAGCAATATCCAGAGGTAAAGATCGTTGGTGGGCAATCCCTGCTGGTTTGGTAGGTGGATCAATGGTTGGATGTCAAATTGATGGTGGTTGAGTTTTAAACTTTTGCAGGAAATTAATTAGAATAAATAATGATTAGTTGGTTGAGAGGTGAAATAGTACATAAGTGGAAAACATCCACCAAAAAAGGGCTTGTACTAAATGTTAGTGGCATTGGTTATGAAATACAAGTATTACCAAAACACTTAGAAGAGGTTGAAGTCTTTAATGAGATTGAATTATGGATTCACCAAATAGATCGTGAAGATGGTACAAGCTTATATGGTTTTATAGAGGTTGATCAAAGAGATTTATTTAGAGAAATCATCAGTGTAAATGGTATAGGTCCGCAAATTGGCATAGCTATGTTAGAAGACTTTGAAGTTGCTCAATTAGTTAATGCAATAGAAAATAAAGAATCTAATTTATTAACAAAAACTCAAGGAATAGGTAGACGTATCGCAGAGAGATTAATAATTGAGCTAAGGAACAAACTTCAAAGATTTATAGATAGTAATGAAACAAATCATAACAATAAAAAAGACAAAGAGCCTAATCAGTTTTCCAAATATATTGATGAAATATATCTAATTCTGAATTCACTTGGTTATGTTGATAATGAAATAAAAGATTCAATAAAAATCATAACAACCAACGAAAAAGAAAATTCTTTATTACTCAACTCTCTATCATCAGAAGAGAAAGCTAAGCTAATGGATAAACATCTCAAAGAGATTCTTATGAAATTGAGTGAAAAGAGTACTTGATAGAAGGCTAGGGATTAAATTAGACTTTTAAAGCTAGAAGAGCTAAATCAAATGTCACTAGGCACAGAAGAGAAACAAAAGCTAATCAACACACATCAAGTACACCCAACTGATACGGGTTCAGTAGAAGTCCAAGTGGCGATGCTTACTACAAGAATCTCAAAATTAAGCAAACATCTTCAGGGGAACATACATGATTTCTCCTCAAGACAAGGATTGCTTAAAATGATTGGTCAGCGTAAAAGACTTTTAGGTTATGTACGGACTAAAAGTGAAAAAAGATATACAGAGCTTATTGAAAAATTAGCAATTAGAGGATAATGACTTGTATTGAATTGCTAGAAGCTAATGAAAGGTAAAAAAAAAAACAAAAAGGAACAACCTAAAGAAGCAAAAATAGGATTCTCCAGTAATAACTCAGCTCCAAAAATAGTTTCAAAGAAATCTTCAAAAAGTACTAATAAGAATTCAGGTATTCCAAGCTATGTTGCAAATAGAATGGCAAGGAGAATAGCTTTTACTACAGGTATTCCAACATTAAGTGGTATGGGAGTTTTTATTGGAAGTTATTTTTTAATAAGCAAAGGTATTGCTGATATATCTCCAACACTCACTCTAGTCAGTTCAGCGATATGTTTTCTCATTGGCTTATTAGGATTAAGTTATGGAATACTCTCTGCGAGTTGGGATTTTAATCCAGGAAGTTTTCTTGGTTTTGAAAATATAAAACCAAACATCAATAGGATGAAAGACGCATTCAAAACAAGTCAAAAAGATATTACTAGTTAAAAATAAAATTTAAATTACAAGACTTTGACTTGTTCTCCCCTTAAAGGAATTCTTAGACAAAGAATCTAAAGCCAAGTCAGTATCTTTTACACAGAATTGATCGCCTAACCTTACATACCTAGTATTATCATTGTCCTTAAGGCAGGCTACGACAGGTATACGAACGCCTAATTCATTTCTAGCGGGTCTAATATTTGAAAGACATTCTCTTAATTTATGCTGAATATTGATATCAGCAGCTTGTTCAGGACGTAGATCTATCAAAAGAAATCTTAAATCATCAATTTCACGACAATCATCAATAATCAATTGAACATTTTCATCTCTCCTATCGACGCTGCCCCAAATCAATAATCTAGTTTCAATTATCAAATGATCAGACAATCTTTCATAACTTTTGGGGAAGACAACCGCTTCACAAGAACCAGTTAAATCCTCTAGTTGAATAATCGCCATTCTGTCACCTTTTCTAGTTGTGACTTGTCTCATCTCTGGAATCATTGCTATTACACTAACCTTTGACTTATCCTTCTGTTCTTCTAAAGAGCCAAGGCTGATTGGAGCAATCAATTTCGCAGGTTCTGAAAGTTGCTTCAAAGGATGATCCGATAGATAGAAGCCAACATGCTCTTTTTCTAATTTAAGCTTCTCTGAGGGAGGGTACTCTTTTACTGGATTTGCCTTTGGAGCAGATGAATAATCATCAGTCGATGATGATTCATTACTAATCGAAGATGAGAGATCAAAAAGGTTTCCTTGGCCGCTAATTCTATCTTTTGCCCTTGAAGAAGCCCATTCAATAGTTAAATCCAAATCAGCAATAAGCTGACAGCGATTTGCATTTTCTTCAAGACAATCAAGAGCTCCTGAATGTATCAAAGCCTCAAGACCTCTTCGGTTAATAGCACTCAGTGAAATTCGGTCACAGAATTCTGCTAATGAATTAAATTCGCCATCTTCATCTCTAGAGGTAATAATTTTTCTAATTGCACCATCACCCAAATTTTTGACCGCTGAAAAACCAAAAAGAATTGAATTGTCATTTGGAGTAAAATCAACCCCAGAGGTATTTATATTTGGGGGCATTACGTTTATGCCCATTGAATTACAGTTAGAAATGTATCTTTGAACTTTGTCAGCCGAGCCAGCATTAACAGTAAGTAATGCCGCCATGTAGGCGACAGGATAATGTGCTTTCAAATAAGCAGTTTGGTAAGTAACCGCTCCATAAGCAGTTGAATGACTTTTGTTAAAGCAATATTCAGCAAATAAAACCATTTGATCAAATAACTGTTCAGCAACAATGGCAGTAACGCCATTCTTAACTGCCCCATCAACAAATAGAGTTCTATGACGCTGCATTTCGGATACTTTTTTCTTACCCATTGCCCTTCTTAATAAATCTGCTTGACCAAGCGAATATCCTGCTAAATCCTGAGCTATCTTCATGATCTGCTCTTGATAGACCATGATTCCATAAGTTTCACTTAAAATAGGCTCAAGTGATTGATGCTGAAAATCAATACTTTCCTTACCATGTTTTCTATTTATAAATTTCGGAATTAATCCTGCATCAAGAGGACCAGGACGGTAAAGCGCAAGAATTGAAGAAATATCCTCCAGAGATGATGGCTTTAGATCTTTTACTATTTGTCTCATTCCACTAGATTCAAGTTGAAAGATTCCTTCTAAATCGCCCCTAGAAAGTAATTCAAATGTTTTTTCATCTGTAAAAGGCAATGAATCAGGATCTAATCTCTCACCAATTGATTTCTCAACTAAATTAATTGTCTTTTCTATCATTGTAAGATTTCTAAGTCCTAAAAAGTCCATCTTCAAAAGGCCAAGTGATTCAATATCTTCCATAAAATATTGAGTGATTATTTGTCCATCATTATTTCGTTGAAGAGGAACTAAATTATCAAGTGAATTAGCTGCAATAACAACACCTGCTGCATGCACACCAAAAGTCTTATTTGTTCCTTCTATTCTCATTGCCATATCAACCCATTTCTTTACTTTTGAATCATTGTTGTATTTTTCATAGAATTCCTTATTTGGCGATTCCTTTGAAATCATTGATGATAATTTTGCAGGTTTACCCCTTACAACTGGAATTAATTTCGCCAAACGATCTGCATCTCCATAGGGAATATCAAGTACACGAGCAACATCTTTCAAAACAGCCTTAGATGTCATTCTGTTAAATGTAATTATCTGTGCAACTTTGTCTTCACCATATTTATTAGTAACATAATCAATAACTTCTCCACGTCTTTCAATACAAAAGTCGGTATCAATATCAGGCATAGACTTCCTCTCAGGATTGAGAAATCTTTCAAATAACAACCCATTTTCAACTGGATCAATATTAGTTATGTGAAGAGAAAAAGCTACTAGAGAACCTGCTGCTGAACCTCTACCAGGACCTACAGGAATATTTTGTTCTCTTGCAAATCTTATATAATCCCAGACAACAAGAAAATATGTAGGGAAACCCATTTGTTCAATCACTTTTAGCTCATACTCAAGTCTTTCCTTATAAACATTTGGGAAATTATCAAATTCTGCAATATCTAATATCTCTCTCAAACCATTGATTGTTATCTCTTTAAGATATTCGATTGGTTTATATCCATTAGGTATAGGAAAATTTGGCATCTTATAAGTTCCTAATATCGTATATCTTTCAACCTTATCTGATAGTTTAACTGTATTTTCTATTGCACTATTAATTACTTTCTTGTCTAAATGATCAGTAAATAAACATCTCATTTCCTCCTCAGATTTAATATATTCTGTACCTGTATATCTTAATCTTTTTTGATCACTAATTAATTTTCCAGTCAAAACACAAATCAGTGCGTCATGCGCTTCAATATCATTTTTTGATACATAATGTGCGTCATTGGTAGCAATAATTTGGATATCAAGTTCTTTAGATATTCTGACTATTTCACTATTAACAATTCTATCCTCAATAGATCCATGGTCTTGAATTTCAAGGTAAAAATCATCACCCAAAATTTCTTTATACCAAGAAGCTACTTCCCTAGCTACATCATTTCTACCTTTTAATATCGCCTGTGGAATTTCACCTCCTAGACAAGCTGTTGAACAAATTAAACCCTCACTATATTTTTTAAATAAAGCCTTATCTATGCATGGCCTTGAAAATATACCTCTTCCCCTTACACCATTCAAATGACTGAGCGTTGTTAATTTTACTAGATTTTCATAACCTATCTGGTTTTTCGCAACAACCACAAGATGATATCTTTTCTCTTTTTTGGGTTGAGGGTCATCAATTGAACCGTTAATGACATACATCTCATTGCCAATAATTGGCTTTATATTTGCTGCATTACATAACTTCAATAATTCAATGGCTCCATACATTACCCCATGATCGGTAAGGGCTAAAGCTGGCATACCCAATTCCTTTGCCCTTTGTACCATCAAAGGGAGTTGGCTAGCTCCATCAAGAAGGCTGTAATCACTATGATTATGTATTGGAACAAAAGCCATTAATATCCTACAAAGCTACGCTGCATGTAGTGTAGCGACAATTATATACTCCACATAAAGTGGTTTAATCTTTATAACGTGAAATCCGTCTTGGGTCTAAATTTATAAACCGCAGCAGCGTCTTCAAATTGACTGGCGACTTGAAGCAGCTTCGCTTCTTCAAAAACATTACCTATTAACTGTAAGCCTATTGGAAGACCAGATTTATCAAACCCGCATGGCAAGCTAATAGCTGGTAACCCAGCCAGATTTGCTGGAATAGTTAATAAATCTGATAAATACATTGCCATCGGGTTGTCAATATTTTCTCCAGAGTCAAAAGCAGTAGTGGGGGCCGTGGGAGCCAACAAAATATCTACTTTTTTGAAAGCATCATCAAAGTCTCTACGTATCAAAGTTCGAACTTGCTGAGCTTTCTTGTAGTAAGCATCGACATAACCTGCAGAAAGAGCATAAGTTCCGATTAGAATTCTTCGTTTAACTTCACTTCCGAAACCAAGCGCTCGACTTTTGGAGGTCATTTCTATAAGAGATTGTTCATCATCAGCGCGGAATCCATATTTGACACCGTCATATCTAGCTAAATTCGCTGAAGCTTCTGATGGGGCAATAACGTAATAGGTGGAGATTCCATCATTAAAACGAGGGCAAGAAACACTAATAATCTCGGCACCTAAGTTTTCAAGCAGCGAGGCAGATGCAAGAACAGATTCCTTAACATCAGTCGCCAAACCTTCATGATCAAAGCAGTTGTCAATCAAACCTATTTTTAGACCCTTAATTGACTTAGAAAGGGTTTCTAAATAATTGGGAACAGGAATATCAACAGTAGTTGAATCAAACTCATCTTTACCAGAAATTACTTGCAAAATTTCAGCTGCATCTGCAACGTTATTTGCAAATGGACCAATCTGATCTAAAGAGCTTGCAAAAGCTATTAATCCCCATCGACTCACGCGCCCATAAGTTGGTTTCATTCCAACCACCCCGCAAAATGCTGCTGGTTGTCGAATAGAACCACCAGTATCTGAACCAAGTGATCCATAACAAAATCCAGCAGCAACAGAAGCCGCGCTACCACCAGAGCTACCTCCAGGAACTTTTGTTATGTTCCATGGATTTAAAGTAGGACCAAATGCAGAGGTTTCTGTAGAACTCCCCATAGCAAATTCATCCATATTTGTCTTGCCTATCATTATTGCTCCAGCTTTCAAAAGCCTTTTGGTGACTGTTGATTCATATGGGGGAACAAAATTACCAAGAATCTTGCTTGCGCAAGTTGTTTTAATGCCTTTAGTACAAAGGTTATCTTTAATGGCCAATGGTATACCAGATAAAATCGGGAGAGAATCGCCAGAGGCAATTTGTTTATCTACATGGTCAGCATTACTTAATGCCTGATCGACATTAACCATTAGAAAGGAATTCAGAGTTGTATCTAATTTCTTTATTCGATTTATTTTTTCTTGAACAAGCTCTTTGCAAGAAACTTCACCACTTTTCAATTTCTGGCGTAAGTCTGCAAAAGTCATTATTAAATTATGAAAAAAATATTTTTAAGCTTATGACGTTAGAGGCTCATTACGGCGACACCTAATTAAACTATGACTTATTTTCTGAGGTGACTCTGCAGAAAGATCTTCGACAAATCCATTTAATCTGACTTTCAAGCTACGACGAGTAAGAAATGGACCAAACCAATAAGTTACCTCAGGTTGAATTGTCTCAACCTTGGCCCACCAGGCCAAGCCAAAACTATTACCTAAGCTTCGAAGAGCCCTAATGGGACCCATAAGTAGACTGCGTTTAAATTATTATAGTTTCTTAACGTGATTTTTATCAAAGAAAAAAGGGATATTATGTTCACTTGATGATGAAACATTTATTAGTAGCAAAAAAAATATTGATTATAAAAAGCTGTCAGTAATGTAATCGTATATATTATTTGAAAATAAAGTTTTATATTATAGTAAAACTATAAAAAATACTTTCTCCTTTTCAAGATTAAAATAAAAGCTATTAGTTATTAGTTTCAATAGAAATCTGAGGTTTTTGTAATCTAGGTGATGGGTCTTGTCCTGATAATGTTCGCATCCATCTTGATCTAGCTACTTCATATAAGAAAATAGAAGTGGCGACTGATGCATTGAGGCTTGTAGTTACTCCTTTAAGGGGAATCCTTACCAACTGATCACACAACCTTCTGGTTATTAAGGAAATTCCTTTATCTTCAGACCCAACTACTACTACTAATGGCCCTTGATATTTAATTTCAGACAAAGTTGAAGGTCCTTCCTCTGCAAGGCCCACTACGGTATAACCTGCATCTTTCAATTTCTCCAAAGCCCTATTTAAATTTACAACTCTTGCCACAGGAAGATGTTCCAAAGCTCCGGCAGCAACTTTTGCCACTGATCCAGTTAAACCAGCACTTCGTCTTTGTGGAAGTATTAAACCTTGAGCACCTAAGGCTTCTGCAGATCGAATTATTGCCCCAAGATTCTGAGGATCAGTTAACCCATCCAAAGCTAGAAGCAATGATGAATCTCCAAAAGCTTTGCATGCATCAATTAAATTTTTCAAATCATGTGTTTTTGATGCGGCAATTTGTAAAACTATCCCTTGATGAACTGCTCCATTAGTAAGTTGACCAAGCCTGGACCAAGAAACTTCTTCAACCAAGACCCCAGATGCTTTTGAATCTTTGAGAAGCTGAAAAAACTTTGGAGAAATACGTAATTCTGAGGTACACCAAATTCTATGAATTGCTCTGCCAGCCAAAAGAGCTGCCTCAGTTGAATGACGACCCCAAATCAAATCATCACTTAAAGTTTTGGTAAAACTTTCCGAATATGAGAGAGGGTCTTGATTTTCGACTCTTCTGGAATTATTAGTTCCACGAGTATTTTGATTTCCATATGAGGGGTTAGCAGATTTTCTCTCGAATCTGTTAGATCCCCGGTAACTGTTATTTTCTTGAGTATTTTGATTTCTGTATGAAGAGTTGGTCGATTTTCTCTCAAATCGATTGGGTCCTTTAAATGTATAGCTTGACTGATGACTACTTCTTGATCGTTCAGAAGATTCTTTATCTGTTGAATATTGATTTACTTGATCAGAGGAAAGAGGATTAATTTTATTATTTGTTCTTCTGCGATATTTAAAGTTTGCTTTCGTAGCATCATTATCCTGACGATATTTACCACTTCGTTTATCAGATGAAGTGTTTTTGGAATTCCTTGTGTCTTTATTGAAACGATAACTCATTTTATAAGAACTATTTTCTAGTTAATAGGTCGATCAAGAAGATCAAATAAATCTGCAAGCCGGTTTGGATTTTTTAAAAACAACCATCCAACAATAGTCTCAAATCCGGTAGCAATTGCATATGTGGCTGCATCTACATTTTTAGGACCTCTTCCAGCCTTATTTCTGCCTTTTCTAAGAAAATCCTTTTCAATATCAGTAAGGAATGGCTCTATTTCTCTAATTGCCCTGGCTTGACTGGATGCATTTACCTCTTTCACGACAGCATTATGAAGATCCTTTGATCGCATTGGACTACTGCAATATCGCAACCTTTGATGCATCTCCCATACTGCATCCCCTAGCCAGGCAAGTTGCAAAGGGCCCAATCCATCAGGAGAAATGGATGATTTGAAAGAGCGAATCCAATCAGTCAAGTTGATAACTTACTAATTGCCGTATTCAAATCTGGTTCTAAATGAAGGAATTCTTCTAGGCGAACAAGTTTAATCGTTTGAATAACTCGCGGGTTCCCTACAACATTAAAGGCTCTTTTCGATTGTGAACATTTTTTAGCAGCTTGAACCATTGCCCCTAGTCCACAAGAATCAATGAAATCAATATTGGTTAAATCAATAACTACTGATAGTTGATTTGAACCTAAAACTTCATTGATATATGTAGTGAATTGCTTCTCTGAATAGGCATCCAGTTGACCAGTGAAATTTAACACCAAACAACCATTTTGCTGGTTGTGACCACCTCTAAGAGAAACAGTAAGTCGTTGTAATTCAGCTATGGGATTAGTCCCCTATGACTTCATGATGGAAGTGTAGTGATAGAAACCAAATTAATCCACGATTCTTCGTCGTTCTTCTATTAAGGTTACGAAATGATTAAAATGGTGATCAGCGTCATGAGGGCCTGGGCTTGCCTCAGGATGATATTGCACACCAAAGAAAGGCATATCTATTACTGAAATAGCGGCAACTGTTTGGTCATTTAAATTGAATCGGGAAATTTTTACTTTTTCGGAATTTAAAGATTCTGAATTAAGCGCAAAGCCATGATTTTGACTTGTAATTTCAACTTTTCCATTCAGTCCACATGGGTGATTCAATCCTCTGTGTCCATAAGAAAGTTTAAAAGTTTTGCCACCAAGAGCCAATCCCAAAATTTGATGGCCTAAGCAGATTCCAAAAACAGGAAGTTTTTCGTATTCAATTAAATTCTTAGCAAGTTCGATACCACAATCAACTGCGGATGGATCACCAGGGCCATTGGAAAGGAAAACACCCTCAGGAGACAAAGATAAAACGTCGGAAATTGAAGAATTATATGGCAACACAGTCACTTCACATCCGTGAGCTACTAATCGATCCAAAATCGATTGCTTTATTCCAAAATCTATAGCTACAACATTATATGGGTTATTTTTTATATTTTTAATCCTCTTATCGAATGGAACAAGACAAGATGAATTAACCTTATAACTGTTCTTAGTTGTTACTTTATCTACAAGATTTAAACCACTCATAGAGGGTGATTTTTTTAAAATTGAAAACAACTGAGCAATCGAAAGGTGGGACTCTGATGAGATGATTCCATTCAAAGAACCAGACTCTCTGAGATGCCTTACTAATGCTCTTGTATCTACTCCATGAATTCCAACAACATTTTCGTCCTTCAACCATTTCTCAAACAAATTTTTATGCCTCCAGTTACTAGAAGTAGTTGATATTTGTCTAGTAATGACACCTTTGACAGAAGGATGTGCTGATTCATTATCCTCAGAATTAACTCCTGTATTGCCGATCTCTGGGTAAGTAAATGTGATTAGTTGTCCGTAATAGCTCGGATCGGTTATAACCTCTTGATATCCTGTCATACCAGTATTGAATACCACCTCTCCAGAAATAGTTCCTACTGCACCAAAAGATATTCCTTCAAAATAGGTACCATCCTCTAATAATAATATTGCAGAGCAATTAGTATCAATAAACATAAGTAATAGATTTTATAAGGTTAAAAGAATTAGGTGGCTAAAAAATCTTTTAACTTATTAAAGAGAAGCCATGATTTATCAGTATTCAAGCAATCTAAAGATCGTTTTACACCTAAAAGCAAATCATCTTCAGCTCCAGAGACCCATAAAACGAGAGCTGTATTTAATGCTACGACTTCTTTATGATATTTATTTCCTTCTCCTTTAAGTAAAGAAATTAAAATTTTAGAATTGGTTTCCAAATCATCACCTTTTAAAGTTTCATTAGAAACTTCAGTAAGCCCTAGAGCACTAGGATTTATAGTTTCAGATCTAATAATATCTTTATCTAGGAAACGAAATTGATTAGGCCCAGCTAGTGAAGCCTCATCAAGCCCACCTGCACCATGTACTACTACAGCTCGCTTGAGTCCCAGACCTTTTAAAGCTATAGATATAGGATCAAGCAAATCAGCTTTAGCTACTCCTAATACTTGTGACTTAGGCCTAAACGGGTTAACTAACGGGCCCAACAGATTAAAGACGGTTCTAACTCCTAAGCTTTTCCTCAAAGGAGCAAGGTTTACCAATGAGGGATGCCAAGAAGGAGCAAAAAGAAATGTAATTCCAAAATTATTTAAAGCTTCAACGACTTTTTCCGAGGAGACATTTAGAGGTAATCCCAATTTTTCTAATACGTCAGCTGATCCAACTTTTCCACTTGCACTACGATTTCCGTGTTTTGCAATTTTCACTCCTAAAGCAGCTGAGACAAAAGCAACCGCTGTGGAAATATTGAATGTATTAGCCCCATCACCGCCAGTTCCACATGTATCAACCAAAGCAAAAGAAGGGAGCTCTGATGGGGTTATTGATGCATTTCGAAGGATTTTTGCCATTGCCGAAAGTTCATCACCAGAAACCCCCTTTGCTCTAAATGCAGCTAATAATGCACCTGTTTGAACTGGTTCAATTTTATTTTCAAGCCAAGAATTCATTAAATAATTAGATTGCTCTTCATTTAAATCATTGGCTGAGAGCAGTGATTCAAGAATCACTGAAAAAGTTATTGGATTTAATGCGTTCATTTATTTGAAAAATGCCAGGGCGCTATTCAATCCAGGCAAAATATTTTTTATAACTTAATCATTAATATATCCATTATCGAAGTTATTTGAATAAAAAAATAATTTCCTAACATTAAGATTGGGAGGAATCTGAAGTATCAAAGCCAGACCCAACGTTATCAGGACTTGAGTGACTTGTAGGACGAAATCCTTCCGACCAGATTTTTCTTGTTATTTCTTCTAATTCATCTCGTTTAATACTCCATTTTTTTAATAATTTATCCATGTCAGAATTAAGATCTTCGGCACCTATGAAATCTTGATAGCGAATTAATAGTCTTGCCAACTCAATATAGTTATTAGAAGTTGGGGAATCTATGGCACATAAACGATCAAGATTTTCACGGTCTGTTGTATACAGCGGATGATTTTGAGCCTCGTTCATAAATTAGTTAAATTCAATTTTGCTCACGTCCATAGGCTTATATTGCCTAGGCTACTGAGTATATCAATAAAAGAATGGCTGCATTGAGACTAGATCTAGTAAAAAACTACTTAAGACCACATAAGAAGAAACTAATACTAGGCGCTTTTTGTCTGATTTTTGTAAATATTTTAAGTGTTGCCATACCTATGGAAGTTAGAAATATTGTTGATGATCTAAAGGAAGGATTTACATTTTCATATGTTTTCAATAAGTCGACATGGTTAATACTGTTAGCGACAGTAATGGGAGGAGCAAGGTTATTATCACGGCAACTCGTATTTGGAGTTGGTAGACAAGTAGAAGTTTCATTAAGACAAAAATTATTTGATCGCATGCTGGAACAAGATCCAGGATGGGTTCAAACTATTGGGACTGGAGAAGTAATAACAAGAGCCACCAGTGATCTAGAAAACATTCGAAGATTGCTTGGGTTTACGGTTCTTAGTCTTACAAACACTTTTTTGGCATACACTTTCACATTGCCAGCAATGTTGAGCATAGATCCGCTTTTAACCTTTTTTGCAATATCTGTCTATCCAGTTTTGCTTGGCACCGTAGGATTATTCGGTGGAAGGATGGTTAAGCAAAGAAAGAAGCAACAAGAAGCTTTATCAGAATTAAGTGAATTAATCCAAGAAGATCTATCTGGGATTAGCGCCATCAAAATTTATGGTCAAGAAGAAGCTGAACAAAAAGAATTTAATAAATTAAATACTAGATATAGAGATGCTGCAATTAACCTAGCAAGAACTGCAAGTACTTTATTTCCACTTCTTCAAGGTTTATCCTCAATCTCGTTGCTTTTACTGATTGCGATTGGGAGCGGTCGATTAAACAGCGGAAGTCTAACAGTAGGAGGGTTAGTAGCTTTAATTCTCTATGTAGAAAGACTAGTTTTCCCAACGGCCCTACTAGGTTTTACACTTAATACTTTTCAATTGGGGCAAGTAAGTTTAGAAAGAGTAGAAGAACTTTTAAAGCATGAACCAACAATTAAAGACAAAGATAACTCGGTCAATGTATCTAAACCTATTTTAGGCAAATTAGAAGCTAGAAATCTATCAATAAATTATGAAGATTCTCCTAGGAAAATACTAAATGAAATTTCATTCAAAATAAGTCCAGGAGAAATAGTTGCATTAGTAGGACCTGTAGGTTGCGGAAAAACCACCTTGGCAAGAGCTTTAGGAAGAATGATAAACATTAAAGAAGGGACATTATTTTTGGATGACAATGATGTCACTGATTTAAAGCTAAAGCAACTAAGAAGCAATATTGCCTTGGTGCCTCAAGAGGGATATCTATTTACAGAAACACTTACAGAAAATATTAGATACGGAAATCCAAATGCTTCAATATCGAGAGTACAGGAATCAGCTTATGAAGCACGAATGACAGAGGACATAAAAGGTTTTCCTGATGGTTTTAAAACTCTTGTAGGTGAAAGGGGGATAACTCTCAGCGGTGGGCAAAGACAACGAACAGCACTAAGTAGAGCATTACTGGTAAATTCAAAAATAATCGTTCTTGATGATGCCTTAGCAAGTGTCGACAACAAAACTGCCTCAGCAATACTTCAAACAATAAAAAACCAGTACAATAAAACTGTCCTAATGATTAGTCATCAACTTTCAGCTGCGGCATCGTGTGATCGTATATTAGTAATGCAGGAAGGAAGAATTGTTCAGGAAGGCACTCATAAAGACTTAATTATGAAAGAGGGTCTATATAAAAGCATGTGGGAAAGAGAAAAAGCTAAAGAGCAACTTCAGTCAGATGATTAATCATTACTTATTATATTTTTTTAATTAATCTATATTAATTTAGATATAAGATATTAGAAATATTTCATAGAAATAATTATTTAATCATGAGCGCGTTAACAAAATATAAACTTATTTGCGATCTTGCATTTGGTGATATTTACATACAAGTCCTCGCATGGATGGGTGTGATTTTTGTAAGTCTTGCTGCAGGCCTTGCATTAATGGGTTCATCAAGACCTGTTTTTGCTCTCCTAGGTGTTGGTTTAATCCTAGTATTAAGCCTTCCTTTCTTATTATTTGCATTTGTTACTACATTAATTAATCATATAAAAATAGAAACTATAAATTAAGATTATGATTAAAAAAATCGGTGAATATTTAACATTAATAATAGGGAAGCTGTATTCTAAAAGAAGTACAGAAATACAAAATAAGAAAGTGCTTCATACAATATTAAAAGCTGAACTACACTCACAGCCAAAAGAAACTGAGGAAGAAATACTTTTTGGATGCGGCTGTTTTTGGGGAGCAGAGAAAGGTTTCTGGAGGCTGCCAGGTGTAGTAAATACTGCCGTTGGCTATGCTGGGGGAGAGAGGGAAAATCCGAACTATAGAGAAGTATGTTCTGGCCTAACAGGTCACACTGAAGTCGTAAGAGTTGTTTGGAATAATAATAAAATTGATCTAAGCGATCTATTAAAATTATTCTGGGAATGCCATGATCCAACACAAGGCAATCGTCAGGGTAATGATTGTGGAAGCCAATATAGATCTGCGATTTATACAACAAGCAAAGAACAACTAGCTAAAGTAACAGAAAGCAAAAAGAGTTATCAAAAAGAGTTATCAAATAATGGATTTGGAGAAATCACTACAGAGATTCAGAATGGAATTAAGTTTTATTTTGCTGAGGATTATCATCAACAATATCTAGCAAAGCCTGGTAGCAGACCATACTGCTCAGCCATGCCAACCAAGGTGAAATTTAAAGACTTTAGTGGGGCAAACTTTAAACTAAATGAAAAAGTTTGGACCAACTATAATTGGGATATAAGTCATTGTATTCTTAGAGGCGATAATGCACAGATCGAATCAAATTTATAATGAATGATCAATTACCTGATAAAACGGTTTTGCTAATAATATTAGCTACGTTGTTACTAGTATTTTTCTTAGTGTTTAGCTTCAAATCTCAAAAAATTGAACAAGAAAACACAATTCAATGGATGGATAGTTCACTAAATACTGAATTGGCTTATCCAAGCTAAAGAAAACTATATTTAACTTTAATTATATTATAAAGAAATATGAAAAATAATAAATTAGAAAAAAATTTAGAAAGAGCCAGGATAAATATATACAATATTCTTGCAATTTTAATTGTAATTATTCCAGAATACTTTGCAGAGTTAATCTATTCAATCGAAGCATCGCAACATAAAGATATTTTGCCAAATGAGGGGGATGCCTGGGAAAACGATACTGAATTAATATTCTCAAAAATGAATATCTACGAGTTAAGATTAATGGCTAAAAGACTATCTATTTATGGATATTCTAATGAAAATAGGAATTCACTCATTAGACGAATAAATAGAAAGACTAAAAATAGAATTAAATGGAAATCATTAAAAAATGGAACTATCAGCAAGACCTTGTGATAATTTAAAAAAACGGGACGTAGCGCAGCTTGGTAGCGCACCACTTTGGGGTAGTGGGGGTCGTGGGTTCAAATCCCGCCGTTCCGATAGACTAGAAAAATGTATTACTAATCAGTGTCGTTGACTAAAGATTGGATTAATTTCGTTGTACTAATCAAAACTGCAAGAAAAACAAAAAAACTTAAAAAAATAATTAATGCAAAGAGATATGGTGGTATATCAATCTCCCCAAAAGAAACAATGAATAAATTAGTTAAAGACTTCATCAAGAACAAATAAATATCATAAATCAATATTAAACCAAGGAATATAGAGAATTTAAATTTATAAAGCTGATAATATAAAGAAACCAAAAGCTAAACGATAATAGACAAAAATAAAAGTATTATTTTTAGCTAAGAACTTCAGAAGCAGGTCCATAGCAAATAATGAAGAAAAGAAGGATGAAATAATCCCAAGAACTGTAGGTAAAATATCTGTTGCAGATAATGTTCTAAATAGAGTAAAAAATTCAACTAGCCCTGAAATTGAAATAGCTGGGATCCCAACCAGAAAAGAAAGTCGAGCTGCAGTTTTTCTTTCAATTCCAGAAAATAAAGCTGAGGTCAAAGTAATACCAGATCTTGATACTCCAGGGATTAAAGCAAGTGATTGAGCAAGGCCTAACAACATAATATCTTTTAAATTAATATCATTAATTAGTTTTTTTCTTGTACCATAAATTTCCGAAAGTGCTAAGAATGATCCCATTAAAATAGATGTAATAGCTATGGCAAATAAACCTCTTAAGTTCGAATCAGAAAAATAGGGCCAATATAATTTGATAAAAAACCCAAAAATACATATTGGAATGTTGGCGATAAAAATAAAAGTGGCAAGTCTAGTATTATCGTCCTTTAAAACTTTACGCTGATTAAAATTCAAAAGAAAGGAAACAATAATTGAACTAATCTGATGTCGAAAATAATAAATAATAGCAACTGCACTTCCTAATTGTATTGAAGCTGAGAAAGAGACGCCAGGATCATTCCATCCCAAAAAATAAGGAACAACTTTTAAATGAGCTGTACTACTAATGGGAAGAAACTCAGTAAGACCTTGAACAATTCCTAAGAAAATTGATTTAAGGTAAACAAATAAATAAGGACTAATGTCTTCGTGCATATTTTCAAAATAAAAAAATAGGAACTCGCTAATTTCTTCTAATTTTCAATTAGTATAGATATAATTTCATGAATAAATCATGGGTAAAAAATTTATATTCTCATTAATTCTTGTTCTAACATCATTGGCTGGATTACAAGGAAAGGCTAAAGCAGATTACTGGTTAGTAATAGGCAGCTATAGACAAGGTCCTGGAGGAAAACCACAAGTAAGTGGGATCACAAGTCCATCATTATTTGCTATTCCTATTGGGTCTGAAAGGATGTGTATGGAAGCTGGAAAGAAAATCGAGAATGATATCTACAAACCTGTATGGCAATTTGACAGCAAATGGACATGCATCAAAAATTCGAGTAATTAAAGGAAATCGTAAAAATTGCTATGAATTGAGTAAAAATTATCATCTCTGTACATCATGAGCACATCCATCTCCTTCATAATCATCACTATTGTAATATCCATTCTTAGTGCCAAAAAAAACGGCAGAGACAACGAAAGGTACTGCTACAAAAATTAAAAAATTAGATAAATTCAAATCAATCTAAACAATTTATTTGAAGTCAATCTAACAAGAAAATCAATTTTTTTTACATTAAAAATCTTTATAAATAATTAATCTATTAAAAAAAGTACCTATCAGCTAAATCTACTAAGTATTGGATCTACTGCAAACTCAATAATGATAAACGTTAGTGTCAGCCAAGAAAGGATAAAGAATATAACTAAACTTGGACCTTTGAGAAAAGGTTGAAAATAATTATTAGATCCATCTCCATCAAGGAGAGACTTGCATTCTTTTACCTGTGAATTAGCAAGTCGATAGTAATCTGAACCAGGTAATCTGTAATCAATATATGTTTTCCTAAGATTTTTAATAATCGGTTCAGGTTTTTCGGTAATTAAGAAAGCTATCAATTCTCCAGGTCTTAAATCAATTCTTGTGCGTTCAAGGTTGTTAGTAAAACCAATATTGAATAAATCGCCGTTTTGAATCAAATAGATATATGAAGCCATTTTATAGGCATGTGTAAGATTTATATTTAATGATAATAGTGTGTAAGTAGATTAAAAGATAAAAGTTTAACAAAAGATAAAACGAGTAAACAAAATAATAAAAATCAAATCAAACACTAATTAATATATATTAATTACTAAAAATGATATTTAGTTGAATTTAATTTTTTAATGCGACGATTTTGATTGATTTCGACAGACGTATCTGAGTTAATAAGTGATAAAGATTGCTGTGGAATTGCGGTTTGAATCATACGTATAAAATTTGATAAATTATTACCATTTAAACCTGATCCTGTTAATTTAATCATTTCATTTTCTTGATTAGATTTCCACAAGACTGTATTATTAAATTCTGAAGATTTAAGGTGCCATATTTTATGAAATTTTTTCCAAATTTCACTATATTCTACTAATGATTCTTGTATCAAAGCACGATAATCCTTTTCAGACTGGCTCAAGGACAAATTAAATTCATCCTGATCCAAATAATCAATTTTAAATAAATCTGAAACGGGAACGCAACCAACAAACCATCCTTCTAAGATTAAAACTTTAGGTTGATAGTCACACCAACCTGATCTATCCCCTTTTCCGTCTCTTAAAGACTTATCAAAAGCAGGACTGCTTAAAACACCTGTTTCTAAAAAAGTGTCTAATGATTGATGCAATAAATCTAAAGAATGACTACCTGGAAAACCTCTAGGAACATTCCATGGATTACCCTTAATTGCAATATCCATTTCTTGAGAAGGCAAATAAAAATCATCTAAAGATATAACTTTAATATCTAAAGACAGTTCTCTAGCTACATTATCAATCCAAAATCCGAGAGTGGTCTTTCCAGATCCAGGTAGCCCAGAAAAACCTATTATTATTGGCTTATTAATAGTATTTGTATAATTTTCTAAAAGAGAAAAAAATGGAAAAGTTAGAGACCATTTCCAATCTGATTTTTGATTTGGTTTCCAATATTTATCAATATTGGATTGAACATTAAGATCAGACCATTTCTTATAAAAGAGTGAAGGATTAATAGAAAGTGCTTCAAGAAACAAACCATAAGTATCTAGGGAAAAAAGAAAGTCTTTCGTTAAATCCCTAGGAAAGATATAATTTAGATCATAATTAATACCGTTTTCTTTCATAAAACCTTAAATTCATTAATTACATCCTCAACACTATTTGACCATCCCTGTGCGTGAGGAGCATTTGCTAATCGAAAAGAACCATTATCAATACCATTCTGTAAATACTTATTTGGTCCATTTTTACCAGGAATAACAATAGAAATATCAGCATATTCAAGCAAAGGGAGATCATTTTGCGAATCACCAAGTGCAATAATCTTTACATCCTTGTTCTTTAGATAAACTTTTAGTTTATTAACGGCCTGGCCTTTGTGACTTTCACTGGAAAGCAAATGACTCATCCTATTACCTTTAAAAACATGAACGTTATAAGAATCACAAATAAGTTTTACTTTTTCAAAAATATCATCAGGAGGATTTAAGAAAGGAACACTCCAATGCCTATCAAGAGCTCTGGTAATACCTTGATCAGACAAACCAGTGAGTTCAAATATTTGTTTTATACTTAAATCATTTAATGGGGTTAAGTGGTAGTTAACTTTCCTAGATATATTAAATAATATAATTTTTAATTCCTTATAGCTTTTTCCTAAGATCAATTCCCATTCTGATGTATTTTGTTCATAATATCCATAAATAGCCGCTCCATTTTCTACAATAAAAGGGTCTATCAATGCATTCTCTTTTCTAAAATATCTAACTTCAGAAGCAGTTTTACTTGTACAAGGTATTACAGGAATATTCAATTCAGCCAACATTTTCAATGTTTTGTTTGCAGGAGAAATATCGTAGTCTTCATCCATTAATGTCCCATCCAGATCTGTAACTATCCAATATTTAGAATTATTTTTCATAAGGCTAATCAGCTAATGTAAGCCAAACTACTTGATATGGATTAAGAGTGAAAGTATCAGTACTCAAATAAGAACCTGTAATATTATCTAGTAAACGCTTTTGAGGACCTAAATCTATTAAATTAAATTCAGTTAATGGAGAAATACTTAAAAATTCGCGAGACATATTACAGATAATATAAACACTGTCTTCAGCCAAACCTCTTTGAAGAATTACACAATTAGCTGTTTTTGTAGAGATAGATTTCATACTCGACTCCGGATGAAAAGCTTTAAGCCTTGACCTGACCTTAACTATATGAGTGAGGTATGAAATATTTTTACTAGCTGGAGAATCAAAGTTTTTAAGTGTCAGAAGTAATTTGCTTGCTTCAAATTTTTCTCGATTTAAATCTCTTCTTTGACCAGTTTTCCTAAAAGAATCAAGATCATTAGGGGAGGCTAAAACAGCTGGAAGATAAAAGGCTGGAACACCTTTTATAGATAAAGTAAAAAGCTGACTTAACAAAAAACGTTCAAATTGAAATACCGTATTATCAGGGCCTTCGTTAGACATCGCGCTCCACCAACTAATATTTAATTCATAAGGTTGATCTTGTCCATTTGACAGCCGGCGATGACTAACTAATCCTCCGCGTTTCTCTGATTCAACCAATAGATTATGAATTCTATTATCGTCCATAATTCCCTCTAATGCTCTCAATCCAATCCCATCATGTGAAGAAGTGAAGTTGAGTAGAGATGTATCCCTGGGCAACTCATTCCAATTAGATAACCAATTATTCAATAAATCAGTTTTACCAGTATAAATAGCTTCTAATAATAAAGGAGGCAACGTAAAATTATAAGCAAGGTTGGCTTCATTACCATCAACCAAATAAGAAAGATTTTCTTTTTCTGGAACATTAGTCTCGGTAATTAATACAGCTGAAGGTTTAATAATTTTTAAGCATTTATTTAAAAGCTTAACTATTGAATGTACTGGATCTAAATGTAAACAAGTCGTATATGGCTCCTTCCAAACGAATGCAATTGCATCAAGCCGAATCCATTCAACCCCATTTGATATATATCTAACTAATAGTTTCAGAAACTCAAGAAAAACATGTGGATTTCTCCAATCAACATCAATTTGATCTGGTCCAAATGTTGTCCAAACCTTCCTAAGGCCTTTTCTAGTATTGACGTTAGTGAAGAGAGATGAATTTCTAGGCCTTATAACTTTCTCCCAAATATCAGTCTCAGAAGGAGCAACTATGTACGACTTATCAGGATCCTCAGATTTTATAAATTGATGCACCCATGGATGAGAAGAAGAGACATGATTTAAAACAAGATCTGCCATTATTTTGTGCTTATTTGATAAATTCTTTAAATCATTCCAATTACCAAAAGCATCTTCAATTTTTTCATGATTTGAGACAGCAAATCCTCCATCACTTGTTGAAGGAAGAAATGGTAAAACATGTATGACTGAGAAAAGACCACTTAATCTATTTTTTACGAATTCAGTTAATGTTTTTAAAGTTGATTCATCTTTCCTATAAATTGAATCTGGGTAAGTAATCAAAACTACACTTGAAGAATCCCAAATTGATTTGATCTCTAATTCTTTAATCTCCTGGTTAACACAAAATGGATCGAGTATCTGCAACAATTGTGACCACACTGAATTGATTTCTTGTTCAGAGTGGTCAGGATAAATTTCCCTGAGAGACAATTTCAGCTCAGCTAATTCACTATCCAACACAGACACTCTTTAAAGGAAAACAATCTTCTCTACCTCATCGTAGCTCCCACCTTGAATCTGTAAAACTTTTATCTTGAATGGACTTTCAGCAGGGATTAATCACAACTATTCATGAGTACGGATTAGCAAAAGATCCAGTAACTCAACTAAATAAAGACCTCTTAAAACGACCAACATCAATTCTTATTCCATGCCTATTCGAAGAGTTCAGTAGGCCAGCATTAAAGCTTATAAGATCTACGCTAAACGAGTTAAAAAATTTAAATCAACTTGTCATAGCCCTATCTGCTAGTAATCGCGACGAGGTCGAGAAGGCAAGAGATTTCTTTAAAGAAATGCCATATCCAGTTCACGTCCAATGGACAAATAGCCCATTGGTTATTGAATTACTAAAAGACCAAGAAAAAAACGGATTAGATCTATTAGGTGTTCCAGGAAAAGGATGGGCCGTATGGCAAGGAGTTGGTGTTGCCACGAAAAGTTCAGAAGTCGTAGCACTTTTCGATGCTGATATCAGAACATTCAACTCCAATTATCCAGCAAGAATGTTGGGTCCTTTACTGGAAAAATCCAATGGGATTTCATATGTAAAAGCTTTTTACAGCCGCCTATCTCTTGAGACAAATGCACTACAGGGGAGAGCTACGAGATTATTTGTAGGTCCACTTCTATCAAGTTTGGAGCAATTGATGGGCAATGCTCCATTCCTTCAATATTTACAATCATTTAGATATCCGCTGGCTGGAGAGTTTGCTTTTACTACAGACTTAGCAATGAATTTAAGAATTCCTTGTGATTGGGGGTTAGAGATAGGGCTTCTATCAGAGGTTTATAAAAACGTACGTATATCACGAATCGCACAAGTTGATCTGGGTATTTTCGACCACAAACACAAAGAAATAGGTACAAAGGCTAACGAAGGTCTCCAAAAAATGTCTACGGAAATTCTTTCCAGTGTTTTAAGGGGATTGATGGAACATGAAGCAAGAACACTTACAAGTTCTCAATTAGCAAACTTGGAGGTTTTATATCGAAGAGCAGGTGAAGATAGAGTTAAACAATTTAGTTTAGATTCCTCAGTAAACCAATTGCCTTACAGTCGACATAAAGAAGAACTAGCAGTTCATACTTTTGGAAAACTATTAAGACCCGCAATCAATAAATTCCTTGAATCACCTGTTAAGCAGCAATTGCCTTGCTGGGCAAGAGTTTTAGACTGTGAAAGTAAATTGCAAGATGATTTAAAAAAGGCTGGGTGCGCTTAAAAAAACATGAACAAATTAATACTTATACAAAAGCTTTAATTAGTAATGAAATTCCTACAGAAAAAGAAACTAATTCAAAAATAACTTTAATAAATTTGGACCCTTTAATTATTGACAAATAAGCTCCAAAATAACCACCTAAAAGCGAACCTAAAATCAAGGTAGGTATATAGCTCCAAATAATATTCCCCTTTAAACCCAAAGAAAGTGCGCCAATACCATTCCAAAAAATTCCAACAAATACTAAGGTATAAGCAACCGCGATAGGAAAATTTAAATCAAATATTATTATCATCCAAATCGTCACGAATAGTCCAGTACCAGAAGAAAGATAGCCATTGAAGAAGCCAATTATAAAAAGGCCTAATATTCCAATTAGTATCTTTAACTTATTAATTCGTTTTTTTGTATTTGAACTGCCAAGATTTTTCTGTTTTATTGAATAAAAGCTAAGAAACAAAGTTAAAAAACCTAATAAGGTAGTAGAAAAGTTATTAGGTAAAATGGAAGAAGTATACGCCCCTAATAAAACGCCAGGTATACCGGGAATTAATATCAAAAACGCATATTTTATTTGTAAACTATTTTTTTTCAAGTGTGGGACTGAAGCCCCAATGCCTAGCGCAACACTAGCAACTTTATGAGTTGCCAAAGCTTTTGAGAAAGGTAAACCAAAAAATATGAGAGCTGGTAGTTGTATTAAGCCTGCGCCTCCTCCAGATAACGCGGAAATGAAATTAGATAAAAATGATATTAATCCCAAGAAGATTTGAGAAACAACATCATTATTTAACATACAAATCTAAATGTAATATTTTATACAAAAAAATCTTTTTTGAATGATCTAAATATTCGTAATCATTTCCCTTCTAATAAGATCAATACAGTTTGGATGCTCATGAATATACCTATTAAATTCCATCGCAAGTAATCTTGCTTCATATGCATCGCATGCATAAAAGCAATTCTCAAGACGTTGATTATCACAGTTTCTATAATGAACTGTGTAAGGCCTTAAGCTTGAAAGTGGGATTTTAAATTGAGTTTGATTCATTTTCAATTTATATTCCTATTTCAGTTATGCATCCATTAGAAAAATTTTTCTACGGATGTCTTGTAACCAATATAAATTAAAATTTATTTAGAATTTATATTTGAATAAAAATATGTTTTATAAAAGATTAAATAAATTAGTAGAGTTATTCACATGTTCGAATTATCTGAAATAGATCTAGGATCTGCACTCTTATCAACTTTTGTCTTAATAGGATTCATAGCAACGGCTTTTGTCTTTATAAGACTTACAATAATTGGAATTAACTATATCAAAATAAATTATTCAAATAAAGAAGAAGCTGAAAGCTTGAAAAAGGAAGACAAAAGCGAAAGGAAAGGTTTTTAAAGACAAGAAGAGGCTTTCCAACACACAAAGGGCTTATTAGTAAATGGAATGTTAACTCATTGATTCAAAAAATATGTTAATTTAGTAAAATCTAAAGTTATTCATAATGGAAGTAAATCCACTAATACCAATTGGGGCAAAGATAAAAGTAGACAAGTCAAAAATAGAAAATCTAGTGCCAAGCAAATTATTGGATAAATTACCTCAAATGATTAATGGAGAAATTGTTGATTATAAAATGACAGATGGGATGGGTATTGGATATGTATTAATGACTGAAAATAATCAAAAAATTTGGATTTTCAACACCGAATTAAATGAACAAACAAGACAAGAATATAGCTTGAAAGAGACTAATAAATACAATAATACCAAAAATAGTGATCTTATACTAGGAAAGTATAAAGTGACTTATATGATAAATGGAAATAGAAATATTAAAACAATAACAAATCCAATAAATCTAATTAACTGGATAATATTTACGATGAAAGATATTTTATAAACTACTAATCAACTTGCCTTTTCATAATAAGAAATAACATATTCCCAATTTTAATTGTTTCTGAAAGTTCCCATCTATCCAACCCCTTTTTATTTAGAAATTTACTTAGTTGAATAGCAGGATGCTCGGAACTTTCATTTTCTTGGAACTGTTCTGGGAATTGATCCTTAAGAAAGTCTGCACTCAGTGAACCTTTAAGTTTTTCGCTTGCAGCCTCAGGGTTGCTCGCTTCCTCATTTTTACTTGATGAAGAATCTACATTTAGATGAACTACATGATATTCCCACTTCATAAATATAATTAAAGATAATATTTATTATACATAATTCAACTATAAGCTAATTTGATATATTCAGATTTAAAAAAGTTAAAATTCAGGATTTGAGTCAAAAAAAATATTAATATGTAGAAAATCAATTAAAATTATAGTGGAAGGATTTGACCCAGCGATAAATTATGGTCCAAATGACGCAGGCATATCAGCCGTAACAATAATTCTAGGTATTATTAGCTTAATTGTTATTTCATGGTTATTTGGAAAAATATATGCACAAGTTGTCAAAATATTCGAGAGCAATCATAAAAATAATTAGTGGATAAAATCAAATTAAAAATATTTATATCTAAAGAATAAACGCAATAAAAAAAATAATCTTAAATTAAATCAATACAGTTGTGAATTATTGCAAACTAAAATTACAAATCAATATTAGATGTAGTATTTTAACATTTATCTATTAATACTTAATTATGTTGGCTTCATTGATGGTTCATGAATGGGCGACCCCATTAAATTTGTCAGCTCCAATAGCTGGAATAATAACTATAGGTGGCTTTATGGGTTATTACAGTTTATCTAGGAAGTTTTAGAGCTAACACCTTAAGGTTAAATAGTAGATACAAATAAAAAATAAGTTTACAGTATTTAGTTTTTGAATTATGGATATTTTATATATATATTCGCTGAAAAAATAAAAAAATTTCATGGAGTTTATTGATTTCCAGGGAAAGGTTTATTTCATGTTGTTTCACTAAGTCATTCTTCTGAACTTCCCTTATTAAAAAAGTCAAAAATAAACATCTTATAGTTCAAGATATTTACGAAAATGGATATTAAATTTTTACCACATTAATTCATTATTTCTATCTTTTCTATATGATGAATTATAAGGTTTAAAATTTAGTAATTCTTCTAATTTAATAGCAAAGTCATAAGTATCTCCTTTTAATCCTATATTAATATAATTATTTTTTGTTTTAATTTTTTTTCTAAAGTTCAATATACCAATGTATTTTTTCCATATAATTTGATTATTATAATTATATGCCCATAGATCAAAGATATCCTCCATAAGATAAATAGGAATCTCAGAAGAATAAGCTGTATTTGAACCATCTAATTTAAATCGATCTAATTGTGAATAGTAAGAGAGAATATCTAAGGTTGTATTAATTGCTTCCTTAACTTCAACTGCTCCTTCAAGACCAAATAACTCCTTTCTATAGCACTCAAGAAATTTAGTCCCAAGAGAATTGTAAATATCTTCCTCATCAGTAAAGTTAACTAGCCAAAAGCCTTTACCCTCACTTACACCTGACGCTAAATATAGATTTACTGATTTAGTCATTACGAAAAGTCTATAGAACCTTGGCAATAAATAGAATTTAGAAAGGCTAGTTTAATAAAATGATATCTTGCTATAAATAATAACCTTTATGTACTTAAATTGAAAAAATTATTTTTATTGCGAAAATAAAATGACTTCTAAAAAATATGGAAAAAGTAGTTCCAAGTAAATACAATGGTTATAGAAAAAGTCTTGGCCCTGGAATCCTTTTAGCTGCAGCATGCATAGGCGGATCTCACCTGATGTCATCTACTACAGCGGGAGCTAAATTTGGATTTACGCTTATTGGACTAATCTTATTAACAAATTTAGTCAAATATCCATTTTTACTTGTCGGTACAAGATTTACAGCTGTTACTGGACTATCGCTTTTAGAGGGCTTTCAAAAACGTAATAAATTTTATTTGCCATTATATTTAATAGTTGGATTAATTACTGGTACATTTACTATTTCCGCAGTTAGTTTTGTAACGGGTCTTCTATTAAAAAATATAGTAATTTTTTCATCCTTCCCTACTTTAGATTTAGCAATAGGTATTTTAATAGTATGTTCATTAATATTATTTATAGGTCAATATAAAGCCCTTGATAGGATTTCCAAGATTCTTGTATTTTTGCTTACATTATTAACATTTTTTGCTGTTATATCCTTATTAATAAAAGGACCTGCAGGAGATATCAATCTCTCATTATTAAATAGCAATCCCTCTCCATGGACCCTCTCAAACTTAGGATTTTTAATTCCCTTGATGGGTTGGATGCCTGGTCCAGTAGAACTTTGTATATGGCCATCACTATGGATGTTTTCTAGAGCTAAAGAGACAGAACATACCGCTAGTTTGGGAGAGGCAGAATTTGATTTCAATCTTGGATATTTCATCACAGTTATAACTGCTATTTTCTTTCTAACTCTTGGTGCCTACACAATGTACGGCACTGGCGATGAGATGCTTACAGGTTCAGGTGTTAGTTTTGCTCAGAATTTAATAAGTTTATACACAGAATCTATTGGTGGGTGGGCAAAGTGGATAATTGTTCCTGCAGCCTTTGCAGCTATGTTTAGTACCACGCTTACATGTCTAGACGCATATCCAAGAAGCATTTCATCAGCTCATGGCTTGATAACTCGCTCAGACAAAGGAAATAGCACTACTTTGACAGAAAAGAAACGTCTAAAAAAATGGATCATATTTCATGTGTTTGCATCGCTTTGTGCACTTTTGATTGCCAAATCTGGCGGGATTGGAGTTAAAGACTATGTATTTGGGGCTATGACCGGTAGTTTTCTATCAGCTCCTCTCTTTGCCTGGATGGCTATGGATACAATGAATAGTCCACTAGTAAAAAGTCAATTTCGTTATGGCCTTGTTCTAAAAACAATTTGTTGGTTTGGAATTTCATTCCTCACAATCTTTAGTTTATTATTCGTAATCAATACATTCTTTGGTATTGGGCAATAAATCAATCCATAAATTATAAATACAATTAAAAATAAAAAATATTTATTTTAATTAACTTGAAGCAGAAGTATAGTGTTTAAGAGCAAACTTCCAGAATAATCTACTAAGAATAAAAAACAAACTACTTAATAATAAACCAAATAATAATATATTAAATTTAAGATCACCTAAAATTGCTTCAGCCGGAAAAGTGGTTAAAAAAGCTACAGGTAAAACCAAAGTAAATATGAATCTCAAAATAACTGGGTAAGCTGAAATGGGATATCTACCTGCAGCCAACAAAGCTCTAAGTACCTCTGTTGCATTCCATGTCTTAACAAACCAGATACTACTTGCAGCAATTAGGAACCAGACTGAATAAAGAATAACAAAACCGATGAATAAGGAAATAATGAATACAGATAGGGAGTAAATTGAAAAAGAGGAGCCAGTTTCGATAGACGCCCAGAAAACAATAGAAAGTCCCAAAATGATTTCAGGTAACCCTGCAAAAGAAAACTTTTTAACTGATAACCAAAATTGACTATCAATAGGTTTTAGCAATACATAATCTAAAGTACCCTCTCTAACGTAATTGACTATTTCGGTTAAATTTGGTCGTAAAATAGCATTTGTTAAACCATCTAAAAAGGTATAAACACCTTGAATAACTAAAGCCGATTCCCAAGTCCAATCTCCTAATTGTCTTCCTCCAGTAAAGAAAAGAGATAATATAAACACACTTCCCAAGAGTGTACCCAACATAGCTAGCAACTCAATTAAAAAATTTAATTGATATTCAAGTTGAGATGCAAAAGCTGTAGACCAAAATAATCTAATTGTTTTAAAATAACGATACATATTATGCTCCCATAGCTGTATATCTTTTTACACCAAGTTTCCAAAGAATATTAACTGAAGGAATGAGAATTGAGATCCACAATATTTGAGCTAAAAAACCATTAAATATATTAACTGGCATGCCTGATAAAATCTTTGCTGGAAAATTAATTAGATAAGGAAAAGGCGTTAGCATTGCAACTTTTAGAACATTAGAAGGAAAGGCTGATAAGGGTACTAATAAACCAGAGAGAAAAAGATAAGGAACAAATATTAATCTCTCTAGAGAACTGGATTTTTCAGTCCAAAAACAAAGAGCAGCAACTAAACTTTGCAGAAGAAATGCAATAGAAAAAGCCAAATGAGTTGATAAGTATGCAAGAAACACTTGAGATAATGGAGGGATCCAAAAAGATGAAGGATTTAGTATGAAAAAAGTTATGGCGATAGCTATTGCGAAAGGTAGTCTTGTTGCCTGCTCTGCTAAGTGAGCCGCTACATATCTCAAAAGAGGATGCAGAGGCTGAAGTAAATACGGTGATAATCGACCGGAGAGTGAGTCTTCTTCAAAAGAAAAAACAACCCATACGACAGAAAACTGCCTAACCAAAAAAGCACTCAGAAAATATCTTGCCAAGCCAATATCATTTAGACCAAATGTATTACCAACTTCATTTTGACTCCAAAGGGAAAACATTATAAAAGGAAGCACCCCCGAAAGAGCCCACAAAGCTATTTCGATGCGATATTCCAACATGTATGCATATTGTGTTGTAAGTAAAGTCTTAATAACCTTGAAAGACAATCCAAATATTCTCAATTGACTTCTCCTTTTTTAAATAATTCTCCGATCAATTGATCAATAGGAGGGTCACTAATCTCTAAATCTATAATATCAAAATCAGTTAAAAGATTACTTACTACTTCTGTTAACTTATCCCTTGAAACTAACAAAGATATAAAACGATCATTCAAATCTTGAATCTCACCATATTTAACAAATTGATCTCTTATACATGGATTTTTCAATTCAACTTTTACCTCTCGTGAGGGTGATAATGAATTAGCAAGCGAATCAAGATCGCCATCGTAAAAAAGCTTGCCTTTGTGAATACAAATTACTCTTGGACATAACGCTGTAATATCAGCCATGTAATGACTAGTTAGTAAAATTGTCGCGCCAGTTCTTTTATTGTATTCAGATAAAAAGCTACGAACTCTTGCCTGTGCATTGACGTCAAGTCCTAGAGTAGGCTCATCTAGAAAAAGAACAGATGGCTTATGTAATAAGGCCACAAGTATTTCAGCTTTCATTCTTTGTCCTAAAGATAACTTTCTGACTGGTCTTGTAAGTTCTTCTCCAAGTTCAAGCATATCGGCCAATTCATTTATTCTTTCTTTTGCTTCGTAGTCAGACAAACCATACACAGCAGCATTTACATACAAAGAGTCCATTGGAGGAAGGTCCCAAATCAACTGTTGCTTTTGACCCATCACCAAAGTTATCTCATTCAGAAAAGCGGTTTGCCTTCGTTGAGGAGAAAAACCACAGACATCAACCAAGCCTCTCGAAGGATGAATAAGACCACACATCATTTTTAATAATGTGGTTTTACCTGCCCCATTGGCTCCAAGAAAGCCAACTATTTCTCCTCGAGTGATTTTGAAACTTATATCAGTAACAGCCGGAACATCATTAGTCTTTCGATCAAAAAAATGCTTAAGAGTGCCTTTAAACCCCGGCTGTTTATTTGCAACTCGATAATATTTACTCAGCTGATCTACAAGGATCAAGTTACTTGGATTCTTAGGCAATTAAATGTCAAATGCATCAACATTAAGATAAAACATTTTTGCGTTAATAGCAGATAAAATCAAATCATAGAAAAATTGATAGGTTTTAAAACTAAATGGAAGAACAAAAATATTTAATAGCGATTGCTCTTGCTGAACAAAATAATAAAAGGTTAATGCCTATTGGAGGAAAAACTTTTACTGGAGTAGATTCTGAAAATCAACCTCCAATAAAAGAAGCTGAAAAGATACTACTTGATTTATTGCTTAGGTTATTTAAAAGAACTAATGAAGGTAATTTAAAAATCTCAAATGATGAAACAGGCATATTATTAGCAGAAATTAGTTTTGAAAGTATGCAAAATAAACTCCCGTTAATCAAATCAGATTGGATTAACACAGGGAATACAGATACTTTAATAGACAAATTAAAAAAAATATCCTCAAATCTTTGGAGTATTAAATATAAAAAACATGAAGGAATAATATTTGATGACTTAATAAATTAAGCAATTATCCAGAGATTTTTGATTGAGCTTTTTCAGCCTTACGAATAATCTTCTTCGCTTCATCACGAGACAAGCAAGATTCGGCTTTAGTTTGTAACCTTATTAGTTTTGCGTGCTGTTTTCCCAAATTCATAACCTAGCTCTAACATATCAATAATCAAATTTACTATAACATGCTTCACTAAGATTGTAAACAAATAAGCAATCAAAGTCTATCTATTACAGTTATCCTTGTCTTATTTTTTTATTAATGAGATGTATCTATGAAGAACAGCAACATCAAGTTCACCTAGGCCGACTTGAATTAGCTTTTGCTCCATTTCTTTTACTCTAGATGCAATTGGTAGATCAATGTTAATAGATTTCGCTAGATCAATAGCAATAGATAAATCTTTATTATGCAGCTCTAATTTAAATCCTAAGGGATGTTTATTAATCAACATAGCTTTTGATCTATTTTCTAATGGCCAGGAATTAGCTGCCCCAACTTTTAAAGCATCAATTACATCATCCATTGGCAAATCAAGCAATTTACCTAATTCCATTGCTTCAGCAACTGCTGCATATGTTCCTGCAACCAGTATCTGGTTAAGAGCTTTGACTTGTTGGCCTTTACCAACGCCATTAAAGTAATTTATTGATTTACCTAGCACTTGAAATATATGTTCAAAAGATAAACATTCTTCTTTACTTGCACCAATGAACAAAGACAATGAACCCTCAGAAGCTCCCTCTGTACCACCAGAAACAGGGCAGTCAACATAAAGTATATTTTGTTGAGCTAATCTTTTATGTATTGAGATAGATTTATTAGGACTTATTGTAGAGAAATCGATAACAAATGAATTAGGCTTTAATGAGCCTGAAACACCATTAGCGCCAAATAAAACAGATTCAACTGCATCGTCATCAGTAACGCAAATCAAAAGGCCATCACAGTTAAAAACAGCTTCTGCAGGATCAATAAAATATTTTCTTTCATCGTCATTATTAAATTTTTTTCTCTGATATAAATTCAAATCATAGCCGTTATCCATTAAGCGCTGAGACATGGGCTTCCCCATAGACCCAAGACCAATAAAAGCTAGTTTCATAAAATAAGATTTTCATACAAAACGAACTAAGAGTAATAATTACGAGAAAGATTTGAACTATTACTATAAAAAATTAATATGATGCCAAATTAAGAAAATATGATGCGATAATCTATTCATTGAATACTTAAGAAATTGACTAATTTTACAGATTCCAAGAATGCGACTCACCATTGGTATCCATTCTTGAAGTATCAAGAGGAATGTGAAGCCGCTGGGAAGGAAGCTAGTGTAAATGATTGGATGAGAGCTTCAGGGCAACTACAAAACAGAATTGATTTTGAAGAAGCAAAAAAAGCAGCTGAAGCTGAAGCTCTTAAAGCGAAGGCTGAGGCACCTAAAAAAGAGGCTTAGATAATTAATTATCAATTAAGGAACTATATTTACTCCTTTTAAATAATTTGAAAGCTAATCAAGGAAACAAGGAAATCTTGTGAAGATCTATCAAACCATTTGCATCAATGTAGGTCATTTTACTAAGGTTATTTAGTTAAGGTCCTAGGAAATACATAACCTAAGATCAAACTTTTTCTGATCCTCAATTAATGTCAGAGATCAAAGCCCTAAACGTACTACTTGCACCAGAGGGTCAGTTGCAGGGTAATGGACAACTAAGAGAATCTTTTCACGAGAGAAGGGATCGCAAAGGATCTGATTATCCTATGTGGTTTTTAAATTCATCATTGGTTATTAAATTCAATATCTCAGACAAAGAAGGATATGAGGCTGTTGTTGCAGAAGAATCATCAACAATAGCTTGGCTAAAGCTTCGTTTTGGTGGAGAGAAGTTCACAAAAACACTTAATACTGAAGAGCTTTGGGAACATGCAAGCTTGCCACCTGAACCACCAGAAATAAAAGACATATCGACACAAGAGTAAATATTTATGAAACCAGTTCACAAAATAACAATTCACCATAAGCAAGAAGGTAAAACATATACCTTTGAGGTTCCTGAAGGGGAATATATTTTGAGAAATTTCGAGTCAAAAGATGAAAATGGTCAAATAATCGGTGATAAACTCCCATTCTCATGCAGAAACGGTTGTTGCTCAGAATGCGCAGTTAAAATAATTTCAGGTGAAATGGATCAACAAGCTTGCATTGGCTTGTCTAAAGAGTTGCGAGAGAAGGGATTTGGATTATTATGTGTTTCCAAAGCAATAGGCCCATTGGAATGCGAAACGCAAGAAGAGGACGAAGTTTATAACGCTCAATTTGGGAAATACTTCAAAGGATTGGATACACAAGCAGGAAATCCCTTTGATATTTAAATTCCCAAAAAATCTTACTTATCAGTCCAGAAATTCAAAATATCTCCACCAGTAAAATTAACATCCTTGTCGTATCTTAATGCATTAGTTTTTTCCATCGGCAATGCAAATTGCCTAAAAATTAAAGATACAAATTTCACGAACTTGACTGGCTTTGTTAACCCTTTTGTCGACACAAATGCCCTAAAAGATTCAATAATTTTGTTTCTCAAGTCCCAAAACTTTTCGTCTTCAAGATTAAATACCCAAGGGAAAGCATTTTTAGAGGTGTGATTTGTTCTTTTTATAACTTCCTCATCAAATTCTTTAGGCTCAATGCCCAATAATTCGTAAAATTCACCTCTCTCACAAACTGTCAAAGTATGAGTTAGAAATACACTCCAAAGGAAAAAACGACTTAATAACTTACCTCTCCAACCTTTAGTAATTCCAGGCCAACATCTCATCATTACAGTAAAACAGTCTCCATGCCTGTTCTCGTCTTGACACCATGGTTCAAAGAAGTCAAACAAAGGAGCAAAGGCTTCTCCTGGATTTGCTTTAAGGTGCCTATCCATCAAGATATATCTCCAATAACCAATTTTTTCTGACAGGTATACAGAGTAAATAACCCAACTTATTGGGAACCAAGTTGCTGCTCTTTTCCCACCTAAATGAGGTAGATCAACCTCAATCCCCTCAGCGACAAGAGCTCTACTGAGAAATCCTGCATGCCTAGCTTCATCTCTGGCTAAAAACTGAAATAGTTTTCCAAGATCTCTATTTCCTTCTTTCTTTAAGCGATTAGAAATTTCCTTAAAAAGTAAGAAACCTGAAAACTCAGAGATAACAGATCTTACTAAATAACTTTCATAGACCTCTTTTGACTTCTGCGGTAATTCTTGCAGCCTATCTAAACTTGCTTTTCTATCGAAATGAGTGCAATTATAATCAGCCTTCATCTCTGAAAGCATCGCTTCAAACTCTTCACGAGCATCAGTTAATTCTGTCTTGGCAGCTTTCTTAAATTCGGTTACATAAAAACGAGGTGTTAAAAGGTTCTCATCTAAATGTGGCGGCAACTCGTTAGTTCCGCGTGTATCAACTCTTAGTTTTGGGGAAGAAGAAGCTGTAGCGGTCATTCAAATTATCAAGCAAGAAGATAATTGTATGTCTTAATTAGAAAAAAAGGTGAATTTTTAATGAGGTAGTAATAGAGCTTTGCGTAAAACGACAAAAAAAGGAACTAAAAAAACATATACAAAATTACTATTTAGGGATTTACAGAAAAAAAAACACAACAGGGTTAATAATATTTAGAATAGAAATATTACTATTAATTAAATAACCTTTCAAGCGAAATATCGCTTAGGAATGAATATCTTGTAAGGCTGAAACGGATAAGACTTGATTCTGCAATGCTTCAATTCCCTTCACTGCAGCACTAGCTCCTTTTAATGTCGTCAAAGTTGGAACTGAATAGTCAAGAGCTGCTTTCCTAAGATATTTATCATCATAAATTGCTTGACGTCCAATTGGCGTATTTATTACCAACTGAACCTTTCCAGATCGAATCATATCCTCGATATTTGGTCTTCCTTCATGAACTTTAAGAACTCTTTCAACCTTTAAACCAAATTTCTCGAGATACTTAGAAGTGCCAGATGTTGCCAAAACTGAAAAACCTAATTCAATTAATTTTTTTGCTACGGGAATCAATGCTGGTTTGTCTCGATCATGCGTAGATAAGAAAACAAAACCAGAAGTAGGTAATCCCTCACCGGCAGCGAGTTCGGATTTTGCATAGGCCATTCCAAAAGTATTAGCAGATCCCATCACCTCACCTGTTGAACGCATTTCTGGTCCTAAAACACTGTCTGAGCCAGGAAAACGTCTAAACGGCATAACCGCCTCTTTTATTGATTGAAGAGGTGGAATTGGTTCTTGATTTAAACCAATATCCTTGAGGTTTTTACTTAAAAGCAGCTGAGTAGCAATTTTTGCAAGAGGGATTCCCGTGGCTTTTGAAACGAAAGGAACAGTTCTTGAAGCCCTTGGATTAGCCTCAATAATGTAAACAATCTCATTACCTTCAACATCTCTTTTAACAGCAAATTGAAGATTAATTAGACCTACGACATTTAGCTCAATAGCTAAAGATTTTGTCCAACGCTTGATTGTTTTAATTGAGTCACTAGATAGCGTTATGGAGGGGAGGCAGCAGGCTGAATCGCCAGAATGAATTCCAGCAGGCTCAATATGCTCCATCAATCCTCCAATTACAACATCGTTGCTGACATCACATAAAGCATCAACATCGACCTCAATGGCATTCTCTAAATATTGATCAATAAGAATTGGATGTTCAGGTTCAACGTTTACTGCTTCCTTGATGTATCTTTCCAACTCATCTTGCTCATAAACAATTTCCATAGCTCTACCACCTAGAACATATGAGGGCCTGACGACTAAGGGATAGCCAACTTTATTAGCGACATCCAAAGATTCTACGAAAGTTCTAGCGATTCCATTCTTAGGTTGCCTAATATTTAATTTTCTCAAAACCTTATCAAATTGCTCTCTATCCTCAGCCAAGTCAATTGAAAACGGGGATGTTCCTAATACTTTTGTTCTTAACTTTGTGTTTTCGGGTTTCTTCAACCAATTGACTATTGGTAAAGAAAGTTTTAAAGGGGTTTGTCCTCCAAATTGAACAACTATCCCATAGGGTTCCTCAAATTCAATAACATTCAGAACATCTTCTAGGGTTAAAGGCTCAAAATAAAGTATGTCGCTTGTGTCATAATCAGTTGAGACCGTTTCGGGGTTACTATTTATCATTATTGTTGTATATTCTTCCTCTTGAGCTTGATAAGAAGCATGGCAACAACAATAATCAAATTCAATGCCTTGACCAATACGATTTGGTCCTCCACCGAGAATTAAAATTTTATTTTTATTATCTTTTTTAATTTCACTTAGATTAATATTTTTGATTATATTTCCATCTTTATCAATGGTGCAAACTGGTCTTTCATATGTAGAATAATGATATGGTGTTTTTGAGGAAAATTCGGAGGCGCATGTGTCTACTGTTTTATAAACAGGTAATATTTTAAGAGAAGTTCTTATAGATCTAATTGATAGTTCATCAGTATTTAGAGCAAATGCAATCTGACGATCAGAGAAACCAATTTGTTTAAGCTTGAATAAGAAATTAGGCTCTAAATCGTTAATATTTTTATACTGAAGTAATTTTTCCTCTGCATTTACTATATTCCTCAATTTTGACAAAAACCAAGGATCTATTTTAGAGAAAGAAAATATATCATTATCAGTGCGACCGTTCTTCATAGCTAATCTTATATACATTATTCTTTCAGGAGAAGGGGTCCTTAATTGTCTTTCTAATTCAACAGATGAAAGCTTTTCATCATCACGATCGCACCCCCAACCACTCAATCCAGTCTCAAGAGATCTTATTGCCTTTTGAAAAGATTCTTCAAAACATCTTCCTATTGCCATAGCCTCTCCAACTGACTTCATCGAGGTAGTAAGTATTGAGGAACTTCCTGAGAATTTTTCGAATGCAAAACGAGGAATTTTAGTAACCACATAATCAATTGAAGGTTCAAAACATGCGGGGGTTTTACCAGTAATATCATTAATAATCTCATCTAATCTATAACCAACGGCCAAAAGAGCAGCAATTTTTGCTATTGGAAAACCTGTAGCTTTACTTGCTAAAGCAGATGATCTGCTAACACGAGGATTCATTTCAATTACTATAACTTCACCATCAATTGGATTGATTGCGAATTGGATATTGCTTCCACCAGTAGCAACACCAATTTCTCTAATTATTGATATTGAATAATCTCGTAAACGTTGATATTCTCTGTCAGTTAGAGTTTGAGCAGGGGCTACTGTAATAGAATCTCCAGTATGAACTCCCATAGGATCAACATTCTCAATACTGCATATAATTACAACATTATCTGATAAGTCTCTCATAACTTCCAGCTCAAATTCTTTCCAACCTAAAAGAGATTTTTCAATAAGTATTTGAGAAACAGGGCTAGCATCTAAACCTGTTTTGCATAATTCTAAAAATTCATCCTGGTTATAAGCAATACCTCCTCCACTTCCGCCTAATGTGAAAGCAGGTCTGATAATTTTGGGAAATGAAGAGATTTTATTTCCTACTATTTCAGCTTCTTGAAGATCAGAAGCAATGCCAGATGGGCATACGTTAACCCCAATATTATTCATCGCTATTTTAAATAAATTCCTATCCTCCGCTTTCTTAATTGCATTTAGATCAGCACCAATTAATTCAATGTTGTACTTATCTAAAATTCCAGACTCTGCTAATTCAACTGAAATATTCAATGCAGTTTGGCCTCCCATCGTGGGCAAAAGAGCATCAGGTCGTTCTGTTTCTATGATTTGTTCAACAACTGAGGCTGTCAGAGGCTCTACATAAGTCCTATTTGCCGTTTCGGGGTCGGTCATTATTGAAGCTGGATTTGAATTAACTAAAATGACTTCAAAGCCCTCGCTTCTTAGGGCTTTACATGCCTGGGTACCGGAATAATCGAATTCACAGGCCTGACCAATAACAATAGGTCCAGAGCCTAGTATCAAAATCCGACGTATATCTTTACGCCGTGGCATTTGAATCTCTTGTAAACTTCATTTATGTCATGCATTCTAGGTATCTGTTTATCATCTACTGTCTAGATCGGCAAACTACCACTAAAGTTTAACTAACTATCCGAACAAGAAACAAAGAGTATGAGCGAACTACAGCGCCTAAAAGGGCTGCTGCCACCAGAAAACCAAAGCTGGGTATTTATTGAAGCCGCGGCAGCAATAGATCCTCCCTTAATCACGCTCGAAGAAATTGGGCGAGATGAAGTGGAAATCCAAGTTGATCTCGAGCAATGGGATTACTTAGCTCAAGATCATAGAAATTTATTGTTTTGGCATGAGGTGGGACGCATTCAGAATGACACCATCCCTAGAGATGGTTGGGAAATGGCAGCTCTAGCAATAGGTTTAGGTGGTGCAATTGGAGAATTATGGGTACAAGATGGACTGCTTCTTCTAATGGCTCTTGGATTGTCAGGATTTGCGGGCTACAGATTATATCTAAAGAACAATTCAGAGAAACGCTTACAAGACGCAATCGCAGCTGATGAGAGAGCTATTGACTTAGCTTGTCGATTCGGGTATAGCGTTCCAAATGCATATAAAAGTCTTGGTGGTGCATTAAAAGATTTAGTAGAAAAATCTAGAAAGAAAAAAAAGAGAACATTTTACGAAGACAGATTAGAAGCCTTGAGAAAAAGTGCTGAGAGAGCAAGAGCAGAAATGGCATCTCAAGAAGGTTCTAATAAGTCAGTTACAAGTGAAAATGTTTATGGATAATAATAGGTTAATTGAACTAGCTGCAGGAGCTTGCGATGATAGAAAAGCTGGGGATATAAAACTTTTAAAGGTTGATCAAGTTTCTAGTATTGCCGATTGGATATTAATTACAGAAGGTCTTTCCGACGTTCAAGTAAGGGCAATAGTTAACAATGTGGAAAAGACTTTAAAAGAAGAAGCAGATCTACTCCCTCTCAGAAAGGAAGGAATTAATGAAGCAAAATGGGCATTATTAGATTACGGAGATTTAATAATTAATGTTTTTCAACCTTATGAAAGAAAATTCTATGATTTAGAATCATTTTGGAGCAATGGAATCTTTCATGGTTTTACTAATAATCAATTGATCGTATTAAAAGATGGATAATACAATATGTCCTGTTCCTTCAAATCAAAGGCCATTAAACGAATTTAATAGTATTAGGAATTCTTGGATAATCTCCTGGCCTTTTTTAAAAAGAAGTATTTTCTATAGGAAACTAGCACTAAGTTGGTTTTTTATTACACCAATTAGCTATACAATATCTTATGGAAGCGATTACCTGAAAAATAATATTTTTGACCTTACTTTTGTAAGTTTAACTTCCTCTCTTCTTGTCCCTTTATTATTATTAATTAGGCAATGGTTAAGTTGGGTATATATATATAATAGACTAAATTCTGAGACCATTGAATATGAAGAATCTGGTTGGTATGATGGTCAAGTTTGGGAAAAACCAATTGAGTGGAGATCGAAGGATTTACTTATAGCTCAGCACCAAGTTAAACCTATCCTAAATCATCTAGAAATAATAATAATAATACTACTCTTCTCAATTACTTTATTTTCATTGTTATTTATAGTTTTAGAAATGAATTAACACATGAATATACAAAGAAAATTAGAAAGTAACAGCTTAAATTCTATGAAAGTCCTCGTAAAAAGAGGTTCAAGTGTTGAATCAATTCATAGAGCTCACGCGTCAATTTGTGATACGAAAGGCAGGACATTAATGAAAGCTGGTTCGAGTGAATATGAAACTTTTATAAGGTCAGCATTGAAACCTTTCCAGGCATTACCATTTCTTACGAGTGGAACTTTAGAAAAATTCAATTTAGACAATAGAACCTTAGCTCTCGCATGTGGTTCACATTGTGGTTCTGCGAATCAAGCTAGAACAGCTTTCAAACTCTTATGGAATGCTGACATAGATATAGAAGAACTCAAATGCCCCATCCCTCAAGATAAAAAAAGCAGGCTTCAACACAACTGTTCTGGGAAACATTCGGCATTTCTGGCAACTTGCAAGAAAATGAACTGGGATCTAGATAGCTATTTAATGGGACATCATCCCCTTCAGAAAGAAATATTCAGAAGAGTTTCTGATTTATTGAAAATACCAGTTGAGGAATTAATTGCGGAAAGAGATGATTGTGGAGCGCCAACATTACTTTTGCGTTTGTCACAGATGGCTATTTTATACGCACATTTATCCAGATCAGACCAGCCAGAATTTGAAAAAATAACTCGCGCAATGACTCAGCACCCAGACCTAGTAGCTGGGGAAGGGTATTTTGATTCTGAATTAATAAAAAGAGGTCATAAGCAAATAATAAGCAAAGGAGGGAGTGAGGGTATTCAATGTATAGGCCTATTGGGTGAAGGAATTGGACTCTCAATAAAGGTAGAAGATGGGTCGAAAAGAGCAAAGCATGCAGTAGCCATTCATCTCCTTCGTCAGCTTGAATGGATCACCCCATCAGCAATAGAGGAACTTGATGAGATCACTCTCCAAAAAAAACCTGGAATCTATTTCGAAGTTGAAGGAAAATTAAAGATCCCTTAACTCAAACAAATCGATCTTTTTAGTCGCATAAAGATGTATGCTTTGAAAGCTTCGCGGGGTAGAGCAGTCTGGTAGCTCGTCGGGCTCATAACCCGAAGGTCGGAAGTTCAAATCTTCCCCCCGCCATTTTCAAAACACAAAGCCCTCAGGGGCTTTTTTAATGCCTGACAGGGGTTTTAGAGAAATAAGCTGTTCCCCTTTTACTAAATAGTTGGGCATTCTTAGGATAAGCAAGGTGAGTGGGGGAATTTTTGGAATGTTGTTTGGAGTGTTATGGCAAGACTACAACAAGTAAAAGGGTGGAAAGAATACTCTAAAGATAAAAAAAAAAGCTGGAACTAGGTGGACAATCAGAAAAAATAGGAATTGAATATGGAAGTTGCCCAGTCCTGAAAGCTTTTAGGACAATGTCTGATTTACCTCTAGAAAGCGAGCATGTTCAATTAGTTCGAGAAGCTGAACTGTACATAGCTAATATTGCAGTGCAAAATAATAAGTCATTCGAAATGTCAGAGGTGGTTGCATGAAGGAAGAAAAACTGAAAGAAGAGGGTTACGCTAATTTCAGCAGACTCTTAAATATTCAATTCGTAGACTACGCAAGAAGTGAAGTTATTTACATAGATTATTAAAATTAAATTTTTTATTGTTTGATTTAACATCAAAATTATTACTCTTAATAAACTATAAATGATATATATTCAATAACAGGAATTATACAATTATTTATTTTTGATAAATTTATAAATAAAGTTAACCAATCAATCAGAAAAATTACTTACAATATTATAAAAAAGTCTAAACCCAATCTATATTTATGAAAAAAGATAATCTAAAGAGAATCATCAGACAGCTCGAGACTTTGCTAGAAGAGTTGAAAAGTGAGGTCTACTCTGACAAAGATTCATATGTTCATCCCTGGGATGAACATATGAAAAACACCCCTAGAATTATCAATACAGAAGACGATGACGGTTACGCGGATTAGTCGCAAAAAACAGGCAAAAATAAAAAAAATATAAAAAATAATCTGTTTTACCTTTTTTGGTACAACTACCTATTGCTCTAGAGGAATTTCAAAAGCAAATTATGGGAAAGTGAGAAGATTTTATGCCTAATTTACCTCAACTTGTAAAAGCCACCCCGCAGGGAGGCACTATTCATAAATATCAACTTTCTGGCGGAAAAACTTCTTTCATGAGATATCTAGGTTGCTACCTTGGCACATGTAAATTCTGCAATGATATTGAAGAAGCATCTGAATTTGTATCTAGCATAGAGCTTTCTCCCAAAACCCTTTAAACAATAGATTTTTATAAAACAGAAATGGTCCAACCGTACATGCTTGAACGTTGAAAATACGTTCAAGTTTTTTTATGTAAATTTAATCGATACTCGAAGGCATTAGGTGCTATTTTTTTTGAGTCTTTAAACACATAAGGAGAATACTCTTTTAATGAGACAATTTTCATCTCACTAGAAGATCTACTCGGTTATGAAAGAAGAAAAAGGAAAAGATAATAATTCATTTGAATATGAGACTAATAATCTCATTAGATCTACTTTGAATGAGAAAGAAAATGTTAATGAATTAGAAAATATTGCTTCAAAACCTTCCAATCAACTAACGAATGGACTTTTAGGTTGGTATTCAGTATCTAGTAGCGAGTCGATAAAAGATGGAAAATTAAATCACTTCACGATTTATAACGAGCCACTTGTTTTGTATCGTGATAGAGAGGGTATTGTTAGATGTGTAAAGGATGTATGCCCTCACAGAGGAGCTTCTTTTTTAGGCGGTGAAGTTATAAACGGTCAACTTGTTTGCCCTTATCATGGTGCTAGATTCTCTTCTCAAGGGAGTTGTACAAATTTAGACAGAATAACTTGTCAGCATATTATTGACTCTAATTATGATAACTATGCAAAAAGCATAAAACTTTTTCAATATCCATGTGTAGAAAAAGAAGGTTATATCTACATTTATTATACGGGAACACCACTTGCTAACATTGAAGACTTCGAAATAAAATATTCAATAAATAGTTTACTTCCTGATTCTTATGGATTTCCTTCTTTGGAATATGAATATGAAGAGGTATATGTAGATTTTAAAGCGGATTGGGCTAGAATTATTGAAAATCACTTAGATATATTACATGTATTCTGGATGCACGGAGACACAATCCCCGACAAAAATGTAAACAGAGATACTATAACCAGTTTTAATCAAAAAATTAAACGTGATAATAGGCAAATAGAAAGTATCTACTCATATAAAACAAATGGTCAAGAAGAGTTTATAAGAATAAAGTTTGTGCCTCCAGGAAGAATTTTTATATATAAGGGGTCGCCAGAAAGCACAAGATATATTCAAGTTCTTGATCATATTCCACTAGGAAATAATAAAGCGAGAGTGATAGTTAGACATTACAGGAAATTTTTAAAAAACAAACTATTTACAACTTTAGTTTTATTTAGCAATCTACAAAGAAGGACATTTTATAAGATTTTTTCAGAAGATTATCTAGTATTGAAAACCCAAACATTTAACGAGCAAATGGGTTATATACAAAAAGATAATGTTAAGTTATTAGGTGAGGATAAGATGGTTCAATATTACTGGGATTGGCTTCAAAACGCATTAAACAAGGAAAAGCCATGGGATTTACATCCAACTAATTCATTAACTAATTCAGTTCATGAAGACAGAGGCATGCTATATCCACCAGAAAATCCTAATATGGCTATAAAGAATAATAGAAAAATAAATATCAAGCTTTTAACTAGATTATTATTCCCCATAAGTTTTATTCTCTTATTCATTTAATAGAATTAAATTGTAACTTTAAATACATATAAATGAGAGTTGATTCTCAAAAAGATTTATTAGCCTGGGCTAGTTTTAAAAATATAAATGTAAATATTGATCAGACAGAAATACTGTCGAATATAAATCTTAATTTAAACTATGGTGAAAATACACTAATCTTAGGTCCAAATGGTTCCGGTAAATCAACTTTTTTAAAGTTATTAAATAGATCCATATATCCAATTTCCAAAAAAGATAGCTCATTAAAACTTTTCAGCATGGAAAATATAAATATTTGGGATGTAAGAAAAAGGATTGGATTTCTGTTCAAAGAAATGGAGCAAAGAGTAAATATCGGAGTTAGTCTTTATGATGTAATTATATCAGGATTTTCTGGGACATTTAATTCAAGATATTCCAAATTTCTCACAAAAACACAAAGATTTAAAGTGGAAAATCTAATAAACGAATGGGAACTAGATAATATTATTAAAAATGATTTTAATACATTATCTGATGGACAGAAAAGAAGAGCTTTACTTGCTAGAGCTCTTGTTTACGAACCAAGTATACTAGTCCTAGATGAGCCATTTTGTAATTTAGATATAAAGTCAAATTACATATTAAATAAAAATTTAAATAAATTAATGAATAACTCAGTAAATATAGTTTATGTGACACATAACATAGAATCAATTCTTCCTAAAACTAATAAGGTTATTCTGTTAAAAAAAGGGAAGATCATCAAAGAAGGTGACCCAAATGACATAATAAATTCAAAAATAATTAGTGAACTTTTTGAAATATCAATAAATATTGTAAACCAGAATGGATACTGGAGAGCCCTTCCTCTAGATAACTAAATGATCACAAGAATAAAAGAAACAATTAATATGCAAATAAAGAAAAAATATTTATTGTTAAAGAAAGAAATATCAAAATTATTTATTTTATTATTTCCTAATCTTCTAACACCAAAGGGGGTTCCACATGAATTACATACCAATCTTCCAGACAATGAACGGTCGGCCCTCAAATTATAACTTCCACAAACTAAGCATTTATTTGAAATCATTAGATTAAATTAAATCAAATTTTCTTCTAAAAATGATAATGGTGAAGTCATATTATTTGAGTAACCTAATAAACTTTCAGGCATAAAATTATATAAAACCTCGTGTTTTTCATTAAAAAGTATTGTCGCCCCTCTCTGTGTTAAAAAAGATGGATCAGGAACATATATATTCCAATTGCTAAGAATTTCAACCATATTCATAAGTCGCCTGGTGGCAAGCTCAAAAGGACGTAAATCTTGTTTTTTAGAAAAAACGCCAAACATTTTGCCTTTAAATAAAGAAAAAGGTCCTATTTTTATTTCCTCATCATAGTCAAATAAGCTCTTAGAATTTCTATCCCCCAAATAACCTCTTAAAACCTCCTTAATTGTACCTCTGGAATTTATACCAGCACACATGATCAATAAATTAATTATTGATGGAAGTTGCGAGACAAATCCAACATTGAGATTTAGTTTTTTATGAAGGTCTGCATTCCTTAAGGCAATAACATTTTCAATATTTATTTTATTGAACCTACAAAAAAACTCTTTAGATTTTTCACTACCAATACCAACCAACTTTAAATCAACCGAATTCTCATTCAGTCTCTTTACTTGACCAGATAATTGTTGCGCATATTCAAAGCTATCAAAATCAGCAAAAGAGCCCAGCAAAACTATTAGGGTTTTTCTTTTATCGAGAAATATATTTTCACTTCCAAGAAACTCTTCGATGATATTTTTGTAATTCATAGATTTGTCTTTGTTTTCAAAATAACAAAGTTTGAACGTAAAAAAAGAAATTTTATCTTCACCATAATCAAAAATCATAGTGACTATAGGGACTTTGCATACAAAAATGGCCTATAACACGAAGATCATGATTAGTAACAGATGTTCGTGAAATATGTACAAAACCTACAATTTCAATAAGCAATGTGAAGGGATATGGAACTTAATGAGCTCTAAATATATCCTCTTACTGTTCTTTGTTTATTTCTCGTGCAGACCTACGGGAATCCTAGCGTTACCTATGACTGGTACGCAGGTAATTCAGGGACGGCCAATCGCTCCGGAAAATTCATCGCTGCGCATGCTGCCCATGCTGGGTTGATGATGTTCTGGGCAGGTGCGTTCACTTTATTTGAGCTTGCTCGTTACGACTCATCCGTTGCGATGGGGAATCAAAACTTAATCTGCTTGCCTCACCTTGCACAACTTGGAATAGGTGGAATTGAAAACGGAGTAATAACTGAACCTTACGGTTGCACCGTTATTGCTGTACTTCACCTAATTTTCTCTGGTGTTCTTGGTGCTGGTGGAATTCTTCACTCAACCAGATATGACGGAGATCTTGGAAATTATCCAGAAGGAAGTCGTCCTAAAAAGTTTGACTTCGAATGGGATGATCCAGATAAACTTACATTCATTCTTGGACACCACCTTATTTTCCTTGGATTAGCCAATATTCAATTCGTTGAATGGGCAAGAATTCATGGAATTTGGGATAGTGCACAAGGCGTTACAAGAACAGTAGATTACAATCTTGATCTTGGAATGATTTGGAACCATCAAGCTGATTTCTTACAAATCAGCAGTCTTGAAGATGTAATGGGAGGTCACGCTTTCCTTGCTTTCTTCTTGATTATTGGAGGTGTTTTTCACATCATCACTAAGCAATTTGGTGAGTACACAGAATTTAAAGGTAAAGGACTTCTTTCAGCAGAAGCAGTTCTTTCTTATTCATTAGCTGGTGTTGGCTACTGTGCACTTGTTGCAGCTTTCTATAGTTCAACAAACACAACTGTTTACGCAGAAGAATTCTTCGGAGCTCCACTTGCACTGAAGTTTGATTTTGCTCCATACTTTATTGACACTGACGCATCACTTGCAACTGGGGCTCATACAGCAAGAGCTTGGTTGGCAAACGTACACTTCTATCTTGGTTTCTTCTTCATACAGGGACATCTCTGGCATGCATTAAGAGCTATGGGATTTGACTTCAGACGTGTTGGTAAAGCGTTCGACAATATGGAAAACGCAAAAATCACTAATGGTTAATCATTAATTTGATTTCATTAATGAGAAAAAAAAAAAAAAAAAGACCCGCTTGCGGGTCTTTTTTTTATGCATTCTGTTAGTAGAAATAAATACAAGCCTCATCACACTTATGTCACAATTATCTAACTCAAAACTAAAAAAACGAACAATAAACTTCGTTTTGATGTGACTTTTTATACATACAGTCACAAAAACTCGCAAGAGCTTGTTGCTATTGAGAATCGGTTGCAAAAAGCATCTTTTCCTGTGTAAATTAGGAATTAATTTAAGCTCCTTTAAATTCAATGAGCTTTAGAAGCTACTCAGAGCCACCTTCATCAGCGGTTAGGATGGCTACCGGTCAATCGGTGCTCATAGACCCATCCTCGAGAAGAGGAGATACATGCCTAGAAGTTATAGACGGTATAGCTCGTGTTTACTGTCCATGTGAGGAAACAGAAGGAATGACTCTGGCCTTCTTGCAGTCAGGTGACCAACTAAGAACTGACCGTTTATGCAGCGAAGGAGTATGCGTGGAAGCTTTAACCCCTCTATGCTTTATTAGCGACGCTGAAACATCAACAGAATCAGGAGGTTATGATCCAGTTAATGAGTGGACTCTGCAACTACTCAGAATTAGACACTTAGGTAATGCTGAACAAAGACTTCAAGCCTTGTTTGCTTTACTAGTTAATCGACTTGGAAGAAGATGTGGAGACTGGTGCAAATTACCCTTCAGGCTTACACATGAAAGAATTGGAGAATTAATTGGATCTACCAGAGTCACTTCTACTCGTTTAATTTCAAGACTGAGAACTGCTGAATTACTAAAAGCGCCATCAGGTGATCCAACACTAAGTCTCTCGCCAGAATTTATTGAGACAGCACCTTTGACTGCTTAGATATAATGAATCAATATTTATACTCTTATTCTGAATCTATTGTTCTATCACTTTGCAAAGAGATAGAGTACATTAGAAGTAGATCAAAGAATATAAACAATTCTCTAAAAACTTGTCACAACAAAATTCTCTCAAGAAGGTTAATTTTGGAACTTGAGAAGTTGAACAAAAATAGATTGAAAATTTTAGAAATTTCTGAAAATATGTTCAAAAAAAATTCAAATGATTTATCTTTTCAATTTTTGTTAGAAATAACAAAAAGGTCAAATTTGATTCAAAAAATATAAAATTAGAAGATAGTATTTATTAAATTTATTTCACATTTAATTCATTATCAATAATGAATAATGCAGAAGGATCATTATTAGAAAATTTGACTTTACCTAGCAAATAAGCCATTTCATCTTCTGATTTAATTTGTTCATCGATTACTGGATCAAGGAATACAGTTGTGCGTGTATCATTAGATCTCTCTGCTAAAGAATAAAGTTGTTGAACAGAGGTTGTTACGTCAGCCTCCATTTGGAAAGACAAAGTTACTAATTCTTCAACAGTGTTCCATTTTTGTATTGGTTTAGTCACTTCTTCAAGTTCAACAGTTTGACCACGAGCAATCATATATTTAGCGAAGTTAAATCCATGCTCTTGCTCAGATAGAGACTCTCTTTTAAAAAATGAAGCAAACCCTCTAAGTTCTCTTTCAAGGAACCAAAGGGACATAGCAAGATATTGTGCACTTGAGACCCTTTCAAGAGAGGTATGTTGACAAAGAGCCTCAAGCAGATCAACATCCATCGGCTGCGCAATGGCACGACCGGAAGGACCCACGCGAAGACCTACTGAACTGGATGTGGCTGCTTGCATCACAAAAAAAGCAAAGTCAAGTAACAAAAAAGTAATTTTGTCAATATAAATGATAGCCCCTTTTGTATCATTTTGTTGCCACTAAACTAAAATTTAATTTTTTTTAATTTGATAATGAATCTCAATTGCGAAAAAAGTTTGAATATAATCATCAAAATATTAAATCTATTTAGAAATTAGATTTAATATTTTCTGGAAGAATTAAATATTTTTTTTCATGAATTGTTTCAACTTTGCATTTGTCTCCAATAGATAAATATACATCCAAGCTCATTTCCGACCTTAACTTTAGCCCATTACTAATCACAGTATAGACAAAACAATTGATACGATATTCTCTTGATATAACTGTAAAAACACCATTGATACAAGCTTTAATTCTGATAGAGTTTTTATCGAACATACAAACTGACTTTAATGATATTGATGTATCTGAAGGAATATTCAATTTACCAATACATGTAGAATAGGAATCATCAAAGTATCGAATTGGCAAGATATTTTTTTGCAACACAAATTGTGCTACAAAATCATTTGATGGGGTTGAAACCATCTCAAGGGGTGTTGCGTATTGTTGAATTTCACCAGTTCTTAATACAGCAACACGATCACAAATAGCCAATGCTTCATGTGGGTCATGAGTTACTAAAAGCGCAGATGCTGAGCAGGATTTTAAAACAGAGGATAGTTCTGACCTCAATCTAGATCTAACTTCAACATCCAAGGAACAAAAAGGTTCATCCAACAAAACCAACGAGTTACCAGGAGCTAGGGCACGAGCCAACGCAACTCTTTGACTCTGCCCACCAGAGAGTTCGTGTGGATATCTTTTTTTAAACTCATAAATATCCAATAAATTTAATAGCCAGTTGGCCCTTTTAATAGATTGTTCTTTCTTGTTAATGCCAAAGCAAACATTATCCCAAACATTCAAATGAGGGAAAAGCGCATAGTCTTGAAAAACCATACCTATTTGTCTTCTCTCAGGAGAAAGGACATAATGGTTACTTGAGATTGTTTGCCCATTTTTTTTTATTGATCCTCGTCTAGGCTTATCAAAACCTGCTATCAATCTAAGAAGGGTAGTTTTTCCACAGCCCGAGGGACCTAACAATCCAATCAATTCTCCAGGTCTTAGAGATAAATTAATATCTTTTAAAACCCAATTATCATTTTTATTAGGTTTAAACTCATGCCATAAATTTTGAATTTCTAATTCAGTATTCACCAAAACTATTTTTGCCTATTCTATTCATAACAAAACCTTTGAAAACAAACTGACCGCAAAAGGAAAAGTCATTCAACAAAAAATACAGGGATAAGTATAAAATGATGCTCATCTTGTCTTATCAAAGTCTTCGACTTCGATTCAGAGGTTTTTAATTAGTTAACTTTAAAACACAATTTTATTAATACTGCCATGAGAAAAGATGAAAGGGTAAAAATAATAATTAAGAGACTTGAAGAATTATATCCTGAAACACCTATACCCTTAGATCATCTAAATGGTTTCACACTACTCGTAGCAGTTGTATTAAGTGCACAATCAACCGACAAGAAAGTCAATGAATTAACTAAAGATCTTTTCAAGGTTGCCAGCTCTGCTGAAGAAATGTATAAATTAGGTGAACAGAAAATATATAATTATATAAAACAACTAGGTCTTGCAAAAACAAAAGCAAAAAATACTTATAACTTATCAAAGATTATTTATGAAAACTTCGATAATATAGTTCCAAATTCATTTAAGGAACTTGAATCACTACCTGGAGTTGGCCATAAGACAGCTAGTGTTGTTATGTCTCAAGTTTTTAATGTCCCATCATTTCCTGTAGATACACACATACACAGATTATCTCAGCGCTGGGGATTAACCTCAGGTAAAAATGTTACCCAAACGGAAATGGATCTTAAAAAATTATTTCCAAAGAATCTTTGGAATAAGTTACATTTACAAATTATTTTTTACGGAAGAGAATATTGCTCAGCGAGAGGATGTAACGGTAAAATCTGTAACTTGTGCAGGGAACTTTACCCAAATAGAAAGAAACCAATTATTTGTTCAAAGGCTTAATAATATCTATTAATTTTTACCATCTCAACAAAAAGGACTATTTCTTGCTAGAAACATATCAAAGAAATTCAATTCAAATGAAATTAGCCATAACAGGAGCTTCAGGAAAAACAGGTCTTAGAGTGGCAGAGGAAGCAATATCATCTGGATATGAGGTGAGATTAATAGTCAGACCTCAATCTGAAATACCTGAATCCATAAAAGCCTGTGAAAGGTACGTTTTATCTGACACTAATGGAACCACACTTGATTATGCCTTACAAGGTTGTGAAAGTCTTGTCATCGCAACAGGCGCAAGACCATCTATAGATTTAACAGGTCCAGCAAAAGTAGATTACTTAAATATCAAAAAACAAATTGAAAGCTGCAAGAGGCAAAAGTTAAGACGGGTTGTTCTTGTTAGTTCACTTTGTGCCGGCAAATTGATACATCCTCTAAATTTATTTGGTCTCATACTTATATGGAAAAAATTAGGTGAAAGATCTCTACAAAAAAGTGGTCTAGATTGGACTGTTATACGACCTGGAGGTTTGAATGAGAATGAAACTAATTTAAAAAATCAGAACATTTTGTTTTCTGGAGAAAAAACTCAAGAAGAAGGCTCAATTCCTAGAAGACTAGTTGCCAAAGTATGTATTGAAGCTTTAAAAACAAAAGATTCAATAGAAAAAATCATAGAGGTTACTAGTAGCGAAGAGAATCCCAAAACAAATATGAGTAAGGCAATAAAGACGTTTAATATTTAACTATCAAAAGCTAAATTCACCATGAACACCAACGCTAAAATTGATGCGTTGCAGCTAATGCTTACTGATCTAAGAACAAGGAACGAATCAATAAGACATAAAGCTGCTTTCAGAGGATGCCAACCAGAATTCCAATCATTAGTTACGGCACTTATTGATCAATTGGAAACACAATTGAATGAAGAGAAGCAAATTCACAGAGGAAAATCAAATACTTTTGGATAAAAAAAGTATTAACCTAACTCCAAACAAGCTAAACCATACACATCGCTCATTGAAACAGGAGGTTGAGAACCTCTATACATCCTGAAAGTTTCAGATTCAGATTTAAAACCTAATTTTTCAAATACTTCAGAAGCTGACATGTTTAGGCCAGGTGAATCGATAATTACTAAACCAGGATGACTCTCTATTAATTTCTTCAACAAAATTTTTAAAAGGTCAGGAGTATCAGCCATTAAAGGACCAATTCTCCATCCATCTCCGTTTTTCAAAAGACATGGTCTGATTCGACCAAAACCATGACATTGTTTTTCTTTATCAATAACTGCTATTACTTTTCCAGCTGGATGATTAAGCCAATTTGATAAAAAATGAGGTCTAGGAGTTGTTTCTCTTTTTTCGTCAAATTTCTCTACGGCATCTTTTGGAATTGAGGAACCTTCAACAAAACTAAAATGATCTAAATCACCATTCATATAACTATCTTGAAGTAATTTACCGTCACCAAACCATTGCCATCTTGTTGTTTTCGAGGAAATTGTAAAGCCCCATTTTGAGTAATCAGAGATTCTCTCTGGAGCCGCCTCTAGACCAACACAAGGTAAATCACTTAAATGACTTAAAGCCTTTTTCCAAAGCTGGACACCAAAACCTCTACCCCTATACTTCTCAATTACCAAAAACAATCCAAGGAATCCATAATCTTGATTGTAACGAACACCAGCAATGCACCCAATAGGATTTCCATTCAACCAACCAACCCAAAGTCCCTGTTTGTCTGTATTTTGATAAATACCTAAATCACCAACTCCTGGTGCAAAACCTTCCTTTCTAGATATTTCAGTAACAAAATCAATATCTGAATTACATAAAGGTTTAATAGATAAAAGATCACCCATAAAATATATTATTTCTAATAATAATAAATCTAATGTAATTAGATAATAAATCTATAAATATGAGCAAAAAAACATCTATTAGAAATTTATATAATATCTATAAATAAAAAGAATCTTTAATATAATTAAGAAATATTGAATATAGATTAACAATAAGTTGGGAAATAATTTTCAACAAATCGCCTATTAAAGACATATTTCAAAGTTCAGAATAACTACAAATAAACTGATTATAAATAAATATTTCTGGGAAAGTTGAAACAGATGTTTTATTACTATACTTATGTGTTGTTCTTTGTTGGTAATTACATAAGAGTTATATTTTATAATAAAAAAGTCTAGAAGCTTAAGAGCTCTTTTGACCAAGGACAATCAGGAAGGACGTAAATATTAACTCTTTCAGGATTATATTTTGAACTACTAATTGATGTCTTGCTAAGATCAGACATGCCTCCAATCAATACATCTAAAGATTTGAGAACAATTTTTCCTGACAGAAGGTGTCCACCAAATACACTACAATTTTAATCAGATACACTTATATGAAGATGAAACTTGGAAGATCTTACATAACCTTAAAGTTATTATCTATAACTTCTTTTCAAAAATTATCGGTTTATCATTTAAAGGACATTTTAATGAAAATCTTGAAAGATCACAAACTGCGCTTATTAAAAAGAATGTATGATAATCTCTTCTATGCAACTCAATTAATGAATTTTAAATATCTACTTCTTTAGAAAAACTATAAAAATAATGTTCCATAATATTTATGTTTTTAGCAACTAAAATATTTAAGTTATTCTTGATCTAATTTTCTTACGATAAATGCCATTGCCCCTAATGATAAAAAAAACATGAAAATAAGAAATGTAGTCATGGATTTACTATATTGATAGTTAGTATAATATAATAGATTCTTAGCAGGCTATACTTAAAGATTTTTAAATAAACCTAATTCCCTATATTCAAAATAGAATGAAAATTATTAATCCCAAAAGATTTATCTCTTGGCCCATGATTATAAATGGACTGACAATTTCAAGGATATTGCTAGGATTACCGATAATTATGTCACTTAAAAGTGGTAATAATTATATCTTTATTTTTCTAATTCTTATAGCTGGTCTCACTGATTTTCTCGACGGTTATTTTGCACGTAAATATGATCACAAATCTGTTCTTGGCGCGAAGTTAGATCCTCTAGCAGACAAGATACTTCTAATTGGACCAATGATATGGTTGGTCCATGAAGATCTAGTACCATTATGGTCTATATGGTTAATAATATCTAGAGAACTTTTAATAACTAGTTGGCGTTCCGATAAAACCTCAGGTGCTCCAGCCTCAATTCAAGGTAAATATAAAACCACATTTCAATTTACCAGTATAATCCTATTACTATGGCCAAAAAGTTGGGGCACATCTTATATCCTATATATTATTAATACAATTGGCTATATTTCATTTTGGATAGCATTATTTCTTACTTTAAGCTCTGCCACAAAGTATGTTGTCAATCAAAAAGAAGTTCATCAGAAGTAAAATCAACTTTTTCATGATTAGCTAATAGATAATCATTCTTATAGCTATCAATTAAACCATTTAACAAATCGAATTTAGGCTCCCAAGATAAATCTTTTTTTATTTTAGAAGTGTCCGTAAAGAAATTAGTCAATCTTAGAGGAAAAAGTTTTCTCGCCTTAGGATCAAGTTTTGAAGGATCAAAAGAACGTAAATGAAAATCATCGACATTATTTCCGGTAGCTTTAATTGCTGTTTCAATTAAACCTTTGAAAGTTACGGCCCTACATCCTGAACAATTATAAATTTGATTAATCGCTTTATCTGTCTCAAGAGATTTAGAAATAGCTTCGGCCAAATCAGAGACATGTCCTAATTGCGTGATGGTTTGACCATCAAAAGGAACAGGAATAGATCGGCCATTAGTTATTCGATCAAAAAACCATTTTTCAATAGGGTTGTAGTTACCAGGGCCATATATATATGTTGGACGAAAACTGGTAAAAGGAATTCCTTCAGTCTTAAGCCAATGCTCTGTTTTTGCTTTACCTATATGACGGCTTTCAAGATCTATTAAACTATCTTCACTAACAGGAAATAATTGTGTGTTGTCATATACTCCTGCAGAACTTATATAGATAAATCTAAAACCAGGAAGGCCAGAAAATTTAAGAAATCTACGTGTATCCTCCAACTTGCGTCCAGAACTATCAACAATAATGTCAAAAGAATGACCAGATAGTTTTTTTAAATCCTCATCATCTGATCTGTCCCCTTTAACGTGATTTATATTTTTAGGTACTGGTAGATTCCCACGCGTGAAAACAAATATCTCATGTCCTTTTGTTAGAAGGCTAGAGACAAGAGCTTTTCCAACAAACCTAGTTCCACCGAAAAAAAGAACTTTCAAGATAAATTATTAAAAAAATTATATTAAAGCCTATAGATAATCTCCCAGAGCTACATAAATGATGTTAGATGAATAGTAATAATTTTATTCTTGATGGAAATCATACCTGCAATAGATCTACTGAATGGAAAATGTGTTCGGTTAAATCAAGGAAATTACAATCAAGTTACTAAGTTCAATAGTGATCCAGTAAGACAAGCTCAGGCTTGGGAAAGCCAGGGAGCAAAACGACTACATCTTGTAGATCTTGATGGGGCCAGAACTGGTGAACCCATAAATGATCGAACAATTAAAGACATAAAAAAATCCATTACGATACCTATTCAGCTTGGTGGTGGTATCAGGAGCATTAATAGAGCAAAAGAATTATTTGGGATAGGAATAGACAGAGTTATTTTGGGTACAATTGCGATAGAGAATTTTAAATTAGTTAAAGATTTATCTAGAGAATATCCAAGGAAAGTTGCAGTAGGGATTGATGCTAAAGAGGGATTGGTAGCTACTCGAGGTTGGCTAAAACAAAGTGAAATATCCTCTTTAGACTTAGCTAAACAACTTAACGATCTTGAATTAGCAGCAATCATATCAACCGATATTGCAACTGATGGCACTTTAGAAGGACCAAATATAAAAGCCTTAAGTGAAATAGCTGAGGCAAGTATTAATCCAGTAATTGCATCAGGAGGGGTAGGTTCAATAGCTGATTTAATTTCCCTTGCAGATTTAGGGGATGAAGGTATTGAAGGAATAATCGTAGGCAGAGCACTATATGACGGCTCAATAGATTTAAAAGAGGCGATACTAACATTAAAAAATCTTCTTATTAAAGATTCATTAAATGATAAAGATAAATTTCTTGTCTAAAATTAAAAAAATGATTGTTCCTTTCGATTTATTGAATAGGACTGGAACTATTCTTAAATCAAGTTATCTTAAAAAGGCTATGTTCTTAAATTTAAATTGATCGAAGGAAGACCAAAACAAATTTTAATGATAGCGCCTTCACTTCTAGGTGAATCTTTGGCCTTGCAACTAACATCACAGGATAATAATTTAGAAATAATTCTAGACAAAAAAGATATAATTGGATTCCCAAAACTTATTCTATTTTGCCTTGAAGAAGTAGAACTCTCAAACTCAATCAAACTAGAAATCTTTAAGTTAAAAGAAAAATGGGATCAAGCTCCTATTTTAATTGTAATACCAAAAAGCATTAAATTATCATCTGCAGATTTGATGACTTTTGGTAGTGAAGGAATTATTCAAGATCCTACTATTGAACTTTTAAAAGATACAATTAATATTTTACTTGGAGGAGGCAGAGTATTTAAAATCAATAATGAATCGAATTACAATGCCGACTCAATTTCTAATTCATATGGATTAGGACATTGGTTATTAACTAGTGGTATATCACAAATAAATAAAGATCTACACACTATAAACCAACTGATAGCTAAGAAATCAATAAATACATTTTATCTTTTAATATTAATAGGTAGAAGAAGGGAACTATTAACAGCGAAGAGATTAATCATCTGGTTATGGGGGCCTTTAGAAGTATTAATAGAGTCTCCAGTTAAAACTTATAGTAAGAAAAACGTAAATCTAATTAACAAATATAGTACTGACATAACAATTAAAAACCCCTCATCGAATGAGTTATGGAATGCAATACACAAGCGGGTAAAGGAGAGACTTCAAGTTGACCTAACTAATTCTACAGATGAACTAACAGCTCTTTATTCATTAAATAAAAGTAAAAGAACTAATCTTTTGAAAACTCTTTTACAAGAATTTTCAATTGTTATCAAAAAACTTGATTCTAAAAATAATCTAAAAGAAGAACTTGAAGAGATTTTACAATCTATCACTCCTGAATTACGCTCTAATACATTACGCAATTTCATAGATTCATATGATCGTCTTCATAAGAATGGTGATGATGTTTTCATTTCGGACTTTCTAGTAAACAATGCAGAGCTTGGAATACTTGATGATGAACTACCTTCAATTGCTTTAATAATAGATCCAATATTAAATAATAAGCCGATCCTCATCGATGGAGAGTATTTATCAATAGAGGACCCTAGATCTATTATTCAACTAGAAACTTTGATTCTAAATTGGATATTCAGGACAGCTGAAATAGTTAGTGAAGAAATTATATCTTCATGTTCTGAATGGCCAGAATTGCGTAAATACTTTCTAAATAAGGAATTGATTTCAACAAGGGAACTTGAACGTAAAAGAAATCAAATCAATACAAATAATCAACTTCAAAGTCTATTCAAAAAGCCAGTTAGATTATACGAAAGCAAAAGATTATATTATACAGTAAAAAATAATAAAATTGAAAAGATTATCATCCTTGAACCCAGAGATGATGAATTAAAGAAATTAGACTGGCCCCAAAGACAAATAGCATTTATAATAGAGCTAAGAGATGCATTGGCTCCACAAGTACAAACAATAATTCAATACTTAGGTGATTTAATAGTTCTAATTCTTACAAAAGTTGTTGGAAGATCTATTGGATTAATTGGTAGAGGTATAGCTCAGGGTATGGGGAGAAACCTATCTAAAGGATAATTTATTTATTAATAAATATAGCTATATTAGCTTTAAGACTTTAGAATTTAAACAAATAGTACTTTAAATTTACATTGTTAAGAATATTCTACTCACTACTAATACTTTTTTTTCTATTTGTAAATCCAGTATATTCTGCGAGGGATACTGATAGTTATGATGGAAATATATATCCAATTTATGCTGGTAACGGTTCATTAGTTCCACCACCAAGCACATTATCAGAATCATTAAAGAACGAAAGAACCAGTGTTTTAGTTTTCTATCTAGACGATAGTGCTGTTAGCAAACAATATGCACCAGTAGTCTCAGGTATTAAGTTATTGTGGAGTTCATCTGTCGATTTAATTCCTCTATCAATTGACGAATTAGACAATGATGATCAAAAAACTTTCAAGGATCCTGGTTATTACTGGCATGGAAAGATACCTCAAACTGTGATTATTGACGGAAAAGGTAATGTTCTCCTAGACGAAGAAGGGCAAGTTTCGTTCGAAGACATTAACGATGCAATAACCAGAGGTACAGGTCTAAAGAAACCTGATTTTGATCTAACAGTCAAAAGCTTTAACGAATATAATAGCGAGCCTTCTAAAGATGGTTACACCAATCCTAGAGGCAGCTAAAATGAAATAGGGTAACTAAATATTTTAATTTAAATTATCAAATATCTTTATTAAAAAATGTTATCAAACTATCTTTTTCTCATAATAATAACGTTTCTTTTGATCGAAATAAATCATTATTTCAGACAAAATTCGCCCTTAGTTCTGAAGCCCAAGAAATTCAAAAGAATCATACAAGCTTCCACACAGAAATATATTGCCTGGGTTGAGATTAAGAATTTGCATAAAAGAATGGAGGTTATGATTCCTTCTTTAAAAGTTAATCCTCAGTTAATAGGTATATCAAAAACAGAGATACTAAAGATTAATACAAGTATCACACCTCTTCACCCTGATATAGAATATGAGCAAAAAAATGACTACTGGTCTGCATATATAATAAAAAGTCAAAAATCAACATTTATCAGAATTGAAGTTGAATTTGAGATTGAGGATTCTGCAATAGAGAATCTCAAATGTTTATGGATTGATATTGAATGGGGTAATTATGGACCATTTGGTTTTTTAAAAAAATTTGATGGTTTCGTCTTGCCTAATTATATAGACTCACATAAAGAAATTTCCTCTAATAGTAATTTAGTTGATCCAATTAAAACTCATATCCTTGGTACTTTAGATGATCCTATTAGCATATTAAAATCCTATATACCTAAAAATTACCTAGCTACAGACATTCTTACAATTGGAGAGTCACCCTTAGCGATTATGCAGGGGAAATATATAGACTATAGGAACGTCAATGAAAGTCTACTTTCAAGGTTACTTTGCAAAGGATTTCATCCAACTAGCAGCTTAGCAAGTGCATGCGGAATGCAAACCCTAATAAATATTTCTAGTCCAAGTCGGATAATAATTTCGTGGTTAATAGCAGGAATATTAAAACTTTTTGGAGTTAAAGGTATGTTTTATCGTTTAGCAGGTGAACAAGCAAGATTGATTGATGACATTACTGGTACTACACCACCCTATGATAAAAGTATAGTTTTAGGACCTAAAGATACAAAGACCTTTTGTATCGAAGCCTCAAAAGAATTAAGCATTGATGTGGCTGTTGTAGATGTAAATGATCTAGGAAGAGTTAAAATCTTATCAACAAATAATATTGAAAATACTAAAATAATCAAAAAAGCACTAACATCAAATCCAGCTGGCAATGCTAACCAACAAACTCCAATAGTAATGATCAGAACAAATGAAATAATTTCGAAGTCACATGATAATTAAAAATATAATAAAATAGTTAAATGCAAAAAGATGAAGCTTTACCTTCAGATTTATTAATCGAGCCACTTCAGCTCAAGCATTTATCAATGCTTAAGGCAGAGAATAATTCTAAGTACCTCGGTGTATTTCAAATACTATTGTGCAAAAAATGGTTTTCTTTATTAGAATCAAATCTCACAAATTTAATACCAACCAGAAACTCAAAATGCATTGTTGCGGTTGAAAGAAACAATATAATTGCATATATTTTAGCAACTCCAATCAACAGAAGAGGTACATGTTGGTCTATTTCAGAACCATACTTTATTGGAGAATCAATATCATATAGCCGTTATAATTTATTGCAGAATCTACTACGAAAAGTTCTCTATGAATGCAATATTAATACACAAAGTTTTTTAATTTCTATAAATACAAATGATAATCAGAATTTATCAGTAATAAGACAATCGGGATTTCAGCCCTTAAGAATAATAAATTATTGGAAGAAAAAAGAAAGTATAAAATACCAAAAGAACGAAACCATAGATAATTTTATCTGGGAAAAACTAACCGAAGAGAATAGTCAACTAATATGGAGACTTGAACAAGCCAGAGAGTCAATCAACTTTCGTTCAATATTTGATAGGCAATGGCAAGATATTTACGAAAAAAGGAATAATTTAACTTGTGTTATTAAGTCTAAAGAAAATAATGTTGTCGCGGGATTAATACCATCTATTTGCCCTAAATATGAATACACACTAGAATTGATTAGAGGGTTGGCATGGGATGAAAGACTCAATCAATCAATTCCACAAAGAATTAATAATATAAAAATTGGCAAAACTAAATGTTATATAGAAACAACAAGTGAAGATAAAAAGTTAATTGAATTATTAAGTAGAAGCAATTGGGAAATAACAGAAGAGCGAGTCCTTCTTGGAAGAAGTGTATGGAAGAGACAAAATGGATACAAATTAAAGTCTCTAGAAACTGAGCTAATAAATAGTCTTGTTGGAAATTTACAACAACAACCTGAACTTCCCTCAACAATTCAAATTGGAAAAAACAAATGATTCAGCCAAATCCTTGTTCGGTTTTAAGTCTTGATATTGGAAATAAAAGAATAGGTGTTGCGGGTTGTGATTCACTTGGTATATCAATAACTCATCTCCCTGCAATTTTCAGAAGAAGCTTTGAAGAAGATCTTAGAGAATTCTCCAAGATATGCTCCAACCGAAAAGTTGAAGGTCTTATTATTGGGAATCCTCTTGATATGCACGGCAAAGAGACTGATCAATCTTTTCGATGTAAAAAATATGGGATTAAATTAGCGAAATGCCTAAAACTTCCTGTGGCTTTTATAAATGAACATTGCTCAACCGTCGAGGCTAAAGAGAAGTTCTCTATAAAATCAGACAAGACAGGAAGGATAGACAGTGCTGCTGCCGCTATACTTTTACAACAATGGCTTATTGAGGGACCTGATCTAGATGACTCAAATTAAATTTTGAATATGATGTAAAAAACACTATCAAATAAAACTAAATATTAACTAATAAAAACTCACCTATGTCAACCACAAATAAAAACGACGAAGTACCTACACTTTTAGTTAAAGATTCTCAAGGTTCGGATCTCTTATGTTTTCTTGAACAAGTAGTTCCTCTAGAAGGTAATGAATATGCACTGTTAACACCTGTAGACACTCCAGTATCTCTTTTTCAATTAATTGATGATCAAGATCCAAAGCTAATCGAGACAATTGAAAAGAATGAACCAATACTCGAGGTGGCTGATGTTGTCCTTCAAGAACATGATCTTAGACTTGTTCGCTCAGCTATCACCCTTACAGTCTCAGGCGAACTAGATGAGCCAGAACCTGAAGAAATTGAAGAAGAGGACATTGATGATGAGTCAGAAACCTATGAACTTCTTGTAAATTTTAGAGTGGACAACAATGAATATGGTCTATACATACCGCTTGATCCTTTTTTCATAGTTGGGAAACTAGAAGAGGGTGAAATAAAGCTTGTTGAAGGCGAAGAGTTTGACAAGATACAATCTGGAATTGAAGCTGAACTTGAGGAGAGGGGATTATCAGAATAAAAATACAAAAATTACTTAAACCCCATTGGAAAGTAAACGATAAAATTTCAAAAATTTCGATAAATGAATTGTTATCGAAAAATGTAAAAGCATTAATACTTGATGTAGATGGAACATTAACTTCTGGGAAAACACCAGTAATTTCAAATGATATAAAAAATTGGGTGATCAACTCTAAGAAACTATTTTATACGTATTTATTCAGCAATAACCCCTCTAGAAGTAGAATCAAACAAATTGCTGATCAATTAGATTTAGAATTCACACATTCAGGAGGGAAACCAAGTAAAAAAAGATTAAAGAAGATTTTAGATACAATCCCTTATTCAACAAATGAAATAGCAATTATTGGAGATAGAGTTTTTACAGATATTTTGGTAGGCAACAGATTAGGAATGTATACAATATTGGTAGATTCAGTAGATTATTATGGAAAAAAAATTGAGAGAAATAAATTTCAATCAATAGAAAGATTTTTGGCTAAAATTATAACTGGAGATTTGATATGAAAACTTGGGTAATAAAGATTGGCACAAGCCTTTTGAGAGGAGACGATAAATATACAACTTTTGAGATCATTAATGATTATTGTTCATACATTTCAAGAGCACAAAAAAATGGGGATAAAATTATATTAGTCTCAAGTGGTGCTGTAGGACTCGGATGTCATAAAATGAACTTCAAGTTAAGACCTAAAGAAATTATTTCTCTCCAGGCTTCTGCGGCAATAGGACAACTTCATTTAATGGCTTTGTATGAGAAGGCCATGAGTAGGTTTGGATATAAAGTTGCACAAATACTATTAACCAGGTCAGAATTGGGTTCAAGAAATAGTTATAAGTCTGCCTCGCACACACTAAAAAGATTGATTGAATGGGATGTTATACCAATAGTAAATGAAAATGATATTACCTCAGATGAAGAATTAAAATATGGAGATAATGACACTTTATCTGCATTAGTGGCAACAGCGATATCTGCCGATCAACTAATATTATTAACTGATATCGATCATCTTTACTCCTCTGATCCAAAAACAAATAGCAAAGCCAAGCCTATTAAAGATATTAATAATTCAATTGAATTAAATAAATTAGATCTAGCAAATGAACTAACATCTTGGGGAACCGGAGGAATAAAAACCAAGCTAACTGCGGCAAAGATAGCCACTGAAAGCGGGATAAAAGTTCAATTAGCAGATGGTAGAGATCCAAAAACATTAGGTAAATTACTTAATGGAAAAAAAATAGGAACAGTTTTCCACCCTCATCCCAATCCAATAGGAAATAGAAAAAGTTGGTTATCACATGCGATCAAACCAGTAGGGGAAATTCATCTAGATGATGGTGCAAGTGAAGCCATCAAAAATAAAGGAGCTTCACTGCTACTAGTTGGAGTAAAAAAAGTTAATGGGAATTTTATTTCTAATCAACCCGTAAAAGTTATCAACACCAAAGGAGAAGAAATTGCTAAGGGGATTTGCTCAATGAGCAGTGATGCTATAAAAATAGGAATCAAATCTAAATCCAAAGCAACAGGATCTCCCCTTGTTATTCACAGAGATGTTCTGGTTCTGACAAGTGAATAACTCAAATAAAAATAGTAACTTTCTCTCCCCAATTAAATCATGCAATTCAAGGAAATTGTCGAAAATCTGAAGCAAGGTCAATCCGGTGTGGTTGACTTTAATATTCAAAACAATCCAGTTATTTTAAATGCAGCCTCTTTAGAAAAAGCCAAGAAAAATGAAATCAGTTTTCTAGACAAAAATAGTCCAATAAATCTTAGAAATCTGATCAAGACTTCAAAAGCCTCTGCTCTATTACTACCAGCAAACGATACTTATATTGTTGAAATAGCAAAGAAGATTTCAGTTGATTGGATAATACTTAAAGATCCCAAGATTGCTTTTGCTGAAACATTAGACTTTCTTTATCCTTCTGAGATAAAAAGTGAAGGCATCCATCAAAGTGCAATTATCGGAGAAAATGTAAAAATCGGTGTAGATGTTTCAATCGGAGCTAATACTTACATTGGAGATAATACAGAAATTGGGGACGAGACTTATATTCATCCAGGCGTTGTTGTCTATAAAAACGTAAGCATTGGTGCTAAGAATTTAATTCACGCAAATAGTGTTATTCATTCTGGATCTAAAATTGGAAACGAATGTGTAATTAATGCTAATGCCGTTATTGGTGGTGAAGGTTTTGGATTCGTGCCTACAAAAAATGGATGGAAAAAAATGCCTCAAGTGGGCATAGTTATTTTAAGAAACAAAGTAGAAGTTGGTAGTGGGTCAACAATTGATAGACCTTCCGTAGGAGAAACCATAATTGGTGAAGATACAAAAATTGATAACTTAGTTCAAATTGGTCACGGAGTATCAACCGGTAAGGGATGTGCTATGGCTGCCCAAGTAGGTATTGCTGGAGGAGCTCAGATTGGAGACGCAGTAATCCTTGCTGGACAGGTAGGGGTAGGAAATAAAGTCAAAATCGGAGACAGAGTTATAGCCAGCTCAAAAACAGGAATCGTATCTGATATTGAGACTGGAAAAGTTGTTAGTGGATTCCCAGCTATTCCCAATAAACTATGGCTAAGGTGCTCTGCTAATTTCAAAAAACTACCTGAGATAGCAAAAACCATTCGTAAATTAGATCGAAAAAATTCCAGGTAAGTTTTTCCTTTAATTAACATGAAAAAATGAATTCTTACAAAATAACATTATTGCCAGGCGATGGAATTGGTCCAGAGATAACTAACGTCACTCATAAAATCCTTGACCTTGTCTCAAGGAAATTTGGTTTTGGGCTCAAATTCAAAGAAATGCCTTTTGGTGGATCGGCTATAAGTTCAGAGGGTGTTGCCTTTCCAGATAGAACCCTTCAAGAATGTAAAAACTCTGATGCTGTTTTATTAGCAGCTATAGGAGACCCAAAGTATGACAAATTGCCAAGGGAGAAAAGACCTGAGACAGGTTTACTTAACCTCAGATCTTCTTTAGATCTTTTCGCAAATATAAGACCAGTGAAAATAATTCCCTCCTTAACAAAAGCAAGTAGCTTAAAAGAGGAGTTTGTTAAAGAAGTTGATCTAGTAGTAGTTAGAGAACTTACCAGCGGTATTTACTTTGGTGAACCAAAAGGAAGGATAAAAACAGAAAAGGGAGAAAGGGCATTTAATACGATGACCTACACCTCAGAGGAGGTCAATCGAATAGCAGAAATTGCTTTTAAATTGGCCAAACAAAGAAATCATAAAGTTTGCTCAGTCGATAAAGCTAATGTTCTAGACGTAAGTCAGTTATGGAGAGATGAAACAATATTGGTATCTAAAAATTACAAAGAAGTAGAGCTAACTCATCAATATGTGGATAATGCAGCGATGCAACTTGTTAGGAATCCAAGCCAATTTGATGTGATACTTACAAGCAATTTATTTGGAGACATTCTTAGCGATATTGCAGCCATGCTTACTGGATCAATTGGCATGCTTCCCTCTGCGTCGTTAACCACTAATGGTCCAGGTGTCTTTGAACCTGTTCATGGTTCAGCTCCTGACATAGCAGGGAAAGACATAGCTAATCCAATAGCAATGCTTTTATCTGCTGCAATGATGTTAAAAATTGCCTTTAATGAAACACAAGCAGGGAATTATTTAGAAAATGCAATTAACGAGCTTCTGACTGAGGGTTATAGAACTTCCGACTTGATGAGAAATGAGACAGCGAAGCAGGTCAGTTGTTCCCAAATGGGTGAACTTTTAGCAAAAAAATTAAAATAATTAATTCACAAATTTAAAAACTCTTTGAATAGATTCCCTTTGATGGTCAGTCGACCTGTAAAAATAAAAAGTCAATACATAAGCGTCGATGTCAAAGCTTCACCCAGTAGTAGCTGTAACTGGTTCGTCAGGTGCAGGAACAAGCACAGTTAAAAGAGCTTTTGAGCATATATTTGCTCGCGAAAAGATTGTTCCTGCAGTTGTTGAAGGAGATAGTTATCACCGTTTCGAAAGAATGCCTATGAAGAAGGCAATGTCTGAAGCACTTTCAAGGGGTGAAAACTTTTCACATTTTGGACCAGAGGCAAATTTATTCGATAAATTGGAAGATCTCTTTAGTCAATATGGCAAAACTGGTGGTGGCCAGAAAAGATATTATTTGCATAGCCCTGAAGAAGCAGAAGAGCATAACACTCGTTTAGGAACCAAATTAGATCCAGGCCAATTCACTCCCTGGGAAGACATTCCAACAGGAACAGACCTATTATTTTACGAGGGTCTCCATGGTGGCGTTGTAGGAAAAGATTATGACGTAGCATCATTTGCTGATTTACTTGTTGGTGTAGTACCAATTACAAATCTAGAGTGGATACAAAAAATTCACCGAGATAATGCAGAAAGGGGTTACTCAGCCGAGACGATCGTTGACACGATTCTGAGAAGAATGCCTGATTACATTAATCACATATGCCCCCAATTTAGTCGTACAGATATTAACTTCCAAAGAGTTCCGACAATTGATACGTCAAACCCATTTATTTGCAGAAACATTCCAACACCTGACGAAAGTTTTGTAATTATTCATTTCAGAAAAGGTTCAAGAGAAAAATGGGGAATTGACTTCCAATACTTATTAGGAATGATACACGATTCATTCATGTCAAGTCCCACAAGTATTGTTGTTAACGGAGGAAAAATGGGATTTGCGATGGAACTTATTCTTACACCTATTATTCATAAAATGATAGAAGAGAAAAAAGCTGCAGGATAACAAATCAAATCAATTAAAGCTTATTAAATAAAGTATAATAGATAAAGCTAATAAATAATCTTGATTAGTATATTATTTACTTTGATACTTTTATATTTCCTGTCTTCTATTTCTATAGAAGACAAAAACACACTACTAATAAGTGAAAATAAATTAATATTATTCTCTATTTCAGGTTTTCTTTATTTGTTATGCATTGGCATAACAAATAAAGGGATAGATATTAAATGGTTATTAATAAATAATTCTTTATCAATGATTATTATCTTTCTAATTATGTATTTTATCAGTTGTATAAGTTATAAAATTTTAGGAGTAAATTCATTAGGGATGGGTGACATAAAACTCTCATCTTTTAGTACAATATGGCTTGGTATTGAATTGAGTTTTTTATCATTATGCATTTCATTCCTACTCTCAGCTATATATAGTTTAAGTGGAAAACTTACAAAAAGATTTAAGCCATTACAACAGTATCCTTTCGCACCATTCCTCTCAATTGGGATATTTTGTTCTTGGATTATAGATAAGATTTAAACTTTCTAACACCTTTAATGGGACTTAGGGTACTAAATTAAATTCAATCACTAAATAGCTGTGTCATTATTCGACTGGTTTGCTGATAGAAGAAAAGAGCAATTTGTTGGCAAAGTAACTCAGGAATCTGAAGAAAGTGATGGACTATGGGAAAAATGTCCAGAATGTGGCCAAGTTGTTTATAGAAAAGATTTAATAGATAATTGCAGTGTCTGTAGCAACTGCAATCACCACAATCGGATAGATAGCGAAGAGAGAATAAGACTAATCACTGATCCAAGCACATTTAAATCAATCAATAATCATATAACTCCCGTTGATCCTCTCGGGTTCAAAGATCGAAGAGCTTACGCAGATAGACTGAGAGAAAGTCAAGCAAGTACTGGACTCAAAGATGGTGTGCTGACAGGTACATGCGAGGTAGATTCTATTCCCATGGCATTAGCCGTAATGGATTTCAGGTTCATGGGTGGTTCAATGGGATCTGTTGTGGGAGAGAAAATTACACGGCTCATAGAACATTCAACCAAAGAAAAATTACCATTACTAATTGTTTGTGCATCTGGTGGTGCTCGAATGCAAGAAGGGATGCTAAGCCTGATGCAAATGGCAAAGATTTCAGGAGCACTAGAAAGACATAGAGATGCTCAATTGCTTTATATGCCTTTACTTACCCATCCCACCACTGGGGGAGTTACCGCTAGTTTTGCCATGCTTGGAGATTTAATCCTTGCTGAGCCAAAAGCACTGATTGGATTTGCAGGGAGAAGAGTAATTGAACAAACATTGAGAGAAAAACTGCCAGATAATTTCCAAACCGCAGAATATCTTCAAGATCATGGCTTCGTAGATACCATCGTACCTAGAACAGAACTTAAAGAAACTTTGGCAAAGATACTTCGGCTACATAAGACAAAAAAAAGCAATGTGACAAACTAATGATTAAAATACATCAAAAGATAAAAAATAAAATTGAAATTCTCTTAAAAACATTAGTGGTAATGTTAATAATTTTATTCAATAAAACAAATATAGTATATGGAGCCAATATTAATTGGATTGAAGTGAGTAAAACGCCTACAGGGATGCAATATTTAGACAGAGAAAATATTCATATTAAAGAAAAAGGAATAATAGAATTAACCACAAAATACCTAAAAATCGATCCTTCTACGTCAAAGAAAATAGAAGAGAATGTTTATATAATGAACATCAATTGTTTAACCAATAAATTTAAAGATATTTCAGTTAATGGTAAAAAGAAATTAACCACAAAATGGGAAGACCCTAACGGAGATAAACTACTTGATGATGTGATTTCATATGGATGCGAAAATGCTTAAACTCATTAATTATTCAAAAGAATGATCAATTCAGATCATCCTCTCCGCATAGCCATTGCAGGACTAGGTTTCGGTGAAAGTGTTCATATTCCTGCATCATTGTCAAATAAGAATATAGAGCTAGTGGGTTTGTGGCATCCTCGGCCAGAAAGGCTTAAAGAAGCATGCAATAAGAACAATCTTCGTGCTTATGAGACCTGGGAAGATCTAGTCAATGATTCCGAAATAGATGGAATAATAATAGCTACGCCACCAGCCCCCAGATATGAACTGGCACTTGAGGCAATTAAAGCTGGAAAACATCTTTTACTAGAAAAGCCAACTTGCTTAAACTCTGACGAGGTAAAAGAGCTTCAAAGAAATGCGCTCCAAAGAAATCTAAAAATAGCTGTCGATTACGAATATCGAGCGGTTCCTCTGTTCATGCAAGCAAAGCGAATGATTAACGATAAGAAATTAGATGAACCTTATCTTGTAAAACTAGATTGGCTAATGAGTAGCAGAGCAAACCCCGATAGGCCATGGAATTGGTATTCAGATAAAGATTCTGGTGGAGGGGTCTTGGGCGCTTTAGGTACACATGCTTTTGACATGATTCATTGGCTAATTGGTCCAACTCATTCTTTGAGCGCAATAAATTCAACTTCAATCAAAGAGAGAGTTTGTACACAATCAAAAACCACTAGGAAAGTGACAAGTGAAGATGTAAGTATTTCTCAACTACAAATAAAAAGTATTAATAACAATTTGATTCCAGTCCAGGTAAATCTCTCTGCAGTTACAAAACAAAGCAGGGGTTTTAGTCTGGAAATATATGGGAGTAATGGAACTCTTGTGCTTAGCAGCGACAACCAGAACGATTATGTCCATGGATTTGGTTTGTGGTACTCAAACAAAGGAGAGGTGCTTAAAAATATTCAACCAGATTCAGATCTTTCCTTTTCAAAAACTTGGACTGATGGACGAATTGCTCCAGTAGCAAGAATACAAAGCTGGTGGGCTCAAAGCATAAAAGACGGTACACCTGTTATCCCAGGCTTAGCTGAGGGATTAGCCAGCCAAAAAGTTTGCGACAAGGTCCATGAATCAAACTCAATAGGTATGAAGCTTGAAATCAATTAAAGAAATTCACCAAAAAAACAAAAAACAATTTTTTAGGTGTAACAAGCCACAAAAAGGGCCGTTGATATGGAATAATCTTAAGGAAATTTTTGTTGCATAAATGGCACTCTCGTACTACGCAGAAGAACTAAAGAAAACAGCAAGTGCCATAGCCCAGCCAGGCAAAGGGATTCTTGCTGTTGACGAATCAACCAAAACAGTAGGAAAAAGACTTGCTTCAATAGGTGTTGAGAACACTGAGGACAATAGAAAAGCCTATAGAGGTATGCTTTTCACCACAGAAGGTCTAGGAAACTTCATAAGTGGAGCAATTCTTTTTGAAGAGACTCTTTTCCAGAACCATCCAGATGGTGAGCCAATGGTTAAAAAACTTGAGAAGCTTGGAATAATCCCAGGAATCAAGGTTGATAAAGGTCTAAGACCATTAGCTGGTGGACACGATGTAGAAACTTTTTGTTCAGGTTTAGACGGCCTTGTTGAAAGAGCTGCTGATTATTACGAGCAAGGTGCAAGATTTGCTAAGTGGAGAGCAGTACTTCAAATTACAGATGATGGTTGTCCTTCTAAACTTTCCATAAGAGAAAATGCTTGGGGGTTAGCAAGATACGCTAGATCAGTACAAGAATCTGGATTGGTCCCAATTATTGAACCAGAAATCCTTATGGATGGTTCGCATTCAATCGAAAAGACAGCAGCAGTTCAAGAAGAAGTAATTAAAGAGGTTTATCTGGCTTGCCAGGTTAATGGTGTACTTCTAGAAGGAACTCTTCTAAAGCCATCCATGACAGTACAGGGTGCTGACAGCTCTACAAAAGCTGATCCACAGCAAGTTGCTGAAATGACAATCCGCACAATGGAACGCTGTGTACCAGCGAGTGTTCCTGGGATTACTTTCCTTTCAGGTGGCTTGAGCGAGGAAGCTGCGTCAGTTTATTTAAATCTGATGAATAAAATCGACAGAAAAGCTAAGTGGAATGTTTCATTCTCATATGGTCGTGCTCTACAACATTCATGTCTAAAAGCATGGAAAGGCTCAAATACTGCTGATGGACAAAAAGCACTTATAGCAAGAGCTCAAGCAAACTCTGAAGCATCAAAAGGATTATATGTTGCTGGTTCTCAACCTTCTTCTGACGAACAACTATTTGTAGCGGGATACAAGTACTAAGCAAAATGCTAATAAAAAGCTGCTATCACTCGTTTTGATAGCAGCTTTTTTTAATGCCTTGATTTATAAGTTCAAGAAAGAAGCGTACCAAGAATTGATTTGCCATCAATATTCCCTAAAACATCATCACAAGCTCTTTCAGGGTGTGGCATCATCCCCAAAACATTTCCCTTTTTATTTGTAATTCCAGCAATATCATAGATTGATCCATTTGGATTTTTAGCGTATCTAAGAGCCACCGAATCATCATCCTGCAATTTTTTCAACACGTCTGAGCTACATTGATATCTCCCTTCTCCATGAGCTATAGGTAGTGAAATAGAATCATGTTTTTTATAATTTTTCATCCAAGTTGATTTTGTGCTTTCAATAGATAGATTTGCTCTATCACAAATAAAATGAAGATTTTTATTTCTTGTCAAAGCTCCTTGTAGGAGACCAAGTTCAGTAAGTATTTGAAAACCATTACAAATACCAAGAACTTTTCCTCCTTTGTCAACAAAAGGTATTAAAGAATTTAAAACAGGTGCAAATCTTGCTATTGCTCCACAACGTAAATAATCTCCATAACTAAACCCCCCTGGAATGACAATTGCGTCATAACCGTTCAAATCAGTAGTTTCATGCCATAAAAAACTTGTAGAAATCCCAAGACAACCTTCAGTAGCCCATCTGACATCCCTGTCGCAGTTAGAGCCAGGGAAAACAATTATTCCGATATTCATTTTTTTAGTTAGTAGCTAATTTCTGTTCATCCTTAAACTCCAACGTCCAATCCTCAATTACGGGATTTGCAAGCAATCGATCACTCATTAATTCAATCTTCGATCGTGCATCTTCCTTATTTGCAGCTTCGATTTCAAGTTCAATAGATTTACCAATTCTTAGCTGCGTAACACCATCAATTCCTAATCTCTTAGTAGCTGACCTAGTAGCCTCTCCCGCGGGATCTAAAACTGAAGGTCTTAAATGAACAAAAACTCTTGCTTTAAATAGAGACACTTTTAAAAATTAATCGAATTTTTTCCTTCTTCTTGGTTAACCCAAGGGAAAAGGCTAGAAATTTATTGTAGAGAATATCTGAAAAATTTTCTAATTGATATTTTCTTTTTGTTCACTTATTAGTCCCTTGCCTAAGCATGTCAGACAAGTGTGATAACAATTTGGGCTAGATTTCATATAACCATTACCACCACATTTATTGCAGTTACTTATCTTCAAAGTATTGGGAAGACTCTGAACATGATTATTCTGGGTGGTGGATACTGCATTACTCACAACAAAAAGTCGGGTTAGAAACTCTTAAAATTTGATATAAGAGAATTATCTCTTAACTCTCAAAGAATCGCGGAAATACACAAAAAAACAACCTATTTTTAATATAAATATAATAATTTGAACCGACTGATTAAAAGGAACGCTCAATAGCTTTTTTAACTCCGCCTTTAAGACTCAGACAGACCAAATCAAGCCCAGACCTAGAAGGTCTCCAAGAATCATCATTCGAGCTTTCAAACCATGAATTAAATCTAGATCCAACCATTTGGATCTGAAGAGGCAAAGCTTTACCCTCTATCCAGCATCTCCCTTTTAATCGAAGGATTTGATATTCCGGAACAAGTTTAACAAGTAGTTTTTTTAATACATCATGCTCAATTGGGAGTTCAAATCTTAAATGCTCACTGATTACATCAACGTGGTCATGGCCGTGGCCGTGGTCGTGGTCGTGGTCGTGGTCGTGGTCGTGGTCATTTTGATTAAGACCATAAATATCATATTGATCACTGCTAAGGCCGAGAATCAATGAAGGTTCAATTTCCCCATTAGATATTGGCAGGATATTAGTAAAATGATTTCCCTGCTTTTTAACCTCATTCCTAACCGAAGAAAAATCTTTTGCAGAGAGCAAATCATACCTACTAATCAGAACGAGATCAGCAGAAATCAATTGGTCCCTAAAAAGCTCATTTATTGGAGTTAAGTGGTCAACACTATTATCATTCAATATTTGTTCATTAATACTTTTTATATCAGCTACGGGATTACCCTTTGAGAGTGCATATCCATCAACTAATGTTACAACTCCGTTGATAAAAACCTTACCTCTTATTGCAGGCCAATTTAGAGCCTGCAATAAAGGCTTTGGCAATGCAAGACCACTGGTTTCAATAATGATTCCATCAAGCTGATTTGATCTAAGGAGCAAAGCTTCCATTGCAGGAAGGAAGTCCTCTTGAACAGTGCAACATAAACAACCATTATTCAATTCAACTATTCTTTCATCTACTTCATCATTAGTGCAAAAACCACAGTTTTTAAGAAGGTCTCCATCTAAACCTACTGTCCCGAATTCATTAACAACTACTGCTAGACGTTGATTACCTTCACTTAAAAGATGTCTCAAGAGTGTTGTTTTACCAGAGCCTAAGAATCCTGTAACTACCGTAACTGGTAGACGACTACCACTCATTTTTATTTTTTTTTGAAAATATCAACAACCAAGACTATAGCTGGTATCCTCGCCAGTCTTTGAATTTGCTCCGGAAGCCATAGAACATAATTCTTTTTGCTGTATTCGACTGATTACTGCATCAGTAAAATCAGCTCCGTCTATAAGTGCATCTGTGAAGGTGCTTTCCATCAATAATGCACCATTGAAGTCGACATCCCTTAAGTCAGCACCCTCAAAATCAGTTGCATACGCCAATGCGTCATTAAGCTGCGCACCATGCAAATCTGCTCCATTTAATTTACTATTATTAAAAACTGCTCCAGTAAGATTGGATTCACTAAAGTTTATTCCTTTCAGATCTAGTTTTACGAAATCATTCCCACTTAAGTCCTGGCTAGACATATCTTGAGAAATATTGAGTTCTTCTTGATTGCGAATCTCAGCAGGCGTTCTAGCAAAGACACTTTCAACAGGGAATATAAAAACAAAGATAAGTAATACAGAAAAAACAATTGTTTTAAAATCAGAGATGAAAGAAGTTTTTTTGTTCATTGGAGCTTAAAAGGACTTTTAACAGGTAATTTAATTATTCACGTTATGGCAAATAAGGCCAAGAATGAATCATGTCAATGAGCTTAAGAGTAATAGTTCCTCCTCACCCACTCTTATCACATTGGTTAACTGTTTTAAGGAACCCTACTACCCCAGAAATTCTTTATGCAACAGGCCTAGAACAAATTGGCACCTGGCTCACTTATGAAGCTCTGAGAGATTGGATCCCTAGCAAAAAAGAGCAGATCACTACTTCAAAAGGAACCACTGAATGCTCGATTATTGATCCAGACATCCCAATTTTAGCAATTCCATACTTGCCTGCGGGGCTTGAGCTCTTTAGAGGTGCTAGGAATTTAATTCCGAATTCAAATTTATGTATTGGCGGGCTACCTATAGAAATCGAGGAAAATGCAGGAATTATATTTTATATAGATCAAATAACAACCGGTAAACAACTTTTAGAAGATTTAAATCATCTTAAAAAAAATAAAATTGATTCAAGAAGGATAAGAGTGATTACAGTATTAGCCGCTAATCAAGGTCTTAAAGAAATCGGCGAAAATATTCAAGATTTAAATATTTATTGTGCTTGTATAGATCCTGAATTAATATCGGAAAGTGAACTATCGCCTGGAATTGGTGATCCATCATTACGTATCAAAACCAGAGTCACCTCATCGGACTAGCATTTAAAGAAGTTATTCAAAGTTATGAGCCAATACCGAGACTCAAATTCAGGAAGTTTGGCATCATTAATTAGTGGTGCCGTACTAGGAGCTGCAGGCCTGGCTTGGTGGTTACTTTCTGAAGCCGAAAAAAGGCAAGAAACTAGAAAGCAAAAAGCAATGCTTTATGCACCAAGAATTCAAGATGGATCTGAGGCAACTGAATTAGAATCAAATACTCTAGGGAATCAAAGTAATGAGCACCTTGAGCAACGTGTTGAACAGCTTAATTCGGCCATAGCAGACGTACGTAAACAATTAGAGGAGCTGGGATCTTCTAATTAATTCTAATTTTTAAACAATTAATATAAAAATCAAATGCTTCGATCAAATGCGATAACACAGGGTATTCAACGGTCACCAAACAGAGCAATGCTCAGAGCGGTTGGGTTTGACGATAATGACTTTAACAAGCCAATCATTGGAATAGCTAATGGTCACAGCACAATAACCCCATGCAATATGGGATTAATGGATCTTGCTAATAGAGCAGAAGCAGCTTTAAAAGAGGCTGGTGCAATGCCTCAAACATTCGGGACCATAACTGTTAGTGACGGCATCTCTATGGGAACAGAAGGAATGAAATATTCATTGGTTTCAAGAGAAGTTATTGCAGATGCAATCGAGACAGCTTGCAATGCTCAAAGCATGGATGGTGTATTGGCAATTGGTGGATGTGACAAAAATATGCCAGGCGCAATGTTGTCAATGGCAAGAATGAACATACCTTCAATTTTTGTATACGGCGGAACAATTAAGCCTGGGAAATTAGACGGTTGCGACCTAACCGTAGTTAGTTCTTTTGAAGCTGTCGGTCAATTAACAAGTGGAAAAATAGATGAAGAACGGTTAATAGCAGTTGAAAAGAATGCCATCCCAGGCCCAGGTAGTTGTGGTGGCATGTTTACTGCAAACACCATGTCTGCGGCAATTGAAACGATGGGTTTTAGTTTGCCATTCAGCTCTACTATGGCAGCTGTAGATGATGAAAAAGCAGAAAGCGCTGCTAAAAGTGCTCAGGTACTTGTCAATGCAGTTAAGGACAACATAAGACCATTAGATTTACTCACAAAAAAAGCCTTTGAGAATGCAATCAGTGTCATCATGGCTGTTGGTGGCTCAACAAATTCTGTCCTTCACTTACTTGCTATTGCGAAAACTGCAGGAGTTAATTTAACAATCGATGACTTTGAACGTATAAGACAAATTGTTCCTGTAATTTGCGACCTCAAGCCAAGCGGTAAATACGTAACTGTAGATCTACATCAAGCTGGGGGGATACCTCAAGTAATGAAATTACTTCTCGAGGCAGGAATGCTCCATGGAGAATGCAAAACTATTGAAGGTAAAACAATTGAAGAAATACTTTCAAATATCCCCTCAAAGCCCAAAGAGAATCAAGATGTTATTAGACCAATATCAAACCCTATTTATAAAAAAGGACATTTAGCTATTCTTAAAGGAAATTTAGCTAGTGAAGGAAGTGTCGCGAAAATAAGTGGAGTAAAGACTCCTGTCTTAACAGGTCCCGCAAGGGTTTTTGAGAGTGAAGAAGAATGCTTAAGTGCAATCCTAGACAATAAAGTTAAAGCTGGAGATGTAGTAGTCGTTAGATATGAAGGGCCTGTGGGAGGGCCAGGAATGAGGGAAATGCTCTCTCCAACTTCAGCAATTGTGGGTCAAGGCTTGGGAGAGAAAGTTGCACTAATTACTGACGGCCGATTTAGTGGCGGATCATATGGATTAGTGGTTGGCCACGTTGCTCCAGAAGCAGCCGTTGGGGGAACAATTGGATTAGTAGAGGAAGGAGACAGTATTACCGTTGACGCTAATAAATTGTTAATTCAATTGAATGTCGAAGAGAGAGAACTAGCTAGGAGGAGAGAGAATTGGGAGAAACCAAAGCCTAGATATAAGACAGGCATTCTTGGAAAGTATTCGAGATTAGTAAGTTCATCAAGCCAAGGAGCCACAACCGATCAAATATAGTTAGTTCAAGTCAATGAAGTCTTAAAAACCGTCCTAAGTCTTCTTGCAAGGGCCTCAAAAAGTTTTCCATATGAAGGCGTTTCGCATTGAACACCAGAAGAACTGTCCATCCAAATAGCATGCTTACCTTGCCATAGTATTGGCCTATCAATTAGAGATTTCCAAGCAATAGTCATATTTACCTCATTACCGCTTTTATACACTTCAAGTTCAATATCCATAGATTCTTCTCTTTCGCCGTCAATATTTCTACATTGAATTTTAAAAATCAATTCATCAAGCTCATTATCATCATTTAATTGATTTTCTAAAAAGACAGAATGAACATATGGCTTCATGCAAAGGTCTGCCGCTTTGGCGACTTCAGATATCCAGTTATCTTTCAAATCAGGAGTATGCACTAATTGACTTAATTAAGACTTTGATAGGACCAGCAAAAAATCCTGAGTTAATTTTGCCTGGCTGGCCAAATTTTGAATGAAGTATTTGAAATCGATTAATACATGTTGAATCAAAAATAAGAGGTAGTCGAACGGGCTTTGCTCGACGAGCCGGTTCCAGATCTTTGAAAGGTATTTTAACTGTACTGGCTCCAGTTTTCTTTGTAGGTATTGATGCAACCCAGCGGATATCACCTTTTAAAAAATTTGATAGTGATAAAGGTTTCTTTTCACAAGCAATCGCAAGTTTCAACGTTCTCCCTTCTCCTTCAACATCAAGAATTAATCCAGAATATTTGGAAAGATCCAAAGGTTTATCAAAAATTGGAGAGCGGCAACTAACAAAGCCTCCACCCTCTTCAACCAAGTTCCCCTCAAGAAATAAGCCTTTATCTGATGAACGACAATTTGCAAGACTTGAGCCACCCATAATTGTGTCATTCAGAGATTCCCAATCTGAAAATTCTGAACCCTGTATGAGATGGGTTATTGAAATTGCAGTCGGTGGTAAATCAGAAATCAATTCTAAAGTACTTCTTTAATCATTTACAATCTAGCTAGAAAGATGGGTAAGCATCTTTATCAGCCAAAATAATGATTTCAGAATGTGGTGAGACTAATTTTGCAGGAGTACGTTCCCATGATTCTGACTGATCAAGCAAACGCTTAAGAGCCGTTTGTTTAGCAGATCCGCTGATTAGGAAGACAACATTATTTGCTGAACTAAGCAATTTACTGGTAAAGGTAATTCTTTTATGACCTTTACCCTCGCCAACAGTTATCAGGCTATCTCTTTCAAACAATGCATCCGAGCCAGGGAAGAGGGAGGCTGTATGACCATCATCTCCCAAGCCCAATAAAATCAAATCAAATTTTGGTGGATACACATCAAAATTGTTTTTCAAAATCTTTTCATAATCTTTAGCGCTATCTTCTGGCGTGGCTAATTCAACAGTTGAGACACTAAAAAATGATGCCTCCAGAGAAGGATTACCTTCTATAAACAAAGAATTTTTCAATAAAAAGCAATTACTATCTTCCGATAAACTGTCAACCCATCTTTCATCACCTAGAAACAAATCGACTTTCTTCCAATCAATATTTTTTTTACCCAATAAAGAATAAGCAGCTTTTGGGGTGGATCCGCCACAAAGAGCAATTTTAGCCCTAGTTTTATTTTTCAAGGTTGAGTCAATGACCTGAGCAATCAAATCAGAAGCGGCAAGAGCAAGAGCGATTTTGTCTTCTGAAACTTGGATTTCATATTTAGTCATTGATATCAGTCAATCCATTCAGTATGGAAAGATCCCGCTTTGTCTACACGCTCATAGGTATGGGAGCCAAAGCAGTCTCTCATAGCCTGGACCAAGTTCTGAGGGAGCCTAGAAGTTCTAAAACTGTTTAAATAATCAAGCGTACTACTAAGACAAGGCACTGGAATGCCCTCATTAGCAGCCGCAGAAACCACCTGTGTTAAACCAGAGAGACGTTTATTCACCTGATCAGCAAACCAACTATCTAGAATAAGATTGCTTAACTTAGGATCCTTTTTAAATGCAAACTGTATACGACTCAAAAGGGTAGATCTTATTATGCAACCACCTTTCCATATTTGAGCTATAGAGGGCATATCAAGATGGTAATCATATTCGTCAGAAGCGAGTCGTAAAATGTCCATACCTTGTGCATAGCTCGCTATTGTAGCCAATACAACTGAATCCATTAGCAAAGGCATACCATCAGAAGGCTTTCCAAAATCAACAAAAGAAGGCTTATTCCCAATCAAAATTGTTTCTGCATAATTTCGTTGATCTTTCATCGAGCTCATAACCCTTCCATTCAAAGAGGCATAGATAGTTGGCACAGAAGCTCCAAGTTCAAGTGCGCTAACGACTGTCCATAAGCCAGTACCTTTTTGACCCGCCTTATCCATTATCTTTTCGACAAGATCTGAACTGTCTTCCGGATCCTTAACTCGTAAACAGGCCTCAGTAATTTCAACAAGATAGGAGGAAAGTTCTTCGGTTTTATTCCAATAGCCCATAACAGATGCCATCTCATCACCGTTCATACCACATGCTCTCTTCATCAAGTCATATGCCTCAGCCAAAATCTGCTCGATACCATATTCAATTCCATTGTGAACTGTCTTGACAAAATGTCCTGAGCCCCCTGGGCCGATATAAGTCACGCAAGCTCCATCGTCGACCTGAGCCGCCATTTTGTTCAACAAACTCTCTATTGCGTCGTAAGACGTCTTTGTCCCACCAGGCATCATGCTAGGTCCTTCCAATGCTCCTTTTGCTCCACCTGAAACACCCATCCCGATATATCCAAAACTCTTGCTCTCAAGTTCTTTTACTCTTCTTTCGGTATCCATAAATTGGGCATTTCCACCATCAATGAGTAAATCACCTTCTTCGAGGAAAGGCGAAATTTGATTAATGACAGCATCAGTAGCTCCACCCGCTTTGACCATCATTAGTACCCTCCTGGGACGTTCAAGTTTTGATACAAATTCTTGAAGATCCTTCGCTCCTTGAATTGCTTTATTTAAGCCTCTACCTCGAAGAAAATCTTCAGTTTTTTGATAAGTACGGTTATAGACCACACTAGAAAAACCGTTTCGCTCTGCATTCAGGACAAGGTTCTCACCCATTACTCCAAGACCGACTAATCCAAAATGTGCCTTGGTCATTAAGTTAATAAATTTCTACTTGAGTTAGTGTGACGACTGTGGAATCATTTCGCTGCATTAAAGAGCTTAATGTCAGGGATGAAGGATTCTTTAAAAAAAATTTGATAATAGAATATTAAAAACTAGGCTGATTGAATTTCTAGGACATTAAATAAAAATCAAATTATGGTTCCATCTGGAATTGTTGCATTTTTAACGATAACAACAATTCCATTACGAATATAAAAACCTTGATCTGCCCGATCAGCTTCTTCAACGTTGTCTTTGTTGACTATTGTCACATTGTCACCTATCCGAGCGTTTTTATCGAGAATTGCTCTTTTAACAGTTGTTCCTTGTCCTACACCTAGGGGTATCCCACCCCCCTTTCTTAAAGCTATTCTCTCTTCATAAGACTCATAAAAATCAGATCCCATTACCAGAGTTTCATTTAGCACAACGTCACTTTCAATTCGACTCCTTACTCCTAAGACACAATGATGAATGCTACATGATTTAAGTATTGATCCCTCGGAAACTATTGAATCGGTTATTTGGGTATCTACAATTTTTGAAGGTGGCAAATATCTTGGCCTTGTATATATAGGAAACTTTTCATCATAAAAACTAAATGGCGGGGTTGGCTGCTGTGTTAAAGCTAAATTCGATTCAAAGAATGCACCAATAGTCCCTATATCTTCCCAGTAATCATTAAAAACATAACTTTTAAGTTTGTCTCCTCTACCTAAAGCCTCAGGAATAATTTCTTTTCCAAAGTCTGTATAAGAAGGAAATTTATTTAACAAATCAAACAGAGTGGCACGACTAAAAACATATATTCCCATTGAAGCCAAATAAGGTTTTTCCTTTGCCTCCGTTTGTTCCAATCCAAACCTTGAAGTATCTACAGCCATTGCTTTCAATGAATCACCAGTGGGCTTTTCACGAAATTCTTTAATATTTCCAGATTCATCAGTACGCATCAAACCAAATGCCTCAGCTTGCGCGGAGTCAACTGGCAAAGCTGCAACAGTTAAATCAGCTCCTGTTTTTCTATGCTGTTCAACAAATAAGCTGTAATCCATTCGATAAAGCTGATCTCCAGAAAGAATCAAATATTCATCAACATCCCACTCTTGAAAAAGCCATTGATATTTTCTAACAGCATCAGCAGTGCCCTCAAACCAAGATGGTGTTTCAGGTGTTTGCTGAGCGGCTAAAACTTCAACAAAACCTTGACCAAAAGGTCCGCTCAGATTATACGTCTGTGCAATATGCCTGTTAAGTGATGCACTATTGAATTGCGTAAGAACATACATTTTACTGATGTCCGAATTAATGCAATTACTTATGGGAATATCTATTAGTCGATATTTACCCGCTAGTGGGACGGCGGGTTTTGCTCTCATTTTTGTTAATGGATATAGGCGTGACCCTTTTCCACCGCCAAGAATGATGGCAAGTACTCTCTTCATGAAGGCACTATTAGTAGGCTATTCGGAGCAAACCTACTGGATAGAGTGCTCATTAATCTAGTAAAAAGTGATATGTAGTAAGAATTTCAAAAGTAAATAACAATATCAGTTGTTTTTGGGCTTGTTTAAAGAACTAGAAACATCAAGATTAAAAAGTTTTTCAATCACGTCAAGAGAATCTCTACGATCACTCCTTGATTGAGGTGCTCTTAATTTGGTTACAGGAGTATGAAGTATTTTGTTAATAATACCCTTGCTTAATGCCTCAACAACTTTTCGTTCTCTAGCGGAGAAATCAGGACCCATTCGGCTTAATGCTTTCTGAAGTTCTTCTTTTCTGATTGACTCCAAACCAGACCTAAGGCAGTTAATAGTAGGAACAGCAGCTAAAGAATCCCACCATTCTAAGAAGATACGACATTCCTCATCTATTAATCCTTCTGCTTCTAAAGCGAGCTTTTGTCTTGCTTCTTGATTTCTTGAAACCACTTCTTGAAGGTCATCTACATCATGAGATTCAATCCCAGAAACTAATTTTGCATCAGAAGAAATATTTCTTGGAACTCCTATATCAATAAGTCTGAGTAAAGGTTTTCTATCAATTTTAGTCAATTTCTCAGCATCAATAATTGGCTCATTAGCAGCTGTACTTGTAAAAACAAGTGTACTTAGAGAAAGACAAGTATCAAGTTGATCTATTAATTGACAATCAATTTGAATATCGGGAAATGCCGCTGATAGCTCCTCAGCCCTTTTTTTTGTTCTGTTTAGAAGAGTCAGGGAACAACATCCTTTTGATTGGAGATGCTGAAGCAATAGACGGCTCATTCTACCGGCTCCAACAACTGCAACCTTTTCAGTTTCTAAACTCATTAATTGATCTCTTCCATGTGCTTGCCCAAGTTTTAACTGGGCTAGTTCTACAGCCGCAGAACTTATAGAAACTGCTCCAGTGCCTAGATTTGTTTCGCTTCTTACTCTTTTACCAGTACTAACTGCCTGTGTTAATAATCTATTTAAAATAGGACCTAAACTTTGATGGTCTTGGCCAAGTCGGACCATTTTCTTTACCTGAGAAAGAATTTGTCCCTCTCCTAAAACCAAACTATCCAAACCGGCAGAGACCCTCATCACATGAGAAACAGCCTTCTCTTGGACAAAGTTGAATAAATGTGGTGAAAGAATTTCATCTTCAAGACCCGAAAATTCTAGGAGAAAAGATTTGATTGCTTCTATTCCCAATTTCGGGTCCTTAACTAAGCTATAAATTTCAAGTCTGTTGCATGTGCTCAAGATAGAAACTTCTAATATTTGATCAATTTTCTTTAAATTATCAAATGATTTTTCGACTAGTTCTTCTGGGATACTTAGCTTTTCACGCACTTCGACTGGGGCCGTGCGATGGCTAAGACCGACGACAGCAATATGCATAAATAGCCCCTTAGATCATTTACTTAAATCTCACTTCAAAGAGATGCTTTGAGCACCATCTTTGATGTGAACTGTATTGGTAAATCTTGCTGTTTGATCAAGCGTACTAATCACAAGACTACTAGTTCTGATGCAATCTTTTTCAAATTTAACTCCATCAAAAAGCAATCCATCTGTGATTCCACTACCAGCAAAAGCAACATTTTCTCCGGAGGCAAGTTCATTTGCTTCATAGATCTTGTCAATATCAGTTATGCCCATTTCGTTCAATCTTTTTATATTTCCCTCTTTTGTATAGTCTGCCCATTCTGATGTTTGAGCTATTGCAGGATCATAAACAAGTTGCCCCTGAAAATGCCCACCAAGTGCTCTCATTGCTGCAGCTGAAATAACCCCCTCAGGAGCAGCACCAATACCCATCAAACAATGCGTGCCAGTCCCCTCAAATCCACATGCTATGGCTGCCTGGACATCTCCATCGGAGATTGGCTGAATCCTGGCACCAGTAGACCTGATCTCGGAAACTAAATTTTTGTGCCTAGCTCTATCCATAACAACAATAGTTAATTCGCTAATTGCGATACCAAGGCAATCACTCAAGATTTTTATGTTTTCTGTAGGAGTTTTCCTGATATCAACTTTCCCCTTAGCTGCTGGAGGAGCAGCTAATTTATTCATATAAAAATCTGGAGCATTAAACAAACCACCCCTATCTGAGGCTGCCAAAACAGCCATCGATCCACGCTGGCTGTTTGCACATAAATTTGTTCCTTCGCAGGGATCTACAGCGAAATCAACTCCAGGGCCTGAGCCTGATCCAACTTCTTCTCCTATGTAAAGCATCGGAGCTTCATCTCTTTCTCCTTCTCCAATAACGATCCTTCCTTGCATCTGAATGGTTCCCATTCTCTTTCGCATTGCCTCAACGGCTGCGGCATCAGCCTCATCTTTTTGACCCAAACCAGTCAATTGAGCCGAAGCAATTGCAGCTTGCTCAACTACTTCAAGAATTTCTTGGACGAGAGTACGATCCACTTTTTGCAGCTAGGTAAAGAAATTTACGCCTTAAGGCAGACAATATTGTAAGTAATTGAGGGCATTGAAAAATGCTCAGAAAAAAGTACTCACAAAAAACTTATTATCTGTTGATAAGCAATAATTACTGTATCAGTGCATGGTCACACTAGAACTTGGGACCATGAATTAATAGAATCTTTGCCAAAAGACAAAAACAATGATCCAATCCATTTCGTCAGCAATTTTTTCTGAGCACCGTCCAGTTCAAATAATCCCTTCGGTCCTGCCAGCAGACTGGGCAAATATGGGGCAATGCGTAAAAGACCTTGAATTAGCAGGTGTAGACAGAATTCAATTTGATGTAATGGATGGAAACTTTGTTCCAAATCTCACATTCGGACCAGATATGATCTCCGCCTGCCGAAAATATTGCAAAGTTCCATTTGAGACTCAGTTAATGGTTAGTCAATACAATTGTGAAACCATGCTTGAGGGATATGTAGAAGCCAGTAAGGGTGCAAAAGGAGAACCAGGTGTTGTAATTGCACATGCTGAAGCAAATGTTCATCTTCATCGAATTCTCGGAAAAATTCGTCAACTAGGAGGGTCACCCTCAGTAGCACTTAATCCTCATACTCCGATGGATATGGTGAAGGATGTTCTTGACATGGTTGATCACGTATTAGTAATGACTGTTAACCCTGGGTTTGGTGGACAAGCTTACATACCAACAATGCTCAACAAAATAACTCAATTAAGAAAAATGATTTTAGAAAATGGATTCAACGTAGATATAGAAGTTGATGGAGGTATAAAAGCAGATTGGTCATTATCTCAATGCTGCGCTGCAGGGGCAAATTGTTTTATTGCAGGTAGTGGTATGTTTGCTTATCCATCACTCAAAGAAGGATGTGATGCTCTAAGAAAAGTTGCTAATGATGCACAAAATGGAATAATCATAGAGAAATAATTAAGTAATTATCAACCACTACGCATCAAAGAACCATCCATAGCTGTGCAAGCCGACTCCTAGAAGATTGACTCCAATATAACAAATAATAATAACAAAAAAGCCTGCAATAGCAACCAATGCAGGCTTTTTCCCCTCCCATCCTCTTGTTATTCTTGTATGCAAATAAGCCGCGTAGACCAACCAACATATTAAAGCCCAAGTCTCTTTAGGATCCCAACTCCACCAACTACCCCAAGCCTCGTTAGCCCAAACAGCACCACTAATAAGACCAACTGTAAGTAATAAAAATCCAGCAGTTATTGACCTGTAACTTAAAGAATCAAGTTGCTCAGCTTTTGTAAATTCAACCGGTTGTATTGAATTTAAGTTTTCATTTTTTTCATTTAAATATAATTCAGAACTTTTCCTAAATGAACCCGACCCAAAAGAGCTATTTCGCATATTAAATTGCTTATTCCAGTCAACAATAAATACACCAAAAGACAAAATCGAACCTACTAGTAATGCCGCATATGAACACATAATTACACTGACATGCATTACCAACCAACTAGAACGTAGTGCTGGAACTAAAGGAGCCGAAGATTGCAAATTCTCTGGCAAAACAAAGCTAGCAAAACCTATTGAAAGCAATGAGATAGGGGTCGCAACCGCAGAGACAATTGGAGACTTCCATGCCCTTTCGAGAAAAAGTTGAGTCAACGTACAACCCCAAGTCAAAAAGCAAAGTGATTCATAGAGATTACTAATTGGGAAATGTCCTGACTGCCACCATCTAAGTATCAATTGACTAGTTAGAAAAAGATTTGCTACTGCAACTAAAAATTTAGATTTGGTGGAATTACTGCTCCCAGCAACTGACCAAAAAGAAATAGGCAAAGCAATTAATAAAGAAAAGAAAGCTACAAATCCAAGCAGTATAACAGGATCAAAAGAAAAAATATTTAGAAGAAAATCAAGCATTTATAAAAGCTACTAGAGTTTATTTGATAGTGACCAGATCATTTGCTTGCTTGTTTTAACAAAAAACCTCCACCTAGCATAGACAAAAAAACAGGGGTCCAAGCAGCAAGGAAAGGATTTATTATTCCTTTGACTCCGAGTGAGCTAAAACTAAAACTTAGGATGTAATAAGTAAGGATCAAAATAATACTTAATCCAAAACTTTGACTCCTGCCTCCTCCGCTCTTTTGCATTACCCCAAAGCTACAGCCGATCAAAGCAAAAACCGTGCAAGCAATTGGCAAAGTAAATTTTTCTTGAATTCTTACCCTCATTTTTCTTGCTTCTTTGATATTGCCACTTCTTTGATATAGCTTCATGGCAGTATTAGCCTCTCCAAGGTTCATATCATTAGCATCTTTAGGCAATTGTGCAATATTCGTAAGTTCAGAGCCTAATGGATACAAAAAGCTCATAAATTTAGTTCTTGTGTTACTACCATCTGGAATTAAAGTCAAAATATCTCCATCAAAAAATTCCCAATTTTTTTTGTCACTATTCCAGGTTCCTTTTTTCGCCTTAAGCATTTGAGTAAAACCTCGTTTAGAGAAATCAATTACTGTTACATCCAACATCTGTCCGTCAAAAAACCTTCTAGCATAAAAAAGATGAGTAACTCCTCTTTTTTTGTAGCTTGAATATGGATCTATAATTTCGCCTTTCTTTGAAAAAATAATATCCTCTCCCTGTTCATTTGCAAAAGATCTTCCTAAAGAATTAGATAAGACTATTTCAGCATTTTTATTTGCAATTGGAACAATATTGTTATTAAATATAAAAGTCATGTATGACATAAATATTGATAAAATTATCCCTGGTAATACAAGTCTATAAATTGATATACCAATACTTTTTAAAGCCTTAATTTCACTATTATCATTTAGACTTCCATAAGCTAACAATGTTGAAAGTAGCATTGCCATTGGGAAAGAGATAACAATAAAGCTAGGGAGCCTTAGCATTAAAATCTTAATAGCAATAGATATCGGGAGTCCAATCTCAACTATTTTCCTTATTAAATCGAAAATAACGCCTAAAGAAAGAGAAACAACCGTAAACGCAGCAATCGAAAAAAACAAAGGTGGTAATAATTCAAAAAAAATCCATCTATCTAACAACGGAATTACTTTCAACTTTCTTTTTAATAAGTTATGAAATCTAGTTAAAAAAAATGTTTTTTTAAGCATAGTAATTATTCAAATGAATTGCCAAGATAATTATCTTTTACTACTTGATTCCTCTTGAGCTTTTCAGAAGATCCATCAGCAAGGATTTTCCCTTTGTTAAGAATATAAGAGCGGTTTGTTATCGCCAAAGTTGCTCTAACATTGTGATCAGTAATTAATATTCCTATGTTTTTATTTTTTAATTTCCCAATTAAATTCTGTAGATCATTAATAGCAATAGGATCTACTCCCGCAAAAGGCTCATCTAAAAGTAAGTATTTGGGACCTAATCTTCCTACTGCTAAAGCTCTGGCTACTTCACATCTGCGTCTTTCTCCACCTGAAAGTTGATGGCCGAAACGATAAAGAAAAGATACTAAATTAAATTCTTCGATCAATTCTTCACGTTTTTTCCTATGCAAAGATATGGGTAAGTTAGCTTGAGAAAGAGCAATATCCAAATTCTCAATAACTGTAAGGTTTCTGAAAACACTTGGTTCTTGGGGTAAATAGCCAATACCAAATTGAACTCTTTTTGTCATTGAGAAGTTTTTTATACTCTTTCCCTCCAAATAAATATTGCCTTTGTTTGGCTTAATCAACCCCACAATCATATTAAAAGTACTTGTCTTACCTGCGCCATTCGGACCCAAAAGACCAACTACCTCACCACGATTAACATCCAAAGTGACGTCTTTTACAATATTTCTCTTGGACAAGGTTAAATCCAAACTCTCAATAACTAGAGTCATTTCATTAAAACCTATCAGGGAAAAGTTTATACATTAAGAATTATCTGATAATAAATTATACCTATTATCTACAAAATTAATCAATAATCCTCTCAACCCAATACAAGTAGAATCTCTCTGAATCATGAAAGGAATTTTCAAATTTAGAATCGGCAATTACACTAAATTCATCAAAATAAAGAGATTCACCTGGCTCCAGATTACTGATAGCTGATTCCTTACTTAAAAGTAATAATAATTTATTTACATTGGGGAATTTATCTAAATAAACTTGAACTGCATCTAATGTCTTATTTCTTTCTAATTTAACTCTATTAGCCCACTGTGCATAACTACCTAATCCATTCAACTCAGGCAAATAGAATTCTCTAGAAAGGTATCCTGATACAGTCGCCACTTCAACATCTCTCGTAGCAAATATTGGGAAATCCTGCCATCCTTTAGCTTCTATATATTCAGCGGTTGCCTTTCCAGCTGAATAAGGCAAAAGAAAATCATTTAAGACCATATGCACACCAACAACCATATGAATGGTTAAACAAAAAGTTAGCAACCTTGGAAAATACAATAAATTACTTTTAGTGAAAAGATTTTGATTACTTGAAGAGTTAAATTTTTGCTCTTGATTAGATTGTGATAACCAGACTGATGAGATAATCAGAAGGAAGTAATATCCATAATGTCTTGATCCAATACCAAAATATAAAAAATAGTTAAAAAGAAATAAAAAAACTAAACCACTAAAAAAATAAATCAAAGCCTGAGGATAATGTTTAACAAAGGCAATTGTGCTTACCAATAAGAACAAAGTAATTAAGGCACAGATAACTAGATCCAAAAACCTACTTGAATCAGGGATAATAAGTACATACCCACCAAAAAGCTGTCCTATTACTCTTAGAAAATGACGAAAATCAATTACAGAAGAAACTAATTTAATGGAATCTTTTACTTGGAAAAGACTAAAAGCTCCAAAACACAATAAAGCGAAAGAAATAGCGGCACTTGAAATCAAATCATACATCCATTTTTTATTTCTCATATAATTTTCTCTTTGAATTGGATTTACCAACCAATCAAATACAAGAGTCATTCCAATTGCAAATGCTAATGACCAGGAAAAAGCTTGTGTATTAGCCAAAAGGCCAATACATAAAGCAAATGGAATATAGGTTTTTTGTTTTAAATGATAAATAGAACAAAAAATAAATATTATTAATTCTGCAATTACATAATGACGACATACAAAGAAATATTCCCAAAAAGGAAAATATCCAAAAGTAAATAAAGATTTAGTCAATAAATTAAAAGGGCTAAATCTCCAAAAAACTAAAATCGCTAAACTACCTAAAACCCAATGCAAAAGTTGCATACTTATAGGTGTACCAGTAATATTTTTCGAAAAATAAACTAATAATGACCAGAGGATAGGATGCCCAGATGGTGCGTTATTTCTCCATAAATCTATCAAAGTATCGCTTTGCCAAGCCACCAGCCATCCTTGCATCTCATCTCTCCAAAGTGCATGATTAAATGCACCGAATAGACCTATTATTATAAACAAACAAGGTAAAAATATCTCATAAAATTTCTTACCAGTTAATTGTATTTCATTGATTCTTTTAAATTCCATTTTAATTAACGAGGGATGCGTTCTATATATTTAAATTAATCAAAATTAAATTTTTTATTTTTTTAATTAAAATAAAGCTAAAAAATATAGCAATAAAATTATATTAACTCATCTCACTTTTAATAGCAAAAGAGTAAGAGGCTTAACATGGTTTTTATAGAAAATAGAGAACTGGCAAGCTGCAACTAGCCAAGTCATTACCAATTTGAAGAAATTCCAATCTCCTGCTAATGCATTTACAAAGTCCCACAATATCTAATCCTAAATTATTTAATTGATATCTTTTTAACCTACCCAATGCTTCTCCATAAAGTATTGTTGCACCATTGGTATTACTATTTTCTAAATGCACTTGTGCAACAGCAACTTGCAATATTCCCTGTAGCAACTGTCTTTCAGGTCCGCCAGTCTCATGCCATATCTCTTCAAAGACATCATGAGCTTGATACCATTGACAAGAATTAAATAATTTCATTCCTATTTCAAAACGAGAATCATTTATAAATAAATCATCCTGTTTATCTATTAGGATCATTATTTTTTCAAATTTTTCTTTGCATTAATTTTTCTCAACCTTATAGATTCTGGTGTAACTTCCAACATTTCTCCTGGTCCAATATATTCAAGTGCTCTTTCTAATGTCATCTCAATTGGGGATTGCAATTGATCTAACTCATCTGCACCAGCTGATCTCATATTGGTAAGCTGTTTAGCCTTGCAAATATTTAATTCAAGATCTTGTGGGCGATTATTCTCCCCAATAATCATTCCTTTATAAACTTTAGCTCCAGGAGTAATAAAAAATTGTCCACGGTCTTCTGCATTTTTTAAGGAATAAAAAGTAGCTACACCCTCCTCAAATGAAATAAGTACTCCATTTCTCCTTTGTTCAAAATCTCCAACAGATGGCCTGTATTCAAAAAATGAATGGCTCATAATCCCTTCACCCCTGGTTGCACGAATGAATTCACCCCTAAATCCAATTAAGCCTCTTGATGGAATAACAAATTCAAGTTGGGTTCTATGATCAGTGCCCGTTTCCATATTTTGCATTTCACCTTTTCTGACACCAAGGCTTTCAATACAAGCGCCAACGGAAGCTTCTGGGACATCAAGAACTAGGGTCTCAACAGGTTCGCATTTGATTTCATCAATGGTCCGAAAAATTACTTGTGGTTGAGAAACTTGAAATTCATACCCCTCTCTTCTCATGGTCTCGATCAGAATTCCTAGATGTAACTCTCCTCTTCCGCTTACAGAAAAGCGATCAGGTGAATCTGTATCCTCTACTCTTAATGCAACATTAGTAAGAAGTTCTTTGTTTAAACGATCCCTTAGCTGACGACTGGTAACAAACTTGCCCTCTTTCCCTGCAAATGGAGAATCATTTACAACAAAAGTCATCTGCAATGTTGGCTCATCTACCTTTATTAGAGGTAAAGGCTTCGGTTCATCAGGACAAGCTACAGTCTCTCCAATAGAAACATCCTCAAATCCAGCCAATGCAACTATATCTCCAGCATTTGCTTCGTCTATTTCAATTCTTTTTAATCCTTTAAATCCCAATAGTTTGTTAATCCTTCCTTTTTTTAGGCTCCCATCTTCTTTTATCAAGCATGTCCTTTGACCATTTTTAATTACACCATTATGTACTCTCCCAATAATAATTGTTCCTAAAAAATCTGAGTAATCAAGAGTGGTGACTTGTAATTGTAAAGGCTTATTCTGATCCCCAACAGGAGGAGGGACTTGCCTAATAATTGCATCAAATAAAGGTTTCATATTATCGCTTTCACTTTTTACTTCAGTCTTTGCAAAACCACCCAATCCACTCCCAAACAAATAAGGAAAATCACACTGATCATCATCCGCTCCTAATTCCAAAAATAGATCTAAAACTTTATCTACCGCGGTTTCAGGCTCTACTCTTGCACGATCAATTTTATTCACAAAAACAATAGGTCTTAAGCCCTGCTCTAAAGCTTTTTTCAGAACGAATCGGGTTTGCGGCATTGGTCCCTCGTTCGCATCAACAACAAGAAGACAGCCATCTACCATGCCCAAAACCCTCTCGACTTCTCCTCCAAAATCAGCGTGACCTGGTGTGTCGACAATGTTTATACGGGTATCGTTGTATGTGACAGCTGTGTTTTTTGAAAGAATAGTTATTCCCCTTTCACGTTCCAAATCGTTTGAATCCATAGCACAAGTGGGGACTTCCTCATTATCTCGAAAAGTTCCAGATTGATTTAAAAGTGCATCAACCAAAGTTGTCTTACCGTGATCAACATGAGCAATTATTGCGATATTCCTTATGGCTTGTATATCAAAACTCATAATTTAAAAAAATTAAAAATTCTTTGATTAATAGAGACATAAAGAATATCTCACCGTGACTTCATTTAGCTGTTTTAAATGCCAATTAAAATATCGAATATAAAATTTGGAAGTAAAAAAAATTAAGTCAAAGTTATTTGAATTTTGTAATTTTATTGGCAGCCTCAAATTTCCTCAAAGCATTAACAGTCCCTTCAAATCTCCAATGCCATGGCTCATAAGTTACTCCTTGTTTGTTGTCGGGTGGAAAAGAAAGAACGAAATGATATTTAGGAGCAAACCTCTTCATCCATTTAAAAGCAGGCGTTTGTTCAAATTCAACCTCAAAATGAGTCTCTGGGAAATTCCCATCACCAACATCAATTGCATACCCTGTGCTGTGTTCAGAATAGCCTGGAGGAGCTGAATCCATTGAGCGCTCAACTGCAGTTTGATTTCTAATAGATTTATTTTCATAAAAAATTTTTCTTTGCAAATCTATTGATCGAAAACCACTTAATAGTTGTAGAGAAATCCCTCTTTGGGCCGCCATAAATTGCATTTCCTTAAAATTTTCATAAATTTCTTTATGTACGTAAATACCTGAAGAGAGAAGAATTAAATCATTTTTTGAAGCCTCAGGATAGGGAAGATGGCCCAATAAACTTTTATTTTGATTTGTCTCAGTAGAGTTAATCGAATCATCCAAAGATTTTGTTTGGCTTAAAAATGATTTATCAGCTAAAAACGTTAAGGATATGCCAAGTCCTACGAATAGAAGTCCGAAACGCAAAAAAGACTTACTAGTAATGGTTTTGATGGATCTAATCCTTTTAGCGAGCGGGATTTCATCTTGATAATTCATATGATCTTCTTATGGTCAAAACAATTGGAATTCACAAAAATGATGTTTCGATAGTAACGAGTATCCCCAATCTTTATACTTTCTATGAGATAAGGATGTAAGTTTTATATGTAGAGAACTAAATTTTTCATCCAAAGATGTTAAGAGTTGCTGTTATTGGTGGTGGTCCAAGTGGATCATGCGCTGCAGAGATTTTAGCTAAAGCGGGAATTAAAACTTGGATTTTCGAGAGAAAGCTTGATAATGCAAAACCATGTGGAGGGGCGATTCCATTGTGCATGGTTTCTGAATTTGACCTTCCTGAATCAATTATTGATAGGAAAGTCAGGAACATGAAAATGATATCCCCATCAAACAGAGAGGTAGATATTATCTTGGATGATATTTATCCAGGAAGTGATAAAGAGTATATAGGCATGTTGAGGCGTGAAGTAATGGATTCATTTATGAGAAATCGCGCCGCAGAACTTGGCGCAACATTAGTAAATGGATTGGTATCAAAAATAGAAACTGGTACAAACAAACAAGGTCCATATACCCTTCATTACACCGAAATCCTTAAAGACCAAACCGAAGAGAAAGGTAAGCAACTTGAGGTGGATTTAATTATTGGGGCAGATGGTGCAACAAGCAGAGTTGCAAAAGCAATGGATGCTGGTGATTATAACTATGCTGTAGCAATTCAAGAAAGAATAAAACTTCCTAAAGAGGAAATGAAGTATTACGAAGATAGGGCTGAAATGTATGTAGGCACTGATGTATCGCCAGATTTCTATGGTTGGGTCTTCCCAAAATACGATCATGTTGCTGCTGGAACAGGAACAATGAAACAAAATGGTGGTTTAATAAAAAGCCTTCAGATTGGTGTCAGAGAAAGAGCAAAGAAGAGACTCGTAAACGGAGAAGTAATCAAAGTAGAAGCTCATCCAATCCCTGAACATCCCAGGCCAAGAAGAGTTGTGGGAAGGATGGCTCTAGTTGGTGATGCCGCAGGTTATGTAACAAAAAGCTCAGGAGAGGGGATTTATTTTGCTGCCAAAAGCGGAAGAATGTGTGCCGAGCAGATCGTTGAATCAAGTCAAAATGGAAAAATTATACCCACAGAAAATGATCTCAAAAAATATTTAAAGAAATGGGATAAAAAGTATGGAACTACTTATACAGTTTTAGATATTCTCCAAAGAATTTTCTACACAAGTGATGGAGCAAGGGAAGCCTTTGTTGAAATGTGTGGTGACATGGATGTTCAAAGACTTACATTTGATAGTTATCTATACAAAACTGTAGTTGCAATGAAGCCGCTTCAACAATTAAAACTCACTCTATTAACAATTGGTTCCGTTTTAAGAGGAAAGGCCTTAGCACCAAGCACATACAAGCCAGTGCCTAGTGCAGTTAGAGATGATAAAGAAGTTAATAAAATGTTAGCAGTAAGTTCAATTAAAGGTGGTATAAAAACCAGTAATAAATAATATACATAATTAACTAAGCTTGTTAAAGTCAGCAAGCTTCAAAGACTGATTTCGAAGGATCGTTAATAGATTAAGCCTATTATTTCTTAAATTAATATCCTCGGTCATAACCATTACACTTTCATCTCCATCAAAAAAGTTAGCCAAGGTTTCAGTGCTTGATACTAGACCTTCAGCTAACAATTTATATTTTAAACGATCACAATTAGTGGCTAAAGGTTTTAATTTCTCTAATACATTTAACATTTCGCTTTCACAACCCTTTTCAAATAATGACTTATCGACAAACCCTAAAGGATCTATCACATCATTGGCTATTGAACTTCTTTCTGCCAACTTAGAAGCCCTAGACACTACAGCTTGCAACAAATTAAGTGTATTACTTTTTCGCATATCCATTAATAATGAGGCACGAAAATCAACATCTGTTGGATCATCTAATAATTTTGATGTTGAAGTTGTATCACCTGAAATTGCCTGAATAATATCAAAGTCTATATCTTTCTCTTCTAATAAACTAACTATTCTTTGACGAAAGAATTCCTTTAGCTCACACGTAAGACTATTTATTTCAAAAGAAAGAGAGGGGAAAACCTGCTTCCAATATATTAGTGAATCATTTATTATTTCATTAATATTTAATTGCCAATCTTTATTCCATAAAATCAAAAATATTCCATTAGCTGCCCTTCGCAAAGCATATGGATCAGATGATCCAGAAGGCCTTTCGCCTTTAGCATAAATGCTGAAAAGCAATTCAAAACGTTCAGCCAATGAAACGGCATTCCCAAGATTATTTGATGGAAGAGAGTCTGAACTACCTTTAGGTTTGTAATGTTCTAAAACTCCAAGGCACACATCTCTAGGTTCACCCTCATGAAGTAAGTACTTAGATCCAATAATTCCCTGCAACTCGGGAAATTCGTCAACCATGTTACTAACTAAATCATGTTTACAAAAATGTGCAACTTTAACAGATTTATCAATATCCTCTTGAACAAATCTAAGTTTTGATGTCAATAATTTAGCAAGCCATTTAATCCGATTTACACGGTCATATAAAGAACCTAATCCTTGAGCAAAAGTTACATCTTTTAATTTATCAATACGCGACAAGCTATTCATTAATAAATCTGATTTTATAAAGAATGATGCATCAGAAAACCTTGCTTTTAATACTTTTTCATTTCCTAATATAATATTTTCTTTTGCTGAAGATAATCCATTGCTAATACAAAAAAAGCTAGGCAATAAAACGTCTCTAGAGTCAAGTGACAATGGATCAGAATCAACATTTTCTTTATATATTGGTATATATCTTTGATGAACCTTCATCACTGTGGACAAAACTTCAGGAGGCAAATCTAGGTAAGACTCATCAAACCCCCCAGTCACAAGCAAAGGAGATTCAACTAAATCTGTAAGCTCTTTTAAAAGAGGTTCAGTAAGATCTGCCTTAACTTTTTTAAATATTTCTTGATTGAGAATTAAATCATTGATTTGGGAAAGACGAGTATTCCTATCAACTGTGACTCCAACATCCTTCAATTGATCAAAATAAGTTTTCGCATTCTTTATGGTTAATTCTGATCCATGTAATCTATGTGGTCTTGTGGTATTGCTAACTTGAATTTCCGGATCGCAACCAGAAAGATTAAAAGGTAAAACCTCTGAATCAATCAAAGAAACAATCCAACGTATAGGTCTGGAAAAGCGGAAATCACCTTTTCCCCATCTCATAAACCTTCTTCCCTGAATTTTAGTGATCCAACCAGGTAAAGATTCAGCCAACAATCTCTCAACAGGCTTGCCTTTTTCAATTAAATTAGCGAAAACGAATGAACCCTTTGGCGTTTCTCGAATCTCTAAGTTTTCAGGCGCCAGACCATATCTTTTAGCAAAACCAATAGCTGCTTTTGTAGGTTTACCATCATGAAAAGCTTGAGAAAAAGGGGGACCTTTTCGTTCTGCAATATTATCCTCAGAGAATGGAGCAATCCCTTCAATTGTTAATGCGATTCTTCTTGGAGTAGTAGTAACTCTTATTTCACTAAATTTTATTGGATAAGAATTCAAGTCATTATTTACATTTAATTCAAGTTGAGAAATAACAGATTCAGCCAAATCTGCTGGCAATTCCTCAGTACCGATTTCTAAAAGGTAAGTAGACAAAAAATTTTCCTTATATTCATAATAAGATTAGATCTAAATCCGAATTACTTCTACATTCTGTGTCTTGGAAAAAATTTAATATTCAATAAATGGAGCTTTGAACACTAATAGCTTTATTTGAACAATTAGGCACTAATCAACACGAAAAATGATACACTGTAGGTACCGCTGTAGGTACCATTGCCTAAGATAATACAAATACCTGGAAGATCGGGTTTTTACCTCAGGGTTGCTGTACCAAGAGGTAAATTAAGGGATGCCTTTGGAACATGTGATGTAGTAAAAAAAATTGGTAACACAAAAGAGGAAGCCGAAGAGAACATAAGCTCAGCAATAAACGCTATTCAAGAAAAATTTGATGAAAAGCTCAGAGAAGAAGAAGCAAAACAGATAAACAAATCCTTACCCAATGGAATAATATTAGAGGCTGTCAAAAAAAATAATTCAAATGAATCTCCAAAAAACATAGAAAAAGACTTAAAAGAGGCTGGATTTAGTAATGCAGCTATAGAAGCTCTGATGAATTTTGAAGAACAGGAAAGTAAACATAATCAAGGAATAGAAGAAACTGTTCCTTCTCCCTGCATAGCAAATAATTCTCCCCGAGCGAAATTTGAACAATTTAAAGCCGATAGTAATTACTTACAAGAACCTCTACAAAGTGAATTAGCAAACGACAGCGATCACTTTACGAACGACGCAGTACAACTTTTAAAATTTCATGGTAGTTATCAACAAGACGATCGGGAACATAGAAAGAAAGGAGGCACAGGCAAAGACTGGCAAATGATGCTAAGGCTAAGAAATCCAGCTGGTTTAGTCCCAGGTCCACTTTTTGTTGCCTTAGATGATCTTTCTGATCGACTAGGTAACAAAACGCTTAGAGCTACTACTCGGCAATGCTTTCAAATGCATGGAATAAAAAAAGGGAATATTAAAGAAGTAATAGGAACGATAGTAAAGTCAATGGGATCTACCCTAGCTGCCTGTGGAGACGTCAACAGAAATGTAATGGCTCCAGCAGCACCGTACGAAAAGGGATCTTATCCTGCTGCTAGAAAATTAGCTAATGATATTGCCGATATTTTGTCGCCTCAAAAAGCCGAGAAAACATACCTTGATTTATGGGTTGATGGCGAGATGAAATATGCTATTAAGCCATCTTCTGAAGTCAAAGAAAAAAGGAAGCTACAACGAAATTCGGGCGTTTTTAGTGGGGACAAAAATGAACCTTTATATGGTGCAACCTACTTACCAAGAAAATTCAAATGTGCAACCACAGTACCAGGAGATAACTCTGTGGATATACTTACCCATGATATAGGTCTAGTGACGTTCACGAATTCAAAAGGAATCCTAGAAGGATGTAATGTCTACGTAGGAGGTGGTATGGGTAGAACACACAATTTAGATACGACATTTGCGAGGATAGCAGATCCAATTGGTTTTGTTGAAGGGGAATACATACTAGAACTTGTTCAATCTATTCTCGCACTTCAAAGAGATTATGGAGATAGAAAAACAAGAAGACATTCTAGACTTAAATATGTGCTGCATGACATGGGTGTCGATTGGTTTAAGAAACAGTTAACAAAAAAATATTTCACAAAAAAGATTGATACCTTAAGGAACGAAGGGGATACAAAACTTGAAGATTATCTAGGCTGGCATAGACAATCTGAGAAATTATGGTTTGTTGGTCTACCACTATTATCAGGTAGGCTTAACGGAGTAACGAAGAAAGAGTTAAGAAATATAGTTGAAAAATATGCATTGGATGTACGTTTAACTCCCAACCAAGATTTACTATTGTGTAATATTGGTAATTATCAAAAAGTCAGTGTAAATAATGATCTGATTAATATTGGTTTTAATAATCCAAAAAGCCCTGACCCAATAGCTAGACATGCAATGGCTTGTCCCGCTCTACCATTATGTGGACTTGCGATGACTGAAGCAGAGAGATTTTTACCAGATCTCTTAGAGCGATTAAACAATCAATTAAAAAGATTAGAGATCAGCAAGTCAATACTAGTAAGAGTTACAGGCTGTCCAAATGGATGTGCTCGCCCATACATGGCAGAATTAGCTCTGGTTGGTAGTGGTTTAAATCAATATCAACTATGGCTTGGTGGTAGTACAAATTTACGAAGATTGGCGACTCCTTATCTACAAAAAATGCCTATCAATGAATTAGAGAAGACATTAGAGCCTTTATTCCTTAGCTGGAGAGATACTGGCACCTCATCAAGTCTTGGAGATCATGTGACCAAACTTGGTTCTGAAGCGGTAATGTCTTTACTAACTTCAAGTGCAGCTCCATAAATAGCATACCCTTTCTTGCTTAACCAAGACCACAATTGATCTCCATAGCTAAAATGCCACCATTCGTTCGGATGTTGAACAAATCCAGCTCTTTCCATAACTGCAAGTAAAAGAGACCTTCTATATTGAAAAACTTGATGTTTTGAACAAGGTCTCTTGGAATAGTCTTTCTTATAAAAGTCAGGTGATGATTCAGCCCCAATTAAATCAATTTCACCGCCAAGATCTAGTGTTTTTCCTGTCATATCAGCTAGAGTCAAATCAATCGCGCCACCAGTACTATGAGGTGGAGGCGTAAGGGGATTAGAAGACGGTTTCGCCCAGAACTGAGCTACTTCAGCAACCACATTAGTTATGTCTACATTATCAGAGATATTATTTATATCAATTCCTCTTGACCTACAAATTTCTTGCATGGTGTAATCAAACATAAATTTTTGAACAGAAATAGGCCTCCAAGCATCAAACAAAGCCAACTGTAATTGAGGATTAATCTCTGAAAGATATTGTTGTGCTTGTATCAATCTTCTTAAAACACTACTACGTAAAACCCATGGATCTGCGCCAGTCAAGTATGGAGCACCTAAAGACATATAAGGATGAGGTGTTAATCGAAATATAGATTGTGGAATAGAAATTAAAGGCTCTTTACATTCATTTATTTTTAAATTGCTCCAAGGTTTCATCTTCATAATTTATAGAAAATGTAAATAAAAATCTCATTCTTGTACAAATTTATTGAATTTTAGCTTTAAATTTAAATGAATTCAATAGTTATTTAACCAAAATATTAATTTAGTTTATTATCAATTTTAAGTTTATCCCACTGTTCTTTTATTAACAACCGAAGTATAGAGTTGTTTTTAAGCTCAGAATCGTTATCTAAAATCTGACGAGCCTCATTGCGCGCAAGTTCAAGCACGTCAGCATCATCAGCTAATGATGCCAGTGCAAAATCAGGTAAACCTGATTGTTTTGTACCTAAGACTTGTCCAGGTCCGCGAAAACGCAAGTCAATTTCTGAAATTTCAAATCCGTCATTGGAATTAGCAAGAACTTCCAATCTTTGTCGAGATGTTTTATTTTTATTTTGATGACTCAGGAGACAGTATGACTTGGAGGCTCCCCTTCCAACTCGACCCCTTAATTGATGCAATTGAGCAAGACCAAAACGATCAGAATCCTCAATTAGCATTACACTTGCATTTGGTACGTCAACACCTACTTCTATAACTGTAGTAGAGACCAGTATGTCACATTTTTTGTTGATAAAATTCTGTATGACCTCTTGCTTTTCAACACTCTTCATTTTGCCATGAAGTAAGTCAACAACAAAATCTGGAAAAACCTCTGTAGACAACTGATAATGTACATCAATTGCCGAACTAATTTCTAGTTTCTCAGATTCTTCAATCAAAGGTAGCACAACATAAATCTGATGTCCTTTATTAATTTCAGTCCTGATTAATTCATATGCATAATTCTTTTCCTTTGGTGTAATCAGCTTAGTATCTATCGGAGTTCGACCAGGTGGAAGCTCATCTAATTGACTAACATCGAGATCTCCATGCAAAGTAAGTGCAAGTGTTCTCGGAATGGGCGTAGCCGTCATCGTAAGTAAGTGAGGTTGCAAACCTTTATTCAAAAGTTTGTTCCTCTGTTTGACTCCAAAGCGATGCTGCTCATCTACAACTACAAGACCAAGTCGTTCAAAGATGACTTTGTCTTCAAATATTGCATGAGTTCCTACCAGAATCTTAGTAGAACCATTTACTAAATCTGTAATAATTTGTTTACGTCGAGACTTGGCTGTAGAACCAGTTAACAAATCTACGTTCACCTCAAGTTGAGGGATCCATTTACTTAGTGTTTGATAGTGTTGAGTGGCAAGCACCTCGGTGGGTGCCATAAGAGCACCTTGCCATCCAGATTGGACAGCACTGAGTAGTGCTGCTATGGCGATGACGGTCTTTCCACTACCAACATCGCCTTGTAATAGGCGAGACATTGGCTCGGCTTTGACTATGTCTGATTCAATTTCCTTCAAAACTCTTGTTTGAGCATTTGTTAGAGAGAAAGGAAGAATACTTAAGAATTTTCTTACAAGGCTATTACTACTGAGTTCAATACTTAGTTGAGGAGAATTACGTTTCTTATGCAGATCACGTCTTAAAAGCAGACTTAACTGCAATAACAAAAACTCTTCGAATACAATTCTTCTCTTTGCTTTAGCTAAAATTTTTGCATTCTCAGGGTTGTGGATATGAAAAAAAGCTTCTTTCTTAGTTAGTAGATCTAGTCTATTTACAGTATCTTTCGGAAGTGGGTCCTTAATATCAGATGTTAAATAAAGAATAGACTGGATTAGATCTCTGAATTTGTCTGCAGTAACACCTTCAGTTAAAGAATAAATAGGGAATATCTGACCAATAGTTCTAGATTTCAAATAACTGGTAGGACTATCGATAATTTCTATCAAAGGATCGTTTAATGATTTACCATATTTACTTTCTTTAACTAGCCCACTTACCGCAACAGTCGAACCAACAGTATACAAACTTTGTTGAGATTTTACATAGGCAATACTCCTACCACGACTACCTGCAAAAAATCTTGTAACTTTAATCCCTCCAGTCCTATCTTTTAAGAAGAGTTCAAGAATAGAAAGATTTGGATTTTTAGGACTCTTAAATGAACTGCATCGTCTGACTTTAGCAACGATCGTTACATTCTGACCTGCATGAGTTTTATCTATAGTTTTCAATGAGGTGTAATCAACATAATCACGAGGGAAATAATTTAAGAGATCACGTATTAAAAAAAGGCCCAGTCTTGATAATCTTTCTGCTTGTTTTGGTCCAACACCCTTAACGGCTGAAATCGAACTTCTTAAATTTATTAACTCAGTCGAAGAACTTTTCGTAGACCCAATAGATTCATACACACTTCTTATTTTTAATTTTTTTAGTTCTGTTTTCTCTTTATTTTCTTGATATGTATATAGATTATGAAGAGTCTGTCTTGTCTTGACTATTATTCTTCGCCTATCATCAATGGACAAAGATGGATATTTTTCATAATCCAGAGCTAATTTCTTTAATTTAGAAAGCTCAGAATCTGGAAAAATTATAGAAGGGAAGTTTAATAAATACCCACTTACAAAAGAAGAAAATTTATTAGTTCTACCTTGAATATTATTACAACCGTGATCAACTTCAACTGTTAATGCTTGTTGTAAAGGTCGTACCCATGTTACTAGTTCAGCTGATTGGCTATCAGGATTAGGTATTGGATCATTACTACTTAAATTTTGGTTGTGTCCTTCCACCATTCTTTATTAACCTCTTCTGCTAATGAGCGACCTTGCCAATAACGTTGCTGTTTAATCATACCCAAAAGTACATTTTGATAATGTTTAATGTTAGTTCTATTTTTTCTAAGTCTTGGATTATCAAATTCCATATCCGAGGGAGTAATTAGCAAGCAATCAATATCTAACCCTCCAGAAGGAACTAATGGATTATTGGTTGGCAATTTAAAAGTAAGAATATTGGATACAGATTTAGAAGAAATTAATTGACCAGACAAGGCCGCATCTAAAATATTTATTGGAATCAGAGTATTTACAATACCAGATTTTAAAAGCTCAGTGTTAATGGAATCTGATAGGTCACGCAATCTTCGAATCAAAGCTGTATCTATGGAAATAATCCACTCATATAGTCCAATTGGGGATTGTGGAAGAAATCTATTGTTTGTGACATCATCACTAAAGGAGGACACATGAGTAGAATCCTCACTGCTGGAATCGAAATCTGTTGAATTAGATTCCTCGGTCAATGCAAATATTGACTGCAAAACCTCAATATCTTTACTTTTTAAATTAAAAGTATCGGTAATCTTTTCATCTTCATTTAATTGCTCATACTCTTTATTTTTTTTAATTCGCGACTCATTTTCAGATTTTGTACTTTTCTTATAAATTTCTTTATTATCTATAGAGTATGGAGCTTTTAATTCACCATTCCAACCTTCAATAATTGATAAATTTTCCAAGGGCGGTATTGAACTTATATGAATTGAATTAACAGTGCCAGATGATTCGGATTTTTCAGAATCATTTTTCAAATTTAGTGCATTTGACATTTCATCTTTAACATTATTTAAATGACGAATATTTTCTTGATCAATTTTCTTAGCCAAATCAATTAAATGTTCAATTGTTATGAGAGAAATATTATCTGAAACTAATTTGTCAATTTTCAACTGAAATAGCTTTCTTGAACTAAATGTTGAGAAACCAAAATCATCTCCAGGCCGATCAGTGATTAGAGAGAATAATGTGGTTCTTATGGTTTGAGGTAGCAAATATCTCAGTTCCTCAAGATAAACAGAAGTAACTCTATAGATAATAGGGGATATTTTATTACATTTTTCCTTTAACAAACCTATTTGATCTAAAGGATCAAACTTAGAATCCAAAAAATACTTATTTTTAGACAAAATTAATCGGAGGTCATTGATGCAACCTCTTCTGCAAAATCAGTCTCTTTGACATCAATCCCCTCGCCAAGAATATATCTAGTAAATCTACGAACTTTTATGTTCTCTCCTATTTTACCAGCAACTTGTTTTACAAGCTCTTCAACATTTATTGAACTATCCTTTATGAATGGTTGTTCTAAAAGAGCCATCTCTTTTAATCTCTTTCCTATTCGTCCTTCTACAATTTTTTCTTTTATTTGATCGGGCTTACCTGAGAGATCATCTCTTCCCATCTCAATTTCCTTCTCCTTGCTTGCAATAGCTTCTGGAATTTGATCAACGCTTACATACTCAACACTTGGACAAGCGGCGACTTGCATTGAAAGATCTCTCAAAAGTCCTTGAAATAAATCTCCTCTAGCTACGAAGTCTGTCTCGCAGTTCAACTCTAAGAGGACACCGACTCGAGAACCTGTGTGTATATAACTGCCGACAGCTCCCTCAGCGGCGACTCTACCTGATTTCTTTTCAGCACTGGCTATACCTTTTTGTCTTAACCATTCAATAGATTTTTCCATATCACCCTTGTTCTCAATTAGGGCTTTCTTGCAATCCATCATTCCAGCAGATGTTTTGTCTCGAAGTTCTTTGACGAGTTTGGCTGTTATCTCCGGCATTTTATGTAGGTGTAGTAAAGAATTAGATTAAATTAAGAATTTATAATACAAGTATACTAGCTAGTCGTTAGTGCCATGTCTCCCTTCATTTATGGCATCAGCTAATCTGCCCAAAACGAGTTGAACAGATCGAACTGCATCATCATTACATGGTATGGGGATTTCGCATAGATCGGGATCGCAATTAGTATCAAGCATTGATACCAGTGGAATATCAAGCTTTCTAGCCTCTAGAACAGCATTTGTTTCCCGCCTCTGATCTACCAAAACTACAACATCAGGTAGACGTCTCATTCCTTTTAGTCCACCAAGATATTTTTGCAATCGTTCTAATTCTCTACGTAATACGGCACCTTCTTTCTTTGGGCGCATTGCAATAGCACCACTAGATTCCATTCTTTCAAGATCTTTTAGTCGATCGATTCTCGCTTTCATTGTTGTCCAATTTGTAAGCATCCCTCCAAGCCATCTTTGATTAACGTAGGATGCTCCGCATCTAATGGCTTCTTGAGCAACGACTTCGGAGGCTTGTTTTTTAGTTCCTACAAAAAGGAATCTTTTACCACTTCTTGCCGCTCCTCTTGTCCATTTATAAGCGCTATTCATACAAACAGCGGTCTTGACTAGATCAATAATATGAACCCCATTCCGAGCGGAGTAGATGTAGCGGGACATCTTGGGATTCCATCTTCTTGTCTGATGCCCGAAGTGAGCACCAGCTTCCATCATCTCTGAAAGAGAAACTACAGCCATTTTTTTAGTAAGTTCCGGGTTCGCCTCCACCCAACAGGGATGAATTAAATAGTGATTAATAAATCATTATTTATTCATCACCCGAAACAGTCAGGTGTGCGGTTTTGAATTTGCATGAGAATTCTAACAAACGATTGCTCACCGAATTCCCAATAATGATGCTTCTCTAAAAATTTGTCTCACTCCAATCAAATTAAGAGGAAGTCTTAACAATTCCATAGCTAAACCAGATCGACCATTCTTGATTAGAAAAGCCAAGAGAGGTCTGAGTGTCTTTGTATTAATAAGTCCGCCAAAAGTTAAAAGTTCCCACAGGCAACGATGAAAGAAAGTGTATTGAATTATAAATTTCACTCTCAAAGTTGGATGCTTACGATAAAAAACTAATCCCATTTTTGATCTTTCTTTTTCAATTCGAATCAAATGAGGAATTTGATCAAGAGCTAATGCTGGATGCCAATGAAATCCAATAGCTCTTGGACATCTGATAAGTTTAACGCCCATATTTCTTAATCTTTCTCCTAATTCCAAATCTTCCCAACCATATAACCGAAAAGATGTGTCAAAAAGGCCTGATTTTTCTAAAACATTTTTATCAATAGCAACATTTCCAGTAGCAAAGTAGGCCCAGGACAAGTCTTGAAATTTAAAAGGCTCAGAATTTGGATTATTAAAATTAGAAGTATTTATGACAGATCCATAGGTAAAACATCTTCTGTTACCAAGTTTTTTCCAAGCTTTGAGCAGAGCATCAACATGGTTAATTAGAAAATATCTATCAACAACAAGATCACTGTCTATAAAAACAATTAGTTCTCCTTTTGACTTTTCAACTCCAAGATTTCTTCCTAAAGCTGGCCCTCCATGAGATTGTTCAAAAAGTCTTAAATGAGGATAAATATCAGCATTATTTCTGAGCCAATCAACCGTCCCATCTGTTGATCCATCATCGACTGTAACAATTTCAAAATTTTGAATTTCATTATTTAAAAATTGTTTTTCTAATGCATCTAGACACTTTTTTAGTATCGGAAGTCTGTTGTAAGTGGGTATGACAACGCTTACTAACATCTTTAATTAAAAAATAAAATCAAAAAAATTGTCTTTAAACACTTTAAAATAAATGATTAAAAAAAAAATTATCTGATTTGAATAGCGGCTTATTAATCAGCAGCCCCACCGTTATTTGCAGTTCCAGTAACACCATTACCTGCTCCTTCTCCTCTGCCATCATTACGAAGCTTACGTTTCTTAAATTTCCTGGCATAAGCTCGATTTCTCTCTTGCTTCTCTTTCTTAAGATTTCGTCTTTTGGACATACTAAGTTCCTAGATTTTTTATATATAACCAATTTACTAAACTGAGGGCAATATTTGGCCATCTTCCATTCGCAAGAGACGATCTGCTACATCCAATATTCTGGGATCATGAGTAACCATCAACACCGAGCACGATTGTTCTGAAGCTAATTTTTTCAACAAATCAACTATTTCTCTACCAGTTGAACTATCCAAAGCAGATGTTGGTTCATCCGCTAAAAGTAATTTTGGTCTAGCCGCAAGAGCTCTGGCAATTGCTACTCGTTGTTTTTGCCCACCTGATAAGTCATGAGGCAGCTTGGATAAATGGTCTTCTAATCCAACAGCTCTCAGCCACTCTCTAGCCTGAGCTCTACGAGCCTTGTACGAAAATCCATTTAAAAGGTCAGCTCCCATTTGAACATTTTGCTCAGCGGTAAGACATCGCAAAAGATTATGCCCCTGAAAAATCATTCCAATATTTTTTCTAAGATTCTGCCTAGTTTTTCTGCTCGCTCCAAAAAGTTGTTTACCAAGCACTTTAAGGTCACCATCTTGAACTTTACGAAGAGCTCCAATCAAAGTTAAAAGAGTAGTCTTTCCACATCCTGAAGGTCCTGTCAGTAAAACAACCTCACCAGGAGAAATTTCCATTGAGACAGACTGAAGAACATGCCTTCTCATTTCTTCATGACCATACCAATGATTCAAAGAAACAATCTTTAAAGTATTTTTGTTTATATTTTTCATAAATTATTTAAATTAAGCATTAGATTATTCATTAAAATATTTCAGCAGGATCGGCATCTGCCAATTTCTTCATAGCTGCCAATGCTGATCCCATACACATAAAAAGTATTAAGCAAAATATAATTGATGCTCTGCTAAAACTCATCTCAACAGGTAATTTAGTTGATGATCTAACTAAAGCATATAAAGCTTGTCCTGAAACATAAGCAGGAATATATCCAATTATTGATAAGATTAATCCTTCTCTAGCTACAACTCCTAAAAGGCTTCTTAAGTTATAACCCATAGCCATTAAGGTTGCATATTCAGGCAAATGATCACTAACATCACTATAAAGAATTTGATAAACAATTACACAACCAACAATAAATCCCATTGCGGCACCTAATGTAAAAATAAATCCAATCGATGTACTACTTTTCCAATAATTCTTTTCAAAATCTATAAATGATTTTAAAGACATAACTTTAACGTCGCTAGGTAAACTTAAATTCAATGAGCGAACCACATTTTCAATATTAGATCCCTTCTTTATCCTTACTAAACCAATTTCAATACTTCCTTTGGGATTACCTGGAGATAGTTCTAAGTATGTCTCACTGCTTGTTATTAAATTTCCATCTGCACCAAAGGAAGGACCTAAACTAACTATTCCAGAAACTCTAACTCTTTTACCTGCGACTTCAGTTTCAACTAAACGCCCTGCTTTAAACCATTTAGAGATTGGGCCAAACTCATCCCTGGAAAGATCATCAAATAAAACTCTTCCTTTATTCTTTAAAGTTTCTGCCTTCCTTTCAAAATCAGACTCAATTAATAATGGCTTACTTGGCTCAAAACCTAAAGCAAGAATGGATCTTGTGGATAAATTTTGAGGATTTCGCCAAAGGAGAAAATTCCAATTAACAGCAGTTGTTCCAATGACGTCTCTATGGGCCATGGCTTGAATTAATCTTCTTCGAGGAAACCCACTCATACTTATTGAACTTTTTGAGCGAGGACTAATTAATACCAGATCTGCATCAAATAACTTATGAACAGTAACACTTGCGTCGAACAATCCATCTCTAAAGCCTAGTTGCATAAACATCAAAATCCCAGCAAATGCTATTCCTGCAATAGCCACCAATATCCTTAAAGGTTGTCTTGTCAGCAAAAGCCAGGCAAGAGGTATTTTCCTGTTTTTTAAAAAATTATTTATTTCCACTAGGGCTGAAACCGAGCAATAACTTTCATCCCAGTTAAATGAGAAACCTTTTGAGCAGATGCAGTATCAAGTTTGACTCTGACCTCGATAATTCTTGAGTCAGCATCGCCGGTTGGATCAGTAGCAAGCACTCTTCTTTGCCTGACTTGTGGGCTGATCAAACTAACTTGACCTCTTAAAGACCCATTAAACCCTCCATTCTCACTAATTAAATCAGCAGACTGACCCACTTGTACTCTGTCTATATCGGATTCATAGACTTCAATAAGAGCTTCCATTAATTGATTAGCGCCCACACTAATTACACCAGACGAATTCGGCCTCTCTCCCTCACGAGTCAAGATTTGAAGAACAATCCCATCAATTGGACTTTTTAATTGTGTTTGCTCTAGATCGACGTTAATTGCATCTATGGCAGATTGAAGCTTTGAAATCCTGGTCTCAGAAATGAACAAATCATCTTTCATTTTGTCTAAAACAATTAACGCAACTGCGCCTTTATCTACAAGAGATTGATATCTATTAATTTCCCTATTTTTTATCCTGATTTCACTGATTAATATATTTAAATTTGCTTGTGCAGATTTTAAGTCGGCTTCAAGTTTCGGACGATTATCAAAAACAGCTAAGATTTGATCCTTAACAATAGAGTCACCCTCTCGAACTAATAATTTAGATAATCTTGGAGTACCACCTTTTCCACTGGTTGGAGCTGCTAATTTTCTTATTTCTCCAAGAGGATTTAATTGACCTAATGCTGCCACACCTTCAATCCTATCAACTACTTTGTTATTTATAAGAGTTTGATTTACTTCTAAATCTTTATTATTACATCCGCTAATCAAAAGAATGCATAAGGGTGTTATGCCTATAAAATAAAAGAATTTAAAATATACGTATTTAAACATTACGAACATTCAAAAAGGATTTTGTTAATGTATTCATCTGCCCAAGATGAACCAAAAAATTTAGTTAGGATAGCCCTGGTCTTATCATTAAGTTTTTGATTAGAGCAATATCTTTTTTGATAATTAAGTCTGTTCATTGTATCTGAAGAATTAATTTCGTCTTCCTTGCCCCTAACCAATAAAGATAAGAGTAGTGACAAATATTGGTCAATGAGTTTTAAAAATAGTTTTTCTTCGAACAAATCAACTGGACGGATAAAGCAAGCATATGGAGAGAAGATAGATCCCCATTTAGGAAGCTTCCCGGGTTCGTTAAATTTAGGAATTTGTAATGATCTCATTTGAGAAACGAGGTAATCAGGCAGGTGCTCTCCAACAGGTGATAAGTCAACAATGGCAGCAGAAATATTATTTGAATTAACTACCAAATCAGCGCCAAATATTGGAAGTTCAAAGCATGGGTCAGGGAAAAAAACACAATGTAGTATTTCAAATTTTTTGCCAAGCTTTGCAACCTCCAAATGAATTTTTCTAAATCCTTTTGCTTGATAAAACTCGTTACTGATAAATAATTCCTCCTTATTAAGATTGGAATAAATCCTTTTGGACTTAGAATCAATATTTAGAGGTTCAACATCGGTCAATGAAATGATTTTGTTCTTGATAAGTTCGAAAGCTTCAAACAAAAGAGGATTCAATTTTCTTTGAGTGCAAAAAACTGACTTCAAAACTAATAACTCAAACTAAAAGGAATGGCAAAGGATCATAGAGAAGGTCTATTTAAAAAATATTCTCAAACAATATTATATGATTATTAAGAAAAAAAAAAGGACTGACAAGAGATTTTTTTGCAAAGTAGAGTTAAATAAGGAACAAGGGTTCAATGATTGAATTTAGAAAAAGAAAAAAAGCAATAACAAATAAATAAACAAGGATAATTTAATTATAAATAAAATTTATACATATAAAATAGATAACTATTAAAAAAATCTTTTATAATTTAAAAGATTTGAGCCATCTTGAACCATCTTACTTAAAACCGTAAATATTTCATGCTTGGATTGAGATAGCATAAAGATTTAGCGTATTATAAGATATTAAGAATGAAAGTAAATCATTGGTCATTGCCTAATGGTGCTACCTGTGTCGTAGCTGATATAGAACAATCAACATTGACTTGTATTGACTTTTGGTGCAAAGGAGGAAGTCTTTATGAAAAGAAAGATGAAGAAGGAATTGCACATTTCTTAGAGCATATGATATTTAAAGGGAGTAAAAACCTTAAAGAAGGCGAATTCGATTTAAGAATTGAATCTCTTGGTGGAAGTAGTAATGCCGCGACTGGGTTGGACGATGTTCATTATCACGTTCTAGTACCACCAGAGAAGATCGAACAAGGACTAAATCTGATATTAGAATTATTATTATTTCCTAAAATTGAAAAAGAAGCATTTGAGGTTGAGAAAGAAGTAGTTTTAGAGGAAATCGCACAAAATATTGAACAACCAGATGAAATTATCTATATGAAATTATTAAAGGGATGCTTAACACCACATAGATACTCAAAGCCAATATTGGGTGACGAAAAAACTGTAAAAAGTCTAAATACTAGACAAATGAAACAATTTCATAAAAATCATTATGTAGGTAAAAACTGTACACTTTCCATAGCAGGAGAATTACCAAAAGAAATTATTTCAATCGTTAGCAATAGTAAACTTAATGAATTAAAAAAAATTACAAAGGAAACAAATATTTGTACAAAAACCGCTTTTAATACGGGCTACAAGAAAGAAACTATTCCTAGGCTTGAGGGAGGAAGAATATTGAAAGCCTGGAAACTTCCCCCTGCAAAAGAACAAATATTAATTTTAGGAGCAGAAATTGCTGCCACAATTTTATGCGAAGGTAAAAGTAGTATTATTGTTAAAAAATTAAGAGAAGAAAAAAGAATTATAGAATCAATAGACATAGATTTACAAATTCTGGAAGAAGGTGGATTAATTCTTCTAGACGTCAGTTGTCAAAAGGAAAATCTTAAACTTGCTGAAAGTGAAATCAATAGTATTCTCAAAAAATTAAACAGGGATTTAGTTGCTGATAAAGATTTAGAACGTGCAAAAAAATTAGTTGTAAATAATATTTATTTTGGTCTTGAGTTGAGCACTCATATTGCCTCAACTTTAGGAAATCAAGCTCTATGGGGACGACACCAATCAGTATTAAAGTCGATAGATGATATTTCATATTGGACAACTTCACGTTTAAATGAATTAATTTTTCCATTATTTAATCCAGAAAATGCATTTACATTAATTGCCGAACCAGAGAAATAAATATGAACATAGTCCTAGACGAACTTAATAGCAAAAAAATAATGTCTGCGAAATTATGGATAGAAAATGGTAGCAGAAATGATCCAAAAAACCAAAAGGGTATTCATCAAATTTTAAGCTCAACAATGCTTAGAGGGTGTGGGCCATACAACAATAATCAAATTGCTGAAATCGTAGAAAGTTCTGGTGCAAATTTAAACTGTGATACATTTGAAGATGGTCTTCTAATAAGTCTTAAATGTATCGAGAGTGATGCTTATAAACTTCTTCCTTTGATTGGTTGGATGATTACGAAACCTAAACTTCAGCTAGATCAGATTCAATTAGAAAAAGATTTAACCATAAAAGCAATTAAGAGACAAAAAGAAAGTACTTATCAATTAGCTTTTGATGGCTGGAGAAAGATGGTATACCGTGACGGACCATATGGACATGACCCACTAGGATCAATAAATGATATAAATAAAATCAATAAAGAACATATATTGCCAATTTCAAGCTCATTAATTCATAGAAAAAAAAACTTAGTAATTTCAGGAAAGTTTCCTATTAATGTAGAAAATTATATAAAAAATTCAATTGCTTTTAACGGGATTAGTGAAAATTTTACTAATCAAAATGAAATATCAAAAATAATTAATTATACTAGAGATCAAACCCTAGATAACAAAAAAACTAGCCTTTATGCACGCTCATTAAATACAAATCAAGTTATTTTACTATTAGGCAAAGCAACAATTAGATATGATAATGAATCTGACATTTTGCTCAGATTATTATCATGTTACTTAGGCTATGGAATGTCGAGTTTATTATTTAAGGTTCTCAGAGAAAAGCATGGAGTAGTTTATGAAGCTGGAGTTTATCACCCTATTAGAGAGAATCAAACACCCTTTATTATGCACGCCTCTACAACTGAAGACAAGGCAATTCTAACTCTCCAGTTACTGAAAGAATGTTGGGGTAAAGTTCTAAATAGTGAAATATCACCAGAAGAATTAGATCTTGTAAAGGTAAAATATCGAGGGCAAGTGGCCCATTCATTGCAAAGTGTTAGTCAAAGAGCTGAGCATAAAGCACATCTTTTAGGAATTGGTTTAACAAAAGATCACGATAAAGAAGTACTACTAAGCCTTGATAGTATTAGCAGTAAAGAAATCAAAGATGCTGCCAATAAATATTTAAAGGAACCAATGCTTAGTGTTTGCAGTAACAAAGAAGTTATACGTAAAATCAGTAAAGACTGGCAAGCGTAATTTAATTTTCAGTTACCATCATTTAGAATTTTAAGTCTTTCAGAAGGAATCAAGAAATTGCCCCTTCTAAATTTTACTTCTAATACATCTTTTGACCTTATACCAATAATTACGCCAACCTCATCAAGAGATACTAGATCTGGAGGCCTTAACATTGAAATAGAATCTGCTGTCTTCAAATAGGGAAGAGGAACTTGTAAGGATACTTTTTCTCCAATTGAAAATTTCATTATAAATATGTAGCCCTAAATTATCCTATTGACATATCAAGCAATTTGTAAATAATTAATGTATGAGATCTGCTCATTAAATTCATTGCAAAAATTTAGCAGCGGGTTAAAAGCAATAACAGGCGTAATGTTAATTATAATATTAGCAATGTTACCATCATCTATAGTTCTTCTTCAAGAAGACCTATCTCTCTCAATTATTCCACTTCATAGCAATTGGCAAATTCAAGGGCCTCTATTAACTTCATTGCTTTGCGGACCTCAAATAGGAACAATTTCTGCAATTTCCTATCTGATTATAGGTTTATTCTATTTACCTGTATTTCATGGAGGGGGGAGTGTTGGTTATATATTAACTCATGAATTTGGTTACTTGTTGGGATTGATTCCTGCTGCTTGGATATCTGGTTTTTTAGCAAAAAAAAATTCTAAAGCTAATTTAATTAATTATTCACTTTATACAACACTATCATTGTGCATTTTGCATTTTATAGGTATTATTTATTTAATTTTTGGTAAAATTATTGGGAATTGGTCAGATAAATTATCCGATCTTATTTTAATAAATACTATTTTACCTTTCCCAACTCAATTATTACTATGCATATCAATTAGTCTATTATCAATATTACTAAAACGTATATTAATAGTAAGATGAATCAATTAAAGAGTAGAAGCATGAAAATCATAATATACTCTTTTTTCATTGTTTTATTAGATCAAGTTAGTAAGTTTTTAATATTAAGTATATTAGGCTTTGAAAGATCAAAAAATATTATTCCTAATTTATTAAATTTCACACTCGTAAAAAACAAAGGCGCTGCATTTAGTCTTTTCAGCAATTCAACAAATATTCTTACTATCATAAGTATTTTAGCCACTTTAATATTAATTATTTTTATATTAAAATTTCCACCAAATTCTTTTTGGAATTTTATTGGACTTACATACCTTTTAGGTGGGACTGTAGGTAATGGAATTGATAGATTATTCAAAGGCTATGTTCTAGATTTTTTCGAGTTAGTTCCAATCAATTTTCCTATTTTCAATGTAGCAGATATATCAATAAACATTGCTATATTATGTTTTTTAATTGATATAATTAAAACCAAAGATAAATCAAGTCCAAAATATTAAAAAAAATAAATGATATTTATCATATGAAAATCTATAATTCAAAAAAAATAATATTTTATATATTCATAGTATTTATTAGCTTGATACTTGTAGGCTTGATCGGGGCAATAATTAGATTAATAAATATTCCTGCAATATTTATTACAGTTTTCATAATAGGTGGTTTAATTTATACAAAAAAAATAGATAAGTTTAAAAACATTCTTAAACCTATCTTCAAAAATAATAAGGAGGTGCAATCATTAGACTTATCAGTCATAAGTAAGAAAGAGGCTGCAGGAAAGTCACTAAAGACACTTGATCAGTTAATCATGTTAATTAACGACAAAGTAAAGGCAAAGGCACTAATGGATGAAAAAAATAGAGTTTCATTAGAATTAGATAGAGGCGATATTATTTTAGTAGTTTTTGGAATCGGCTCCAGTGGCAAAACATCATTAATAAGAGCTCTGCTAAAAAGAATAGTAGGTAAAGTTAGTCCTGAAATGGGCTCAACAAAAGCACAAGAGACCTATAGGCTCAAGCTCAAAGGGCTTAAAAGAGGAATAAAAATAATTGATACTCCAGGGATACTAGAAGCAGGGGAAAGAGGAAGAGAAAGGGAAAAGAGTGCGTTAATAGAAGCACGTAAATCTGATTTAATGTTAGTAGTAATAGAGGGTGATTTACGTTCTACCGAAACAAGAACAATTAGAACTTTATCTAAATTAGGGAAAAGACTTGTACTAGTATTGAATAAAATAGACTTAAGAGGAGAAAATGAGGAAAAAAGATTAATTGAAATTCTTAATTCTAGATGTTGTGATTTTATTGAATCAAAAGATATTATTTGCACATCAGCATCACCTCAGACAATTGCAATCCCTGGAGAAAAACCTTATCAGCCAGAGCCTGAAGTAAGTAGTTTAATTAGAAGACTAGCAAATATATTACATGAAGAAGGTGAAGATTTGATAGCAGATAATATATTAATTCAATGCAGTAATCTTGGTAAAGAAGGGAAAAGGTTATTAGTTAAGCAGAGAAGTCAATCAGCTAAAAAATGTATTGATAAGTATGGTTGGCTTAGTAGCGGTGTATTAATATTAACACCATTACCATTTATCGATATGATCGCTGCTGCTGCGGTGAATGCACAAATGGTTATTGAAATTGCAAAAATTTATGGTGTTGAAATCACAAAAGAGAAAGCAAAAAACTTAGCATTTTCAGTCGGTAAAATACTTGCAACTATGGGCTTAGTTAAAGGGGGAGTTTCTCTAATAAGCTCAACATTGAGTTTATCACTCCCAACATTAGTTGTTAGTAAAGTGATTCAAGGAGTAAGTGTCTCCTGGCTAACAAGGGTTGCTGGAGCAAGTTTTATAACTTATTTCCAGCAAGACCAAAACTGGGGAGATGGTGGGATCCAAGAAGTTGTTGAATATCATTACAAATTAAACAAAAGAGATGAGTATTTCAAAAGTTTTATTCGCAAAGCTTATGAGAGAGTTATTGATCCTTTAGTTGAAAAAAAATTCAAAAAACTGCCACCGCGATCAAGGCCTCCGAGGGGGGAGGACTCATTGGACCTCTAAAGTCCAAAGCAAAAACGATTGCCAAATAAATCAGGCCAATCAAAATTGATATAAATGCTGTTGTTAAAGCTAAAATATTTTTTTTATTAAAAAAATCATTATTCATTTTAAAATCAAATAATCGAATGATTAATAAGATTAGCTAAAAGTTTTAAATCATCAAATTTAGTATTAGGGTTACCCATAACAGCCTTTAAATAATATGTATCCTCGTACATTGGTCTAGAAAGCATAAACTTATTGGCTAACAAAGAGTTTCTAGTTTTTATAGACCATTTGGACGCTTCAGAAGAAGTATGATTTAACGGTGTAAATGCCATAAGATGAAGAGGTCCTGATATTATTTTAAATTTTGACGAATCAATTATTGATTCTAAATAACATCTTTTTTTAATAGACTCCAAAAGTATTTTATCAATACCATCTTCGCCCAATTGTCTTAAACCAATCCACAATTTCAATGACTCGGCGGATCTGGTTCCTTGAATTCCAAGTTCTCCTCCATGAAAGTCATTACCGATACTTGGTTCGGCATAAGGTAATCCAGTTGAAAATGTAGAAGAAAGATGGTTTTTATTAGCAACAAGTAACAGAGAAGACGTTTTTGCGATTCCCAATAATTTTTGTGGGTTAACGGTTAAGGAGTCGGCGGAACCTAACCCTCTAACAATTTCTGAGGTAATTGGAGATAGACCAAAAATTCCACCTATTGCGGCATCAACATGAAGCCAAACTTTCTCTTTTTGACAAAATTGAGAAATTTCAGACAGTGGATCAATAGCTCCTCTTACAGTAGTTCCTGCTGTAGCGACTACAGCAAAGCATTTCTTCCCTTGAGATTTAATTTTATTTAAACTTGTACGTAAACAAGAAATTTTTAATTCACCATTTTCATCTGTAGGAATTCTTTGTAGAGATTCCTTTTTTAAACCCATAATCTTTAGAGCTTTCAAGAATGAAATATGACAATCATCACTAGCAAAAAAGACTGCACTTGGATCGCTTTCTAAACCAGCAATATTTCTTGCCATTACTAAAGCCATTAAATTACTTAAACTTCCTCCGCTGGCTGCTACACCTCCAGACGAATCACCCAAACCCAATCTCTGACAAAACCATTTGCAAAGGTTTCTTTCCAAGAATGACAAGCTGGGCGATAGTTCTTCTGCTAAAAGATTATTGTTTAAACCTGCGCAAATCAGTTCTCCTACTATTGAAGCTGATAAAGGGGGTGGGTCCAAATGAGCAAGCGATCCTGGATGGGATGGTCGATAGGAACCATTCATTAACAATTTAAGTTCGCTCAACAAAACATTATTAGAGACGCCTTCTCTCCCTGGATAAACATCAGGCAATTCAACGGAGTCAGGAAATGGAGATTGACTAGCGGACTCAGCAAACCAATCACAAAGATTACTTGAGGCTTGTGCAAGTAAAGATTGCAATTCTCTATCTAAATTGTGAGGAGATGCGAAAGGGTCCAAAGAAAATAAGTCTCTATTTGTGGTATTGGATAATCAAGTTCAAACCAAAAAAATGATTAATCTGTAGATAAACATTTTATTTGATAATTCTCCAAAGACCTAAAAAATTGTCAAACCCAATCGCTCTGAGTCAGGAAGAAAAAATAAAGTGGATGACAAGATTGCTTACCAAAGCAAACCTTGTAGGAGAGAGAGGTGAAGTCCCTATTGCTGCAGTTATTCTCGACAAAAGAGGAAGATGTATTGGCTATGGGGGCAATAGAAGGGAAAAAATGAAAGATCCTTTGGGTCATGCTGAGTTAGTAGCCCTCCGACAAGCTTCTTGGATAAATAGTGATTGGAGATTTAATGACTGTACATTGATAGTAAATCTAGAGCCATGTCCAATGTGCGCAGGCGCTTTAATACAAGCAAGAATGGGAAAGATAATCTATGGATCGGAAGACCCAAAAAGAGGAGCATTAGGTGGAACTATAAATCTCGCGGAACATAAAAGTGCCCATCACAAAATGATTATCGAGAGAGGTCTAATGGAAGAAGAATCAAGAAAGATTATCGTGGATTGGTTCAAAGATAAAAGAATCTATCAAAAAAATATATTATCTAAACTTAGGTAGTTCAGTTTCAAAAATATTTAATATTCTATCTACATTTGTAGAAGTCGAGTTGTATCCCATTAATCCTATTCTCCATACTTTTCCAGCCAGATCACCAAGACCACCTCCTATCTCAACACCAAAGTTACTTAATAAATGATTAGTAAAAGCCTTGCCATCAATACCATTAGGTATTTTCACAGTAGTAAGAGTAGGTAAGCGTAATTCTTCTTCAACATGTAACTCTAAGCCAATATTTTCCAAAGAATTCCAAAGCGATTTTGCATTCTTTCTATGTCTATCCCATGAAACTTCCAATCCTTCTTTAGCTAACAATCTAAGCGCTTCACGAATACCAAAATTCATGTTTACTGGAGCAGTGTGATGATATACACGATCACTACCCCAATATTTATTAAGTAAAGATACATCTAAATACCAGTTAGGAACCTTATCTTTTCTGTTGCTCATTTTATTTTCAGCCCTCTCATTCATTGAGAAAGGTCCTAATCCTGGCGGGCAACTTAATCCTTTTTGACTGCAACTGTAAGCCAGATCAATTTTCCACTTATCCAAATAAAGAGGAACGCCTCCCAAAGAAGTTACAGTATCTACAAGAAGTAAACAATTATATTTTCTGCATAAATCACCAATTCCATCCATGGGTTGACAAACACCTGTTGAAGTTTCGGCATGAACAATTGCTAAAACTGCAGGATTATGTTTTTTCAGTGCATCTTCTATTTCATCAAGTGAAAAAGCATTACCCCAATCTTTATGAATGGTTTCTACATTTGCCTTATATCTGCCTGCCATATCAGCAAGACGATGGCCAAAATATCCTTTTATGGCTACTAAAACCGTATCCTCTGGTTCGACAACATTTGCCAATGTTGCTTCCATCGCGGCGCTTCCTGTCCCACTCATAGGGAGTGTTAATCGATTGCTGGTTTGCCACGCATATCTAAGTAACTCTTGCACCTCACTCATCAAGGCCACATAAAAAGGATCTAAATGACCAATTGGTGGCTGAGAGAGCGCTTTCAAAACAGCAGGATCTGCATTTGATGGGCCCGGCCCAAGTAATAACCTTTCAGGGGAAACAGTTGGACCAAAATCTTTACGATGTTGATTATCAACAGAAGGAAGAATTTGAGTGGCCAAGAAAACAGATCGGTTTATATACCTTTGAGCCTAAAAGGCGATAGGCAAAGTCGGGGTGTTTTTTTTAGGGATTGCAATAGGAATTTGCTAGATGTGCCCTAGAAGCCAAAAAACAATCATATTTTTCTGTTAAAAATCTAAAAAAAGTGCTTCTTGATACAAAAAAAGATGCAAGCGCTTATTACGTTCATAATTGATTAACTATGTTGTAAATCAAATTCATCATGAGCAAGACCTCTCAAGATGTTCTTCGTCAAATAAAGGATGAAGGCATTGAGCTAATAGATCTAAAATTCACTGACTTGCATGGCAAATGGCAACATTTAACCGTAACCTCAGATCTTATTGAAGAGAGCTCTTTCTCAGAAGGTCTAGCTTTTGATGGTTCTTCTATTCGCGGATGGAAAGCCATAAACGAATCAGATATGGCAATGGTTCCAGATCCATCGACAAGCTGGATAGACCCTTTCTACCATCACAAAACTCTTAGCTTAATTTGCTCAATTCAGGAGCCAAGAAGTGGAGAACCATATTCCAGGTGTCCAAGAGCTTTGGCACAAAAAGCATTGGATTATTTAGGAAGCACTAGTGTCGCAGATGCTGCATTCTTTGGCCCTGAACCAGAATTCTTTATTTTTGATGACGTTCGATATAATTCAGGTGAAGGCGGGAGTTTTTATAGCGTAGACACCATTGAAGCTCCATGGAACACAGGTAGAGTTGAGGAGGGTGGCAACCTTGGATACAAGATTCAACTCAAAGAAGGATATTTCCCTGTCTCTCCAAATGACACCGCTCAAGACATGAGGTCTGAAATGCTTCTTTTGATGGGTGAACTAGGAATACCTATTGAAAAACATCACCATGAAGTAGCAGGAGCTGGGCAGCATGAACTAGGGATGAAATTCGCACCCTTAATCAACGCTGCAGACAATGTGATGATTTATAAATATATAGTCAGAAATGTAGCCAAGAAATATGGCAAGACCGCAACTTTCATGCCTAAGCCAGTTTTCAATGACAATGGAACAGGAATGCATGTTCATCAAAGTTTATGGAAAAGTGGTCAGCCTTTATTCTTCGGAGAAGGTACTTATGCAAATTTATCTCAAACAGCTAAATGGTACATAGGAGGGATCCTGAAACATGCGCCTTCATTCCTTGCATTCACAAACCCAACTACCAACAGTTATAAAAGATTAGTTCCTGGTTTTGAAGCACCTGTTAATTTAGTTTATTCACAGGGCAATAGATCAGCGGCTGTCAGAATTCCTTTGACTGGGCCAAGTCCAAAAGCAAAGAGACTTGAATTCCGATCCGGTGATGCATTAGCCAACCCTTATATTGCTTTCTCTGCAATGATGATGGCAGGTATTGATGGGATCAAAAATCAAATCGATCCTGGTGATGGAGTTGATGTTGATCTTTTCGAACTTCCTTCAGAAGAATTATCAAAAATAGATACTGTTCCATCCTCGTTGAATGATGCATTGGAGGCATTGAAAAGTGACAACAAATATTTAACTGAAGGAGGAGTATTTACTAATGATTTCATTGACAATTGGATAGATCTTAAATACGAAGAAGTTCAACAGTTAAGACAAAGACCTCACCCTCATGAATTCACTATGTACTACGACGCCTAAAACAAACTCTTGACTATAAAATTAGAGCTAAAAAATTAGGGCCAAAGCAAGAATTTTGCATTGTCCTTAATTTTTTTTTTAGTTAGCTGGTCACTAATCAATCGAATCTGTTAGATAATAAAAAAAATATACAACGGTTTATGGCAACGCCAAGCCTTAAGAAATTTGCTTATCACACTCTTCAACAGGGGAAAACACTGGCTGGCTTAGCTCATAAAGAGTTGAGTAATAAATTAATGGAAGTTTTTGCACCGGAAGTTGTTCCCGATAATTTTTCAATCGATCAAGAGTTATTAAAAGAAGTTAGAAGATCGATGGAAAGACTTGAAAAAGTTGATTGGCAAGAAGCAGAGGCAGGCATTTATCCAAAATCTCAACTTTTCGAAGCACCTTGGTTGGAATGGGCAAAAAAATATCCTTTAATTTGGCTTGATATGCCCAAAACTTGGGAAAGACGTAAAAAGAACAAAACGAGAGAAATTCCGCGAAATGTTAATGAAGAAGATTACCCAAGTTACTATTTACAAAATTTTCATCATCAAACAGATGGATATTTAAGTGATCATTCCGCTGAAATTTACGACTTACAAGTTGAAATACTTTTTAACGGAACAGCCGATGCTATGCGAAGAAGAATTTTATCTCCTTTAAAAAGTGGTCTAAAAAAATATTTATCTGAAAGCTCAAAAAAAGTAAAAGTTTTAGATATTGCTACTGGGACAGGAAGAACTCTCCAGCAAATACAAAGTGCTTTACCTGAAGTAGAACTGTATGGTCTGGACTTATCAGGTTCATACCTAAAACAGGCTAGTAAATATCTAAGTTCGAGAAGTGGTGATCTCGTCCAACTTACAAAAGGAAATGCAGAAAATATGCCTTACTCATCAAGCAGTTTTCAAGCATTGACTTGTGTTTTCCTTTTTCATGAGCTTCCTAGAGATGCACGACAGAATGTTTTGAATGAATGCTTTAGGTTGCTAGAGCCTGGAGGAACTCTTGTTCTTGCTGACTCCATACAGATAGAGGATTCTCCAAAATTTACTTCAATTATGGAAAACTTTCATAAAATATTTCATGAACCTTATTACAGGGACTACATAATAGACGATATAAATTTAAGATTAAATGAAACTGGGTTTTCATCAATAACTTCTGAATCGCATTTCATGACTAAAGTATGGAAAGCGAACAAACCATTTTAATTTTATAAAATAGTATCTGAAAACGCCTTAAACAAACTTAGTATTATGGTCAAAAAAAATAAATGCATCTGGTCAGAGAAAGCCAAATCTTTAACTAAAGATCTTCACAGGGAAATTAGTATTAATAACTATAATTGGCATGAACTCAGGGGAAATAAAAGAAGAAGAAGCGCTGAGTTAATTATTTCTGCAATATCACAATTAATTAATGATGGAGACGAAATAGAAATAGAAAACTTACTCAATCAAGCAATCTTATGGATAAAAGAAGAGGTAAGAGATACAGGATGTAAAAACCACTAGAGCATTACTTTTTTAGTGATAGTTGCAATCTATTTCCTTTATTACTCCATCTAACATCATCAAAACATTTATGAATTAAATATATTCCTCTTCCACTATTTGCATCAATTTCTTGAGGTAAAGAATTTAGCCTTTTGTTTTTAACTATGCCAATTCCTTCGTCTTGAATTTGCCATACAAACCATTTGGGAGTAAGGATTCTTCTAACTCGAACGACTTTATTAGGATTAGATAAGTTTCCGTGAACAACAGCGTTAACAAGAGCCTCATGCAAACCCAATTCAACTTTTTTTGCAGTTTCTTTGCATATCACAGGCTCTAAAAGAGTCTCAACAAATGATGCTAGTTGTAAAGTAGAGGGTTGAATAAATACAGCCCAGTTTTTAGAAGGCTCCACAATTAATTAAAACATCTTTAGTAAATTAATTTTCTGAACAAAGAATTAGTATATAAATAAAATTCATAAATTAAATTTAGGTCATAAATAGTATTATGTGATGAAAAATTAAACATTCATAATTAAATGGTTAGGTTTTATCTTTTAATGCTTGATGATTTAGCAAGGCATCCATCAATCGAACTCCTCTAAGCTGGTTAACTAATGGCATATGACCGTTTGGTGCTTCAATGGACCAATTAAATGCTTTGGGATATCTAGTCCAAACCCCATCTTTTTTCCATCCTATTCGAGGCCAAAGTTTGTCATATCTTCCACCTACGGAATCTAGTATTCTTGCTTGAACTGTAAAACCAAATTTCCCTCTAGAATAGATTATCCACAATTTATTCAAAGTTGATAAATCAATTGTAGGTATTAATTCGACCTCAGAAAAATAAACATATCCTCTTTTTACTGCCTTTTCCCCTGCAAGCTCTCTAAGTTTTGAGCTTGTAAAACGGTCAGCATCCTCAAAACTTTCATTTAATAAATATTGCTGTAAAGGTGAATAATCAAACCCAACTTCTGAAGATGCTGTGAACCAAGAAAAATCCTCGCAATTAAGAGTATTTTTTATAAAATCCTTATCCGTTTTATGAATTAGTTGCAAAATAAAACCAGCAACCCAGTCACAGGCACAGGGATCGAATCTAGACATTAAAGACGATCCTAGGGAAAGAAGCTCCTCAACCCGTTCTTCTAAAACATTCAATAAGCCAAGCTGCTTCCTTTCTGAAGCCATTATGAAAGACTCCAAGAACTCCTCTATGCTTTCTTTATTTGGATGTGATTTTTCTTCAGTCATAATCTACTGCCGGCCTAAAATGACCTAAGCACTAATACTATGTCAGAGAAACCTACCAATTCAGGTTATCCCGTAACGGATTTTCGAAATTTAACCAGCCCAATAGTTGATGTAAGAAGTCCTAACGAATTTTCTCAAGGTCATTGGCCAGGCGCTATCAATATTCCTTTGTTTTCTGATTTGGAAAGAGAGACGATAGGGAAAAGCTATAAAAGAGAGAGTCGCTTAAAAGCAGTCCTTAATGGTTTAAAAGTGACACTCCCAAGTACTTCAAAACTACTGGACATAATGATAAAAACAATTTCAGAAAAGAAGGGGGGAGATAACTCATTAAGAATTTATTGCTGGAGAGGTGGAATGAGATCTGGAGCTTTTGCATGGCTTGCAAGAACAATTGGAATTAAGACCTATTTATTAGAAGGTGGATATAAAAGTTATAGGAAATGGGTTTTAAATCAGTTTGAGGCTGATTTACCAATAAGACTAATAGGAGGTAAAACAGGTACAAGAAAAACAGATTTACTCAATTACATCAATAAAGAAGATATACATGTCATTGATTTAGAAGGAATTGCCAATCATAGAGGAAGTAGTTTTGGTTCATTAGGGATGAAGAAGCAACCTACAACTCAACAATTTGAAAACATCCTCGCAGAGTCTCTTGATGAATTTCACAAAAATAACAAAGCTGTTGAGATATGGATAGAGGCTGAAAGTTCTAATTTAGGTAAATGTCGCATACCAAATATGTTGTATTTAAAAATGAAGAAAGCACCAATTCTTGAAATAATAAAAACTAAGAATGAGCGTATAGAAAATTTAGTCAATCTTTATAGTCAAAACTCTCAAAATGAATTAGAAGAAGCTGTAGAGAGAATACAAAAAAGATTAGGTCCACAAAGAACAAAAGAAGCACTACTTTCGATTAAGCGAAAAGAATGGCCAAAAGCCTGTGAAGCAATGCTGGATTATTACGATAGATGCTATGAATACGAACTTAAAAAAACAAAAAATATAGACTCTATTGATCTAAGCGGCCTAAGTTTAAAATCATCTTTAACTAAAATCTTAAAGATGAACCTCAATCCCTTATAGTTTCATACAAGAGGATATCTATCTATAGCATCTAAAGGAGAGATGAAAGAAATCCAAGAGACTGTTTCAATTCAATTTGTGAAAGGAGAAAGGGAAAAAGATCATCCTGAAATACGTATGTTCAGAGACTTGGATGGCAAAAAAGGTAAAGCGGTATATAAATTTTTCACCCCTAAAACAATCACACTAGAAAACTTCAAATCGATAAAAAAAATGTATTTAATTGATCAAGAAGGTGAGCTTCTAACAAAAAAAATTGATTTGTATATTTCAGGAAATTATATTAAAGAAGTAACATCAACATACAGCTGGAATACAGAAAAAGAATTTGAAAGATTCATGCGATTTTCTATAAGATATGCAAATTCATTGACTAATAATTAAACTCCAAAATTGAAACTAACTAACTTATTATCTTTTACATCTTTAATCATTTCTTTATTAATTTTATGGAGCTTAAGAGAAATAATTATACTATTTTTTGCTTCGATAGTTATAGCAATGGCGCTATGCACTATTACTGGCAAGATTCGTGAATTTTTTCATATACCAAGATGGATTTCTTTAGGAATAACACTAATATCTATAGTAATAATATCAAGTGTTTTAATAGTTTTAATAATACCTCAGTTCACCAGTGAATTTCAGGAGCTAATAAATCAGATACCATCAGCAGCAAGCAAGCTATGGGAGCTTATAATAAATTCATTTTTTAATTTTGCAGAAATCATATATAAAGATAGTATTCCAAACCTAACTGATAGGACATTATTATCGAATCAGTTTAGTATTATCCCAGACAGTGCAACCCTTGCCAGTGGTGTAACAGATAGCATTACAAAATTAATAAATTTAGCAAGTAATGTTGGCATAGGAATTATTCAACTATTATTTATAGTGTCTGTTGGATTAATGATAGCTTTACAGCCAAATTCATATAGAGAAGTTTCTATATTGTTAGTCCCTTCATTTTATAGAAGGCGAGCAAGAACAATTTTATCCACGTGTGGTAATGCCTTAAGTAGTTGGATGGCCGGTGTTGTACTTAGCTCAATATGTGTAGCGATACTTGCTTCTATTGGACTGTATTTATTGGGAATAAAATTAGTAATAGCTAATGCTTTAATCGCGGGTATTTTAAATGTTATCCCAAATGTAGGGCCAACAATTAGTACCATTTTCCCTCTTTCTGTTGCTTTACTAGATACCCCATGGAAATCATTTGCTGTTTTAGGCCTATACATCGTAATTCAAAATATTGAAAGCTATGTAATAACACCTTCAATAATGCACAAACAAGTTAAATTACTTCCTGGACTAACAATTACCGCGCAATTTATATTTACTATCCTTTTTGGCCCAATAGGTTTGTTATTAGCAATTCCAATGGCTGTTGTAATCCAAGTATTTGTGAAAGAAGTAATTGTTCATGACATTTTAGAAAGAAATTATCCTTCTAACTAAGCCTAAAAAAGATAGAAACGATTGTTATGCTTCCCAAATATCAGTCCCTAAAGAAATTTCTTTTACTGAATTTTCAGATACATTTCTTTTCTCAAATCCATCAATTCACACCACCTTGAGTTCAAAAGACATGCCTGTGATTGAATTTTAAGGACCTCGTCAATCAATATGATTTATTTTCAATCATTCCACTCGTTATAATGATTTATCCAAGTTTCTACAGTCATTTGCTTGGTTGATTATCTTGTTTTTATGTTGTTAGTCTTTCTTTTTTTTGCAAGCACAAATATATAATATTAATTATATAAAATTTAAAATTAATCTATTAATCCACTAAGAAATAATTCAAAATACTAATTGTTAACTAGTTAATTTTATTAATCATCAAATTCAGGCTTGGGTTTCTTTTTAACTTTACCTGAAAGCAATTGATGTAAAGCATCCAAGGAATTATATACCTCTTTAAGCTCTGATAACTCAGGCAACAAGCCGTATTGACCAAGCATTTGATCTAAGTCTCGAAGTTCCTGCCTGATATAACGCAAATGAGAACTAACTTCCTCTCTCTTACTAGTAGACATTATAAAATAGATTAAATTGCTTCAATATTTTATTTTAGCTTAAGATAAGTATGATAAGCGTCTGGATTTTTACAAAGTTTATAAAGTTCGACTAAATCAAAATTTTTCAAAAACACTTAATTATTTATAAAATAATGATTATGAAAAATTAACCAGAATCAACTTCTCTATATGCGAGCCCGATTAATTCAAAACACTTTTAAGAAAGCTTAATTCCTATTTTGTAAAAAAATAAGAACTATACTGGGCTATACCTAATAGATGGTTAAGAATATATACATGGATTATAAAAAAAGAAAAGAACTCAACCTGAGAATAGGCAATTTAATAATTGCAATATTCCTAGCTACTGTACCCACTGCCATAACTTATGGAACTCTGAGCATTCATGGACTTAATATTTGTAGAACCTTGAGCTCAAAAGTTACAAGCACTAGAGAGATCAAAGAAAGTTGTTATGAAGCTTCGTGGGCAACTACAAAAAGTTATATATTTTTAATTGGCTTTTTTATTACTTTACCTACTTGGATGTGGTTTTACCTATCAATGAAAAAAAGAGAAACTAGCTGAAAACAATAAATATGTACTCAAGATGACAAGAAACTAGAGAAAGGAAATTCAAAGAATTTGTCTTGCTTTGTTTTTTTCATAGTATCTTTCGTATTACTGAGCTCTTTATTCTGAGTTGTTTTCTTGTTGGACGTCAATGAGACAGGGTTTGATTTGTTAATAAAAACTTCATTAATGAGATAATCAGCTGAGAACCTTCCAGGTCCTAAGCAAATTATTGAGATAGCAGAAGAAAAATACAGAGCAAGTAGCTCTAATAAATAAATATTAAAACCTGAAGTAACTAAAGCATGATAGATGGCCACACTCATTGTACCTAAAATTGCAGTAGCCCCTAGCCTTGTACCAAGGCCAATTATCAATGACCAACTTCCAACGATCTCGGAAGCAGCAGCCAAGTAAGAAAGAGTAATAGGGAAAGGCAAGTGAAGAGGACGCACAAAAGCCTCAGCAAAATTATTTATATCATTTAATTTTTCAAATCCATGGTGGATAAGCAACGCACCAGTAAAAACTCTCAAAATAAGGATTGCCAAATCCTTAAATATGGTTTTATAGATGATGGAACTAAGCAATTTGACCTAAATTCACTAACATGAACTTTAATTGCAGACGCATGCAAAGTGTGGATACAAGGTGCGTCAAAGAGGATGATAAGTATTAATACTTATCGAACGGCTGATGTACTTGTGTCCAAAACCATAATAATTTGAGAACCAATGAACAAATTAATTCAGGATTGAAATTTTTAAAAAGTTTAAACAAAGAATTGTTTTATCAAGAGTTCAAAGTCTCTCAAGTAGAGTAAATAATTACCTTAAAAAGTATTAATACTCACAACAAGATTTCAAGTGGGGTATTAAAATTTTGAAAAATTTATAAGTACTCGTGAGCACATCTCTTCTTGCGGCTACAGCATCCATAGGAATTATAATAATTGCTATACCTGCTTTGATTGCTTCGCTTGGTTAAACTTATCGTATAAAATCAAATAACGTTTTTATTCATTTAACCGGAATTCCATTTCCTGCTACCCAAGCACTTGTCCAACAATGCTGAAAGTTAAAACCACCCGTAACACCATCAATATCTAACACCTCGCCTGCAAAAAATAAACCCTCACAAATTTTACTTTCCATGGTTTTAAAATTAATTTCATCAAGAGATACCCCACCAGCAGTTACAAATTCTTCTCCATAAGGACCACGACTATTTATTAAATAACTATTCATAATTAAACATTTTACTATCGAATATATTTGGCTTTTAGATAAATCTGCCCATTTTAATTTACTCTCAATGTTTAAGGTTAAAAGAAGTGATCTCCATAGGCTTCTTGGAAAATTATGAAATGGTTTATTATTAATTACCACCTTCTTACCATTTTCTAATTTATACAAATCAAGTTTTTTCCTAACCTGACTTTCACTCATACAAAGCCAATTTATTCTTAGTTCACCCTTATATTTATTTGAATATAAATTTCTAGCACTAAATGCAGAAAGGCGTAAAACGACAGGGCCACTAAAGCCTTTATGGGTAATAAGGATAGAACCTTTTTCAGCATACTTTTTATTGTTAACGGTAAGTTCAGCGTGAACATTTAAAGTTATGCCTGAACAAGAAGTTAATGATTTTTCAGAGGTTGATAATGAAAAAAGAGATGGCACAGGCTGAACAATTGAGTGACCAAGGCTTAAAGCCAGTCTACGCCCACTGGGATGGCTCCCAGTACAAATTAAAATATTTTTAGCCTCAAAGTAATTATCACCTTTAACTAATAAATTAAAACAATTTTTTTTTTTTGTTATTTTCTTCACATGAGAATTAGTAATTATCTTTACGCCAGATTTTTTTGCAACAGCTTTTAAACATTTTATTACGTCTTCAGAAGAATCAGAACGAGGAAATACACGTCCATCCTTCTCTATCTTAAGACTAAGTCCTTTTTTTTGAAACCAATCAAATGCTTCGACTGTAGAAAATCTATTAAACAAGCCTATAAGTTGTTTTTCCCCTCTAGGATAATTATTTACCAAATTATAAATATCCCAACATGAGTTCGTTAAATTACATCTACCTCCACCACTAATTCTAACTTTCTCAAGAACTTTTGAGGTACCTTCTAGTACAACAACAGAACCAATGCCGTTATTAATAGCTGTAATTGCTCCCATAAAGCCAGAAGCACCACCACCAATAATGACAAGATCTGATACGTCCAAGCGATAGACTCCAGTAAATTATAGTTTAAATAAATAATATACATTTTATTTAAATTATAAAAGAAGTTGACTTCATTTAAATTAAACAGAAGATTTTACCAACAAACACATTGTCTTGATACGCAGTTGAAATCTTAATTCAGTTCTTTTTTGTTGTATCTTTTCAAAAAATTAAAAAATATGGCTGGCCCTAAAAGAGATGAAGCAAAATCTATTCTCTCGTATGTAAGACAAGAGCTTAGATACATGGATGAAGACCTGAGGAACGATGGTCTACTTCCTGAGTTATCATCCCTAAGATCAGTATACGAGCAACTTTCAACTTTACTAGAGCTTTCAGACGGTAGGAGAAAAAAGAAAGAGAAGCCTGAATTTCCTGAAGACAAAAAACTTTAAAAAGCCAAACAAATTAATAAATTCAGAAATCCATTGCTTGACCATAAAAACTTAAAAAATATATTCACCTCTTTTTTGTTTTTCCATATAAGTGACCCTGGTAGACTATTCTAATAATGAAAGTACTAACTATATAGCTCAAACATAAAAATACCTATTTTTTGTTGAACTAATGCCAAAAAATCATACAACCTCTAGTGGTGAATCTAATCTTCTAAACCCTATGAGTGGGTTTACTATTTGGGAAAAAGGAGAGATGGCATTTACAGCGCTAAGAAGAATTAATGAGCATAAAGCTAATAATGAACTGGAAAAAGCCCAAATAATGATAGATGAATGGATTTTATAAAAAATAATAAGTAAAAATAAATAAGATATTTTAAATTCACGGATAAGTAAAGTAAATCAAATTTTTTGTACTAAATAAATGTAATCTCCCTTCATAAAAAAAGGAATGGCTATCTTCCCTAAAGAATTATAATGAGATGATAACTATAATTTAATAATAAAAAACTTTTTAAGTGAAAAATAATCTAAATAGATCATCTTTCAACTATAGGGATCATTATGAATTGATATCAGACAAAGATTTCATTATTTGACCAAGAGAAAACTATATTCAATAGGTATTTCAACAGTTTCAGCAGTTCATTATGTTTCAAAAAATATTCAAAATAAATAATAAGAATAATCTAAAATTATTGATAAAATTAAGCCGATTAAAAAAAGAAAACAGGAAGGTATTCTAAAGAGTGCAGAGATCAACAAAAATCACGCATAAATCAAATCAATGGATTAGAAAGTAGTTGTATTAGTTCTTCTAAGGATCACCCAAAAAGTTTTTTTTATAAGAAATTTTAAATATAAACATGACAACAACAACTCGCCCAAAATCAAACTCATCGAGTCTCCTTGAAGAAGCATTAAATCAGCCTCCAATTGGAGAGACAGCTAATTTCGCATGGAATGCAACTCCACTAGGAATTGCAGCGATTTATAAAGGAATTTCTCCTTCAAAACCTCCATATGAGCTAGCAATTAAAGAAGGGGAGGAATTATCTATGGATTTAAGTCGTGAAGAAAGAGAATTTCATCTCACCCAAAAAGGACTTGCGCTTATTTTCTATTCTTAGAAGTAAATCAAAAATTTATCAAATCATATCTAAAAATGTTGCACTCAAAAGCTCAGTTATCTTCAACTGATGAGTCTATGACCCATTCTTCAGGCAATCCAAGCAGAACAAGAGCTTTATCCTCCCAATCTGTATCGATTGACCAATCGTAAGGGACTTCAAAAGACAACTTTATCTCATTTTTATTTTTAATGTATGTTTTACTTTTAGGGAAAGCTTTGTTAGCAATATTTTGTTCATGTATGTACAAATCGTCTGAATTAACGTATTCAACATAACCTAAGCTCTTTATGTTCTCTTCAAATTTCAGTTCCAGTCTTACATTAAAGCAATGAGCCTGATCCCAGTCAGAATAGTGAGAAAAATATTTGTCCCAAGAATTTGACATTCAAAAAACACAGACTCCAAACTAGACTACAAGATAAAAACTGATATGAATCAGAAATTTAAATAGAACTATTAAATATTCAAAGTGCTTGAATTAGACAGTAGATATAGAAAACTATAAATTATTAGTTGGTGAAGGTTAGAAAATTAAAATCATTGAGTACCCATGTACCTAAAGTAAGCAATCCAAATCCAGCAATGAACATCATCAATGCAACAGCCTTATAGCGAGTAGCCTCGGAGCCTCTCCGTAATAAAAAGGTCTCAGCTGCAAAAGAATTTGTTTGAGGAACGATCTTTTGTACTTGTTTTTTTCGTGATGAAAACATTTTTTCATATCGCCTTCTATTAAATTAATGGAATTTTGCTTCGACCGCGAAGAGTGTCTGAACTTAAAAAAAATACAAGGCAATTAAAAGAGGTAATGGGTATTACAAGAACAACCATAAAGACTTAGATAAATTCGACAATAAATAAAAAAACGCAGGTACACTCATATTGAAATAACTAAAGGAAGCATCGAAATCAACTGTTGTCAAAGAAAAAATATTATCTAACAACAAAAAGATAAGAGTAATGAAAAAGACAAAAGGATTTATTACTTTGAATCAATAATACAATTTTTTAAAAAATCTAAGAGAAAAAGATCTCTTCATCCAATCAAAGGACTTAATACAAAAATAAAAGGAAATATATAATTTGAACAACGAGAACAATAGGAAAAGATAAATTTTTTTAATAAATGAAAATGACCAACATATTTTTGTGTTTTTAAGTTATTATTACGATTTATTTAGAAAATTATTATTTAATGTTTTAAGCTGATCATCCGAAAGAATCATAGTTTCAATTATTGGATAGATCATATTCTGTTCATAGATTAATAATATATCTTTCACTACGCTGTTGGCAAAGTCTAATGATTCTAAGAATTCATTAGAACAATATACTCCTTTCCATGGCCTGTACTTAAATCTAGCTAGAAATTGCTTTGAAGGAATTAAAATACTCCCAAAAAACTTAATATTTGAATTATTAAATTTATTTTTAATAGTATTATTTATAATATTTTTTAATATTTTAATTCTGCTTTGTAGAAGATTATGATCTGTACCAAATTGGATCCAAACTGAGCCCACTAAACCGGATTCAAGTTTCTTTTCCAGTCTAATAATCTCTTCTTCAAACAAAAAGGCAGGCAAATAAGGATTAAATGCTACTCCAATAGATAAGTCTTTAGTATGAGATACTGGATTATCCTTAAGAAAGGATAAAGCAGAAACAGAATCTAAAGTCGACCTTTTTTGAGAACCAGATACAAGAAGTATTTGGTTACAGCCCAAATATTTTACAATCTGTAGAAATTTAATAAACGAATCCTGAGTATTTTGTCTATTTCTTCTGAATTCATGGAGAATACTAAAATGAGGGACAATATCAACATTCGGAAACTCTTCTTTTGCTATTTTAATGGACTTTAATAGAAAATCTTTTTTTAAATTGTTTTTACAAGGTATATTAATTTTATTCAGATTATTTCTTTGATAAAAAGATAAAATTCGGCGAAGTTCATCAAATGATTTAAAAGATATTTCTGTCCTTATATTATTAAAGTTAGATAATATATCATTCATTCGCTGTACATGCAAATAGATAGTTTTGTACAATTTAACATAATTATTAAAAAAAGTGGATTAAATCTTGATTAATTAGTAAGTGTATATTTAAGATGTACTTAATTAGTTGAAATATTATTAATAGATTTTTAAAATTCAACCACATCTAGAGAGCTGGCATGGATATCATTGAAAAGTAAGATTGAGTAGTCAGAGCAGCCATTTCTCATAGTCGAGATTTGAAGGGAACAGAAAAATGCAAAGAAAAAATACTTGAATATAATTCCAGAAAGTGCAAGGTAAATTCTTTATCATTTTATAAATTGACGAAAAAAAATAGGTACTTGGAAATGAATAGTGTTTTTTTCATTTATCCATGAAATTTGAAGGATCTAAATTATTTATCTATTTTTGTTGATTTATTTATTAAATAAGTCTTTATCATTCTCAGAAAAACGTTGCTTGGCATCTTTCAACAATAAAATAGACAAATCATTTACATTGTAAATAAAATTCTTTTGATTAAGGTAAATTTTATTTATTAATTCCTTAATTTCTAAATTAAATGTTGAATTAGACAACAAAATAATTGATGTCCACGAGGAAATTACAGCTGAAAATATGATACATAGCTTGAAAAATTTGTTTAACGTATATAGCAATTTTAAAACCCATAAAATAAACAAATTGATAATAACTAGTAAATAGAAGAATGTAAAATCTTAATTTTGTTTCATGCTGTCATGGTCGTTTTGCAATCAAATTCAACCCAATTGGAATCAATCAATTGCTGCCATGTCTTTTGAGAGTCCTGTTTTGTGACCTTTCTTCTGCTTTTAAACTTCATCGGTTTTCCGTTTGGAACAACTCCCCACATATCTATAGTGAAATCTGTAGTATTAATTTCCTTTTCATTTGATCCCTTTTTAAAATCAAAATGAATGGCCCATTTATTGTGAGGATCTATGAGCCAACCAATAGGAGCTTCTAAGTTTTCTACTTTTGCCATCAAAAAATAAAGTCTTATTTGTGTTTTTAAATAAAAAAATAGGTTTCGTCAAGCCTCAGAATCTAAAGTGAAGATGAAGAAGTAAAAAAATAAATATTTAAAAAGGTTGTAAAATAGATATAATAATCTTTAGGATCAACATAATAAGATGTCCTCCGAAGCTGGCAGCCCCCAATGTAGAGGTTTGATAGAAGCTAAAGAAAGCCTTCTAAAAGCAATGAACTCACTTGGAGCGATAGAGAAGACAGAGCAAATACAACAAACATTACGTGATATCTATAATGAACTGGAAATACTCCATGAATCTAGAAGGAGAAAAGAATCGAACAATCTTAATTGAATAGGTGGCTATATATATTCCAATAATTAATTGAAGAACATCCTTATAGAAAGAATTTATAATTTTTTCATGGATACAATATTGATGTATTTTAGACTAGATACTATTAATAAATCTAATTAGAAATACCTTGAATTAAATAAACATAAAATTAGTATTAAACAATTAAACAAAAGCAAATGTGAGATGTAGCTGATAAAATATCTAAAATCTAAATATAAATGTCAAATCAAGACCTTAAAATATGCAAATTAGAAGATCTTGATAAATTGAGATCAGCCCCTACATTAAATAAAAAACAATCAACAAAACTTCTTAATGAACTTAGGAATCTTGTTAAAAAATCAAATTGGATAACTATCGGAATTATGGCACCTTCGTTACAACAAGGACTTAATGCAATTAGAAGCTTAGAAGAAAAATTTAAATACAAAGCTATGAAATGCATCACATTACCAAATTCTGAAGGGCCAGTCTTCTTAAAAGCGAATCAAAAAACAGGTGAAATTCACGCAAGAATTGAATATGGATTGGGAGAAGGGATATTAATTAGCTGTCAATATGATGATAATTTATTGAGTTCAAAAACTATTGGTCCCTTTCCATTAGATTTCTTTGAATAAAAAAATTATAATTAATCAGTCAGAATACAATGTGAATACTTCAAAGAATTGAATCTAAAAACAAACAAAAATAGATTCCTGACAAAAGAAATGCTATTGTAATTATGATAATTCAAAAATAATTTTTTATACATTACAAAGCACTAAAATTCAATGCTAAGTTAATGAAGCAAATGTTTTGCCACTTAAAACCTATTGGAGAAGGTTTAATAGAATCTTTTTTCAGTATAAATGGATAAAGAAAGAGTAAAATTCTATCAGTCTGGTGATGGCTCTTATTTTTATTCCGCTGATGATGCCTCCAAATGGGATCTTCTTGACAGGATTGGGCAACTAAATCTATTACACGTATTAAAAAAAGAATGGGAACCTGAGGAAACAAGTCAAAGTAAATTGAGGAAAGTACTTCAAGAAATAAATATCGATGAGTTCGAGGATTTCATGGCAGATATACTAGGAATATGCGAGTCATTCGAAGAAATGGTATATGAATTCGAGGGCAATATAAATCTAAGTCCCGAATATTTAGAAAGGTTTTACCCAGAAGAAAAAGAAAGTCTAGAGAAGTTAAAAAAGCAGATAAAAGAACACAAAGAATGGAAGGAAAAGCATCAAGCTTCATATCCATTTCTTACTAGAAAACTATTAGAGAAGCATGAAAAAGACAATAACGAAAATAATTCTTAACTTTTTATAAATAGATAATCCACTCTTAAACAACAACTAGCAAGTTAGTCTTTAAATAGCATTACAGGATTGATTTAACGATTTTATATTTTAATATTATTTAATAACTCATGAAATAACCATACACTGGTACATGTTAGCTAAGATTTGGCCTTCAATAAGTCACTTTATTTCCTATATTTACTCTTTAAAATTAACTTCAAAACCTGATTAATATATTTAAGCTTCAAAGCAAAAGCAGTGAGCCAATAAGACAGCATTTAGAACACTTCTTTAAACATAACAGTTGAACACTAATATCTCCTGCATAAGCTGGCTATTAATCATTTCAGAATTAACGGAGAAAATCGGGCTTTCTTGAAAATACAATTAAATTCTCGATACGCACAAAATTTCTGCTGCAAAAAAAAAGAACTTTGATGAAAATCATAATCAAGTGATTTTACCTACACGATCAGCAAAAAAATCTATTATGATCTTTACAAATGTTTACACAAGTTTCTTTCTTCTTTAACTCATCGTACTTGAGATTATTTACGACTTCTTTCCCACAAGCAAATTCCTTTTTGAATGGAATTTTTTAGGCAAGATTTCAAATCTAATCTAAAAGCATCAAATTTACATAAAACTATGACTTCTACCAATCCAAAATCTACAAGTTTGATTAACAGAGAAGATGTAAATGAAATGATCGAAAGCGCCATAAGAAGGCATAACAGAAGATCTACTATTATTTCGGCAATATTAGGTTGGATTCTTATTGGTGGATACTCATTTGGCTTGTTTCACGTAGTTCAGAACATTTAACCTTACACAGTTTATTAAGGTCTACTATAGCAACAATATCTATTTAAATACATTAATTAAGTGAATATGCCAAAAAGATTTTAATGATTTATTCCTAGTTTTATTATTTATAAAAAAATCATATGAAGAATATTCTGAAGTAAATTCTTACCCAATACGGCTCCATTTATCTTGATAAGGTAGTTGATAATCTTCCTTATTCATTGGGATCCAACTCCAATCGGTGCATATAGATATTTGATAACCAATTACGTACAAAGCTAGACTTGCATTCAATAGATTGATATGTGAAATAGGTGTATCCATGATCTATAAATTTGTCATACAATTATAGCCATAACAATTTAATAATTAAACTACCAATCAAAAAAGTGGCCATTAACGTATTAATTATTATGAATTAATAATTAACTATTTAAATATTCAATTGTATTTAATTAAGACTAGAAATTTAATATTCCCGAAATAAGTATTTACTTACTATTGATAATTGGAACTGTAGGATGATCATATGGATCATCATTCAAAATAGGTGCACATACTTGACGACAAGACTTTCCTTGCTCATCCTCAATACAAACTTCTAAACATTCAAAATATCTGTCTTGTGCCGTTTTCATATTTTTTAATCAGAAGTAACTAAGAATACTATTGAACGATTAAATTTCTCGATAAGTTAACAAAACTTCTTTAGGTAAATGCACTTATCAACTTTCTTTTAAGTGAAATAATATCTCTGAAGATCTGTTATTAGCATCACATGCTAATGCACATTCTGTTAATTCCTTGTTAGCAAGAAGTTGAATTATTCTAGTCATATCAATAGAAGATAATTCTCCATCAGGACTCCACTTAAGCGTAGTTTTTCTTTGAATGGGTTTGGTCATTTCACTTAAATGAAACTAAGTTATATTTGCATAGTTTTTAAAATCCTAATATTTTTTTAGATTTTTTTTATTTTTCAAATAAAAAAAATCTAAAAATAATGATCACGTATAAAACACTAAGTTGGTTTTTATGTGAAAGATTTTAGTTTAATAATTATCTTAAATAGGAATGGTCTTTAATTAAAAAAGTGTTTGCCTAATTTTGAACCAAAAAAATGCTGGAAACCCCAGATACAAAAAATTGTATCTGAATTGAGGAAAAAAGATAAATTGTTAACTAGACTATGAAGAACTTAGTTCAGAGATTTGAGATTTTTCACTCTGATATTTGTGTGTTTTAACTTTTAGGTCTTTAATAAAGAACTTAGCAAATTGTTGAGTTTGTTTTTTTTGCATCGAAGATAAACTCAATAGAAGTTTTTTAAACTAAATAATAGTAATAGTTTTAAACAATATAGCGAAAAGAAGTGAATACCGTGTGTGAAAACCGAACAAAGATATATTAGTGATTTGATTTATTTTTTACCTCTAAGCTTTATGGACTTCTTATAAACCTTTACAAGGGTAGAAAAAAATAAATTAAGAGTCGAAAAATATAATATATACAATTTAAATCAGTCTAATAAAAAAATTTAATCTTATCGTTTAATTTTAGTTGGTAGATCTTGTCCAATTTTTTTTAACCTTAGTTTTTTTATCGCCTCTAAGTACAAAAAGCATTAGCAGTGGCGCAATTCCCATCAATGGTACTACGAGATTCATAGCATAGTTATGGGTATCTTCCATTTTAAAATATTAATAATAATAAATTCTAGTAAAGTTTTAAAATGTGTTAATGCGTAGAAATCCTCATTAGGGTTAACAAACCATTTAAATACAGTGCAATAAATTTAGATTTTAAAAATCAATGATATTCCTGTTTTTTATATTTTTGTAGATAGAATAAAATAACTGATTTTTGCGTAATAGAAATGAGCATTAATTCTTTTAATATTAACTATTTATCTCCTACAGGATTTATTGGTTTTTGGATCTTATTCATAGGATTAATCTTTACAGGTTTTTTGTTTTATTTTGTCTTCTTTAGGCTTAATGAAGATGAAGATTCATACAAGGATAAGGAAAGGGAAAAACTAGAAATAGAAAATCAAAGACAAAGGATAGCTAGGCTTTACCCAAAATAAAATACTATCAATTGAAATATATTAAGCCATAAAGTTTAGCCCTGTTTAAACAAAATAGATTAATATTGAGAACCTAAAACTACATAATTAACTTTTAAATTTTTGATCTCTTTTTAAAAGGTTATAAGGCTTAAATCTCATGAAAAGTCGAAAAGAGCTCAAAAGATGAGAAATAAGTTTTAAAGCAGACTGATCAAGCTTCTATTACATCTCGTTTTTCTTCTGAAGATTTTGGTTTTTTGGGCTAATAAAAAGAGATAATGGGATGATAAAAATAAGGCTTCTGATTAATGGGAGGCTATTTTGATTAAATCTATGGCTTCGAATCAAGGAAACACTGGTATTGGTATGAATGAAAAATCACCATTTTCATCAGCCGAGAAGCAGGTTCCCGCAGCTTTAACAATGATGGTCGACTCAATGACGAGCATGGTAGAAAGAGCAAAAATTGATTTAGAGAATGCTGATCAACGAGCCAGAGCCGATCTGGAAAACATAGATCAAAGGGCAAGAAAAGACGTTGCACTTCTCGATCAAAGAGCAAGAGAGGATATACAAAAAGTTGATCAAAAAGCCAGAAGGGACATTGCCATTCTTGATAAAAGGGCACGAGAAGATCATGAGTTACTTAGAAAGGTTCGCCAAGCTAAAGGATTGGCCTCTTGATATCAATTGTTCATATTGTCCCAAACGCAAGATAAAAAATAAAAAATATTTTTGTACATTTGATTAATTTTTTACTAATAACATTTGGACTAGGGCAGGGGAAATAAAACCTAATTTTAATTAAAAAAAAACATAAGGAGCAAACATCATATAGAGCTAAATCGATGAAGGAGAAAAGGGGCTCAGACTAAAGAATGACTTATGCCTTTATTGATCAATCTTTTATGTATTGGATCGCTTCAATCTGTCTGTTGATCAATTCTGTTACTGAAAGTAAATACTTGGTAATGCAAATAGACCTGCAGTTTGGTAGTGCACCCAGGTATACCGATAACGTTAAGTTACCATTATCGCTGTGATAACAGTTGATTAAGGGTTAGTACCGCTTTGCCGTAAAGCCCAAGAAGCATCGACCTGGAAGAACCAGAGGGGGAATCAAAGTGAGGCTTCGTTTCCAGAACTAGCTGGTATACGTCGCTTTCACGACAGCGTCCCCAAATCGAAAGAGAGTCAGATCAGAGCACTTTAGAAGGCTTTTACCAACAAAGCAGTACTGGAACAATCTAAACCAAATCTCATCAAGAAGAAGGCCATATTGATCTTATGGTTTTTAAAACATCTAATGCTTCTTTTTTTCTAGACAAGGCATCTTTATGATTCAAGAGATAAGTAACGTGTCCAAGCTTCCTTCCTTTTTTTTCTTCTTCTTTTTCATACCAATGAAGATAAACACCAGGAATAGCCCTTAAATTATTCAACCTCTGAGCTAATGTCATTGGATAGTCAGCTTGCAAACCAAGCAAGTTTGCCATTAAGGCGCCATTAACAAGCATTTCAGGCGTAGGCACATCAATACCAGAAGTGACACATATTTGCTGATCAAACTGGCTGCTAGAACAAGCATCTATCGAAAAATGACCTGAGTTATGAGTCCTCGGTGCTATTTCATTTACAAGTAATCCTTCAGATCCATAGAAAAATTCAATAGCAAGAACTCCAACATAATCCAACTCAGCCAACAAGGAAGATACGATATTTTTCACCATAAGATCAACGTCATGATTTATATCTGCTGGAGCTAGGACCCAGTCACATACTTGTTTAGATTGGTATGTCTCTACGATTGGCAAACTCCGAACAATTCCTTTTGAATCCCTACTAGAAACAATTGATAATTCTTTATCGAAAGAGACCCATTTTTCTAGCATCCATTGCTCCTCCTTATGAACCAGAAAAAATTCTTGAAGTTGTTTTAAATTTTTAATAATTTTAGTTCCTTTCCCGTCATATCCGCCTTTGGCAGCTTTTGCCATCACTGGAAATTCCCAATCGGAAGGGATTTCCAGTTTCGATGATTTTTCTAAAGGTATAGGAAACCAATCAGGACAGGGAATATCAAGACTGTTTAACAACTCTCTTTGAGTTATTTTATTTATTAAAGGTTTTATTGATTGAAGTCTGGGGACAAAAGAAACTCCATTATTTTGAAGAGAAAGTAAACTTGGTATATCAATCCACTCATTTTCAAAAGTAATCAAGCGAGTCTTTTCCGCAAGAAGTTTTGTACCCTCTGCATTAGTAGGATTAAGAAGAACTACTTGATTTGTCTTTTTGGCAGCAGGATCAGTTTTAGCTGCCGTCTGAACAACGACATCAACATCTCTTCTTTTTCCAGCCTCAACAAGAAGCATTGCCAATTGTCCTCCACCCACAACCCCAATCATTAGTTCAAGACCTCATTTTTAAAGCTTTGTGCATTTGTAGACAAACATCAAAAATTTCGTACTATCAAAAACAAATAAGTACGATTTTTGATTTTAATAAAAACATCCTTTATTCACAACCTAAAGAATATTCCACTGTGTGATTATTATGATCCCGAAATAAATACTTAACGCATACGAACATATATCATTGATTTATGAATTATGTTCATCAACTATAAAGTTACTTCCATCTTTTGGTGGTTTAGCCTAAATAAGTCATCAAAAAAGAATCTTACATCCTTACAATTGTGAATAAAGACAACCTCCATATAAAAGTCACTTTAACTAGCAACCCATACGAGATAGTTATAGGAAAAAATAGTCTTGAATGCATAGGAGATGAGCTGCGTAAAATTGGTTTTAATGATGGGCTAAAAATATTAGTCGTTTCTAATCAGGAAGTCTCAGATCATTACAGTGATTGCATAATTAAAAGTCTAATTAAAAATAAATTCAAACCAAGACTTTTAATATTAAAAGCAGGCGAAGAGCAAAAAAATCAACTTTCTATAGATTTAATCCACGATACAGCTTATGAAGCCAGGTTAGAGAGAGGATCATTAATGATTGCGCTTGGAGGTGGTGTAATTGGAGACATGACTGGATTTGCAGCTGCTACTTGGTTGCGTGGAATACATGTAGTCCAAATCCCTACAACTTTACTTGCCATGGTTGATGCATCAATTGGCGGTAAAACAGGCATAAATCATTCAAAGGGTAAAAATCTTATAGGTGCTTTTCATCAACCTAAATTGGTGTTGATAGACCCCAAGACATTATTTACTCTCCCAGCCAGAGAATTCAAAGCAGGTATGGCCGAAATAATAAAGTACGGAATCATATCAGACCTAGAACTATTCGAACTTCTAGAGAAGGAAGACAATATATCTGATCTTTCAAGAATAAATGAGAGGCTGCTAATAGAGATAATTAAGCGTTCTGCAAAATCCAAGGCAGAAATTGTTGTAAAAGATGAAAAGGAAAGTGGAGTTAGAGCATTCTTAAATTATGGACATACATTTGGCCACGTAATAGAAAATCTATGTGGTTATGGGAAATGGCTTCATGGTGAGGCTGTAGCAATGGGAATGGTTGCAGTGGGTCAACTAGCTCTTCAAAGGGGACTATGGGAAAAGATTGACGCAAACAGGCAAAAAAGATTAATAGAGAAAGTAGGTTTACCAACAAAGTGGCCTGGGCTTGAACTAGAAAGTGTTCTAAGTTCACTTCAAGGAGATAAGAAAGTCAAAAACGGCAAAGTGAGTTTCGTTATGCCCTTAAAAATTGGTGAAGTAAGTTTATTTAATGATATCTCTAATCAAGAAATACATGAATGCTTGCAAAACCTTAGTTAATTGGCTCTACAAGAAAACGATTACTTAAAGTCAGATTATAACTATTCTCCTTTTGGAAAGCTAACCACCTAAATTCCCCCAGTCCCGTTGGATCAACGAGCCTCAACAATGACTCCCTTCGATTTAAAGCGGCCGATAAATCTTGACTACTCATATTTTGAAGAGAAAAAAGAAATTTTGAAAGTCCTAATGCCAATAGGGCCTGTCCCTGCCTAGTCTCACCCATAAACTTCCATCCGTTGGTCATGGCATAATTAATAGTTGATTCAATACATAAATGAGCTGTTAAATCACTTAAACCAGGGTCTTTCAAAATATCTGAATTTGCTTTTTGATTCCTGTAAGAAATAAGAGTACCGTCCTTTCTAATTGCGCTGTAATATCGCCTCGATTCCATCGCATAATCGACAACTAGTAAAGAGCCATTGATTAATATCTTAGACAATCTTTCAAACAAATTCGGCAAATCACAATGCCATTCAGTAATCCATCTGTCACAAATACCCTTTGGTGGGAACTCAATATTTAAAAGACTTTTCGAATTCTGCAAAAATTTCATAATTTCTGAAGTCGGTCTGAGGTCAACAAACTCCAAAAAATATTCATCATTTACTTTTCTCAAAGAAACTCCTTGTCTAAATACATTATTTTCGGTAAAGACTAATCTCTCTACTGGTAAAGCATCTAAAACCTCATTTGCAATAACTACACCTGTCACTGGCCTTAAGATAAGATCTTCTATGTTGCTCCAGCGAAGATTAATTCCCTCTAAGTTATTAACTACTTTTTCTTGTCGTTCTTTCATACCTAAATTTAATTCAATTAAAACAAGCTCAATTCTACTGATTAAAGCAGGTGAAATTTCAGCAATAGCGACTATTAAATCTCTTGATAAAGTTCCTTCTCCTGGTCCAATCTCAACAAGAGAAAGTAATTCGACTTTGGTTTCTGATTTTTCTAAATCTAAAAACCAATCAACAATTTGAATAGCCAATAAACGTGCAAAATCATTACCCAATGATGGTGAGGTGCAAAAATCTCCATCCCTTCCAATATTCAATCTCCCAGTTGAATAAAATCCATTTTCAGGATCATTTAAAACTAAATCCATATATTTGTGGAAACTTATTGAGCCACCACAATCAACAATCCGTTCGATCAACCACTTTGGGCATCTCGCAGTCGGGTCAATCATGATGGAGAATATGTTTAAAGAGAATTAAGCACATGCTAAAAAAATCATTTAAGAAAGTCATAATTTTCTGCCTGGGACTAGTGATAATGTTTTCAATGGGAGAAGGCACATTTGCTTACGATAATCCTGAACTCTTACCAAAAGAACAAACACCAATAATCGATCTTGCAAAGGCTCTCAGTAAGAAACAAAGATTAGATTTAGAAAACTCACTTAATACTTATGAACAAGAAACTGGATGGAAAATAAGAGTTTTGTCGCAATATGAACAAACTCCTGGCTTGGCTGTCAAAGACTATTGGGATCTTGATGAGACAAGCTTACTCATAATTGCCGACCCTAGAGGAGGGAATTTGCTTAGTTTTAATGTTGGCGATGCATATTTTGCTCTAATGCCCAGAATTTTTTGGGTAGAACTACAAACAAGATTTGGAAACCAATTTTATGTAAGAGATAACGGTGAGGATGGGGCAATATTAGCTTCAATTAAAGCAGTAGAAACCTGTTTAGATCGTGGTGGTTGCGAAGTGGTACCTGGCTTACCTCAGGAACAATGGCAATGGACATTGTTAACCTCTCTATTAGGTGGAATCATTGCAGGTTTCGCTGCTTCTCCAAGAAAAAGTGATGAATCATTTTCATTAGGCTGGCTATTGCTCCTCTCACCTCTTTGGATAATGCTATTTGGAATTTTTGGCATTGCTCCTGTAGTAACAAGAACTAATGATGTTTTGCCTTTAATAAGAAATATTCTGGGATTTATAGGTTCTGCTGTTGGTGCATATTTGATTGCAGAAAAAAAATTTAAAGATCCTGATTTAAATGAGCAAATTAAATGAAAATCGTTAGCCACAATTTAATTAAATCAACACTAATTGTTTTGATTCAACAAAATCTCTTTATAGGCCAATGATGCATCATTCCTGAACCATCTATGGGATGCATGCATCAGCTTGCCGTTGGAAAACTCAACCCAAGAGAAATGACATAAATTTTCTCCTGCAGAATCAATACCTCTTCTGGGAACACAAGCTGCATTTAAATATGATGTACCCCATAGATCTTGAGTAAAAGTTTTTCTTGTACGATTTCCCCCAATTCTTAATTGATGATGAGTGTGACCGAACACGACTAATTCTGGGACCCTAAATTTACGAATTTGATCTATTGCGATACCGAGATCTTTATCGCCCCAATCCATTGATGGCAATTTCCAATCTCTGCCACAAAGGCTTGATGACTCTGACCCAAGCCCAACTGGTCCTGAATGAGCAAGTATTAATAAAGGGAAATCTAATGGTGCAGACTTAGCAGCAGAAACGATCCTAAAGACAGATTGATCAAGGCTTACCTCCCCGAACACAGACTTAACTTCTTGTGTTAAGAAAAAACCACCACCCCCACTGCAAGGTCTGGCTCCAACGACTGACAACTCATTTAATTTCCATTTAGACAATTTCCAGGCACAATTCTTATCACCTAACAAATCCAGTTGTGCTTTTAAAATTTCGCCAGACCCGTCTTTCCCTCTATCGTGATTTCCAAGTATTACTGATGTGGGAATAGAAATTTTACTTATTGCCCGAACAATTCTTAAATCACCATCTGACAAGTCGCCAACAAATAAAACCCCATCAGGATTTAACGCCAAAAGCAAATCCAGATCATCCTGACTCCATGACCCATGCAAATCCCCGGCGATAGCAATTCGGATATCTGACAGATTATTTAGGAAATTAACCTCTATACTGCCCCAACACGTTCATTTGGAAACTAATTACCACTGTTTCCTATTACAAGACTGATAAATCAGTCTCAAATAAAAGCAATAATCTCATTGATGAGATCAATTCTTTGCGTAAAAAAAGAAATGCAATAATTCTTGCTCATTACTATCAAGAGCCTGAGATACAAGACATAGCCGATTTCATCGGAGATTCTCTTGAGTTATCCAGAAAAGCCTCGGAGACAAATGCTGATGTAATTGTTTTTTGTGGCGTTCATTTCATGGCTGAAACAGCAAAAATCTTATGTCCAAATAAAACTGTTCTTCTTCCTGACTTTGATGCTGGGTGCACACTTGCAGACGACTGCCAGCCAGATGACTTTCAGAAATTCTTAGATAAACATCCAAATCATTTTGCAATTAGTTACATAAATTGCAGCGCCGCTGTAAAAGCAAAAAGCGATTTAATTTGTACAAGCAGTAACGCTGTTGATCTTGTAAAACAATTACCCAAAAATTTACCAATTTTATTTTCCCCAGACAGGAATCTTGGTAGATGGGTTGAACGTCAAAGTGGCCGAAAGTTAACCTTATGGCCTGGAAGATGTCTTGTTCATGAAACTTTTAACGAAGAATCTCTTTTAAAGTTAAAAATAAAGAACCCAACAGCAGAAGTACTTGCCCACCCAGAATGTCAAGAGAACTTGTTAGATTTGGCAGATTTCATAGGTTCAACAAGCAAATTACTGAATTACTCTAAAGACAGCGAGAATGATAAATTTATCGTTCTCACTGAGCCAGGAATAATTCATCAAATGAGATTAACAGACCCTTTAAAGACCTACATAGAAGTACCTGGACTAGATGGGTGTAGTTGCAATGAATGTCCATACATGAGAATGAATACATTAGAAAAAGTATTAAATTGTCTAAAAGAAATGAAACCAGAATTACACATGGACGAACAAATCAGATCAATGGCCTTCAAGCCACTGAAAAAGATGCTGGATATGAGTAATTAAATTATCTTATGAATTTATCCTTTTTTATTGTTGTATTAGGAGGAAGATGCTTAAAAAGCAATATAGAAATACACGATGTAAGGTGGGTTCTAGGTGAAACAATAGAGGATACATTTCCTGAACTTAGAAAACAATGGGTGGGGAAGAGAAGTGGACTTCACATTGATAGTTATAAGTGTGTTAAATATGTTGATGGATATGAAATAGTCATATCTAAATCCAATAAAAGTAATTTAATTCGTCAACGAATAGATGATTTTTCACTTTGGTTTGTTAATTTAGGCGGATACAATCCAAAAAAGATGTATGAAGAACATGAATTTAATTTAATTGTCGCAAAAAAAGCTATTGAGGCAAAAAGAAAAGCCAAAAAAATTTGGGTATCAAATTTAGATTTAAAACATAATGATGATTACTCAGGTATACATTATTTAGAAAAAATTGACGATTTACATCCTATAAAAATAAAGAATTGGGTAATTAATTTAATCCCAGATCCAGAAAAAAGAAGTGAAAAGCTTTTTCCAGACTGGTATGGATACAAAAGAATTGATAAGTTTTAGCTATTTTTTCAGGGCGAATTCTAAATTAGATTTTAAGGGTTTATAAGAATTTTTATCACCTTCAAACTTATACTTTTTAAGCAATATATCCTCAGCCGCAACATATTGACTATCTTTTAAAGTTCCTAGATCTGAATTTGTTAATTTATTTTTATCATTCAACAAAAGATCTACCCTAATATCAGGTTCAATTCCATTTTTATTAATATCTTTACCACTTGGTGTTAAATATTTAGCGACTGTAACTGTTAGCCCAGAGCCATCAGATAGAGATCTGACAGACTGAACTAGTCCCTTACCAAAAGTCTTCTTCCCAACCAATACTCCTCTTTTGTTATCTTTAATCGCTCCAGAAAGAATCTCGCTGGCACTCGCAGATCCTTCATCGATTAAAACTACCACTGGTCTTTTAGTTAGAGCTCTACTTTTTGCTTTTCTAATATCAGTAATGCCATCTTTTGTTTTAGTACTAACAATAATTCCTGTGTTTATCCATTGTCTAGCTATTTCAATGCTTGCCTCAAGTAAACCACCAGGGTTACTTCTAAGATCTAATACATAACCAAAAGGTTGTTGTTTTTCTAATTTATTAATCGATAAACTCATTTCTTTTGGAGATTTTGCATTAAATTGTTTCAACCTTAGATAACCAATTTTTGCACCTATAACTGTATTGTTAATTCGACTATCAACCACATTAATTTCAATTCTATCTCTTATTAATGAGAAATTTAATAACTCTTCGTCTCTAATAATACCTAGTTCAACTTTGGTTCCTTTTTTACCTCGAATAAGTTTAACGGTACCATCTATACTCAGACCTTCGATAGGATTACCGTCGATAGATACAATAATATCCTTTGGTTTAATTCCTGCTTGAAAAGCTGGAGTTCCCTCTATTGGCGATACAACAACAATTTGATTAGTAACTTCATCTAGAGAAATTTGAATACCTACTCCCATCAACTCACCCGTTGTATCTATTCTCATTTCATTGAATTCTTTAGGATCTAAAAATCTTGTATAAGGATCATCTAATCCCTTCAACATTTCTTTTATGGCAATATATGCATCTTCATTATCAAAATATTTAGTTGTTAGTATTTCCTTTCTTAATTTAATCCAATCTTCTGGATTATATTTTCCTGAATAGTCCAAAAAGTCGCGATATATAATTTGCCATACCTGATCAATAATCTCCTTTGGATTATTAGTAATCAAAGTAGAAGAATTAGCCTGGAAGGGAAAAGATGGCGAAGGGAAAATAGCTATTAATAAAAATATTTTTAAAAATCTATTCAACATAATTATTAAATAATTTTTCTATGATAAAACAATTAAAATATATTTTCTATTTTTATGGGTCTACCCATTTACCATCTTCTTTAATTAAATCAACCAAGGCCTGAACACCTTCATCCTCAGGTACTCTCTTTATTTCATCTCTATTTCTATAAAGGGCAATGGTTCCAACCCCCTTACCTACATAACCATAGTCAGCATCTGCCATCTCTCCAGGTCCATTAACTATACAACCCATAACTGCTATATCTAGTCCTGTCAAATGAACAGTAGCTGCTCTTACTTTCGCTACAACTTCTTCTAAGTTAAACAATGTTCTACCGCAGCTAGGACAACTAATATATTCAACCATAGTTTTTCTAAGTCCAACCGCTTGCAAAATTGAATAAGCAACCGGTATTTCCTTCTCAGGTGCCTCAGTAAGGGAAACTCTTATTGTGTCGCCAATCCCCTCAGATAATAACGTTCCTATTCCAGCTGTACTTTTTATTCTTCCATAATCTCCATCACCAGCTTCAGTTACACCCAAATGCAAAGGATAATTAAATCCCTCTTTATCCATAGTGTCGGCCATCATTCTATAAGCAGCGAGCATGACTGGAGGTCGCGAAGCCTTCATTGAAACTACAATGTTGTGAAAATCTAATGAATCACAAATTCTTATAAATTCCATTGCTGATTCAACCATCCCATAAGGTGTATCTCCATACGCAAATAACATTCTCTCTGCTAATGATCCATGATTAACTCCTATTCTAAGTGCCTTGTTTTGCTCTTTTAAAGTATTAACAATTGGTTCAAATTTTTGAATAATCTTCTTTTTAATTGCTTTTATTTCATCATCTGTAAATTCAGTTCTATTTGGATCAGGTCTTTCAAAGACAAATAATCCTGGATTAATACGAACTTTATCAACATGCTTTGCAACCTCTAAAGCTATTTTCATTCCATTATGGTGAACATCCGCTACCAATGGAACTGGTTGATAAGTACTAGCTAAGAGTTTCTTGATTTCTCCAACAGCTTTTGCGCTTGCAAGAGTGGGGACGGTTAATCTGACAATCTCACATCCTATTTCATGCAATCTTCTGATAGCAGCAGTAGAACCCTCAATATCCATCGTATCTTCATTAATCATTGACTGAACACGAACTGGATTATCCCCTCCGATGCCAATATCTCCAACCATTACAGGTCTAGTATCTCTACGAATAATTCTGGTGCTATAACGCTGTGAAACATTATTTTCTTTCTTATCTTTTTCCAGGGTCGCAATCATGAGTTAACAATTGAGCCTCTTTAATAAACAAGAATGACATATCTGAGGGCTATTTAAAAGTATCAATTTTTTCTTTGATTTTAAAAAAATCCGATTTAGTTAACGTCATTGGAGAACGATCATCTTTTGATTGATTTCTGAGTAAATAAGCTGGATGAAAAATAGGCATAACAAGTCTTCCATCCCAACTAATCCATTTACCCCTGAGAATGCTTATTGGGGACTTATTTTTTAAAATTGCTTCTAATGCTGTAGAACCAACAAGAGCTATGATTTCTGGATTTATAAGTTTGATTTGTTGATACAACCAGGGAAGGTTTTCTTGAATTTCAACCTTTGTTGGGCGTCTATTTTTTGGCGGTCTACATTTGACCACGTTGCAAAAATAAACATCTTGGCTGATATCAATCCCCGCATTTTGAAGCAATTGATCTAGTAACTTTCCAGATCTTCCGACAAAAGGCTCTCCTAACTCCTCCTCCTTTGCGCCCGGAGCCTCTCCCACAATCATCAACTTAGCTAAGGGGGTTCCTCTTGATACAACGATTTTGTTAATCGGAATGCCTAAATTAAGAACATCAGAAATATCCTTTTCAGGGGGGATGTTATTGCTCAAAGTAAAGCCTCCATACCTGATCTACTTGAACGATATGGCACCAAAATTAAGAATTGATTTTTTTCTGGATCAAGCATCCATTGCTCAGAACCAAAGTTTGTCAATTTTGCTATTCCCTTAGCACTACCTCCTATTTTCAAGATCTCAGATGTCCAGCTTTCTATGATTTTTGAAGGATCTTCGCAAGGTTCGCGTTGAAAACACAGTGAAGTTGAATTTCCTTTCCTTTGCCATTCGTGATTTTCATTAGGTAGATAAAAATGTATTTTGGATCGATTACTTAATGAAATAAAATAATGAGTTTCATTTAAACCTTTATTCACCTTGTCAGAGTTGATCTTGGCATAAAATCCCGACAATTCTTTTGGATTTTTAGAAGCGATTACAAAGTTTATGTTCATCAAAAGCATGCAAGTATCTGATTAAGTAGTAAATTTATAATTACATCAATTCACTTTAAAAGTGAATCTAAGAAATACATTTTGAAGTTATGCTTCGAAGATGACTGAAAAATCACAGATATCTAAAAGAGCTCTCTCAATAAAACCTTCTCTAACTCTTGAGATCAGCGCAAAAGCTAAGGCTTTAAAAGCTGAAGGAAAAGACATTTGCAGTTTAAGCGCTGGAGAACCTGATTTCGATACCCCAGAATTTATTATCGATGCCACTTTAAAAGCATTAAAAGATGGAAAAACTCGATATGGACCTGCTGCTGGAGATCCAGAATTAAGAGAAGCAATTGCCCAAAAGCAATCAGATATTAATAAAGTTCCAACAAAAACAGACAATGTTTTGGTAACAAATGGAGGGAAGCAAGCAATATACAATTTATTTCAAGTAGTACTTAATCCTGGAGATGAAGTCCTTATACCTGCACCTTATTGGCTTAGTTATCCAGAGATAACCCTTTTAGCTGGTGCCAAGCCAATTAAAATTAAATCTTCAACTAAAGATAATTTCAAAATAGATATCAATTCTCTAGAAGAAAACGTAACTGAAAAAACAAGGTTATTAATTATTAACTCTCCAAGTAATCCAACAGGCTGCGTTTTAACCGAGCAAGAAATAAATATTATTTCTGAGTTTTTAAGAAGACATCCAAGAATTTTTTTAATGAGTGATGAAATTTATGAATTTCTTATTTCTCCAAATCAAGTTCATCACAGTTTCGCAAAAATAGCACCAGACTTAAAAAATAGAATTTTCACAGTCAACGGTTTTGCCAAGGCTTGGGCAATGACTGGCTGGAGGATTGGATACCTAACAGGAAATACAGAGGTAATAAAGAAAGCCATTGCTTTACAAAGTCAAAGTACAAGCAATGTATGTAGTTTTGCTCAAAAAGGAGCTATTGCCGCACTTAAGGGCTCAAAAGATTGCGTTCATGAAATGGCAGAAATTTATAACAAAAGGAGGTTATTCATAACAGAAAGACTAAAAAAAATAAAAAATATTTCTTTTGTCCCTCCCACTGGAGCCTTCTATGTTTTCCCAGAAATTAATCTAGAGAGAATAGATTCAATAAGTTTCTGTAAATTGGCTCTAGAGAAGGTTGGCCTAGCGATAGTTCCAGGGATTGCTTTCGGAGATGACAAATGCATAAGAATCTCATATGCATCTTCAATTAAAATGATCGACGATGGAGTTGATAGGTTAGAAAAACTATTAAATGATTTTTAATTAACTAAAAAAAATGAATCAAGAACCAAGAACAATAAAGTTCAATAGAATAGCTATTTCACTTTTATCAATACTGAATCTATCTAATATTGGTTCATTAAAAGCAGAGGAAATACTTCGCATTGGGGCGATACCAGATCAAAACCCAGAGCACCTGAATCGTTTATTTAAAGTATTATCCTCTGAATTAAGCGAGCAGCTCAATGTTCAAGTCCGTTATATACCAGTTATTAACTATGCTGCAGCTGTAACAGCTTTTAGAACCGGGAATTTGGATTTGGTATGGTTTGGTGCTTTAACAGGTGTACAAGCAAGACTTCAAAGCAAAGGATCCAAGGTAATAGCACAAAGAGATATTGATAAAAAATTCCATAGTGTTTTTATTGCAAACAGTAAAAGGTCAATCAAAAAAATAAATAACATAAATGACTTAAAAACACTGAAAGGCAAGCGTTTTACTTTTGGCTCTGAAAGTTCAACATCAGGAAGATTGATGCCACAATATTTTTTAACCAAAGCAGGAGTTGAACTTAAAGATTTTAAAGGTGAAAGCCCTGGCTTCAGTGGTAGCCACGATGCAACATTAATGCTCGTGCAAAGTGGTTCATATGAGGCAGGTGCTCTTAGCGAAGAAGTGTGGAAGAGAAATCTTGAGGGAGGACGCGTGGATCCCTCAAAAGTCTTTGTAATTTGGAAGACTCCTGCTTATCATAATTATCATTGGCTCGCACAAAGAAACCTAGATAAAAAGTTCAACAGAGGTTTTACGAAACAGCTAACAAATGTATTTTTAGGTTTCAATGAAAAGTCAAAAAAACAAAAACAAATTCTTGAATTATTTAGCGCAAAAAAATTTATAATATCAAAAAACGAGAATTATAATAAAATAGAAAAGGTAGGTAGAGAAATTGGAAAGATTAAGTGACTAAGTTACTAGAATTAAAGAATATAAGCCATAGCAGTAAAGAAATTATTAGATTAAAAGATATTAATTTAACAATAAATCAAGGTGAGAAGATTGCGCTTATTGGCAAGAGTGGCTCTGGCAAAAGTACATTAATCTCAATTGCGAATGGATCACTAATACCAAACGAAGGTGATGTAATATGGAAAGGTTCTCACATTAACAGTATCTCAGATATTGAGTCGTCAAAAATAGGAACTATATGGCAGGATTTATCTTTGATAGATGAGCTAAATGTCGCACAGAATATAAACTGTGGTGCACTAGGTAAACACAATCTCATATGGGCTTTTAAAAATCTCCTAGGAGTCTTAGATAAAGGTTTATGCCAAGAGTGCCTAGAAGCAGTCTCTCTGCCTAAAGAAACTATTTATTCCTATATAAATAAACTTTCTGGTGGGCAAAAAAAAAGAATAGCAATTGCACGTCTTTTAAGACAAGAACCAGAGATTCTTCTTGGAGACGAACCTTTCTCAAATTTAGACCCTCTATTATCAAAAAATATATTAAATTTATTTATTAATCAAAAAAATTATCTTAGAATTAAAATCCCTGAGACCATACTTATAAGTCTTCATCAAATAAATTTAATAAATAATTTCAATAGAGTTATTGCGTTAAAAGATGGAGAGATTGTAATAGATAGAGAAATTCATAATATTAATCAATCAGAATTTAATTGGCTATTTTAATTCACGATGAAATTAATAAAACCAGTATCAACCTTATTAACATTAATCCCATCAATCGCTTACATTCCCATTCTAATAGAAATCATAAAAGGGTTTCATTTTGGGGGACTAAATATCATATTTCTCTTCTTAAGATCAGCAATAAAACCATCGTTAAATCAAGAAGTAGTTAAAAGCGCATTGGAAGGACTTCAAATAACAATTGCTACTGCTTTAACTAGCTGGGTTATCAGCATGCTTTTTGGAATTCTTTTAGGTGTACTATCTACAGATTTATTTTGGAAAAATATTCCTAAATTTTCTCTTTTAGGTAAATTTATAAAATACTCATTAGCAATTCCAAGATCAATACATGAAGTAGTTTGGGGCTTGCTATTTATACAAATTTTAGGTTTGAATATTTGGGTGGCAATTATATCTATAGTCATTCCCTATTCAGCCTTAACCGCAAGAGTAATTTCAGAGCAACTAGATAGTTTTGACATGGAAACTCTAGTAGCAATTAAGCAAACCGGATCTAATTTTATGAGCTCATTTATAACTATTCTACTACCAAAGTTAATACCTATCGTATTTATATATGGAAGTTACAGATTTGAATGTGCAATTAGAGGTGTAACATTACTTGGGATATTTGGATTAGGAGGTATAGGAACAGAAATATATTTAACCTTGAAGTCCCTTGAGTTCAATGAAATGTGGACTTGTTTGTGGATGCTTTGGTTAATAATAATTTCATTAGAAAAATGTACAAGATTTTTAAGAAGTTATATATCTAAATCTAAAAATATTAGTTTTAAGGATTATTTCTTAATTTCACTCTCAATATTTTTACTATCTCTATCTTTAGGCATTAGTTTGCTTTATAATCTAAATTTTGAGATATTTACTCCATTAAGGTTTTCTTATTTGAATTTACCTTCATTCGTAGAAATAAAGAATGGATTTAACACCTTACCTCTATTTAAACTAATCATTACAACAATTTTAATAACTTTTTTTGCGTCTGGTATTGCAATAGGAACACCTCCACTTTTACTAGTATTATTCCCAGGTAAATTCTCTCTAAAATTTCAAAATCTTATTTGGATCATCTTTAGATTGATACCTCCTCCATTGACCACTATACTTATTCTTCTTTTTACTAATCCTAATATATCTGTAGCCGCATTATCACTAGGAATTACACATATGGGTGTCATGGGAAGATTACTTACAGATAACATACTAAATCAAGAAAAAAGTATTTATCGAGCAATTAAAAGCAATGGTTCAAAAAAGAAATCTGCAACACTTTATGGAATATTAGCCCCCCAAAGTAATAGTTACTTAGCTTATGGAGCATATAGAAGTGACGTAATTCTAAAAGAAACAGCAATTATAGGTGCAGTTGGAGGAGTAGGATTAGGTTGGCAATTACAGGAATCACTAAGCTCATTCGATTGGGCTCAGGTCATTATAATAACTGCTACTTTTTCTTTATTAACAATGTCAGGAGAGTTTTTATTTAACACTTCTCAAAATTATTGGTTAAAGAATTCAACCAACAATTTCATTAATTAGTTATTTTATTCAACATATCGACTTATGAATAAATATCAGAAAAAATTAATCATAATTGGAGATAGTGGGGTCTACGGATGGGGAGATCTAGAGGGAGGGGGATGGTCTGAGAGATTAAGACAAAACTGGTTAAATTTAGATGGTGCTCCAATAATTTATTCTCTTGGAGTAAGAGGAGATGGATTAGAGAAAGTTGCTATTAGATATAAGAATGAGTGGGCAACAAGGGGAGAGTTAAGGAGAAAACTTCCTGAAGGTATTTTGTTATCAATTGGATTAAATGATACAGCTAGAATTGGAAGAAAAGATGGCAGGCCACAACTTTCCGAAGATGCTTTTAAATTTGGTTTAAAACAATTAGTAAACGAAATTAAGAATGAAGTACATATAATGGTTACTGGATTAACACCTGTTAATGAAGACTCAATGCCTTTTGCAGAATGTCTTTGGTATTCAAACAAAGCTTGTTCTAAGTATGAAAATAAAATTGAAGAAACTTGCTTAGAATTAAATGTTCCATTTTTATCTATTCATGAAAAAATGATCAAGTTATTATTTTATAAAGAACTACTCTCATCAGATGGAATACATCTGAATACTAAAGGTCATAAATGGATTTACGAACAAATTAGTGAATGGCCAGAATTAAAGAGTTGGGCTGATTTAAGGTGAATATTTAAACAAAATTCAAGTATAAAAAGATAGAAATAATAGCGGCTATAGATGTTTGTATTGAGTTCACTAATTCATTAGTCATCCAATCAATCTGATTTTGTACCACTGCTCCAATATAACTCTCCAGAAAAGTTGCCAAATAGCCAGATAAGAAAACTATAAAAGCAACAGATAATCCAGAAATGATGGATAGATTAAGCATAAACAGGGTCATGATAAGACTTCCCAGTAACCCTGCCATCGAACCTTCGATGCTTATTGCCCCTTCTGTCCCTGGTGATACAGGTTTTAAGGTCGTAATGAGAAAAGTTCTTTTACCAAATCTTTTGCCAATTTCACTTGAAAACGTATCTGAAAGTTTTGCACTAAAACTGGAAGCAAAACCTACCATGAATAAATTTAAAAAATTTGGCCAAAGACAACTTAATAAGGCGAGCGAGCAACCTGTGGCTGCAGACCCCCATACATTTTCAGGCCCACGTTGACCACCTCTTGCTTCAGCAATCCCTCGGGAAGCTTTATTTTTGTAACCAATTTTTGTAACTAAAGTTCCCAACAAGAGATAGACACAAACTGATATCCAACCATTCCAACCAACAGATCCTAGTAAAAGTGTTCCAAGTATTCCAGCATGAATCCAACCTTTCTTAGTTAAAAATGGAAGCCTATGCCCTAAAAATATCAACAAGAAATTTACCAAAAAAGCATTAAACCAAATACCGCTAATAACAGAGAAGTTGGCCATAGTTTCTAATCAGCATGCCTATTTCTAAACAATAGACGGTTTTATGTTCAGAAATTTTCAATCTTAAAGGGATGATTTAACTCTTCTCCATGAAGTCATTAACTGACAGGCACTTACTGCAGCTGTTGATGTCCTCAAAATAGTTTCTCCCATAGAAACTTTAGATAAGCCAGATTCAAAAGCTAATGCCTCTTCATCTTTATTCCAGCCTCCCTCTGGGCCAACTACCACCCAAACTTGATTGGCTTTATTTGGTGTTTCTTTTAACCAATTCACACATTCTTGTAAGTTTTGAATACGTGTTGTGGCAAATCCGATTTGTGCTTCGGAGGGCATGTCATTTATCCAATGGGGAAATGTCAATGCCTGCATTAGTTCTGGACTCCAGAGTCTTTCAGATTGCTCAACGGCTTCATGAATAATTTTTTGAAATCTAATAAATTTTTCGTTGTTGCATTCTTTAACTACTGATCGTTTTGAAAATAATGGTTGAATAATGTCAACACCTATCTCACAACTCATTTGCAAAAAGTTTTCAAACCCTTTTTTAGGAATAACTACAGCAATGCCTATTAATGGAATCTCTCTTGAAACGACTTGAATAGGTTTATCAAAACCATTAGTAAGTTTTATAGTTTTTTTTTCAACAATTTTTGCGTTCCAAAGATGACCTTTTCCATCAATAACTTCTAAAAGATCTTCCGATCTCATCCTCATAACCCTAGATAAATAATGTGATTCATTGGAGGTCAATATCAACTCTCCATTTGAATCGATTTCATCACTTAATCGATTTGGATTTATAAATAATCTTCTTTTCTCAGCCATAGAAATCTAATCTGTTGAGGAAAAAATTGCATCAGGATGTTCTTCTACTGGCCAATCTTCATTTACTCCTCCGATAATTAGTTCCTCTATTTTTACAACATCAACATCCATTTGTTTAAGTACATTTATCAAAACATCTATTGCGATTAAGTCAGAAGTACCTAAATCGACCCAACATCTAGCCCAACACTCGTTAAATTCAAATTCTCCAAGATTATGCATTAATGCTGGAAGACTAGAAGATGTATCTTCATTTTCATAGCTCATCCAACTGACATCAGAACCAATTTCATGCGTTTGCAAATTTTCAGAATTAAATCCCCCAAGTCTGCCTAGCACATACCAAGAATCAAAAATACCATCAACGTATTCTTTTTCTCCCTTACTTGGGACCTCTGAATATCTAAGCCATATCCAACAATTGAAAGGATCAACTTCACGAAATCGAACTTCCATAAACAATAAATCTTAAAAAAGAAAAACTAAAAGATATCAAACATAATCTAATGTAAATTGATTAAAGAAAATCAAAAAATCTTTATTTAATTGATCAAAACCTCAATAAAAAAGAATGCTTTGTTTAAAAAATATTTATTACCATCCCTCAACAGCAGAGAAACCAATCCTTAGAGATTTGTGTTTAAAATCAAATACTGGAAAAATAACAATAGTTAGAGGACCCAGTGGAAGTGGAAAAACTACACTAGTAGAAATCATTAGCGGTCTATCTGGATATCGAAAAGGAGAAATAACATGGTTCAACAAAACTCTAAATGCACGTCAGCGAAGGTCATTATGTGGATTAGTTTTTCAATTTCCAGAAAGATATTTTCTTGGATTATCGGTAGCTCAAGAATTACGACTTGGACATAAGAGGTTAACGACAGAAGAACAAATTTCAGCTCTCACAAAAGTGGGTTTAATCAATTTAGATTTAAAGAAGCCGCCAGAATCTCTTAGTGGAGGACAACAACGCCGACTAGCTATTGCTGTTCAATTATTAAGGAGTCCAAAAGTACTTTTATTGGACGAGCCAACAGCAGGTTTAGATTGGTCAGTAAAAAACGGAATTATAGAATTACTCGCAAAGCTTAAAAACAAGCAAACTATTCTAATAGTTACACATGAACCAGAACTTTTTAAAAATTTGATTACCGAAAATTATGAGTTGCACAATGGTCAACTTATCCCCGAGTAAACAATTCAATTAATCAATGACAGATTCACTAGTTAGAGCTACCGCTGCGAAAGGAGGGATCAGGCTAGTCGCCGTATCAACAACTGAATCAACAAGAGAAGCAAAAGAAAGACATTCTCTTTCATATTTAACTTCTGCAATTGTAGGAAGGGCCATGAGTGCAAGCCTCTTACTTGCAAGCTCAATGAAGGTGAATCATGGAAGGGTGACTTTGAGAGTAAGCTCAAATGGACCACTAAAAGGATTAACTATTGATGCGGGTAGAGATGGAAGTGTTAGAGGTTACGTTGGTAACCCAAGTCTGGAATTAGACCTAATTAAAAATAAAAGCAATCAACATACATTTGATTTTAAAAAAGCCACAGGAATTGGCTATCTTCACGTTATTAGAGATGATGGTAAAGGTGAACCGCACAACAGCACAGTTGAATTAATTAATGGAGGTATAGGTGAAGACATAGCTTCCTATTTACTTCATTCTGAACAAACTCCATCAGCTGTTTTCGTTGGAGAAAGAATTAATCAGGATGGAATAGTTTGTAGCGGAGGACTTTTAGCGCAAATACTACCAAAAGCAGAACGAGACTATTCATTAATAGCCCTACTCGAAGATAGATGTAAAGAAATCAATTCTTTTAGTGAATTATTAAACAAAAAAGGGACAAACCTTATTTCCCTAATTGAAGAAATTTTTCCTGATCTTGATCAATCACATTCAGATATTATTAGCACATCTCAAGAAGTTCATTTTAAATGTAGATGCTCAAGAGAAAGAAGCCTATCAGCATTGAAGATATTGGGGAAAAAAGAGCTTCAAGAAATGATAAAACAGGATGGGAAAGCAGAACTTACATGTCAATTCTGCAAAAAAATTTATCTTATTAACGAAGATGAATTGTTATCTTTAATCGATTAGAGGGTTAATCAAGGAAAATCACTCCTAACCAAAGTAAAAATACTGCGGGTATCGCCTCAAATTTATCTGAAGACAATGATCCAGAGTTGTCAATAAATGATTCCGCACCACCCAAAAGTAATGCACCAGATAGAAGTCCAATACTAAGAAGAAGAATGCACCAGAGGATAGAGGAAAAGAAAGGCCTACCTCTGCGAGACTGACTAATGAATAAGCCTATTGTTGAGAATGAAAGTATTAATTCAACGCCTTCAGAAGGCACAATTAAAACAAGTAAAAAAGCCAATATTCCAAAAGAAATTCTTATATTTAATTCTTGTCCAGAGGGCAACTCTAAGCTTGGTAAAAAATTAGATGTTGACGCCTCATATTTAGGAAGATTGAAATTTTTCAATCTAGTGAGAAGAGAACCAGGTCCTATGTCACCAACTTTCTTTGCTTCATTTTCTTTCTTTGATGCAGTTATTGCCTCGTTACTTGCATTACCAAGTTGTCTTGACTTAAGACTTACCATTAGCAATGAATCATAAGCAGCTTCTATTTTTGCCTTAGTCATTTGGTCTTGTCCTGCCTCTATTAATTTTTTGTCCCTTGCTTCTTGAATAGCATCAAAACTTGCACCCTCATTTATTCCAAGTATCAAATATGGATCTTGTGAATTTGAATTTGATTGTGAATTAGTGCCAGGATCCATAGATTTTGAAAAAAGATTTATGAATTCTCTTTACTAATTAGATATTAATCCATTTTAAAGGGAAACAGGATCAACACCACTGACAACCGGAGCAACTGAATTTAATTCCATTTCAGGATGATCTTCCTTTAACTGATTTAAATTCCATTCATTTTTAAAAAGCAGTACTGGTCTAAGCCAAGCATCCTGAACAGTTTTGCAATTAAAAATTCTACCAACCTCCTCTAAAACAGGCCATCCTCCTTTTACCCATCTAGCAACTTGGAAACCCATTGGCTCAAGCCTAGTTTCCACTCCATATTCACTAGCAAGTCGATGTTGTACTACCTCAAGCTGAAGCTGACCAACTGCAGCCAAAATTGGATCTCTTTTGCTTTGATCTTTATCGTAAAGAATTTGGACTGCTCCCTCCTCTCTCAATTCATTAACACCTTTTCTAAAGTTCTTAAAAGCTGAAGGATTTGGATTTCGTAGCCAGCTAAATATCTCGGGGCTAAAACAAGGAATTCCCTCAAATTCAACTCTAGATCCAATAAATAATGTATCTCCAATAGAAAACATCCCTGGATTATTCAAACCAATAACATCACCAGGGTAAGCATCATCAACAACGGCTCTATCTTGTCCAAAAATCTTTTGGGGCCTTGAAAGTCTGATTTGTTTACCCGTCCTAGCGTGTTGAACTGTCATATCTTTTTTAAACCTCCCACTACATACGCGCACGAAGGCAACTCTATCTCTATGTTTTGGATCCATATTGGCTTGTAATTTAAATACAAATCCACTAAATGATTCTCTTGTAGGAGAGATTGGTCCATCAAAGCTATTTCGAGCAACGGGTCCCTGAGATAGCTCAAGAAAATTATCTAAAAAAGGCCTAACTCCGAAGTTGGTCATTGCAGATCCAAAAAATACAGGAGTTAAGTCACCAGATAATATTAATTCTTTGTCTAGGTCACAACCAGCCTCATCAAGTATCTCAATCTCTTCAAGTGCTTTTGTCAATAGTTCTTCTTCAACTAAATTTTTAAGTTCAGGATCATTAACTTTCAACCTTATTTCACTAGATTGCTTTCCTCTTTCCGCTCGAGAGAATAAAACAACCTCGTTTGTTGCACGCTCCACAACACCTCTAAAAAGCTCACCACTTCCTATTGGCCAATTGACTGCAAAGGTTGATAATCCTAATTCAGACTCAATCTCATCTAATAATTCCAGCGGTTCTTGACCTGGCCTATCCATCTTATTGATAAAGGTAAAAATTGGAATTTGTCGCATTCTGCAAACCTCAAAAAGCTTTCTTGTTTGAGGTTCAAGTCCTTTCGCTGCATCCTCAAGCATCACAGCATTATCAGCAGCAGCAAGTGTCCTATACGTATCTTCCGAAAAATCTTGGTGACCAGGGGTATCTAATAAATTAATAGTCTTATCCTTATATGCAAATTGTAAAACAGTTGATGTAATTGATATGCCTCTTTGTTTTTCAAGCTCCATCCAATCAGAAGTGACTTTTCTCTGCTCTCCTCTAGCTTTTACTGCTCCTGCTTGTTGAATAGCTCCGCCATAAAGTAAAAGTTTTTCTGTCAAAGTGGTTTTCCCTGCATCAGGGTGGGAAATAATCGCAAAATTTCTTCTTTTAGCAACCTCCGTACTTAAAGGTATAGTTCCTTCTTCTTCTAAAATTTGATCTAAATTAGTTTTGTCTTGAGGAGTTGATTTCATTATTGTTTTGGTTGTTCAATTGTTCAGGGAAAAGATTAAATACACCCAATAATCTCAAAATAAAGCTCATCAATTTGAAAAACCTCTAAATGAGACAACCCTGCATCAACCAGCTGTTGAGATACTTCTTCAACTGTAAATGATGCCTTGAGAGATGCATAAAAATCCTTTTTTAGAATTTCTGGAGAATTTGAAAGATGTTTTTCTTTTAGCTCAAATGCTTTTTCCAGAGAAGCAGGCCTTATTAAATCACGATGAATATGAATAGACTTTGTTTTCCCAAGTTTTTTTAATGCATACCAAAAACAATAAGGATCGTGAAAATGATGCAGAGCACTATTACTGACCAAGGCATCAGCTTTGTAAGGAAGATTTATATCACCTGAGGCTATCGAATTGATGTCAATCAATTTATAAGAAAGATTCTTCATAAGATTGCCGCAAAGTCTCTTTTCTGCTTCATTCAACATTTCCTTTGAGCCATCAATCCCAACAACATTTACAAAAGGCCAATTTTTGGCAACTCTCTCTGCAATATTTCCTGGCCCACATGCAATATCTAAAATCAAATCATTTTTGTTAAGAGTTTTTCCTGCTTTTTTTAAATATTCTTCAAGCGATTTAACAACCATAGAATCACTCCTAGAGAAGTCCGCATCCGCATAAGCCCTTACCTGCGAAGGGATTTGCATGAGTTCTGGTTCCGGTGTTCTCTTCATTACTAAAAGAATAAATTTGTTTTTCCCCTTGGAGCCCTGTAGATGGTGTTAAAAATACTTGCTAACGCTATACATGGCGTTACCGTAGTACTTACCCAAGGGATACAAAGATTTTGACAATCGCAACAAGCCAGCCCGAAACCAATAATTCAGAATCGGGTAAAAAAAATGTCACAACTGATTTTCCAATAACTGCACCTGCAGCCAATCCTGTCTTTTACAGAACTTATAGCAGGAAACTTCCAGCAGGTCGCGAAAGCTGGGAACAAGTAAATACACGAAATCTCGATGGTCTAAAGAAACTTGGAGGATTAAACGAAGCAGAAATAAATTTAATGCAAAGAATGCAACAGGAGAAAAAAGCTCTTCCCTCTGGCCGATGGCTTTGGATAGGCGGAACAGAATGGATTGAGAAAGAGAAGAATTTTTCTGGAGCCTACAATTGCACCTCCACAAATCTTGTTGATTGGCAAGCCTTCGGACTTATGATGGATTTAGCGATGATGGGTTGTGGGACGGGTGCAATAATTGAGCCTCACTTGATTGATCAACTGCCAGAGGTTAAAAATACAATTAATATTAAAAATGTTTCAGATATTGGGTTAACCCCTTCTGAAGAGAGAAATGAAAACACTACATTCTCCATTCAAGACAATGATGTACTTATCAAAGTTGGTGACAGTAGACGTGGATGGGTGGATAGCTATCAAAAGATCCTAGAACTGAGCAGTGACATTAGTTTCAATTCTAAAATTATTAACATATCTATTGATTTAAAAGATATAAGGCCAGCGGGTGAATCACTGAAAGGTTTTGGAGGCATGGCAAACCCTGTAAAACTGAAAGATTTATACCCTCGTGTAGCAAATCTTTTAAATAAAGCCGTAGGCAGGAAATTAACTTCAATTGAATGTTGTCTACTAATCGACGAAGCAGCGGTCACAATAGTTGCTGGCAATATCAGAAGAAGTGCAGGTATGCGTCAATTTTCATCGAACGATTTAGAAGCTGCTGGCGCTAAAGAAAATTTATGGAAGCAAGACTCAGATGGGAATTGGAGCATAGACCCAGAAAAGGATGCCTTAAGGATGGCTAATCATACTCGTGTTTACCACACCAAACCCGAATTAAGTGTTCTTATCGAAGCCGTTACTAAGCAATTTCATTCAGGAGAAGGTGCCATTCAATTTGCACCAGAAGCAATTGCTCGCTCTAATGCAGACATCCTTTCAACAGTTGAACTAAGGAATGAATTTATAAATATCTATTGCGATCAAGGCAAAGAAGAGGCCTCTAAATGGATTCAATCAAATTACGGTCCATTTGATGAAAAAGAACTCTTTCACAGACTCAGTAGATATGGTCTTAATCCATGCGGTGAAATTTTAGGGTCAGATTTCCACTGTAATCTTGCGGAGATCCATCTTAATCAAATTGATCCATTAGATATAAATCAACAAGAAGATGCCTTCAAAGCAGCAGCTTTGTCAGTTGCATGTCTTCTTAACCATCGATTTGAAGTAGAGCGATACAGAAAAAGTCGTGAATGGGATCCAATTGTTGGGGTAAGCTTCACAGGACTTTTTGACTTTTTTGTTCATGCATTTGGGACACCCTGGTTGAAATGGTGGGAAGCCGGACGACCTGAGACAAAAGAAGGTAAAGATTTTAAAATTAAAGAAGCTACTTTTTTGAGTCGATGGAGAAAAATCGTCAACGATACAGTATTTGATTATTGTGATAGACATAATATACGTCGTCCAAGTCGTTGCACAACAGTTCAACCAGCTGGTACAAAGAGCCTTCTAACTGGGGCTTCCCCAGGATGGCATCCTCCAAAAGCGCAGCGTTTTATAAGAAGAATCACTTTTCGGAAGAACGATCCAGTCGCACTAGCTTGTATGGATTATGGATACACGATTGTTCCTTCTCAGTCAGATAAAGATAAGAATGGAAAGCTACTAGACAACCCATTTGATCCAAAATGTACTGAGTGGCTAGTTGAAATTCCAACTGAGGTAAGTTGGGCAAATATACCTGGCGCAGATCAAATAGACATAAATAACTTCTCAGCTCTTGCACAATTTGATTTTTATATGCAAGTTCAAACCAACTACACTGACCACAACACTTCCGCCACAATTGAATTCAGAGAAAATGAGATAGGGGATTTAGCTAAAGCTCTTCATAGCTCTATAAATGAAAACAAAGGTTATATTTCAGCAGCTTTGTTGGCAAGATTTGATGCGAATGCAACCTTCCCTAGACTTCCTTTTGAGCCTATTGATGAAGAATGCTACACAAAGCTGCAAGCAGAGGTAATAGAAAGAAGAGAAGATTGTGATTTCTTTGATGCTCTTAGTAGATATGATCAAGGTGAGCTTACCGAGGCAGGTCCAGCTGGGTGCGATTCTGATAAGTGCTTACTTCCACTTGCTAAACCTTCTTAAGACCAGTTCCTCAATCGTTCATGCGGCCGATGCCTTTATCTAAACCAAATTAATCACTTGATTAAATAAAATAATTTTTATCATAGAAGTTTTAAAGACAATTGTCCAAATGAAAAATTGTGGCTAACTATTAGATAGGTCTTGTCTCTCTTAAAATTTAAATGACTACGATCAATAAACCATTAAATACAAGTAACAAAAGGTCTAATGATGTACTTATCGACCAACTGAGAGCTTGTCAAAACCCTGAGGAAATTCTTAAATTCGAAAAATGGTTTAATTCAAATATCGAATCTGAAAAACTTTATAAAAGGATATGCCAACTACTGAAAAGCAGAAGTATCTCTAGAGCACTAGGTTCAAAATGGCTACTGACGCTTATTGAAGATCGAGAAAATACAATAAGTAGGTTGTCAGTTAAATAACCTTTAATTTAATCTAAAACTAAAAAAAAAGTACTGTATCTCTTTCTTCTAGAAAGGGAATGGTCCTGATGCACCGCTAGAAGCAGTAAATCCTGACAATGCCCAAATACCAAACGAAAACAGAGCGCATCCAATAAAGAACATCAAGTGAGCCACATAGCGATATTTCTCTTTTTGACTAATTCCACCTTCCATAGGAAGGTCTCCAAGAAAACGAGATTGCGGGCTCTTGTTGCTTGCCATGAATGTTATTTACCAATGTCTGAAATTATGGCACAAATAAGATCATTGATATTTATGCATGTAGAGAATCTATAGGTTCTGAAATTTTTTTTAGAAAAAAAGGATTACTTTAAAAATGAACAAACTGCTTAAAGGGAGGAAGATGTTATTTGAGTAATTTATTTAAATTTTCAGAAGTTAATAAGGTAATATTCTAAGTGGAGAGTTGGTCGAGTGGTTTATGGCTCTAGTCTTGAAAACTAGCATGGGGGCAACTCCATCGGGGGTTCGAATCCCCCACTCTCCGTTCTTACTTTGGAGAGTGGGGAATCCGTAAATATATAATTGCCTATTAATACATTGCAAAAGATACCAAAAATTTTTTATTTAAAAAGCAATCTCCAAGCCTCGAAGAAATGGTTAAAAGCCAAATCTTATTAAATTTTATTTGTTTTTAAGTCTACTAATATAAGAAAATCAAATATCTGATTTAGACAAGAATCATGAAATTTCCATGTTTTTTTTATTTTTTCGTTAATGTGTTTTTGAATTTGGTTTTTTTGATTTTTAAGAAACTGATCTAATATCACTGAAGCAAATAAATAAATCTCAAAGAGTAATTTATTTGTTTTTTCTAAAAAAATTCAGAAAGCCATACATTACTCAATTAAATCAAAATGAGAGAAGAGCGCTACCTAAAAGACAGAGAAGCTATTGTAAGAGCTGACATTTGGAAAGAGATCACGTCATCATGCAAAGGACTAAGAACTGAGCTGGGCTATACAAACATTCAAATAGTAGAATTTTTAAAAGAAATAACAAAGACATTTGAAAGAGATCAACTTTAAATTCGACAATATGTATCTACATTATTGAGTTTTTAATTATTTTTTACTTACTCATCATTTCATAAGCTTCAAAAAAAACATTTTTGTATTTATTTATAAGTTTTGTCAGCCGTTAAGCATAATTCTCAATCATTACTAATCCATACATTAACAACATCCCAACATGCGCTAATGGTGAGGCCTTTTCTAAAGCAATGATTCCAAATTTTCTTACTAGCTAAATGATCTATAGAAACTATTTGATAAAATTTATAGAAGATGTAATCAAGTTTTTCACTCTAAGAATATGAATCTAAAATTATTTAATAACATAAAAGAGGACCAGTAAGTAGTGTTTTCTTTTAGTAAACGTGACTTCGCAAGTCTAGTTTTTATAGCATTTGTTGGAATAATCCTTTTCTTTTGGGGGCTTGGAGCTACTGGATTGATAGACGAAACACCCGCAAAATTTGCTGCGGCAGGACGTTCAATGAGTGTATCCGGAAATTGGCTAACACCCATTTCCAATGGAATACCGAGATTTGATAAACCACCTCTAATTTATTGGTTAATGGGATTGATTTATTCAATACCTAATCAATCTTCCTGGGATCCTTTAGGATCTTTTGCAGCTCGATTTCCCTCGGCTGTTTCTTCACTCTTATTGATGACAATCTTAGGAGAGACATTGTTGAGATGGCCTCAAAAGAAAAATATTAATCAAAGAAGAACTGCTGTATTAACTGCTCTTGCATTTGCTCTTTCTCCATTTGTAATGATATGGAGTCGTACGGCAGTATCAGATGCTTTACTCTGCGGGACATTTGGTTTGAGCATGCTTTTGCAATGGCGTTGTTATGTAAAACCTAGACAAAATTCATGGGTTTATGGATGGATAATTTTAGGTTTATCGATACTTGCCAAAGGTCCAGTAGCAATAGTACTAATGATGTTTTCACTATTTCTCTTTGGACTCTTTCAAAATGATTTTAGTCGATTAAGAAGTCATATAAAGCCTGGCTATGGACTTTTAGTTGCGATTATTATAAGTATGCCATGGTTCATTATTGAATATATTTTAGAAGGGAATAAATTTCTCAAAAGTTTTTTTGGATATCACAATTTTCAAAGATACACAAGCATTGTAAATTCACATCAAGAAGGAATTTTCTTTTTTGTTTTAATGTTAATCATAGCCTCCTTACCTTTTACTCCTCTTTTAATTCTGGGGATTATCCAAGGCACAAAAGAGATAAAAAGAAATTTCCTCAAGCAGACTCTTCAACCATCTAATTCCTTATTGATTTTCTCCATATCTTGGCTTTTATCTGTCTTTATATTCTTTACTTTATCCGGCACGAAACTTCCAAGTTATTGGCTACCTGCAATACCAGCAGCTGCAATAATTATAGGACAGGCTGAAAATTTCGAGATTAATCAAGGCAACAATAAAAGTAAATTATTTAATACTTGTTGGTGGCTATCTATTTTATTATTGTTTTTGATCTCTATTGTATTTTTATTGCCAGTATTGATACCTAATTTGAGTTTTCTAAATAAGATAAATGATAATGAAATGAATAATTTATCAACCCAACTTATTAACAGTGGAATATTAACAAGAGGGGGAATATCTTTATTGGTTTCCGGGATCCTAGGGATTATCTCGAAAAAATCATTAAAAATTAATTTATTAAGCCTTCAAATTCCAATTATATTCTTTCAATTACTAGCTATTAATCCTTTATTTAAATTAATCGATTTTAATAGGCAGTTACCATTAAGAGAAGCATCTAAGTTTATAACTAGTTCAAGAAAGACTAATGAGGCAATTGCAATGGTTGGAATCAAAAAACCATCTATTCACTTTTATACAAATGAGGTAATTTTATATGAATCCAATACAAATGTTAATGTAATAAATTTATCAGAAAGGTTATATCTTGAAAAAAGAATCGGATGGGAAAGATATCAAATGGGGGATCCTAAAGCCTCAGAAAGCCTATTAATTCTAATAGACAATGCGACTTCAAAATTAAGTCATTGGGAATTGCTTGATCCAGAAAAATTGGGTAGATTTGGAATTTATAATGTATGGCGTGTTGACATATCAAGGCTGCAATATATAGCTGATAAGTTTAAAAGAGAAAATAATCTAAAATCCTCATGGACAGAATACGATCCTGAAAGATATTAGCCATGATTAGCTAAATCAACAATTAAAGTATTAAAAAGATTTATTAGATTTTAATATTTTAAAAAAGAATTTGTTATTGATTTAGCCATGATTTCTGATATTCCTTCAACAGTCCTACTTCCATAAATTTGTTGGTTTTCATTTTCATTTAAAAATTCAACTTGACGATTTCTCTCTAACAAATTAAGAATCAATTTGCAGGTTGAAAGCATATATTTGTCCTCTTGAACTGACCCATCAGCACAAAACACACTAGGACCTAGTAACCTTCTCTGTGCTTCAGCAAAGGATGCATTAAACTGCGGGCCTTTTCCTTCTATCTGAACAATTAACTTGCCAAGAAGCGCTGCTTGTTCACTAGCAGTTCCAGCCATACTAATTAAAACATTACTGCTTTGAACAACTTTGACAAATGAATCCCTATAAACATTAACGATTGAATGATTTTTTATTATTTTCAATGGATGGTCTTTGTTAGTTGGAAAACACAATCTCCATCCATCCAAAGTTATTATATTTTTTAAAGAATAGTCATCCAATGCGTGGACCAATGCAACATCAAAACTTATATCAGTATTTTCACCCTTTAAATTCGTGACATTTTCAATAACTTTAAGGATTAGACATAAATTCTCACCTACTTCAGGCATTCTGCTGCCAGGCAATATTCCCAAACGCTTATTATGTTTTGGTAAACTTTGATGTCTAGTCAAAAATGGGTCCATAAAAGGGTTGCCAATAAATTCAACTTTGCCAAATATTTTTTTTTTCAAATCATCTGCAGTAAGTTTATCTCTCGTATAAACTTTTAAAAATTTATCGCTAGACAAACAATCTAAACAAGGCCAAGGTAACTTTAACTTTCCTTCATAATAACTTGAATAAGCGACCAGATAAGTTATCACCGGCAATCTTGTCAACCATGCTACCGTAACGGGGAGCACATCCCCTACGACAACCAACAAATCATATTTAGATGAAATCAAAAATAAAAGGTAAATTCGCTTTATTAAATAAATGATCTGCCCTTGGATTAATTCAAGAATTCGACCTTTCAGACTTGTATATCCCATTCCACCTGTACTAAATGTTTTAGTCTTTCCAAGGACTTTTATCCCTGCCTTCAAGTAAGATTCACCATTGCCAACAAGGGGTAAGGCCTTTACTTCATGTCCAAGCTTCTTAAATGCCTCTCCCATAAGAGACCCTGAAAGGTCTTCTCCGTGCCCATTACTAAGGAAAAGGATTTTTGACAATTAAAAACTAAAATGTCTGATAAACTAGTAAATCAATATTAGACTCAAAACAACTAAACTGAAGTAAAGAAACTATTTGGTACTAGAATTTTGAAATAAAGTATTATTCTTCTAAATTTAATATTAGACAAAAAAAATTAAGCTATATTAGTATAATAACATATTTAATGTAGCTTTATAAATTACTAATAAGTTAAATACTCTATGAAAGGTAGTAAGAATTTATAATAAGGTTAAAATATTAAAAGCCTAATATGATCTCAATTCTTAAGTACCTAAATCCATTTACAAACAGCAAGCCGAAAATCATTTACACAAGTTGGGGAAATATTGAGCCTAATGTAGATATTTTCCCTATCGTTTATCTATTATTTATTTACGGTTTTATATATATATTTCCTTATGGCAGAGACGTCGTAGGTATGAGCTGGTTTGATTGGTTTAGAAGCGAAGATGGACCTTTAGAGTGGATCCAGTTTATAGGATATTTTGTAGGTTTTTTATGTTCAAGTCTCATCCTTTTTAAACGCAGAAGAATAGGAATTAATAAAAGATGGATAGCTTGGATGATTTTAGCTTTGGTTTGTTTTTTTGTCGCTGGAGAAGAAATAAGCTGGGGAGAGCGTATAACCGGGATAGGAATAGATTCTATTAGAGCAATAAATAGTCAAGGTGAGACCAGCATTCATAATATTCACTTTTTTCATCATTATCTATTAGATCCATCTTTCGAGATTTCTTGTCTCTTTCTTGGATGGATTGGTTGGAGAGCATGGCCCTCAATTGATGCTTTCCCTTCAAAAAGATATAGTCTTTATTTCCTATTTGTAGCTTTATTTTATTTCTATTTTGACATCTCTCAGGCATCGACAATAAGTCAAATTCGCAATGATCAGGAAATTTTTGAGGTACTAATGTCTCTTGGTCTAGCTTCTCATTGCTGGAATAAAGCATTTCAAAAATGACAGAAAGAGACTAAGAATCTATCTTTATAATGAGTAGATAATTAAAATGAAAATACAAATTTAATATTATGATTTAATTTACAACTCTTTTAAATAATATAGGAATAAAATATATATATATAAATATATAAAAAGAATTAGTAAATTATTAAAACAACTATATCGTGTCTTTAAGAGCATTATGACACGTGCTATAAAGCGTGATTTTCACTAACAATCCAATGATTCACTTGTTTTTTTATTAGTAACGCTATTTGTCCCATCTGCGATAACACACAAGTTTTTCTTAACATCATTAGCAATTAAAACATCAGTAAAATCGGCGCCATCAATAATAACGTTTTCGAATTTAGCATTATAAGCAAAAGCACCTTCTAACACACTATTGGAAAGGTTTGCGCCATTAAGGATGGCCGCATCCATTGTCACATCTCTCATATTTGTATTACTTAAGTTAGCGTTTTCAAGCTTTGCATCAAAAAAGCTAGCTCCTTGAAGATCACTGCCTGAAAAGTCAGCATCTTGGAGATCACTTAAATAAAAAGTGGCCCCTTTTAGATCAATGTTGGAAAAATCAGCGCCTATCAAGGTTTGCTTTCCATAGTCCAAAGCTGCAAAAACTGGAAGAGAACAATAGAAAACCAAGAATGAGCTTACAAAAACAAGAAGAAGTTTAAACATAAATTTCTTAAAACTACTGTTGATTATATTTTAATTCCAAATGGATATAAAAGATATCAATATTGAATTTAATATTTATTAGATAAAAAAATAATTCTACACTCTCTCTTAAACCTTAGCAAGAAATATTTACTTTGCATTTATTTGAAGTCAATCTAATCATCTTAATCCCTATATTATATAATTTTTAAATTATATAATAAAAATATTACATACTAGAGTTGTTATAGTGCCAACAAAAAAGATATAACTTAATAAAAATTTCTTACTATCTAGCAAAATTTATTTATTTTAATATATATTTTCTATATAAAGAAAAATTTATTAGCTAAATTTACCAAATCTAAAATATCAAATTCCCCATAAATGATTAACAATCCATATGAAGTCGTAATTATTGGTTCTGGTGCAACCGGAGGTATGGCTGCTTTAACAATGGCTAAGGCAGGAATAAGAGTATTAGTAATTGAAAGAGGGCCTGAACTTGAAATAAAGAGAGCAAACGGAACAGAGCCTTGCAATATGATTCGGAGACTAATAGGAGTTACAACCGGCAATTATCAAAACCAACCTCAACATCCAGGTTTTTGGAAATCAAATCCATTGTTATATGCCAACAAAAAAGCAAACCCATACACCCACCCACCGAGAGCTCCTTTCATGTGGACTCAAGGAAATCAAGTGGGAGGAAGAAGTCTTACATGGGGAGGAATAACTTTAAGATTAGCCAAAGAAGATTTTGAAGCCTCAAAAGAGAAAGAATACAATCTTGAGTGGCCTATTAGTTATAAAGATCTTGAGAAACATTACTCAGATGTAGAGAATTTTCTAGGGGTATTTGGAAATAAAGACGATCTAAATCAACTGCCTAATGGTGAATATATTGGCAAACTTCCATTCACAAAAAGCGAAGAACGATTCGCTTCCAATATAAAAGAAAAATTAAATCTTCCTTTTATACATTCTAGAGGGTTTGGGGCCAATGAAGATAAAACGAAATGGCCCAAATATAGTAGTCTAGGTAGTACATTAAAAGAAGCAATTAAATTAGAAAAAGTAGAATTACTATCAAATCATATTGTAGAGAAATTAGTATTAAATAAGGATAGAAAGTCTGCAAAGAGTGTTATTGTTGTCAACCAAAGGAATGGAGAAAGAAGTGAAATAGAAAGTAAATTAATCATATTATGTTCATCAACAATCCAAACAATTAGAATTCTACTAAGTTCCGAAGAGAGCAATAATCACAATGGTCTAATAGATCCATCTCAATCATTGGGAAAGAACTTAATGGATCACATATCAACTTGTAGATTTTTTACTGTCCCAATTGATAAGAATTTAAAAAATTATCCTAACAAACATCACAAAGATCTTTTAACAGGCGCTGGTAGCTTCTTTATTCCAATAGGCAGAGGAAAATCAATAAAAAAAAGCTTTGTTGGAGGATATGGGATCTGGGGAGGAATCGATAGATTTGAACCACCAGAATTCTTAAAAAAATACAATAATACCAAAACAGGATTTCTTATTGGTCACGGTGAAGTACTACCTAATATTAATAACACTGTTTCTCTTTCAAAAAGCACAGATCAATACGATATTGCTATTCCACACATATCCATAGTTTGGCGTGAAAATGAAAAACAAATGGTCAAAGAAATGAATAGAATGATTGAACTAATTATCAATTCTGGCAATGGAACCATTATCCCAGCAAATGAAATAGTAAATATTCCTTTTGCTAAACAAATTTTAAATAAATCTGTTGCCGTTAATAAGGATGCACCACCTCCGGGTTACTACATCCATGAGGTAGGAGGTGCACCGATGGGAGATAACAAAGAGAAGAGTGTTGTAGACAATTGGAATCGTCTCTGGGAATGCCGAAATGTATTAGTAGTTGACGGAGCTTGCTGGCCAACTTCTTCTTGGCAAAGCCCAACCTTAACTATGATGGCAATAACTAAAAGAGCTTGTGAACAGGCAATTTTTGATTTCAAAGGTTAAAAATATCATTTAAGTATTTTTCAGTAACAGCCCTATCTTCAGAACCATTTTGAAAAAGAAAATTTGCGATGGCTGAGCTAATTAGCTTGGACTGATCCCACTTCTCATTTCCATTAATAAAATCCTTCATGCCAATATATAGAGCTTCAGGCACTTCAGCCTCAAGACTTATAGACATAAGGTCCAATTCATTTTCACAACATTTAACCTTATCTGTTTTTATTTCTTCTACACGGGTTTCAATTTGATTAAACTCCATTTCCTTTTAAAAAATTCAACATATATGAGATAAGGATCTTAAATTTTCAATAAAACGTCAAAGATAAAGAAAAGCTATACAAAGAAAACGAGACAGAGTTAGACTCATTTATCAAAAAGGTTTTTCGAGGAATAATCTCAAAACAAATAGGTTTATCTATTTAACGTATCTAAGTGTAAATGACTATTAAAATTTTCAATGAATCCCACAAGTCCTTCATTAAAGCTAGGGTCTTAGTATTTTGCAGTGGAAAACTACACACTTGCTGTGGAAATTACTTGGGGAAAAGAGCTGAAAGTAAACATTAAAAAAACATATAGATAACGAGTCCATTGCGTCGCAGCTAAGAAAGAGACAAATGAGTCTTCAATTTAAACCTATTTTTTTTATATTTGGCTTTTATTTAAAGAGCGAAGCGTGACAGGGCCTAAAGGATGCTGAGCGTGTGGATAAGGAAAATGTTCGTGTGAGTGCTCGTGTGTTTTATTCTCTGAGAAATTTATTTTCTTATTTTTGCCCTCATCACCGAAATTAGGTTGCATATCTAGACAGCCTTCAACATGATCATGATGACTTTTCTGCTCATATCCAACCTCACTCTCAAAGCCTAGTAAATTCGAACGGTATTTACATAAGGCGCAATTCATAGAATTTTCTCCACTCAAAACTTCTTGAATTCTCTCTATGAAGGTATCAATAACCAAATCTTGATCTGATAGGTAACTTGCATTTAGAAACTGTACGTCAGGATTATCATTTGAAACTTTTAGAGAGTGAACTCTAACTCGACTTACCAAAACTCCAGAAAAAAGGAAATAAGGTAAAAGAATTACTCTTTTAAAACCCAATTTAAGAGCATGTCTCAAACCAGGTTCAACAAGAGGAAATGTTACTCCTGAAAAAACGGTTTCACCCCATCCAAACCCAAAACCTTCCACAAGCATCCTTGTGATTTTACAAACATTTGAATTAGCATCTGGATCCGAGGAACCTCTCCCGGCTACAACAAGCAATGTTTGAGAAAGAGGGAAAATTGGATTACTGTCAATTGTTTCTCTAAGTCTTGCGCCTGCTGCTCCAATCATTAACGAATTTAGGCCAAGCTCCCTGCCGTATTGAATAGGAATTCCACTTTCAGCAGAATATCTATTTAAGACTGCAGGGATATCATTTTTAGTATGTCCAGCAGCAAATAACATTGCTGGCAAAGCAATTATTCTTTTTATTCCCATATTTCTAAGTTGATCTAACGCTTCACTGATGATCGGACGATTAAACTCTAGGAAACCAAAAACAACAGGGATATCAGGTATTCTGGCTTTTATTTTGTCTACAACATTAATAAACTCTTTTATTGCTTGAGAATCTCTACTCCCATGCCCGCATAAAACAATCCCAATATCAGATGGATATTGGTATTTAATTAAAGCTGAGGAAACCAAAATGAATTAGCAAAAGACTACTTAAATTGATTATGTTTTATAAAATATAATCAATTTAAGAAACTCATTATAGAAAAAGGAGAAAATTATTAAAGATTTAATATCACTACAAAATCAAAATTCCAATGACAGTGATGTCCTTGGCGTTTTTGAAACTGTCAACGCAGAATTATTCCAATCCCTAAAAGGATTTGAACAAAAGTCCAATCCTTTTTTAGTTTCTAGTGGAGGTACTACAAGTAGAGCTGCAGCAGATAAACATTGGATATTAGATCTAAGGAAGAACTACCAAAACATTTCTTTCGATCTAGATAAAAAGCATGTAGAAATTGAAGCTGGAGTAACTATGGGCGAGTTATCCGGTTTTTTAAAAAATCATAGTAGAAGTTTTCCAATTGGTTTATCAGGGAAGACAGGAATAGGATATGTTTTGACAGGTGGAATAAGTCCACTTAGTAGAAGCAGAGGATTAGCAATTGATCAGATCGTTGAAATTAAAGGGTTTTGGGGAAATGGGAAGGAGTTTCATTTATTTCAACCAAACACACAAAAAGAATCATTCTTCGAATGGAAAGCCCTTTGCGGAGCCGCTATATTTCTTGGAATAATCACAAAAGTCAAACTAAAGACTCAGCCATTAAGACCACTATTAAGTTGGACAGCAAATCTTTCATTTGCTCAGCTATCAGAATGTATTAATCAAGCCGAGAGTTGGCCTAATTCACTTAGCTTTCAATGGATTTGTGGAGATGACATTTTTGCTCATGCAATTGGTGAAGTTATAAATGCTGATGATGAGTTCATCTTAATTAAGCTATTAGAGAAATTGCCATACTCGCGAAATAGAATAATTAATAAAGTAAACGATATGAATTCTTTACCAAATCTAAGCTTAGGAGAGACTAAAAATAATAATTCAAAGCACTCTGAAGTATTAGGTTTACTTGGTCCTGCTTGGCAAAAGAATAATTCAAAAGTATTAAAAATTATTCGTGACATAATAAATAAAAGGCCTAACAAAAGTTGTTATTTAGCTTCTCAACAATTGGGAGGCATCACACATATTAATAATAAAGATACTTCATTTATTCATCGTGAAGCGACATGGAAACCTTGGATTAATGGAGCTTGGGATGCCTTCGATAAATCAAAAAGAAAAAGAACGCTCGAATGGATGGAGGAGGCTTGGAATAACCTAGAATTCATATGCCCTGGTGTCCATCTTGCTCAAATACACCCTCACTTAGATTGGCATCAAAGAGAATTATCCTCAGCATTCAAAGAATGGCTTCCGACATTACAAGAAATTAAAGGGATTTATGATCCAAGAAATTTAATGCCCCCTTTAAAATAGTTCACTATGTTTATCGAATATAATCACTTACCTAACAAAGTTAATAAAGTCAAATACTTAGGCTTACACGTTGATAACAGAACCACAACCATTGTTGAAATAATAAGTTTCTATGTGATCGCCACGAAGTGTTTGATTTAGTCAAATCAAAGTTTTCTGGAGGAGGGACATCACCTCTTTTTTTATCTCTTTCCATCTCAGATTTCAATCGATCAACATTATATTCTGGATGCCCTAAATGCATTAATTGCCTTTGGTCAGGTGTTTCAAAAATTGTATAACCTACTTTTTCCCCATGGGCCAATAATCTAAGCTTGCCATTCTTTTCTGCTTTTTCCATTTCAATATCTGACAAGCCAGCATGTCTACTTTGTGGGCAAAGGAACTCATCATCTTGTGTACCCATTAAAGAATGGCCAGGCACAAGACTCCTCATTGGATATACACCAAATAGCTTTTTATTAAAATTATTTTTCTCAACTCCAGCCATATATGCCATTGCGAAACCAGCCCAACATAAACCTAGGGTACTTGCACATTTTAATTTTGATTCCTCGATTAGACTTACTAATTCTTTCCAATAATTAACCTTTTCGAAAGGGAGATGCTCCACAGGAGCTCCAGTAATAATCAAGCCATCGAGAGGCATTGGAGACATTGCCTCCTCCCAATAGACGTATAAGTTTTTTAGATGTTCTAAATCCCATGTTTTATATGAATGGGATTTTAACCTTATCCAAATAGGTTCTATTTGCAGAGGAGACAGTCCCAAGGGGTGCAATAAATTAAATTCATATTGTTTTCCCAATGGCATAATATTTAATATCCCAATCCTAAGAGGTCTAATATCCTGCCTTTCTGCTAGTTCGGGCTCAATCCATGAAATATGATTTTTTTCAATTGAGGATATTTTATGATAACTACGTGGAAGTATTAAAGCCATATCTATATAACCACTTTGAAGTCAAATTAAATTTAAGGCCTGCTCAAAGTCATCTAAAATATCGTCAATGTGTTCAATTCCAACTGATACTCTTACCATAGTAGGAGTAACACCTGCAGACAACTGTTCCTCAGGAGATAATTGTTGATGAGTTGTTGAAGCAGGATGAATTACTAATGTTTTAGCATCGCCTACATTTGCTAAATGACTAGAAAGTTTCAAAGAATTTATAAAAGTTACAGCATCATCAAAGCCACCTTTCAGAGAGAAAACCAACATGGAACCTTTTCCTCTATTAGTCGTATAAGTAGAAGCTCTTGAATGGTATTTGTCGGTAGGTAATCCTGGATAACTAACATTATCAACTTTTGAATGATCATCTAACCACTTAGCCAATGAAAGAGCATTAGAACAATGTCTTTCTATTCTTAAACTTAAAGTTTCTAATCCTTGAAGTAATAAAAAAGAATTAAAAGGACTAATTGCAGGCCCCCAATCTCTTAACCCCTCAAGCCGGGCTCTTAAAGCAAAAGCAATATTTCGATCGGCAGGGACTCCAAGCATTCCGCAAATATCACTACCAAATCCAAAAGCATCCCAATGAACTAAACCATGATAAGCCGCACTGGGTTGACTCATTAAAGGGTATTTTCCATTTCCCCAATCAAAAGTTCCTGCGTCAACAATTACGCCTCCAAGGCTAGTGCCATGACCTCCTATCCATTTTGTAGCACTTTGAACAACCACATCAGCCCCATGCTCAATTGGACGGATCAAAGCCCCAGCAGCTCCAAGTGTGTTATCAACAATTAAAGGTATGTTTTTCGATTTTGCTAATTTCGAAAGTCCCTCAAAATCAGGGATGTTAAATCTAGGATTCCCCATTGATTCCACATAAATTGCTTTTGTAGATGAATCAATTTGCTCTTCAAAGCTCTGGGCATCATCCCCATCAGCAAACTTGACATTAATTCCTAAGCGTGGGAATTGGACTTTAAATTGGTTATAACTACCTCCATACAAAAACGAAGTTGATACAAAACTATCTCCAGCAGTGAGAAAATTGGTAATTGCGATAAATTGTGCAGACTGTCCCGATGCTGTAGCTAAAGCAGCTACTCCTCCCTCAAGAGCAGCAATTCTTTTCTCAAAAACATCAGTTGTAGGATTCATCAAACGGGTATAAATATTTCCGAATTCCTTTAAGCCGAATAAGTTCGCACCATGATCAACATCGTTAAAAACATATGAACTTGTCTGATAGATAGGAACCGCCCTTGAGTTGGTAGCAGGATCTGGCACTTGACCTGCATGCAATTGAAGCGTTTCAAAACGTTGGGAAGTCAAAGAATTAATAATCTCTTTTTTCTTTTTAGCCACATAAGTCGAAAAATGCCTACTTAATTAATCCAATCATTAGGAGGTAAAGATTTATCCGAGTCAGCTAGTGACGGTAAATTATCTTTAATAAATGTCAAAAGTTTTTCATTCACTATTTTACGAAATTCAAGAACACTTGCTCTATCAAGAATTTGATAATCTTGATTGCCTTCATAATCACCATCTCGAAGAGATCTCCAACTAGCATTTTCACCACTTGATTTTGCACTAGCCAAAGCACCTTGAAAATCAAATTGTTTGGTGATAAATGAGTCTTTATATATTTCCAAAGCTGTTTTGACTAAATCCTCTCTAATAGGACCTATTAATTTAGCTTTTATAGTATCTGGTAAGCCTAGTACTGGCTCAAAATAATCAATAACACGGAGTTCCTCTTCTAGAAAAATTGGCCAAATCCCTCTCATACCCTCATCAAGATCTTCATTTAACTCAAAATTATTCATTTCATTCAAGAAAAACTGAATCCAACAATAATATGACTTTTCCTTGAGAGGTTTTTTAACTGAAACTTTGTTTTTAGAAATTTCAGGTAATAAAGATTCTGCTTTTCTCAGAAACAATCTATCTTCTCTCTCTAAATTGATAGAGCCCCACCTTTGTCTGTAATCCCATAATTCAATATATTTATACAAATCTTCCTGATTCCAACCTAACTGTTTAAGCTCATCAGCCCTATGGGTTAATTCCTTTGTCACAAGAAAAAATAGATATCAATTTTACTTTAGTGACAAGATGGGGTATGTGAAAACCCTAAACAATTTTTTGTACATCTGAGACAAAAGTTTGGTTTGAGAAAATCCCAATTTCATGAAGTAAATTTGACAAAATAGGAATTTGAGCAACGAAACTTGAAAGTAATCTGTATTGAACCTCTGCTCTATATAGATTTTGAGTTTGGTATTTTATTTTAAAGTAGGTATTTGATTGCAAAAAGTCGTTCAAGAATCTAATTGTTAGTTCAATTATGATCAAATAAATAAATTCAGGAAGGAATTCAAAATAGTGATTACCGTTTTGATTTGATACTGAGAAATATCCTTCAAGAAAATACTCACAAGCATTAATATCAAAGCATACATTCTCTATATTTTCTGGATCTCCGCCTGCTAGATTACAAATTGACCGAACACAGTCAGCCAAATCAGTAAGAAGATAACCAGAAGAGACAGTATCTAGATCAATCAAAGAAACAACATATTTTGAGTTAATATCAAAAAGAAAATTACTAAGTTTAGGATCACCATGTATAACGGTAGGGTCTATTGATTTTTTCTCTATAGATCTTAGGATTGAACTAGCATATAATATGTGATTAGATAGACTAAAAACTAATCTTTGAACCCTTTTATTTACTTTATAATCTAACTTGAGAAAGTTATAATCTTTAAGACTTATCATATACTGATCTATATAGTACTTAGTATTATGGAAATTTTTTATACTCATTCCTAATTTTGAAGAATCCAGATCAGAGCAATTTATATGAAACTTAGCAAGACCAAGACCAGCTTGATAAGCCATTTTTTTATCTTCTAAAGTATCTAAGCTATAAGTATCATCTATATATAACATTGCTCGCCAAAATTCAGAACCAAATTGGAACGCTAGAAGGTTATTAGCTCTACAACTAATCAAGGCTGGAACTTCCCATCTTTGACAATCAAAGTCAAGATGATTTTTATTAATACTTTTTCTAATGTGATCTGTTATTAATTTATGATTCATATTAACTATCTCATGCGATTCAAATATATTACTTAGGCACTGCAAAATAAATTTAGACTTTACCCCATCTATAGAATGATGAATAATATAGGTTTTATTGATAAGACCAAAATCTATCAAATCTATCTTTAACACTTTACTATTATTAAAAAAATTATTTGTAATCAGTTTTATTTTTTGAAAATCCATAGAATTTAGTTTATAAATCTTTTTCAATTAAGTTTGTTTGAATATAATCAATGACCTTGTTATAAGTCGCCTTATTTTGTACCTTAAATGGATCATAAAAATCAATCGAATTCAAATCAGAAAATAGTCGACTCTCATCATTAAGGGACTTATTTATAAAATCAATAGAAGTTTTCAAATGGAAATTATCTAGAGAATCAGATATCTTCTTACTATGAAATGACTTAACGGATTCTTGACAATAGTTAGTTAATTCAGGACTCTTTGTCATGACAGTAAAAATATCTTTTTTAATCCCAGGAGGTCCCATAATACACATATATAAAAGATTTATCATTGAAGAATTACTTAAAGGTATTTCATATTTCCTCAAGATATGTGGCCAATAATTTAAAGAATTTATTCCTTCTAAAGCTCCGCGTTTAAGACCAGATTTTTCGCACCATTCTATAAACTCATCTACCCCGTTTGGACATCTTTTTAACTCAATCATCCTCTCAGCAAGGACCTCACCAGCCTGAAAGTTCCTTGTTGGATTACCACTTACAGGCAACATCATGCTCCCTCTGACATCAGCGACCATGGCTGTCAACTGACTAAAAGTATGATCTCTTACCGGGACGAAGTCTCCATCCTTAAGGAAGGATGCATCTATACGTTGGACGATATATCCAAGCTCTGTAATTGGAAAAGGTTGTTTTGTATATAACTTCTCTCTATCAGCGCGACGCATAGAAACATAAGCACCCTGATCTAGGCATTGATCTAATAAAAGGGTTAATAAAGTTGGAAGCAATCCAGGATTATTTTTATGAAAAACATGACCGAAACCCGCTAAAATAGAAGATATATTTTTAGCAGCTTTTATATATTGACCTTCGACGTTATGAACACCTGCAGAAACTTGGATATTTGGGGAAATTTTATTTAATAATTTTGAACCTAATATTGCATTCATAGCATCTGGATGACAAAAATTAGCAGTAAAACTATCTAATGGGTTTCGAAGAGCGCCGTGTCGATGGAAGCCAGAAAAGAAAGCTAAATTGTTGATTTTTTCACACAATACAAAAGATTCATTCTTTTCTTCATCGTGACAAAATGATCCCACCAGGCATGCAATTAAAACATTATCTCGATTAAGCTTTTTTCTAAGCTTAAATGCTAAGTCAACATCGTTTATTATATGCTTACTATTTGAGCCTAAAACAACCAATTCACAGTTAATTATTAAATCTTCAAGTGTATTATATTTTCCAGAATTATCAACATTGGAAACTGCCATATATTCAATTTTAGATTTTATACCGTTATCCATTTCTGAAAGATCAACATCAGAAAAAGCCCCAAAGAGCTCTCTTCCTTCTCTAGGAGCCAAAAGAATGTTTAATCCTTGATTATGCAATGCACAGTTATAGGCAAGAGAGGCAGGATATAAACCAACGCTATAAAATCCAACTTTTCCGTTCAAAACCTCACTAATTCTTTTAGCTATTGGCTCACTTGAATAAGGTTCAGTAAAGAAGCTATTAGTTAAATTCTTCTCAAACACAGTTTATTTGCATTCAATTGCATTATATACAAAAAAAAGAATTTTTTTTTTTAAAAAGTTTTTATAATACTAAATATATATCTATATACTTATTTAAGGATAAGAACTACAAGAAAGAGTATATTTATTTGAAATATACTAAATAAGATTTTAAAGCTTCTTTTATGAATATTCGTAAAACAAAAGAAGAAATTATCAACACAATAACAAATGAAGAAAATATTCTAATAGTTCAGGATCTGGACGGGGTATGTATACCCCTTGTTCAAGACCCTCTAAAAAGAGAGATCGAAAAAGAATATGTGGAGGACGTTTCAAAATTAAGAGAGAAGTTTTCAGTACTTACTTGTGGCGAGCATGGAGGTAGAAGAGGTGTTAATCGTCTAGTAGAAAAGGCACTTAATTCAAGAACAGAAGCAAAAGCAAATGGCTTATACTTACCAGGACTTGCGGCCTGTGGAGTTGAGTTTCAAGATAGATTTAGCAATTCATCCTATCCAGGGCTTAATGATAATGAGATTGATTTTTTAACAAAAGTGCCAAAGATTATGCGATTAATGTTAACTAATGAACTAAATAAATTTTTACCAAATCTTTCAAATGACTTAAGAACTAAATTAATTGATGTAGCTGTATGTGATACACGTTTCACTCCCACTCTTAATTTCAACGAAATCTTTACCTTGGTTAAAAATGATTTAAAAAAAGTAAAAAGTTTGCAATTTGTTATGGAGAAAATAATGAATAGTTTACTAGAAGATTCTAAAAGTATTGGATTAGAAAACTCTTTTCATCTGCATTTAATGCCAAACTTAGGGGTAAAAAATGGAAAAGAAATTATGAAATATGCGTCTCAAAATGATTTCGGAACTACAGATATACAATTTATTATCAAGGGTGCAATAAAAGAGGCAGGTCTTTTATTGTTATTAAATAAATATATTTCAAACAAAACAGGTGTCTATCCTTTTGGCGCAAGTTTCAATGTTAGAAAGGCTCCAAAGACACTTAATAAATTAATAGACCTATGCAGAGATAAAATTCCTCGTGATCAAATGCCTCTGCTAGTAGGTGTTGGCGATACAGTTACTTCCTTTAAAGATGTTAAAAAAAATTCATGGCTAAGAGGTGGAAGTGACAGAGGCTTCTTAACCTTGATACAACGGCTAGGAGAATCATATAAGAAAGATAATCAAGTTATATTTGTCAACAGCTGTAATGATCAAGTATCAAGACCAAGAGTTAATGGAACTGACATGAAAGGCATCAGTGACCCTAATGATGATTTAAAATTTAATATGGTTATCAATGATGGGCCACAGGAATATATAAAATGGTTTAGACAATTAGCTAGCAAATTCTAGATTATTAATAAAATATTTTCACAAAATAAAAATTTAAACTATAATGTAAATAGATATTAATCATATATATATATTTATGGAAATAATTAAAACAAAGTTCCCAAAAATCAAAAGAGATAATCTCGATACTTTACAAATAAATATAGGATATAAATGTAATCAAGCTTGTAGTCATTGTCACGTTGATGCCAGCCCAAGCAGGACAGAAATGATGAGTGATGATATCATAGAACTTATACCGAAAGTTATAAAAGCTAATAACATTAAGCTATTAGACATTACCGGAGGAGCGCCCGAGCTGCATCCTAAATTTAAACAATTAGTAAAAGAAGTTCGTAGTCTTAATGTTGAAATAATGGACAGATGTAATTTAACAATACTTACAGAACCAGGCCATGAAAACTTAGCAAGTTTTTTAGCATCAAATAAAGTTCAAATAACAGCATCCCTTCCTTGTTATCTCGAAGAAAATGTTGACAAACAAAGGGGAAAAGGTGTTTTTAAAAAAAGTATATTAGGTCTTAAACAACTTAATTCTTATGGATACGGTATTAAAGATAGTGATCTAGTTTTGAATCTTGTTTATAATCCCAGCGGCCCACAACTTCCACCATCACAAATAGAACTAGAAGATACTTATAGAAGAGAACTTAAAGAAAGGTACGGTATTTATTTTTCAAATTTATTTGTTTTAGCGAATATGCCAATTAATAGATACGAAAAATACTTACAACTAATTGGGAAACTAAACGAATATAATAAATTACTTAAAGATAATCATAACCCCGTCAACCTTGGTTCAGTAATGTGTAGGACAACATTGAGTGTTGATTGGGAAGGTTATCTATATGATTGTGATTTCAACCAACAACTTGGGATGAAAAGAGATGGTGAAATAAAGCACTTGGTTGATCTATTAATTCCATTGGTTTCCTTGAAGAACAATCCTATTTCAATAGGAAATCATTGTTTTGGCTGTACTGCTGGAGCTGGTTCTAGTTGTGGAGGAGAATTAACTTAAAAAAGGTTTATTTGTTATGACATATCGGACATAATGCTCTTACATTTAGCGATGATTCTAATAATTTAAATCCAAATTTTTTAGCTGCTGCTTTACCAGCATTAATAACTTCATTATTTTCAAACTCTTCTGTCCTGCCACAGCGAATACAAATCAAATGATGATGATCGGGATGATCGTGACTAAGCAATTCAAACCTATTTCCTCCCTCACTTAAATCAAGTTCATTAAGAAAAGTCATCTTGACTAAGAGTCTTAAAGTTCTGTAAATAGTCGCAAGAGAAACTTTTTCCCCAGAAATTGTCAGTTTGGAATGCACCTCCTCCGCGCTGAGATGTATTCCGGAGCCGATCTCCTCAAATAAAGAAAGAACTTTTTTCCTTTGAGGAGTCATTCTTTTACCATCTGATCGAAGACCCGATTCAAAAGGAGAAGGATGAGTACGATAAGAAGAAGGTGAAATCAATATAAGCTTTAGTTTCTCAATAGCTTAGCGTAATGAGAACCGCCTGCAACACAGATGATATGCAACAAAGTGTTTTAGTTGTAAATGATGTCTATTTTTTATTAAATGATTTATATTTAATTTATACAAAAATATCCTAAAATGGATCAGTTTTCAAGAAAGACTCCTCCCTTAAATAGATTAAATAATAATAGGCAGATAATCTTAGAGGATGAAACATTACTACTTATTATGGATATGCAAGAAAAGCTTATTAATAATATTAAAGGGAATCAACTACTAATATTTAACATAAAAAAACTTATAGATGCATGCAATCTACTAAATGTTCGTATCGCCATTACGGAACAAAATCCATTAAAGCTAGGCATGACTTTAGAATCAGTTTTAGAAAATAATAAATATCCTAAATTTGAAAAAATGGAATTCAGTTGTAGCAAGAACGATCGGTTTATAAATTACATTAAAAAACATGATTTTAAAAATATAATTGTTTGTGGAATTGAGAGTCATATATGTATTCTGCAAACATCGATTGATCTTTTAACAAAAGGGTTTAACATACTTATTCCAAGAGATGCTATCGGGAGTAGAAGTGCTATAGATAATGATACTGCTTTTTTACGCCTCATAACTTCTGGAGCAGTTGCATCAACGACTGAAAGTCTAATATGTGAATTATGTAAGAGCTCTAATAGAAAAGAATTTAGGGAGATTAGTAAAATTTTAAAAAATTCATTTTCAAATTAAATAATAAGAAAATAGCTAGACAAATTTTTTTTTTCAGGCAATCTGAAATAAAAGTAATCTGACATCATGGATGATTTTTATAAAAACATAATTATCTCATTACTTACTTTTAGTGTAGGTTGCATTATTTCCCTAGTAAGTCCAAAAGTCCTAAAAAAGGTTTTAAGGAGAATAACCTCTGCGACACAAAGCAAAACAGATGACTACATAGCTACTCTTTTAATTGAAACTATTAAGCCTTTAGGCTTTATCTTAAGTTTCATTGTCGCATGGAAAGTTTTACTCATTGGTGGAATAGTAGACAAGACATTGATTGGAATAAGCAAGTTTTTATGCCTTATATATATAGTCAGATTTGTAAATAGAGTCTTCTTAAAAATAATTCAAAGATGGGCGTCCAAAATCAATGATCAATCTATCAGTGAAATGATTCGTTCTCTCAGTCCAATGGTTGGTGCATCTGTTTGGAGTCTAGGAGTAATTTTTTATCTTCAAAATATGGGAGTACAAATGGCAGCTATTTGGGCTCTATTAAGTGCAGGGGGTATAGGAGCCGGACTCGCCTTAAAGGAACCCGTTCAAGAATTCTTCGAATACATAACTATCCTCCTTGACAAACCATTTCAAAGTGGGCAGTTTATACATATTGATGGAATTTGGGCAAAAGTTGAGAGTGTAGGTGTTAGATCAACACGTTTAAGGAGTATTAATGGAGAAGCAATAGTTATGAGTAATAGCAGACTCACGAATGGAGTAATCTCAAATTATGCTGAGATGAAGAAAAGAAGACTGGTTCATAAACTGGGGGTGGTCTATGAAACCACATACGAACAAACAAAAAACATACCTGAAATGATCAAAAGTATCGTTGACAATACTGAAAATGCAATCTTCGATCGGTGTCATTTTATCGAATTCGCTAATAGCAGTCTTGATTTTGAACTTGTTTATCACATTCCCACAAGTGATTATCTTCAAGCAATGTCAGCTCAACAAGAGATTAATCTAGAAATTATGAAGAAGTTCCAACATGAAAATATTAGCTTTGCATACCCAACCCAAACAATTCATGTTAATAAATAAATTGTATTTATCTAAGTTTTTTATCAATTATTAATTTAGATAATTCCCATAATTTATTAGCTAGATCTTCTCTCTGAGCATCATTACTTATATTCGTTTTCTCAAAAATAAATTTACCTGATGAAATAATTTTATTACTATAGTAATTAAAACCAGGTTTATTATATTTAGTTGAACAAGCCAAATCACACAGAAGTAACCCTGCTTGTTTATTTGAGGTAGTTATTCTTAAAATATCTCTGGCTAAAAAAGCAAATAATATCTGACCTAATTGATTATATTTTCTACTATACCTAAAAAAACCTTGACTATCTCTAGAGATAACTAAGCCTGGCGCCCAAGCAATTACTGGGATTGATAAGTTTTTCTTTCTCAAATTACTACTTAATTTTTTTGCAAAAAGAATATTGCACAATTTACTATCCTTGTATGCTTTATCAGCATTAAATTTACCTCCATCAATCATCTCAAATCCGGCACCTAATGCTAATCCTTCTAAGTTTCCTAAGCTGGCCCTAGCTCCTACTCTCCCTCCACCACTATTAGGATTATGAACCTCTGATGAGGTAATAATTATTTTTGAATTATTACTTTTATCTATCAATGGTAAAATCTTTTGTATGAGATAGAAATGTGATAAATGATTAACGGCAAAAGTTAATTCCACTCCCTGATTTGACCATCTAGGTTTTTTTGATCCTGTATATTGAAGGCCCGCATTCATAATTAGAATATCTATCTTCAATCGTCTTTTCTTAATTTCTAAACATAGAGAGTCAATACTTTTCAAATCAGAAAGATCCATTACAGGAGTATAGATTTCTCCTTTTCTAGATAATTTAGCTGGAAATTGATTGCAAATATTAGTTAATAATTCATTCGCTCTATAAATATTTTTGCATGGTAAAATTAGATTATGGCCAAGAGAAATTAATTTTAAAGCTGCTTGATAACCAATACCTGATGAGCCACCGGTTATGAAAATAGTTAAAGGTTTATACTTTTTCAAATCATCTGATTTACTTGTCATAAATTTGTAGTTATTTAAATGATTTTAGATTTAAATTAAATTGTTTACTCGTTGAATTTTTAATCAAAAAGTCTTCATATATACTTAAAAACAAAATAAAATCATTAAGTTGATAAAAAACATTAATACTATTCATTGTTAATGCCATCACCAGCTATTGTTGATTCTATAGGCAAGGTGATTAAAGTGGAAATTCAAGGAGGCAAACAAATAACTAAATATTATTACAAGAATTTAACCTCTATCTTTCGACTCCAACCAAACGGCAATGTTCCCCAAGAGGAACCATGAAGACTAGTGCATTAAAAGATGCTCTAATACTAGGTTCAGGCCCAGGTGCACTATCAATTGCGGCAGCATTAGCAAATGAAAACTTAAATGTTGATATCTTATCGGAACAATCTCCAAAGGAGCCATGGCCCTTCACGTATGGTATTTGGGGTGAGGAGGTTGACGAGCTTGGACTAAGTCATTTGCTAGAACATCGATGGATTAACACCATTAGTTATTTTGGAGAGGGCGACAAGGATCCAAATTCGAAGAAAAATGAAGTTACAAAGCACAATCGAGATTATGGTCTTTTTGATAAAAATAAATTACAAGCGTATTGGTTACAACAATGCAATAAAGCTGAAATAGAATGGCATAAAGGATCAGCAATCAACTTAGAAACCAATCATTTAATTAGCACAGTTAAGACTTCTAATGGTAAAGAACTAAATGCTCGATTAGTAATTGACGCAACGGGTTACAAACCAGTTTTTATTAAAGCTCCTAACCAAGGGCCAGTAGCAGTTCAAACTTGTTATGGAATTGTAGGAGAATTCAATACCCCACCCGTTGAAAAAGGTCAATTTGTACTAATGGATTATCGATGTGACCATTTGGATCCAGAAGAAAGAAAAGAAGCTCCAACATTTTTGTACGCTATGGACATGGGGGATGGAAAGTTTTTCTTAGAAGAAACATCCCTAGGCCTTTTCCCACCAGTCTCACTTGATGAGTTAAAAAGAAGACTGGAAAAAAGATTAGAGACCAGAGGTATAAAAATAAAAAGTCTTGAGCATGAAGAGCACGGATCATATTTGCCAATGAACATGCCTATCCCTGACTTAACGCAACCGGTACTTGGCTTTGGTGGTTCTGCTGGAATGGTTCATCCTGCATCGGGATATATGGTCGGCAGTCTATTAAGAAGGGCTCCTAAAGTTGCTAAAGCCCTTTCATTGGCAATGAAAGATCAAAAAGCATCCTCAGCCTCACTTGCTAAGAAAGGATGGCAAGTATTATGGCCATCGGAACTTAGAAGAAAGCAAGCTATTTATAAATTTGGATTAGAAAAATTAATGCGATTTGAAGAGAAGTTACTTAGAGGATTTTTTGTTGAGTTTTTTAGCTTGCCTAATAAACAATGGTATGGATTCCTTACAAATACACTTAGCCTTAAAGAGTTAATATCTGCTATGTGGAAAATGTTTAGAAAATCACCTTGGTCTATCAAACAAGGCTTGATGAACATGCATGGTAGAGAATTAAGTTTATTATTTAAAGCATTACTAATTAATATTAAATGAGAAAGATTCTTATAAGTGGATCAAGTAGAGGAATAGGTAAAGCAATAGCTTTAAAATTACTTAAGGAAGGACATTACATAAGCTTAGGAGTAAGAAAGAAAGAGGATTTAATCAATACAACTTTAGACCCAAAGTTAAATAACTCAAATAGATTAATTATAAACAACTACGATGCAACGAATGAAAATTCATCAAAGAAATGGATAGAAAGAACGGTAAAAGCTTTTAAAAATATTGACACTATAATTCATTGTGCAGGAATTTTTAAAAGAACAAATCTTATTTTTAATGATAATGATATGCAAGATATTGAAAATTTATGGAAAGTTAATGTAATGGGACCTTGGATATTAACAAAAGATGCATGGAAGTACTTATCAAGCAATAATTCAGGACGAATAATTGTATTGGTCTCGATGAGTGGAAAACGATCAAAAGGCAACTTAGCCGGTTATTCAATGAGCAAATTCGCTTTAATGAGTCTTTGCCAAACCATGCGAAATGAAGGATGGGAAAAAGGTATTAGAGTTACTGCTATTTGCCCAGGATGGGTAAATACAGATATGGCTAAAGAAATAAATCATTTTCCAAAAAAAGACATGACCCAAGCAAATGATATTGCAAATATATGTTCAAATTTACTTAATTTACCAAACAGTGCTATTCCCTTTGAAATCGCCATAAATTGTCAACTTGAAAAAGCAGTTTAGAGCAAAAGATTTCTTTCCCTAAATAGGATTAGTAGTTTTCTTGAATGTGTTCAAGACTCCCAGAATTGCCTTACGGAGATACTTATGAAAGTAATTTCTATAAAAACTTCCAATGGCTTTACCAACAGAATATGTTCGTTGTATGAGACCAACTATGAAATTAAAAAGCCACAAACATATCAAAACAGTAATAGTCAAAGAAGCGATAGAGTAGACCTTATTAAGCTGTTCTTGTATTGGTTCTAAAAATTGGAGGTAATCAGAAAAGTTCATATTTTCTAAAGAACCTTAGCTATTAAATATCTTTATAGCCATAATTCAATTATCAAGCAAGAAATTATAAATTATATGTATGGAAACAAAAAGAGACTAAGACCAAAATGCAATTGAGAAATGGGAAAGAGTATATAGTACATATGCAGATGAAGTCATCGAAATAGCAATCAAAAAGCCTTTTAATCTATTAGAAACTGTCGAGAAAAGCGGAAGATCATCAACATCGTAGCCTCCAAAGCTACCAAAAATTGCAAGTGACCACATAGGAAGAGAGGAAAATAATATTGAAAGAAAAAAACTAAAAATCAACATATCACTTATTAGAAATGAAATAAAAAAAGCTATGGTTGCAAATAATAAAGACCCATTTAAACCTATTCTTAACTCATCATTTAAACTTTTTGGAAATTTACTTTTACCTTCTAAATGTTTTCTACAATTATTAACTTCTGATTCGGACAAACGAAAATAGTTCGTATCTGGGATTCTTTTTTTCTTATAAAGTCTTAGCAATCTCACCTGAAAAGATTTGGGATCATTAGTTTTGAAAGAAGATATTATTTCACAAGATTTCATTTTTCTAGCCTCACTTTTCAAATCAGAAGTACATCCGAGTTTATATAAATCACCATTTTTCATTAAATAAACAAATTCTGACATAATTTAATTTTCTTGAGAAATGATGCGATTAAAATATAAAAACAATGGATTATATTTTTATAGTAAAATATAATTTCCAAGGGAAAACATAAAGGATATGCTTATGAAGCATATCCTTTATGTTTTATGGGATTGACTAAACATATATTGGAATAGATCACAGGATGATTTTAACAGGAAAATTATGAAGCACAATATTCTATATAGCTTTAGACGATGTCCTTATGCCATTAGAGCCAGATGGGCTTTAGTAAATACAAATCAGATAGTGGAGTTAAGAGAGGTCATACTAAAGAATAAACCTATTGAATTAATTCAAATCTCAAAGAAAGCAACTGTACCTGTATTGAAAACCAGTTTAAATAAAGTAATTGATGAGAGTCTAGACATAATGATCTGGAGTATTGAAAGATCAAACATGCATGCACTGCTTGGTAAAAATAGTGCTAAATCACAAGAAATATTTAATCTCATAGAGACGAATGACAAAATATTTAAATATCATTTGGATCGATATAAATATGCATCTAGATTCAATTTAGAGGAATCAGAAACACATCGAACTGCTGGCATGAAAATACTTTTATCTTTAAACAATAGATTAAAGGAATTTTCAAATAAAGGTAAACCGCTATTTCTTGTTGATGCAAAAGAAACCCTAGCCGATTGGGCTATATGGCCATTTGTAAGGCAATTTAGAATTGCGGAAATCAAAAAGTTTGATCAAAACCATGAAATCAAGTTCTTAAGAAGTTGGTTAAATTATTATTTAACTCACAAAAAGTATGCAGTAGTCATGAAAAAGAATGAACCTTGGAGCAAGCAAAATGATCCCATTATCTTTGGAGAATAAAGTAGAAAGTCATTCTGAAGACCTTCTTTTATCAATGATTCTTGATAGTTCTAAGAAATAGCCAGCTGTGCAAAATTTACCTAAATTTCTATCTCTGTTTCCTATATCGCTCCTAAACTCAGCAGTCTCTGCCATAACTAAATCTAACTGATCTTGAGGCAACTCATAGAGTTCTCTTAATTCAACCTCTTTTCCTAAAAGATGACTTTTAAACCATTTTTCTTTTAATTCTTGTGGGGGAATATCTTTGTAAATTTGTCGGTTCATATAAAATGGGGTAGAAATAGTTTATTAAAACTAACATTTTTCATAAGTTATAACTACTCTTAAGTGTATTAATTGTCATGCTGAGGCCTTAGTGTATTTAGACTGCAAAGATATTGCGACTGCACATAAAGATAATGAAATTACTCCACAAAATTCCGTCCACTCCCTAAGCCCAAAATTACTAATAAACAAAGGTGCTATTACAGTAATTAATCCTCCAGAAAGAAGTGGTTGAAGAAATAATTGCTTAATAGAAAATACAGGTAAAGTATTAGTAGAATTTCTTGGATCAGCCAATCTCAAAAGCAATAGTCCACTGGCTGCAACCCCAGTTGAATTTCCAAACTCTGCTATCGCTCTTTCAAACCATTCTTCTTTAAAAAATAATTTAGAAAAAATCAACATCCCTGCAAGATTCCAGACTAACCCCCCAATAGCCAAAATAGTTATGGGTAACCAATAGTCAACCAATAAAGGTAAATTCAATCCCGCCATCGCAGTAATGATAAGCAAATCTGTTGAGAGTATTCCAATCTCACGTTGAAAAAGTGATGAAACAAATTTTGTATTACCAGTTTTTTCCAATGATAATCTTATAAGAAATGAACCAATTAAAGCCAATGGGAATACAGGGAAAGCTAATATCACCTGCTTACTTATATCTCCTAAGTATTGAGAAGATAGTCTTAAACAATAGAGTAAAAAGATACCAACTAATACCGCTAATCCTGCCAGAGCAAAGTTATACAGAAGCAACTTAAATTGTTCAATTGGTTTAAATTCTAAATTTATATCATTTAAATCATTTCTGATCTCTTGTTCAGCAGGTACAAGCCATCCAAAGAACCTACCCAGCACAACCAGACCACTCCCTAATAAAGTTGAAGATAGTAAGCCTACAGTTGCCATAGCAAAACCTAGATCTAATCCCTCTGGGAAACCTAACTTCCTAAAACTGTCTCCCATTATTGCGGCAGCCCCATGTCCTCCTTCAAAACCAACCTCAATAATGCATCCCATAAGTGGATCAACCCCTAAATAAGGAAGTAGAAATGACAACACAATTATCCCGCCAACAACATATTGGCCAAAACCCAGAACAAGTCCCAACAATGCCTGCGAGGCAACTGGTTTCCATAAAACGCTGATTCTCGGAATAGGTCTCCCTAGCATTAAAGTCGCAAAAACCAAGGTAAGCAAAGGAGTTGGCAATTGCATCCATGTACTCAAAACCCTTTCTGGCAACAATGAAAAAGGTCCATAAGGACCAATTAAAAAGCCTAATGCTCCAACTAAAAGGGCTACTGGAATACCAAATCTTTCTAACTTCATCGCAGAATCCAATCGTCTACCCAGAGTTAAAAGAATCCCTATGATTCCAAGCAATCCCAAGGAAAGGACTAATGTTGGGATTGCATTAATTTTATATAGGTCATCAAAACCAAAAATCAACTGGTTCATCTATTAATTCACTTACGAAATAAATAAAACCTAAAAAAATAATATCCCATATGAATATTTAATATTCAAATCAAATTTTGTTCTTATTATATCTCAACCAACTCTTTTACTTTCCCTAACTTTAAGTAAATATCTGATTAAGCATGAATTAGCTCATGATTAAATAAATTTATTTAAAATAAAAATAAAAGTCCAAATATACATAAGTGATAAAAAAATATCTGCATTTGAAATTAGCTCAGCCAAAACATTTTTTAATATTAAATCTAACTAATTGGATTTTTCCATATTTAGGAATTATAACTCTCTGATTATAAGTTTAAATAAATAATTCATTTAACATTGTCCGTCACTAAAAACATCAAGCAATAAAAACTAACACTAGTCAATAAAAAAGCCCCACATGAAGAGGGGCTTTTTTATTGAGTTAATTTTATTTAACTACTTTAATGATACAGAAGCAGTATCAAGATTACTCAAAGCATTTGTTACTCGCTTGAAATCGAATCCCATTGCCCTTAGAGCATGCCAAAGATGACCTTGGATAAAGAAGAACCCAAAGTAATAATGAACATTAGCAAGCCAAGCTCTAGAAGTATGCTCAGCACCCAAATCAACAGTATCTACCCAATAAGGTGAGATCCCAAATTTAAGGGTTAATGGTTCTCCAAACCATTCAACAGGATAAACAGTTGTATTTGTTGCGCTCCAAAATGCTGCAACAACCGCCATCCAACCAATACCAGCTAGAGACCAAGAGAGAACAGCCTCTGCAGATAGCAAGCCAGCTCCTTTAAATTTGGTGTATTCTCCAACTTGCTTAGTAGCAATATGGAAAGCACCACCGCTTATTTGCAAGAAAGCTAAAAATGCATGTCCACCAAGCACATCTTCCAAACTATCAATAGTTAAAAAATCGAACTGATGGTCCCAAATCATTGAAAGATTGAGATTGTATTCAACTGGCCTAATCAAACCAGCAGCAGCATCGTAAACGCCATGAGTTCTTGCCCACTCAACAAACATTATGTTAGCTACACCAAAGAATATTAAATGGTGGCCAAGTATGAAAGTTAAGTTGTCGGGGTTATCCCATTCAAGTTTAAATTTTCTGGCCTGTGGCACAGAGGATTCCTGCATGTCACTTGAAAAAAGAAGAGAGTGCATCAAACCACCTGCCCCATAAGCCATGGATCCAACTAGATGAAACACAGCAACAGCAACAACAGCACTACCACCAACAAAGGTTCCAGTTTCATCGAAACCAATACCCAAAGTAGCCAAATGAGGTAAAGCTATTAAAGGCTGATGACCCATTGGTACAGATGGGTCAAAACGAGCCAATTCAAATAACGTGAAGGCACCAGCCCAGAAAGCAATCAAGCCGGTATGAGCGGCGTGTGCAGCAATAAATTTGCCAGAGCGGTTGGTGACCCCTGAGTTGCCAGCCCACCACCCGTAGGTGACACCTGGATTTCCATAGGTCTGCATTAGAAGAGCAATTATTTCAAAACCGATCGGAGATTACTGCAAATTCACGAAATAAACATGCAAGAGAAAGAATCTGTAAATTTTTTTTATTATTTAAATCCCAAAGAACTAAAAAAATTATCAGAAAAATAATTTTTGAAATAGAAAAAACCGAACGCAGAGTATTAATTACATATGAAACCATGCATTCCTTCAAACTAAGAATCTTTTAATTAAAAAATTATTTGATACATAAAAAACATTTATATCAGGCATTCGAAACCAATCAAGGGGAAAAATCAATACAAACACACTCAAATATGTAATTAATATAAAAGATCAATTTGCTGTCTTTATTTGCAACTATTAAATAATTAAATACATTTATGTTAACGCCATGGCATTGAAACAATTTAATGGCCTAGAGATGGAGACAGAGGATCACTATAGAGAAAAAGCGAATTCCTATAGAACTTCCCCTCAATACGGGAAAATGATTTCTCTTTATCCAGTTCTTGAGTCGACTATCAAAGAATGTAAAGGAGAAAATCTAGTAGCTTAGAATACAATATTTTTGTAAAATCTACTCATTGAAATCTTTTATAGGTTAAGCAGCTATTTGCTGAACCGAAACATGTTTTCTTTCCAATTTTCAACAACTTCTTTACATAGATTTATACAATAAAAAGGTATTGGTTTCCATGGCAATTGATCTGGATCAGTCGAACTTCTCCAATGAAAGCCAGATTTCAAATATCCTTTTTCTCTCAAAGACTCTAACTTTTCCTCATTAACTTTAAAAAAAGCACTAGCTTCTTTTTTTGATAACCTATTAAAAGGCTCTATCATCTTTAGTTAATCTATCTCTTTTTTTTAACGTAAAGATCTCAAAAAAGAAAGATTATGTATTGCGAAACCAGGGTCTAATGAAATCCTTGGTTATGGGTATTGTTAAGCCAGAATCAATAGATAGATGCGTAAAAGTATCAGTTATTTTCTCAATGCCATTAATACCCTCAAAATTCTTTAAACAATTTCTTTCATTCCATCCACATTCCCAATAAGACGAATCAATTAATTGTGACCAAGAAACTTTAACAACCAAACTCGATTTAAGAACAGAAATCAAGATGACCCATCTATCCTCGAGTGTGCCTCCATAACTAATAGCGACAAAATGTGTCTGCCCTTCAATTAAAAATTTACTAGTCCATGCTTTTAAAGGAGGCCAAATCATAAAAAAAGGTAAATTTTTTATTGCAATTTTTAAAGTATCAATCTTTTAGATTTAATAAGTCAAAATTATTTTTTCTTATTCTTTAATTTGATATATTCTTTTCTAATTGATTTCAATAATTCTTTTTTCTTTTTCATTGATTCGTCTTTTTCTCTAGAATCTATTTCCAGCCTTTGTTCTTTGGATAGATCCATCCATCTATATATATTGGAAGTAGATTTAATTTCTTTCTGATTTTTTTTTCTCTGTCTTTTAAAAATAAATTGAAGGATCATCTTTTTATAAAGATAAATTAAATAAAACAAATACAGTTTGTGTCAACTAATCTTAACTCCCTTCACCTAGCTTCCAGAGATTTATGTCTGTATTCTCGATTTCTTGTCGATTGACAACAGATCTTGTATCAAAAATCCAAGCTGGTGATCTCATTAAAGAAGCTAAATAATTCCAATCAAGTCCAAAGAATTCATCCCATGCTGTAAGAATTAAAACAGCATCAACATTTTTCAATGCTTCTGGAATGGAATTGGCCATTTTCCAAATCCCTTGATTATTTAGTGAAAACTTTTCTAAATCTTCCTCTATTCTCTCAAATGAGACCTTTGGGTCATAAATTGATAAAACAGCCCCTTCTTCGAGCAAATCGCCAGAAATACTTATTGCAGGTGACTCTCTAGTGTCGTTTGTATTTGCTTTAAAGGAAAAGCCTAGTATGGCTATGTTCTTTCCATTAACTGTACCGAAAAGCTTCTCAAGAACAATTTTGTAGATCCTATCTTGCTGCCAAGTATTTAGTTCCACAACTTGACTCCAGTATTTTGCGACCTCTGGTAATCCAAAATATCCACTTAAATAAACTAAATTCAAAATGTCCTTTTTAAAGCAACTTCCTCCAAAACCTGGGCCTGCACTAAGAAACTGATTACCTATCCTTTTATCTGTTCCTATTGCTTTTGCAACCTCAGTAACATCAGCCCCAGTAGCTTCACAAAAAGCGGAAATAGAATTTATGGAACTAATTCTTTGAGCAAGAAATGCATTAGCAGCTAATTTTGAAAGCTCACTACTCCATAAATTCGTACAAATAATCTTTTCATTAGGAACCCAATTCAAATAAATATTAACTAGCGCATTCACAGCATCAGGATCTTCTCCTCCAATTAAAACCCTATCTGGATTTTCCAAGTCATTAATAGCTGTTCCCTCAGCCAAAAATTCAGGGTTCGATAAGACAGAGAAAGTTTTTGATATTTCATTTTTTTTATCATCTCTATTTGTTGTCTTAAGTATCTCTTTTATTGCTTGTGCAGTACGGACTGGAAGAGTACTTTTTTCTATTACTATTGTGTGCCCTTTTGAATATTTAGCTACTTGCCTGGCGCTAGCTTCTACCCAACTAAGATCACTAGCTTGTCCAGCCCCAAGACCTTTTGTTTTTGTTGGAGTGTTAACTGAAATAAAAACCATATCAGCATCAGATATTGCCTTTGCCATTTCCGAACTAAAGAAAAGATTTCGTCCTCTCGTTCGTGAAATTATTCGATCTAATCCAGGTTCAAATATTGGCAATTTATTGAGATCTGAATCATTCCATGCATCAATTCGTTCTTCATTGATATCAACAACCCTAACTTCTAAATCGGTACATTTATCTGCAATAACAGACATAGTTGGCCCCCCTACATAACCAGCACCAATACAACATATTTTTTGAATTTTAATAGAGCTCATTTAAAACTATCCTTCATTTTATTAATCAATCAATTTTTTAATTAAGTAATCTAGATCCTCCTTTAAAACAATATATTCATTATTCTCGACATCCTTTGATTTATCTCTTAATTTCTTCATCAAAAATTGACCTTTTGATGCTTCATCCTCCCCTATAGTTAATGCCCATTTTGCCCCGCTCTTATCTGCACGCTTAAATTGTTTAGAGAAAGATGAGCCTGAGTAGTCCAATTCAATTTTCAAATTGGATGACCTTAACTGACAAGTAATTTCCAAAGCAAGTTGCGCAGCTTTTTCACCTCTATGAATGACATAAATATCTGGTGATTTGGATTCTAAAATTTTTTCTTCAGCAAGAATTATGAGCCTTTCCATCCCAATAGCCCATCCAATTGAGGGAGCCTGAGGACCTCCTAATTCACTTACTAGCCCATCGTAACGACCTCCACCACAGACAGTCGCTTGAGAGCCTAAGTGATCGCTTGTGATTTCAAAGGCTGTATGAGAATAATAATCAAGTCCCCTTACCAAATTATTGTTGATTTTGAATGGGATCTTTAGCTTATCGAGTAGATCCAGTAAAGAATCAAATCTAATTTTACTCTTTTTCGATAAAAAGTCATTTAAAGAAGGAGCTTCAAATAAAAGTTCTTTCGTGGAATTATTTTTACTATCTAATATTCTCAAAGGATTAACATTTATTCTTTTCTGGGAATCTTCATCCAATAAATCAAATCTCTGACTAAGCCAATTCTTTAACTCTTCTTTGAAAATATTTCGGTCTTCATTACTTCCAAGACTATTAATTTCTAAAGTCAAATCAACTAGACCAACGTCTTTTAAAAAGTCCCAAGCAATTGAAATAACCTCAGCGTCACTCATGACAGAAGACAATCCAACAAATTCAACTCCAATCTGATGGAACTGCCTTTGTCTTCCTGCTTGAGGTCGCTCGTATCGAAACATTGGACCTCTGTACCAAAGTCTTTGAGGCCCATTATTCAATAATCCATGTTGAACTATTGACCTCGCAACAGAGGCTGTTCCTTCAGGTCTCAAAGTGCAAGAACGACCACCTCTATCGTCAAAGCTGTACATTTCTTTGCCCACAACATCAGTATTTTCTCCAATTCCCCTTGAAAACAATTCTGTTTGCTCGATAATCGGTGTTCTAATTTCATTAATCCCAGCTCGACTAAAATGTTTTAGTGCAATTGATTCGACCTTTTGCCAACCCTGACTCTGAGCAGGCAAAAGATCTACCATTCCTCTTAAATTTTTGAAATTGGTCAAAGTAGCTTCAGCAAAATTATTTGTTGTTTGTTCAATAGTAATTGAATACCTAAACTATTAAATAATATTTAATAAGTGATTTTGCTAAACCAAATGGGTAAGACTTAATTTCGAAAGGGCTTTGAGTCTAATCCTCAAGTCGGGTAGCGCCTGAGTATTTAACCAACCAATAATTAACTCTTCTTCTCACATTAAAAGGCATTTCATTTTGGAGTTGAATTAACTCAATAGCTCCAAGTCGTTTTAGTTCTTTTGACTCAAGACTCCACATTTTTTCCGCTTCACAAATCAAACGAGCCCAACTTCTTGAATGCTGCCATTGCCTGAGACGCTTTTTTAATTCATTACCGTCAGTCTTACTTTTAACAAGACGAAACTGACCTACTATATTTTCCTTAGTGAAATATTTTCTCATAAATCAATCATGGAGAAAACTCTAAAAAAACTCATTTATCAATACATTAAACATATAGCAAAGATTTGAAATGAGTACTTTATGAAAAATCCGCTTCAATCATAAAAATCAACCACCTGTACGGGGAATTCTAATTTTTCCATATCCCTACGACTCATTTTTCTCGACCAAGCACCCTTAATTGCATCATTCCATCTAAAGCCAGCGTTTTTTGCTAGATGCCTTTTCTCATAGGAGATCTCAGCACGAAGCAAAACTTTTGGTTCTAGTGCTCTAATCAACAATTTTTCAAGTTCACCACATCTTTTGAAGACCTCTGCCAAATATATGCAATCTGTCAAAGCTCTGTGTGCATTCCAAACTGGTACACCATAAGCCAATGCAAGATCTCTTACTGATGGGCGAGCCTTCAATTGTCTATCAGCTGGCCAAGTTATATCATCCATAGAGCAAATCCATTTTTTTTCAATTTGAGGCAATTTTTTAAAACCAAACCATTTCATATCAAATTCTGCATTGTGAGCAACAACTACATCTGATACTTGAACTAAAGATTCGAAATATTTAATCGCTTCAGATACAGGTTGAGGCAATCTAGTAATTTCAGCAGGAATATTATTTATTTTTTCTGCTTTGTTGATTTCAACGGGTAAGAGGAAGGATTGCTGCGCTAACACAGATCTACTTTTGACATTAAAAAGGATCGAACCTACTTCAAGACAATCATCTTTTTCATTATCGAGGCCTGTGGTTTCTGTGTCCAAAATCAGGATATTTTCAAGTGAACTCTCTTTCTCTAAAATTCCAAGCCGTTCTTCGTTTAATTTCGAAGACTTTTTTTCTCCTAGATCTTTCTCTTTCTTATTGGCAATTTTTTTTGTTTTTCCATTTAGAAAGTCAAGCTGCTCACTCTCTTTCTGATGATTTTGCTCTTCTTTCACATTAAAATTAATTAGTCATGCTTCTATTATTATCCAAAAAGTAGAGTTGAATAAAAACTTAGCAGAACATTAAAAGAAAAAATACTTATATTTAATTTATAATCGTTGTCTATATTTCTTTAAAAAGTGATTACATCGATGAGAACAATTAGACGTATAAATAATATTTCATGTCATTGGCCATATAGGCCTGTTGGTCTTATAGAAATAATTGGAGGTAGCTATATTTCAATAAAGCCAGAAGTTACATATAAAAAACTTATTTCTGGTTTTTTGCAAAGAAATTTTGCAGTACATTTATGGAGCTATTTACCTAACTTCGACCATCAACTTCAATCGAATCAAGCCTGGAAACAATTCCGTAAAGTTCAAAAAGTTCTTGAGAGAAGAGTCGGCTTGATACCAAAATCAATAAGGTTGGGTCATAGTCTTGGTTGCAAATTACATTTACTAGCCCCTGATGGAGGGAGGAATTGCGATGGTTTAGTCGCTATAAGCTTTAATAATTTCAAGGCAGCTAAATCTATCCCTATGCTTAGGGAAGTATCACAAAGGATAAATTTCCAGACTGAATTCAGTCCAAGTCCTGCCGAGACATTCAATCTTATTAGAGAACACTATGAACAAAAAAATAATCTATTAATAAAATTCAAAAATGATAATCTAGATCAAAATAATTTATTACTTAAATTACTAAAGGATAGAAATTCAGATAAGTCTGAACTAATTCGACTTGAGGGTAATCATTTAACCCCAGTAAGCCTAGGTCTTAGAGAAAAGTTTCTAAAAACTAATTCCCAGAAATTTTCAAAATACGAAAAAATTAATTTCATAGTCGATCAAATAGCAAATTGGGAAATTTAATATTAACTTCTTAATTTGTCTAAAACTGATCTATCTTCAAGAGTACTTGTATCGCCGCTTATTTCATCTCCCGAAGCCAGTGCCCTCAAAATTCTGCGCATTATTTTTCCACTTCTTGTTTTAGGAAGAGAATCAGTGAATTTGATTTCATCAGGTTTGGCAATGGGTCCTATTTCGTTAACGACGTGCTTTTTTAATTGTGCATCAATATTTTTATTTCCTTCTACTCCTGTTTTCAACGTGACAAAGGCTACTATTGATTCCCCTTTTAAATCATCGGGTCTACCAACAACTGCAGCTTCTGAGACGAACTCATGACTAACCAAGGCTGATTCTATTTCCATTGTTCCAAGCCTGTGACCAGAGACATTTATAACATCATCAACTCGACCCATAACCCAAAAATAACCTTCTTCATCTTTACGAGCGCCATCTCCAGCAAAATATATATAGCTATTGTCTGAAGGCTTTAAATACTCCCAGTAACTCTCTCTGAATCTTTTTTCATCTCCATAAACATTTCTCATCATTCCAGGCCATGGTCTTTTAACTACTAAATATCCACCCTCATTATTAGCCACAGAATCCCCGTCTGAATTGACTACATCGGCTTCAATCCCAGGCAAAGGGAAAGTTGCTGATCCAGGCTTGGTTGAAGTCGCTCCGGGAAGAGGACTAATCATTACTCCACCAGTTTCTGTTTGCCACCATGTATCAACTATGGGGCACCTTCCTCCTCCTATGACATCTCTATACCAAATCCAAGCCTCAGGATTGATGGGTTCTCCAACAGTTCCTAAAAGTCTCAAACTTGATAAATCGTATTGATTAGGAATCTTTTCTCCCGCTTTCATAAAGGCTCTTATAGCGGTTGGAGCAGTATAAAATATCGAAATTTTATGCTTTTGAATTACATCCCAAAAAGCCCCTGGATTAGATGGCCTAGGAACTCCTTCATACATAACAGTAGTTGCTGCATTAGATAGTGGGCCATAAACGATATAACTATGTCCAGTTATCCATCCCACATCAGCTGTGCACCAATAAACATCATTTTCACGAATATCAAAAATCCATTTAAAGGTTAAATGAGCCCAAAGGTTATACCCAGCAGTTGTATGAACCACTCCCTTTGGCTTGCCTGTAGAACCTGAGGTATATAGAACAAACAAGCAATCTTCACTATTCATATGCTCAGGCAAACACTCTTCAGATTGACTATCTACAATTTCATGCCACCAATGATCTCTGACATCATCCATGACAATATTTTTTTTAGTGCGTTGAACAACAATTACTGATTCGACCTTTGGACAGAGACCACCTTCCAATGCTGAGTCAACAGCATCTTTAAGAGGAATTACCTTATCTTTTCTAAAGCCGCCATCAGCTGTAATTATTGCTTTTGCCTCTCCATTAATTAGTCGGTCTCTGAGTGCCTCAGAAGAAAAGCCTCCAAATACCACTGAATGTGGAGCTCCAATTCTCGCACAAGCAAGCATTGCAATTGCGGCTTCAGGCACCATAGGCATATACAAAGCCACAAGATCTCCTTTACCTATACCTATAGATTTGAGTGCATTAGCGGCTTTGCAAACTTCCTTGTGTAGCTGTTTATAAGTATATTTTCTTTGATCACCTGGCTCGCCCTCCCAAATCAATGCGACTTTGTCTGCTGTTGGAGTATTTAAATGGCGATCTAAGCAATTAAAAGAAATATTAATCTTGCCTCCATCGAACCATTTTGCGAATGGTGGTTTAGACCAATCGAGTACCTTATCAAAAGGTTTAAACCAATTTAATTCTTCTTTAGCCGCATCACCCCAAAACTTATTTGGATCTGATTTAGCCATCTGCGACATTTTTAAATACTGAGAAAAAGATGAGATTCTACTTTTACTGGCAAAGTCTTCAGAAGGAGGGAACAATCTCTGTTCCTGAAGAACAGACTCAATAGAGTTAGAATTGTCTGAATTCATGAAAGATAAAAACAACTTTTCATTTATTGCATTCAAGCTATTTCTGAGCAAAAGGCTTGGATAGTGAAACTCTTATTTAAAACAAATTCACAATGAAGAAAGATTGGAATTTTCCTAAAGCATTTTTATTTGATCTTGATGGAGTTTTAATTAATTCAGAACCCTTACATGGACAGGCATGGAAAGAAACCGCTGCGTTTTTTGATCTAAATCTAACTCAAAGCCAATTAAAACTCCTAAGAGGCCGAAGAAGAATTGATTGTGCGAATGAATTGCTTAAATTGATTCCCAAGAAAGTCAAAGTAGAAGATTTACTGAAACTACATAAACCCATTTCAAAGAAACTCATTCTTACAGCGCAAGCAATGCCTGGCGGAGAGAGTTTAGTCAAAAGGTGTTATGAACACAATATCCCAATGGCATTAGTGACAAGTAGCAGCAATGAATCTGTCAACATTAAAACTTCCCCACATAAATGGATGAATCTATTTTCTATAAGGGTTCTTGGTGATGACGAACAACTATACAAAGGGAAACCTGCTCCTGATCCATATCTTTTAGCTGCTGAAAAATTAAATATTGCGCCTCAAGAATGCTGGGCTATTGAAGATTCAATTTCCGGAGTATCTTCAGCACTTGGGGCAGGATGTTTTGTTTTCTTTTTAAAAGAAAAAAATAATGACCTTCCGAAACAAGAAATTTTTGAACAAAACAAAAATTTATGCGAAATAAATCATCTAAAAGAAATTGAGAAAATATTAAATGACTTTCTAATTAATAAAGCCTGCTAATAACGAATTCAGGCAATTCAAGCAATGCTTTTTTTGATGGTGATTCTGGCAACCAAGAAATTGAATCTTTAGACTCCGAAGCAAATTTCTCTGCTAATTCTCTTGATTTCCTAATCGCACTTGAATCTCTTACTAGAGAAAGAGCCTTATCAAGATCATCTTTTTGGGAGAATTTAGCATTAATAAGTTCGCCAAGAGTTGGATTTTCCTCCAAAGCATAGAAAACAGGCGCAGTAAGGTAGCCACTTTGCAGATCACTTGCCGCTGGTTTCCCTAGCTGTTCATCATTACCTGTAAAATCGAGAATATCATCAACGACTTGAAAAGCTAAACCTAATTGTCTTCCATAGAAATAGAGCGAATCTAAGCTCTTCTGATCTACATCGGATAAAACACCAATCGCCCTTGAGCTATTAGCAATAAGGGAAGCAGTTTTACAATAACTTTTCTCTAAATAACCCTCAAATGATTGACTAGAGTCAAATCTATTTAGGCCCTGTTTTATTTCTCCTTCAGCTAGATCCATAATTACCCTGCTTAACAATTTAACAACATCTAAATTCTCAAGATTTGCTAAATGCCAACTCGCTTGTGCAAACAGAAAATCCCCTGCAAGTACAGCTATCCTTGGATCAAATCGGCTATGCACGGTTTCAACACCTCTTCGGATATCTGCTTCATCAACAACGTCATCATGCACAAGGGAAGCGGTATGAATCATCTCCGTGATTTGGGCTAATTTTCTATGCTTCAAAGGAAGATCCTTTTCAGAAGTCAAGGCTCTAGAGATCAATAGGACAATTCCAGGTCTTAAACGTTTTCCCCCTGCGCTGAAAAGGTGTTCTGCAGCCGCCTGCAAAATAGGGTGTCCTGCACCTATAAGGCTGCGTAGATCCAAAAGCAAAGCTTCTAGATCAAGTTCTACAGGTTGAAGAATTTCCGTGGCTGTGGTCATAGAAGCGCTCTGCTTTTTGATATTAAGAGACACAACCCTTCTTCTGCAGTGAAACGAGATTAACTTCAGGAAACACGTTTAACCAATGCTTGGCTTTAAGAGGAAAATGCTTTTGATCGGAGGTCACATAAAACTTTGATTCAACTAAAAATTTTTTCTTTGAAAAATTACCTATTTTTGAATCCATAAACAACTTTAATCTCAAAGAAAGAGCTTCAGCAGGGTCTATCAATTTAACACTAGAAGGTAATATCTTAGTGAGTAACGGGGTTATTAGAGGATAATGACTACATCCAAGAATTAAAGTATCAATTTTCTGATTTAAGAGAGGTTGTAAATATCTAATTGCAACATTAGTAATACCATCTGAATTAATATTATCCATTTCAATCATTGGCACAAATTCCGGACATGGTTGTTCAATCACAAAAGTTTTTGGCTTATGTTTTAAAATCGCATTTGTATAAGCCTTTGTTCTTACCGTAGAAGGGGTAGCGATAACACCCACTCTTGATTCTTGGATAGTTGAGGCTGCAGAGCCAATCAAGTCAAAAACAGGAACATCTAAATTCTTCTTGAGCAAATCCAATGCTATTGCATTAGTTGTGTTGCAAGCAACCAAAAAAGCATCGATATTTTGCTGACTAAACCAAGACGATATTTCTTCAGCAATTTGTTTGATCTCATCAGTTGTCTTCAATCCATAAGGAAGTCTTGCCGTATCAGCCAAATATACAAATGAAGAATTTGGACATAATTGAATCACCTTTTTTAAAACCGTGAAGCCCCCAACACCACTATCGAATAATCCAAGACGCATACCTAATTCGAAACTTTGAGATAATTCAGTATCCCCTTCGCAATGGCAAAAGACATTTTATCTCTGTAAACTTTTTGACGTAACAAATCTGCATCATACATACCAGTAACAAATCCAATCTCTACTAAAGCTGCAGGCATAGAAGTTTTTCTAATCACATAAAAGCGAGATCTACGCACCCCCCTATCAGGGCTTTGTGGAGAAAAAATTAAAATCTGTTTTTGAATATTTTTTGCTAGAGAATAGCCTCTAAAACCAGAGTAATAATAAGTCTCTAGACCATTTACATCTTTCCGCCTTCCTCTTGTTGCGTTTGCATGAATACTTACAAAAGCATCTGCTTTTGAATTATTGGCTTTAGCAACTCTTGGTTGCAAATCTAATGTTCTCTCATAGTTCCTAGTGAGTAATGTTTTAACCCCTTTCTTTGAAAGTAATACTGAAACACTCTTCGAGACCTCTAAAACAATATCAGTCTCTCGTAACCCATTTATTCCAACAGCTCCAGGGTCTTTTCCACCATGACCTGGATCTAAAACAACTTTATACTTTCCATACGGAACATCAGGCAAGTAGGAAATATCTAAATCTTCATTCTTTATTACTTCATAAGTTCTCTTTATGGAATTTCTTAAGATATTTCCCTCTTCTATAGAACGGAAAGAATTACTTTCTAAACCAATTAATTTCAACTCCCAATTGTTTGGGGAAGTACCAATTAATTGTAATTTTGAGTGTTCTAATTCAACTGATGGTGTAAATTCTATAACAAGCCTTGTTTTACCCTTTGAAGGCTTACCTAGTCTGATTTCCTTAACTGATCCATTACCTTTAATAGTTCTAGGTCTGCTTAATTCTCCGGGAAAGTCAATCCATACTCTTTCACCTACATCTGTAGTTGATGATTGATAAAAAGCATCTAAGTTAGTTCCAGAAGAAGTTCTTAATTTCAGGCTTCCATTACTGGACAAAGCCCAAGCTGCAAGAGCACTAGCAGATCTTATGGGTAAAGGTATAAAAAGATTGGAACAAAAAACAAATCCTGTAAAAAATACTAATTTTGACTTTAAAGAGTGATCTTTAAACATCAAATAAAAAGCTCTGTTTTTCGATGTTTTAGGCTAGGCATCTGTCCTCTAATTCTCTCAACTCTTTTTTGGTCAGCAGATGCTATTGCAGCTCCCTGAACCACCCCTGCATCTGCAAGGACTGTCCCCCATGGATCAATGACCATCGCATGTCCATGACTTTGTCTTCTGCCATAATGGCGACCAGTTTGGGCTGGTGCAACAACATAAGCAGTATTTTCTATAGCTCTTGCTTGAAGTAATACTTGCCAGTGATCTTTACCAGTAAAAGCAGTAAAAGCAGCGGGAATCATTAATAAATCTGCACCCTTATTGACCAAATCTCGATATAGCTCTGGGAATCTTACGTCATAACAAATAGACAATCCTATTTTGCAAAGACCTGGAACATCTACAACAGGTGGAGATTGACCTCCAGACACAATTGTTTCAGATTCTCTGTATGTATTACCTTCAGGAAGATCAACGTCAAACAAATGAATCTTGTCATATCTAGCCAAGGATTGACCATCTTTTCCAAATAATTCTGCTCTGTTTAAAGTTCTTTCTCCATCACCGGCAGGGACAGGAAAACCACCTCCAAGCAAAACAACTTGATATCTTCTAGCCATTGTGACTAAAAAGCTATTACATTTTTCATAAATTGATGATGCAATTTTTAGTTTTTTGTGATCCTCACCCAAAAAAGCAAAGTTTTCAGGAAGCCCAACAAGATCGGCCCCACGCCTCGACGCTAACTCAATTTGTTCTTCTGCCGCATTGAGGTTTGCATCTATATCTGAGGTACTGGTTAGCTGTAGGGCCGCAGCCAAAAAATCTGACACTGAGTTAAAAAAAAATAATTTAAAAGTTAGTTTGAGCGAAGTACGCCCATCTCAGTCTGTTTTGGAATAACAGAAAGATTGTCCAAAGAAGCACAACAAGCGAAATCATCATCATGATTACCTATTCCTGCAAGTCTTTGTCCATGACTTGCAATACGTAAACATCCTTCAACATCACTCTCCCAAGTTTTCCACAATGCGATAGAGGCCATTAGTTCATCATTCAATACTTGTACGGACTCTAATTGATCGATTAAAAGAGAGGCTAAAGCTCCGGCGGCTAAGGAATCTTCAAGAGAGTAAGAGCCTTCCCATCCACTACCCACAATCCAAACTTCATTTGGATTGTCACTTTTCAATCTTTCAGCAATAGCTTTTCTGTTCGGAAGTGCCATTGTGTACAAACTTTTGGATTCCCTAACACGATGAAGTGATCTTGTTCCATTAGTAGTGCTCATAAAAACTCTTTTTCCTTTTACATTTTCAGTTGAAACTCCCAATGGAGAATTTCCCAAGTCAAACCCCTCTAATTTTTTTCCTCCTCTCTCGCCTACAAGAATTTTATCCTTTTCCGAGAAAGACTTTGCCTCATTTTTAAGTTCATCAACATCTGCAAATACTTGTACTGAATCAGCACCATTCTCTAGAGCCCATGCAATTGTTGTTGTTGCTCTGAGCACATCGATTACTACAGAAGATTCAGGGATAATTCCACTTGGCACATCTGCTGCTACAAAAAAATAAGAAAGTTTCATTTCCACGAACGCTGAGAACTTGCGTCACAGTAACTAGATAATTAGATTAATCGTGCAGACCTTCATGAAATTATTTCGTCAAGAACCTCTTACACGTGACATCAGAGATTTTCTCTCTCTTTTGGAAAGCAAAGGTCAATTAAAGAGAATAAGCAGTGAAGTTGATAGTGATTTGGAAATAGCGGCAATAAGTGATCGAGTCCTGGGGATGGGAGGACCTGCTCTTCTTTTTGAAAACGTAAAAGGTTCATCAATGCCTGTTGCTGTCAATCTACTTGGGACGATGGAGCGTGTTGTATGGAGTATGGGATTAGAAAAGCAAGAAGAATTGGAGGATTTAGGAAAAAAATTAGCACTTCTTCAACAGCCAAAGCCTCCAAAAGGATTTAAAGAAACCAAAGCTTTTGCCTCAGTTGCTTGGGATCTACTCAAAGCACGTCCTGATATTGATCTCTTACCACCATGTCATCAAAAAGTCATAGGTGAAAAAGATTTGGATCTAAATCATTTACCACTTTTACGACCATGGCCTGAGGATGCAGGAGGAGCTATTACATTGGGCCTGGTCATAACCAAAGATCCTGAGACAGGCGTCCCTAACGTTGGCGTTTACCGGCTCCAAAGACAATCAGGTAAGAGCATGACAGTTCATTGGTTAAGTGTAAGAGGAGGAGCCAGGCATCTTCGCAAAGCTGCTGCCATGAACAAGAAACTAGAAGTTGCAGTTGCTATTGGAGTACATCCACTTCTTGTTATGGCTGCAGCCACTCCAATTCCAGTGCAGCTTAGTGAATGGCTTTTTGCGGGTTTATATGCAGGAGAGGGTGTTCGATTAACGAAATGCAAAACCATCGATCTTCAGGTACCAAGTCACAGTGAGATAGTTTTAGAAGGATCAATATCTCCTGGAGAAGAAATGATAGATGGTCCTTTTGGGGACCATATGGGATTCTATGGAGGAGCTGAGTCTTCACCCTTAATAAGATTCCACTGCATGACCCAAAGAAAAAAACCAATATTTTTAACAACGTTCAGTGGTAGGCCTCCAAAAGAAGAGGCGATGCTGGCAATAGCCTTAAATCGAATTTATACACCAATACTTAAGCAACAAATCCCTGAAATTGTTGATTTCTTCCTCCCAATGGAAGCCTTGAGTTATAAATTAGCCGTTATCTCAATTGATAAGGCGTATCCAGGACAAGCTAAAAGAGCTGCAATGGCTTTTTGGAGTGCATTACCCCAATTCACTTATACAAAATTTGTCGTTGTTGTCGACTCAACTATTAATGTAAGAGATCCTAGACAAGTTGTTTGGGTCTTATCCAGTCAGGTGGATCCTCAAAGAGATTTATTCATTCTCGAAAATACTCCTTTTGATTCCCTTGACTTCGCAAGTGAGAACATTGGCCTAGGAGGAAGATTAGCAATTGATGCAACGACAAAGATTGGGCCAGAAAAAAATCATGAGTGGGGCAAACCATTAACAAGACCGAAAGAACTTGAAGACAAAGTTGATGAAAGATGGGCGGAGCTAGGATTATCCGAGATAGAAAACACCCAACCCAGTCCTGAATTATTTGGTTACGTCATCGATGAACTAATGCGTCAAAAACAAATAAACAATTCATAAACAGGAAATTAAGCATATCGATAAATAAAATAAAGAATATTGATAATTTTTTAATTGAAAGTTCCCACGAAAGATCAGTCTTCAAGAAATCTTCAGAGAGGAGGGGAACTCTTTGGGAAAGTAAAAGTGCCTGGAGATAAATCCATATCACATCGTGCTCTTTTATTTGGTGCTATTGCTAAAGGGAAAACAATAATTGAGGGCCTATTACCTGCAGAAGATCCCATCAGCACCGCTGAATGCTTGAGGTCAATGGGTGTAAATATTACTCAAATTAAAAAAGGAGAAATTGTTGAAGTCAATGGTGTTGGATTAAATGGTTTTAAAGAACCACAAGATATTTTGAATTGTGGAAACTCAGGAACAACCATGAGATTAATAATGGGATTATTAGCTGGCCAAGAAAATCATCATTTCATTCTTACAGGAGATAAATCGCTCCGAAACAGGCCAATGAAAAGGGTAGGACAACCGTTAAAAATGATGGGAGCCAATATTTCTGGAAGACGTGGTGGAGACCTCGCTCCTCTATCAATTATTGGAAGGAAATTAAGAGGTGCCGTAATTGGCACTCCAGTAGCAAGTGCTCAGATAAAATCTGCAATCCTACTTGCTGCTCTTAATGCAGAAGGTTCAACTACTGTTATTGAACCTGCCAGATCAAGAGATCATAGCGAAAGAATGTTAAAAGCCTTTGGAGCCAATCTAGAAGTAGGTGGTGAAATGGGTAGACATATAACTGTTTTTCCGGGGAAAGATCTAAAAGGTCAATCAATTATAGTTCCAGGTGATATTAGCTCTGCCGCGTTTTGGCTGGTTGCAGCTAGCATCGTACCCGGATCAGAATTAGTCATTGAAAATGTTGGTCTAAATCCAACAAGAACTGGAATACTTGACGTATTAGAAACAATGGGAGCAAATATCAATGTAATAAACAAAAGAGATGTTGCCGGTGAACCTGTAGGAGACATTGAAGTTTACTATAAAGAAAACTTGAAACCATTTAAAATTGATGGAGAGATAATGCCTCGACTAGTAGACGAAATACCTATATTATCTGTAGCAGCATGTTTTTGTAACGGTATTAGTCAAATCAAAGGAGCAAGTGAATTGAGAGTCAAAGAGACTGATCGTTTAGCAGTAATGGCCGGGCAATTACAAAGAATGGGAGCAAAAATAGATGAACATCAAGACGGGCTTACTATTTATGGAGGGAATAATTTAAAAGGGTGCGAGCTTGATAGCGAAGATGATCACCGTATTGCCATGAGTCTAGCTATTGCATCGATAATGGCTAATTCTAATTCGACATTAAGACGTAGTGACGCTGCAGCAATCTCATACCCTGATTTTTGGAATGATCTTATGAGACTTCAACAAAAAAATTAGCATTTCTTAGAATTGAATGATTTTAAATTACATACGACAAAAGATGGTAGTTTAAGTCTTTATAGCTTGAACTATGAAGAAGGGTTTCATGATAAAGACGGAGCGCTGAGAGAGTCAATCGCCAAATATTTATTACCATCTCAATTAGAAAATTTTTCCACCACAAAAAAGATAGTTGTTTTAGATGTTTGCTTGGGATTGGGGTATAACACTGGATGTATTCTCGAAAAATTATTTCAAAGTAACATACAGACTGAATGGCATGGGCTCGAGATTGATCAAAGGCCTCTAAGTCTTGCTCTTAATGAAAAAAAATTTCAGAGAATTTGGTCTCCAAAAGTATTGCATTTTTTTAATTGCCTAAAAAAATCAGGTAAATGGACTGACGGTTCTAGCGAAGGACGTATTCATTGGGGAGATGCAAGACAAAAGATTTATGAAATACGAGATTCTTTAAGGTTTGATTTAATTCTTCTTGATCCTTTTTCTCCACAAAAATGTCCCGAGCTATGGAGTGAGGAATTCATCTCTTTATTAACCCAAAGGTTATCTGCAAAAGGACGCTTGATCACATATTCAACTGCTGCCTCCATTAGAGCGAGCTTCATAAGAGCTGGTTTAAAAATCTATTCAATAGCTCCCTCAATCGATGACAAACACAAATGGAGCTCAGGGACAGTTGCTATGAAAAGGAAAATAGAACAACATAATATTTCAGGAAATTTTCAGTTTAAAGACTTAAGTAATAGGGAAATAGAACACCTTGCCACTCGTTCGTCAATTCCTTATAGAGATCCAACAGGGAAAGGAAGCTGTAAAGAAATTATTTCAACAAGAGAAATAGAACAATCTAAAAGTCAATTAACAAGCACTTCCTTATGGAGAAAACGGTGGAATACTGCGCAATAGTTATAAAGCGATTAGATTTCTTCAAAAAAGGAGTCTAATGCTTGCCATCGCAATTTTAGCGGCTGGGAAAGGTACGCGAATGAAAAGTAATCTGCCTAAAGTTCTTCACCCTTTAGCTGGGAAATCACTTATTGATAGGGTTTTGTCTTGCACTCAAGGGCTCAAGCCAAACCACAAGTTAGTAGTTGTAGGACATCAGGCTAACTTAGTGGAGGACTCCTTAAAAAATCATAAGGAGTTAGATTTTGTTCTGCAGCAACCTCAAAATGGTACTGGACACGCGATCCAACAATTAAGACCTAGTTTAGAAGGATTTAATGGAGAACTTTTAGTATTGAATGGCGATGTTCCACTGCTAAAAGAAAAAACTCTAAGTTCTCTCTTAAAATTTCACAAAGAGTCTAATGCGAGTGTAACTTTTTTATCTGCAAATTTAGACTCTCCAAAAGGATATGGGCGAGTGTTCACAGATGAGTCTGGACTGGTGAAACGAATCATCGAAGAGAGAGATTGCACTAATGAACAGCGAAAAAATAAATTAATAAATGCGGGTATTTATTGTTTTAATTGGCGGGAATTATTAGATGTTTTAAACTCATTATCTAACAAAAACAGTCAAAATGAAATATACCTGACTGACACAATAAGTTTACTGAAAAAAGCATTGCATTTTGAGGTAGATAATCCATTTGAAATCAAGGGGATTAATGATAGAATTCAATTATCTGAATGCGAACACTTCATCCAAAAAAAACTTAAATCCTCATGGATGAGAAAAGGAGTTACATTCATTGATCCTATTAGCTGTTCGCTGAGCGAGGATACGACCTTTGGTACAGACGTAATTATTGAGCCACAAACACATCTTCGTGGTAAATGTAATATTGGCGATGGATGTCATTTAGGACCAGGTAGTGTCATAACAAATTCAACACTTGCGCAAAATGTTTTAGCCATTCACTCATGCATCAATGAAGCCAAGATTGGGAACAATACATCTATAGGTCCTTTCGCTAACATAAGGCCAGAATCAAAAATAAGTGATAATTCTAAAATAGGGAACTTTGTAGAAATAAAAAAAAGTTTGATTGGTGAAGGAACAAAAATCAATCATTTAAGCTATTTAGGTGATTCAGCTCTTGGAAAGAATATTAATATTGGAGCAGGGACTATTACAGCTAATTTTGATGGCAAGAATAAACATAAAACAATTATTGATGATTATTCAAAAACCGGTGCTAATTCAGTCCTAGTTGCACCAATCAAGATAGGATCACACGTAACCATAGGTGCAGGATCAACCATAAGCAAAGATGTTCCTGATAAAAGCTTAGTCGTTGAAAGGTCAAAAGCAATTATTAGAACTAAGCCTAATTAACCACAACAACTACATTATTGATGTAAAAATGGTAATACTTTTTCCAATTCTAACTTACGACTACCTTTAATTAAAATATTGTCTCCCGGTAAAAGCCACGATAATAGTGAGTTAGCGGCATCTCTTGGCGTTCTAACAACACTATGATTTGGTAATTCTTTGATTGTATTTTCTATCATAGTAGTTTCCTCATCACAAGAGACAAAAACAATTCCCGTAAGACCTAATTCAATAGCTCTTTTAAGAACTTTCTGATGAAGTAAAGCACTCTCAGAGCCCAGTTCAAGCATCGTACCCAAAACTGCAAAATGTCTACCAGGCTTGCTTACTAATAACTCTAAAGAAGCCAGAACAGATTCAGGAGATGCATTATAAGTCTCATCTAAAACTAAATATTGACCACAATCAACCAAGCTATTTCTTCCCATGGGCATATTTAATTTTAATTGATCAAGATTCTTTATCGATAGCCCTAATTCTCTTGCAACGGTCAATGCCATAAAAAAATTCATAGCATTGTGTCTTCCTTCAAGGGGCAATTTAAATTTACTTCCTTCAAAAAGCATGAAATTATTTTGCATATCCACTTGAGCAATATAATCTGGCTCAATATCTTGAACATGTAAATAATCATCATTACTATCCAACCAATTCAGAGAAAAGCCCTCTATTGCTAATCGAACAATACGTCCTGACCATTTTTCTAATAAAGATTTTTCTAAAAGTTTGTCACCGAAAGGAATAATCACAACGCCATCAGGACTTAGGCTTGAAGTGATTTCCGACTTCGCTTTTGCAATATTTTCTCTACTTCCAAGAATACCAATATGAGCTTGTCCTATATTTGTAATTACAGCAATATCAGGTTCAGAAGCACGAGACAGACGTTGAATTTGACCGAAACCACGCATACCCATTTCAAGAACAAATGCAGCATCTGTTGCAGAACCTCTAAGCAGTGTTTTTGGAACGCCTACATCATTATTTTCATTTCCTCTGCTTGAAACAATGTCACCAAGAGGAGACAGTATTGCCCTAATCAATTCTCTTGTAGTTGTTTTACCAACAGAACCAGTAACAGCAACTACAGGAAGATTTAAATTCCTTCGATGCAGCAATGCAATCTGTTGATAGGCGTACAGAGTATCTGGGACTACCCAGTGAGGCAGGTCATTTGGAATCAAACCATGAAATTGTTCTGAAACTACAGCTCCCTGTATACCAATATCAAAAGCCATATCTAAGTAATCATGGCCATCAAATGAAGTCCCTACTAAAGGGACAAAGAAATCACCTTTTTCAGTTGTCCTCGAATCAGTAGATATACGACCAACTGGCAAATCAAGATCTGTTTCTTTTTGATTAGCTGGCATCCCCCATAGTTCTGTTAAGTCCTTAAAAGTAATATGCATGCAAATATGAACAGAAGAAAAATAATCTAAATCCTCAAAATTACTATAATTTTATTTTTTTTCCTTTTCTTGAAGGATCAGCTTCTTGGCCATAAGAAAACTTTTCAACCTCTGCTGCATCTGGAGAAGGCTCCTTAATTCCACAAACATCTTTATACATTAATTCATATTCTTTCGCCGATCTATCCCAACTATATTTATTTGACATTGCTCTAACTTGTAACTCCTTCCAACTTTTTTGATGCCTATATGCTTCCCAGGAACGAACTAATGCCGTATAGAAGTCAATTGGTTCATACCTATCAAAGCAAAATCCGGAACCTGTTTCGTTCATCGGATTGTAAGGCTCTACTGTATCAACCAAACCACCTACTTTTCTAACGATCGGAATAGCACCATAACGCATAGCTAACAATTGACTAATTCCACACGGCTCAAAACGACTAGGCATTAGGAATGCATCAGCGCCTCCATAAATTAGCCGTGATAATGCATCATCATAAGTAAGAAAAACAGAAAAACGACCGGGATACTCAATTGCAAGTTGCCACAAAGCTGATTCTAAATATCGATCACCTGTGCCAAGAACAACGACCTGAGAGTCAGTATAAGAAAGAAGCCTATTAGCCACCTGTAGTAAAAGGTCAATACCTTTTTGATCAACAAGTCTGCCAACCATTCCCATAAGATATTTATCTGGGTTCACTTCGAGTCCCATTCTTTCTTGAAGGACTTTTTTATTAATTGCTCTACCAGAAAGATTATCTACACTAAATTTAGCTGGGAGTGAATTATCCGTTTCTGGATTCCACTCATCTAAATCAACTCCGTTTAATATTCCACGTAATTTTCCAGAAATATAATTTAAAAGTCCCTCTAATTTTTCTCCATATTCAGATGTTCTTATTTCCCTTGAATAAGTTGGAGAAACCGCATTCACCCTATCGGCATACAACATGGCTGATGCCATGGTGTGGTCACCATGCATATACCAAGGGCACCAAGTTATCTGATCAAGTTTCCATCTCCATGGTCCTTGATACTTGAGATTATGAATAGTAAATACCGTGCTGATTTCAGGGTCTTGATGCATCCAAACTGGAATCATTCCAGTATGCCAATCATGGCAATGGAGGACTTGTGGTTTCCATGAATTCCAAGAAAATTCGGATACTGCACTGGCAAAAAAAGTAAATCTCCAATCTTCATCTTCTCCTCCGTAAATACGCTCAGAATCAAAACATGGGTGTCCAACTAAATAAATTGGCAACCCATTAGAGGGATGACTTGTTTCAAAAACAGCGAAGTCAACACCCATTGTGTTGGCCCGAAAAATAGGTTCTGGGGCAATATCCATCAAAGCCCATAGTTTTCCATACCCTGGGATTATTAATCGAACATCATGTCCAAGTTTTTTAAGCGCAGGAGGCAATGAACCAACAACATCACCCATACCTCCAACCTTTATCATTGGAGCGCATTCAGCAGCAGCAAAAAGTATTCGCATTTAATTCATGAAAAAAGAAAGATTTATCCTTTGGATAAACCAAATAAAATCATGGAAGCCATTTTGATTCGGAGAAATCAGGATCCCTCTTCTCCATAAAAGCATTTCTACCCTCCTTTGACTCATCAGTAGTATAAAAAAGATGTGTTGCCTGGCCAGCAAGCTCTTGGATACCTGCTAATCCATCAGTATCAGCATTAAAAGAAAATTTCAAACACTTTATAGCGGTTGGACTGTTTTGAAGTATTTCTCTAGCCCATTTAACCCCTTCTGACTCGAGTAAATTAATTGGCGAAATGGAATTTATCAACCCCATATCTAATGCTTCCTTCGCCCCATATTTCCTACATAGAAACCAAATTTCTCTAGCCTTCTTTTGACCTACAACCCTTGCTAAGTAACTTGAACCAAACCCTGCGTCAAAGCTTCCAACTCTAGGTCCTGTTTGGCCGAATATTGCATTATCTGCAGCCAAACTCAAGTCACAAATCAAATGTAAAACATGTCCCCCCCCGATTGCGAAGCCAGGAACAAGCGCAATAACTACTTTAGGAAGGCTCCTAATTATACGTTGCAAATCAAGAACATTTAAACGCGGGATTCCATCATCGCCGAGGTACCCTCCACTTCCGCGTATAGCCTGATCTCCGCCAGAACAAAAAGCAAACTTTCCATCTTTGGAAGGCCCTGCCCCTGTGAATAAAACCACTCCTATTTTTGGATCTTCTCTTATTCTTATAAATGCTTCACAAAGTTCTGAAATTGTTTGAGGTCGAAAAGCATTTCTTTTGTCAGGACGATTTATCGCAACGCGAGCAATTCCCTCAGGACTAATGTCTAACAGGATATCTTTATATTCACCAACAGCTTTCCATGAGGTAATAATTTCACCAGGGAGAACTCTTCTAGAGATAGAGATATTTTTAGGGGTAGCAGGTTCTAAAGTCATTGTTTGAATAAAAATAGTCAAAAATTGATAATTTCAGATAATGTTTTTTTTAGATCATCTCGTAAACTTACTCTCAATTTATGGTCTTCAACAGAGTTAGTACAAACTCTTATTAATACATTTGTTGACAAAGAAAAACTCCATTCAATTGCTTGTTCTAAATCATCCAAGCAAGCAACTTGTTTATATTTCAATCCATAGGCTTTAGCAAGTGTAAGATGACAAACTTGCTGAGGCATAAGAAAAATTTCTTCAAAATCTCCTTCTTGAATTTTTTCTATATTTAGTTGATTAAATATTCCTCCACCACCATTATCAATCATGATTACGATTAAACTAATATTCTTATCCCTTGAGAACAACCAACCATTTGTATCATGAAGAAGTGCTAAATCGCCTGTTACCAATACCATTCTTCCCATTATTATCGATAATCCCATACCCATTGAGAGTGTCCCATCAATTCCTGATGCCCCTCTAAATCCAAAGCACCTTCTCAGGAAAGCCCCTTCTCCCGAATAACTTAACCAATCTCTTATGGGACTACTTGAAGCAAGCATCACGGGTATAGAAGTTGGCAACAAGCGAGGCAGTAATCTCGCCAATGCTGGTTCAGTAATTAACCCATTCCTGAATAACCTTTTATCAAGCCAATCATGAATGAATAAATCATATTTTATAAGCTCTTTAGTAAACTTTTGGCTAACATTTTTTTTATCTATTGGTGACTTTGTCTGAATACTCTGAAGTAATTTATCAACCCAATAAGAAAAACCTTCACTAAATTGAGTTGATACACCTATTGGATCAAGGTTTCGAGAATCTCCCTCAGTAATGAGTAGTTGAACTTTTCCAGGTTTTTCAAGCCAAGTTTGTAATTGTCTACTTGGTGGTATTGGACCCAAGCGTAAAACTTGAATATCTTTAATTTTTTCACATAAACCTGTTGAGAAAAAAAGATCCCAGTGATTTATTAAGCCCTCTTGATCATTTTCAACACCAGAAAGCGGGTCAGCAAGAATTGGCCATCCAGTTAATTTTTGCCATTTCTTTAGTGCGCACCTAAAGGAAACAAGTTGTTCTTCTTTACCTCTCCATGGTCCAATAATAATTATTCCCAAAGAAAACGGGTCTAAAGTTGGTAATGCAAAAGAGGGAAATTTTTTAACATCCACTATCTTCTGTGAAGTAACTTTATCCTCTACAAATCCTTCAATAACCCATCCATCAAGAACTTTTTTCTGATCAATTTCGGACGGATGCAAAGGTTCTTCATAAGCAAGGTTAATGTGAACTGGGCCAGGCTTATTGGTAGACATTTTGAATGCATTTTCTATTAGAGAGTTAAGTCTTTGCCTAGAAATCAAATGTATTCCTTCTTTTGGAGATTCATCAAAATGTCTACAAACAGGTCTCAAAAAATCCTGTTGATTAACTGCTTGATTCGCTCCACATTCTTTTAAACGAAGAGGCCTATCTGCAGTCAAAAATAAAAGAGGATGACATGATCTATCTGCCTCAACAGCAGCCGGCAAAAGATTTGCAACAGCACTACCAGAAGTTGTAACAACAGCACTTACTTTTCCACTTGCGGCACTAATTCCCAAGGCAAGAAATGCCGCAGACCTTTCATCAACTGATGTTATGAGAGTCAATTCTTTTCTTTTAGAGAGACTTGCTGCTGCCAAGGCAAGAGGGCCTGATCTACTACCAGGGCAAAGGACAAAATACTTCACTCCCTTTGCTACAAGAGTTTTAAGGAGCTCTAAACTAATAAAAAAGTTGTAACGTGCTATTGAAATTGCCAAAAGAAAAGCTACTTAGATTTTTGTAAACTACTTTCCAACGAGAAACTAAAAACAAAAAAATTCATGACCTCAACAGGATCAAAAAAGGATAAGAACCAAAATAGTTGGAAAGGATTGTTAGTTTGGATATTAATTGCGTTTTTATTAAGATGGCAAGCAGTTGAACCTAGGTGGATCCCCTCTGGATCAATGATTCCAACCTTACAAATTCAGGACCGAATTTTGGTAGAAAAAATAACTCCAAGAATTAATCATAAACTGAATAAACATCTAAATTTAAATACTATTGTTATTTTTAAACCCCCGAAAATTCTTACGGAGACAGGATATAGTGATGGCTCAGCGCTTATAAAAAGAGTTGTTGGATTACCTGGTGACAAAATAGAAGTTACAAATGGAAAGCTCTATAGAAATGAAAAGGAAATCAATGAACCTTGGATTCAAGAACCTATCCAATATGAAATGAAGGCGATATACGTACCTAACTATTCACTTTGGGTGTTAGGAGACAACCGAAATAACAGTCTAGACTCACACATATGGGGAGCTCTCCCAGAAAAAAATCTCATAGGTACTGCACTCGCAAGGTACTGGCCATTAAAAAAAATAGGACCTATTCGGTTCCCATAACCTAAATTAAATTTTATCGGAGTACTTTTTGCGATAATGTGTAATTAATTGAAAAAGCTGGATGTTTAATCCTGAATTTTTAGCTACCGACAATAATGAGGGTCATGAGGCAAACGCTCTAATACAGTACTTACAAGATCAACCTGCAGACGTTCTTCAAAGAGTTGCTAAATCTGCCAGCCCTGAAATCCAAGAAATTATAAGACACAACGTTCAAGGCTTACTTGGAATGCTTCCTGGAGAGCAGTTTGAGGTAAAAGTAACTTCAAGCAAGGACAATTTGGCAAGTTTATTAGCTTCTGCCATGATGACTGGCTATTTCTTAAGACAAATGGAGCAAAGAAAACAGTTAGAGGAAACACTCTTATCAGACGAAGAGATGTCTGTTGACCCAGATACAGTTTAATCACTGAAATTTTTTAAGAGGGTCTTTAGGTACAACGCCTACTTTCAATAAAAATTGATCTAGCGAACTTAAGAATTCAAAATCTCCCTCATTATTAGCCCATTGATATTGATTAATTTTATTTTTCAACTCTTTTATTTCATTTCTTGAGAATCTAACTTTCCCACTGTAATGAGCAGATATCAACCATGAAATACCTTTTAAAGATTCAACTTTATTTAACCAAATCATAAAAGCTTTTTTTGCTCTAGGAAAAACCAGTCTTTCTATTACTGGAGCAATTTGTATTAAAGGAATGTTTTTCCCAACAAGTTTTTTTGCAGACAACTCCCAGCCTTTCTGCCAAGAAAAAGGATATATTCCAAAATGTGCCCTTTTGTTTCTTAAATTTCGCTTGAAAGAATTTCCAAAAATTTCTTTTATCTTGGGGATCTCCAATTTTTCAGGTCTTAGGTAAGAGGCAAAAAGGACCAAACGAAGCCATCCTTTTTTTCTTGCACTTGGCGTATCAATAAGCTCTTCAGAACCTTTCTCTCTTGAATGAAACAACAAAGGGGTAGGATCTAAATCAAAAAGCTTTGGAGGGGTCTCTTCAATACCTACAAGTGCATCAGTGACTAATAAAGATTTTGATGGCTTATGAAAGCAACAAATTTCTTGAAAACGTGCAAGTCCAATATCAATAGGGCCTAACGAAATCCATTCACAGTCATCAGCATAAGGGGATCCATCTGCTAATAAAATATTTGTTCTATCAGTTGGAATTCCCAGCCAATCAAAAGGAAGTTGAAAAGGAAAACTGAATTGTCCAGGACATACCCATAATTTTGCATTAGGAAAAGCTCTAGCTAAAGCTGGAAGACCAATTTTATGCTCTAAGCCCGAAGCAGTAGGTAATACAATTGTTTTTACAGGTCCTATTTTTTTTTCAAGCAAATCTATATCCCTTAGCAATTCTTTTGTAGGAGGAAGAGGATTAATTATCATCAATTCATTCTTTACCCTTACAACTAATAACCTCACGGGGACAGCAACATAATAAATACCCTGAAGTTGTTCAAAGCTCCAAATCTGGTTAGGAACTAATTCACGGAATAATGTTCTTTTTCTTCCGTAAGGATACAGCGGTAAAAGTGGCCACCAACTCCATTTTTGATCAGAAGAGATGTTATTCATAATTGTAAAAAATCAATCAGTATTAATTAAAGATTGGTTTTTAAATATTCCATATCTTGGAGCAAATAAGAACGCAATTAGAAAGATTAATGTTTGCACTAAAACAATAGATCCTCCTGTTTCAATATCTGACCAATAACTAATATAAACGCCTAAAACGCTTGAGAAAGAGCTGCTAATTACTGCTAATAAAGTCATCCTGTCAAAACGATCGGTCAACAAATATGCCGTTGCACCAGGAGTAATAAGCATTGCTACTACTAGAATAATACCAACAGTTTGCAATCCTACTACTGCGGATAAAGATAATAAAGTTAATAATAAATAATGAAGAATGCCTGTATTTATTCCTATAGAACGAGCGTGCTTAGCATCAAAACAATACAACATTAAATCTTTTCTAAAGATAAGCAAAATACTTATGACTATAAAGGAAATTATCAAAGTCTGATTAACATCTGAACGAGAAATCCCTAAAGGACTCCCAAAAAGAATCTGCATAAGGTCAATATTACTTTTTATTTTAGATACTAATACAATGCCTAATGCAAAAAAACCAGTAAAGACAAGACCTATCACTGTGTCTTCTTTAATCCTAGATTTCTGTTTAACAAATCCAATAAGAGCAACTGAACCCACACCAAAAACAAACGCACCTAAAGAGAAAGGAAGACCTAAGGCATACGCAACCACTACTCCTGGCATAACAGCATGAGAGACAGCATCACCCATTAAGGCCCAACCTTTTAAGGTCATGTAACAAGATAGGAGGCCGCAAACACCTCCAACTAGGGCACTGACCATTAACGCTCTTCTCATGAAGTCATGAGCTAGTGGATCCAAAAGCCAATTGGTTGGCGTGATGGATATCAAAAGTTCATTCATTTACAAAATCTTTATTCGACTGCGGACCTGATAAAGGATTTGGCGGCGTTCCTCCAAATGTTTTTTGAATGTTCTCCGATGTAAAGACTTCCGAGGTTTTTCCATACGCAAGTACTGTCTTATTTATTAGTACTACAAAATCACAAAAATCTCTGACGTGATTCAAATCATGAGTAGATATCAAAATAGTGTGTCCTTCTTGACGAAACTGAAGAAATAACTCAGCCATAAGCTTTTCAGTGGGTACATCAACTCCAGAGAAAGGCTCATCTAAAAGAAGTACTGATGCCCGTTGAGCAATTGCCCTTGCGAGAAAAGCTCTTTTGCGTTGTCCTCCAGATAAAGATCCAATTGGTCTATCCATAAGATCCAAAAGATCAACTCTTTCAAGAGCATGTAGAACTGCTCTTTTATCAGACTCTCGAGGTATTCGAAAAATATTCATCGAGCCATATCTCCCCATCATCACGACATCCCAAACACTTACAGGAAATGAATAATCTATTCCTTCGTTTTGTGGAACATAAGCAACTGTTTGCTCCTTCTGTGCTTGATTAACCTTGATTCCATTAATCCTTATTTTTCCCCTTGATGGCCTAATAAAACCCATAAGGGCTTTGAAGAAAGTTGATTTACCTGCGCCATTCATCCCCACAAGGCCACAAATTGATCCTGCTTTTAAGCTCAAACTTGCGTCATAAAGAGCAACTGTACCGTTGTAGTCAACGCAAACTTGTTCTGCCTCAATACGCATAAAATCCTTCTCGTTACTTTTAAAAATTGGATTCATTATTTTTTCTCACCGGATAGAGATAGACCCTCAGTAATCAATTCAACATTGTGCCTAAGTAAATCTACATAAGTTGGAGCAGGTCCATTTAAGTCTGAGAGGGAATCGACGTAGAAGGTACCTCCAAAAACAGCTCCACTTGATTTTGCAACTTCCATTTGTGCTTTTGAACTCACAGTACTCTCACAAAAAATTGTTGGAACCTTATTCTCTTTTATTTTTTTTATTAGCTTAACCATGCGTCTAGGGGTTACTTGACTTTCAGAATTAACGGGCCACAAATAGCCCTCCTCCATTCCGTAATCCCTGGCCAAATAAGTAAAGGCTCCTTCACATGTCACCAGAAATCTTCTCTCTTTAGGAATTAAGGATAAAGAATCTCTTAGCTCTTTATCAAGCGACTCAAGTTTAGATTTATAGGTTGTAGCGTTCGATTTATATTCGAGACCTCCGCTCGGATCGATCTTGGTAAAAGCATCCGCTATGTTATCTACATAAGTCATAGCTCTTTTGGGTGACATCCAAGCATGTGGATTTGGTTTCCCCGCATAAGCATCCTCTTCTATAAAAAATGGCTTCATTCCATCTGTTAATTTGACTTTAGGAATATCTCCCGCACTCATCATGAATTTCGAAATCCAAGCTTCAAGTCCTAAACCATTTTGAATAATCAGATTTGCTCCTTTCGTTTTAACAATATCACTGGGTGTAAATTGATAACTATGAATTTCTGCTCCTGGTTTTGTAATTGATTCAACTAAAATTCTATCCCCGGCGACATTTCTTGCGAGATCTGCCAAAATTGTAAAAGTAGTCAATACATAAGGCTTTTCGTAATTGGGTTTAGACGTTTTTTTATTCTCACATGCTGTCAAGAATAAAATATTGAAAGTAAGTAAGATAAAGAAACTGATAAACTTATTTTTCTTGTAAATCAAATCAGAAAAAGTCTTTATTTTTTTATCAATCATGTATTGAAAATTTGATAATATTTATATTTTTTCAAATTATAAATCAGAAATACACTTTAGAGAAAGTTAAACTATCAAACTGATTTAACTTTGTAATTATTAGATTGAGACTTTATCCACTCTTTTGATTGCTTTAAAAAAGCCACCCAATCGACTCTTTCTAGCTCAGCAGCTTTTGATACTAGTTGAGGAGCTTGTTGTTTAATAAGCTCTAAATCAGGCTTAGTGACTCCATTATTGAGAGCCATCCAATCGGCCATCGACCTTCCAACTACTCTTGTTAAGTAAGCAGCACTCAAGGCCTGAATTGTTCCAGCTGCCACCCAAGAGGAGCCATCAAGCTTTGCCAAGCTCAACAAGGACTGTCCACTCCATTCGACCACTCCCTGAGCAATTGCAGCCATTGCTAGTTGACGTGAGATTGCCTCAAGTAATTCTGGCTTCATTTTGGATGACCATATTTTCGACATTTCTTTGATCATCAAGCCATTAACCACTGCAACTGCAAGCAAATCAGTTGAGGCGACAGGGGAGGCAAAAACGATACCAGCAACTATCCACTGAGATCTTGCTTGAATAACCTTGAATTTATCTCTTCTTAATTTTTCTAAATCTTTTTGCCAAGAAGTATGCAATCGAGACAAAAGTCTTTGCTTAGTAATGTCTGTATTCTTTTTTGGATTTTCAAGAAGTTTCTTAATTGGAGAAAAAACCGTTGCCATTTCTGTTTGAGATCCATCCCATTTCAGTACTCTGTTTGTCCACCTGTCGGGTAATTGAGCCTCTAATGCATTTCTCTCGTCAGACCAATCAGTAGATTCTTTACTGGCAACCATTAGCCATGCTGGTTGATCTGAAGGGATATTTTTAATCCACAAAAGATCAGCTGCGCTCATTGGAAGTGCCAAAGAATAAACAATAAAATCTTGCTCTTGGATTAAATCTGACAAAATCCAATTTCGATCTCTTACAGGAAGAGCTGGTGGGAAAGAAACTTTTATTTGATTATTTATTCCTAAAACTTTTTCTAATTGCTCTTTATCAGGTAATTTTACGCCTTTTGTTTTCAAGAAACCAATGCTTTGATCTTCGCTTCTATCAATAATTTTTTGCAAGGAATTTATTCTTTCTTTTTTTACTTCACTTTGCTCCCCATCTTCAAGCAAGTACTCAAAATTCTCTAAAACGTCATAGCATCTTCTTACCCATCCATGAACAGTGGAGGGAGCATCAAATGAAACCTTCCCTGGTTTTAAGAAATAAAAAATCAAACCAAGTCCTAATAGCAGACCCAATCCACCTCCAGGTATGTGGGCCACATCACTCAAAACCCATTGACCAGTGATTGTTAGTCCAATAAAAAGACTAATTTTAGGAATAGAAAAAGAAGTCAAGGAAAAAGGCGATTTTGTTAATGAATGATTTTCCATATTTCAATAATTACAGTTTCTTCTTAGCTAACTTTTATTTTAAAGCAAACTTTCCCTTAATAACCTCAAAGAAAGAAGGGTTTACGTTTTTAAAAAGAGAAATTTATACCTAAAAAAATCGAGTTTTTTTATTGGTATCGATTTTATAAGATGTGAAAGTGCTAATCAAGATATTCAAATTTGTCGCAAAAGTACCGGCTATGCGTCACACTTGCCCCTATTGACAAATATGTTCATGGGTGACTCTTACACCAATAATCAGTCAGGTGGTGGCGATTTCCAAAACCAAAGACAAAATGGCCGTAATAATTTCAGAGGTGGCCGAGGTCCTAACAATAGGGACGGAGGCTTTCGCATTCGCTTAAGTGATAATGAAATGCGCGCAGCCAGATCATTGCAAGAAGCCTTCAATCTTCGTTCCACTGTCGCAGTGCTTGGTTTTGCAGTAAGAACTCTTGCGCAAATGCTTGAAGATGGAAGTCTTGAAAATTTAGTAAACGAATACAGGTCTCAAGCGCCCGCCAATAACCAAAGAAGAGGCAGGGGAAACTATAACGGTGAAAATAACAATTCATTCAACTCAAAGCCCAACCCTTTTGCAAGACCAGAAAAACCAGTTAAAGAACAACAGGTCGCTGATACTGATCAGGAAAACAATGTTACACAAGATCCTGAAGAAGAAAAAAATAACGATCAAGCTAGGGAAGCAAGTTCCAATGAAGATGATTCCACAAATACAAGCGAGCAAGGATAAGTGAATCAGAAGCGAGTCTTATCTGGTGTTCAACCCACTGGAGACGTTCATATTGGTAATTGGCTTGGAGCAATAAGAAATTGGGTTGAATTACAACAAAATTACGAAACATTTGTCTGCGTTGTTGATCTTCATGCGATAACCACTCCGCATGACCCAAAATCTCTTCATCAAAATTCTCTATCTACAGCGGCTTTATATATCGCTTGTGGGATGAATCCTGATAAATGCTCAATATTCATTCAAAGTCAGATAAGCGCCCATAGCGAGCTTTGCTGGATATTAAATTGCTTAACTCCTTTAAACTGGATGGAGAGAATGATTCAGTTTAAGGAAAAGTCAATTAAACAAGGTGACAATGTATCTATTGGATTATTAGATTATCCAGTCCTTATGGCAGCGGATATTCTTCTATATGACGCTGATTTGGTTCCTGTTGGAGAAGATCAAAAGCAGCATCTAGAGCTTGCGAGAGATATTGCTTCTCAAAGAGTTAATTCAAAATTCGGAACAAAAGAGAATCCAATACTTAAAGTTCCAAATCCCTTAATTTTGAAAGAGTGTTCCAAAGTAATGAGCCTGACAGACGGAACAAAAAAAATGAGTAAAAGCGACCCAAATGAAAATAGTAGGATTACTTTATTAGACAATCCAGAAGTAATTACTAAAAAAATAAAACGAGCAAAAACCGACTCAGAATTAGGACTAGAATTTGGAAATCCCTCAAGACCTGAAGCTGATAATCTTTTAACAATTTATTCAATAATTTCTGGCCTAGGGAGAGAAAAAGCAGCTAAGTATTGCGCAGGAATGGGCTGGGGTAAATTCAAACCAGAATTTACAGAGGCAATGATTAACGTTCTCAAACCTATTCAAGAAAAGTATAAAGAACTAATGAATGATCCAGAAGAGTTAAAAAGAATACTAAATAAAGGCAAACTTACTGCCGAGGAGGTTTCTAAGTTAACATTAAATAGAGTTAAAGAAGCTCTAGGATTTTATTCAAATTTGTAGAAAAATTATGCCAATAATTACATTACCTGATGGAACTGAAAAAAAATATGATTCCGCTGTAACAATTGACCAAATAGCATCAGAAATTGGTCCTGGTTTAGCCAAAGCAGCGCTAGCTGGGAGAGTGAATGGGGAATTAATTGATACTTGTATTCCTATAACTCAAAATTCTCATATACAGATTATTACATCTAAAGATGATGAAGGACTAGAAATTATAAGACATTCATTCGCTCATCTTCTTGGACATGCTGTAAAGCAATTATACCCCGAAGCAAAAATGGCAATAGGGCCTGTAATTGAAGATGGTTTTTATTATGATATTTCTTATACAGATACCTTTACTCCTGATGATCTTATAAAAATTGAGAAAAGGATGAAAGAGTTAGTTAACAGAGATTATAATGTAGGTGTTGAAATAGTTAGTCCAGAAAAAGCAACGGAAGTTTTTACTGATAGAGGTGAAATTTTCAAGCTAGATATAGTTAAAAATATTCCTGAGAATGAAATCATAAAGTTATACAAACATCAAGAATATATTGATATGTGCAGAGGTCCTCATGTGCCAAACACAAGGCATCTAAGAGTATTTAAGCTAATGAAAGTATCCGGGGCTTATTGGCGCGGAGACTCTAACAATGAAATGCTACAAAGAATATATGGAACAGCCTGGAAAAGCTCTAAAGAATTAAAAGAATATATCTCAAGAATTGAAGAAGCTGAGAAAAGAGATCATAGAAAATTAGGGAAAAAGTATTCACTTTTTCACTCACAAGAAGAAGCACCCGGTATGGTTTTTTGGCACCCTAAAGGGTGGACTATTTATAGAATTTTAGAAGATTTTATTCGGGAAACGATTACAAAATATGATTATCAAGAAGTTAAATCTCCGCAAGTAGTAGATAGAAGTCTTTGGGAGAAATCAGGCCATTGGGATAAATTTAAAGAAGATATGTTTACTACAACTTCAGAGAACAGGGAATACGCAATAAAACCTATGAATTGTCCATGCCACATACAAATATTCAATCAAGGTTTAAAAAGCTATCGAGATCTTCCTATTAGACTTTCTGAATTTGGTTCTTGTCATCGCAATGAGCCTTCTGGTGCACTGCATGGCTTAATGAGGGTAAGAAATTTTGTTCAAGATGATGCACACATATTTTGTACCGATGAACAAATCCAAGAAGAAGTCCAAAATTTTATTGATTTGGTATTTGAGGTTTATAAAACCTTTGGCTTTGATTCAATTCTTATTAAGCTCTCAACAAGACCAGAGAAAAGAGTTGGGAGTGATGATATCTGGGACAAATCTGAAAAAGCCTTATCTGAGGCACTTGATTCAAAAGGATTAGACTGGTCGCTACTCCCTGGAGAAGGCGCCTTCTATGGTCCAAAAATTGAATTCTCCTTAAAAGATTGCCTCAATAGAGTATGGCAGTGCGGAACAATTCAAGTAGATTTCTCCATGCCTCAAAGGCTCAATGCAAGTTATATCGATATTACAGGAAGGAAACAAACACCTGTAATGCTTCACAGAGCTATTTTAGGTTCTTTTGAGAGATTTATTGGGATATTAATTGAGAATTATTCAGGAAATTTCCCTACATGGTTATCACCTGTTCAAATAATGATTATGGGCATAACTGATAGAAATAATGAAGCATGTTTTAGTGCTAAAGATAAATTAGTTGACTTTGGATTCAGAACTGAAATTGATATTAGAAATGAAAAAGTTGGTTTTAAAATACGAGAACATACTATGCAAAGAATACCTTTCTTGATAATTATTGGAGATAAAGAAGAAGAGAATAATGAAATCTCAGTAAGGACAAGAGAAGGTAAAGATCTTGGAAATATGAGTATAGATAAGTTTAAATTAATAATCGACGAATCAATTAGCAAAAAAGGTATACAAATTAATCAATCCTAAATCAAAAACGATTTCAATAACTAATGAATTTACTTGCTGGAGATCTTGGAGGGACAAAAACTATATTAGCTGTTTATTCAAACGAGAACTATCCAAAAAAATTATTTGAAAAATACTATATTTCTTCAAGATGGAAATCTTTATACTTAATATTTGAAGATTTTATTAAACATTTACCAGAGCATATATCACTCCCTGAATATGGTTGTATTGGAGTAGCAGGACAAATAAAAGGCGAAAAAGTGAAGGTTACAAATCTAGGATGGGATATAGAAACAGAAAAATTATCTCACCTTTCAAAAATAAATAATATTGAATTAATAAATGATTTCTCAGTTTTGATATGTGGAATACCATTTTTTAAAAAATCCCAATATGAAGTAATCCAAGGAACATTAAATTCTGAGTACAAAACCAATCAGAAATTAATTGCAATTATTGGAGCTGGTACTGGCTTAGGAATGTCTAGAGGATTAATTACACCTAAAAGCATTTTTATATTTCCAAGTGAAGGGGGGCACCGAGAATTTTCCCCAAGAACAGAAAACGAATGGGAATTAGTTAAATGGCTAAAAAAGAAGTTAAATATTCAAAGAATATCAATTGAAAAAATAGTTAGTGGGACGGGCCTTGGGATGATTGCTAGATGGAAATTGGATGATTCCAAAAATGAAAACCATCCACTTCAAAGAACTTTAAAAAAAATGGATAATGACAAATCAGATTTCATAGATTTACCTGCACTTGTTTGGGAAGAAGCAAATAAAGGCGACAAATTAATGTCTGAAGCTTTGCAACTATGGCTGAATGCATATGGATCTGCAGCTGGAGATCTTGCTTTACAAGAACTTTGCTCTTCAGGCTTATGGATTTCAGGTGGAACAGCTGCAAAAAACCTCGATGGAATAAACTCTTCTAACTTCCTTAATGCATTTAGTAATAAGGGTCGCTTCCAATCTTATTTAAAGGAAATCCCATTGATTGTTCTTAAAGATCCAGAAGCGACATTATTCAGTTCAGCTTGCAGAGCACGCTTAAGTGCCGAATCAAATGGGAGACTTAGCTAAAGGATAAAAACATGGGGCCGCCAAAAATAGGACAAACTGTCGTGGTAGAGGTTCCTTCTACTACTGCCAATATTGGACCAGGGTTTGATTGCCTGGGTGCAGCATTAGATCTTTCCAATCAGTTCACAATTAAAAGAATTGAAGGTAATGCTGAAAGGTTTGAATTAATAATGGAAAGTACTGAGGGCAATCATTTAAGAGGCGGCCCTGAGAATCTTTTTTATCGAGCCGCGCAACGAGTTTGGAGAACTGCAGGTGTTGAACCTGTCGCACTTGAGGCAAGAGTAAAATTAGCCGTTCCTCCTGCAAGAGGCCTTGGAAGCAGTGCTACTGCGATCGTTGCAGGCCTGGTTGGAGCGAATGCACTTGCTGGCTACCCTTTGCCAAAGGAAAAATTATTAGAACTAGCAATAGATATAGAAGGGCATCCAGACAATGTTGTTCCATCATTAATAGGAGGTCTTTGCGTAACAGCTAAAACCGCAAACGACAGGTGGCGCATAGTCCGCTGTGATTGGGATCAATCAATAAAAGCGGTAGTAGCAATTCCATCCATTCGCCTTAGTACAAGTGAAGCAAGACGTGTAATGCCTGAGAACATTCCAATTAATGATGCAGTAATCAATTTAGGTGCCCTCACGCTTCTACTTCAAGGGCTGAGAACAGGTAATGAGGATTTAATTGCGGATGGTATGCATGACAAGCTTCATGAACCCTACAGATGGGGATTAATCAAAGGGGGGTTAGAGGTAAGAGAAGCAGCAAAGGCTGCTGGAGCTCTAGGATGTGCAATTAGTGGAGCAGGCCCAAGCATTCTTGCCTTGTGCAAAGCGACTAAAGGCCGAGAAGTCAGTGTCGCAATGGTCAAAGCCTGGGAAGCTGCTGGTGTAGCAAGTCGTGCCCCTTTGATGAGCCTTCAACTCAGAGGTAGTGAATGCATTTCAAACACCTTTGTCTAGTTCTTTTCATGAAAACAAACAAAAACTGATAGCTTTATGGCTGACTTGCCCCAAATTATGGATGCCAATGTGCCTATGAGTATTGATTCTCAGACAGTATTTCCATGGCTTTCACTCATTGTGCTCCTACCCATAGTTGGAGCGTTGATAATGCCTTTCCTCCCAAAAGAAGAAAGTAAAAATTCTAATCTGCCAAGAAACATAGCTCTAGTTATTTTATTAGCCGATTTTCTAATTATTGTTTTGGCTTTTGCCAACTTGTTTGATCCAAGCAGCGAAAATTTGCAGTTAGTAGAAAGACTTCAGTGGCTCCCTTCCATAGGACTTGAATGGTCATTAGGAGTAGATGGAATATCTGCACCGCTAGTAGTTCTTAGCGGGCTAATTACTTTTTTGTCTGCAGCTGCAAGTTGGAAAGTAAAACAAAAAACAAGGCTTTACTTTGCTTTATTATTGATTCAAGCATCAGCCCAAGCTTTAGTTTTCCTATCACAAGATTTTCTACTATTCTTTTTAGCTTGGGAACTTGAGCTTGTTCCTGTTTATCTACTAATTGCTATTTGGGGAGGCAAAAGAAAACTTTATGCAGCGACAAAATTCATTCTTTACACCGCACTCGCTTCCCTTTTGATACTACTTAGTGGTCTTGCACTAGCTCTTTCCGGAGATCAATTCACCTTCAATTTAAGTGAAATCGCAGCCAAATCTTTTTCTGGTAATTTCGGCATATTTTGTTATTTAGGTTTCTTAATTGGTTTTGGAGTAAAGCTTCCTATCTTTCCGCTTCATACCTGGCTGCCCGATGCTCATGGAGAGGCAAATGCACCAGTCTCAATGTTGCTAGCTGGTGTTTTATTAAAAATGGGAGGTTACGCTCTAATAAGATTTAATGTACAAATTTTACCGGATGCTCATCTAATACTCGCTCCAGCTCTGATCATCATTGGAATAGTAAATATTATTTATGGAGCTCTAAATGCTTTTGCCCAAGACAATGTAAAAAGGCGCATTGCCTGCAGTTCTGTAAGTCATATGGGTTTTGTACTTGTTGGAATTGGTGCTGTTAATGCACTTGGTATAAGTGGAGCGATGCTCCAGATGATTAGCCATGGACTTATTGCTGCTGCAATGTTCTTTGTTACTGGAAGTTTTTATGAAAGAACCAACACTCTTTCAATCCCAAACATGGGCGGGCTAGCGAAGGCTTTGCCAATTACTTTTGCATTTTTCTTAGCCAGTTCTTTAGCTTCACTTGCCTTGCCAGGAATGAGTGGATTTATAAGTGAAATCACAGTTTTTCTAGGCATAACTAGTCAAGAAGGATTCACTTCTTTATTTAGAGCAATAACAATTCTTTTAGCAGCCATTGGACTGGTTTTAACTCCCATATACCTTCTTTCAATGTGCAGAAGAGTATTCTTTGGCCCTAGAATACCCGCTCTATCGATAGTAAAAGAAATGGATGCTAGAGAGCTTTCTATAGGTTTAAGTCTCTTAGTCCCTACATTAGTAATAGGTTTTTGGCCAAGAATAGCTATTGATTTATATGAGGTATCAACAAATGCTCTCGCACAATCATTAATTACCAATAACCTTGTACCAATAAGTTAGTTTTTGAATCTAAAAAATGACTTCAATTAAGCCATCAGCACTATTAAAAGGTCAAGGTCTTCCTGATTACGATAAAATCACCCCTGATGAGATCAATAAAAATATTCCAAAACTTATGAGAGAACTAAATGAAAAATTAAACAAGCTAGAAGAACAACTCGATAAACAGTTAACAACCAATAAATCCTTGAGCTGGGAAGATGTAATGCCTCAGCTTTATGAAATAGGCGAAAAGCTTCGTTGGAGTTGGGGGGTTGTAAGTCATCTGAATGCTGTATGCAATACAACTGAATTGCGTGAGGTTCATTCAAATCAACAACCTAGAATCGTTAGATTTAGTAATCAGATTGCTCAAAGCGAAGTAATTTTTAAGGCACTCTTAAATTTAAAAGAGCATGGAAACATAAAAGATGAAACTCAAATAAGAATACTTGAGACTGAACTGATAACAATGAAGAACAAAGGAATTGGTCTGGAAAATGATGAAAAAGCTTTATTTAATGCTCGCAGTGAAAGATTAGCTGAATTATCAACGACATTTAGCAACAATGTATTAGATGCCACCAAGAACTGGAGTCTTTTATTAAAAAACAAGTCAGAAATCGAGGGCCTACCTGAAAGAGCCCGAGAAACATTGTCTCTTGCTGCAAAGGAGGCTGGTGACAAAGATGAAGAAGGTAATGATCCTTCACCATCAAACGGACCATGGAGAGTTGGCTTGGATTTACCTAGCTACATTCCTTTCCAAACTTATGCAAAAGATAGACGTATCAGAGAAAAAGTTTATAGAGCCTTTGTAAGCAGAGCTAGCGATGGGAAGATGAATAACAAAAGAATAATTGAAGAAATTCTAACCATCAGAAACAAGCAGGCAAAACTGTTGGGATATAAAAACTGGTGTGAAATTAGTTTGGCAACAAAGATGGCCGATAATGAAGAAGCTGTCGAGATATTACTAGAAGAACTACGATCAGCTGCAATGCCTCATGCTGAAAAAGAAGTTATACATCTTCGTGAGTGTGCCATAAGAAATGGAGAAAGCGAAGATTTTAAGCTATCTCCATGGGATATTAGCTTTTGGGCTGAAGTTCTACGCAAAGAGAAATTCGATCTTGACCAAGAGAAACTAAGGCCATGGTTTCCTTTAGATCAAGTTCTTAATGGTCTATTTAACTTGTGCAAAAGACTTTTTGAAATTGAAATTGAAGAAGCGAGTAATACAGCACCTTTATGGCATGAAGATGTCCGTTTCTTCAATGTTAAAAATTTAGATGGCCAGAAAATTGCATCTTTCTATCTAGATCCATTCAGTCGTCCTGCGACAAAAAGAGGAGGTGCTTGGATGGATGAATGTTTGTGCCGAAATCAAAAAACGAAAGATGATATTGTTCTCCCTGTTGCTTACTTAGTCTGCAATCAAACGCCTCCTATTGCTGACAAACCCAGTTTGATGAGCTTCGAAGAGGTAGAAACCCTTTTCCATGAATTTGGTCATGGTCTACAACACATGCTGACAACTGTAAGCTACCCACAAGCAGCGGGAATTAATAACGTTGAATGGGATGCTGTCGAATTAGCAAGTCAATTTATGGAAAATTGGTGCTTAGAAGATCAAACAATTTCTGAAATAGCAATTCATTGGAAAACCAAAGAGTCATTACCAGAATCCGAAATCAATAAATTGAGATTGAGCAGAACATTTAATACTGGTCTTGCGACTTTAAGGCAAATACATTTTGCTCTTACTGATCTAAAACTCCATAGTCAATGGGATGAAAATTCAGAAATTTCCCCAGATGAATTGCGGAGACAAATCGCAGAGAATACAACGGTGATGACTCCCATTCCAGAAGATCAATTCCTATGTGCCTTCAGTCATATTTTTGCTGGTGGCTATGCTGCAGGATACTACTCTTATAAATGGGCTGAGGTGCTCAGTTCTGATGCCTTTGCCGCTTTTGAGGAGGCAGGACTTAGTAATATTGCTGAAGTTAGAAAAATTGGCAAAAAATATCGGGATTCAATTCTAAGTCTTGGGGGTAGTCGTTCCCCCAGCAAGGTCTTCGAACAATTTAGAGGTAGACTTCCCTCTACTAAAGCCTTAATACGACATAGTGGGCTTAATTAGCGATCATTAAAAATCTTTTTGACTAAAATATCTATAGAACTAGAATTGGTAATCAATTCTTTATGTGTTAATACAGGTAAGTGATAAGATTCACCCATAGAGAGTTTTGATTGCCAGCCTGGGAATGACATCAAGTCCCATTTTGTAAAAAAACTAGTACATTCAACTTTTTCTAAAGAAGACTGATCGTTATTTAATTGAGATAAAAAACTACTTCCTCTTTTCATCTCTGCAATACCCGGCATCATAAAAGAAGGGATCATTTGAGCTGTGTAAGTACCAAAATGCGGTGTACCAATACTAAAGAAACGTTTGGTTCTTAAAAAACCGTCATGATTCTGCAACCAACACCTACTAATTAATCCACCCATTGAAAAACCAACTATGTCTATTTCAATTTCAGACCCAACTAGTTCCTCTATCTTAGAATCAAGATCTTGAGCTAGACGCCTAAGAGATGTTTTTCCATACTTATGTGGCAAATGTGGTCTGTACAATTCATAATCATCTTCATTTATTTTTTTAATTAATTTTTCAAATAATTTAGGATTGTTCCATAAACCATGAATAAAAAAAATTGGTCTTGCGTTTGTTTCCAATTAATTAATAGGCAATGAGAAATTTCTTTTTTTTTCGACAATAACACTTCCACTAAATCCATGTATTGGTGGAGAGCATTTTGTCAGAAGAATATGAATTGGAACTGGACCATATAGAGACTCAAGAATATTCAAAATTTGATCACTATAATATTCTATCGTTAAGCATTTGATCTCAAATGAAAGTTTTTTAATTGCTTGAATTGCTTCGCTATAGTCAATTGATTTATCTAATTGATCAAGCTTAGATGGCTCATCCAAATCCAACCAAAAACTTATATCAAGAAGAAAGCTTTGACCATGTATTCGCTCACTTTCTAAAACACCTACATGAGCCCAAAGATCTAAGTCTTTTATATGAATTGCGCTTAAATTATTAAATTGGCTCATAATGGTAGATCAGCATGAGAAAAGCTTCTATCTCCAGAAGCGAAATCCTTAACAAGATCGCCATCACCTCTGAGATAATAGCGATAGGTAACTAAACCTTCTAATCCAACTGGTCCTCTTGGTGGAAGAGTCTGAGTACTTATACCAACTTCAGCTCCAAACCCATATCGAAAACCATCAGCAAATCGAGTAGAGCAATTATGATAAACACCTGCACTATCAACCGAACTTAAAAATTTCTCAGCAACTTCCTTATTATCAGTAACTATCGCCTCTGTATGACGAGAGCTATATTTACGAATATGTTCAATAGCTTCATCTGAATTACAAACAATTTTTATTGAAAGAATTAAATCAAGATATTCAGTAGACCAGTCTACTTCATCAGCCTTATTTTTTACCCCTAAAGATTGACTCCTTGCATCACCCTTAAGAGTTACTCCTGCATTGGAAAAAATTGGCAAGGCTTTTTTCAAAAATATCTCAGCAACATCTTCATGAATTAATAATGTCTCAATTGCATTACAGGCAGCCGGATATTGAATCTTACTATCTAAAGCTATGCTTATAGCTTTATCAATATCTATAGATTTATCCACATATAAATGACAAATCCCATCCGCGTGCCCTAGGACAGGAATACGTGTGTTTTCTTGTATAAATTGGACTAACTCATTACTACCTCTAGGTATTATCAAATTTACAAACCGATCTAAACGAAGTAAGCCTAAGCTTTCTTGACGTGTAGTGAGTAAAGACAACGCACCTGAACCAACAGCTGATTTTTTTAACCCCTTGTTGAGAGAATTCATTATTGCTTGATTTGTTGCTTTTGCTTCACTTCCTCCTTTTAATAAGGCTCCATTTCCAGAACGAACAGCAAGGGATGCTATTTGAATTAATGCATCTGGCCTCGATTCAAATATCACTCCTAATACTCCTAATGGAACTGTTACTCTCTCAAGAATAAGATTTTCATCCAATTTCCTATGAAGTTGTCTTTTACCTATTGGATCTGCAAGATTTGAAACTTTTAAGACCCCTTCAATACACCCTTTGAGTTTCGTTTTTGTTAACTGCAGTCTTGATAAAAGTGAATTATTCAACCCTTCTTTTTCTGATCTTTCAAGATCTTGACTATTAGCTCTCAATATATCCTCGGCATTATTATTCAAAGCATTTGCCATTTCAGTCAAAGCCTCACACCTCTTTTCGTTAGTGGATTGACCAAGCAAGATAGAAGCTTCTTTTGCACTCTCAGCTACTTTTATTAGCTGAGGAGTAGGTTCAGGAACTAAAAAGTTTGTACTCATTTGATTTGGATAAACTATTTAATCGAAGATAAATTTTAACTATCTTTAAAATATTCCTTTAATGGTGAATCAAGCAATAAAAGAAGATAAAAATCTATCGAATTCAAAAAATTTAGTTAAGTCATTTGTATTCAACTATTCATTTATTTAATATCTAAAATAGAGTTGGAGCTGACTTTGCCAATTCCCATCCTTATCAAACGAGCCAAGTAGACCTACATTAGGATTCATTTGAAAAGTAATATTTCCTTTTGGTGGAATATCCTGTCGGTTAGGAGCAGCCTGAACTGAAAAATTAATCTTATCATTAATGTCGACTCCTATTTCTGTCACCCATGCCTGTTGACCTGGCAAATTTGTATCTTCCTGATCACTACTTGAAGAACTGCTTTCACTGGTATCACTCTCTGAATCTGATCCACCTACATATGCAGGGTACAAAGATATTTGAAGCCTATCACTTAAAAAACCATTAATATTACCTTGAAGATAGGAAGCAAAAGATCTGTTCAGAAAACTAGTGAGAGCATCTCCATTACCTCCACTACTTATTAAAGTTGCAAGAGAATTACCTCCTATGAGTCCTAACAATTCACTTCTTCCCAATGATGGATTACTTCTTAATTGAAAGTTTTCACTAATTCGATCTGCAGGTCCAGAAGCTGTCACTTCGACATTTACGAAACGAGATCCTCCAATTCCAAATGATGCCATGCCATTGGAGGAAAAATTACTGACATCTCTAACATTATCTGGGACACGGCTCTTCAAAGTCACGTCAACGTATGGAATCAATCCCATAGAGGGAACAAACACGGCTACATTAGGTTCACTTTGATCTAGGTTAAAAGTAGTCGTAAAGAGGTTAACGTAACCACTAACAAGTTTAATGACTCCACTAACTTCAAGTGTCTCGTCAAAAGCGCCATTCAAGAAAAGAAATCCATTCGTTTCAAAACTTGCCAAGGGTTGAGAAACTAATCTCAATGAAGGGCCAAGTACAAGCTTAAAATCTTCAAAGCTAATGGCTTCCAATCCACTAGGCAAACCAGCACTCACTATTCGGCTTGCAGGAGCATCTTCATCTTGAATGAATAAAACCAGAGGTTCTACCTGGCTCCAGTTTTGTTCAGGGAAGCTAGGAATACTTTTAACCTTAGAATCTTTAGGGCTATCAGATTTATCAGATGCGTTCTTGTTAGGATTATTAGCTCTTTTAGCAAAAATAGAGCCCTCTGAAACAAAGACTTCGCCTGCCAATTTAGGTTTAATAATAGAACCTTTAACAATAATCTTGGATGAAGCTATGAAATCAGTAAATGCTGTTTTGATACGTGTTTTCTCTATAGAAAACGCCAATGGTTCAATTTCTCTTAATTGAGAATCAATTAACGAAATTCCTCCTTTACTCTTAACAAGACCGTTTGGTCCAATATTTGCTGTTAGTTCACGGACTTCAAGTCTATTAAAATCGAAAACTACTGTGCTATTCAAATTATTAATTTCTCTATTTTGAAAAAGTAGATCACTGTTGTTTAAAACAAAAAAACCATTTGATACTGGTTTTTTTGGCGTTCCACTAATTAGCAAGCTCAGATCAGCAGAACCAGAAGTCCAAGATACATTTCCTTTTGTTAGACCTGTTAAAAAAATCAATCCATCTCCATGACTTTCAACTTTTAGATCGATAGGATAAGAATTATTTAATGGATAGATTCCACTTAATTCAACTGGGTTTATCGTAGATTGATCCCTCAGAGCTATATCAAATTCAAGATAATTATCTTTATAGAAAATACTACCTTTATCTAAAATAATTTTTCTATCATCAATTTTTGTGTCCTTGATAGATAGATCAGAAGTTACTTCTGGGGTACCATTAGTCAAACTATATTTACCACTTAGACCAAAATATCCATTAACTGTCGATGGAATTGGCGCAAGTAAAGACAATAATGAAAAATTGAAGTCAAGTAATGAAAAGTTTCCATTGCCTGATCCTAGATTTCCATTAAAAAATGCTTTAAAAGGTCTTATATCTTTTGAATTTATAACTTTCAGCTTGTTTGTCCAAACCCTTCCAAATGCTTTAGCTTCTAACTTTAAATCAGATAGGCTTGGACCGCTTAATTTAATATCCGCATCAACATTTCCATTTAGATCATAAGGATTAATAATACTCTTATTATTTATCTTATTAATCTCTTCTTTATATAAATCCTTAGATTTAGATAAAGCTTCTAATTGAGTATCTAAAGAACTATTATTATTACCAATCTTCAATCTCCCTAAATCTTCTGCTTCACCCAATGCCTCTGAGTACTTCAACCCTAACTTAGGAAACTCTAAAGCAGTAGCAGCGATCCAACTAGAGCTAACATCTTTAACTTGAGCTAACAAAGAAAATTCAGATCCATTATTAATATCAAACTTAATCTTTCCATTTTTAGATGTAATTAATTCACCTTTTAGATAAGTTTCTGAATTTTTAATTTTTCCATTAATACGTGCCTTTTTTAATTTGAGACCTAACAATCTAAAATAATCTAAATTTACATAACCATTAAGAAATAGTGGATCAAGAGAAAATATTCCATTCCCTGACACTTCCCCAAATATTCGTTTAAAACTCTTCTCTGGGGGGAAAGCAACTTCTATTCTATCTAATCTAAACTTATCAGCATCCCATTCAAAAGCATTTAATTTAGAGTTTATACTTATTTTACCTCCCAATCTATTTAAGCTTAAATCATTGAAATTACCATTTCTATTGAAGTTAATTTGAAGATTAGCCGGGGTGGAAGCCCCTTCTGATTGAATTCTCAAACTACCCCATTTCTTTTCATCTGGTATTCGAGTAAAGGAACCTCTCCACTTTTCTCTTAAGCGAATACCATTAGCCTGTGGGTTATCCAAAGAAAGGTCAATAGAAGAATTTAATGATGTCAGAGGCCCATAGAAGTCACCAGTAGTATTTAATTTCCCAGATAATGATGCATTTAATATTGGATTTAATGCACCTAAAGGAAAAGATTCTAAATTAAAATTTGCTTTTAAATCTCCAGGTATAAGGCGTCTTTCAACTATTGAAATTGGCAGTTTAAATTTCAATTCAAGAGGTTTATGCTCATAGTCTTTAATTTTTACATAGGCTAGAGATTTTATATGTGTTAAATCTTTTTTATAAAATGGTATTTCAGCTAACGTAGATATATCCCAATAACCATATTGCCAATTTGTTTCTGTTATTTTTAACCTTTTATTATCACATTTTATTCTTGAATGGTTAGTAGATAGCGTATCATTTAAAATCCCTACTCTTAAGCTTAGATCATCTGCAGTTAAACCACCTTTGCATTTTATAAAACCTTTATCTATTTCTAAATTAATTTTACCATTAATATTGCCCTTGGAAATAATATTTGAATCATTCCCTAAGATCCCCTGCAAAAAGCCAAGTCTAAGTTTATCAACTCTTGCTTTAGCTTGAAACTCTAATCCATCCCAATGGCCCTTACCAGAAAGATAGAGGCTTCCCTGCTTTTTAGAGTGTAAGTTAACAGCACCATAAATCTTTTTCTTAGCAAGGTTAAGGCCAAGATTGCCTCTAGCAAATAATATCTTTTCTCCAGGATTAAATACAATTTTGGTTGAGCCTTTTAGATTAAATCTTAGATGTAAGTTATTTGACTTAGAATTATCAGTCGAGGGCAAGACCCAAAAAGAACCTTGATTATTTTTGGCTAGTATAATTTCAGTTCCCTTTGGATTAAATATTGCAACAGGTTGCCAATTAAATAAACTTGCAAAAGGCGCAAATTTAACGGTTAAAGTTGAAATATTGACAGATGAAGAATCTTTTTCACCTGGAAGCAACTTCGTTCGTCCCAACGCAACGCCCCATGGTCTAAGCCCTCTGTAGGCTCCTATTTTTAAAGGATGGCCTAAGGAGTTGGATAATGTTTTTTCTATTTGAGGTGAAAAACGGCTTATAGTGCTGCCTACCAAGAGATCTGCCCCACTCCAAATCAAAACACCACCTAAAGCCACAAGGGTTCCAGCAAGTCCCCAGCGCTTTAATCTTTTAGAACTCCTCTCATCTCCCATGAAACATCATTCTCAAACTTGGGGAGCCAACAAACTATAAAGAATCAATTAAGGAGAAACCAGCCTATGTCTATGAGTGAAGTTATCCAAGTTGGAACAAAATGGCTAGCCTGGGGAGGATCAGGACTTGGCATCTTAACAATTCTGGCTTATCTATTAAATTGGGGAATTAAATTCCGGCTCACTGGCACAACAATTTTCACACTTTTATTATCAGCTAGTTGCTGGGCCTTCGATCAAAGTTATACACCTCCGTTTAATGTAGAAGGGTACAAATATGCTCCCATTGTTTATGACAATGGCTTTGATTTGGTTGTTGCTCAAGCCTCAAACGATTTTCCTAAAGAAGCGATCAAGCCAACATTGCTACAAATAGCTGGCAATTTGAAAGGGGGAGGAAGAAATGGTGCTCAGGTAAAGGTCAGACTAAGAAAGATAGAATCAGTTGGAGATGGGATAAGTAGACCAATTGTTCTTGGTGAAATAATAAATGATTTAAAAGAATCAAAGATAATAGAATTGCCAAATAGGAATTATTCTCCAAGCGAAGATTTTTCGATCCCGGCTGATTCTGAAGAAATAAGCTCATTAGAGACATATGAATAAAAAGTTATTATTAAAAAACCTTCCTAAAAGCTTTTATCAAGAAGAAAAAATACTCTTATCAAATGATATTAAAACATGGAATTCTTTATTATCTATCAGCGATGAAGAAATTAATATTCTAATTAGTGGAAGTCTGGGTAGTGTTCGTAATCTAAAAAGACTTAAATGCATAGCATATTTTATATGTTCGTTAGATATTGAACTTAACGAAGCAGCCTTGCTAATGCACTCAGGATTGATTTCTAACAAGGCACTCTCTAGACTCACTCCTCAAGAGCTAGTTCAAAAGACTGGTCGTTTTGAAAGAATTTTAAGAACAGAACGAATTCCATTAATAGATCTAAGCAAAGCTCACTTTTTAATCGAGAAAGCAAAAAAAACATTATTTAATTCACCCAAGAACAATAAGGTAATAGAATAAAAATAATTAAATATAAACTAAGTAAAATTGAGAAAATGAATAGTTTAATAATCACTTTAATATTTTCATCATTTGCCATTAATCAAGAGGCAATGGCTCAATCAAGACTACTTGAGGGTGTAAAAAGAAATCCTGATGAAGCAAAATCCATATGCAGAAGTTTTAGGGAACTAAATAAAGAAAACATCTCGGCTGGTTCATCACAATCTATTCAGAAAATCTCAATTCAGAAGAATATAAGCGAAGTTGATGCTGAGATCCTTTCGATGTATGTAAGAGGTCTTTATTGCCCTGAAACTTTTTAAAGCAACAAATGAATTCAATAAAATTCAGGGACGAAGTATTACAACTTAGAGACGGAACATTACTCAAATCTCGAATCTGGTTACCGCCAGGGGAGGGCCCATGGCCTGTATTGCTCATGCGTCAACCATATGGAAGAGAAATTGCTTCTACAGTTACATATGCTCATCCCTCCTGGTGGGCTAATAATGGCTATCTAGTCGTAGTACAGGATGTTCGAGGTCAAGGTGGATCTGAAGGTGAATTCAAGGGGTTTAGCCAAGAAGCCGCAGATACCAGTCAAACTCATAACTGGGTTCGATCCTTACCTGAATGCAATGGCCTACTAGGTACATACGGTTTTTCTTATCAAGGGTTAACACAGCTCATTGCAGAGGAAGGAACTTCTCCACCTGATTGCATCATACCTGCAATGACAGGGCTTTCAGAACAGGAACATTGGAGTTGTGAAGGAGGAGCCTTTTGGTGGTACTTAGGAATTGGATGGGGTTTGCAATTAGCAGCTCAAAAGGCCCAAAGAGAAAAGAATTGGGCAGCCTGGCATGAAATCCGTGAGAGTCTTGAATCAAAAAAATATTTATTTAATGGTCATGAATTACTTAAAAAGAATGACCCGCGAGGGATGGCTTATAAATGGCTAAATTTTTCTTCTAGCAACAATCTTCAATGGAAAAATCATGAGCCTTTAGACAGCTGGTTAAAAAAGCCATTGCTACTAATTGGGGGATGGTGGGATCCTCATTTGAGAGGGATTTTAGATATTTTTGAAAAATCTACTAAAGCAGGAGGCAGCCCAAAATTACTCATTGGTCCTGCCACTCATCTTCAATGGTGGGAGGGTGCACAACTCACCCAGTTAAATTTTTTCGATTCTCATTTAAAAGAAAAAAACAAAGAAATCTTTTTCCCTACAATCAATCTTTGGAATCTTACGAAAAATAGTTGGGAGCTTTCAATTCAAAATAAAACTCCTACATGGAATCTTCGTAGTGAAGGTTTGGCTGCGATAAGTCATTGCGAGGGTAGCTTAGTCCCTAATTTTGATTTGGAAGCAAATTGTGAGGTGAATTTAGTACACGACCCATGGAGACCCGTACCAGCCATCGGAGGACATCTCAGTGATACGCCTGGGAAAGCTAACAGATTCAATATTGATACTCGTTCTGATGTCGCAGTATTTACGACACCTCCAATGTCAAAAGAGATAAGGATAGAAGGTATTCCAACTCTTAACTTAGAAACCAAATGTGACAGGGAAGGCTTTGATCTGTTCGTTGCGTTATCAATAATTCCTAGTGAAATCAAAAACACTGCAACTCAACTTTCAACTGGTGTTCTCAGAATTACCAATTCTGAGAAAAACAGACAAGCCGCCAGAGAGATAAGATTACAACCAATTCTTGCCACATTTAAAGAAGGAGATCGTTTGAGAATTTCAATATCAGGATCTGGATGGCCAGCTATTGGAATAAATCCTGGGCAGAGTCAATATCTATGCGAAGGGCCAAGTCCTCACTGCCTAGTGACTACAATCACACTCTTACTATTAAATTCAAAACTTAAATTTGAATCACTTATTTCCTCTTAGGGGTTCAATATTTACTGTCATAGGATTAAGCTAGCTAGCTATTTAAGCCATAAGTCATGCCCGTCTCTATTATTCTAGATTCCTTGAAAGTTGACGGACAAAGACTTTCTGAATGCAGACATGAAAGTCCTTTTTCTATTCTTGGTCCTCAACCGTTTAAAGATAAATGGATAATTCGAATATGGATGCCTGAAGCAAGTGCAGTTGAACTAATAACTAAAGTAAAGAATATTCAGCTAGAAAATCCCAACCATGAATGGATATTTGAAGGAGTTGTAGAAAAAGATCCTGGCACTGACTATCAAATAAAAGTTAAAAGAGGAGGAATTGAACATGTTCAACATGATCCCTGGAGCTTCCGAAAAGAGTGGATGGGTGAAATTGATAGACATCTTTTCGCAGAAGGAAATCACCATCATATTTGGCGAAAGATGGGTGCCCACATTACTGCGATAGATAAAAAAGAAGGCGTTATGTTTTGCTTGTGGGCACCTCATGCAAAAAGTGTCTCTGTTATTGGTGATCTCAATTCATGGGATGGCAGACATCACCCTATGCAAAAACGTCTAGGTGGTATCTGGGAATTATTCATACCAGGTCTTAAGGATGGTGATTTATACAAATATGAAATTAGAACTGAGGAAGGACATTGCTATGAGAAAGCTGATCCATATGGTTTTCAACATGAAGTAAGGCCAGCAAAAAGCTCAGTCATATCAAAGATCGATTCCTTTCAATGGAATGATCAATCTTGGATATCCAATCGGGACAATAGAAATCCTTTAGAGCAACCGATATCCGTTTATGAGATGCATTTAGGCAGTTGGATGCATGCTTCCTCAGACGAACCATTTATCAACTCTAACGGAGAACATCGCCCTCCTGTCCCGGCAGCAGACATGAAGCCTGGCTCAAGATTGCTTACATACAAAGAGCTTGCAAACAAGCTCATTCCTTATGTCAAAGAGAGAGGTTTCACTCACGTAGAGCTTATGCCAGTTTCTGAGCACCCTTTTGATGGCTCATGGGGTTATCAAGTCACTGGTTGGTATGCACCTACAAGTAGATATGGATCACCAGACGAATTTCGTGCCTTCGTTGATGCATGCCATAAAGAGGGCATAGGAATTATTCTCGATTGGGTCCCTGGGCACTTCCCTAAAGATCAACATGGACTTGCATATTTTGATGGCAGCCATCTATACGAACATTCAGATCCCAGAATTGGAGAGCACAAAGAATGGGGAACATTAATTTTCAATTACAGTCGAAATGAAGTTCGCAATTTTCTAGTTGCAAATCTAATTTTCTGGTTTGATCAATTTCATATAGATGGCATACGTGTTGATGCAGTTGCATCAATGCTTTACAAAGACTATCTTCGTCCAGAGGGTGAATGGATACCTAACGAAGATGGAGGAAATGAAAATTTTGAAGCAGTTAGATTTCTACAACAGGCTAATCACGTCCTTTTTCAACATTTTCCGGGCGCACTTTCGATTGCCGAAGAATCAACCACATGGGCTGGTGTAACTAAACCAACTGATATGAATGGACTTGGTTTCAATCTAAAATGGAACATGGGTTGGATGCACGATATGCTTGATTATTTTGAAATTGACCCATGGTTTAGACAATTCAATCAAAACAACATCACTTTCTCAATTTGTTATAACTTTACCGAAAATTTCATGCTTGCTTTAAGCCACGATGAAGTTGTTCATGGGAAAAGTCATCTTCTGCATAAAATGCCTGGTGATGACTGGCAGAAGTACGCAAACACACGAGCCTTACTAGCGTACATGTGGACACATCCAGGTAAAAAAACAATATTTATGGGAATGGAATTCGGACAACGTCAAGAATGGAATGTTTGGGATGATTTACAATGGGATCTTCTAAATTATGAACCACACAAGGGAATACTGAAATTAGTAGATGATTTGAATACTTTATATAAAAAAGAACCTGCTTTATGGAGAGATGATTTTGACGAATATGGTTTCCAGTGGATTGATTGCGACGATAAAAAAAATTCAGTAATTAGTTTTATGAGAAGAGAAAAAACTGATGGAGAATGGTTAGTAATAGTTGCAAACTTTACCCCTCAAAACCACTCTAATTACAGAATAGGTGTACCTATTGATGGGTTCTATGAAGAAATTTTCAATACAGATTCGAATAAATATGGAGGTTCAAACATAGGAAATATGGGAGGTAAAGTAACAGATTCTTACAACATACATGGATATGAGAATTCAATAGATCTTTGCCTTCCTCCTCTTAGCGTTCTAGTTCTCAAGCATAAATCCAAAGAGAATTAACCCTCCTCGAATAGAAATGTTTCAACCTTGCCTCAAAATCTAATTTCAACTGTAGTCCGGATGTAAAAATTCAAAAGGTATGACGAACTTTTGCAGAGAACTTATTTCATGATTTTCAAGTTACTGCTTCATGTAAATTTTTGGCTTAAAAGGACAAAATAATGAACGAAACTACTCCTCTACTACTTCGTGCGGCTCGCGGAGAAACTGTTGAAAGAACCCCAGTTTGGATGATGAGACAAGCGGGGAGATACATGAAGGTTTATCGCGATCTGCGCGACAACCATCCAAGTTTTAGGGAAAGATCTGAAAACCCCGATCTTTCTTATGAAATTTCCATGCAACCTTTTAAAGCTTTTCAACCTGATGGAGTAATACTTTTTTCAGATATCTTGACTCCTCTTCCTGGTATGGGAATTGACTTTGACATCGTTGAGAGCAAAGGCCCCTTGATAAATGACCCAATAAGAAGCCTCAAACAGATTAAGAACCTAAAGCCACTTCAACCAAAAAAAAGTATGTCTTTTGTTGGTGAAGTCCTTGGAAGACTCAGAGAAAGTGTTGGCAACAAGGCTGCCGTTTTAGGTTTTGTGGGCGCTCCTTGGACCCTTGCTGCTTATGTCGTAGAGGGGAAAAGCAGCAAAAATTATGCAATCATAAAAGCAATGGCATTCCAAGAGCCAGAGCTACTGCATCAACTTTTAAATCACTTTGCAGAATCTATTGCAAACTATTTGTCTTACCAAATTGAATCTGGGGCTCAAGTAGTTCAAATGTTTGATTCATGGGCAGGACAATTAAGTCCACAAGATTATGACGAATTCGCTGCACCTTATCAACAAAAAGTAGTCAATTTAGTAAAAGAGAAACATCCAGATACCCCAATGATTTTATACATCTCGGGCAGTGCAGGAGTTCTCGAAAGAATGGGACAAACTGGTGTAGATATAGTTTCTCTAGATTGGACAGTTGACATGCTAGATGGATTAAAAAGGCTACCTCAACATGTGGGAGTTCAAGGTAATGTTGATCCAGGACTCTTATTTGGAACTCCTGATGCGATCAGATCAAGAATTGTTGATGTAGTAAAAAAAGCAAAAGGCAGAAAACATATTCTTAACCTTGGTCATGGAATACTTCCTGGAACGCCAGAAGAAAATGCAAGAGTATTTTTTGAGGCTGGCAAGAATGTCAATGAACTTATAAAAGTTTCATCTTGAAAAACGAAATAATTCTGATCACTGGAGCAAGTGGATGTGTTGGGCAATACTTAGCAAATTGGCTAATCGAAAACTCCAGCTCAGAATTATTTTTATGGGTTAGAGATCCTAAAAAGATAACCTCAGTAAACTTAGAGAATCCAAGGATTAAGGTTTTAGTAGGAGATTTGAGACAAACAAATAAGTTCAAAAAAGAAATTTCACAAGTAAACAGAGTTATTCACACAGCAACTGCTTGGGGTGATCCCAAAAGAGCGAAAGAAGTAAATATTGATGCAGTAAAAAATCTGCTCAATTTATTAAATCCTTCAAATATTAAACAAATTATTTATTTCTCAACCGCAAGTGTTCTTGACAGAAACTTAAATTTATTACCCGAATCTTTTAGCTATGGAACAGAATACATACAAACAAAAGCACAATGTCTTCAAGAACTTGAGTCTCATATTCTATCAAAAAAGATCATAGCTGTTTTCCCAACTCTCGTATTTGGAGGACGCTTAGACGGTAAAAGTAAATTTCCAACTAGCTATCTTACGGAAGGTCTCAAAGATGCATTGAGATGGATCTGGCTGGCAAGATGGATAAAACTATTCTCAAGGTTTCATTTTATTCACGCAGCAGATATTGCTTTTATCTGTGGACATCTAGCTACCTCTGATTTCGAGCATACACAACCTGTTAATGCCACTAAAATAAGAAAATTGGTTTTAGGGCAACCCCACACAAGTTTTAATGAAGTAATTCAGACGCTTCTACGATGGAAAGGAATGAAAAAAGTCCCTCAAATACCTCTTTGGAATTGGCTGATTGAACTTTTAATTAGATTACTCCCAATTCAAATTACAAACTGGGATAGATTTAGTCTTAGACAAAAACACTTTATACATGACCCAGTAACCTCTCCTGAAACCTTTGGAGGTATAAGCTATGCCAAAACTCTAAGTCAAGTTTTACATAATTCTGGTTTAACTAAACACTAAAAGGGCTAATAGAAGCTAAAGTAGTGAAATTACAAAAGAAAAGAATTAATTTCATGATTCGTTCTATTTCAACAGCTTTATTCGCTTTCTTTGCTTTCCTAGTAATTGGAGTATCCAATGTGAACGCTTCAACTGTTGAAGTTAAGCTTGGTACCGATGCAGGCATGCTTGCTTTCGAGCCAAGCACAGTAAACATAAATGCTGGTGACACAGTAAAGTTTGTCAACAACAAATTAGCTCCTCACAATGCTGTTTTTGATGGGAATGATGATCTAAGTCACCCAGATTTAGCTTTTGCTCCAGGTGAGTCTTGGGAGAGAACTTTTAGCACAGCTGGAACATACGACTTTTACTGTGAGCCTCATAGAGGTGCAGGAATGGTTGGGAAAATAGTTGTAAACTAAATCTCCAAAAAAATTTTAAAGATGGGGGTGTAGCTCCCATCTTTTTTTTTGAAATAAACTATTAATAAGGGAAACCTTACTATTTAAGGCGTCAAAGAAATTATGCTCCATAACGAAAAAGGATTAATAAATGGTGAGGTTAAACATTTTTCATTAAAAAAAAGCTACGACTAAACATTATCAATATGGTTTAAATAAGATAAAATGAAGTTATCATTAGGCTTGAGTAATTTTTTTTTAAATTATCAAAGCAATCTCAGTAGTGTTCTTCTAAAAAAAGGATATGGTCGGTTTTCTTATATTTAAATAAGAAAAAATCATCATAATATAAATTTCAGAATGAATTTGAATGATGAATATTAATTCTGATAATTTCACCAACAGTGCTTGGCAAGCAATCATTGATGCCAAAGATATTGCATTAAATAAAAAACATCAGACTTTGGAAACAGAGCACCTTTTTTTTTCTCTTCTCAATAAAAATGAAATTGCCATAAAAATAATAGAAAGATCGGGAGGTTCAATAAAAAATCTGCTAAAAGAATTACAAAATTTCATAAAGAACCAACCAAAAATGCAAAAGGCCCAAGAATCAATTTTCTTTGGCAAAAATTTATCTTTTTCAATTTCAAGAGCAGAAAGTATTAAACAATCCTTCAAGGATGATTTTATTTCTAGTGAACATTTAGTGATTTCCCTATTTGATGATGAGAGAATTTGTCATAGGTTATTGGAACAAAATCAAATAAATAAAAACAGCCTTCTCGAGGCTATACATGCAATCAGAGGTGACAAAAAAGTGACCCAAAAAAATGCTGAAAATAGCTATGAAGCTCTTCAGAAGTATGGTCAAGACCTTACTTCTGCCGCCAGAGAAGGGAAATTAGATCCTGTAATTGGAAGAGATGAGGAAATCCGAAGAACGATTCAAATACTTAGCCGTAGAACAAAAAATAATCCAGTGTTGATTGGTGAAGCTGGCGTAGGGAAAACAGCAATTATTGAAGGATTAGCACAAAGGATTATCAACGGAGATGTACCCACAGCACTTGAGAATCGTCAACTAATTTCTCTCGATATGGGGGCTTTAATAGCAGGTGCAAAATTTCGGGGCGAATTTGAAGAGAGACTAAAGTCAGTTCTTAAGAATGTCACAGATTCAGAAGGAAGAATAATTTTGTTCATCGATGAAATACATACTGTCGTGGGAGCAGGAGCAAGTGGCGGGTCAATGGATGCTAGTAATCTGCTAAAACCAATGCTTGCAAGAGGTGAATTGAGATGTATTGGAGCAACAACCATCAACGAACACAGAGAAAATTTTGAGAAAGACCCTGCTCTGGAAAGAAGATTTCAGCAAATACTTGTAAAACAACCCTCAGTCCAAGATACAATTTCGATCCTGCGTGGACTAAAAGAAAGGTATGAAGTCCATCATGGTGTTCGAATCTCTGATAACGCTCTAATAGCTTCGGCGATATTGAGTGACAGATATATACCAGAAAGGTTTTTACCTGATAAAGCTATAGACCTAATAGATGAATCAGCTTCTCGTTTAAAGATGGAAATAACATCAAAACCAGAAGAAATTGATGAGATTGATAGAAAAATCATCCAACTTGAAATGGAGAAATTATCTTTGGAAGGTGAATCGGATACTTCAAGTAAGGATAGACTTGAGTTAATTAAAACAGAGTTAGCTTCTTTAACAAAAAGCCAAATCCAAGTAAATAAAAAATGGAAGCAAGAAAAAGAGTCAATAGAGGAAATTTCAACACTAAAAGAAGAAATTGAAAAAATACAACTAGAAATTGAAAAAGCGAAAAGGAATTATGACCTCAACAGAGCGGCTGAACTTGAATACGGCACTCTTGTAAATTATCAAAACAATTTGCAAGCTAAAGAACTTAATTTAAAAAACTCCTCACAAAATGCCGAGAAATCACTTTTGAGAGAAGAGGTCATAGCCGATGATGTAGCTGAAATAATTTCAAAGTGGACATCCATCCCAGTTAAAAGACTTGCTCAAACTGAAATTGAAAAGTTGCTTAACCTTGAATCTGAGCTTCATAAAAAAGTGATTGGTCAAAACAAAGCCGTTCAATCGATATCTTCTGCAATACAAAGATCAAGGACAGGCCTAAGTGATCCAAGCAAACCAATCGCAAGTTTCTTATTTTTAGGCCCGACAGGCGTTGGCAAAACAGAATTATCGAAGGCTTTGGCTTCTCAACTTTTTGATAGTGAAAACGCGCTGATTAGAATAGACATGTCTGAATATATGGAAAAGCACTCTATAAGTCGCTTAATAGGTGCCCCCCCTGGTTACGTTGGTTACGAAGCAGGTGGGCAATTAACAGAAGCAATCAGGCGAAAACCTTATTGCGTTTTGCTCTTTGATGAAATTGAAAAAGCACATAAAGATGTTTTCAATGTATTACTACAAATCCTTGACGAAGGCCGGGTAACTGACGGGCAGGGTAGAACAACAAACTTCAAAAATTCCATTATCATACTTACCAGTAATATAGGAAGCGAGTTAATCACTAATAACGATATAATTAACAATCTGACGTCTACTGTAGATGAACTAATCAATCAAGAACTTAAATCAAATTTCAGGCCTGAGTTTCTAAACAGACTTGATGAAATAATTAGTTTTGAACCACTTAAAGAAGAAACTCTCCTAAAAGTAGTCGATTTACAGTTAAATCGATTAAGAGAAAGATTGAAATCGAAAGGAATCGAGCTTGAAATCCATAATGATGTTCTATCATTAATAACTGAAATTGGCTATAATCCAAGTTATGGAGCGAGACCTTTAAAAAGAGTCATTCAAAAAGAATTGGAAAGTCAAATAGCGAAACACATTCTTAAAGGCAAATACAGAGAAGGAAGCACCATAAAAATAGAAAGGAAAGAATCTAAATTAATTTTCAATTAAAAAAATAAAACATGATCAAGCCAATTGCGTATCAACTAAAAGTTATAGATTGTCGTACTTTAAACCACTCAGGGAAAAATGTATAACTAGCAGAATTAATTTCATTTTCGTGTGCTATCACTTTCCAACAACAAGATCTACCTTTCTCTCGTGAAAATAATAAATCATTGGCCCATCCCCAAATCAATTCAGCAGTTGATTCCATAGAAACATTATTCATGACTCTTAGATCAAGTACTTCTTCAGCGTGAAGCTTTCTCCATGTTTCAAGAAAAGGATCATCAAAATTTACAAGAAAAGTATGATCAAAATACTCACTTAACTTGTCTTCCAAAGGCCTCAGACTTGAAAAGTCTACAACGAAGCCATTTTCATCAAGTTCATTTGAAGCAAAATGAAAGGTAAAACTGCGACTATATCCATGAACATAACGACAATGTCCTTTATGTTTCCATTGACGGTGAGAACATGGGTAATTTTTAAATTGCTTAGAGCAATTAAATGGAATATCTTTAATCGTCATAAAAAGATGAATAAAAAACCAATAGAGGATTAAATTTGAATAATTAGAATCTTAAAGCCAAATTGGCTTACTTAAAAATGCTTTTTATAGATAATCTACGTTTTGATCAAAACGGTTTGATCCCAGCCATAGCCCAGGATTGGGTTGATGGCTCAATATTAATGATGGCATGGATGAACAGAGAATCTATTATAAAAACATTAGAATGTGGTGAGGTTCACTACTGGAGTCGTTCAAGAAAAGAACTTTGGCACAAAGGAAAAACGAGCGGTCATTTTCAAAAATTGAAAGGAATCAGAACTGATTGCGATTCAGATACAATACTTTTATCCATTGAGCAAATTGGTTCAATCGCATGCCATACAGGTCAAAGAAGTTGTTTCTTTAAGGATTTAGAAACAAATGAAGACGTTCTACCCCCTCCATCTGATGCTTGTAGTGAATTGTTCAAAGTAATAAATAATCGAAAAAACAATCCTGAAGAAGGAAGTTATACAAATAGTCTTTTGAAGGAAGGCGACAATAAAATCCTAAAAAAGATTGGCGAAGAAACAGCGGAATTCATAATGGCTTGTAAGGATAAAGATCCGATTTCAGTTGCCAATGAAGCTGCCGATCTGCTTTTCCATCTGCAAGTTTCTTTAGCTCATCAAAATGTTTCATGGCAAGACGTTCTCAAAGTTTTAGTTAGGAGAAGAAATGCTCCAAGAAGAAATCAATAGCAAATAAACCAACTCTTTTATTTTTAATACACTTCTTAGACTCTCTTTGTTAGAAAGACAAGTGATTAAATTCATAGAAAGTCTTGAAAGAGAAAAAAATCATCTGATTTTTCTTAAATCCTTGGTGATATATCGATTCCAAGAAATCAAAGGGAACAAAAAACTCTAATTATTAGAGACTAAAAAAGCTTTAAAAAGTCTCATTGATCAAAAAATAATTTAAAGATATCAATCATATCATAGGGTTTGAGATATTCCTATTGAAAAACAATGGAGTCATCTTATTAGTTAATTGACCTAGTAAAGATCTCAAATACAGATAAAGGATAAATAATAAATTCCGAACACTTTATTACGCCTATTGAAAGTAAACAATTTGTCTCTAGGTTAATAATACAAGGAGGAATAAATCGTGAGTTCTTTAAGCGACTTTCTTGGAGAAATAGGAAGACACGAATTGCTCACACCCGAGCAAGAACTCACGATGGGAAGAGAAGTGCAAGCCATGGTTGCACTAAATGAACGCTGCCAACAATCTGGGGGTAATGGGCCAGAGTGCGAATATTCAAGCGCAGAGAAGAAAACACTTAAAGCAGGTGAACGAGCAAAGAATCAAATGATCACAGCAAATTTGAGACTTGTTGTAAATTTAGCCAAGCGCTACCAAGGAAAAGGTCTTGACCTTCTTGATTTAATTCAAGAGGGTACTTTAGGTTTAACAAGAGCTGTTGAGAAATATGATCCCAAAAGAGGGCATCGATTTTCAACTTACGCTTACTGGTGGATTAGACAAGGATTAAATAGAGCTCTTTCAACACAAAGTAGAACAATAAGAATCCCCGTAAACATCAATGAAAAACTAACTAAACTTCGTGCTGCCAAGTCCCGACTTATGCAAGAACTTGGGGTTCATCCATCAACCAACCAAATAGCAATACAAATGAAACTGCCTTTAGAGGAGGTAGAAGAATTGCTTGAATGCGAGTTGAGAAGTATCACTGTAAGTTTGCAAGGTGCAGTCAAATCAAAAGCAGATCCTTCAGAGCTTGTCGATATTCTTCCAAGTGAGGAAGTAGCTCCAATGGAACTAGCTGAATTAGCTGAAAGAAGTGCATCAGCTTGGTCCTTATTGGATAAATCAAATCTCACACCAAAAGAACGAACTATCCTAAGTCTTAGATTTGGTCTAGATGGATCGAATGAATGGAGGACACTAGCGGAGGTAGCTAGACAAATGAATTGCAGCAGGGAATATTGCAGACAAGTAGTTCAACGAGCATTAAGGAAATTGAGAAAGACAGGTATTCAAAGTGGCCTTTTAGAGACAAGTGTTTAATTGTGGTTAGTTCAAGGGACTCAAATAAAGAAGTTTTCGAAGCAGAAGTACTTGAAAGTTCTGTTATAAACGAGGGTATACTCAAAAAAATCTTATTAAGTGCAGGCAGAGTAATTGCCCAGCCTGCTTTAGAAGGATTTGAACTTCTCATGGATAATTCAACTCCTCCCCAAGTGAGGATATCCATTATGGGAGCACTTACTTATTTAATTGTTCCTGTTGATTTAATTCCCGACTTTATTCCTGCCTCAGGTTTTAGCGATGATCTGGTGGCCCTTACAGCTGTAATTAGTCTTTGGCAACATCACATTACTCCAGAAATAAAATACAGAGCAAAATCTAAGCTGGATAAATGGTTTCCCCTATGAGCAAAGCGCGCTGGTCAAAAGATATTGAGGAAGATCTAATACTTCTCATAAAAGATTGGTTGAGGCAAACAGGAAGAACACAATCAGAACTTTGCCAAAGTCTTAATTTACCTTCAGCGAGAATGCCTACTTTGATTGAATCTTTGAAAAAAGATTTTAGCTCTGGTGGTATTCCAAAAATCGCAAGTAGACTATGTCAGGTTGAAGAGTTATGGAGAAACAATGAAGGAGGGCAAACAAGTATGAGCCTTGAATCAACTTCTACTGAACAACTTGATCTTCTTGACGAAATTTGTGAGGACCTTTCTAAAATTAATTTCGATAAATAAGGTTTATAAGACCATGAAAAAAAAATTAAGAGGTTTCTTTTTTATAAGCTTATGTTGCACATTTTTTTATTTAAGTTTAGCGAGAGAGCTAAATGCTTTAGAGGCAAATTTAGGAGAAAATCTTTTCAAGCAAAACTGTGCTGGATGTCACATCAATGGCGGGAACATAATCAGAAGATCAAAGAATTTGAGGATTTCATCATTAAAGCGTAATGGAATTGACAGTCCAGGAGCAATAGCGAAGATAGCAAGACAAGGAATCGGAATAATGAGTGGGTATGAAGACAATCTAGGAGAAGATGGCGATCAAATAGTAGCTAATTGGGTCTGGGAACAAGCTCAAAAAGCTTGGGTCCATGAATAGATTTCAAAATCGGTCCATATTCCCTCTCTCCAGTAAACGTCATCTTTAATAAGAGTTCTTATATAATTAATGTTCTCAGATTTAAATATCCCAAAAACATATCTATTACATTTTGTCGGTCCTAATGTAATTAAGGTACCTTCTTCCTTAAGAGATGAAAGTCTGTGAAGATGCTCTTGCCTAAAAGGTGTTCTCTTTATCAAAGCATCTTCACAGTAAGACCCCCAAAGGACAAATTGATCCATAATTTTAAGTAAAATAAAAAACATTTCTCAAGATAAAACATAGAAAAGAATTCAATATTCCGCTTGATCTGTTGATATTGAAAAAGATATTAATTGGTTGCGGCTCTAAGTTCTTTACAAAAAGACCCAGCTTCTTCGACTTTCATTCCGATAGGGGCATTAGCAATTCTTTTAACTAAAGCACTGCCAACAATTGCGCCATCAGCACCCCATTCTCTAACTTGTTGAATATGTTTGACCTCCGAGATTCCAAAACCCACAGCAATTGGACTATGTGAGGAGTGTTTTAATTGTTTAACAAGAGTTCCAACATTTTCCTCTAGTGACGACCTTTCTCCGGTTACTCCAGTAACACTAACAAGATAAGTAAATCCATTAGAAGTCGCAGCAATTTTTTTCATGCGATCCTGGGGTGTTGTAGGAGCAACAAGTAACACCAAATCAATTTCTTTAGATTCAGCTATCTTTGAGAGTTTTTCTGCTTCCTCTAAAGGAAGATCAGGTACGACCAGTCCTGAAACACCTACTTTCGAAGCTTGTAAGCAAAATTCTTCCAAACCTCTATTAATAAGAGGATTGGAGTAAGTAAATAAAATTATTGGAATTGTCAATTGATCTCTCAATTCGGATAACATATTGAAAACTCTGTCAGGAGAGGTTCCTGCAGAGAGAGCTCGTGAAGCTGCTAATTGAATAATCGGTCCATCTGCCAAAGGATCACTATATGGAATTCCTAGCTCAATCATGTCAGCGCCATTTTCTTGAAGTTTTAACAAAATCTTTGCTGTTGTTTCCAAATCAGGATCACCTGCCATAAGGAAAGGCATTAGTGCAATTCTTTTCTCCATTTTTATTTTGGAAAAAGACCCACTAATATTTGTACTTTTCAATGTTCTAACCTTGGGTATATATCTTTTTTATCATTTTTGTCTCCCTAAGAGTAAAAAATTATTGAGACTTCGTAATTAAAACTTAAGTTTGTTCATAACTTTCTTTTTCAACGGTTTTTAATAATTCATTTTTTTCTTCATCTGTCATAGCCTCAAATTTTTCTCTAATTCTTTCATCAGTCAATTTTTCATAAGCTTGTCTATATCGTTTACGTTGTTCCATAAAAGTCATATTCCCAGAGAAAACCCTGAAGAGATAAGAAACTGTCCATGCAAAAATAATTAAAATTAATATTGACTGTGTCGCAATACCAGCTGATATTGATTCAAATCCAAACAGTTGAAATGCTTCATATCCCAATCCTCCAAACAAAAAAACAACCAGTCCTATTTGAAAAACCTGTGCTCTTGTCAAAGTTCAAGACTCCTCTTTTCCATTCATTCTTAAATTAAGAAACGGTGCGAATAAAACCATTCCAGGAAAGAAAAGAAAAACAAGACCATATATAAACAGGCGTTCAAACTTTCCCATAACATTCCAACGATTATTCATCCAATAAAAAAGGAATAAAGGAACTACCAACAAATACATCCCGCCCAATAACGCATAAGCAGATAATGTAATCATCGGACTAATAGTTCCTGCCAATCCAATAGGGCTTAAACACACAATCAAAAGACAAAACGTCATGGGAGTGGGGGGACTTGAACCCCCACGGCCAAAAAGCGGCCAACAGATTTTAAGTCTGGTGCGTCTACCAATTCCGCCACACTCCCCAGTAATAGCAAGGGTTGTTACAATGCCAGAAATTAACTCTAAGGCATTTACATATTAGCGTAAACGTATGTGCTTAAATCAGTACTCTTAATTATATCCAGATTTAAATAACCATGGAAAGAATCATTCACCAATCTAGCTGAGCATCTCGCACAACCCAGCCAAGAGTTTCTCCTGAATGAAATGGTTTTACAAAATCATTGGGATCACCATCTAATCCAACATCAACAAGTTGTGGTACGTAAATATCTTCTTTAACCAAAGTTATCCTCTCTGTATTTAAAGGTAATCCATAAAAAGTAGCTCCATTAATACTTGAAAAAGCTTCAAACCTTTCCAGAGCATTTTCTTCTTCAAATACTTTCAAATAACTTTCCAAAGCGAAAGGAGCATTAAAGATTCCTGCACATCCACATGAACTTTCCTTAAACTTACGTGTATGAGGTGCTGAATCAGTTCCAAGGAAAAAGCAGGATTTAGCACTAGTAGCCGCTTTTCTAAGGGCAATACGATGTATTTCACGCTTAGCTGTTGGCAAGCAATAAAAATCACTCCTTAATCCACCATTGAACATTGCATTTCGATTGATATGTAAATGATGAGGTGTGATTGTAGCTGCTATATCAAATTGACTGCTTTCTACAAAGTCAATTGCATCGATTGTCGTGATGTGCTCTAAAACAACTTTAAGTGATGAAAATCTTCTTAATAATGGTTCAAGGTGTCGCTCAATAAAAACAGCTTCTCTATCAAACACATCAACATTGAGATCGGTCACTTCTCCATGAATCAATAATGGCATGCCAATTCTTTCCATCGTCTCAAATAGATTGTCGATTTTTCTAATATCTGTAACCCCGTACGAAGAATTAGTTGTCACATTCGCTGGATAGAGCTTTGCCCCATGGAAGACACCTTCTCCAAAGCCTCTTTCTAAAACCTCTGGAGGCATATCATCCGTGAGGTATGCTGTCATCAATGGAGTAAAAGAGACACCTTCAGGGATAGACTGTATAATTCTTTTTTTGTATCCTATTGCTTGGTCTAAAGTAGTTATTGGCGGATCAAGATTAGGCATGACTATAGCACGGCAAAATACATTTGCTGTGTGCCTTAAAACACCTTTCAAAATCTTTCCATCTCTCAAATGCAGATGCCAATCATCCGGCTTTAATAATGAGATTTGATTTACAGAAGCAATCACAGGATTAAAGCTTTTTAATGTATATCTTATGCAACCTTGATCAATAAGTCTTCAAGTATCTAAAAAGAGCTAAGATATTAAGATAATACCAAATAGAAATAATATAAATTAATTCACTAATTTAGTTTCTCAATAAATCACTCAACTATGCCGTCAATGTTATTGTCATTTTTTGAGCTTATTACTGGAATACTTTTACTTTTTAGCGGTGGGGAGTTCTTTATACAAGGGTCTGTAGCTTTAGCTTTAATCCTTGGGATCCCTCAACTAGTTATTGGTTTAACAATAGTATCTCTCGGGACAAGTGCACCTGAACTATTTGTTAGTGTCAACTCCTCCCTTACTGGATCAGATAGTCTTGCTTTGAGCAACATTGTTGGCAGCAATATTTTCAATGTGATGGTGGTTCTCGGAGGAAGTGCACTAATACGACCTTTAAGAGTTGGAAGTCGTCTTGTAAGAAGAGACATTCCTCTTCTTTTAGGAATATCAACTGCAGTCTGGGGAATGGCTGCTTCGGAGCTAATAACTTGGCAATTTGGCGTAGCTTTAATAGTCGCACTAATAATAAATACCACTTGGGAAATTCGCACAGCAAGAGAGGAACCGCAAAGAACTCAAGAAGCAGAACCAGAAATCAATATAGAAAAAGACTCTACAAGTTTATTAAATGCATGCGTAAAATTAATAGGTGGCATTTTCCTGCTTACTCTTGGATCACGACTGCTAATAGAAGGCGCATCAACAATTGCAGAACTACTAGGTGTTAGTGAAGCAATAATTGGGTTAACGATTGTATCTCTGGGCACCTCTTTACCAGAGTTAATCACGTCATTAGTTGCCGCTTTTCGTGCTCAAACTGATCTAGCGATAGGCAACGTAATTGGAAGTTGTTTGTTAAATCAACTACTAGTTTTAGGTAGCTGTTCTGTATTATCTGGTGACAGTGGTTTAGTTGTTGAGAAGATACTAATAACTAAAGATATTCCTATTATGGTAATCACGACACTTGCTTGCATGCCAATTTTTTGGACAAAAGGGATTATCAGCAGAGGTGAAGGTGGGGTTCTATTAGGATTATATATGCTTTATATTGCAGATAAAATAATACCATTAACTCTACCAACTTTACATTCATCATTCAAAGAGTTAGTTTTTATAGCCATATCATTTTCAATAGTAACAATCATATATAAGACAATTACTTACTGGTTAAAAATAAGAAAAAATACTAATGAATGACACCTTCTAATAATTCATCTCATCGTAACAAATTCCTCTGCTATCGTAGGATGCAATGCCATTGTATTATCAAAATCAGACTTTTTAGCTCCTAGCATTAGTGATATTGATGCCATTTGAATAATCTCAGATGCATTATCTCCAATCATATGACATCCCAAAACTTTATTATTATTTTTGTTAACTATTAGCTTTAAAATACATTTAGAGCCAGTCTTTGGTAATGATTTAGATAAGGGCCTAAATATTGATCTATATACTTTAATGTTATCTTTCCCAACCGATTGGATAGCCTTCTCTTCAGTCATACCCACAGAAGCTATTTCAGGCTGACTAAACACAGCATATGGAACAAAATCGTAGTTAACCTTACGATCCGATTTTCCATAATTTCTATCTGCAAACTTTCTACCCTCATCAATTGCGACAGGTGTCAAGTTGATCCTGTCAGTTACATCTCCAATAGCAAAGATATTAGAAACATTTGTTTTGTTTTCACTATCAACTTTAATTTTGTTTTCAAAAATTTCAATGCCCACTTTCTCTAACTCCAACCCCTCTAAAAATGGCTCTCTACCAGTAGCGAAAAGTAATCCATTCGATTCAAGCTCTTTACCTGTATTTGTTTTTATAATTAAAGATCCGGGGGTTCCTTTTATTGAAGAAAGATTCTCTCCGAAAATTATGTTAATGCCTTTATTCCTCATAGCCTCGGTTAATGATGAAGAAAGCTCGAGGTCAAACCCTCTTAAGATTCGTTCACCTCTTACTAGTTGAGTAACCTCAACACCTAATCCCTGTAATATGCATGCAAATTCGCAAGCAATATAACCTGCGCCAACAATTGTAATTTTATTTGGAAAACTTTTGAGAATAAACATATCATCACTTGTCCAACCTAAAGATGCCCCTTCGATACTTGGTCTTTTAGGTCTGCCTCCCACTGCAAGAAGAATTCTTTCACCACAGAGTTCATGTAATATCTCTCCATTTTTTCGATTTTTTATGGCAATACAATTTGAATTTCTAAACTCACCCCAACCTTTAAAAAGCTGAACATTTGCCTTACTTAGAAAAGCCTCATGCAATTCATTCAGCCTTTGCACTTCCTGTCGAATATTAGCCAATAAACGCTCAGACTTGATCTGTAAATTATCGAAATCAAAACCATAAGATGGTGCAGACAACAAACTCTCTGAGAGAGAGGAGCCGAATACTAATAATTTTTTTGGGACACAACCTCTTATTACACATGTTCCTCCAACAAGATCACCTTCGATGATCGCCACTGATGCTCCATAGCTAGCAGCTTTCTTTGCAGCAGCAAGTCCACCGGATCCTGCACCTATGACAATTAAATCAAAAGACCTTTTCAATTTTGAAACCTAGTATTATTTCCCTATTCTCGTTGAAATAAATGAATCCAACAAGAAATGCAATGAGTTGGGAAGAATTAGCAACATATGCGGCTGATCCAATTGATCAAATCAACGGGTTAAATAACCCATATTCCTCACTTCGTCTTTTTAATAAAATTGAGTCCGAAGCAATTGTTACTCTTTATAGGGATAATCATGCATGGTGTCCTTATTGCCAAAAAGTTTGGATTTGGTTAGAGCTCAAGAAAATTCCTTACCGAGTAAAAAAAATCACAATGCGTTGCTATGGAGACAAAGAAAGATGGTATCTAAGAAAAGTACCGTCAGGTATGCTCCCTGCAATAGAAATTAAAAATCATGTAGTAACAGAAAGCGATGAGATTCTATTTGTGTTAGAGCAAATATATGGTCCTCTAGGTCAATCACTAAATTCGAAGGAAGTCATAGGTCATAGGAGACTTGAAAGAGAATTATTCTCATCATGGTGTAATTGGTTATGTCGTAACTCTCTTTTCCAAGGCCAAGAAGAACAAAAGAAAGAGAGTTTTAAACTTGTTGCGAAAAAATTTGAAGAAGAACTACAAAAAGACCCTTTCGGATGGCTTACACCAATCTCAAAAGATGATGGGAACAAGCCTGGATCAGCAGATGTTATTTTTATTCCATATGTTGAGAGAATGAATGCCTCATTGGCTTACTACAAGGGATATTCATTAAGAGATGAGCACCCTCTCATAAATACATGGCTTAGCAATCTTGAAAACCTTGACGAATATAGAGGAACTCAAGGAGATTTTCATACTCATGCCCATGATTTACCTCCACAAATGGGAGGTTGCTTTACTTATTCAAATGAAGCCCAGAAATTATTTGCCCAAGAAATTGATAAAGGTTCTGGACTAGGAAAATTGGAACTAGTAGATTTAAAAGTTGATCAAAAATCAAAAAACCATTATGAGGCATTGGCTTTAGGAAGAGTTATCAAACATAAAGAGAGAATCATTGCTGTTAGCCCAATGAAAAATAAATTGTTTGATCAGCCATTGAGAGCAGCCTTAACTTCTATGATTTCAAAAAAAGATTGTACTCCAGAAAAATATAGTGCCTATGCGTTACGCTACCTCCGAGATAGAATCTCAGTTCCAAGAGATATGCCCTTATTATCAGGAAGATTGCTTAGGCAAGCTCTTGAACGCACAGCAAGTATTGATGGTGTTGACCTAGGTCCTAAAATACCTACTAAGAATAGGCTTGATCAAAATCCAAGACTATTCGATTAAAATTAAATTTTTCTATCTACATTATTTAATCAACGGCGTTTTCGTGAATCAATTTGAAGTAGATCCTTAACTTTTTGAACCTGGCTAGCCAGTTGTGGCTCACTTGAAAGTTTCTTTTCCACTTGTTCAATAGCATACATAACTGTTGTATGATCTTTTCCCCCAAAAGATTCTCCAATACGAGGGAGACTTAAGTCTGTACCATGGCGCATTAAATACATACCAACCTGTCTTGCTTGACTAACAGGTCTACGTCTACTGGGGCTACGCATTTCCTCTTCAGTAACTCCAAATACCTCAGCTACTTTTTCCAAGACTTGCTTAGGTTTAACTTCAACTCCTTGTCCAGTAGGATCAAGCATAGGTGCTACTGATTCGACTGTCATTGGCAGCCCAGTTATAGAGGCAAAGGCCACAGCTCGAGTAAAGGCCCCTTCCAATTCTCTAATATTCGAAGTGAATCTTCCAGCTATGAACTGAATCAAATCTCTTGGTAAACGCATTCTTTCATGTTCAGCTTTTTTTTGTAATATTGCCATTCTCGTTTCTAAATCTGGCGCTTGAATATCAGCGATTAGTCCCATTGAGAATCTTGAAATCAATCTTTCTTGTAAACGAGGTATTTGACTTGGTGGCCTGTCACTTGTAAGAACAATTTGCCTCCCTGCCTCATGCAAAGCATTAAAAGTATGAAAAAACTCTTCCTGTGTATATTCTTTCCCCTCTATGAATTGTATATCGTCAACCAATATCAAATCAGCTTCTCTATACCTATTTCTAAAAGCTTGCATTCCATCTTTTCTGATAGCAACAATTAAATCATTGGTAAAAGTCTCAGTGGAAACATATGCAACCTTTGCTTGTGGGTCGATTTCCAATCTGTAATGGCCAATAGATTGCATAAGATGAGTTTTACCTAGACCAACACCTCCACAAATAAATAATGGGTTGAACTCTCTACCTGGGGCTTCCGCTACTGCCATTGCAGCGGCATGAGCCATCCGACTATTAGGACCTACAACGAATCTATTGAACACGTACCGAAGATTCAAACTAGGTAAAAATTTTTTTGTTTGGGCTTGCTTCGATTTAGCTTTTGAATTATCTCTAGCGGGAATTGCATTATTTTCTAAATCAGAAAAAGTCTTTTTCTTATCGCTTTTATTTGACGAAAATTCTTCTTTAACCTGGATGTAAACCTTAACTTCATGTCCATGTATCTCTGTTGCAATCTCTTCGATTTTTTGAGAATAATTTTTTCTTAACCAATCACTTGAGAAGCTATTTGGAGCAAGTAAGGTCAAACGCCCATCTTTGAAGTCAAAGTATTCAGCTGGGCGTATCCATGTTTCGTATGAAGGCTTACTTAAATTCTTTTGCAGTAATTGCTGCACTTTCGTCCATAGCTCATTGCGAGTGGGCAC